>NZ_JBFUDM010000006.1:0-359900 GCF_056404715.1 Dongia sp. P2_B8 | reverse complement strand
GGGCGCCCCCCACGTCAGTCTCGTTCTCACAAATTTATCGCCCATGCCCCCACCCTACCCTCCCCCTAAAGGGAGAGGGAGATGTGCTTCACACGACCCCATCCAACGCCCGCTCGAGATCGGCGATGAGGTCTTCCGGCGCTTCCAGCCCGACCGAGAGGCGGAAGACACCTTCGCCGGCATAGCGGCGGTAATCGGCGGCAGCGGCGCCGTCGAGCTTGAAGGTCGATGCCATCATTTCCGCCGTGTCGAGATAGACGATGATGCTGCGCTGGTGGCCCAGCGAGAAGGCGTAGTGGATATAGCGCAGCCGGTCCGGCATCAAAGCAGCCAGCTGTTTGGGTTCCTTGGTCTGGAACGAGACGAGGCCACCGAAGAAATTCATCTGCCGGCGCGCAAGCTCTGCCTGCGGATGTGTGGCCAATCCCGGATAGCTCACGCCGATCACCTTGGGATGCGTGGTCAGATATTCGGCGATCTTCTGCGCCGTGGCACCCACCTGCGCCATGCGTGGGAACAGGGTGTCCATGCCGCGCAGGATCAGCCAGGCATTGCTGGCGCTCATCGCGGCACCCAGATAGACGCCGGCCAGCGACCGGATGCGCGCAAGATCCGCCTTGCGGCCGCAGAGAATCCCGCCCAGGGCATCACCATGGCCGTTGATGAACTTGGTCAGCGAATGAATGACGAAATCGACACCGAGATCAAGCGGCCGGGTGGCGACCGGTGTCGCCACGGTGGAATCAACGGAGACCAGTGCGCCATGGACTTGGGCGATCTTGGCGAGCTCAGCAAGATCGGTGAGGCGCAGCAGCGGGTTGCACGGTGTCTCAGCATGGATGAGGCGCGTATTGGGCCGCAGGGCGGCGCGCACGGCGGCAAGATCGGCAAGATTGACGGCACTCACCGCAATACCGAAGCCGGACAGCAGCCGGTCGGCCATTTCGCGCGCACCGGCATAGCAGACATCGCTGATGATGAGGTGATCGCCGGATTTCAGCGTGCCCAGGAACAAGGCGGCGATGGCAGCAACACCGGTCGCCGTCGCCATGGCTTCCTCGGCATTCTCGAGTGCCGCCATGCGCTGCTCCAATTGCCGCACGGTCGGATTGGTCCAGCGCGCATAGAGATAGGGCAGATCGACAAGGTCGCCGGCTTCCGCCGCCGAAAACGCGCCATCGCCGGGACGGAACGCGTTGTTGACCGACATGCTGATGTTGGGCGCAATCGCCCCGGTCACCGCATCGACAGCAAGGCCGGCATGCACCGCTGCCGTCATCGGTTGCGGTTTCATGCCGGGTTTTGCTGCTTTGTCGGTCATGCGGCGACGGTGCCGTCGAGCGCTTTGCGGATGAGGGCGGCCGATTCCTTGCGGCCATAGAGCGCAAAGAACGATCCCATGCGCGGGCCTGTCTCCTGGCCCAGCAGCGTCTCATAAAGCGATTTGAACCAGGCGCGGAGTTCCGGGAAGGGATGCTTCTTGCCGATCTCGAAGACGATGTTCTGGAGATCCTCGGCGGTGGCCGATTCCGGTGCCGCTTCCAGCGCCGCCAGCAGATCGCTCAGCGCCGTGCGCTCCATCTCGTCGGGCGTCTTGTACTTCTTATGCGGCTTCACATGGTCGCGATAATAGTTGATCGCATATCCCACCATCTTGTCGAGGAAGGGCGCCGACTGCGGGTTGGCCTGCGGCAGATAGCGGCTGACGAACCCCCACAGCGTATCCTTGGTCTCGGCATTGGCGACCGAGGCGAGATTGAGTAGGATGCCAAAGGACAAGGCATTGCGGGGAATACCGTTGCCGGTCACCGGCGGCTTGCCGTTATGGATATGCCAGGCCGGGTTCTCGAGCTTCTGTGCGGCGGGCTCGGATTCAAACTTCTCGACGAAGGTCAAATAATCGTCAACCGCCCGCGGGATTACGTCGAAATAGAGGCGCTTCGCAGCGCGCGGCTTCTGATACATGAACAAGGCCAGGCTCTCGGGCGGCGCATATTCCAGCCACTCTTCGACCGACAGGCCATTGCCCTTCGACTTAGAGATCTTCTGGCCTTTGTCGTCGAGGAACAGCTCGTAGTTGAATCCGTCCGGCGGGGGCGACCCCAATTCCCGGCAGATCTTGTTAGCGAGCTGCACTGAGGGAATGAGATCCTTTCCCGACATTTCATAATCCACATTCATCACATGCCAGCGCATCGCCCAATCGGGTTTCCATTGCAGCTTGCAGCGCCCGCCGGTGACCGGCGTTTCGACCTTCGTGCCATCCTCGTCCTGATAGACGATGGTGCCGGCCGCGGCATTGGTCTCGAGGATCGGCACCTGCAGCACGCGGCCGGTCTTCTGGCACACGGGCAGGAAGGGCGAATAGCTGGCCGCGCGCTCTTCGCGCAAGGACGGCAGCATGATTTCCTGCACCTGTTCATAATGGCGCAGCACATCGAGGAGCCCCTGATCGAAACGGCCAGACATGTACCAATCGGTTGAGGATTGGAATTCATATTCGAAACCGAATCCGTCGAGGAAGCCCCGGAGCATGGCGTTATTGTGATGCCCGAAGCTCTCATGGGTGCCGAAGGGATCGGGCACCAGCGTCAGGCGCTTGCCCAGATGCTCGGCCAGCATTTCCTGGTTCGGCACATTGGTCGGCACCTTGCGGAGTCCGTCCATATCGTCGGAAAAGGCGAACAGGCGTGTCGGAATATCCGAGAGGCGCTGGAATGCCTGGCGCACCATGGTGGTGCGCACCACCTCGCCGAACGTACCAATATGTGGCAGGCCAGAAGGACCATAGCCGGTCTCGAACAGCACATAGCCCTTTTTCGGCGGCGCGGATTTATAGCGTTCGACCAGCTTCTTAGCTTCTTCGAACGGCCAGGCACGCGCAGCTTGGGCATAGGTACGGTCGTCGGTCATCGTCTCTCTCGGGCGGAATGATAAAGAAAAGCCGCCGGAGACTAGGGATTCCGCCCTCCTGCCGCAAGCGCGAAAGGGCTCATAGCCGCTATGCGGGGTGCTCAGCACAGTGACAGGGCGCGCTGAGCGCGGGGGCAGGGCGCGCTCAGCGCGGCGGCAGGGCGATGGTGGCCACCAAAGGCAGATGGATCGAGCCCACGAACGGCCCGGCCGCCAGCGAGACGATCTGCAGCCCACCGCTCACCCGCACCTGGTCGATCGGCAGTTTCACCGGCGACCAGGCCGGAAAGGTGCCGGTCCATTGCGCGCCGGCAGCGGACATCGCGCTGGACAGACTTGTGAGGGCGCCTGACCAGGGCAGGGCATTGAAATCGCCGGCGAGGATGATCGGTCGCGGAATCTCGGCAAGCTCCCCGCTCAGCCGTTCGACCAGCCGCACCTGACGGCCGAATCCGGCCATCGGAAAGGGCCGGGGCAAATGCACCATGGCAAGGGTAAGATCGGTGCCGGCGAGCTTGGCATCGAGCACCAGCGCATAGGAACCCGGTCGTGCCTGCCGCACGCGGAGATCGTCAACCGTGGTCACCAACCCGGCGCGGACGAAAATGCCCATGCCGTCGGATGTCTTGAGGATCCACGGCCGGTAATCGGATTTCAGTTCCGGCAGAATGGCCGCCGTCTTCGGGCGCACCGCCGGATCTGGCATGATCTCCTGCTGCCAGCCCAGCGCCACATCGGTATCGTCGCTGAAATCGGGAATGAAGATGAGGTCGGGTTTCTCGGCCACCGCATAGGCCAGCGCCTTGGGGTCGGAACTGGGCAGCACGATAAGTTTGATCTGCCGCATGTCGCCGGCGATCGGTGCCTGCCCACTGGCCAGCCACGGTGTCAGCAACGCCAGCGAAAAGATCACCAGGACGATGCCGCTGCGCCAGTGCCGCTGCCACAGCAGGGCGGCCAGCAGGACAATCCCCATGAGCAGCAGCGGCAGGCGGAAGCCATCGATCACCACCAAATGCAAAGACAATGGCGCCAGCAGGACAGCCAGCGCCAGCACCAGCCACGGGCCCAACAGGAACATGGGGCCGGGTCGCCGTCGCCTCATTCTGTTGTCAGCGCCAGAATGGCTTCGACCGGCAGATGGTCGGAGCCGACATCGGGACCGGCCTCAAAGGAAACCAGGCGCGGCGACCCGCGCGTCATGACGTGATCGATGGGCAGGTGGATGAGGGCCGGCCCCCAGGCCGGCCAGGAGGGAACGAGGAAGCCCTGATTGTCGAGCCCGCTTTGCTGGCGGAGATATTGCTGGATGCGGCTCCAGGGCGCCGCGTTGAAATCTCCCATCAGCACCAGATTGGGGCCAAGTGCATGCAAGCCGGCAGCGAGATTCTCGACCTGCTCGGCCTGGGCGAGGCGCGGCAGGCCGTGCGGCAGCGACGTGCGAAAGGCATTGCCGGCGAGTTCGATTGGGGCTGCGTTCATCAGCGGCCAGGCGACATGGCTCACGGCAAAGGTAAGCGGCTTGCTGCCACCAGGCGGGACGACCTCGCCCCAGGCCAGAACAGGCATGGCCCCACCGACGCGCGCGGCAGCACCGCGCTGGAAGGGATATTTCGAGAGCAGCATCTCCTCGCAGACCTCGTCGGCATCGATGCAGTCGATGCGATAGGGATAGATCGCATCGAGCGGGGCCAGTTCCACCTTCCAGATCCGCGACATCTCCACCAGGCCGATGATATCGGCACCGCTATTGCTGAGATACTGGCGCACGGCATCGTAGGATTTGCCGCGGTGATGAACATTGAGCGAGATGACTTTCAGCGTGCCCGTTTCTGATGCGGCTGGGCTGGCTTGCGCCGCCTTATGGCCGGTGACGAAACCCGTGACGAAGCCTGGCCAATAGGGATGGATGGTCCATAGCTGGATGAAAGCGACACCTCCGACGACACCCAGCCAGCGCCAACGGCGCAGCAGGGCCGCCACGATGCCGAGCGCCGCAGCACCCATCAGGACCTGAAAAGCAAAATGCTCGGCCACCGACGCCAGCGGCCAGAACGGGTGCAGCAGCGGCAGAAAGGTGACGATCACCAGTGTGACACCACCCAGTGCCAGCCCGACATGGAGGCCGCGCAGAAAGGCATTCTTCGGCGGCCCCGCTGGTGCCGCCGGCTCGTCCATGTCGGGGGAAGCGATATCGGTCATGTAATCTTCTGGCACTGTCCCACCCACTTTATCTCTTTGGGGCCGGAATCTCCGGCTCTCCATAACGCAGTCTGTCCTTGCCTGGCTATATGCTGGGGCGGCATGGCGATATTGTGGCGTGGGACGTGCATTCCGAAGGCAAATCATGCCATGCTGCAACCATAACGACACGGAATTGCGGACAGATTCATGCGGGCGCGGCAATGTGTAGCGGTCATGACCGGGGCGACAGCAGCACTTTGGGCAGCCACCGCTGCCCATGCCACCGACATCAACGATGATGTCGTGCTGGGGGCCCTGGTGGCGGAATTCCACATCAGCGTGGCCGCTTCCCTGCTGCCGGATGCGCAAAGTACGTCCGAAAGCGGCGCTGCCGCGGCGGAATCGGAAGACGCCATCATCGGCGCGGTGCAGCTCATGCTGCTCACCGGCCTCACCGACCCGCCACCCGCGGGCGAGGTCGATCTGGGCAAGGCGCTGGATGCTTTCCTCGCCTTCGCCGCCACCCTGGATCCGGCCAAGGAAACGCCGCTGGCGCCCAAATTCGCCAAGCTCCTTGCCTGCCAGTTGATCGGCGCCGATCCGGTGGCCCATGCCGCCTTGGGCTCGACCTTGGGAATCGATGCCAAGGCAGCGGCCGACTGCGCCAAGGCCGAGGCCAAATCGGCTGCCATCTGGAACGGGCGCCTTGCTCCCTATCGCCGTGGGCCTGGCCTTACGCCACCTAAGGATTCCGGTCCGCTCTATGTCGAGATCGCCCCGGTGATCGACGCTGCCAACGAGGCGATCGCCGAATCCCTACGTGGCAACGGCCTCTATGACAGTCTCGCCGAACAGCTCAATGCGGAACTGGCGCTCCCCTATGCGCGCATGCTGCTGGTCACCGAATGCGGCGGCCCCAACGCCTTCTTCAACCCCGACCGCCGCGAAGTCGTGCTGTGCGACGAACGCATCGCCGCCTGGATCGCGGCCGTGGGCAAGGGGTAGGGAACTGCTCCAAAAGGCTACGGCCGATCGCCGCTCGATCTTGGCGTGAGCTTATTTTCTGCCAGAATTTTGGACCTGAAGCCAAGATAGCCGGTAAAAATCGCAATACCGACTAACGCGGCATTGGCCGGCACAGGGGCGACCGGGATGTTCACATTAATTATGACGAGCGCCAGGACCAAGATGAGTGTTCGCAACACATAGCAATATGGCTCTTTCGCATAGCGCGTTGCGTGTACAAGCAGTGCTGCGACAAGTGCAGCTACCGCATACCAAAGAAAATCTCTGCCCAGGCCAGAAAACGCACCAAAATATAGAACGAAGACAAGCAGAAATTCCTTGACGGTCCTTGTTCGCCGGTCGTCGGCTTGCTCCATCGTACGCACTCCCCTCATGCGATCATCGGCGCTGCTGCAGACGCATGATTACGCCCGCTTCTTCAAATACGCGTCGCACAGTTCCACCAGCCGCTCGCGGCCGAAGCTTGGATCATGGCCGGCATGGACCACATTGACCGGCAGCTCCCGCAGGCGCTTCATCGTGCGGACATAGGCTGGAATATCGGAATGTCCGAGCTCGTCGAGCAGCGGTCCGTCATAGAGCGCATCGCCGGAAAAGAGCGTGCCGGTCGCTTTCTCCCACAGGCCCATCGATCCTGGCGAATGGCCCGGGAGATGCAGCACTTCAAAGCGCCGGTCGCCGGTCTCCACGATATCGCCTTCCTCGACGATCTCGGTCACCTTGGCCGGATGCACCTTGTAGCTCCGCAAATCATAGTCTTTATGCGGAATGGCGGTAATGAGGTCGCTGTCGATCTGGTAGCCAGCGACCCGGATCATCAGCAGCTCTTCCTGGCTGAAATCCGAATAAAGCAGCGTGCCATCCTCGGTCGGCTTGCCGAGATTGTCGGCTTCCGCCTTATGCACCAGCGTGTGTTCGAATTCATGATGGCTGCCGATATGATCGGCATGGGTATGCGTCGCCACCGCCGTTACCTTCTTGCCGAACAAATGCTTCGCGGCCTCGGTCAAGCTGGCGATGCCCATGCCGGTATCGACGACAAGATCACGGTCGCGCCCGCGCACATGCCAGATATTGCACCGCATGAGCGGAATGACGTGCGGCTCCCACAACAGCGTGATGTCGTCACTGATGCGCTTCGTCTCAAACCAGCGGTCGGCGATGGGAAACATGTCAGAGTCCTTTGAATGTCGGGCGCCGCTTGGCAAGGAACGCAGCCAGCCCTTCCTGGAAATCCTCGCTGTCGGCGGCTTGCGATTGCAGTTCCGCTTCCAGCGCCAATTGCTGTTCCAAACTGTGATGGCCGCCGGCATTGAAGGCCTTCTTCATCAGCGCCAGCGCACGGGTGGGGGAGGTTGCAAGGCGCGCTGCCAGCGCATCGACTTCCGTCGTAAAGTCCGCATCGGGAATAGCGCGCCAGATGAGGCCGAGATCCTCGGCGGACTTTGCCGTCAGCTTCTCGCCCAGCATGGCAAGACCCATGGCTCGGGCCGGGCCGAGCAGCCGCTGCAGGATATAGGTGCCACCGGCATCAGGGATGAGCCCGATGCGGGCGAAAGCGAGATCGAACATGGCACTTTCGGTCGCAACCGTGATGTCGGCGGCCAGCGCCAGGGACATGCCGGCACCGGCAGCGATCCCATTCACCGCAGCCACCACCGGCAGGTCGAGGCTGCGGATCTGTCGCACCACCGGATTATAATAGCGCTCGACCGTGTCGCGGCAGACGCGGCCATCCTCGACCGCACCCTTGTCGGTGAGGTCCTGGCCAGCGCAGAAGCCACGCCCCGCGCCGGTGATGATCAGCACACGCGCCTCATCGTCGGCGGCGATGTCGGCCAGGGCATCGGAGAGATCGCCCAGCAGACTGCGCGTCAGCGCGTTGAGCCGCTGCGGGCGGTTGAGGGTCAGGCGGCGGATCGCGCCGTCCTTGGCACTGACGATATCTTGCTCGCTCATGATCGGAATGGCCACTCTGCGTTATGGGGAATCTGGGTTGCGGGAAATCCGATGAAACGGGATGGGCATCTGGTCGCAGGCAGGAATGATGCCATATCCCGCGCGTCATGCGATAGTTCTTCAAATGCCTGCATTCTGTAGGTATTTGGCTGGAACAAGTAGGTGACGCATGAGCAACTGGTTGGCGGCGGCAGGATTTCATGGGGTCATGGCGGTGGCGCTCGGCGCCTGGAGCGCGCATGGTGCAGAGGCGACATTGGCGCCGGCGGCCATCGAATGGGTCAAGACCGGCAGCGCCTACCAGCTGTGGCATGCAGTGGCGCTGCTTGGCATCGCCGCGCTGACGGTGCGGCAGCCTGGGCGACAATCTGTGCGTCTTGTCACAATCTCCGGCCTCGCCTTCGCCCTTGGCGCGCTGCTATTTTCGGGTAGTCTATATCTATTGGCCCTCCTGCCTTCAGCCCAGGGGGACGGGCCTCATTGGTCTGTTTACATTACCCCCGTTGGCGGCAGTCTCCTTGTTCTCGGATGGCTCATGCTGCTCATCGCCGGTTTGAAGAAGGGTACCGTTTGATGCGCCGTTCCGTTTTCATTGCTGCCGCTGTCACCTTGCTGCTTGCTGCTCCCGCATTGGCGCAGGATGCGCAGCCGAGCTTCGATTGCACCAAAGCCGCGACCCCGGTCGAACATGCGATCTGCAACAATCCGAGTCTCGCATCGCTCGATGCCGACATGGCTGCGTCTTATGCCGAAGCGCTCAGCCATTCCAGTGATGCCGAAACCCTGCGCCGCGAACAGCGCGATTGGGCCGCACAGCGCGGCCCCGCCTGCGGCATCATGCCCGGTGCCGATGACGATGTTGCTGACGTGAGTGCCGAAGGTCTCACCTGCCTCACCGATCTCTACCGTGCGCGCTTTGCGCAATTGTCGGACCCGGCGCAGAAGCAGGCTGAAGCCGATCCCGCGCGCCTGCTGACCGGCCTGTGGCAGATCGCCGAAGTGATCACGGCTGCCGACCCGGCCTTGACCAAGCCCGACCAGAAGGGTCGCCTCATCCGCCTCGACCGGCATTCGCTGGCGTCGCTGAATGGCGCCGGTTGTGCCGGCCCGACCCTGCAGCCCCTCACCGAAGCGCGCGGCCGGCCGCTCGATGCCGACGAGCAGGCCCTCATCGCAAAAGCCGATGCTGCCAGCAAGGATGGCAAGGACGGCATCGCCGGATTCTGTCTTGGCCGTCTGTTCGCCCTCTATCTGCCGGCGACCGATGGTTCGCTGCTGGTTGCCGATGCGGGCGCGCTCTATCGCCTGCAGCGCCTTGCTAGCGGGACTCCATGACGACCGGCTTCTACACGCATGCGGCGTGCCTGGAACATGATACGGGTCCGGGCCACCCAGAGCGTGTGCAGCGCCTCGCCGCCATCCTGCGCCTGATCGACGATCCCATCTATGCCGCCCTCGACCGGCGCGAAGCACCGCAGGCCAGC
The DNA here is from genome assembly GCF_056404715.1 of Dongia sp. P2_B8. Classification (NCBI taxonomy): domain Bacteria; kingdom Pseudomonadati; phylum Pseudomonadota; class Alphaproteobacteria; order Rhodospirillales; family Dongiaceae; genus Dongia; species Dongia sp. P2_B8. The sequence goes on along the minus strand of NZ_JBFUDM010000006.1, from coordinate 350,334 downwards.
CGCGACCAGCTGGCACGCGTCCACACCCGCGCCTATATCGACGAAGTCTTCGCCGCCATCCCGTCGGTCGGGCGGGGCGAGCTGGATGGCGACACTGTCCTCTCGCCAGGTTCCGGTGAAGCCGCCTTGCGCGCTGCCGGTGCTGTTACGGCGGCGGTGGCCGCGGTGATCAAGGGCGAACTCAAGAACGCCTTCTGCGCCGTGCGCCCGCCGGGCCATCATGCCGAGCGCGACCTTGCCATGGGTTTCTGCATTTTCAACAATATCGCGGTGGGCGCTGCCGAGGCGCTCGACGCCTTCGGCCTCAAGCGCGTCGCTGTGTTCGATTTCGACGTCCATCACGGCAACGGCACACAGCACATCTTCGCCGGAGATCCGCGTGTGCTCTATGCCTCGACGCATCAGATGCCGCTTTATCCCGGCACCGGCGCCAAGCATGAGAAGGGTGTCGGCAACATCGTCAACGCGCCGCTGCCACCCTATGCCGGCTCGGAAGAGTTCCGCGATGCGGTCGAGGAAACCATCCTGCCGGCCATCGAAAAGTTCAAACCCGACCTGCTGCTGATCTCCGCCGGCTTCGACGCCCACCGCGCCGACCCGCTGGCCAGCCTGGAATTCGAGACCGAGGATTACGCCTGGGTCACCGACGAACTCGTGGCGCTGGCCGCTGCCATCTGCGACGGCCGCATCGTCTCGACCTTGGAAGGCGGCTACGACCTCAACGCCCTGGCCGAATCCACCGCCGCCCATGTAGCAGGGTTGCAGAAGGCGTGAGGCCTGCTCCTTCTCCCTCTCCCTTTAGGGGGAGGGCCGGGGTGGGGGCGGTTTCAGTCTTGCTTTGCACCAGCCATCGCTTATGCCCCCACCCTAACCCTCCCCCTAAAGGGAGAGGGAACAGATCGAAGCATATGGATCCGCTAAGCCTTCAGCGCGTCGATCGCGGCCAGTTCGTCGCGTCTCCGCTGGATGCGTTTTTCGCGGACGTGGCGATAGGCGTGGATGGCTTTGAGGCTCCAGCGATAGCCGAGCCAGCCGCACAGCGCGCCCCAGGGAATGAAGCCCACCCACATGGCGAGCGCCCAATCGAGGAAGAGGAGGCGCGAGATCAGCTTGACCTGGTCCCAGAGGCCAAGCTCGTCATTGACCAGGTCCCGTGACAGCGACACGAAGCGGTCGAAGCCGGAAAGATCGTTCCAATGACCCATCATCACCTGGCCGGTGACGTAGAAGCCATAGAACATGAAGGGCGTGGTGAGCGGGTTGCTGATGAAGGTCCACAGGGCCGCGATGACGACGTTGAAGCCCCAGTTGAAGCGTCGGGCAATGAGCCAGACGGCCAGCACCACGGTCGATTGGCCGATGATCGGCATCAGGCCACAGACCACCCCGACCAGCACGCTGCGGGCGGAATATTCGGCCGGATGCCGCGCACGCAGCAATGGTGTCACCAGGCGATAGCGGATGAAGCGGTTGGCACGGCGGAAAAGGCCGGCGGGACGAGGGCGCGAGGCCGTATTTGCGGTTGATGTAGCTGTGCTGTCGGTCGGTGTCATTTTCTTGGGTCAAATTTCCCTGTAGCGGGCATTTGGCAAGATCGGGGCGCAAATTGCAATCATCGCAAGTCGGGCCCCTACCATCGTCTAGGGTGGCGATTCGCCGGGACCATATTGCCAACCTGCTGAAACAGAACAATTCCCGCCTATTGTCCCAGGCTGGGTCGGTCAGTAGAATGCCCGCCATCGGCGCCGGCGCGGCTGCCTTGCGACAGAAGGCCGCGCCTGCGCCATTTTTGATGGACGGCAGCTCTCCTATCGCATGCCGCTCGTTACAGAAATCTTACCTGGGCAGAGTGTTGGGGCAGGCAATGGCAGACAGTAAATCGGGTGGCGCCAAGCTGCCCGCAGATATTGCTGGAATGAGTTTCGAAGAAGCGTTGGCCGAGTTGCAGGAGCTGGTAAAGCGCCTGGAGCGGGGCGACAACAAGCTCGACGAGGCGATCAACGCCTATGAGCGGGGCGCCGCCCTCAAGCAGCATTGCGAAGCCAAGCTCAAGGAAGCCCAGCTCAAGGTCGAAAAGATCGTGCTGGGGGCCGATGGCAAGCCTCAGGCGGTGCCTGCCAACATCGACTGAGACCCCAACATCGCCAAATCGCCGAATCTCCACCATCGCCAGATCATATCCGTCCAGCATCCCGTTTATTTTGAGGTTCTAGTGTCTATCGAGAACGCCCTGAACGACGCCGCCCTTTCGGTCAATCGCAAGCTCGACGAACTCATCCAGCCGGTGAGCGGTGCCGAAGCCCGGGTCTATGAGGCGATGCGCTATGCGACCATGGTCGGCGGCAAGCGCATCCGTCCCTATCTGCTGATCAACAGCGCCGCCATCTTCAATGTGCATGGCGATTACGCGTTGCGGGCAGCGGCAGCCATCGAGATGCTGCATTGCTACAGCCTGGTGCATGACGATCTCCCTGCCATGGATGACAGCGACCTGCGCCGCGGCAAGCCCACGGCCCACAAGCAGTTCGATGAAGCAACGGCGATCCTGGCCGGTGACGGGCTGCTCACCATGGCGTTCGAGGTGCTGGCCCATCCCGACACCCATCCCGACGGCGGCGTGCGCGCCGAGCTTTGTTATGCGCTCGCTACATCGGGTGGTGCCGCCGGCATGGTTGGCGGGCAGATGATCGACCTGGCTTCTGAAAACCTGCAGCTCGATATCGGCGCCATCACCCATCTGCAGCGCCTCAAGACGGGCGCCATCATTGCCTTCTCCTGCGAAGCCGGCGCCATTCTGGGCCACGCCTCCAAGGAACAGCGTCACGCGTTGATCAATTACGCCCATGATCTGGGCCTCGCCTTCCAGATCGTCGACGATCTTCTGGATGCGGAAGGCGATGCCGCCGAAACCGGCAAGCCGACCGGCGCCGATGCCGCGGCCGGCAAGGCCACCTTCGTCTCGATCCTGGGGCTGGAGCGTGCGCGCCAGCAGGCGCGGATGCTGGGCGACCAGGCCAATGGCCATCTCGACATTTTCGGCCACAAGGCCGATCCCCTGCGCTGGATGACGGAATTCGTCATCAGCCGAAAGAGCTGACGGAGCGCAACAGCCAATGATCGCTCCGGCCGGCTCCCCCGAGGGTGCGCCGGCCGGTAGCCGGGTCCCCCTCTTTGCCGATATCCGCGCCACCATCTGGCTGGCGGCGCCGATCGCAGTCGCCTTGCTGGTCGAAATGGCCATGGGCGTCAGCGAATATGCCATGGCCGGGCGCCTTGGCGCCGCCGCTTTCGCCGCCGGTGGCTTCGGCGCGCAGTTCCTCTATGTCCCGAAGATCCTTGCCATGGGAGCTCTTTACTCGGTGGCCGCCATGGGCTCCCACGCCCACGGTGCCGGCAAGCCTGACGAGTTGCTGCGCATCGTGCGCCAGGGCCTGCGCCTGGCCACCATTCTGGCGCTCCCTGTCATGCTGGTGATGCTGGGTGTCAGTCCGGTGCTGCGCATCTTCGCTGCCCATAATCCCGGATTCGAACTCGACATCGATGCCATCGAGCATCTGATGTGGTGGGGGCTGCCGTCCGTGCTGCCGTTCCTGTGGTTCCAGGTCCTGCGCAGTTTCATCACCGTGCTGGGGAAGCCGATTGCCATCACGCTCATCGGCCTTGCCATCCTGCCGGTCTTCGTCGGCACTCTCTATCTGCTGATGTTCGGCGCCTTCGGCTGGGGCGGCATGGGGGTGCCCGCCATCGGTCTGGCGACAACGGTGATTTACTGGCTGCAGCTGGCCTTGGGCATCTTCTATGTGCGGCGCTTCGAACCCTTTGCCAGCTACAATATCTTTGCCCATCTCCGGGAGCGCGACGGCAAGCTGCTCAAGGAAATGCTGATCGTCGGCGCACCCATCGCCGGCGCCTATCTGTTCGAGACCGGCATGTTCTTCGGCTCGACCGCCGCCATGGCCGGCTTCGGCACCAACGCATTGGCCGCCCATAATATCGTGCTCAATGTCACCAGCATAACCTTCATGATTCCCTATGCGCTTGGCCAGGCGGGGACCGTGCGTGTCGGCTACGCCTTGGGTGCCGGGCGGCCGCAGGATGCGCGCCAGGCCGGCATCCTCGCCATCGCGCTCGCTTTGTTGTGGATGCTGTTCGGCGCGCTCACCATGTGGCTGGCGCCGGTCTGGCTCAGCGGCTTCTATCTCGACCTTAAAGATGCCGGCAACGCGGCGGCACTTGCGGTCGCGGCAACCTTGTTCCCGATCGCCGCCATCTTCCAGTTCTTCGACGGACTGCAAGTGTCGGCGCTGGGTGCCTTGCGTGGCTACAAGGACACCAAGATGCCGATGCTGATCGCCTTCTTTGGCTATTGGGTCATCGGCATCGGCGGCGGCATCACCATGGCCTATGTGCTGGACGTGCGTGGCCCGGGCGTGTGGTGGGGCCTCGCCATCGGCCTCATGACGTCGGGCCTGCTGCTGTTGCTGCGTTTTGCCGTCATCTCCCGCCGCCATCTTCCCGCCCGACCCGCCGGGACGTGATATAAACGCTCATGGCCAAGGAACGTGTCGACAAATTGCTGGTGGACCGGGGTCTCGTCGAAACCCGCGCCAAGGCGCAGGCGCTGATCCTGGCTGGTCTCGTCTACAGCGACACCAAGCGCATCAACAAGGCCGGCGACCAATTGCCGCTCGACGCACCGCTTAATTTGAAGGGACAGGACCATCCCTGGGTCAGTCGCGGTGGCTTGAAGCTCGCCCACGGCATCGCCGTGTTCGACCTGCCGGTGACGGACCGCATCGCCGCCGATATCGGCGCTTCGACCGGTGGCTTTACCGATGTGCTGCTCACAAACGGTGCCGCCAAGGTCTATGCCGTCGATGTCGGGCACGGCCAACTGGCCTGGAAGCTTCGCCAGGATCCGCGCGTGATCGTGCTGGAAAAGACCAATGCCCGCCATCTGACGGCTGAACAGATTCCGGACCCCCTCGATATCGTGGTGTGTGACGCAAGCTTCATCGGCCTGCAGACGGTCCTGCCGGCGGCCCTGGCGCTGACCAAAGCCGACGCCTGGGCTGTGGCGCTCATCAAGCCGCAATTCGAGGTGGGCCCGGCCCTGGTCGGCAAGGGGGGTGTCGTGCGCGATCCCGCCTTGCATGAACAGGTCTGTGCGCGCATTCATGACTGGTTTGCGGGGTTGCCCGGCTGGACTGTGCTCGGTATTTCGGAAAGCCCGATCCTCGGCCCCGAAGGCAACAAGGAATTCCTCATCGCCGCGCGGAAGGGTGTCGCATGATGGCTAAGGCACCGCAACCGACGATCACCGACACTGTCGATCTCACCATCGATACGCTGGGCGCGCAGGGCGACGGCGTCGCGCGCTATCAGGGGGCCCAGGTGTTCGTGGCCTATGCGTTGCCCGGCGAACGCGTTCGCGTCGCCCTCACCGCCAAGGGCAAGGATGCCTTTGCCGGCCGCCTGAAGGAAATCGTGACGCCCGCCCCGAACCGCGTGGTGGCGCCGTGCCCGGTCTTCACGCAATGCGGCGGCTGCCAGATGCAGCATCTGGCACTGCCCGATTACAGCACCTGGAAAAAGGCGCAGGTCGCGGCAACCCTGGCGACGCGCGGTATCACCATGCCGGCGGATGCAACACTCGTCACCACGGAACCCGGCATGCGCCGGCGCGCGGTCTTCGCCGCCACCAAGGACAATGACCAACTGACGCTCGGCTTCCACGAGGCGATGAGCAGCAGCATCGTACCCCTCGACGATTGCCTGGTCCTGACGCCGCCCTTGCGCGCCGCCATCCCGCATCTCCGCGCACTCGCTGCCGCAATCCTCCACAACAAGCAGGCGGCCGACATCCAGGTGACCGAGACGCTGACCGGCCTCGACGTGCTGGTGCTGGCCGATGTGAATCTTGCTGAAGCGCGCCGCCAGCCGGTCATCGCCGTGGCGCGCGCGGCCGATTTTGCGCGGGTGGCGTGGCAACATGGCCGCGCCCAGCCCGAACCTATCTTCATGGAACGTGTGCCGCAGATCCGTTTTGCCGATCAGCTCGTCGATCTGCCCATCGGCGCCTTCCTGCAGCCGAGTGCGGCCGGCGAGGCGGCGCTGGTGGCAGCCGTTGTCGCCGGTGTCGGCAAGGCAAAACGCATCGCCGATCTTTATGCCGGCAGCGGTACCTTCAGCTTTCCGTTGGCCAAGAAGGCGCGCGTGCTCGCGATCGACAGCGCCAAGCCCGCGATCGCGGCCCTCACCAATGGTGCCAATCGCGCGCAGCTGTCCGGCCGCATCGAAACGCTGCCGCGCGATCTCGACCAGTCGCCACTGCCGCCGAATGATTTGAAACCCTTCGATGCCGTGGTGTTCGATCCACCGCGCGCGGGTGCCGAAATGCAGTCGCGCATGCTGGTGAAAAGCCGTGTGCCGACAGTGATCGCGGTCTCCTGCAATCCGGCAAGCTTTGCGCGCGATGCACGGCTGCTGCTGGACGGTGGCTATGATTTGACGTCACTCACCATCCTCGACCAGTTCGTCTGGTCGCATCATGTCGAACTGGTGGCCGTGTTCAAGCGGCGCTGACGGCGCCTATTCCTTGCGCGCAAAGGTGCACAGCACGAAGCCGGTCTCGCCCGCTGTCCGGTCGAAGGGCAAGGCCAGGATTTCCAGGGTCAAATAATCATGGCCGGTGCCGATCGGACTGCCCTCGAAATAGCAGGGTGCCTGGGCCCGGCGTGCCGCGTCATAGACAGAGAACCAGCGCGCGAGATAGGGCTGTTCCAATTCGCTGAGCAGGCGCCGTTCCTGGCGCGATGAGAAATAATAGGCAAATTCGCGGCCGACATATCTGATCAGCATGTCATAGGGGATGGTGGTCACCTCCGGCGCCGCCGGCACGATCTCGGCAAACAGCATCCAGGGCAGCAATGTCGCAAAATCGAGCGGATCGAATTTGGCGCGCAAGGGCAGGGCGCCGTCCTTCGACCAGCTGCGCCACGTCTTTTCCAGATCGCGCAGCGCAGGTGACGCGATGTCCGTTTTGGCCAGCCACTGCATCTCGTCCTGCATGTTCTCTAAGGCACTCTGGCGTTCACAGCAGCAGCTCTTCGGTGCGGGCGAAGCTGCATAGGATGAAGTCGACTTTCTCAGCCTCTTTTGCAAAGGGCAAGGCCAGCATCTCCAGCGCGATATAGTCATAGCCGGTGCCGAACGGGGTGCCCTTGAAGTAGCGCGGCGCCTTCGCCTTCTTCACCGCGTCGGCGACGGTGAACCAGCGTTCGGTATAGGGCGCGCCCACGTCGCTGAGCAGCATGCGCGTCACCGATTGCGCATTGAAATAGCGCGCGAACTCGGTGCCGATGTAGCGGAAATACATGTCATAGGGCCGCGCCTCGTTAGGCTGGTCGACCAGTTCAGCGAGGATCATCCACGGCAGGATGTCGGGGAAGTTCATCGGGTCGAAGCGATCGCGCCGCGGCAGGCCATCCGCCACTGCCCATGCGTTCCATTCCGTCTCCAGCTTGAGGAGGGCTGCTGACTCGATGCCAGCCTTCTTTTTCCATCGCGATTTGTCTGCTTGCATCGGATCCAAAAGGTAAGCATGGCGTGATCAGGAAGGCCGGCGCACCGGCGGGCATCACGTTAACATTCCTTATAGGAATTAATCACCAAATGTTTCCAAATCGGTAAAGAATGTGTCTGCCCTGACGCAGGTCCCTTTAACCTTGGCCGATCTGCCCGCGGTGCCGCAGCAGATGATCGGCGAGCACGATCGCCAGCATCGCTTCACCCACGGGGACGGCCCGGATACCCACACATGGGTCATGGCGGCCGGTGGTCGCCACATCGACCTCTTCGCCCTGCGTGGTGACACCCTTGCGCGGCGTGTTGATCGAACTGGTCGGCTTCACCGCAAAGCGCACCACCACATCCTGCCCGGTCGAGATGCCGCCCAGAATGCCGCCGGCCTTGTTGGAGAGGAACGCGACCTTGCCGTCCTTCATGCGCATCTCATCGGCATTCTCTTCGCCGCTCAGGGCCGCTGCCTCGAAACCGGCGCCGATCTCGACGCCCTTGACCGCATTGATGCTCATCATCGCTGATGCAAGATCCGCATCGAGCTTGCCGTAAAGCGGTGCGCCCAATCCCACCGGCACATTCTTTGCCACCACTTCGATAACGGCGCCGATCGATGAGCCGGACTTGCGAACGCTATCGAGATATTCCTCCCACACGACAGCCGTCGCGGCATCGGGCGACCAGAACGGGTTCTTCTCGACCTCGTCCCAATCCCAGGCGCGCCGGTCGATCTTGTGATGTCCGATCTGCACCAGGGCGCCACGGATCTCGACCGGTGCGGGCAGCAGATGGTCCAGCACCTTGCGCGCGACTGCTCCGGCCGCGACCCGCGAGGCCGTCTCCCGCGCCGATGAACGCCCGCCGCCCCGATAATCGCGGATGCCCTGATATTTGGCCCAATAGGTGTAATCCGCATGGCCCGGGCGGAACTGATCGGCGATCTTGCTGTAATCCTTGCTGCGCTGATCCTCGTTGCGGATGAAGAGCGAGATCGGTGTCCCGGTGGTCTTGCCCTCGAACACGCCGGAGAGGATCTCGACCGTATCCGACTCGCGCCGCTGCGTCACAAAGCGCGACTGGCCGGGCTTGCGGCGATCCAGCCAATGCTGGATTTCCGCAGGCTCGATGGTTATGCCCGGCGGCGTGCCGTCGACCACGCAGCCGATGGCCGGCCCATGGCTTTCGCCCCAGGTGGTGAACCGAAACAGATGCCCGAAAGAATTATGCGACATGTAACGGATGCCGCCTTCAGGAATCGGTCTTCGAGAAATTGCGCAGCATCTCGGTGAGTTCCACCGCCGATTCCGGCCGCAGCATGCCAACGACATTATAGCCGCTATCGACATGATGCAGCTCGCCGGTGACACCGCGCGACAGGTCGGAAACGAAATAGAGGCCGGCACCACCGACATCCTCGATGGTGACGTTGCGCACCAGTGGCGCATTAAGCTCGTTCCAGCGCAGGATCTGCCGGAAATCGCCGATGCCCGATGCAGCCAGCGTCTTGATCGGACCCGCCGAAATCGCATTGACGCGAATGCCGAGTTCGCCCAGATCGGCCGCGAGATAGCGCACCGAACATTCGAGCGCCGCCTTGGCGACACCCATCACATTGTAATGCGGCATCACCCGCTCGGCGCCGAGATAGGTGAGGGTGACCATGGACCCGCCATTGGTCATCAGGTCCTTGGCGCGGTTGGCGACGGCCGTGAAGCTGAAGCAGGAAATGTCCAGCGTGCGCGAAAAATTGCCGCGCGTCGTGTCGACATATTTGCCCTTCAACTCATCCTTGTCGGAAAAGGCAATGGCATGGACCACGAAGTCGAGGCTGCCCCAACGCTCTTTCAGCGTGGCAAAGGTGGCGTCGATACTGGCATCGTCGGTCACGTCGCAGGGCACCACGATGTCGGCGCCGATCGAGGTGGCCAGCGGCTTTACGCGGCGCTCCAGCGCCTCGCCCTGATAGGTGAAGGCCAGTTCCCCGCCCTGCGCCGCCACCGCCTTGGCAATCCCCCAGGCGATCGAGCGGTCATTGGCAACGCCCATGATAAGGCCGCGCTTTCCCGCCATCAGCCCTTTCGAATCACTCATTCAGAAACCCCAATTCCTTGATTTAACAAAGGTTATCGTCGGCATCCTACACCATCGGTGAGGCCGGTCAATTCGCAGGCGCGACATGGGAGATGGGCAAAAACGCCGGGTGGGGCGCAGAAATACCGAGGGTCCATTCAGTTTGTGCCGTTGTTCCCGGAGCCGCCTTTGAACAAGGCCTGGGAACAAGGCATGGCCGGGATCAGCTTCCGCTCCCACATCCGCTCCCCCCATCCCCGCCACCATGGCCCCCTCCACTGTGGCCAGCCTCGCCACTGCCGGCATGCCAGTTGGCACCTGCGGCGCCCACGCCGGTGCAGCCGCTGGCGGCAGTCATGCCACTTTACGTTGCAGGAGCGCATTTGGGCAAGGCGTGCCGATTCACCCCACCTTCTTGGCCGCCTTTCGCTGAGCGACTGTCACGGCCGCCTCGCATTTGGCGCGCAAGTCCTCAAGCTCATCCTCGGTGAGATGTTCGACCCCGATGAAATCGTTACTGGCCGGACGGTGGGAGCGCAGCAATTCATCGAGCTTCACCTGGATCGCCGCGCTGTCGCGGTTCTGGGTATTCTGGATCAGAAACACCATCAGGAAGGTGATGATGGTGGTGCCGGTGTTGATGATCAGCTGCCAGGTGTCGGAGAAGCCGAATAAGGGTCCGCAGGCAGCCCAGATGACGACGATGGCACAGCAGCCGACGAACGTAAGGGGTCGGCCGGTGGCGTGCGCCGTCGCGTTGGCGAACTGCGTGAATTTCTGAGCGATCGACATGATTGCTGCCTGCTGGATGCGTGACGACAGAGCTTGCGAAACGGCAGGTCTAAAACCGGGCACTGGGATTTTCGTTCCGGAACCTGGCCCCGGATTATGGTCCGAGGACTATGTGGCGCCATTTCTCCGAAAAGGCCGTCATGACGCGGATTGCGCGGCGCGCGCTGGAACGCCGGCCGCCTGACGGCATTGGGTCTGGAGATCGGTTCGCCAGGCAGCGCGGCAAGCTGCCCAGAACCAACCAGAACCAAGCTGCCCAGAACTTTGGCCCAGGAGTCGGATCATGACCAAGACCGTCAGCGCGCTCTATGACAATTACGATGATGCCGCCGCAGCGGTGCGGGCATTGGAAGATGCCGGCATTCCGCCGGTGGATATCAGTCTCGTCTCCAACAATGTCGACAAACACTATCCGACGGGGGCCGAGAAAGAGACGGCCGCTGATATCGCGGCCGACGGCGCCGGTGCCGGCTCCCTGGTCGGGGGTGGTGCTGGTCTACTGGCCGGCCTCGGCATCATCGCCATTCCGGGTGTCGGCCCCGTCATTGCCGCTGGCTGGCTGGCGGCAACCGCCGTCGGTGCGGCGGCAGGTGCCATCGCCGGTGCCATCGGTGGCGGCATCGTCGGTGCACTCACCCGTTCTGGCGTCGCAGAAGATGACGCGCATTTCTACGCCGAAGGTGTCCGGCGTGGTGGCAGCCTGGTCTCCGCGCGGGTCGTCGACGATCGCGCGGCCGTCGCCCAGGAAATCCTCGACAGCCACGATCATGTCGATATCAACGCCCGCCGGGAGCTGTTCCGCGACAATGGCTGGCGCCAGTTTGATGAAGAGGGCCGCGCCTACAGCGAAGAAGAATTGCGCCGCGCCCGCCAGGATCCGCGGACCCCAATAATTTAGGGGACCGCGTAACGCGAAGTCGTACGCCCGGTCTTATCGACTGCCAAAGCGTTTCTTAGATTGCGTATCGCGATGTGAGCGGCGCGGCGGAAGATGAGCCGGACGAAGAGGGCGCCTCCCCCGAGAGGCGCCCTCTGCTTTATCAATTCCATATTCGTCATGGTCCGTCTCCGCTCGCCTGCCGTGAATGGATGGGCGCACGTAACGGAACGCAACCGGCATCCGCCTGTTACCTCTTCATGCAGACGCTCCTCATCCACAATGAATCTGCCGGCAACAGCCAGTTGACGAGCGAGGAATTGCTGGCGGCCCTCCAGGCAGGCGGTCTTGTCATCCGCCATTGCAAGCCGCTGGACCCGGCGCTCGATAGCGTTCTCCGTGAACCCAGCGACCTTGTGGTGCTGGCGGGCGGCGATGGGACCATTGCCCGCATCCTCGCCAAGCTGCCACCACTCGAGAATCCCGACCGGAAACGCCATGTCGCCATCGTGCCGCTTGGCACCGCCAACAACATCGCTCAATCGCTTGGCATTCTGAATGCGGCCAATGTCGGGTCGGGGAACGAAATCGTCACCGCCTGGAAGCATGCCGACATCCAGCGCCTCGATGTTGGCGAGGTCACCGGCCCCTGGGGCGCCAATCGCTTTGTCGAAGCCGTCGGTATCGGGCCGCTCGCCCGCACCATTCTGCAATTCAAGACGGAAGGTGTCGCCGCTGCCGACAGTATCCGTCTCGGCCGCGCGGCCTTCCATCATGCGCTGAAAAATGCCGATCCGCTGAAATCGCGCCTCTGGCTCGACAACCAACCGCTGGTGGGCGATCTGCTGCTGGCTGAGGTGATGAATATCCAACATGCCGGCTCACGCGTCCGTTTGGCGCCGTCGGCCGATATCGGCGACGGGTTCTTCGATGTCGTCACCGTCGCCCCCGACCAGCGCGACGAGATGCTGGCATGGGTGGCCGAAGGATCTGACGAGACGCCACCACCGCTGACGGTCAAGCGGGCGCGTGAGGTCGCCATCGATTGGCAGGGCGATCCGCTGCGCATCGATGATTACGCGCCGGTATTTAATGGCCCCGCATTTGATCGCCCCAAATTTGATCGCCCGGCATCCGGTACCTCGGTATCTGGCAGCCGGGCATCCGAAAGCCGGAACGGACACGTGTCGATCCACTTCACACAGCAACAGCTCGATATCCTCGTTCCCTCCCTTGTGGACCAGCAGCCGCTGGCATCCCGTATCACGGTGATTTCATCATGAATATCAGCAGTCTCAAGCGATCCTTGGCCATCGACGAGTTGACGCCGGCAAGCCTGCGCAAAATCGAATCCATGGCCGTAGACCTCGCCAAACTGGCCGGCGCGGAAATCGTCCAGACCCTTGGTCGCACGCTCACCATCCGCTACAAGGCCGCCGATCCAGCCAAGCTGCTCAGCAGTGCCATCCCCGTCGATCTGTGGCGTGACCCGGTCTCCGATGTGGATCACCGGGTCGAGAAGCTCATTCGCGCAAGGCTGGCCGACAAATTCCCCGAGCATGACATCCTCGGCGAAGAGATCAGCGATGCCAGCGGCCGCGAAAACGATTTCGTCTGGGCGGTGGATCCGATCGACGGCACCACGAATTTCATCAATGGCTTTCCCTTGTTCGCGGCCTCGATCGGCGTCCTCTATCGTGGCCGGCCGATTGCGGGCGCCATCTGGTGCTCGGTCAGTCACGCCCTCTACGCCGGCATCTATCACGCCTCGCTCGGTGGCGAACTCTGCTTCGACGGCGAACCGATCGTAGCACGCCTCAATCCCGGTATCCGCCGGCGCCTCGCCGGCGAGCCCCATGCTGTGCCCGATGCCGACCTGCCGTGGGAGATCCGCAAGACCGGCTCGGCCGCCATCGAATGTGCTTTCGTGGCGGCAGGCCTTTTGCGCGTGGCGCGCTTCGAACGGCCCAATATCTGGGATGTGGCCGGCGGCATCGCTCTGGTGCAGGCGGCGGGCGGCGTCGTTGAATCCTATGCCGACCGTGCCTGGCTGCCTTTCACGACGTTTGAAGCCCCCCGCAGCCTCTCGGGCGGCCTGCCGGTGATCCGCAACTGGCACCGCCCGATCATCATCGGCGATGCGGAAGGTGTCGCCCTGCTGCGCGCACAGCATTGAAACTGGTACGCCGTCTTAGGCGCCACCTCCTTAGTCCGTCATCCCCGGGCTTGACCCGGGGATCAAGCAACGCTGCCGTGCTGTTGCTAGCAGATCCCCGGATCAAGTCCGGGGATGACGATCTTGGGCGGATAAAAAATCTTCCTCCACCACGCATCCAAGCCGAAACCGGCCGCGTAGATATCAGCAGTGAAGCAGGGGATTGCTTCACCTGACATCTCACAGAGGAATGTTCCATGAAAGCGAAGATCCTGGGCACGCTGCTCGCGTGCACGATTGCGGCCGGCTGCTCGTCTCATGCCATGGATGCGAACCCGATGGTGGGTGGTGCCGCCATGTACCAGACCAAGAACATTGTCGAGAATGCGGTGAATTCCAAGGATCACACGACCTTGGTCGCTGCCGTGAAGGCCGCCGATCTGGTGGGCACCCTGCAAAGCCCCGGCCCGTTCACCGTCTTTGCGCCGACCAATGCGGCATTCGACAAACTGCCGGCCGGCACGGTTGAAACGCTGGTGAAGCCGGAAAACAAGACGATGCTGACCTCGATCCTGACCTATCACGTGGTGCCCGGCGCCTTGGACGCCAAGACGCTGATGGCCGACATCAAGGCCGGTGGCGGGAAGGCCGAACTCACCACGGTGAATGGCGAAAAATTGACGCTGATGGAAATGGGCAAGAGCATCAGCATCACCGACGCCAAGGGCGACGTCTCCCACGTCACCATCGCCGACGTCCGCCAGTCGAACGGCATCATCCACGTCGTCGATACGGTGCTGTTGCCGTAAGGCACCAATAAGCCTTGGGGCATAAACGGACACAACGCATTCAAGTAAACGCGTCATCCCCGGGCTTGACCCGGGGATCCACACTCGACCATGGCACCAGTGAATCCCCGGGTTTTCGCCCGGGGATGACGCGTCAATGGGGACGGTGCATCCTTGATTCTACTGCGGCTCGGAAAGAGATCCCGCCGGCGGAATAAGTGGCTGCAGTTTTTTCGGATTGGTTTTCGGCACCGCCTGCCCCAGCGCGCGGGGTTTGGCCGGCAATAGCGGTTTCTGTGCTGGCTTGTTGATGATCTCGGCAGCATTGGGGCGGGGATCGAAAGCATTGCTGCAGGCAGTGCGGCGCTGGGCTTGCAGATCGCCGCATTTGGTGCCGCTGGGGTAACCAGTATTATTTTGTGCCGACACCGGTACCGCACCCGCAAGCAGGCAAGCGAGTGCGGCGCCGATGAGTTTCAAGCTATTCCTTCGCGCCCAGGATGTTGCCTTGCGTGTCGACCACGATGTCATAGGTCTCGCCATTGAACAGGGCCGTGCCATGATAGAGCGCATGACGATCGCGCGTCAGGCCGGAGACCTGGGAGTAGCCGGCATTGAGCACCCATAATTTCGCTTCCTGTTCCGTCGGCCCCGCCGCGATCATTGGCTGGTCGCTGGCATTGGCAAGAATGATGTTGGACGGATCGAATCCGTCGCCCGTCACCTCGTCTGCCAGTGCCGGTGCGGCCGCGGCCGCCAACAGGAATGTCGCGAGGATGAGCATCTTGTTCATGGTTGACCTCCTTCGGGGATGCGCTCCCCGCAAAGCGTGTCAGGAGATAAACCCGCTTACGGCAGCCCGGTTCCGAAATAGGTAGATAAGCCTGGGTTAACGCCGATTTCCCTTTGTTTTCAGGCACCCTTTGTTTTCCGTGTGTAGTGCGCCCGCGCCTTGGCGCGGTTGCCGCAATCCTCCATCGAACACCAGAGCCGCGACTGGTTGCGCGTCTCATCCAGGAACAGCCAGCGGCATTGCGGATCGGCGCAACTGCGCGCTTGGTGCCGCTGTGGTGCCGTAAGGAGGGTGAGTGCACTGACGGCGATGGGAAGCAGCGGCAGTCGCAGATCGATCTTCGTTGCCAGCTGTGTCCAGCCCTTGCCTGGGATCACGCGCCCGATCCCGCCCATGTCGCGGGTCACCCGGTCGAGCACCGGCGTCTTCGTGCGCGCTTCAAGGCCAGGATCGAACAGATGTGCCATCTCATGGCGCAGCTTGATGGCATCGTCGAGCACCCGTGCGGCAGCGCCCGCATCCCGGGCGGCTGCCGATCGCAGCGCCCGCTCGGTGGCAGCACTCAATGTCCCCAGCAGCCGGCTCCAGATCAGCAGCTCGCCATAGCTGGTCAGGCGCTCAGCCCGCCGCACCGGATCGCCCCGCCAGGTCACCGTGTTGATGAAATCCAGGCACAGGGCGCCCGCCACGGGCTTGGGCGGTTTCTCGGCATAAGAGGGTTCTTGCAGCATGGGTTCCATCATACTAACCTTCTTGACGGTTAGAAAGAGAGAATCACCATGCCACCCTTCACCCGTCACGGCATCGTCCGCGGCGTCATCCGTGCCCAGCCCTTGGCACTCAGCGTGCTGCTCTATGGCATGATGTTCGGCGTGCTTGCCGCGGCGACCAGGCTTTCGGGACTGGAAGCCCTGATGATGAGCATCCTCATTTATTCCGGCTCGGCGCAGATGGCGGCCCTCCAGGGCTGGTCGGATGCGGCTGGCGCCATCCTGCCCCTCGTCATCACCATCCTCATCATGAACGCCCGCTACCTGCTCTACGGGGCGGCGCTGCGGCCGTGGCTCGGATCCCTCGATCCCGCCCGCGCCTATGTGACGCTCTATTTTCTCGGCGACGGCAATTGGGCTCTCGGCATGAAGGAACATGAAAGCGGCGCCGATGATGCGGGCTTCCTGCTGGGCTCCGGCCTCATCATGTTCGTGGCCTGGATCTCCGGCACACTCGCCGGCCATATGCTGGGCAGCCTGGTGACGCGACCTGAACTCTTCGGTTTCGATTTCCTGCTGGCTGCGTTTTCGGCGGCCCTGATGATGGGCCTCTATCGCGGCCGCCGCGATCTCGCTCCGGCCCTGCTGGCAGGCATCGCTGCCTTGCTGCTCAGTCCCTTTGTCGGCAGCGGCTGGGTCATTGTCGCATCCGGCCTTACCGCCGCCCTTATTGGATATCTCCGCCATGACCACCGATCCTGACTTTCTCCTCGCTCTGCTGGCGATGGGGGCCGCCTCTTATTTCTGCCGCGCCGGCGGCTTTTTTCTCATGCGCTTCGTTGCCATCACGCCGCGCCTGGAAGCGGCCCTCAAGGTGCTGCCGCTCGGCGTCATGATCGGCATCGTGGCGCCGGCAGCAGTCCATGGCGGCATCCCGGAAATCCTCGGTCTGATCGCGGTCGTGGCTCTGATGAAGCTCACCGGCAACGATTTCCTGGCGGCCATCGCCGGCATCGCCATCGTCGCACTCGCGCGACAAATTTGAACAATGGACGAGAGACAGGCTCCACCCTTGATGCGGCAAGGTATGGAACCTGTCTCCGCGACCCCGGCGTCTTTGGATGGGGGGTATACGCCAGGATCTTGTCGCCCTACTCATCTACGCAGGTCCGGGCGTGTTGGATGCCGGTCCCTCAGTGATTGATGCGCGACTTCGGCAGCAGCGGCTGGTTGCTGATGCCGGTCGATCCCTTGTCGAGCCCGGTCGAGCGCGGCGGCAGGAATTCGCTCGGCAAGGGCGAGGTCTTCATATGCGGCGTGTTTCGCTTCTTATTGTGATCCGACCCGCGCAGGCTCGAGCCCGACGGCTCGCGCCCCAGCGGCGGCAGCGACCGGCAATTGGCGACGGCCGAGCCGGTGGCGCAACCCGTGGGATCGCGCAGCGGCCCGCTATCTGCGGCCGCTGGCCATGCAGCGGCCAGCAGCAAAGCGGCGGCAAGGATTGTGGCTCTCATCATCATGGCCCTCTCTGTCCCTTGGGATAGAAATGGCGATGCCGCGGCAAGGTTGCAGGGGCCTCATGATCACGAGAATGTGATCATTCCGATAATGGCATCGAATCAGGGCGTTAGCGCGCCAGCACTGTGAACTGCTTCACCTTCTAGGAATGGCTCTTGGCGAGCCTCAGATGGCCGGCCTCAAAGCCCTGCTTGGTGACGTAATCCTCGATCACCAGGCATTGCGTGATCTGGCCGCCTGCATCCTGCAGCGGACAGATCAGATATTCGACATCGAGCGCCGATTGGTGGGTGACCTGCGCAAAGGCCATGCCGCTGCCCGGCGTCTGCGTCTCGCACACCGATTGATAGGCGCGCAGCAGGTCGCTGGTGCCGCAGATGTCGAAAGCCAGTTCATCGAGAAACGTGCTGGTGAAATCCATGCCGGAGAAATGCGCAACCGCCGTCCCGACCAGCCGGTAATAGACGCGGAACGGCATCCGGTGAATGTCGACAAGCATCACATAGGGCAGCAGCGACTTGATCTCGGCGGGGTCGATGTCCGCACGCCGCGGCAAGGCCCCGTCACGCCGCGAGCGCCAATAGCGATAGAGGGCGGCAAGGCGCGGCGATTGAAAGCTGGCGCTGTCCGGCGTCCCCAGCAGGGCAAAGCGCGCCAGCGCCGTCGTCATCGGCTTGTCGATATCGAGACCAATGCCATCCAACCTGGTCTCGTCCGGCGCGATCTTGTCCGGTGTGCGTGACAGTTCGGCCAAACCTCACCCGATCTCTGTTCAGTGATCCGTCCCAGCTCTGAACCACCGCGTGCGTACAACCAGACATGCGCGCGGCAACCTGTCCCGTAACACCAGGAAGAGTGACGGCGGAAGTGTTAACGCTTGGTAAAGGCCAGCCGCCCCCCGATCGCTACCGGGCGAAGAGATCGCCCATCGGTCCGGCGGGCGGTTCCGGCAATGGAGATGCTGGCGCCAGCAGTTCCGGCCCCTCGTTCCGGACGCTGTTGACCAGCGTCGAGACCACATATTCGCTGAGCGTGTCCTCGGGGGCCGCCTGCATCAGTTCCGCCGCCGCGTCGGCCGTGCCGCCCAGCCATGTGTCGATATCCGGTGCTGCCAGGATCACCGGCATGCGGTCATGGAAGGCTGACATCCATCTGTTGGCACCGGTCACCAGGATGGTGAAGGAGTGCACGGTCTCGGCCTTGTCCGGCGCCGTCCAGGTTTCATGGAGGCCCGCCAGCGCCAGCATCGCCCCATCGCGCCGTGTAAAGAGATGCGGGACCTTGCCGGTTTTGGGCCCCGTCCATTCATAGAACCCGTCGGCCGGGACCACGCAGCGCCGCTTCCTGAAGGCCTCGCGATAGGCCGGCTTCTCGCGCACCGATTCCGCGCGCGCGTTGAAGGTGCTGAACGATGCCTTGCCGTCCTTCGACCAGGCCGGCACGAGGCCCCATTTCTTGATCTCAACATGTCGCCCATCGGCCGCGGGCACGATCACCGCCACATCCTGGGTCGGTGCCACATTATAGCGGGCGGCGAAATTGAGGGGCGGCCCCTTGATGTCGAAAAAGGACATCAACGCCTCCCACGTCCCTTTCTGCACAAACCGGCCGCACATGAAATGCTCGCTCCTTGATCACCTGCCCGCTTGACGACAGCTGCAGCATGCCGGCAGCCGCGCATCAGCTGGCACAATAACCCATCACGCATTTGGGTTGTATGGATGTGGGATGCTCAGCGCCGCATCGCTCATCCGCTGCAGGGTGGCAGCAGAGCGTGCCGGCGGACTCTGCCGACTTGGCGCCTGTCGCTGGAAGGAGCGCGCCTCGCCAGCGCCTACAGCGTAAACAGGGTAATGGCGAGAACACCGCCGCTCAGCACCAGCAGCGAGGCCACGCAAATACCCACCGTCGTCATATTGATCATAACCGTCCCTATCATCCCTGACATGGCGTACGGGCTGTACCCACTCAACCAGACTGAACAAGTTTTCTCGCGACGACTTGTTCCCAGCAATCTTGCCGAAATCTCACAAAACAGTCACCCCGCAAAGCACGCTTCACATAAGTTTGTATGCCATGCATTCACATGTGAGGAAGTCCACACAAACGCGCTGGCGACGCGCTGGCGCTGCAAACCCGACCGCCAGTTCTGTCACACCAGTTCTGTCACAAATGTACAGCCCCGCAAGATTGCGAAAAAATCCAAGACCCTAAAAAAATCGGGGAAAAATAATTTGGACCGGCAAAAGCCCTGCACTTTTGCGGGCTATAGGATTGCTGCGGCCCGCAGAAATCCGCATGCACCCGAAGACTGTTCAAAAAAACGGCGCAAAGCCTGCACAGTTGCGGAAATAAGCGGCCAAGAACCCCGCCCTTGCAGGAGGCACACAGAGGATTGTTCCCGCACACCACATCATGAGTTGCTACCCATGAGTATAAATACCGTATTGCATGCCCCGACAATTTCGCCGACTTTCGCGTTTATGACATGGCACGTCCAATATCGGCAGGATACGGCGCATGAGATCGCGCAGTATCCCAGTCCCGAACAAGCGATCGAAGCAGCTTGCAAACTGATGGATGCGGGCTGCGATGTTTATGGCATCGGCACCGGGCCGCTCACCGACTCGATCGACCGGGATCAGATCGCCCGCATCTATGCCAGTTGGGTACGGGCTAAACATGCCTTCGGCCGGGCACCCATCCCGGTACCGCCCAAAGCGCCCCCCCCCGCTCATAAGCAGCCGCGTCTCGTCTAACTGAAGCACAGGCTGAAACACGGGCCGCCGCGATGTTGCGACCGACTCACGCGGCGGAAGGCTGCGATCTTATCAGATAGGCAAGGCCGCAGAGCTCGGCCTGGAAGGTGCTGAGCCGCCAGCCCGCCACATCCACCACCCGGCCGTGGCGGAAATCGTCGCGCACGATGCTGGTGACAAGATCGCCAAGCTGCCCCGAATCATGCGGGGCTTGTTCGTCCCGCCAGCCGTGGCGCCGCAACCGCGCAGCCAGGTGCTGCGGCAGCATCTCTGCCGTGGCGAAGAAAGCAGGATGGTGCTCCCGCCACGCAGCCCCGATCCGGGCGGCGGCGGGCTGATCGGCCAGCAGCGCCATCAGCTGTGCCGTCGGGTCCATTGCTGCCGGCTGCGTGACATATCGCGGCACGGCGATCGCGGCGCCAACGGCCGACAGCGTACCGATGGCAAGGCCCGCCAATAAGTGCCGGCGCGTGAGATGCCGATTCATCTTCCTCATCCTGCCAGTTTGAGCGACTTGATATGATCCGCAAGGCGCATCCCCAGCGCCACGATGGTCAGCGTCGGGTTGACGGGACCGCCGGTCGGAAATACCGAACTGCCCGCGACATAGAGATTGGAAAGGCCATGTACCCGGCAATTGGCGTCGACGACACCCTGGCCGGGATCGTCAGCCATGCGGGTGGTGCCCATGTGATGATTGCCCCAGCCGATTTCCTCGGTGACCCAATCGTTCCGCTCGGCAAACAGCACGCGCACAATGCCGCCGCCCCAGGCGCCGAAGGCCCGGGCCATGGCATCCATGTTGCGATTGAGATCGCGGTGCTCAAGGGGCGACGGACGCCAATCCAGGATCGTGCGCCGCTGTCCCAGCGCATCGCGGCTGGCCGACAGGGTGATGCGGTTGTGGGGCAAGGGAACCGGTTCAGCAGCGCAGGACGCCCCAAAGATGGTCGGCCGGCGGATCGCGGTCTTGGCCGCGTCCTGCGCGGGTCGCAGCAATTGCAGGATGCCGCTTTCGAGGGCACCCGCCATATCGCCCGTCTCTGATTCACCAGCCCCCATGTCGCCGCCGGTTGCAGCCGGGCGCTGCGGATAGACCGCGATGTTGACGCTGAGCCGCTGTTCCCGCCGCAGATAGGCATCGGACGGCATCAGGATCGCACGCACCGATGCGCCGCCGACGGGTTTTGGTTCATTGTAATAGGCCGGCATGATGTCAGGGTCCGCGACGGCTATGAGGGCGACCTGCCCCGGCACATGCACATGCTCCATGAAAAAACGCCCGACCAGATCACGGCCATTGCCCAACCCATTTTTCTGGACGCTGTCGGACAGGAGCAGCAACCGCGCATTCTCGATGCCGCCACTGGCCAGAATGCACAGGCGCGGCCGGATCTCGAACTGCCGGCCGTCGCTGCCATCACTGTTCAAGGTCGCAACGCGCAACCGCTCGACCCGGGTGGCCGCTTCATTGGGCACGATCTCGGTCACATTGCTGTTGAGATAGGCCGTGATGTTGCCGGCCCCTGCGATATCGCTGCGATAGGTCTCACCGAACCTTGTCGGTGGGCTGTAGAGGAAGAAGCGCGTCACGAAATCATCGCCGGGCAGATCGAGCGGCCGCCAGCCCGTCGACGCACGCCACGCCTCGGCATCGTCGAAGGCACCGGAGCCCAGCTGGCAGATCCGTTGCGCGCGATCGTAATAGGGATCGAGGATGGCCCGCGTGATCGGCCAGCCGGAATGCGGCAGCCAGGGTCGCGCCTCGAAATCGATCGGCGCCAAAGGCCGGCACCAACCGCCCCAATGATTGGTGCTGCCACCGAAATAACGCAGCCGTGCTGCATCCAGCGGATAATCGACGCCCTTGCTCTCGCCTTCGTAGAGCGCCTGCGTCGCATCGTCGAGATCGAACCCGCCACTCTCGATGAGAGCGACGCGGTGCGCGCCGCCAATAAGCTCTCGCGCGATGGTAATCCCGGCAGCCCCCGCACCGATGATCGCGATATCGGTTTCCAGAATGGTGCCGTTGGGAATGCCGCGTCCGTCAATGAACATGTGTCCGCCATATCGATATCAATGCCGCCGCAAGTTGGCGCCCATGACGGCATCAGTTGAATGCGTCAGATGAACGCAGCGGAAAACGCCAGGGTTAAAACCCTGGGTAAAAGCATCGGCGGGGCGGTTGGTTCCTCCATGACAAATTCATGACGGACTGGCGGCGTTGGATCGTCACACGCGTCGAGTTTGGATCCCCATTGCATCATCTGATGGCGGCCGGTCCGTGATGCCGGACATCAATTAGGGTACCCAGCCTGGCAGCGCTGCGGCCTGCTTCACCCAGGCCGCCATCTGCACCTCGTCGAATTTGTCGCCGTCGCGGATATCGATCCAGCGGGCGTCCTTGCTGCGCTCTGTGCCGCCGGGTGGGACCGGCCGCAGCGACGTGCCTTGAAAGAAAGTCACTTTGACGTAATGGGTGAAGACACGGAACGACAGGAACCAGCCCTGGCCCTCGATGCCGTAAAATGGCGAGTTCCATTTCACGGCCTTGCGCACGCTGGGTGCGTTCCGCGCGATGAGTGCGTCGAGGCGCTTGCCCAGATCGCACTTCCAGCCCGGCATCGCCGCGATATAGGCCTGCACCGGCGCATCGCCATCCGCTTTCGCAATCTGTGGGTTGCCGCCAGCGAGAAGGGTCGGCCCAGGAGCGACCCGCTTGGCAACGATCCGCTTGGCAACGACCCGCTTGGCGGCGGCCTTCTTTGCGACCTTCGCCGATTTCTTGAGCGTTTTTTTGACAGCGCGAGATGGTGCTTTGGATGCGGGCTTGCTCATGGATCCATCCTTTTGCAGAGATCGTCGCGTTGATCGAACCGGCCCAAATCAGCCAGCCGGTGGTATGCCGGTGTTAACCGCCAATTGAGCCGCGAAAGCCCGCTTGTAGGCGGGCCGCGCTTCGCCGCGGGCGAGATAGGCGGCGAGGTTCGGGTAGTCGTCCAGAATGCCTGACGATTTCAACCTGAGCAGCACCGACACCATCAACAGGTCGCCCGCGCTGAACCCACCATCGAGCCAGTCGGCACTGCCAAGGCGCGCGGAAAGTTGCGCCAACCGGTCGCGGATGCGACCCTCGACCAGAGGCAGGCGTTCCTTGCTCCAGGGCTTGTCGCTCTCCAGAATTTTGACGGTGACGAGGTCAAGGATCGGCGGCTCCATTGTGTTGAGTGCTGCAAACATCCATGTGATCGCGCGTGCCCGCGCATCGGCACCATCCGGCAGCAGGCCAGCATGGCGCTCGGCGATATGGAAGACGATCGACCCTGTCTCGAACAAAGCGAGGTCGCCTTCCTCATAGGTCGGAATCTGGCCGAAAGGATGCAGCGCCAGATGTGCGGGTTCCTTCATCGCACGAAACGAAACAAGGCGAACCTCGTAGGGTTGGCCGACTTCTTCAAGCGCCCAGCGAACGCGTGTATCACGCGCCAGTCCCCTGCCGCCATCGGGTGACCGTTCAAAGGCCGTCAGGGTGATGGGCATCGTGGGGCTCCTCTTTGGCGAAAACAATTGGCCGCGGAGCCGGCAATCTGTCAAGGCGAACTCACCGAGATTAAAGGCGATCCCTGTGGGTCGCTTTTTACTTCCGTGACAGCCAGAAGCCCGGCCCCTGATACCAGACATCGCTCTTGTCGGCAGCGCGCGGCTTGCCGATATGGAGGGCACGGATCGGCGCCGGGCGCCCGCGCAACGCACGCAAGTGCTGATAGAGGTTGCGCGCGGCGATCTCGTCGCGGCCGCCGACGCAGGGGAAGAAGCCGCAGACACCCAGCGACTCCACCTCGAAGCTGCGGCCACGCCGGATGGCTTTGAGGAAAATGCCCCAGCCATTCTGACCGGTGAGCGGCATCAGCAATCGACCGCCATCCTTGAGGCGTTCAAGCCACGGTTTGGCCGGATGCGTGGCACCGGCGAAAACCACCACCAGATCGACCTCACCCGCGTCATGTTTTGTGCCGTCGCCGTGGACGATCTTGACCTGCTTCCATTGCCCGAGATTGCGGCGCGCCTGTTTGGCGAGGGCTGCTTCATATTCGACTGCAACGACGTTGCCCTTGCGGCCGGTCATCTCAGCCAGGATCGCGGTATAATAGCCGGTGCCGGCACCCACTTGCAGAATGCGCTCGCCCGGCACGACATCGACCGCATCGAACAGCCGCGCCCACAGGCCGGGCTCGCCATTGTTGATGCCCTTCTGCCGGTCGATGGCAATGAGCACGTCATGATAAAGATGCCGCGGATCGGCGTCCGGCGTCTGGTAACGCGCCTGCATGGATTTGGGTGGCAGGATCAACCAGGGCCCGGGGCCGAAGAATTTCTCGCGCGGCACCTTGGCGAAGGCCTTGACCACCGCATCGTTGCGCAGCACGGGCGCTGCCGCGCGCAACTCCTCGGCATAAAAGCGGCGATGATCGGCGAGGCTGAGCTTTGGCATGGGCCTATTCCCGTTGAAAACGAAACCCTCAGCGTCAGGCCGAAACCCCCGGCCCTAAGCCCGGATCCTTAGCGTTTCAGCAGCTGCACGCCGTCATAGCGATGCGGGATGGCGCTGTAATCCTCGATCGCCAGGCATTGCGCGACGGTGCCCTGGAGCAGCAGCGGAAACATGCCATAGCGCACTTTGAGGACGCCGCCATGACGGCCCGGCCAATCATAGTCATCGATCACGGGTGCCGCTCTTTCATAACATTGCAGGTAGCTTTCCTGCAATTTTGCGACGGCGCCGAAGCCGCCTTCATCGGCAAGGTCGTCGAGATAGCGGCCGGTGATGTTCATATTGTTCCACTGATCGACCGATGTTCCCGTCAGCCGGTAACGCACGCGGAAGGGCGCCGGCTCGAACTCGGCCAGCAACACCAAAGGCAATAAAGGCTTGATCGCCGCCGGGTCCAGCATGGCGCGTTCCGGCACGCGGCCCTCCGCAAGATGCGACCAATAGGCGGCAAGGGCTGCGATCGGGTCTTTGCTCGATATGGGCTCAGTGGCTGATCTCACGGCAATCCTGTAACACGCTTGCCGGTGAAGGGGTTCCATCCTGTGGCGGCAAGCGCTGCCCAGGCGGTGGCGCCCAGATGCGGCAGCCGGAAATAAAAGAAATCATCCGTCGTGCTGGTGGGCGATAGCGCAAACCCCGTCGTGATCTTTTTGGAATCCGTGGCCCAGATCATGCCGCCGGAGCTGAACTGCTGGTCCATCTCGGCGAGCAGCCGATCGGCATCCTGCGGACGTCCCAGGGCGCGATAGAGCAAGGCTGCCTGCGCTGTCCCTTCCCACCACACGCCATCGCGATCGTCATTGAAATCGAAGCCCCTGATATCGCCATTGTTGCTGCCCGTCTTCCGGACGCCATGCGCCTGTTCGGCATGCCGGATCGACGTCTGCCAGGCGGCCGGCGCACCTTCCAGCAACAGGGGCCATAGCTGCGCATCCAACCCGGCATTGCCGCGGTTGGGCGTGTGTCCATCGGGTGTGGTGCCGACCCAGAAATGGCTGCTCGGCCCATCCCACTGCGCGGCGACGAAGCCCCGCGCGATCTGCGCATTGGCCAACCATTTCTCGTCCGGCTGCAAGCGCTGCAGCCAGTCGAAGACTGCTGCCATATCGGTATTATGCTCGGTGGATTTCCAGGTCTGGGGCGCCGTCTCGCCGTCATAGCCATAGAGGCCGCCGGTAAATCCGGCCGGCAGTTGCGCATCGTAAGTTGCGGCAATGACCCAGTTGGCAAGCTTGGCAGCGCCGGCGAGATAGCCCAGGTCATGACGGTCCTCCCCGATCGTCAGCAAGGCGAGGGCCGCCCAGGCGACATTCCCCGTGGCGGTGCCGACCTGATAGGGATCTTCCTCCCAGCGTTTGTCGCGGTCGCTCCACCAGCCCATCGGCGGGACGGGTATCTCGGTTGAGGGTCCCGGCCGATAGGCATTGCGCAACCGGCCTCCCGATCTCACCGTCGGTCCCAGGCGATCGATTTCCGTGGCGGCAAGCAAGGCAGCGCCGATGCGCCGGGCGGCGGCATCCTCACCGCAGGCCTGCAGCGCGATGATGGCCAGGGCATTGTCATAGGTGAAGGCACCGCCCAGCACCGGCTCCGGGCCAGCGCCGGCGCCAGATGCATCGTCATAGCTGCGCAGAAAGACCGGGCCATTGCCGGGAAACGCGTTTACCCGCGCCAGCAGGGCCGTGCAGGCATGCAGCGCCACGTGGGCGGCCGGACTCTCTGCCGCCGTTGCGGTCGCAATCGTCGGTGCGGCGATCATGGCGAGGGTGCAGAAAGATATAAGTGTCCGTCCGATCGTGATCACCGTTCCGCCACCAGGAAAGCAGCGACGGAGTCGGCGCCGACACCGGCTTCCAGCGCGATGCGCCGAGCAAGGTTCGCACTCGCCTCGCGCACCGGACCCGGCGGCCGGTCGAGCCAATAGGCGACAGGATTGAGCACGGTCCTGGTATCGACCGCGGTGAGCTTCCCCTGCTTGATCAATGCTTCGGCAAGCGGTGGCCGCGCCAAGGCGACGCCGAGGCCGTTCATCGCCGCATCCAGCACCAGATTGTAATCCTCGAAGCGGCGGTCATGGGGGCGCGGGCGATAATCGAGATTCTGCGCGGTGAACCAGGCACGCCAGCCCGCGGCATCGGAATCATGGATGAGCGGTTGCTCAAGGAGGCGTGCCGGATCACCGCTGCCGGGGCCCCCTGGGCCGATCTCCTGCGCCAGTTTCGGCGAGGCGATCGGGAAGCAATGCTCCTCGAACAGCTGCAGCGAAATCCGGCCCGGCACGGCGCCGCGCCCGCAGCGAATGGCAAGGTCGATGCCTTCGTCGGCCAAATCGACATAGCGGTGATCGGCGGACAAGGTGATGCGCAAGGTGGGGCGCCCGCTCTCGAACTTCTTCAAGCGCGGCATCAGCCACAAGCCGCACACCGAGGGAATGGTGGAGAGGCGCACCACCGCCGAGCCACGCGATTCCGTCCAGCGGTCCGACGTATCCGCGATGAGCGCGAAGGCCTCGTTGGTGCGCAGATATAGCCGCTGCCCTTCCGGGGTGAGGGCCACACCGCGCGCCTGCCGTTCGAAGAGTTTGAGGCCCAGCCAATGTTCGAGCTTGGCGACCTGCCGGCTCACCGCCCCATGGGTCAGATTGAGGGTGCTGGCGGCTGCCGAAAAGCTGCCGCCGCGCGCCGCCGCCTCGAAGGCACGGAGCGTATCCAGGGGTGGCAATTGGCCGGCTGAGCTGTGATCCATGCTCACAGCTCAGCCTTGATTTGTTCGTTTGTCAAGGAGCTCAGCGCCTGGGAAAGTGCCACCAATGGCCCGCAACCTGTATAGACAAGCGGTTAACATGAGCAATGTCGCGATGACAAAACCCAATCTTTTCAAGGCCGACAATACGCTGAGCCGCGGCACCTTTGTCTTCGTGGGCGTGACCATCCTCGCCTGGGCCAGCGCCTTCCCGGCGATCCGCGCCGGCCTCCAGGGATTCGGCCCGGTCGAGCTGGGTGCCGTCCGCTTTGCCATCGCAGCCCTGCCGGCCGCCTTGTTCCTGCTCATCACAAAGCCAGCGTTTCCAAGGCTTTCCGAGCTCTGGCGGTTCGCTATCGGTGGCATCGTGCATGTGGCGCTCTACACGGTTTTGCTCAATCTCGGCGAGCGCACCGTGTCGGCGGGGCCGGCCAGTTTCATCATCAACGTCAACCCGATCATCACCGCCCTGCTGGCCATTGCAATCCTCCAGGAACGCTTCGGAAAATGGGCCTGGATCGGCACTTTCCTGTCATTTACCGGGATCGGATTGATCGCCCTTGGCGA
This sequence comes from Dongia sp. P2_B8, assembly GCF_056404715.1. NCBI lineage: Bacteria > Pseudomonadati > Pseudomonadota > Alphaproteobacteria > Rhodospirillales > Dongiaceae > Dongia > Dongia sp. P2_B8. The sequence continues at coordinate 322,430 of NZ_JBFUDM010000006.1, read as the reverse complement.
GGGATCGGCGATGAAAATCGACCTGGGGGCGGTGCTGATTCTAGGTGCTGCGCTGTGCCAGTCGGTGACCGCGATCGCGCAGAAACCCTTATATGCCAAGCACAAACCGCTCACCGTCTCTGCCTGGAACATGATCATCGGGGCACTCATGCTGGCCCCCGCCTTGCCGTCGGCGATCGGGCAGGCTGCCACTTCCTCAACGGAATCGCTGGTTTCTGCGATCTATCTGGGGATAGTGCCCAGCCTCATCGCCTATGGCACCTGGTCGATCGTGCTCTCCCGCATGCCAGCGAGCCGCGCGTCCAACTTCATGTACTGCGTGCCACCGGTAGCGACGGCGCTGGGCTATGTATGGCTCAATGAAAGCCCGAGTTTACTGGGGATTCTGGGCGGTATCCTGGCGCTGGGCGGCGTTGTGATCGTCAATCTTAAGAGGGCTTGAGATCGAACTTGCCCCGCACGTCATAGGGATGCGCCTTCGCCCAGTCGCGCACCTTGGCTTCGAGATCGGCATCGATGTTGGCGGGCAGGGTCACCACGAAGCGCACATACTGATCGCCGCGCAGCTTGCTCTTCGGATTCAAGATACCCTTGCCCTTCAGGCGTAACTGCGTGCCGGAGTTGCTCCCCACCGGCACTTTCAAGGCGACGCGGCCATCGACGGTCGGCACCTCGACCGTGCCGCCCAGCACCGCTTCGGGCAAGGTGATCGGGCATTCGAGGAGGATGTCGAACCCCTCGCGCTCGAAATAGGGATGCGCTTTGACGCCGATTTCGACGAAGGCATCGCCATTGGGCGCACCGCCCTGGCCGGGCATGCCCTGGCCCTTCAGGCGCAGCTGGCTGCCATCCTCGGTGCCGGGCGGCAGGGTGACGTCGAGGGTCTTGCCATCGGCCAGCCCCAGGCGCTTCTTGCCGCCTAAGACCGCATCAAGGAACTCGACCTCGAGCCGGTAGGTGACATCGGCACCACGCATCTTGAGGCCGGTGCGACCGCGGCCGAAGCCGAAGAAATCCTTGAAGATCTCGTCGTTATCGCCCTCATCGATGCCGAAATCCTTGGCCGTGCGGGCGCGGCCTTGACCCGGACCGGCGCCTGGCCCCTGACCCGGGCCCGCACCAGATCTGGCACTGCCCCAGGGATTGCCGGCCTGGAAGCCGCCCCGGGGATTGCCATTGTCATCAAGCTCGCCGCGATCATATTTGCGCCGCTTCTCGACATCCGAGAGCATGTCGTAGGCAGCGCTGATCTCCTTGAACTGCCCCTCGATCTTCTTGTCGCCGGGATTGACGTCGGGGTGCAGCTTCTTCGCCAGCTTGCGATAAGCCTTCTTGATCTCATCCGCCGTGGCGAGGCGGCCGACACCGAGTGTCTTATAGGGATCGGGCATAAGTCTTTCCGCCACGCGAATTATTCATCATGACGGCAAAAATAGGGGCTAGTGGATGATTTTCCAAGTGCCATCGGGCTGGCGGCAGGCAGTCCCCGTGCCGGCTGTGGTCTGGCCCTGGGCGGTGACGCCGGTCTGGAACTCGCGGCAGGTCTGGCCGCTCGCGGTCTTCACGGTCTCGATGGGCTTGGTATAGCCGCTGGTCTGGTTCTGCGGATTGGTCCAGGTCGCCTTCTGCCCATCGGGCACCGTGTTCAACGCGCGGTTGGCGGTCTGGTAGGAGGTCTGCTGGTCCTGGCGGTCGAGATAGGCGCCGACCTGGTTGCCGACGACACCGCCGGCCAAGGCGCCAAGGCCCGCCGCCCACCACCAATTCTTCTTGCCGCCGATGGCAGCACCCGCGGCCGCACCACCCAAGGCGCCCACCACCGTGCCGGTATTCTGCTTGCCACCGCCATAGGAATTGGCGGAGCAGGCAGCGAGCGGCAGCACCAGGCCGGCCACCAGGGCACCCGCCATGAGTTTACGGCCCATCAATTTAAGGGCGGGGTGATTGGATCGATACATCGTCATCGGCTTTCCTGTGTCAAAACAGCGCGTGGGTGGCGCCGAAACCACAATGAAAATGGCGCCATCCGGTTCCAAATTCAATGCTATAGAAAGTGGTCAAAGGATTGTGATGGACCCTCATTATCATGACTGACTCTCTGCAGGGCCCTCGGGCCGAGACCGATCTTGCACCCACGGAACGCCACCCCTGGAGTGAGCCGTTCGCGAAATTCGCCGCCTGGCTGGCGGAGGCCGAGAAATCGGAACCCAACGATCCCAACGGCATGGCGCTGGCAACCGTGGGCCCGGACGGCATGCCGTCGGTGCGCATGGTGCTCTTGAAGGATTTCGACGAACGCGGTTTTGTTTTCTACACCAATTTCGAAAGCAAGAAGGGCACCCAGATCCTGGGGGCGATGAAAGCGGCCATCGTGCTGCATTGGAAGAGCTTGCGCCGCCAGATACGCGTCGAGGGTGAGGTCGAAGTGGTGACCGACCAAGAGGCCGATGATTATTATCACTCGCGCCCGCGCAGCAGCCAGCTTGGCGCCTGGGCATCGATCCAATCGCGGCCGATGGAGCACCGCTTCGATCTTGAAAAGCGTGTCGCCCTCTTCACCGCGAAACATCCCATCGGCACCATCCCGCGCCCACCGCATTGGTCGGGCTTCCGCATCAAGCCGCGCTACATCGAATTCTGGGAAGACCGCCCGTTCCGCCTCCATGACCGGCTGGTCTATACGCCGGCGCCGGGGGTGGCGGTGGGCGAGAGCTGGGTGACGGAGAAATTGTATCCGTGAGGATGCGCAGCCTCATTCACGCTCGGTGTAGTCCCTCTCCCTTCAGGGGGAGGCCCTGTTGGCGAACGCCAACATTCGTGGGCGGGGGTGGGCGCGCGGGTGATGATTCTGCAAGAACGAAACTGAACGCAGCCCCCACCCCGGCCCTCCCCCTGAAGGGAGAGGGAGAAGAGCGGGCATGACGATCATCGCCCCCACCACCACGCGCGCAGAAGCTGGGCGGCTTATGCGTCTTGCATCGAACGCGGCGGTGGCTGCGGCTGTTGTCATGATCGCGCTCAAATTCTATGCCTATCTTGCGACCGGGTCGGTGAGCCTGCTGTCGACCCTCTTTGACTCGGCGCTCGATATCGCGGCGTCGCTGGTCAATCTGCTCGCTGTCCGCCATGCGCTTATGCCGGCCGATGCCGAGCATCGTTTCGGACACGGCAAGGCGGAACCGCTGGCGGGGCTCGTCCAGGTGGCGTTCATCCTGGGCTCGTCGCTCCTTCTCCTCATGGAGGTCTATGATCATTTCATCCACCCGAAGCCGGTCGGCAGCCCCGAGATCGGCATCGGTGTCATGGTGCTCTCGATCCTCATCACCGGGGCCCTCATCCTGCTGCAGCGCCATGTGGTGAAGCGCACCGGATCGGTCGCGATCAGCGCCGATTCCGCCCATTACAGCAGCGACTTCCTGGTCAATTTCAGCGTCATCGCAGCCCTCATCATCTCCAGCCGCTTCGGCCTGTGGTGGACCGACCCGCTCTTTGGCCTGATGGTCGCGATCTACATCGCCTATACCGCGATCCGCATCGGGCGGCAGAGTTTCGACATGCTGATGGACCGCGAGATGGACGACGCGCAGCGCGCCCGCATCATCAAGATCGTGCAGCAGCATCCGCGCGCGGTGAACCTTCATGACCTGCGCACCCGTGCCGCGGGGCAGGACCGCTTCATCCAGTTCCACCTGGAACTCGCCGACGATATCTCCCTTATCGAGGCGCACCGCATTTCCGACGCGGTCGAAGCCGATCTCCTGGCAGCCTTTCCCGGCGCCGAGATCATCATCCACCAGGACCCGCATTCGGTGGTGGAACGCCGGCAGGATTTAGGCGTCAGGATGGACGAAGTTCGCCCCGGGCGCAGCGCGCTGCTGGCGGCGGATGAGGAGCGGGGTGGGTGAGGGGAGTGCTGAGTTTGGCAAAGTGCCCCTCACCCCGCCCCTCTCCCCGCAAGCGCGGGGCGAGGGAGTTTCGACCGAGCCTCATCCTTAAGCCCCTCGCCCCTCTGGGGAGAGGGGTTGGGGTGAGGGGGAGCGACTGATGAACGACATGAATTTGAGGACGACCACCGAATGACGAGCGAGACCAGAAAGACCGTGATCCTGACCGGGGCCAGCCGGGGGATCGGCCATGCGACGGTGCAGCGTTTCTCTGCGGAGAATTGGCGCATCATCACCTGCTCGCGGGAAGCGGTCCCGGAGGAGTGCAAGCGCGACCCCAACTGGACGCACCACATCACGGTCGATCTCGGCGAACCCGGCGATGCGCCGCGTTTTGTCGAACAGGCGCTGGCCGTCCTCGACGGCGCCCCGGTGCACGCCCTCGTCAACAACGCGGCCATTTCGCCTAAGACTTCGTTCAAGGAACGCCTCGGCACCTTGAACGGCGATGTCAGCGCCTGGCGCGAGGTCTATGAGCTCAATCTCTTTGCGCCTTTGCAATTGGCCAAGGGCTTCGCGACACCCTTGGCACGCGGCAAAGGTTCCATCGTCAACATCACCTCGATCGCCGGCCACGCCATCCACCCGTTTGCCGGTGCCGCCTATTCAACCTCGAAGGCAGCCTTGTCAGCACTCACCCGCGAGATGGCCGGCGAGTTCGCGCCGCTGGGTGTCCGCGTCAATGCCGTCGCACCCGGTGAGATCGAAACCGCGATGATCGGTCCGGAATATGAAGCGTTGATCCCACGCATCCCGATGGGCCGCATGGGGACACCGGCGGAAGTGGCGGGCGTGGTGTTCCAACTGTGCGGGCCGGACTTTGCCTATGTCACGGGGACGGAGATATTTCTGACGGGCGGGCAGCATTTGCTGTGACATCCGTTCGCCGCAGCCAGGGAGTTTGAGATGAAGATGAGTGCGATCCCGTTCGGGACGACGGATTGGTCGACCGTGGAGCCGACCGAGCATAAGGGGACAAGCGGCATCGCCCTCTGGCGCACCCGCAATTTCGGCGAGATGCGCGTGCGGCTGGTCGAATATTCGCCGGGCTACCTCGCCGATCATTGGTGCGTCAAAGGCCACATCCTCTTTTGCCTCGACGGCGAATTGCAGACCGAGCTGGAAGATGGCCGCGTCTTCACCCTGAAGTCCGGCATGAGCTATCAGGTCGCCGACAATGCCGAGCCACACCGGTCTTCGACCTCGACGGGTGCAAGGCTGTTCATCGTCGATTAGCGGCAGGGTGTGCGGGGGCTGGCTGCAGCACTGCGGGCGTGGATTTGCCTATGTCACGAGGACGGAGATATTTCTCACGGGCGAGCAGCATTTGTTGTGAGCGGCTCGCTCGCTCTAAGTCCTGTTGTGCTTTTCAATGCGCGCAACAGTAGATTTATCAGTCAGCGCACTATGAAGTGTTTCAATTAGTATTTCCCGAGAAGCCAATGCCTCTTCCGGTGCATTCGAGGTTGCAAAAAACCAAGTCCATAAAGATGGAATTAGTTCGTTACAGTGGTCGAGTTTAAGATCAACAAATGTAAGGACGAAACGGAGTGACCATTTGTAGTTACTAGCTCTGATTCTAGTAAATTTGGCAATCGCGCGAGCCAAGATCCTATAATCTTCTGGCTCTCTATCCATGTATGATGCACTTAGCAGTTGGAAATAACCGCCGGCAACAAAGCGCACATTTCTCTTCTTCTCTTCGTGAGTCCCAAGATCGCAGCCCAGAGTAAGAAGTGGCGAAGACGAGTGCGCGAGTTCAGTCAAGAGTCCTTTTAATGCGGTAGATTGCAGAGCTTCTGGAATTGCAGACGCCAAGTCAGGGTGACCGCGAAGATCAACAAATCCATGATTATTGCGAATATCATCAAATAGCGAGGGATAGGGTACCGTCATTCCCTCATCATCGATTTCAAACTCTACTGTCAACACGGTACGTCATCCCTAGGTGAAGAGCCCCGGCTATCTCTCGGTTTTTCATTCAGATTTTCGAAGTCTGATTAAACAATCTGCACTAGGTTTGCGATTACCTCCACCCCATGTATTTTCGATTTTCTTGATTTGGGCGAGGTTGACACAAATGTCTTTGATGTTGGTTTCGCGAAGCATGTGAGCTTGCAATAGGAGAATGACTGCGTCGGAAAAAAGCAAAGGCCCCTTGATCTCTAGGCTTTCCAACAGCACCGCTTGAGCATGTATTTTCTGCTCATCTACAATTTCATCAATTGTCGCCTCTTGGATGTGGCCTTGGTAGCCAGCGAACATATCTATGGTCTTAGTCTGTTTTTCCCTCATCTTTTCTTTCGCATCGGCACGGCTCTTCATATGTTCTCGAAGCGCCCCGTACTCAATCTCGCGAAACGTTATCAGGCCTTTTGGATTCTTTGTTCCGTAAATGATAAAGAAATGTGGGCGCTCAGTAGTCGCCTTATCAATTTTTGTCGAAATCACGAAGTCAAGATTCCCTGCGACCTTAAGATTCTCGCGAAATAGCTTCTCGACAGCAAGGCCACGGGGGAGGCTTGAGTCAAGGCGATCGCGCCAACCTCTGCCCCCCAAGATTGGATTCAATGAAGTGACGATATCCGTATCATCACTATGCGCGAAGCGATTGATGAATTCGTACATAAAATTAATGAGAACCTCGCACTTTGGGCGATCAAAGAGAGGCTTAATTTTATCCAGCGGATAGCCGCTCCATCCTGTCGGATCAATGAAAATCAGAGGAAATGAAGTATCAATAAATGCTTGGATCTCGCCAACTGCATCCTCAAACTTCCCGCAGTAGGCTTTAACCTCGAAGAGCTGTTCGGGTTTGTGAAATGGTTTGACCGCCGCCAGAAGTTGCGCAAATGCGTCGGGGCTGCTCTCTGAGAAAAAGCATCGAATTCGCCGCCTAGTTCCAGTGCGTTCAAGAATTTTCGCCTGCGCGTCTTGCAGCACCGATATTGCAATCATGAAGGACGAATCGCTGAAATTCTCAGTCTTCGTTTCCCAAGGTCCTGAGAAACCATCGACATAGGTGATATCCCAAGAGTTCAAAACCTTGAACGCAAGTGCTTGGAGATAACGTCGAAGGATAAAATGTTTTGCCTTGGTCTGCTCGCGACCAGTATATGGGTCGATCACATATCTTCCTTCTACTCTGCGGCTACTCCCAATCGATTGCCCTTCGCTACATTAGGATATTGGTTCCATTCTCGTCCTCGAAGGAGACGTCCACCGGACTTGGGGCGGAACCCACCCCACTGTTTAAAGAAGAAAGCCACTTTGGCAGATTTGCACTGATCTCTGAGATCAACTGCCCATTCCTCTGCCATTGGCCGTGCTTGCGGGCCACTTTCGCCCCCCACAATCGCCCAATCGATATCTGTAAGGTCAATCTTGCCGATTGGCCCAAGTAAAGGTTCGAACGACACAAACTTGGTGGATGCACGAGCTACACGGAGATGCTTCAATCGGATCGCATTCTTTGCGTCTTCAATTGATACTCCGAGCCAGATATGCGCGGGAGCGAGACCGCTTCCATATCGATCCTTAAGATATCGCGTCATTAGCGAACTGCGCTTGGTTAGCACCTGGAATGTGTGCCAGTTGGCTGCCTCCATAGTTTCAAAAACAGAATCTATGAAGGACTTTGGTACTTCCTTATGAAACAAGTCGCTCATTGAGTTGACGAAGACCCGCTTTGGCTGACGCCAACTCAGCGGCTGATTCAGACGACCAGGCTTAAGCGTAAGATCAAAGCCATTTTCGAACGGATGGCCAGGGACGCCGCGAAACCTTTCCGCGAAACGCTCCGCATAGCAGAAGTCGCAGCCACGGGTGACCTTCGAGCAACCCGTTACTGGGTTCCAGGTCACGTCGGTCCATTCGATTTGAGTCGTTGTCGACATGACATCATCCTAGAACATAAATGGAACAATAACAAGTGTTCGCTGCATTTATCGCAGATCTACTACTTTAGTGCGATAGTTGCTGATTGCAGTTGGCAACTGTATCCAAGGTGTAGCAGCAACCGTAAGCAGTTTCCTGAAAGCATGCCGCCAAGATACGGAAGGCTATTACTCCCCATGATCCTCGTCGGCCAATACGATTCCCCCTATGTCCGCCGTGTCGGTGTTTCGTTGCGGGTGCTGGGCTTCGACTACACCCATGATACGCGCTCGGTGTTTGGGGATTTTGATGATATGCGCAGGACCAATCCGGTGGGGCGGATTCCGTCGCTCATTCTGGATGATGGCGAGACGCTGATCGATTCAGGGGCGATCCTGGATTATCTGGATGAATTGGTGGGTCCGGCGCGGGCGTTGGTGCCGGCGGCGGGAACAGCGCGGCGGCGGTGTTTGCAGTTGGTGGCGCTGGCGACGGGGGCGATCGACAAGGCGGGGGCCAGCGGCTATGAGCGGCTCATCCGGCCCGCGGCCTATCGCTGGCCGGAATGGACCCAGCGCTGCCGCACGCAGGTGGCGGGGGCTCTGGCGGCGTTGGCGGCGGTGGACTGGCCCGACGGTTCAACAACCGCCGGAGTGCTGCCCATCGATCAGGCTGAGATCACCACCGTCTGCATGCTGCGTTATGTCGAGATGACGGACCCGGAGCTGCTGCGCCCGCATCCGACACTCAAGGCCCTCTCCGCAAGGCTTGAGGCGCTGCCGGCTTTCGCCGCCACCTATCCGCCGGATATCGCCTATCCCGCCAGCGATTAGGCCTGGGCAACTAGACCGAACGTCAGTGCACGCCGAGCGCGCCGGCAAGCCACAGGACCAGCAGAACGACCAGGATGAGGCCGAGCACGCCGCCGAGGCCCCGGCCGCCATAGGTGCGGTGCGCGTAATAGCCGCCACCGCCGCCGAAAACCAGAATCAATAGAATGATGATGAGAATGAGGCTCATGGTTCCCCCTCGCGTTTATTGTCGGCCGCGTGCGCAATGCCGCGATCCTCATCACATCAAGTAAAAAAGCGGAGATTGGTTCCGGCGGCTCCGTCGTTTTTCAGCGTTGCTGCGGGGCTTGCGGGCCAGGTGAGGGCGTGTGCGCGCGGTAGCTTGCCAATTCGCGGCTGAGCCAGTCGCGGGCGGGCAGGAGGGCAGCACCCGGGCAGCTCACCTGATAGGCGCGGCCGGAGAGCTGGCTGCGGCTGGCGGCACGGTCGATGAACGCATCGGCGCTGTCGATCTGGTCGCGATAGTAATCGTATTTGTCCTGCACATGTTCGGCTGCGGCCGGCCCGTCATAGGGATCGCCGTTGCGGATGAAGAGGCAGGCAGAGCTGCGGATGAAGCCGAGGAGATGGGCGATCTCCTGTTCCACCTTCTTGCCCACGACGCCCTTCCCGGAACTTTGCGCGGTGGCGGGGCCTGTCGCCAGCAGCAGCATGAGCCCGAGCGTCAACCCGAGCATGCGCACGAGATGGCCGAAGATGCGCCGGCTGTAGACGTGGCGTGGGCCGGATAAGAGATGAGAGCCGGGCGATATCACAGCAGGTTCTCGATGATGCGCGAGATGGTGCCCTTCACCCGGTCGGGGAGGGTGCGCTCCGCCTCCCAGGCCGCGGGGTCGATGCGGTCGGCGATTGCCATGCCGTCCTCGAATACGCGCTCCAATTCCTGTGCTGTCTCGGCGCCGAGCACGATCGCCTCGACCTCGTCATTGTAGAGCACGCTGCGGTGATCGAAATTCGAGGAGCCGATGGCCGACCAGACGCCGTCGATCACCACGGACTTCGCGTGCAGCACGACACCCTGGGTCTCATAGATCTTGACGCCGGCCTGGAGGAGGTCGCTGTAATGCGAGCGGGCGGCGCCGATGGCCGGTGGTGAATCGCTGTTGTCGGCCAGCAGCAGGCGCACATCGACACCGCGCCCGGCGGCTTCCATCAGCGTCTCCTTCTGCTCCGGCGTGGGGACGAAATAGGCGGCACTGACCCAGGCGCGAACCTCGGCATTGCGGAGTGCGGAGATGAGCGTCACGTAATAGCGCGGGATCTCGTCATCGGGTGAGCTGCCGATGATGCGTGCCACCTGATTGCCCTCGGCATGGAGGTCGGGGAAGAGGCCGGCCTCGGCAAGCGGCGTCTCATGTTCGGCATTCCACTGGTCGCGGAACAGGGCCTGGAGTTCCGCCACGGCCGGCCCCTTGATGCGCATCGCGGTGTCGCGCCATTCGCTGGGCAGCGGATTGGTGAGGCCGATGGCGTCGCCCAAGGTGGCTGGATCGCCGGCAGGATCGGTGGAGGGTTGCGGTGTCTTCTCCTGCGGTCTTGCCTGCTCCTTGTCGCTGCCGGGGGATTTGCTCTGATAGTTCTTGGCCAGGTTGACGCCGCCCACCACGCCGATGCTGCCATCGGCCACCAGGATCTTGCGGTGATCGCGGTCGTTGAGGGTGAGGGCATTGGCCGGGTTGGTGGGTGCGATCGGGTGATAGGCGAGAAGCTCTACGCCCGCCTCCGCGAGCTTCTCAAAGAACGCGGCCGGCGTGTCGCTGGAGCCGTAGCTGTCATAGATGATGTTGACGGCAACGCCCGCACGGCGCCGCTCGAGCAAGAGGTCGGAGAGCGTTGCCGAGCCGCCGTCGAAGGTCACATCCTCGATCGTGTAATATTCGAGATTGAGATTGTGCCGCGCACCGCGGATGGCATCGGCGATCGCCTTGAAGGTCTCCGGCCCGTCGCGCAGGATGGCGATGTCATTGTCGGCGGTGAGTGGACTGCCGGCCACCGCCTGCTCGATCGCCAGATGCCGCTGCAGGATATCGCTGCCGCCGGTACCGCTGCTGCCGGTACCGCCGATGGCCGTGCGGATGCTGGCGAGGAGAGCGTGGCTCTCGGATTGGGTGAGCGGGCCGGTGGCGCCCTCGATCGGCGCCTTGGCGGAGGTGGTGACATTCCCGGTAGCATTCTGGCTGGCAGCGTCGGCGATGCTTTGATCCGCATCCGGGACGATGCAGGCGGCAAGCAGGCAGGCGATCACGCCCAGCAACATCGCCGGGCGATGTCGTGACTTTAACCATGTCATGTGCAGCAGGCTCATGGATCCGGGGAAAATGCCGCGCGGATCGGCGCCAGAAAAATGTCTCACCAGATAGAACGCGCAGAAGGCGCGATTATTCCTCCGACAATTACGCCCGGCCCAATTGTTCCGCGCTAGCCTTTCGCTGGACTGACCGCGGGCTTTCGCCACAAGGACCAGCCTAGCGTCATGCCGGCGGCGGCGATGAGGATGGCGGCGGCGCCCGCCACCTGCAGCAGCGTGAGGCGATGGCCGAAGGCCAGCATGTCGACGAGGATCGCCACCAGCGGATAGGTGAAGGAAAGTGCGCCGGTCAATTGGGTGGTGAGGCGCTGGATGGCGCTGTAGAGGAGGATGAAGACAATGCCGGTATGAACGGCGCCCAGGATGGCAAAGGCGATCCAGGCCTGCGGCTGTGCCGGCGGGTGCGCAAGATCGGCCAAGGGCGCCAGCATGACGAGCCCGACCAATACCTGGATGAGCACGATGGGATAGGGCGAGACGCCTTTGAGCTTCTTGGTAATGAAGGCTGCGACCGCGTAAAAGAAGGCAGCCGCCAGCGACAGCAGAATGCCGCTCGCATAATCGGTGCCGGCAAGCCCGAGATCTGGACCGGCCTCGACCAGCACCAGGACGCCGAGGAAGGCAAGGCCGAGCCAGGTCAGCGCATCGCGCGTCAGCTTTTCGCCGAGGAACAGGGCGCCGAGGCCCACCAGCATGAAAGGCTGCGTGTTGTAGACGGCGGTCGCGATCGAGATCGAGGCGCGCGGGTAGGCTGCAAAGAGCAGCAGCCAGTTGAGCACGATGGCGGCACCGCCGAGCGCCGCCAGCAGCGCCTGGCGGCCGGTCATGACATCGCGGCGCAGCAGCCCCCGGGCGGCGCAGATGATGAGCAGAGTCGCAGCACCGAAGACGCAGCGCCAGAAGACGACGTCGATCACCGGCGCCTCGGCCAACAGCACGAACCAGCCGATGGTGCCGGAAATGGTCATGGCAGCCACCATCTCAAGGGTGCCGCGGGTTCGCTCGGTCATGCTTTACCTCCTGATCGAGCTGGCATTTTAGGAGGCGGCTTGCGCAGGTGATATGGTTTTGGCAAGGTATCTGCGAAAAATGGCCTCATAATCTGAGGCAAAAATGGGAGATTGCCATGCTGGATGAACTTGACCGGCAGATCGTCGAGATCCTGGCGGTGGAGGCGCGGATCTCGCTCAAAGATCTCGGTGAACGCGTGAAGCTCTCATCCCCCAGCATCGCCGAGCGGATGCGGCGGCTGGAGGAGCGCGGCGTCATCCGCGCCTTCACCGTCGATATCGACCCCAAGGCGCTGGGCTATGCCCTGCAGGCGATCGTGCGCATCAAGCCGCTGCCGGGGAAGCTGCATATCGTCCGCAAGCTCATCGAGGAGATCCAGCAATTCGTCGAATGCGACAAGGTGACGGGGGACGATTGTTTTGTCGGGCGCCTCCATCTCCGCTCGATTGAGGAACTGGACGGGATCCTCGACCGCATCGCCGACAAGGCGGAGACCAGCACGGCGATCGTGAAAGCACAGCCGATCCGGCGTCGCCTGCCGCCGCTCTGATCAGCGCTCGGCGAAGGCGAGCTTGGCGCCCAGCGCCACGAAGGCCGCGGCAAAGGAGCGGCGCAGCCAATCCAGCACACGGGGGCGCGCGATGACATGATCGCGCATCGCGGCGGCACAGATGCCGTAGAGCGCGAACACGCCAAAGGTCATCGCCATGAAGATGCCGGACAGTTCCAGCATGGTTGCCAGCGGATGCGCCTCGTCGGTGTCCACGAATTGCGGCAGGAAGGCGAAGAAGAAGATCGAGAGTTTCGGGTTGAGGAGGTTGATGAGGATGGCGCGCAGCGTCACCTGCAGCGCCGAGCGGAGCCCCTGTTCCGTTTGCACGGTGAGGGCACCGCGTTCCCGCCAGGTCATCCAGGCCATGTAGAGAAGATAGGCGACGCCGAGATATTTGAAGGTCTCGAAGGCAAGGGCGCTGGTGTGGAGAAGGGCGGCAAGGCCCAGGATCGCTGCCAGGAGATGCGGCACGATGCCCAGCGTGCAGCCGAACGCCGCCACCACGCTGGCGCGGCGGCCATGGGCCAGGCCCGCCGCCAGCGTGTAGAGGACACCGGTACCGGGCGACGCCACGATGATGAGCGAGGTGATCAGGAATTCGACGGTCATGGCGCGGAATCCTATCGGCTGAATTTAATCTTGAAGCCAGCATGCCCCGCGCCACGCCGCAGGGCAATATGCCTATCTCAGGTAGCCATACCTCAAATTCACTAGGCGTCGATAATAATCGTATAAGTCGTTCCATCACGCAGCGCATGGCGAGTGTAATTAGTCAGACAATATTATTAATAAATGGAGATCTTCGGCGGAGCTCACCGCATTATCCGACATTGGTGGCGTCTTTGATGTTTATGCACAAAGCTCTTAAAAAGAGTGGCCGGGGATGCCGAAAATTAATTGAATGGTAACCGATAAAGTGCAGAACGGGTTCACGACACGGGCGGCAATCACAGCCGGTAATCACGGGCAGTGGAGGGCGACAATGTTCGACAGCATCCTGAGTGCACGACATGAGATGAAAGCCAAGCTGATGGCGCTCGACGCGTCGCAGGCGATCATCGAATTCAACATGGACGGGACCATCATCACGGCCAACGACCAGTTCCTCCAAGCCATGGGCTACAAGCTTGCCGAGGTGCAGGGCAAGCATCACAGCATGTTCGTCGACGAGGATTTCAAGAAGAGCACGGAATACAGGGAGTTCTGGGCCGCGCTCAACCGCGGCCAGTTCCAGGCCGCTGAGTATCTGCGCCTTGGCAAGGACGGCAAGCGGATCTGGATCCAGGCCTCCTACAACCCGATCCTGGGAGCCACCGGCAAACCCTACAAGGTCGTCAAGTTCGCCACCGACATCACCGCCACCAAGGCCCTGACCGCCGATTACGAAGGCCAGATCCAGGCCATCAGCAAGTCGCAGGCGGTGATCCAGTTCAACCTGGACGGAACCATCATCACCGCCAACGAGAATTTTCTCCATGCCGTCGGCTATACGCTGGCTGAGATCCAAGGCCAGCATCACAGCATGTTCGTCGATCCCACGGAGCGGAACGGCAATGTCTACAAGGTCTTCTGGCAGAAGCTCAATCGGGGCGAATTCCAGGCCGGCGAGTTCAAGCGCGTCGGCAAGGGCGGCCAGACGGTCTGGCTGCAGGCGACCTATAACCCGATCCTGGACTTTGCCGGCAATCCATTCAAGGTGGTGAAATACGCCGCCGACATCACCGCCCAGGTGAATGAGCGGCAGCGCCGGGCCGATATCGGCGTGCATCTGGAAAAGGATCTCGGCATCGTGGGCGATGCCATGTCGACCGTGACCGAGCAAGCGACGAATGCCGCCAATGCCTCCATCGAGGCCAATGAAAAGGTGCAGGCCGTCGCGGCCGGCGCCGAGGAACTGGCCGCATCGATCAGCGAGATCGGCCGCCAGACCAACAATGCCTCGACCGTCTCGGCGGAGGCTGTGGCGCAGGCGCGGCATACCAGCGACATCATGGCCAGCCTGGTCAGTGCGGCTGAGCGCATCGGCACGGTGGTGAAGATGATCAACGACATCGCCAGCCAGACCAATCTGCTGGCGCTCAACGCCACCATCGAGGCCGCACGCGCCGGCGAGGCCGGCAAAGGCTTTTCCGTGGTCGCCAACGAGGTGAAGAATCTGGCGACGCAGACCGCGCGGGCGACGGATGAGATTTCCGGCCAGATCACCGAGGTGCAGAGCGCGACCAAGGAGGCGGTTTCGGCCATTTCGTCGATCTCGACCATCATCGCGCGCATGAACGACATCTCGGAGGCGATTGCCGCGGCATCGGAAGAGCAGAACGCGGTCAGCCGCGACATTGCCTCCAATCTCAATACGGCGGCGAGCGGCGTCGACAGCATCAGCCACAGCATTGGCGCCATCGCCGACGCGACCAAGGAGGCCGATGCCTCTGTGCACAAGGTCAAGGAAGCATCACGCCAACTGACCGCCTGATCGCGTTGATCGCGCCACCTCGGCCACGAAGTCGGCGAGCGGGATCGCGGCTCCTTTGCCCTTGTCGCCCAAGGCGCGGACATGAATCCGGCCCGCCACCATCTCGGCATCGCCAATGACGGCAAGATAGGGGATCTTGAGATCGCGCCAGCGCAGTGCCTTGCGCGCCATCGTGTCATGGGCGTCGTCGAGCAGCACCCGCAGGCCGTGACGTTCCAATTGTGCCGCGATATCGGCGGCATGTGCGTGATGCCGATCTGAAATACCGGCCACCATCACCTGCTCGGGCGCCAGCCAGACGGGGAGGCGCCCTTCATTGTCCTCAAGCAGCATGCCGATGAAACGTTCCAGGCTGCCCAGCACGGCGTGATGAATCATCACCGGCTCTTGGCGATTGTTGTCCGCATCGATATAGACCGCGTCCAACCGGCCCGGCAGCACGAAATCGAGCTGGATCGTGCCGCATTGCCACTGCCGGCCGCGCTTATCCACCAGGATGAATTCGAGTTTCGGTCCATAGAAGGCGCCCTCGCCGGGTTGCAAATCATAGTCGAGGCCGGCGGCCTTGGCGGCGTTTTCCAGCATGGCTTCGGCACGGTCCCAGAGGGCATCGTCCCCGGCCCTAACCACAGGCCGTGTCGAGAAGCCGACGGTGAAATCGGCAAAGCCGAAATCGGCATAGATCCGGCGCAGGAGTTCTGCAAAGCGCAGCACCTCGGCTTCGACCTGGTCAAGGCGGCACAGCACATGGGCGTCGTCCTGGACGAAGGACCTGGCCCGCATCAACCCCTGCAGCGCCCCCGAGGGCTCATTGCGGTGGCAGGCGCCGAATTCGGCATAGCGCAGCGGCAGGTCGCGATAGGAGCGCAGGCGGCTGTTGAACACCTGGATATGGCCGGGACAGCTCATCGGTTTTACCGCATGTTCGCGCTCGCCATCGGCCACCACGAACATATGCTCGCCGAACTTTTCCCAGTGCCCACTGCGCTCCCACAGGGATTTCGCCAGAATCTGCGGTGTGCGGATCTCGCGGAAGCCACATTCCTTCATGCGGGCGCGCATGTAATCTTCAATGAGGCGATAGAGCACCCAACCTTTGGGATGCCAGAAAACCATGCCCGGCCCTTCTTCCTGGAAATGAAACAGGTCGAGCCTGGGGCCGAGAATGCGATGGTCGAAGGGTTCCATGATCGTCTCCATTGATTCGAGAAAAAGCTCGAACGGAGACATGAAAAAGGCCCCGTCCGAAACCGGCGGGGCCTGGGGGATGCGGCGCTATCTCAATCGATCAACGCAAAAAACCACCCGTCGCCCGCGGTGAAGCGGTCGTGGTGGTCGTCGTCAAACGATGGGCGCGCATCTGGCTCATGAGTTCAGAGATAGGAGCAGCGCGATTTTTTGTCAAGGCGGGCGCAGACATCAGGCAAGGTCGATCAACAGGAACTCGGTGTCGACGCGGGCCTCGATGGCGACCATAGGCGTCTGTTCGACGGCCAAGCCATCACCTGCCTGAAGCCGGATGCCATTCACCCGGAGATGGCCGGCCACGATCTGGATCCAGGCACCGCGGCCGGCACCGAGCCGATGCTGCAACCTGGCGCCGGTGGCAAGGTGGCTGGCAAAGATCTGCGCATCCTGCCGGATCGGCAGCGCCCCCGGGCCGGCGAGGAGCGCCAGGCGATTGTGTTTCTCAGTCTCGGCTACATGCAGGCACTGGCAATGCCGCGCTGCGTCGGATGCCATGGGGAGAAACCACATCTGCAACAGCCGCAAAGGCGCTGCCACCTGCGCATTGAATTGCCGTTCGCGAAGACCGGCACCGGCCGACAGCAGGCGGACGTCACCGCGCTTGAGCGTGCCGGCGATACAGCTCTCATCGCCATAGGCAAGCGTGCCAGCAACGACATAGGTGACGATTTCCATGTCGCGATGGCCCTGGGGCGGGAAGCTTGCCCCAGGAGCAAGTGTCTCGTCATTGAGGACGCGCAGGGACCGGAAGTTCATATGCGCGGCGTCGAGATAATGCGCGTAGGAGAAGGAATGATAGCTGTCGAGCCAGTCGAGGCGGCGATGGCCGCGGGCATCTGCCGGGCGATGCATGATGGTCATTTGCCGCCCCGCTGCAGGGCGACGAGGCCGATGGCGACTGCCGTGATGGGGACAAGGAGACACCAGAAGCCGATCTGCAGATAGGTCAGAGCGCCTGCGAGAGCACCCAGCGCAAAAGTGATGACCGGCGGAATCATTTTCTTGAGGCGTGCTGCCGCTTCCGGGACCTTTCCCGGCGACAAAGAGAGATCAACCAGATCGATGACGATCTGCGTCACATTGCCGGTCATGACGGTGGTCGGCGACAGAGAGGCAAAGACCGTGCGCGCGCCGGCATTCTGGATTGCCATGGCGGTGACGCCCAGCATGCCGGTTGCGATCGTTACCGGCGCATCGGCATCGAGGAAGGGTGATGCCGCAATGCCGGCCGCCATGAAAGCCGCCAGAAACAGCATCTCGGCCAGCATCAGGATGGGCGCCGCGTCCTTTTGGCGCCGCTGCTGGCGGATCACAAAGAGATGCGCCAGTGCCACCGCTGCGATGAAGACCGGCAAGGCGAGGAGCTTTGCAACGATGCCGTCATGAAATTCGGCAATCGATGCACCGATCAGCACGAAGTTGCCGGTGACATGGGCGGTGAACAGGCCGAAGAGGGCGATGAAGCCCGTCGTGTCGACGAAGCCCGCAGTGAAGGCACGCAAAGGGGCGATGGCGGCGGCGCGTGGTGGGGCGGGGTGTGGGGGCATAGGCCAAGACCTTTCACTTTCCATGCGACGTGATTTTCTTTCTCGTCATCCCCGGGCTTGACCCGGGGATAAGGTTCAACTGGGCACGGTTCCACAGTTGCAGGCTGATGCCCGGGTCAAGCCCGGGCATGACGATGGAGGTCGAAATCTCACACCGCCCAGCAGCCGCAGCCCAGGGCACCCCAGAATTCGTTGCCGGATGCCGGCACTGAACTGGCCCACGCTTTTGCATGGTCATGGCCATGGACATTGCAATTGTTGGCACAGCCACAGGAGGCCGCGACCTTCTGGAGAGCCGGCTGGGCGCGGTCCTGATAGCCGCCGAACAGTTTCACCGGCGACCAGTCCGGCGTCGGTGCGGGGAGTGCTGGGGCCAGCGACGAGAAATCACCGGCACCGTGCACGATCTTGCCGCCGAGCAAGGTGAGGACAGAGGCCAGATGCGCGATTTCATCTTCAGCCACGGTGAGATAATCGGCCGAGAGGACGGCTAGATCGGCAAGCTCGCCTACGGCAATGCGGCCTTTCTTGCCCTGCTCGCGGGAGAACCAGGTGTTGGCCTCGGTCCACAGGCGCAAGGCTTCGGTCCGGTCCATGCGGTTGGCGGGCGGATAGAGCCGCGTGCCGCCCACGGTCTTGCCCGTAACCAGCCAGGCCAGCGACACCCAGGGATTGTAGCTGGCGACACGGGTTGCATCGGTGCCGGCACCAACAGGAACGCCGGCTGCCAGCATGCGCTTGATCGGCGGTGTTGCTTCCGCGGCCTTGGCGCCATAGCGGTCGATGAAATATTCGCCCTGGAACGCCATGCGGTGCTGCACGGCGATACCGCCGCCCAAAGCCGCGATGCGGTCGATGTTGCGATCCGTGATCGTCTCGGCATGGTCGAAGAACCAATGGAGCTTGTCGATCGGCGTGTCGCGATGCACCTTCTCGAATACGTCGAGGGCGCGATCGATCGTTTCGTTATAGGTCGCATGAAGGCGCCAGGGGAATTTGCGCTCCGCCAGCAGGCGCACGACGCGTTCCAGTTCGCCCTCCATGCCGGGATCGAGATCGGGGCGCGCTTCGCGGAAATCCTCGAAATCGGCAGCGGAGAAAACCAGCATCTCACCGGCGCCATTGACGCGGTAGAGATCGTCGCCCTGGCCCGGCTTCACCATATTGGTCCAGCGGGCGAAATCGTCGAGCTCCTCGCCTTTCTTCTGCGTGAAGAGGTTGTAGGCGATGCGCAACGTCATCTCGCCGTTCTTATGCAGCTTGTCGATGACGTCGTAATCCTCCGGGTAATTCTGGAAGCCGCCGCCGGCATCGATGACGCTGGTGACACCCAGGCGATTGAGCTCGCGCATGAAATGGCGGGTTGAGTTGATCTGCTGCTCGGGGGCCAGCTTCGGTCCCTTGGCCAGGGTCGCATAGAGGATGAGCGCGTTGGGCTTGGCCAGCAGCAGGCCGGTGGGATTGCCTTCAGCGTCGCGCTGGATCTCGCCGCCCGGCGGGTTTGGCGTGTCCTTGGTATAGCCCACTGCGCGCAAGGCGGCGGCATTGAGCAGGGCGCGGTCGTAGAGATGGAGGATGAAGACGGGCGTATCGGGTGCCGCGGCATTGATCTCGGCGATGGTCGGCAAGCGCTTCTCGGCGAATTGATGTTCGGTGAAGCCGCCCACCACGCGCACCCAATGGGGCGGTGGTGTCACTTCGGCCTGGCGTTTGAGCATCGCCATGGCGTCGGCCAGTGACGGCACGCCGTCCCAGCGCAATTCCATATTGTAATTGAGGCCGCCGCGGATGATGTGGAGATGGCTGTCGATGAGGCCCGGAATGGCGCGGCGGCCGCCAAGGTCGATGATTTTCGTGTCCGCACCCTTGGTGGCCATGATCTCGCTGGCATCGCCGACTGCGCTGAATTTGCCGTCGGTGATGGCGACGGCTTCGGGATTCGGCTGCGCGCGGTCGAGCGTGGTGAATTGGCCGTTGAGGAGAATGAGATCGGGTGACATGGAAGCTCCTTGGGCGCGGGACGCGCCGAGATTTAATCCGAGCGCCAGAGCGGCGCCTGATCCGAGAATATCGCGGCGGCGATAACGTTTCATCTTCTAACCTTTCTGCTCGTCGCTGCCCGGATTCCTCTCCGGCGCGGCTTGATGAAAGATGTGGCGCGCCGCGAGCGGAACGATCTGCTCGCCGATCAGCATGCCGAAGAGACCGATGAGGGCGATGACCGGCGGCGCCGGCGAGCGGACCTTGAAGGCGGCATAAAGCACGCCGACGAGGAGCCCGATGCCGAGAGAGACGAGATAAGGTTTCATGGTGTTTCTCCTAAGCTGATCCAGTCGGACCATACCCCCCTCTCTAACTCTCCCCCTCAAGGGGGGAGAGGATTGCAGCGAGTCTCCGGTCGGCTCGGTGAGAGCTCCCTCCCCCCTTGAGGGGGAGGGCCGGGGAGGGGGGTGCGGTTCGACTGGTCTCAATCCTACTTCTTCGCCGGACCGGCTTCGCTTGCATGTTCGCCGAGCATGGCGCGGGCGTAGGTGATGCCAAGACCGTAGGCGCCGCCGAAGCGTTGGGCGGTGCGGTTGGTGTGGTCGTAGGTTTCCGACCGCGCCCAATCGCGCTGCAATTCGAGCAAGTACTGGAGCGAGGTCATCGGCCGGGCGCCGGCCTGGATCATGCGCGCCATCGCCTGGTTGTGGGCTTCTTCCGTGATGTCGCCGCTGGCGTCGGCGATGACATAGACCTCGAAGCCTTGATCGAGGGCGGAGAGTGCCGGGCCGACGATGCAGACACCGGTCCACAGGCCAGCCAGGACGATGCGGCCCTTGCCGATTTCATTGACGCGCACGGCGATGCGCGGGTCTTCCCAGGTGTTCATGCTGGTGCGGTCGATCGCCACCACATCGGGGAAGGCTTCCTTGATCTCGGAGAACATCGGGCCGGAGAAGGTCTTCTCGGCGACGGTGGTGAGGATGGTCGGCACCTTGAACTCGGCGGCGGCGTGGGCCACCAACGCGGCGTTGTTGCGCAGCTGGGTCATGTCGATCGACTTGGTGGCGAAGGCCATCTGCGACTGATGATCGATCATGATGAGGGTGTGGTCGGGGCCGTTCAGCAGGCCCTTGCCGGGGGTGGGGGTCGCGGTCGGGATCTTGTTGCTGGTCATCGGAAGTCTCCTGTCTGTGGGTTGTTTGTTTGGCGGTTGCTGTTTTCGGTTTCGAACCGTCTTGGCTCTGGAGGTGAGATTACGGCTAGCACTCTGATGCAACAATCTGGTAAATTGGAACATGACTGTTGCAAATGATAGGACAATGGATCGCCCCTAATGGATCGCCCCTAATGGATCGCCCCTAATGGATCGCCCCTAATGGATCGCCCCTAATGGATCGCCTGGCGAATATGGAAGCCTTCGTGCGGGTGGCGGAAACGCAGTCTTTTTCCGAGGCGGCGCGGCGGCTGCGAACCTCGAAATCGCTGGTGAGCCGGCATGTGGCAGCGTTGGAGGCGTCGCTCGGCGTGCGCCTGTTCCACCGCACGACCCGGTCTCTCACGCTGACCGAGGAGGGCCGAGGCTATCACGCGCAAGTGACACGAATCCTATCGGAAATCGAGGAAGCCAATAATTCGGTGAGCCAGACGCGGGCGATGCCGCGCGGGCGCCTCAAGGTGAGTGCGCCGATGAGCTTCGGGACACTGCATCTGGCGCCCGCGGTGCCGAGATTCCTTGCGCGCTATCCGGAGGTGGAACTCGATCTCAATCTCAACGACCGTTATGTCGATCTGGTCGATGAGGGGTTCGACCTTGGCATCCGTGTCGGGCGCCTTGCCGAATCCAGCATGGTGGCGCGGAAGCTCTGTGCTCTGCGCATGATCCTGTGCGCCAGCCCCGATTACCTCAAAACCCACGGCACGCCGCAGACGCCCCGGGATCTCGCGCAGCATCAATGCCTCTGCTACAGCACCAACAGCTTCATGCCGGAATGGCGGCTGATGCAGCTGGACGGCACGCCCTGGCAGGTGGAGATCAATGGCCATCTCCATGCCAACAATGGCGATGTGCTGCGGACGGCCGCGTTGGCGGGGACGGGGATCGCCTTTCTGCCGAGCTTCATCGTCGGCAGCGATCTGCAGGCCGCGACCCTGGTCTCGATCCTCGCCGATTATGTACCGACCGATTCGGCGATCCATGCGGTCTACCCGACCACGCGGCATCTCTCGCCCAAGGTGCGGGCGTTCATCGATTTCCTGGCCGAGCATATCGGCCCGAGACCTTACTCACCGATCCCCGGGTCAAGCCCGGGGATGACGAAAGTCGTAGGATCGTGCGAAATATACACAATAGAAGATCTTCAGGGACAGATATGAAGCCGGAAACACTGAACGACATCGAGAATGCCAATCTGGTGTGGGACAATCATGCGGGTTTTGCCTTCATGCAGGCTGGCGATCTTGATGAATTGTCGCGCTGGCGGAAGGTCGGGATCGATATCGTCTCGGTCAATGTCGGCTATGACGTCGAACCCTGGACCAAGGCGGTCGAGGCCTTGTCGGGATACCGGCATTGGCTGCGGCAGCATGGAGACCGCTTCGTGCAGGTCGATACGGTGGCCGACGTGCTGGCGGCCAAACGCGCGGGCAAGCTTGCTGTCTCCTTCGATCTCGAAGGGGCTGATGCCTTGAACGGCGATCTTGGCATGGTCGAAATCTATTACCGGCTTGGCGTGCGGCAGATGCTGTTTGCCTATAACCGCAACAATCTGGTGGGCGGCGGCTGCCATGATGGGGACCAGGGCCTCACGGATTTCGGGCGCGCGGTAGTGAAGGAAATGAACCGCGTCGGCATGATCGTCGATGGCAGCCATTGCAGTCGCCGGACCAGCCTGGAACTGATGGACGTGTCCGAGACGCCGGTCATCTTCTCGCATTCCAATGCACGCGCCCTCCATGATCATGAGCGCAACATCCGGGACGACCAGATCAAGGCCTGTGCCGATCAAGGCGGCGTCATCGGCGTCAATGGAGTCGGTTTGTTCCTGGGGCCGCGCGGTGCCGATCCCACGCATATCCTGGAACATATCGATTATCTGTGCGAGCGCGTGGGGCCCCGGCATGTGGGGCTTGGCCTCGACAGCATTCTGCTGGGCCAGCCGGACGATGCGCTGAGCGAAGAGGCGTTGGGGCCGCGGGCGAAGGAATACTGGCCGCCGCACCAATATCCGTCGGCGCCCATGGATTTCGTGCCGCCGGAGGTGGTGCCTGATCTCATTCTGGGGCTGAGTGCCCGCGGCTACAAGGATGCCGATATAAGGCTCATTCTCGGCGGCAATTTCGCGCGCATCGCGGCGGAGATCTGGAAGCCGGCCGCCACTCTATAAGCGTGTCGTCGGCTCCGAGCCTCTCCCACAACGCTTAGAGAGGCGGCGATAGCGTCTCAATTTTCGATATCGTCCTGGACATTCTCGGCACCGTTCTCAATGCCTTGGCCGGCGGCTTTGACGTCCTTGCCGGCGCCTTTCACGGTGTTGCAGGCCGAGATGGCGGGAATCATGGCGGCGAGGAGGCTGATCAGCACGAGTTTGCGCGTGGTCGCTGCAAGAATCTTCATGGTGGATTTCCTGACATTGTCGTCGGTCTGCATGAACAACGTCAGTTGGCCGCATTGGTTCCGCCTGGCGATACCGCCTGGGCCGGGGCGGCAGATTTGCGGCGCCGTTGCGATCGCTTATGATATGGCCGGAACCGCATTGTTTTATTGGGAATAACAGATATGGCCCTGCGTCACATCGAACGCCATCGCACGTCCCATATCGGCTGGCTGCGTGCGGCCGTGCTGGGTGCCAATGACGGCATCGTCTCGACCGCCAGCCTGGTGCTGGGTGTGGCATCCGCCCAAGGCACCCAAGGTTCTCCGGGCAGCATTCTCATTGCCGGTGTTGCCGGGCTGGTGGCTGGCGCCATGTCGATGGCGGCTGGCGAGTATGTCTCGGTGCATTCGCAGGCCGATACGGAAGAAGCTGATCTGGCGCGCGAGCGAGCTGAACTGAAGGCCGACGATCTTGGCGAGCATAAGGAACTGACGGAGATCTATATCGCGCGCGGCCTCACACCCGCGCTGGCCAAGGAAGTGGCCCAGCAATTGATGGCGCGCGATGCGCTGGGCGCCCATGCCCGCGACGAGCTTGGCATTTCCGAGCGATTGATGGCGCGGCCGATCCAGGCGGCGCTTGCCTCCGCAGCAAGCTTTGCCGTGGGGGCTGCCTTGCCGCTCATCGTCGCGGCCCTGGTCGGGGGGCCGAGCCTGATCCCTGCCGTCGCGGGCACATCGCTGCTGTTCCTGGCAGCACTTGGCATGGTTGCCGCCCGTGTCGGGGGTGCGAAGCTGTGGCCGGCCACGCTCCGCGTCACCTTCTGGGGCGCCTTGGCGATGGGCATCACCGCCGGCGTCGGTGCCTTGTTCGGCGCTGTCGCCTAAGCGGTCCGGCACCATCCTGATGTCCTGCGGGTGCCGGTCTAAGCGAAGCCAGCGCGCCTCATGCCCTCTTCCCAATGCTGGCGGTCGGCATCGTTGGTGAAGGGGTTGCGGGCCAGTTCGCGGCCAAGTGTCCAGTCGGGCCGGCCCTTTTTGAGACGTGCCAGCGCTTCGCCCGCCTGTTTCGGCTCGCCGTTATGGGCATGGGCCGCTGCCAGCAGCAATTGGATGTCCGGCACATAGCCTTCTTCACCGACGCGCTTATGCATGCTGTTGATCTGATCGATGGCGCCCTGATAATCGCGTGCGTTGAAGCAGGCCCAGGCGCGGATCCAGCGATACCAGTCCGGAATCCTGACGGCGCGATCAAGCAGGTCGAACGCGCGCTTGAGATTGCCGTCATAGATATGTGCCTCGGCCATCTCGACCAGCAGATCGTTGCGCCGCTCAAGCATGTCGGTACGCCGGTCAAAGAGATCGAGGGCACACTCATATTCGGCGAAAGCTTCCTTGGTGCGGCCCTGGTTGAGGAGGACGAAGCCCAGATCCCAGCGATTGGCATAATCATGGGGATCGAGCTTCACCGCTTTCCTGGCATAGGTTTCGGCCTGCTCGAGAAGGGAGGTTGCCTCAAGCGCCTGCAACGCATGCCCGCCGACCATGATCTGGGCGAGGCAGTAAGCCAGATGTCCCCAGGCACGGGCGAAATTCGGCGCTTCAACGGTAGCCTGCTGAAATTTCTCGGCAGCCTGTTCAAGGCGCTTGCGCTCGATGACGGAGAACAGCCGCTGCCCCTCGAGATAGAGGTCGAAAGCCTTCGGGGTGATGTCGTTCTTCGCCATGATTCCCCTCGCTCTGAAAGTGCGCCCCGTCTTTGCCGGATCGTCAGGTGGGACTAAGGCCGGCCAGGGTGAGGGCGCCCAGCCAGCGCTCCTCATCCTGGCGCCGCTGCAAGGTGATGCGCGCCCGTTCCTTGGTAACGCTCCAGCCCGGCCGATCGCCTAGGAAGCGGTCCAGCGCCGCGCGTGCCGCGCCTGCCTTGCCGAGCTTGGCGAGCGTTGCGGCCCGCAACAATTCGACATGCGTCGGTGGACGGTTCATGCGTTCGAGCTCGGCCAGGGCCTCATCGAAGCGGTCGCAATTGAAATGGGCCCAGCTCAATACCCAGCGGTACCAGTCCGGATGGAACGGATTGCGGCGCATCGCTTCTTGCAGCTGACGCTGGGCCAATTCGCTTTCGCCGGCGAAGACGAGCGTTTCCGCCATCTCGGCCAGGAGATCGGCATCGTTGGGGTTGAGATTGACGGCCTTCACATATTCTTCGCGCGCCAGGTCGAAGCGCCGCGTGTTCAGATAGACCACAGCGAGATCCCAGTGATTGGCATAATCATTGGGATCCAGCGAGACGGCGTGGCGTGCCAGTGCCTCGGCTTCGGCCAGTGCGGATTCATCGGCCCAGCCCGCGATCCAGCGCTGGACGGCAAGATAGGCAAGATAGCCCCAGGCGCGCGCCAAGCCGGGATCAAGCTGGGCTGCCAGTTCGAATTGCGCGCGGCAGCCGTCCAAGGCTTCCTCGGTCTCGACGGAATACATATGGTTGCCACGCAGATAGGCCTCATAGGCACCGATCTCGACCGGATCCTTGTGGAGCGCCCGCTGGCCTTCGATATGTCGCATGCGGCCCGGGAGGGCACCCATGATGCGCTGGATGATTTCATCCTGCAGCTGGAACAAGTCACCCTGGTCGCACTCGAAGCGCTCGGCCCAGACATGGTGCCCCGTGGTCCCGTCGATCAGCTGTGCGTTGACCCGGACCCGTTGCGCCAGCCGCTGCACGCTGCCCTCCAGCAGATAGCGCACATCAAACTCGGCGGCGATCTCCTGGACCTTGCGGGGCCGGTCCTTATAGGCGAAGGCAGAATTGGCCGAGATCACGAGGAGATCGGGAAAGCGCGACAGGTCGGTGGTGATGTCGTTGACCAGCCCATCGCAAAAATATTCCTGGCCCGGATCGCCGGAGAGATTGTCGAACGGCAAGACGACAAGGCCGATGCCGGGGCGTGGGCGAATGCCATTGCCATGTGGCTGGATCGTTTCCTCCGGCACCGGTGCGATCGGACCATCTCCGTCTGCCACGCGGTAGACGCGGACCTCGCCCAGATTCTTGAGCGCCACCGGTCCCATATCGTCGAACTGAAAATCGCCATTGTTGCGCACCTGCCGATAGGCTTCCTCGCTGAGGCAGATGCCGCCGGGCCTCGCCACCGATTCCAATCGCGAGGCGAGATTGACGCAGTCGCCATAGAGGTTGCCGTCATCGGCCGCGAAAACATCGCCAAGATTGATGCCGATCCGGAAAGCAAGACGCCGCTCGGCCGGATCTTCCGCGTTGGCGACATTCAGCACGCGTTGCGAGGCCAGCGCGCAACGCACGGAATCGATGGCGGAGGTGAATTCGGCAAGCACACTGTCGCCGGCGCCGGAAAAGACTCGGCCATGATGGCGGACGATTTCGCTTTCCAGCAATTGCCGGCGCTGCATCAGGATCGCCATGCCCGCGTCTTCATCGCGGTGCATCAGCCGGCTGTAATCGACAGCGTCGGCGGCCAGGATGGCCACCAGACGGCGGGGCATAGATGTCTGCATCGGCATGACAACTATCGTATGTGGCGAGGGCGCGAGAATAGCCGAAGCGATCTGGGCGAACCAGCGCGCGTTGCAGCCTTGCACCGGTATCAGCTGCAAAGTTGGATGCAGCGGAGGGCTTAAAATAAGGATTTATGCAGAAATGCTATATGGGGATGTATTGGGCGCGGCCGTCTTAATAAACGGCCGCGCCCATTAATCTTGGTTACCGACCTCAGTTGCCGTCGAACGTATAGGCGGTCTTCACCGTCGTGTAGAACTCGGCAGCGTAGCGGCCCTGTTCGCGCGGGCCGTAGCTGGAGCCCTTCCGGCCGCCGAACGGGACGTGGTAGTCGACACCGGCGGTGGGCAGGTTGACCATCACCATGCCGGCTTCGGAATTGCGCTTGAAATGGCTGGCATGCTTCAGCGAGCTGGTGCAGATGCCGGCCGAGAGGCCGAACTGCGTGTCGTTGGCACTGGCGAGTGCTGCGTCATAATCCTTCACGCGTGTCACGGTGGCGACCGGACCGAAGATTTCCTCGCGCGAGATGCGCATGTTGCTGGTGACTTCGGTGAACAGGGCCGGCGCCAGGTAGAAGCCGGGCGTCTCGCGGTTGAGGAGCTCGCCGCCCGCCACCAGCTTGGCGCCTTCCTTCTGGCCGACGCTGATATAGTCGAGATCCTGGTCGAGCTGCGACTGGTCGACGACCGGGCCGATATGGACACCGTCCTTCAAGGCATCGCCGATGACCAGGCCCTTCATGCGCTCGGTCATGGCATTCACAAACTTGTCATGGATGCCTTCCGTGACGATGAGGCGCGAGGAGGCGGTGCAGCGCTGGCCGGTGGAGAAGAAGGCGCCGTTGACGGCGCATTCGACGGCGACCTTGAGATCGGCATCGTCGAGCACGACCATCGGGTTCTTGCCGCCCATTTCCAGCTGCACCTTCTTCATCGGGTCCGTCCCGACACAGGTGGCGGCGATCTTGCGGCCGGTACCGACCGAACCCGTGAAGGAGATCGCGGTCACGTCCTTATGCTTCAGCATCGCTTCGCCGACCACTGAGCCGCGGCCCATGACCAGGTTGAAGACGCCGGCCGGCACGCCGGAGCGGGCAATGATTTCCGAAAGCGCATGGGCGCTGGCCGGCACCAGATCGGCCGGCTTGAACACCACGCAATTGCCATAAGCCAAGGCCGGCGCAATCTTCCAGGCGGGAATGGCGATGGGGAAGTTCCACGGCGTGATGAGGCCGATGACGCCCAAGGGCTCGCGCGTGATCTCGACATCGACACCGGGGCGCACCGAGCCCAGTTTTTCACCGGCCTGGCGCAGGCATTCGCCGGAGAAGAACAGGAAGATCTGGCCGGCACGCATGGTTTCGCCGATGCCTTCGGCGAGCGTCTTGCCTTCCTCGCGGGAGAGCAGGCGGCCGATCTCTTCCTTGCGGGCGATGATCTCGTCGCCGATCTTCTTCAAAATGTCATGACGCTGCTGCACGGTCGAGCGGCTCCAGCCCGGGAAGGCGGCCTTGGCGGCAGCGATCGCCGTTTCGGCATCCGCGGCGGAGCCTTGCGGAAATTCGCCAACCACATCCCCCGTGTTCGAGGGATTGATGTCTTTTGACTGGTTGCTGGCTTTGCTCCAGGCGCCGGCAATGAAGTTCTGGGCTTGGATCATGATGGGCATCTCCTGGATATGACGGTGGGGGATATGATTTGTGACGTGATTTTTGCGGGATGTGGCTGCAGCCGTGAGGAAGCGCGCCGTCGCTGGCGTCCCTTTTAACAAGATGTGCGGGAATGACAACTGGGAGGTGTCCCGCTGCGACATATGGGCATTGCGACCCCGGGCACAAAGGACTATCGTAAATGGAGCTTTTTTATCACCTTACAATTTGAGCGCGTCGGTGGCCATGTCGCCCTGCAGATCATGCCCGCGATGACGGCTGCCGGACCCATCGCGCAGGCCCGCGTCATGAGCGAGGTATGTCATGCAGCAACTCGAACAATTATCCGCCTGGTGGGCGCGTGCCGTGGCACTGACCTTCGTGCTCGGCTTCGGTGTTCTCATTCTGCTGACCTTCAAGGCCTATGAAAACGCGCCGCCCATTGCCGGCCGTGTCATCGACGACGCGGGCAGCCTTGTCTTTACCGGTGATGACGTGCGCGAAGGGCAGGCGGTCTTCCTGAAATACGGCCTGATGGACAATGGCACCATCTGGGGTCATGGCGGGTATCTCGGGCCCGACTTCGGGGCCACGGTGCTGCATGATTGGGCACTGGATCTCGCAGCGCGTACCGCACAAACGCGTTTTGCCAAATCGTATGACAGCCTGGCGGCAGAAGAACGCGCGGCGGTCGATGGCGAAGTGGCGGAGCTGCTGCAGTCCAATCGCTATGATGCGGCCACGGATACGCTGACGGTGCTGCCGGGCGGCGTCGAGACATTCGCCGCGGAAGTCGAGCGCTGGAAGGCCTATTTCGTCAATCCGGAACTGAATGGCGGCCTTTCGCCCAATTTCATTTCCGATCCCACGGAGCTGCGCCAGCTGACCGCCTTTTTCACCTGGGCGGCGTGGAGTTCGGTGACCGAGCGGCCGGGCACGACGCATTCCTACACCAACAATTTCCCCTATGACCCGCTTGCCGGCAATCATCCGACGGGTGGTGCCATCCTGTGGTCGGGCATCAGTTTCATCTTCCTGCTGGGCGGGATCGCGCTGGTGCTGCTGGCCTTCGGCAAGTTCGACTATCTGGGCTGGCACGGGGCGCCGGTGGTGACCGATGCCTGGGTGATGAGTGCTGCTCAGAAGGCGACCCTCAAATACATGGCGGTGGCAGCGATCCTGCTGCTGGGCCAGACCTTCTTCGGGGCCGGGACGGCGCACTACCGTGCCGATCCCACATCCTTCTTCGGTTTCGATCTTGCGGCCTATCTGCCCAGCAACCTGCTGCGCGTGTGGCATCTGCAGGCGGCGGTCTTCTGGATCGCCACCTCCTATGTCGCCGGCGCGCTGTTCGTTGCTGAATTGCTGGGCGGTGGCAGTCCGCGTCACCAGGCACTGGGTATTCATCTGCTGTTCGGGGCGGTTGCCGTGGTCATCGTCGGCAGCATGCTGGGCGAATGGGTGGGCATCCTGCAATGGCTGCCCACGAGCTGGTTCTGGTTCGGCAATCAGGGTTGGGAATTCCTGGAACTCGGACGCTTCTGGCAGATCCTCCTCGCCATCGGCCTGCTGTTCTGGTTCTTCCTGGTGTGGCGCGCCATCGAGCCGGCGCGGCGCGATCCGGCACGGCGCAGCTTTGCCAATTTCTTTCTCATTGCGGCCTTCGCCATTCCACTCTTTTACCTGCCGGCCTTGTTCTTTGGCGCACACACCAACTACACCATCGTCGATGCCTGGCGGTTCTGGATCATCCATCTGTGGGTCGAGGGGTTCTTCGAATTCTTCGTCACCGTGATCGTCGCCGTGATCTTTTTCCAGATGGGCTTGGTGCGCCGGATCACGGCGTTGCGCACGATCTATCTCGATGCCATCCTCTATTTCGGCGGTGGTCTCATCGGTACCGGCCATCATTGGTACTGGACCGGGCAGACCGAGCTCAACATGGCGGTCTCGGCGGCCTTCTCCGCGCTGGAAGTGGTGCCGCTCACCCTGATCACGCTGGATGCCTGGGACTTCGTCAAGCTGACGCGGGGCAGCGACAGCGTGGTCATGCGCCATCGCTGGACCTTCTACTTCCTGATGGCCGTCGGTTTCTGGAACTTCCTCGGCGCGGGTGTCTTCGGCTTTCTCATCAACACGCCGATCGTGAGCTACTTTGAGGTGGGCACGATCCTCACTCCCAATCACGGCCATGCCGCGATGATGGGCGTCTTTGGCATGCTGGGTGCCGGGTTGATGGTGTTCGTGCTCCGCGAGGTGGTGGCAGACCAGGTCTGGACCAGGCTCGCACCGCTCGTCCGTGTTGCCTTCTGGGGGCTTAACATCGGTCTTGGGCTGATGGTGACCCTAAGTCTGTTCCCGGGCGGCATCCTGCAGGTGCTGGATGTGATGGCGAACGGCTATTGGCATGCGCGGAGCCTTGCCTATACCGCAACGCCGCTCGCCCGCACGCTGGAATGGCTGCGCATGCCGGGCGATCTGGTGTTCATGTTCGCCGGTGCCCTGCCGCTCGCCCTGGCGATGGTGATGGGCTATCTCGCTCACTGGCGCCAGGGCCTCGGCGCCAGAACCTGACCTAGGCGAACGCAAAGGGCCCGGCGAACGTACCGATCGGGACCAGATGCGTGATCAATCCCGTGCCGGGCCGCCACTGGTGCAGCAGGAAGGCCGGCGGTTCCAGGAATGAGGCCGGCTCGGCATCCGGCGCCAGGCGCAGCGCAATGGTGGTTGTGGTGCTGGGCGCCGTGCACAGGGTCGTGCCGCCAAAGCGCATCTGCATGACCCGGTGGACATGGCCGCAGACAATACGCTCGACCGCGGGATATCGCGCGACGATGCCGGCCAGACGCTGGCCGCCTTGGCAGAGATAATCGTCCATATAGGGGATGCCGCTGGCAAAGGGCGGCTGGTGCATCATGATAAGCGTTGGCCGCTCCGGCTCGGCGGACAAGGTCGCCTCCAGCCATGAGGCGGCGGCATCATCCATCAGCCCGTGATGGAGGCCCGGTATCGTGATATCGAGGCCGATGATGCGCACTGGCCCATAGGCGCCGGTGGCAAAGTGGAGCGGACCCGATGCCGGCAGATAGGCATGATCGGCAAAGCTCGCGCGAAAAGCTGCCCTTTCGTCGTGATTGCCGGGAATGAGCAGCAGCGGGGCCGTGATCTCGGCCAGCAGTTCGCGCGCCATCTCATATTCGGCCGGCGACCCTTCATCGACCAGATCGCCACTGAGGATCACCAGATCGGGGCGCGGCGAGAGCGCGTTCAATTGCCGGACAGCCGCCTGGAACATGGCGTTCGAGTCCACCAGATCATGGTAGAGGCGGTTGCGCGGCCTTATGTGCGGATCGGACAATTGGGCAATCAGCATGGGATTCTGTAGGCTTTATTGATTGTCCGCGGATGCTGCCATGGCAGAGGGGCTCCGTGCCATGGTTAAATGACGTATTCTCCGCGGCAATTCCCACGTAACTGTCTGCAGGCGCGCTTATGCCCAAATCGCTTTTTGCTTTCATCTGGCAGGTCAGTCGCCGCAAGCAGATCTTTCTCTGCGTGCTGACGGTCATCGTCTCGCTGCTCACCACGGTGCCGCTGGAACTGCAGCGGCGCATCGTCGACGACGCGATTCATGACGGAACGGTGGGCTATCTGGTGCTGCTGAGCGGCATCTATCTGGCCGTCCTCTTTCTGCAGGGCGGTCTTAAATACGTGCTCAACGTCTATCGCGGCTGGTTGGTGGAAGATGTGGCGCGCCTGCTGCGGCATCTTATTTTCGACGGCACGCAGGACAACAAGATCGCCACACCCAAGCCGTCCGAGGAAAAATCCGGCACCGTGCAGAAGGGCGCCGTGGTCTCGATGGTGGCGTCAGAGGCCGAGGATCTGGCCGGTTTTGTCGGCGATAGTATTTCGTTCCCCTTGCTGCAGGCCGGCACGGCCCTCTCCGCCATGGGCTATCTGATCTGGGTCGAACCCAGGATCGCGCTCTTCGCCGTCGCCCTCTATCTGCCGCAATTGCTGGTGGTGCCGCTGGGGCAACGGCGCATCAACCGCTGGGGCAACATCCATGCGCGGCTGCTGCGCAAGATGGGCGACACCATCGTCGGCTCGGGAACCGACCGCAAGGGACGGCCAAAACATCAACGCCGCTTCAAGCGGCTGGTCCAGGGCACCTTCCGCACACGGCTTGCCATCTACCGCGTGAAATATTTCCTGACCTTCTTCGGCAATTTCCTCGATGCGCTGGCACCGCTCATCGTGCTCTCCGTCGGTGGCTGGCTGGTGATCAAGGGCGAGGTCGAGGTGAGCACCCTGGTCGTGTTCATCACCGGCTTCCAGAAGGTGGCTGATCCCTGGGATCAGCTGCTCACCTTCTATCGCACCGCCTCCAATGCCGGCGTCAAATACCGGCTGATCGCGGATGCCTTGCCGGCGGATATTGTCATCGACCGGAAAGCCGGCCGGAAGAACGGTCGGCCAGGCGACCGGATAGACGCAGTCCGTCGCGCAGATTGAGCGACATCAGCACGAGGTTGACGGTGCCTGCCAGCAGCTCGACCGCCTGCACCAGATAGAATTGCGGGCCGAAATCGTCGCGCTCAGCCAACGCCGCGAGATAGAATGCGCACGGCACCAGGATGAGCAGGCCATTGGCGGTGATGAACGGCATGCGCCGCTTCTTGGCGCGAATGCGCGCATCGTCGCTTCCCCCCGCCAGGCGAAAACCGCTGGCCCCGGTAATGATCAGGGCCGGCACTAGCAGCAGCAGCCCCCAGGGGATCGCCAGCTTGACGGCCACGATCATGTCTGTGGCACCAGAGAGTTCCGAGAGCGACGTCGCTAGCCAGAAGGTCAGGATGGTGAGGAGGGCCAGCGAACCGGCCAGGGGGTGGAGGCGCTTCAACATGAAAGATCACCTATCCTCGACGGATTCGTCGAGCCGTTGCCGGAGCCTCCGCAGCACGGCGCCAGCCGCGGCCAGCTCCTTGGCCGTGAGGCCGGCGGCCAGGCGGTCGGCCCAGGGCACCTGCCGCTTCATGGCGGCGGCATAGGTGGCCTTGCCGTGTGCGGTAAGATGAACCAGTTGGGCGCGGCGATGATGTGGATTGGGTGCGAACTGCAGCAGCCCGTCCGTTGCCATCTCGCGCACCAGGCGCTGCACGGCTTGGCGGCTCAGGCCCATGTTACGGGCGATATGCGCCACCGGCAGCGCCACCGGTGACAAAGTGATGGCGCCCAGCACCTGCCAGCGCGCGCTGGAAAGGCCGATGTCGGCCACCAGCGCATCGCCCGCCTGCAGCAGGCGCCCGTTGAGGCGGAAAGTCTCCAGCACAAGTTCCGTGACGGCATCCCGATTCTTCATGGCACCACACGGCCATATTGACAACATATTGTCAATATGGCCGCGATACCGTCAGATCTGGTCGCACCCCTGTGGCTGCCGGCGAACGGTCTCA
Organism: Dongia sp. P2_B8; assembly: GCF_056404715.1. NCBI lineage: Bacteria > Pseudomonadati > Pseudomonadota > Alphaproteobacteria > Rhodospirillales > Dongiaceae > Dongia > Dongia sp. P2_B8. The sequence continues at coordinate 288,399 of NZ_JBFUDM010000006.1, read as the reverse complement.
TAGGGCGAGAGCAGGGCCGCGAACGCTTGCAGCCAGCCCCGGCGATTCCTGTTGCGCGGCGCTTCGACCAGACGGGTCGGGTCGTCCGCGAAAGCCAGGGCGCCGGTTTCGGTGCGCACCAGGCCGACGTCGCGCAGCAGCCGCGCATCGTGGTCCGGCAACTGATCGGCATGCGGTGTGTGCCTGAAGAACAATGAATCCCAATCGCTTTGCATGATGACACCTCTGTTTTGCTTAACTGCTGGTGCTCTCGAAAGGCTTTCCAGGACCAGCTGATACTGGCTATATTGGCGGGAACTCGCGCGAAGTCAGCTTAGATCGCGTACGAAGTGGATTAAGTTTTACTTAACACACGGAGCGATGATGGCAGAGCGGATGCCGATGTTGCCGGCCCTGCGTGCCTTCGAGGCGGTGGCGCGGCTGGGCAGCGTGCGCGCGGCGGCGGCGGAACTCCGCGTGACGCCGGCTGCCGTCAGCCAGCAGGTAAAAGCCATGGAAGCCGATCTCGGCCTGCAGCTGATCCGGCGGCGCGGCAACAGTCTGGAACTGACCGAGGCGGCGCGGGCGGGCAGCGACACGCTCACCGCCGGGTTCCGACTGCTCAGCGAAGCGGTGCGGCAGTTTCGCGATCACAAGGCCAGCCCGCAGATTCGCCTCAGCGTCGATCCCACCTTGGCAGCAAGCTGGCTCATTGCGCGGCTGCCGCGCTATCGGGCATTGCCCGGCAGTGTCGATCTGCTGCTCGATGCCAATCGCTTCTATGCCGATTTCACCCGCGACCAGATCGATGCCGCCATCCGCTTTGGCATCGGTAAATTTCCGGGGCTCGATGCGCATTTCCTGCTGGCCGAGGAATTGTTCCCGGTATGCAGCCCGAAGCTGCTGCGCGGGCCCCATCCCCTGAAGCAGCCCGGCGACCTCAGGTACCATACGCTGCTGCACAACGACTGGTCGTCGCGCCTGGGCAATTGGCCGAACTGGCAGGATTGGCTGAATGAAGCCGGCGCAAAAGATGTCGATGGCAGGGGCGGCCTCCATTTCAACGACGGACTGGTGGTGATCGAGGCGGCGCTGAGCGGGCAGGGGATCATGCTGGGCAACACGACGGCGGTCGCCGATCTCATCGCCGCGAAGAAGCTGGTGGCGCCCTTTCCGACCCGCATCAAAAGCGATCTCGGCTATTATTTCGTCTGCCCCGAACATCTGGCGCGCCGGCGCGATATCGGGGTGCTGCGGGATTGGCTGCTGGCGGAAGCGGCGCAGGAAGGGCAAGCTGGAACGAACGGCCAAGCTGGCAAAAACAAAAGGCGCGCAACATGACCCACCCAGGCAATATCGAAAACATCATTGTGCCGCGCACCCGTGACATCGGCGATTTTTCGGTCATGCGGGTGTTGCCGGCAGCCGAACGGCGCATGGTGGGGCCGTTCGTGTTCCTGGATCAGTTCGGACCGGTCACGCTACCGGCGGGCAAGGGCATGGACGTGCGGCCGCATCCGCATATCGGCCTTTCCACCGTCACCTATCTGCTCAAAGGATCGATCCTGCATCGCGATTCCCTGGGCTTTGCGCAATCGATCGAGCCGGGCGACGTCAATTGGATGACGGCGGGTCGCGGCATTGTGCATTCGGAACGATCGGATGCCGAGATCCGCAAGCATCCGCAGATGCTCTACGGCCTGCAATCCTGGGTGGCTCTGCCGCAGAAGGATGAGGAGGCCGATCCCGCCTTCATCCATTATGGCGGCGCCGTCCTGCCGGAGGGCGATGCCGATGGCATGCAATTGAAGGTCATAGCGGGCTCGATCCAGGGGCTGAGCTCGCCGGTGAAGACGCATTCCGATCTCTTTTATGGCGATGTGACGCTGGCGGCCGGCGCGCGGTTCGTGCTGGATGCCACCTATGAGGAGCGCGCTGCCTATCTTATCGAAGGGCAGGTCGATATCGACGGCATTGTCTACGAACCGGGGCGCCTGCTTGCCTTCGGCAAGGCTGCGGAAATTTATCTCACTGCGGTGACACCGGCGCGGCTGGTGGTGCTGGGCGGCGAACCGATGGATGGGCCGCGGCATATCTGGTGGAATTTCGTCTCCTCGCGCCAGGAGCGCATCGACCAGGCGAAAGAGGATTGGCGCCGGAACCAGTTCGGCGTCAGAATCCCCGGCGAGACGGAGTTCATCCCGTTGCCGGAATAGGGATGGCATGCAACAGGCGGTACAATTCGACGCCGACGATCCTGACGGGCTGGCGCGTGGCATGGCGGCCCTGGAGATGTCGTCGCCGTTCATCATCGCCGGCTATCGCTATTGGGATCGATGCCGCCGGGGCCGCAAGGTGCCCATGCGCACCGACCTCGACCCTGTGATCGACATTCCCAAACTGGTCTCGCGTATCATCCTGTTCGACGTGCGCCGCGCGCCGCTCGATTTCCGGTTCCGCCTGGTCGGCAGCTATGTGCGGCAGAATCTATCGCGTGACTATGTCGGGCATTGGTTCTCGGAATTGCCCAATTACGACGCCAACAGCACCCTCTGGCCGCGGCACAAGCTCGCCGACGAGAATGGCCAGCCGATGCTCCAGCGGCCCACCTATATCGGGCCGCACAAGGATTTCATCGCCGTCGAGAATGTGCTGCTGCCGCTGGCCGTCCCGCAGGCCGGCTGGGCCATGCAGATCATGTTCTTCGATTTCATCCACAAGACCCTGCCGTAGCCGGGACTTCAGACTTGGAAGTTCGCGCGGGCCAAATCATCGGATGTGGCACATTTCTATCCGTCATCCCCGGGCTTGACCCGGGGATCTGGTACGACTGGGCGCGGTTCATCAGTTGCTGACCGATCCCCGGGTCAAGCCCGGGGATGACGGTTTAAATTGATGAGCAGTTGCCCCATGCATTGCCCCTGCCGTCGGGCAAGGGGGTAGCATCTTCCCCGCCTCGACTTCCCCTGATATGAGGATGGCCATGTGCAATCCTTCGAAAGCAATCCTGCCATGATCAAACTTGACGGCCCCTCGCATCCGGCGCTCTCCGGCAGCAAGCCTGAGCAACTGGTGGTGCTTCTCCATGGTTATGGCTCCAATGGCGAAGATCTGATCGGCCTTGCCCCCTATCTGGCGCCGGCCTTGCCGGAGGCGGAATTCCTCTCGCCCAACGCGCCCTTTCCCTGCGAGGCCAATCCGTTTGGCGGCTATCAATGGTTCGGGCTTGAAGAGCGCAATGCCGAGACGCGCCTTGCCGGTGCGCGCGAGGCGGCGCCCATCCTCAATGCCTATCTCGACGAGGTGCTGGCGGCACGCGGCTTGAGCGAGGCGGATCTCGCCCTCATCGGCTTCAGCCAGGGCACCATGATGGCCCTCCATGTCGGCCTGCGGCGGGCGCAGCCGGTCGCTGCCATCGTCGGCTATTCCGGCATGCTGGTGGCGCCGGAACTGCTGGGCACCGAGCTCAAATCGAAGCCGCCGGTGCTCCTGGTCCATGGCATGGCCGATCCGGTCCTGCCCTTTGCCGCGATGGGCGAGGCGGAAGCAGCCTTGCAGGCGGCCGGCATCCAGGTGGTGGCGGAAGGCCGGCCGGGGCTGCCCCATTCCATCGATCAGCGCGGGCTGGAACTGGGTGCCTCGATGCTGCATCAACTGATGTGCAAACATCACGACCATCACCATCACTGAAGACCCGTCACTAAATCACCGGCGCCACCCCGGAATGACAACATCGTGAAAGATCACACCGGGGTGACCGCTACATCTTGAGTTTTCCGTGCCGCCCGGCTATTCCTAGGGTGTTGGGCTGCGGTCATCCGCATATCAGCGGGCGACGGGCGGTCCCGAGAGGAGTCTTGGGAAGTGCGGGAGATGGCATGATGATGGCCTCACCTGAGGCATGTCCGGCCCTGGTCCTTAACGCCGATTTCCGGCCGTTGAGCTACTTCCCCTTGTCCCTGTGGCCCTGGCAGGAAGCCGTCAAGGCGGTGTTCCTCGACCGCGTCAATATCCTCAGCGAATATGATGAAATGGTGCACAGCCCGAGCTTGGCCATGCGCCTCCCCTCGGTCATTTCGCTCAAAGAATATGTGCCGCAGGAACGGCGCCCGGCCTTCACGCGGTTCAACGTGTTCCTGCGCGACCGGTTCCGCTGCCAATATTGCGGCAGGCATTCCGCCGCCCACGACCTCACCTTCGATCATGTGGTGCCGCGGGCGCGGGGTGGGCGGACGTCGTGGCAGAATGTCGTCGCCGCCTGCCAGAACTGCAATCTCCGGAAAGGCAGCAAGCTGCCACACCAAGTCGGCATGTTCCCCAAAAGGAGGCCGTTGCAACCGACGACCTTCGAACTTCAGGAAAACGGCCGAGCCTTCCCGCCAAATTATCTCCACCGGAGTTGGCGGGATTTTCTTTACTGGGACAGCGAACTCGAAACGGGCTGAGGTCCATCCGATACCAACTGCTGTCCGCAGTGCGTTCCCTCAACTTATCTCATCCGCTTTGGTGCCAAGTGTGTCGTCGCTGGCCAGTTCCTGGCGATGGAGGGCCAAGGCGAGATCCAGCATGCGCCGCCGTTCATGGGCGGTCTCAGCGGTGGCGGTGATCGCGTTGTGGATCTGCGCGCATTTGCGGCCGATGCCGGCGCGTGCCGGCCGGCGGCCCAGTTCGGCATAGAGCGAGAGCATCGCCTCCATCACCTCGGCCAGGAGATCGGGATCCGCCAGCCCCGGCACCAGAACTGGGCCAGCGTCGGCGACGGCAGCTGCCGGGGCTCTGCCATCGCCGGTCAGCAGCCAGGCAAGATCGCGCCGCAGGACGCGGGCAAGGGCGGTAAGCGCCAGCCGCTTGGGCTCCGATCTGCCAGCCAGATAATTGTTGAGCGTGCTGAGCGGGATGCCGCTGGTCTGGGCGACGTGCGTGGCACCCCCCGATTGCGCAACGGCGCTGCGCAGCCGCTTCGTGAAGCTGTCCATGGCCCCCATGTCACGCGCCTGAGCCACGGCCCGTTGATCCATTGGAGAGACAGTCAGCTAGGAACGAAGGCCGCGCCTGCATGGATGGAATCGGACAAGAATCCCACGATTCGTCCAAAAATAAGAATCTAGTCTTGAAATGGATATCCATTTCTGGCACTCTATTTCTGTGGATGGCAGGGGCGGCAAGGGTTGGGGGAACCATGCGACACCGGGATTTTACTCTCAAGTATTTCAGGGTATTGGACAATTTTGTGGATCTCCCCGCCCGGCTGGTGGTGTGAAGATGCCGCAGCACCTTCGGGGTACGGATCCTGGTTGTCCATTTATGGAACACCAGATTTCGGCGCTTCCGAGCCTTGCTCCGAGTCATGCTGACGCTGAATCCGTGCCCGGACATCCCCGCTACGGACCCACGCGCAACGGCTGGCACTTCCCAGGGCACGTCCCGGGGCACTTCTCGGCGTCAACAGGGCGGTCCTGCAACATGGCCATCCTATCACGCGTCCATCGGCCTGCCATTGGCAAAACCCACCCAGGGTTGCGGGGGTTTGGGTTGCGGGGTCTTGGGGTGCTTGGTTAGGGCAGCGCATGCCCGCCGGCGACACCGCTGGCCAGCTACACCGCAGGTTTGAGCCGATCGATAAGCACTTTCTGCGTCGCAAGCGACAGGCCTTCCGGCCGCGCCGCTCGCCGCCTTTTTTGGAAATGGTCAGTCACATGAATTTGGGCAGCTACCGGATCGCCACCAAGGTTCTGAGCATCATCGTCCTCCTCGGGCTCGTCGCAGGCGCCATCACTGCGGCCGGCGTGTTCAGCCTGCATTCGCTGCACGAGGCGACCGGCGAACTTGCTGCGGCCGGCGATAAATCGGTCTTGAGCGCCCGCATGCGCCAGAACATCATCGCCCTCAACCGGGGCGAATTCCGCATCACGGTCGATCCCACGGGCAGCAATCTCACCGAGGCCGTGGCCTTTATCGACAAGCAGCGGGCCGAGCTGGAAGAGCGCCTGACCTCGGCCGAGGCCGCGGCGGACGATGCCCAGGCCGCCGTGCTTGCCACCGTACGCAGTACCTATCAGGAGTATCTCGAATCCCTGCAGCAGACGATTGCACTGGCACAGAGCAGCGGCAGCGCCATCGCCATTGGCGAGGCGCAGCGCACCTTGCTCGACCAGACCATGGCCAGCCGCAAGAAGGCCGAAGCGGTCGAGCAGGCCCTTATTGCCAACACCAAGGTCTTGAACGATCACGCCGACAGCGTCACGGCGGAGGCGACAGCGCTCTACGCCTTCGCCAGCAAGACCATGATCATCGGCGCCATCGCGGGCATCCTGGTGGGGCTGGGCCTGGGGCTCATCGTCTCGCAAAAAGGCATCGTGCAGCCGATCCGCCGCATGGTCGAGTGTCTCCGCGGCCTCGCCGGCGGCAATCTCGAGACCGACATCTATGGCACCAAGCGCAAAGATGAAATCGGCGAGATCGCGGCCACGACCCAGGTGTTCAAGGAGAACATGATCAAGGCGCGCGACCTCGCCACCGAACAGGAGGCGTTGAAGCGGCAGGCCGCCGCCGACCAGCAGCGCGCCATGAACGAGATGGCCGACGCGTTCGAGGCCTCGGTCTCGGGCATCGTCGGCACGGTCTCTTCCTCGGCAACCGAGCTTGAAAAATCGGCCCAGGGCATGTCGGCGACCGCGGAACAGACCAACCGCCAATCGACCGCCGTTGCCGCTGCTGCCGAACAAGCCACGGCAAACGTGCAGACGGTGGCGGCAGCAACCGAAGAACTCACCTCCTCGATCACCGAGATCGGCCGCCAGGTTGCCCAATCCGCCGCTGTCGCCAGGAAGGCGGTGGATGAGACCACGCGCACCAATGAGGTGGTGAACAGCCTGTCGACGGAAGCCGAGGCAATCGGCGACGTGGTGAAGCTGATCAGCGAGATTGCCAGCCAGACCAATCTGCTGGCTTTGAATGCGACGATCGAAGCCGCGCGTGCCGGCGATGCTGGCAAGGGTTTTGCTGTGGTGGCGTCGGAAGTGAAGAATCTTGCCACACAGACGGCCAAGGCCACCGACGATATCAGCGCCAAGATCGGCAGTATCCAGCAGGCGACCGAGCAATCGGTCAATGCCATCCAGTCGATCGCCCGCATCATCGACGAGATGAGCCAGATTTCCGGCACCATCGCGGCGGCGGTCGAAGAGCAGGGCGCTGCCACCCAGGAAATTTCAAGGAATGTGCTGCAGGCCAGCCAAGGCACCAGCGAGGTGTCCAGCAACATCGCCGGCGTCACCGTGGCAGCGGGCGAAACGGGTCATGCCGCCTCGCAGGTTCTGAGTGCCGCGGCCGACCTTGGCAAGCAATCGGAGCTGTTGCGCGCCCAGGTGACCCAGTTCATCGCCACCGTGCGCGAATCGGCGTGAGCGGCGACACGCTCCATTTTCTGAGCGAGGCGAAGCTTGCCCAGACGGCCGGTTTCATCGAGACGGGCCTTGCCTCGCTCAGTCGCCTGCAGGCGACGGTCGGCAGCCGGGCGATTGACGCCGGCACCTTGCGGGAATTTGCCGCCATGGCCGCCGCCGCCGCCACATTGCGCGCGCAGCTGGCCGATGATCTGCAGTCGCTGGTGGCGGAAGACGGGATCTTCGTCGGCACCTATCCAGGCGTAGACCCGCCTGGGGTTGATCTTGCAGTGCAGCGTCTGGCCGCGGCAAGCCGCCATGTGCTGGACCGGCTCGACGAAATGATCGGCCATCTGCGGCATTTGCAGGCTCGTCCGGGCGACAGTGCGGATGTCTCGGGCAGGCCGTGATCGTCTGCCGCATTGCTGTGGAGTTAACTGCAAAAGTCCGGACCCTTTCCCCCTCCCCCCAACGTGGGGGAGGGTTAGGGAGAGGGGGAGCTTGCATAGCTGGCCTGCAGGCTGCTGCTGTTGTCAGCGGGCGGCGGCTCGCTTATGCAGGGTGACCCAGCAATCAACGTGGCCCCCTTCATGTCCGATTTCCTCTTCAAGCGACTCTTGCCGTTGCTTATCGGTTTTGTCATCTGGGGCCTCGCGGTCGCCTTGCAGGTGCGGGCCAATCTCGGCCTTTCGCCGTGGGACGTCTTCCATCAGGGCCTTGGCAATCATCTGGGGATCGGCATCGGCTGGGCCGGCGTGGTGACCAGCGTCGGCGTCCTGCTGCTGTGGATCCCTCTGAAGATGAAACCCCATATCGGCACGGTCCTCAATGCCGTGGTGATCGGCCCGTCGGCGGAATTCTTCCTCGCCATCCTGGATGCGCCGGAAAACATGGTGCTGCGTTGGGCCTATATGCTGGGTGGCATCCTGTTGATGGCGATCGGCAGCGCGCTCTATCTGCCGGCAAAGCTCGGCACCGGTCCGCGCGATGGGGTGATGGTCGGGCTCAACAAGAAATTCGGTTTCTCCATTCGGCTTGCGCGCACCATCGTCGAGGTGATGGCGCTCATCATCGGTTGGCTGCTGGGCGGCACGGTCGGCCTTGGCACCTTGGTCGTGGCGCTGGGCCTCGGGCCTACGGTGCAGGCGATGCTGCAGACGCGGCGCTGGCTCGTGGAACGCGTGACCGGCGTGCCGCAGAGTGTCCTCTAGAGGTGACGAAATGAAGGTGAAGCGCATCGTCGCCAATATCGCGACACCGGACGTGGCGGCGGCGCAGCGTTTCTACCGAGATGTGCTCGGCCTCGATCTCCTCATGGACCATGGCTGGATCGCCACCTATGGCGTGGGCACCAAGATGGACGTGCAGATCAGCATCGCCTCGGAGGGCGGCTCCGGCACAGAGGTGCCGGACCTCTCGATCGAGGTCGACGATCTCGACGAAGCGCTGGCGTGCGTCAAGAAAGCGCACATCAAACTCGAATACGGCCCCGCCGACGAACCCTGGGGTGTCCGCCGCTTCTATATCCGCGATCCGTTCGGCAAGCTCCTCAACATCCTGCAGCACGTCTAGAGCCCGCCATATTCAACGCCCAGCGCGTCCCGCCACATCAGAATGAGACCGAGAATCGGTCGCAATCCCAGAGGGCGGCATAAAAAAATCGGTCGGTGCAAGTGCCTGTCGCGATTTGAAAATTGCGCTTATTCAGCGAACAGCAGTTGGAGCGGATTGAATATTTACGATTGGTCCACAATCTCCTTGGAACGGTGCGGAGATCAATCCACGCCGACCGGATCGGTCAAGATCCATCGCTAACTCCTGGAGACAATGAAGATGTATCTCTCGCGTGTTGCCGGCATCGGCTTCATGTGCTTGCTCGTGCTCGCCTTTTTTCTGGCGGTCATGGGCTCCTGGTACACCGTGCCGGAAGGCTATCGTGGCGTGCTCGTGCGCAACGGCGCTGTCGTCGGTGAAGCGGCACCTGGTCTCGGTTTCAAAGTGCCGTTGATCGATGGTGTCGTCGACATGTCGGTACAGACCGAAAAGGTTCAGTTCGACAATATCCAGGCCTATAGCCGAGATATTCAGCAGGCGGATGTCGTAGCGTCCGTCAACGTGCGGCTGGCGCCAGATCGTGTGCTCGACATGTATTCGACCGTCGGCACCGGTTATGGATCGAAGCTGCTGCTGCCGGTGGTGCAGAAGCGCCTGAAGGAAGTCTTCGGCCAATACGCTGCAGCCGAGGTGATTGGTGCGCGCGAGAAGGTCAGCGGTGCCATTCTGGCACTCATCTCAGCTGACATGGCTGGCCGTGGCCTGATCGTCGAAAGCCTGCAGATCGAGAATATTGATTTCTCGGACGGATACGAAGATGCGGCCGAAGCGGCGGCAAAAGCGGAAGCAGACGTGAAGCGTGCACGCCAGGAACTGGAGCATGCAAAGGTCAATGCCCAGCGTCAGGTTGCTGAAGCCGAGGCCAAGGCCCAGGCGACGCGCGCTACCGCCGATGCCGAAGCCTATGCCACCAAGGCGCGGGGTGAAGCTGAAGCCTCGGCCATCAAGGCCCGCGGCGAGGCTGAAGCGGCGGCGATCAAGGCCCGTGCGGAACCCTTGCGCGCCAACCCTGATCTCATCGCGCTCATCGCTGCCGAGCGCTGGGATGGCAAGCTGCCGTCGACCATGGTGCCGGGCTCATCCGTGCCCTTCGTCAACGTCACCAAGTAGCTGGGTGCGGGAGATGGGGAAACCCACCTCCCGCATTTTTCTTTTGCCCTGCCGTGTGCTGAGCGACGTGGCGGGCAGCGAGACAAGTGTCTATTGCACTGCCAGGCGCTTTAGTTCGGCGGTGGCGAGGTCGGATTCGATGGCACTCGGTTGTTTCGCCGCGAGCACCTTTTTGAAATAACGGATCGCACCCTCCTTGTCCCCCTGGAGGAGGGCAGCTTCACCCAGGAAGAATCGATTGCGGGCATAGTCGGCTGCGTTCTCACCCCGCTTAAGACTGAACTCGCTGAAGGCCTCCTTCGGCGTTTTGTCACCGCGCAGGGCCTGCGCCAACATGTGATAGTCGGCATCATCGTTCGGATCGCTTGCCAGATCTACGGTTGGCTTCCTGCCGGCGTGTTTATCAGCCACGAATAGCATCAGCGGCACTGTGCCTGTGGTAGCGCCGGCATCGTAGACCTGCTGAAGGCCATGCGCAGCGGCGGCGAAATCACCTTTGCCGAAATCCAGTAGGGCCTGGTCGAAGTTCGCTTGCTCGGTGGCGGGGATATGAATGCGGTCGAGTGCTGTCATGCCGCGACTGGAATTCGGCCGTCCGAAGAGAGAGATGAACAGAGCCGGTTCAAAAGGCGGCATGATCTTCGCCGCCGCGAAGAATTCCCGCGATGCCGCGTCGGGATCGTTGGCCAACAGCCTGGCAAGTCCCAGCGACAAAGGCGCCTGCGCATCACCCGGCGATTCCTTGGCGAAGGCGGCACAGGCCTTGTTGGCTGCCGCCGTATCAGTCGCTTTCAGCGCGGCGATGCAATGGCGCCCGACTTTCGTCTGCGGCTGTCGCGGTCCCAGCATGATCGGCAGGAAGCTCGCGACCGCTTGGGCGTAATTCTCCGTCCTCATCCCATCGAAGAATTTCGCCAGCAGCACCGTGCGGTCCTCGGCCGCAGCCGCGGCCGGCAGCAGAGAGATCAGCGCGAGGCCGAGAGCCAGTCGGCGAAAAATCATGCTCACCGGTGCTGCGTACTCAAGGGCGTGGTGGCTAGTGACGCAAACGCTGCCGCCGTCACCAGTTCGTTGACCGTGGCGCCGGTCTGGACGATCTGGACCGGCTTCGAGAGGCCGACCAGCACCGGGCCGAAGGACGTACCTCCCAGTTCCTGCATCAGCTTCGCTGCAATGTTGGCGGAATGGAGGGCCGGCATGATGAGGATGTTGGCGGGGCCGGAGAGACGGGTGAAGGGGTAGAGCTCCTTCATCAGGCCGTAGTTGAGCGCGACGTTGGCCTGCATCTCGCCTTCATATTCGAAATCGACGCGGCGCTGGTCGAGCACCAGGACGGCTTCGCGGATGCGTACCGCCTTCTCGCGCGGCGGGTTGCCGAAGTTCGAGAAGGAGAGCAAAGCCACACGCGGCTCATGGCCGAGATGCCGCGCGATGGCGGCAGATTGCATGGCGAAGTCGGCGAGCTGTTCGGCGTCCGGCAGTTCATGGACGTTGGTGTCGGCCAGCAGCACCGTGCGCCCGCCGGCCACCAGGATGGTGAGCCCCATCAGGGTCTGGCCGGGCCTGGGGTCGATGACGCGGAGCGCGTCGTCGAGGCAGACATTGAAGCTGCGCGTCACACCGGTCACCATCGCATCGGCATGTCCCGCCGCCACCATGCAGGCCGCGAACACATTGCGGTCCTGGTTGACCATGCGCTGCACATCGCGGCTCAAGATACCTTTGCGCTGCAGGCGTTCATAGAGCATGTCGTGATAGTGCTGGCGGTGCGGTGTTGTGGCGGCCGTGACGACTTCCAGCCCTTCAGCATCATGGAGGCTCTGGTTCTTGATCGTTTCTGCGATGCGCTCCGGCCTGCCTACCAGCACCGGCGTGCCGTAGCCGGCCGAGCGGAACGCGATGGCGGCACGGATGACCTTTTCCTCTTCCCCTTCCGCAAACACGATGCGTTTCGGGTTGTGGCGCACGCGCTCGAAGATGAGCTGCAGGGAACCCGCGGCGGGATCGAGCCTGCCGGCCAGGGATGCCACATAGGCGTCCATGTCGATGATCGGCTTCCGTGCGACACCGCTATCCATCGCGGCCTTGGCAACCGCCGGCGGCACATGGGTGATGAGGCGCGGATCGAAGGGGACCGGAATGATATATTCCGGACCGAAGCGCAGGCGGCGGCCGGAATAGGCGGCATCGACCTCGTCCGGCACATCCTCGCGCGCCAGATCGGCGATGGCGTGGGCGGCGGCGATCTTCATCGCATCATTGATGGTGGAAGCGCGGACATCGAGGGCGCCGCGGAAGATATAGGGAAAGCCTAAGACGTTGTTGACCTGGTTCACATAGTCAGAGCGCCCGGTGGCGACGATGGCGTCAGAGCGGATGGCGTGCACTTCCTCCGGCGTTACCTCGGGGTCGGGATTGGCCATGGCGAAGATGATCGGCTTGTCGGCCATGCTCTTGACCATGGCAGGGGTCACGGCGCCCTTCACGGAGAGGCCGAGGAACACGTCGGCGCCGCTCATCGCTTCTTCCAGCGTGCGCGCATCGGTTTTGACCGCATGGGCCGATTTCCATTGGTTCATGCCCTCGGTACGGCCCTGATAGATGACCCCCTTGGTGTCGCACAGGATGGCATTGTCGTGGGGCAGGCCCATGGCCTTCACTAGTTCGACACAGGCGATCGAGGCAGCACCCGCACCATTGACCACGATCTTCGTGTTCTTGAAGGTACGCCCTGTGAGGTGCATGGCGTTGAGAAGGCCGGCGGCGGCGATGATGGCTGTCCCATGCTGGTCGTCATGGAAGACGGGGATGTCCATCAGCTCGCGCAATTGCTGCTCGATGATGAAACATTCCGGCGCCTTGATGTCCTCAAGATTGATGCCGCCGAAGGAGGGGCCGAGATAGCGCACGGAATTGACGAATTCGGTGACGTCCTTGGTGTCGACCTCAAGATCGATAGAATCGATGTCGGCAAAGCGCTTGAAGAGGACCGCCTTGCCCTCCATCACCGGTTTCGAGGCCAGGGCACCGAGGTCCCCAAGACCGAGGACAGCCGTGCCGTTTGAAATGACCGCCACCAGATTGCCCTTGGCGGTATAGTCATAGGCCGTGCTGGGATCCTTGGCGATATGGAGGCAGGGATAGGCCACGCCCGGCGAATAGGCCAAGGAGAGGTCGCGCTGCGTGGTCAATGGCTTCGAGGCGATGATCTCAATCTTGCCCGGCCGCCCCATGACATGGAACTGCAGCGCATCTTCCTCGGTAATCGTCGGTTTCTTCGTCGTCATGGTACGGCGCGTTCTCCCCTGATCTCTTTCCCGCAGGCTTGCATGAAACCGCCCGGAGTTAAAGGGGAACAGCGAAAAGAACAAAGATGTGAGGGGTGGCACGGAAACCCTCGCCCCACAGTCGGCGAAGGCCGACATTCGTCGGCGGTGGGAGAGGGTGGCGAGCGTCAGCGAGCGGGCGAGGGGGACCTCTCAACGAGTCCGCACGAACGACCCCCTCTCCCACGTAGGGGAGAGGGAACAATAGCGCGTCCGTATCACGCGATATCCAGCACCATGCGGCCGACGATCTTGCCTTTGCGCATGTCGGCGAAGATCTTGTTGATCTGGGTGAGCGGCGCCTTCTGGATCTTGGCTTTGACGAGACCATTGAGGGCGAAGGCGACGGCTTCGTTGAGGTCGAGCCGCGTGCCGACATTTGAGCCGGTGACGGTCAGTTCCCAATTGGTGATCTGCGAGATCGAGGTGCGGATCTGATCCGACTTGCCGCCGGGCAGGCCGATATAGGCGACAGTGCCGGCCGGGCGCAGGACGCCCACCGCCTGCTCGAAGGCCTGCGGGGCGACGGCGGTGACGACGGCGCCGTGGCTACCGCCGATGCTGGACTGGATCTCCGCAACCGGGTCGACTTTCTTGGCGTTGACGGTCAACTCGGCGCCGAGCTTCTTCGCGAGCCTCAGCTTTTCGTCATCGACATCGACGGCGACCACGCGCATGCCCATGGCGACGGCGTATTGAACGGCGATGTGCCCGAGACCGCCGATGCCGAACACCGTCATCCACTGGCCGGGCTTGGTCTTGGTGCGCTTCAATCCGCGATAGGTTGTGACACCGGCACAAAGGATCGGCGCCATCGCATAGAGATCGGTGTTCTTGGGCAGGCGCGCCACGAATTTCGCGTCAGCCACCATGAACTCGGCATAGCCGCCGGGCTTGGAATAGCCGGTGGCTTCGCCCGCCTTGCAGATCGTCTCCATGCCGGCGAGGCAGAATTCGCAGGTTCCGCAGGCGCTGTACATCCACGGCACGCCGACCGCATCACCCAGACGGAAACCCTTCACGCCGGTGCCGATGGCCGCCACATGGCCAGCCACTTCATGGCCAGGGATGAGCGGCAAGACGGGGCCTGGGGTCCAATCGCCATCGACCGCATGAAGATCGGAATGGCAGACACCGCAGGCAGTGACCTTGATCAGGATTTCGCCGGGGCCGGCCTGCGGGATCGGCAGTTTCTCGATCTTCAATGCCGTGCCGGCCTTGCGCAGGATTGCAGCCTTCATGGTGCCTTGCATGGTGTTCCCCTCATATCTGCCGTCAATTTGACAGTTCTGCGCCGGCACCGGCATTCTGGCGCGCGACACAACCCTTGCCGATGGCCGGAGTATAGACCCTGACCCACGCCCGCCCCCATATCTCCAAAGCGATAGCGCCCGAAAGTGCCGCGCTGCCAGAGCGCCGCCTGCCGATGACACGTTCCAGCCAGTTGCTGGAACAGTGGAACCGGGGCATGGCCGAGATGCTGGCGGAGCTGGACCAGGAGAGTTTCGGCCCCACCCTGCTGCGCGCGGTGACGCGGCTCATTGATTTCGATTTCCTGATGGTCTTTGCCTATCGCGGTGCCGGCCGGCCACTGGCGCTGGGTGACACTTTGCCGGCGCCGCAGCGCCAGGTGGTGATCAACGCCTATTGCGCGGCGCCTTATGTGCTGGACCCGTTTTTCCAGAAAGTGGCGGCGGGCGTGCAATCCGGCTGCTACCGCCTGCGCGACATCGCCCCCGACCGGTTCCGGCAGAGCGAATATTTCCGCACCCATTATTCCCTGACCGGAATCCGCGAGGAGGTTGGTTTCTATTTCCCGCTCGCCGATGCCACGGGGGTGCTGTCGCTGGCGCGCTGGGACGACGGTCAGGCCCCCATTCGGTCAAACCTGGGCCGGTCCGACATGGATCTTCTGGCAGCCCTGGCGCCGGCCATTTCCGGCCTGTGTGCGCGGCATTGGGCAAGTGTTGCGGCACCTGCCAGCCTGACACGCCCCCGCCACCGGGATGCCGCACAAGTCACTGCCGCCTATACCGAATTCGGCGCCAAACAACTCTCCGAGCGAGAGCGCCAGATCGTCTCGCTCATTCTCCAGGGCCACTCGACGGGCTCGGTCGCGCATCTCCTCGACATCTCGGCAGGCACGGTGAAGGTGCACCGGAAGAACATCTACCGGAAGCTGGGCTTGTCGACCCAGGCCGAGCTGTTCGCCGCGTTTCTGAGTTTCGTGGGGTGATGTCCACGCTCGTTGGTAACTCGCGATATTGAACCCTCTCCCCTCGCGGGAGAGGGTGGCGAGCAAAGCGAGCCGGTGAGGGGGTCTTTCAGCGCGCTCGAACCGACCACCCCCCTCACCCTGACCCTCTCTCGCGAGGGGAGAGGGGATGAGATCATGCTGGCAATATCCCGTCAGTCCCGTTCTATCTCCCCGGGGATATCGCCAGCCCCCATGAAAGGGCTCAAGATACCTTCGGCTTTGCGGCGGCCCAGAAGACGCATTCGCGCAACATCCGGCCAGCCCGCACGTTTCATGGCCGCACGTTCCTAGGGAGGGTTTGAGATGTCCTGGTACAGTGACCTGCCGCAATTCTATCAGAACCAGATCAAGGCGATGGGCCTCGACGATGCCGGCATGACGCGACGCCGCCTGCTGAAATCGGCCGGTGCCGCCGCGGGTGTCGCGGCGATGAGCGGGCTCACCTTCGGCAAGCCCGCCCGTGCTGCGAGCCAGATGAGCTATATGTGCTGGGAAGGCTATAACGACCCACGCATCATCGATCCTTTCAAGGCCGCCAACGATGTCGACATCGCCTTCGATCTCATCGTCGACTCGCCGGGCGGTTTTGCAAAATTGCAGGCCGGCGCTTCGCGCGAGGTCGATATCGTCTCCACCGACATGCCCTGGGTCACGCGCATGGGTCCGGCGGGTCTTGCCATGGAACTTAACCCCGATGACTATGCCGACGTCTATGCGACCTTCTATGACCAGTTCAAGCCGCCCTTCGAGCCTTTGATTTCGGACGGCAAGACCATCGGTGTCGCCACACGCTGGGGCTGGGTCGGTGGCTGCATCAACACCGACATCACCGATCCCGACACCTGGCGCTCCTACGACCCGGTGTTCGATGCCAAGAACAAGGACAAGATTTGCGTCATGGATTGGGGCGATTGGCCGATCCTGCCCATGGCGCTCCATGCCGGCATCGATCCCTATCAGGAACTGGATGCCGCACAGCTGGAAGAAGTGCGCAAGGTGTTGCGCGCCATGTTCAAGAACACCCGCACGCTGGTGGCGGATCTCACGCAAGCGCAGAAGGGCCTGCTTGACGGGTCGCTGCTGGGCTGCATCGGAGCCGGTTCCTACCTCACCTCGGCGGTCAGGAAGCAGGGCCACAAGAACATCATGGCGACGGTGCCGGATCCCAAGAACGGCCTGAAGCAGGGCATTATCTGGGTCGAGGCCACGGCGATCGTCAAGGAAACCGACCAGCCGGAACTGGCGCAGAAGCTCCTGAAGCACGTGGTTTCCAAGGATGCGGGCCATGTGCTGTCGCTGCTCGACACTACCTGCAACGTCGTGACCAACAAGGCTGTGGAAGAGCTCTATACGCCGGAAGAAAAGAGCATCCTGCAGACCGATTACATGTGGCACGCCTGGGACAATTCCCAGATGCACCGGATCGCCCCCAACATCGACGAGATGCTGGCGATCTGGCAGGAAGAACTGGCAGCGGCGCAGTAAGCGCTGGCGCACGGCGCGTAAACGCCCCCGGCCTATTCAAAGAGGCCGGGGGCGTTTATTCTCTAATAACTCTTTACTTATTGTCATGGTCCGCGAAGGCGGACCATCCACGAGTTTGTTGGCAATTGACGAAAGCAACTCGTGGATCTTCCGCCTTCGCGGAGGATGACAAGGTTGTATAGGGCGAAGGAATAAGAAACGGCATGGCGGGCAACATTCTGGAAATTCGCGATCTGCGAAAAAACTTCGGCGCCTATCAGGCGCTGAAGGGCGTTTCGCTCGACGTGGCGCAGGGCGAGTTCATCGCCCTGGTGGGGCCGTCCGGTTGTGGCAAGACCACGCTTTTGAAACACATCGCCGGCTTTGAGGAACCCGATAGCGGCAGCATCGCCATCGACGGGCAGAAGATGCTGGGTGTGCCGGCAGCGGCGCGGCCGACCAGCATGGTGTTCCAGAAGCTGGCGCTGTTTCCGCATATGAGTGTGGCCGACAATATCGGCTTTCCGCTGAAGCTGCGCAAAGTCGATGCGGCCACGATCGCCAAGTGCGTCATGGCGATGATTGAGCTCATGCAGCTGAAGCCGGAATATCTCACCCGATTCCCGCGCCAGCTCTCGGGCGGCGAGCAGCAGCGCGTGGCGCTGGCGCGCTCGATGATCTCGGAGCCGAAATTGCTGCTGCTCGACGAGCCGCTCTCGGCCCTCGACGTGAAGCTGAAGAAAGTGCTGCAGGCCGAGCTGAAGCGCCTGCACCGCAGCGTCGGCGTGACCTTCGTCCATGTGACCCATGATCTCGAAGAAGCGATCATGCTGGCGGATCGCATCTGCGTCATGCGGGCCGGCGAGATTCTACAGATGGGCGGTCCCAACGACATCTACTATCACCCGGCGGACAGTTTCGTGGCGGGCTTCATTGGCGATACCAATCTTATTCCGGTCGAGATTGCCGAGAATAATTCCCAGGGCGCGGTCCTGCGGGCGCCAGGTCTCGTCGCTGCCGATCCGCGTGTGCCGGCGGGCTTCGTGGCAGCAGGTCTCGGCACCGGCCCGGCCCTGCTGATGGTGCGCCCGGAACTCATGATTCCGCTGGCACCCGGCGAGAACGCCGATTTCAGCATCGAGGTCATCATCACGGAGGTCTTCTGCAAGGGTGGCACCGTGCAGTTTCGCAGCAGCATGGCAGATGGAGCACCGGTGATCTTTGAACTGCCCGGTGCCTCGCGCCAGCCCGCGGATATCGGTGACAAGGTGCGCCTTGGCTGGGCGAAGCGCGATATCTATGTGTTCCGCGAACGAGCAGCAGCATGAGCGGCGAGATCGACCGGTCCTGGCGTGATCCGGAGTTGCTGGGCAAGGCGCTGCCCAGTGTCATCCTGCAGACCGGCTTTTTCCTCGCCCCCCTTCTCATGACGGTGGCGCTCACCTTCCAGCGCACCAAGAATTTCCAGCTGACCTGGACTTGGTCGCTGGAAACCTGGACCGATATTTTCACCAAGCCGCATTACTGGACGATCCTGGGCCATACCTTGTTCATGGCCGTCGCCTGCGTATTGCTCTGTCTGCTGATCGCTTTTCCGGTGGCCTATGCGCTGGCAACACGGCTCCGCGCCTACCAGGATCATGTGAAGGTGCTGATCACCTTCGCCTTCCTCACCGACGCCACCTTGAAGACCTTCGGCTGGGTGCTGTTTCTCGATAAGAACGGGGCCGCCAATTACATCGCACGGCTCACCGGCTTCGAAGGCGATGCGGTCAACATCCTGTTCACCGATTGGGCGACCATGCTGGGCATGGTCTACAATTTGCTCTCCTTTGCCATCTTCACCATCTATCTCTCGATCGACGCCATCGACCGGTCGCTGATCCTCGCTGCCTATGATGCGGGTGCCAGCAAGTTCCGCGCGTTCTGGGAAGTGACCTTGCCCCTGGCACGGCCCGGCATCTGGGCGGCCTCGGTGCTCATCTTCCTCCTCGCGGTCGGTGTGTTTCTTGAGCCCAAGGTTTTGGGTGGCGGCAAATCACCGATGTCGGCCGAACTCATCCGCCAGACATTCGAGACCCGCGTGAACTGGCCGCTGGGGGCAGCCCTCACGCTCGTCCTCATGGTGGTGGCGGTGTTCCTGGTGCTGCTGTTCAACCGGGTCTATTCGCTGAAGCGCCATATGGGACCAACGTGATGGCCTATCCGACACCCACACCCTGGCTGAACGCGCGGACCGAGGCACGGCTCGCCAATGTGCTGCTCTACGGCGCCACGGCAGCGGTGCTGATCTTCTTCTACATCCCGATCTTCACGCTTATCGCCTTCTCGTTCCAGGAAGGCCGCTATCCGACCCTGCCGTTCGAGGGTGTCTCGCTGAAATGGTATGCGAGCCTGTTCGAGAACAGCAGTGCCGGCGATGCGCTCTACAATTCGACCGTGATCGCGGTGGTGGCCACCTTGTTCGCAACATTGATCGGCTCGGCGGCGGCGATCGTGGCCGTTCGCTATCGCTTTCGTTTGCGGATACCGTTCACGGGCCTCAGCGCGGCACCGCTTGCCTTTCCGCAATTGCTGCTGGGGATCGTCTTGCTGCTCTGGTTCTCGGTGCTGGGACGGACCTTCAATTTCAACACCGGGATTGTTACGGCGATCATCGGCCACATCGTCTACATCACGCCCTTCGCCATGGTGATCGTGGCGGTGCAGGTGTTCAATTTCGATAGCACCCTGGAAGATGCCGCGCGGGATTGCGGCGCCACCACGTTCGAGGTCTATCGCTATGTGACGCTGCCGCTGCTGTGGCCCGGCATCTTCTCGGCCGGGATCTTTGCCTTCCTGCTGAGCTGGGGGAATTTCTATCTCACCTACAGCCTCGCCGGTTCGACGCGGACCCTGCCCACCTTCGTCTTCTCCGGCATCGCCACCGGGTCCTCGCCGCTCTATCCGGCGATCGCCACGGTGGTGTTTGTGCCAGGCATCCTGCTGGTGATCCTTGCGGACCGGATGCGCCGAAAGGGATAGTGACCGGTCAATACCACTCGATCTCGAACCGGCCAATCTTTTGGGTGCCGTGATAGATGATGCGGCACTCGCTGCCGCAATCGTCGAGCGCCCGGCGTTCCGCCATTGGTTCGCCCGTGCACCCTTCGGCCTTCCAACCGAACTTTCTGATCGTGCAACGGGTCGACACGCCTATTTTGTCGCCGGAATCGTTGATCGCGAGATAGCGGTACTCGTTGCCCTTTGCGGAAGAATTGGCGAGATAGTTCTCGACCTCTTTGCGCAAGGCGCTGGAGATGCGCAGTTTGGCCGGCGGCGCGCTCACGATTGGTGTGGCGGGCTGGGTATTCTGCTGTTGCGCCACCTTGGCGATCTCCTCGACCTCGTAATTGACCAGGATATCACCCCGGAACGCGAACACGACGCAATCCTTGCCGTAGCGTTCGCAGGCCTTCAACGCATCGTGCTTATAGGTCGGGCCACCCATGCACATGAGTTCCTTGCACCAAATGTAATAGGAGTTGCGGCCATCGACGCTGACGGCGAAAGCGCCCGGCCGGTTCGGTTTGATCGCCTCGGCATATTGTTGGTAGGAGCCCCAGGTTTCGTGGGTCAGCGTGATCTTTCCGACGGGCTTATGGTTGGTGGTGCAGGCGGCGAGCAGGAGGAGCAGGGGAAGGAGATACTTTTTCATGATTTTCTTTTGACGCTTTCTTGCGTTCATTGTGGCGACATGGTCTAAGATGATTAGCCTATTTTGGTGGCCGGATGCTCACCATTTATGGTTAATCACCATACAATAATGTATCGTATAACGAGTAATTTCGGATCGATAAAGTCAAGCATTAAATCCAGCCCCTGTGCCGGGCAGTGATGCCCCCGACAGCGGATGCCCCGGTAGCGAATCCTGGGGGTCAATGCTAAGCCTGCCGCCCATGAGCGATGACGGGATCAACAGCGTGACGGAATCGGCGGTGCAGCAGCCCCAATGGGCCCGCGACTCGGCGGATGCGACGCCAATGATGGCGCAGTATTTGAGCGCCAAGCGCGAGCATGCGGACGCGTTGCTGTTCTATCGCATGGGCGATTTCTACGAAATGTTCTTCGAGGATGCGGTCAAGGCCTCGGCCGCCCTCGACATCGCGCTCACCAAGCGCGGTCGCCATGCCGGCGAAGAAATCCCGATGTGCGGCGTGCCCGTACATGCGCATGAGGCCTATCTTTCCAAGCTGGTGCGGCAGGGGTTCAAGGTCGCGGTCTGCGAGCAGGTCGAGGACCCGGCGGAAGCCAAGAAGCGCGGCTCGAAATCGGTGGTGAAGCGCGCGGTGACACGCATCGTGACACCAGGCACTCTCACCGAGGATGCGCTCCTCGATGCGCGGCGCCACAATTTTCTCGCGGCCGTCACCGAAGCCGGTGGTGAGCTGGGGCTGGCCTGGGTCGATATCTCGACCGGCAGTTTCTTCGTGCAGAAGGTTTCCGAGCGCGACCTCGCCGCCGCCATGGCGCGGCTCGATCCGACCGAGATCCTGATTGCCGACCGGCTGCTGGCGCGGCCCGACCTCTTCGAATTCTTCGCTGACTATAAGCGCCGCCTGTCGCCTTTGCCCTCGGCACGCTTTGACAGCGACAATGCGCGGAAACGGCTGCAGAAGTTCCTGGGGACAGCAACCTTGGATGCTTTCGGCAGCTTCACCCGCGCCGAAGTGGCAGCGGCCGGCGCTGTCCTCGATTATGTCGAGCTCACGCAACAGGGCCGTATCCCGCGTCTCTCCGCCCCGCGCCAGGTGGTTGACGGCGCCTTGATGGAGATCGATGCCGCGACCAGGCGCAATCTCGAACTCATCCGCTCGCTCAGCGGTGAACGCCAGGGATCGCTGCTGGCGGCGATCGATCGCAGCTTGACCGGCGCAGGCGGCCGGCTGCTCTCCGATTGGCTGTCTGCCCCGCTGACCGAGGTCGAGGGTGTGAGTGCCAGGCTCGATCTTGTCCAATATCTGGTGAGCGAGGATGATCTCCGCAACCAGCTGCGCGAAGCCTTGCGCCGTGTCCCGGATCTGGAGCGCGCCCTTTCGCGCCTGACCGCCGGGCGCGGTGGACCGCGGGATCTGGCCGCCATCCGTGACGGTCTGGCGGCCACTGCCGATTTCCGTGCGCTCATCGAAAAGCAGCGCATGGCACCTGTGCCGGCGATGCTGCAAGCCGCCAATGCCGATCTTGGCCATCATGTCGATCTGGTCGAGCGTCTGGGCCGGGCGCTTGCCGAGGAACTGCCGCTGCTCACCCGCGACGGCGGTTTCATCGCCAAGGGCTATCACGCGGAACTCGACGAATATCGATCCTTGAAGGAAGATTCGCGCACCCTCATCCTGGAGCTGGAAGCGCGCCTCAAAAACGAGACCGGCATCTCGGGCCTCAAAGTCCGGCACAACAATGTCATCGGCTATTACATCGAGATAACACCGCTCCATGCCGAGAAGCTGAAAGGCGACGCGCGCTTCATCCATCGCCAGAGCATGGCCAATGCGATGCGCTTCTCGACGGCTGAGCTTGCGGAACTGGAAAGCAAGATCGTCCATGCCGGCGACCGCGCGGTGGCGCTGGAACTGCGCCTCTTCGACGATCTGGTGGGCGAGACGATCGGCCGCCAGGAGATGATCGCCAAGGCCGCAGGCGCGCTTGCCCTCATCGATGTGGGTAGCGCCCTTGCGGAACTGGCGCGCGACGGCGATTGGGTGCGGCCGGAAATCGATGAGGGCGCTGAGTTCATCATCACTGCAGGCCGTCACCCGGTGGTCGAGGCAGCACTCATGCGCACCCAAGGTGGTGCCTTCGTCGCCAATGATTGCGACCTGTCGCCCGAGCGCCGCCTGTGGCTGGTGACGGGCCCGAACATGGCCGGTAAATCGACGTTTCTGCGGCAGAATGCGCTCATCGCGATCCTGGCACAGATGGGCAGCTATGTGCCGGCGAAGGCTGCCCGCATCGGCATCGTCGATCGCCTCTTCAGTCGCGTGGGTGCTGCCGACGATCTGGCGCGTGGGCGGTCGACCTTCATGGTCGAGATGGTGGAGACGGCGGCGATCCTCAACCGGGCGACGCCGCGGTCGCTGGTGATCCTGGACGAGATCGGTCGCGGGACGGCGACCTTCGACGGATTGTCCATCGCCTGGGCGTGCCTGGAGCATCTCCATGAGGTGAATGGCTGCCGCGCACTCTTTGCCACGCATTATCATGAGCTGACACATCTTGCCTCGACACTTTCCGCGCTGAAGCCCTACACGATGCGCGTCATGGAATGGCAGGGCGAAGTGAAGTTCCTGCACGAGATCGGGCCGGGGGCCGCCGATCGCTCCTACGGCATTCATGTGGCGAAGCTTGCCGGCCTGCCGGCAGCAGCGATCCACCGCGCCGAGGAAGTGCTGGCGACACTGGAAAAGGGCGACCAGGCGAGCGCCCTCTCGCGCCTGACCGACGATCTGCCGCTGTTCTCGGTGCAGGCACCGGCGGCGCCCATGATCAAGGGCAGTGCCGTCGAGGCCAGCTTGAAAGACATCAACCCCGATGAGCTGTCGCCCCGCGAAGCGCTAGAACAGCTCTACAGGCTGCGCGGGTTGCTCGCGCCATAGAGGGCGCAACGTGGTCGGCTATTGGCCTGCCGTGCAGTTGCTCAAGGAATCGCAGGCCGACATCAGGATGTTATGCCCGGTCCCGCGCCAGTCCCAAGAGTCGCAGGCTGTCAGCACCAGCAGCAATGTCAAAATCGATAAAGGGCGCAATCTCATTTGGTCCTGGAAGTCTGGTTTCGATCCGGCAACATCATACGCCCTTTCATCTTTCACGCGGCCGTTCATCTGGAATCACTCGGGCACCTTTGCCGGCCCCGTTGACGACGGGCTGGCTGCCGGGATCCTTCTCCCAGGAACCGGGGGGCGCACCGCTTTTTCCCGCGGGGCCATGGGCGGACCGATCACCCAGCCGGTACCAAGGGGGACGCTCACCACCGCGGTCCAGGGGGACACCGGTCACGCGCCGGTCCGTCACGGGATCGGTCTCCGTCCGATCCAGGAGGCCGGGGCGATCCCCCGGCCAGGATGCGTTGCGGCGGTGTGGCCAAGGTACCGGCCCCCACCATCCAGACCCCCAACGCGAGGGCTCCGGCATGCGCCGCCAAACAAGCGGGCTTGCGCCGGGGACAACCGAGTAATTCCAGATGACCGGCCCGGGATGCAGGCGGCCCGTTCGTCAGATCTGCGCGCAAGCCAGATGGTACGAAATTCCTATAAGTTTGTCAAGAACAAAATAGGAACATATTGCTTGCGGGCGCCTGATTACGTAATCGGCACGGAGAGGCCGGCGACCAGGGCGTCGATGACGATTCGCTGGCGATGGGGCATGTGCGGGCTTTGCGCCCAGAGGAGATGGGTTTCCATCTCAAAAGGCGGGATGTCGCTGAGGATGCGCACGAGCTGGCCCGCCTGCACATAGCTGCGCACCAGCCAGCAGGGCAGCCAGACAAGGCCGAGCCCCGCGGCACCCGCATCGGCCATGGCTTCCAGATCATCGAGGCGGAGGGCCGTGGGTGGCATGCATTGGCGCGGCTGACCGTTGCCGTCCGGAAACAGCCAGCCCTTGTCGATGCCGCCCCGGCTATAGTTGACGGCGGTGTGTTGGGCTAGGTCCTGCAGGCTGCGTGGTTCGCCATGGGCAGCGAGATAAGCGGGTGCCGCCCAAACGCTCAGGCGCAGATTGGCCAGGCGCCGCGACATCAAACCGTCGCCGGCGCCGATCGGGCCGAGGCGGAGGGAAAGGTCAAAGCCTTCCTCGACCAGGTCGACCAGCCGGTCGTTCAAGGAGAGCTCAAGCTCGAGCCTTGGATATTGCTTGGCGAGCGCTATGAGGATCGGGACCGCGCAGCGGCGGCCGAACAAGACCGGCATGGTGATGCGCAGGCGCCCGGCGACGTCGCGCTTGCCGGATTCCAGCATGTCCTCGGCGGCGCGGATTTCGTGGAGTGCTTTGAGGCAGCTTTCATAGAAGGCCTGGCCGTCTTCGGTCAGGCTCTGCGTGCGCGTGGTGCGGTGGAAGAGGCGGGTGCCGAGCCGTGCCTCCAGCCGCGCCACGGTCTTGCCGACCGCCGAGCGCGACTGGTTGAGCCTGGCTGCGGCGGCCGCGAAGCCACCCGCTTCGACAGCCTCGACGAAGACGGCGACCCCGGTAAGACGGTCAGACATTCAGGCGGTCCGACATGCTATCTCCATTGTATCCTTGTGATCGTCAATCATGGGAAAAACTGTCGCCACTGACGATGAATATTCGACGCTAGCCTCTCTTCAGACATTCAACAAGAGGAGTGGCAGATGATGCAGGAATTGAAGGCCGCCAAACTACCGGCCCGCGACATGAAGAGCTGGCACATGTCGGCAATCGGCCGGGCGAATCTCGCAGAGGGCACGGCACCCGTGCCGGTCCCTGGCCCCGGCGAGATCCGGGTCAAGGTGAAGGCGGTCTCGCTCAACTACCGCGACAAGCTGGTGATCGA
The DNA here is from genome assembly GCF_056404715.1 of Dongia sp. P2_B8. Lineage (NCBI taxonomy): Bacteria > Pseudomonadati > Pseudomonadota > Alphaproteobacteria > Rhodospirillales > Dongiaceae > Dongia > Dongia sp. P2_B8. The sequence goes on along the minus strand of NZ_JBFUDM010000006.1, from coordinate 262,719 downwards.
GACCGGCATGGGATTGCCGTTGGCCTTCCCCTTCGTGCCGGCCTCGGACATGGCGGGTGTCGTGGATGCTGTCGGCAGCGGTGTCACCCGCTTCAAGGGCGGCGACCGGGTGATGTCGACCTTCATTCCCGGCTGGATCGACGGCAAGCGGCCCGGCACTGCGCGCGTGCCCGCCTATCAGACGCTGGGCGGTTTCTATCCCGGCATGCTCGCGGACTATGTGGTGCTGAAGGAAGATTGGCTGAGTGCATCGCCTGCCAGTCTTACCGATGCCGAAGCCAGCACCTTGCCGATTGCCGGTCTCACCGCCTGGTTTGCCCTGGTGGAGCTGGGCAAACTGAAGGCCGGCGATACCGTGCTGGTGCAGGGCACGGGCGGCGTTGCCTTGTTCGGCCTGCAGATCGCCAAGGCCCTCGGCGCCGAGGTGATCGTGACCTCGGGCAGCGAGGAGAAGCTCGCCCGCGCCAAGGCGCTGGGTGCCCATCACGGCATCAGCCGGCAAGGCGATTGGGTGGCTTCGGTGCACCGGCTGACACAGGATCGCGGTGCCGACCATATTCTGGAGATCGCTGGTGGTGCCAGCCTCGGCCGGTCGCTGGAAGCGGTGGCGGTCGAGGGCATCATCTCGGTCATCGGCGTGTTGGAAGGCTTCGAGATCTCGGGGCCGGTCTTTCCGCTGCTCATGAAATCGCCGGTCATCCAGGGGATCAGCGTCGGCCACCGAAGGGCACTCGAGGATCTTGTGCGCGCCGTCGATCATCTGGGGTTGAAGCCGGTGATCGACCGGACCTATGCCTTCGGGGAATTGGCTGAAGCCCTCGATCATCTCGACCGTGGTCCGTTCGGCAAGGTCGTGATTGAGGTTTAGGGGCGGAACGCAGCTGTCACCACCCTCAACCGTCATGCCCGGGGAAGACGCGTACTTGGACGCAGCGTCTCGGCAGTGGAGGCAGATCCCCGGGTCAAGCCCGGGGATGACGAATATGTCAGACGGCAACAACTTGGCGGTTGAAGTAGATCCCCGGGTCAGGCCCGGGGATGACGCGTGTTAGGGGGCGGCTCTAGAGCTAAGCCTGAGGACGAGCATAATTATTATATATCAATATCATAATGGCTCCGCACCATCTCCCGCCTTGAGTTTTTCTAAACTCTCACACCAGTTATAATCGCCTATTCACACAGACCTTGTGCTTGAAAGAGTCGAAGACTGTGAAATATACGTTGTGTAATTCTTGGGTCAGGAGTTTCACAATGACATTACGTAATTTGGCAAGATTGGGGCTGGCTGTCCTGCTGCTCACCGGCTTGGTGGCGGGCGGCGTGCACGCTCAGGCAAACAGCCTGCAGGCGCCGTTGACGGTGTTCAACCGCTAGGCAGTTCGGGCCAGAAGCCCGGGACAGTATTGGATTGAGCTGGTTGAACCGAAAGGGCGCGATTATCGCGCCCTTTGTTTTTTGACGTCGCTCTTGCACGCCCCATTATTGAACATCCGAACAAGTATCTCGCTTTCTCCGACTCACCCAAAACAGCGCCGCATAAAAAAGCACTACCGACCAAAGCAGGGTGATGGCCGCATTGACCACCCGGCATCGGCCTGTAATCTTGGGCCCAGCATTGTGTGGACAGGGGAGTGTCTGGCATTGCCTCTTTTTCCGCAGCGACGCGCAAACTCTGGGGAGATGGTTGCAGCGTCGTAAAAATGAACTGGGAGGATAAGAATGAATAATTTTACAAGCCGCCAGATTACGCGGCGCCAGGCCCTGAAAACGGGCGCGGCTCTTGCTGCCCTTGCCACCAGCGGCAGCATCCTGCTGCCGGGTGCTGCGTTTGCAGCGCTTGAGGCCCTGACACTGGTTGCCCCGGCAAAGCCCGGCGGCGGCTGGGACCAGACCGCGCGCTCGATGCAGGAAGTGCTGCAGACGGCCGGCATCGTCCAGGCCGTGCAGGTCGAGAATGTCGCCGGCGCCGGCGGCACGGTAGGCTTGGCGCAATTTGCCAATCGCAAAGGCGACGCCAGCGCCATTCTGGTGGGTGGCCTCGTCATGCTGGGCGCCATTCTCACCAACAAATCGCCGGTCTCGCTCAAGGACGTGACGCCGCTCGCGCGTCTCACCGGTGAGTATGAAGTGATCGTCGTGCCGGCGGCCTCCGAACTCAAATCGATGGGCGATCTTGCCGCGAAATTGAAAGCCGATGCCGGGTCCGTCTCCTGGGGCGGCGGGTCGGCCGGTGGTACCGATCATATCCTTGCCGGCCTCATCGCCAAGGCAGCCGGTGCCGACGTCACCAAGCTCAACTATGTCGCCTTCTCCGGCGGCGGCGAAGCGCTGGCGGCGATCGTGGGTGGCCATGTCACTTGCGGCGTCAGCGGTCTCGGTGAGTTTGAAGCGCAGATCAAGGCCGGCGAATTGCGGGCCCTTGCCATCTCGTCCGGCGAACGTCTGCCGGGCCTCGATGCGCCGACACTCAAGGAATCGGGTCTCGATGTCGAACTCGCCAACTGGCGCGGTGTGTTCGGTGCCGGTGAACTCGCCGATGCCGACAAGGCAGGGCTCCTCGATGCGGTCGACCAGATGGTGAAGTCCGACGGCTGGAAGAAGACCTTGGAGACCAAGGGCTGGATCGACACCTATCTCGCCGGCGATGCCTTTGCGGCTTTCCTCGCCGACGAGGAAACGCGGGTCACCGCCGTGCTCAAGGAAATCGGTCTGGTTTCGTGAGTACACCAAAATATCAGCCGGGCGGCGTTCAGCCCGGCGGTTTCGAACGCTGGCAGGGCATCGTCATTGGCGGTGCCCTGCTGGCCGTCGGCCTTGGCATCTGTGTCGTCACCTTCGGTGTCGGCACATTGCCGGGCCAGGACAGTCTGGGGCCGCGTTTGTTTCCGGTCCTGATCGGCGGTGGCTTGATCATCCTGGGTCTTGCGAACGCGTGGGCCGGCTGGGTGACGCTGCGCGATGGAGCACCCCATGAAGGCGCGCTCATCCCCGTGAGCGATGCGGAGAATGTGACGGAGCCTGGCGACTGGCCGACAGTGTTATGGGTCATCGCCGGCCTCTGCATCGGTGCACTTGGCTATAAGATTGTCGGCTTCATTCCCTCGGCCTGGGTGGTGTTCGTCCTCACCGCGCGCGGATTCGCGGGGCATTGGAGCAAACGCGACGCCTTGATCGGCCTCATCGTCGTCATCATCGCCTTTGTCGGTTTCACCCGGGGTCTTGGCCTGCCGCTGCCGACCGGAATATTGCACGGGATCCTGGGGGGACACTGAATCATGGATACCTGGAGCGCCCTGTTACAGGGCTTCGTGGTCGCTTTCACGCCGGTCAATCTCCTGTGGTCGCTGCTCGGCGTCACCTTGGGCACGGCAATCGGCGTGCTGCCGGGCATCGGCCCGGCGCTCACCATCGCGCTGCTGCTGCCGGTCACCTATCACCTCGATCCGACGGCCGCCTTCATCATCTTCGGTGGCATCTATTATGGCGCCATGTATGGGAGCTCGACCACCTCGATCCTGCTCAACGTGCCAGGCGAGACCGGGTCGATTGTGACCGCGATCGACGGCCATATGATGGCAAAGAAAGGCCGGGCCGCCTCGGCGCTGGCGACCGCCGCCATCGGGTCCTTCGTTGCCGGCACCATCGCCACGGCGGGCCTCAGCTTTCTCTCGCCGATCATGGTGCGGATCGCCTTGCTGTTCGGGCCGGCGGAATATTTCAGCCTGATGGTGCTGGCCTTCGTCACGGTCTCTGCCCTGCTCGGCAGTTCGATCCTGCGCGGCATGTCGGCGCTCTTCATCGGTCTGGCCATCGGCCTCATCGGCATCGACACGCAGACGGGGCAGGCGCGGTTCACCTTCGGCCTGCTGCCACTTCTGGATGGCATCGATGTGGTCGTGGTGGCGGTCGGCCTCTTCGCGCTGGGCGAAGCCTTCCATGTCGCCTTCCGCGAAGCGCGGCGGCCGGAGGAATTGTCGCGCGTCGTCGGCAGCCTGTGGATGTCGAAGGAGGATTGGAAACGCTCCTGGAAACCGTGGCTGCGCGGAACAGCGCTGGGCTTTCCGTTGGGTGCGCTGCCGGCGGGCGGTACCGAGATTCCAACCTTCCTCTCTTATCTCATCGAGAAGCGGCTCTCGAAAAAGCCGGAGGAATTCGGGCAGGGCGCCATTGAAGCGGTGGCGGGCCCGGAAGCTGCCAACAATGCCGCGGTGGCCGGCGTGCTGGTGCCGCTCCTGAGCTTCGGCCTGCCGACCTCGGCCACGGCCGCGATCCTCCTTGCCGCCTTCCAGCAATATGGCATCCAGCCGGGACCATTGCTCTTTACCAGCAACAGCGCCCTCGTCTGGGCGCTCATTGCCAGCCTCTATCTCGGCAACATCATGCTGCTGGTGTTGAACCTGCCGCTGGTGGGGCTATGGGCCCGACTGCTGCTCATTCCAAGGCCCTTGCTCTATGGCGGCATCCTGGTTCTCTCCATGCTGGGTGTCTATTCGCTCAACAATTCGGTGTTCGATCTGTGGCTGCTGCTTGGTATCGGCCTCCTTGGCTTTGCCATGCGTCAGTTCGAATATCCGGTGGCGCCGCTGGTGGTGGGCCTGATCCTGGGGCCGATGGCGGAAGAACAGTTCCGCCGCGCCTATGCCATCGCGCAGGGGGATATGAGCGTCTTCGTGACACACCCGATTTCGGCAGGGTTGCTGGTGCTGGCCATCGCCTGCGTGGTGGGGCCTGCGTTGCTGCGGCGGCGGAAGGCTGCCCGCGGCTAGATCACCCTGAGCTTAGCGGGGTGCGGGCGGAATCATCTGGAACGCGCGGCGGTTGACGCCGTCATCGAGATCGACCGCGATCGCATAACGCTGCCAGTTCAGGCGGTAGGCGGCGAGGTCGGGAATGCGGATCTCTATGCGGCTCTCCGTGATGCGGTGTGTCGCCTGTCCGCTGCCCGAGGAGAAGATCGGAAAGCCGATGCCGATGCCGGTTGAGACACCGCCACTGGATCCGCCGCTGACACCGACCCCGACATTCGGCTGGCCGCCGCCGCTGCTGGAATAGGTCTGGCGGTCGCGATCGATGGCGAAGGCCTCGGTGAGCTTGCCGTCAGGCGCGATGAGGCGGGCGGATTTCACCGGCAGCGGATCGCTGACACGGACGACGATCACCGCTGCATCCTCGGGACTGATGGTGGTGGTGACGGATTCGTCGATCCCGCCGGGTGGTGCGGAATTGTAGCCGCACGCGGCAAGGGCCAGGAATGCCAGAAGGGTGAGGACGCGTCCGGTCTGCATCGCTGAAATGTGGCGCAGATCGGGCCGTGGGCCTAGTCCAGACACGGAAATGTGATGGGCGAAGGCCCCTCACCCCAACCCCTCTCCCCGGAGGGGCGAGGGGCTTTATAGGGAACTCGCTCGAAACTCCCTCGCCCCGCTTGCGGGGAGAGGGTTGGGGTGAGGGGTTTGCTACTCGCGGACATCCTGCGTCGCCAGCGCCGCACGCACTTCGTCGTGGTAATATTTGACGCCCATCTCGTGGCGCGGGCTCAAGGGGCCGCGCTGGTAGATGCCGGCTTCGAGATTGGCCTGCGACTGTTCGCAGATGCCGAAATCTTCGCGCACGATCTGGCAATTGGTGTCGATGGTCTTCTGCTGGGCCGGGATGAGTGCCGGCGACAGATCCTGGAAATAGAAGCTGTAATGGAGGCTGGTCGAGCGCGTGCCATGGGGCACGATGCGCGACGCGTTCATGCCGTCGGGATAGACCGAGAGCGTCATGTTGGGCCAGATCCACAGCCACAGCCCGCCATAGATCGAGCCGGATTTCTGCGGCGCCTTCATGATCACCACATGCTTGCCATAGGTGGTCTCGAAGCCGTTGAAATCGATCGATTGGCTGAGGCCCGGATGGATCCCGGGAATATGGTAGCCCTCGACGAAATTGTCGGTGTAGGTCTTCCAGTTGCACTTGATGGCGAAGTCTTCGTCCTGGCGCTTCTTGAAGCTTTCGATCGGATAGGGTGCGACCAGATCGGGGACGTCGCCGAGGAAATCGAGGAGATCTTCGGACTTGCCGTCGATATTGACGAAGACGATACCGCGCCAGCTGTCGAGCCGGATGCTCTTCAAGCCGTTCTCATCCTTCCTGAACCAGTCGCATTCGCCAAAATGCGGCGCTGCCTTCAGCTTGCCGTCATGGTCGAAGACCCAGCCGTGATAGCGGCAGCGCAGCACATCGCAATGGCCGGTGCCCTCGGGAAAGAGGGGAGCGGCACGGTGGGAACAGAGATTGTGGAACGCCTTCAGCTGCCCGTCGCGGCCGCGCAGCACGAAGATGTCGAAGCCGGCGATCTTGACGGCGGTATAGTCGCCAGGCTGCGGCAGGTCGGCCTCGCGGCAGACGAATTGCCAGGTGCTGGCGAAAATCGACCAGCGCTCGGCCTCATAGACCGCGGCATCGTGGTACCAGCGCGCGGGCAGTGTGTAGAGCGGCGTGGTCTTGCCGTCGATCATCGCCGCCCTGGGCGCGTTGTGGGTGCCAGTATCTGCCGACGCAAAAGTATCTGGTGCCATGAAGTCGCCGTCCCGCTAAAATTCATTTGTATCATATCAGCCTCTTAGCGGCGTGCCAGCGCTCATTGTCACCGCCCACATGTCTTTGCCGCAAGGATTGCAGTGGGGTTGCCGTCCTAAAAGCGCTGTGATCCTATGCCGTTCCAAAAAAAGAGATCGCGGCACATGAAACTGATCGGCCTTATCGGCGGCCTCTCCTGGGAATCGACGGCGGAATATTACCGCATCCTCAATCGCGGCGCGCAGGCCAGGCTGGGCGGCGTGCATTCGGCGCGGTCCCTCATCTATTCCTTCGATTTCGGCGAGATCGAGGCCCTGCAGCATGTAGGGAAATGGGAGGACGCGAGTGCGGCCATGGTCGATGCCGCGGTGCGCCTGGAACGGGGTGGCGCCGATTTCCTGATCATCTGCTCCAACACCATGCACCGCATGGCGCCGGCCATCGAGGCCGCGGTGAAGATTCCGCTCCTTCACATCGCCGACCCGACGGGGGCTGCGATCCAGGATGCCGGTTTCAAGCGCATCGGCCTGCTGGGTACCGCCTTCACCATGGAGCAGCCGTTCTACCGGTCGCGGCTGGAGAGCAAATTCGGTCTCGACGTCTTGGTGCCGGATGAGGCGGGGCGTGCCGCGGTGCACAGCATCATCTACCAGGAACTGGTCAAGGGCATCGTGCGCGACGAGTCGCGCGAGATTTACCGTGCCGTCATCCGGCGGTTGATCGAGGCGGGTGCCGAGGCGATCATCCTGGGCTGCACCGAGATCATGCTGCTGGTCGACGAGAACGATTCCGCCGTACCGCTGTTCGATACAACCACCTTGCATGCCGAAGCGGCGCTCAGCCGCGCATTAGGCGACATCTAGAAGAGGAAATGACATGAAACCGGTCAAATGGGGCATCGTCAGCACGGCTGACATCGGCATGAAGAAGGTCATTCCGGCCATGCTGCGCGCGAAGGGCGTCGAGATCGTGGCCATTGCGTCCCGTGACGCAGCGCGCGCCAAAGAAGCAGCCGCCAAGCTCGGCATTCCCAAATCCTATGGCTCCTATGAGGCGCTGCTCGCCGACCCGGAGATCGAGGCGGTCTATAACCCGCTGCCCAATCATCTCCATGTGCCGGTGACCTTGCAGGCCTTGGCCGCCGGCAAGCATGTGTTGTGCGAGAAGCCGATTGCATTGAATGCCGCGGAAGCGCGCCAGCTGACCGAGGCTGCGAAAAAGTCCGGCAAGCTGGTGAGCGAGGCCTTCATGGTGCGCTATCATCCGCAATGGCGCCGGGCGCGGGAGCTTGCGCAATCGGGGAAGCTCGGCGAGGTCAAGCTGATCAGCTCGGTCTTTTCCTATTACAATGTCGATCCGGCCAATGTGCGCAACATGGGGGATATCGGTGGTGGCGCGCTTTACGATATCGGCTGCTATCCGATCGTGACGTCGCGCTTCGTGTTCGGTGCGGAGCCCGTCCGCGTCACGGCCGCCATCGATTGGGATCCCAAATTCAAGACCGACCGGCTGACCTCGGCGTTGGCGGAGTTTCCCGGCGGGCGGCATCTGGTGTTTGCCACGGCGACGCAATTGGTGCCGCGCCAGCATGTGCAGATCCTGGGCACCAAGGCGCGGGCCGAGGTGATGATCCCCTTCAATGCGCCCCCCAACCAGACCACCATCCTGCGCATCGACGATGGCAGCGACCTCACCGGTGCCAACATCGTGTCGGAAACATTGCCGGCCTGCGATCAATATACGTTGCAGGGCGAAGTCTTCTCGAGCGCCATCCGCGGCGAGGCCAAGCTGGAGTTCGGACTGGAGGACGCCATCGCCAACATGCGTGTCATCGACGCGATGTTCGCTGCGGCCAAAAGCGGCAAGTGGGAGAATGTGTAGGCGTACTCTCTGTTTTAGCCGTCATCCCCGGGCCTAATCTTGAAACATGGGGACCCGGGGATCAGCTTCCGCCGCCAAGCTGTTGCCGACAGATCCCCGGGTCAAGCCCGGGGATGACGGCAGGGCTAGCATGACGGGATAGTTTAAGGCTCCGTCATTTCCAGCAAATCCAGATATCCCTGCAGCAACGGGCCCAAGGGGCTGTCGCCGATCGCTTGCCGGTGGACACGCTGCAGGAAGGCGACGTCGGGGAGCGCATTGCCTTCGACGATGATGACGCCTTGCGGTGTCACGGCGATATCCCAGCCGAGCAGCAGGCGATCGGCAAAAGCCTTGTGTGCTGCAAGGGCGGCACGGCGTATCTCCGGCCAGGCCGCGAGGATGCGGCCGGTGACAGGTGCGCCCGTTATCGGATGGCGGTCATGCCAGGAGAGGGCTGCACCCAGCTTGTCGCCGGTCATGGCGCCCATCCGGCCGGTGGCAAGATCGATGGGTGCCGCATATTCGGTGATGTCGTTCCAATCCGGCTCCAATTTGCCGATGACCCGCAGCATGCCATGGGTGATGCTGGGGATTCCTCGCGCATCGAGGCAGGTGATCACCCGCACCACCAGCAGCGATTCCGACGCCAGATCGGCGATATCGGCGTGGTTGACCAGCCGCGGCTGCAATAGATAGGGCATTGTCAGTGATCGGCGCGCCAGATCGTCGAGCAGTTGCGCGTGGGTCATGATCCGGCCATCGCTCGTGCAATAATGATCATCGCCAAGCCGCCGCAGGAAGGCCGCTCCCTGTGCGCCCTTGCCATGGCGCGGCTTGATGAAAAGATCGCTGCCCCCTGCGAATTCGGGTGCCAATCCTTTGGCCCGCCGATCGATCGTGCCATTCGTCGCTGTCAGCAGGACCGGAATGGTGGTGATCGCATGCGCCTTGCAATGGTCGTGGAAGGCGAGCTTGTCACCCAGTGAAATCCGCTTCGGGGCAAGCAGCGGCACCAGCTCCTTCAACTCTTTCAGCAGGCCGTTCTTGGTCTCGAACCGCGTCAGTGTCCGGCTGGCGCGCCGCCGCCCCAGGGGGCGATAGAGTTCCTGCATGTAATAGGTATTGGCGTCGAACCCTTCCTGAAAGGCGAGGGCCGCAATTTCGCCGGCTTGCCGCAGCCGCGATTTCCCGAAGCGGCGCTGGACATCGCCACCGACGCGGAACAGGCAATAAGCCGCATGGGCACTGAGCGCGATCTGCCGCAATACCGGCGTGTACAGCAATCGAAGAGCGGGATGCTTCGGTGCGCTATAGAGGCTGAGATCGCGGAACAGGCGCCGTGCCTTGTGGCCAACGGGCTCTTGAGAGCGGGGTGGGGCGATGGTGCGCGCCTGGTCGCTGTCAAGAAGGGCACGCCAGGCTTCGGCTGAAGACAAGGCCTCACCGCCATTGTCAAGAATGGGGGTGTTGAGAATCCGGGAGCGGATGACAGGGGCGTTCATCAGTTTGTTCCTTGCGAATTTGTCCCACGGGCCGGCAAGACGGTGCCGGTGTTGGGATCGAGGGTGAGTTCAACTTCGGCGCCGTTGCGGTCGCTGCCCTTGAGCTCATAGCAACCGTCATCGACATGAACCTTGGTGATGACATAGCCGAGCTGTTCGCCGATCCTTCGCGCCTCGGCGGCGCTCATGGTGGATGTCGTGGCCAGCGGTGCCCGGCAGACCTGTTCGTCGCTCGCCACAGCGAGGCCCACCACCACAGGCAGGCTGCTGAGACCGAACAGGATGGCGGCTGACAGAATGGTTCTCCACATGATGTTCTCCCTCAAATCGGGGCGGCCAGATTGGACTTTGCTGGTTGGACTTTGCCGGATTGCGCTTGCTTGGCATTGGCCGCCGATATCGGGCACACTAAGCGCGTCGGGCTGACCAGCGGCTAACCGCCCCTGTCAGCGATCTGTCAGCTTGATTTTGCCATGTAGGGCCCCAGGTAGGTCCATCAGGGTCGTCAGCGGGGTTAGGTCAGCCTCATCATGCGTTTCGTTTCTCAATCTTTTCCGCATAACCGATCGGCTGGGCGATGGGCTGGGCGGCGGGCCGGGGCTCTTCTGGCCGCGGCCTTTTGCCTCGGTGCCAATTTCTGGCCGTTGCTGCCGGCGCCAGCCCATGCCGAAGGCAGCGAGGCGTCGGAGCCGACCGTGGAAGACCAGGAAACGGCCCGGAAGGCGCTCGAGAACAAGGAAATCCTGCCGCTGGGAGAGGTTCTGGCGCGGATCCAGGCGGCCTATACTGGCGATGTCGTCGAGATCGAGCTGGAACGCAAGAAAGGCAAATGGGTCTATGAGATCGAAATCATCGACACCGATGGCCATGTGCGTGAAATCGACGTCGACGGCAAGACCGCCGAGGTTCTCACCATCGAGCTCGAGAAATGAAAATTCTTCTGGTTGAGGATGACAGCCGTATCGCCGAAGAAGTGGCCCTGTCGCTGCGCGGCGCCGGCTATGTCGTCGATGCGGTGACCGATGGCGAAGAGGCCTGGTTCCGCGGCGATACCGAAGAATATGATGCCGTGGTCCTGGATCTGGGGCTCCCCCATATGGACGGGCTTTCCATCTTGAAGAAATGGCGGGCCAACGACCGGCACTTCCCGATCCTCATCCTGTCGGCGCGCGGCAGCTGGAGCGAGCGGGTCGAGGGCATCGACAGCGGTGCCGATGAATATCTGCCCAAACCCTTCCACATGGCCGAGTTGCTGGCGCGGCTCCGTGCCATCATCCGCCGCTCGGCCGGCAATGCCACGACCACCATCAGCATTGGCCCGCTGACGCTGGATCCGCGCCAGATGCGCGTGACCCAGGACGGCCAGGCGATCAATTTCTCGCCACAGGAATATCGGCTGCTGAGCTATCTCATGCATCATGCCGGGCGCGTGGTGACCCAGATCGAGCTCACCGAACATCTCTATGCCCAGGATTTCGAGCGCGACAGCAACGCCATCGAGGTGCTGGTCGGGCGCGTGCGCAAGAAGCTGAAGGCGGATCTCATCGAAACAAGGCGCGGCTTCGGCTATATCGTCAATGATGTCGGCATATGAGCCGGCGCTCGCTGCGCCTGCGGCTGCTGCTGGCGGCGGCGATCTCGGTGGGGCTGGCCCTGGTGCTGGCCGGATTCGGCCTGGTGACCCTGTTCGACCGGCATGTCGAACGGCGCATCGATGCGGAACTCCATACTTTCGTGACGCAGATCGCCGGTGCGGTCGAATTCCAGGCCGACGGAACCCCGGTACTCGCCCATGCGCTGGCCGATCCCAGATTCGAGCGACCCTATGCCGGGCTCTACTGGCAGATCGTGAGCGACGGCGCCGCGGTCGTGCGCTCGCGCTCGCTGTGGGATTATGTGCTGGCATTGCCGCCGCCGACGGTCGCCATCGGCCGGCCGCAGCGTTACGATCTGGGTGGGCCGGAAAACCGGCCGGTCCATGCCTATGAACGGCGCATCGTGTTCGACCGGGCGGGTACCGAGCACATCCTGCGCATCGTCGTCGCGGTCGATCAGCATGAACTTGATAATGCGCGCGACGAATTCGTCGAGGATATCGCGCCGGCGCTCATCGTGCTGGCCCTGGTCCTCACCATGGCGGCCTGGGCGCAGGTCAATGTCGGGTTGAAGCCGCTGGAGGCGATCCGCCAAGGCGTCATCGCCATCCGCACCAACCGCGAGCGGCGCCTGGCGCGCGATTTCCCGGACGAGATCATGCCGCTGGTGCAGGAGGTCAACGATCTCCTTGAAGTGCAGGAGCAGGCGGTGGCACGGGCGCGCATGCGGGCGGCCGATCTGGCGCATGGTCTCAAGACACCCCTTACCGTGCTGGCCAACGATGCCCACAAATTGCGCCGCCATGGGCAGCCGGAAATTGCTGCTGAGATCGAGGATCTGGTCAGGACCATGCAGCGCCATGTCGATCATGAACTGGCGCGGGTGCGGGTGGCAGCGAACACGCGCCGTCAGGGTGCCAGGGCGGACCTGCCCCATGTGTTGCGCGGCATCACCGAGACCATCAAGCGCTCTCCCCAGGGCGAGCAAAAGACCTGGCATGTCGACGCAACCGGCGAGATCAATGTGGCGATCGACCCACATGACCTTGCCGAACTGCTCGGCAACATCGTCGACAATGCCGCGAAATGGGCGCAGAGCGAGATCCACGCCACGGTTGCCAGCGATGGCGGCATGGCGGTTGCCGTGATCCGCGACGACGGGCCGGGCGTGCCGGCCGAGGCGCTCGACGATCTTGGCAAACGCGGCCTGCGGCTTGACGAGCGCGTCGCGGGCAGCGGCCTCGGCCTTGCCATCGTGCGTGAATTGCTCGACGCCTATGGTGGTAGTCTGCGTCTCGCAAATGCACCAGAAGGCGGACTGACCGCCGAGGTAAGGTTGCCGCTGGCGTGAATTTAGAAAAGGCCCCTCACCCCAACCCCTCTCCCCAGAGGGGCGGGGGGCTTAAAAGCGAACTCGCTCGAATCCCCCTCGCCCCGCGATAGCGGGGAGAGGGGGGGGTGAGGGGTGACTCTGTTTTAGAGATCGATGGCAATCGAGGCGCTGGCCGGCTTCGAGCAGCAGGCGAGGATGTAGCCTTCGGCGATCTCGTCATCGGAGATGCCGCCATCATGCTGCATGGCGATTTCGCCCTCGGTTTTCATGACGCGGCAGGATCCGCACAGGCCCATCTGGCAGGCATAGGGGATGGCAAGGCCAGCCGCCTGTGCAGCCGAGAGGATGGTTGCATCGCCGCCGATCTTCACTGACCGCTTGCTCTTGGTGAAGCTCACCTCGCAATCGCCGACCGCAGGGGCCGCGGTGGCGGCTTCTGGCGCCGGGGCGGGTGCGGTGGGCTGGAAGCTTTCCTCCTGATAGCGGCTGAGCGAGCCGGCGATGGCCGTGACTGCATCCCGTGTCGCCTTCATGAAGGGTTCCGGCCCGCAGCAGAACACATCGCGCGATGCGACGTCGGGGCACAGAAGCGACAACATCGCCCGGTCGATGCGGCCGGTGGGGCCAGACCAGGGCGCGCCGCTGTCATCTTCCACCACCCAGCGCAATTTGAGCGCGGGCCATGATGCCGCCATGCTTTCCAGCTCGCCGCGGCAGAGAAGATCCGCAGGCGCGCGGCCAAAATGCAGGAAGCGGATATCAACCTTGGCCGCCGTGTCGAAGAGATGGCGCGTCATGGAGAGCATCGGTGTGATACCGCTGCCACCCGAAACCAGCAGCAGTTTCGTGGGCGCATCCTTCAGCGTGAAATCGCCGGCGGGGCCGAAGGCCTTCAATGTCGCGCCGACCTTGAAGCTCTCCAGCAGCCAGCGCGAGCCGATGCTGTTTCCTTGCGCCTTCACCGTGATGCTGCAGAGCTGTGGCCGCGTCGGCGAGGAAGAGAGCGTGTAGGTGCGATAGACCGTGCCTCCCGGCGCCGGCAGCTCGACGGTGATGAACTGGCCGGGCCGATAGCGGAACCAGCTGCCATCGGTTGCCGCGAAGCGAAAGGTCTTCACGCTGGGTGCTTCCGCGATGATGTCGACGCAACGCAAGGGCGTCGTCGTTGCATCCCAGAAACGCACGGCCTCGTTGGCGATCGGCGTGTCCATCGTGATCACGCGACGTAGCGGTTGGCGGCCGTCACCTGTTTCAGGCGCGGCGTGATGAGGTCGACATACCATTTGATGAACTGGATGACGCCGCCTTCATGGGCGAGCGAATAGGGTCCGGGCTCATAGGCCGGCGAGAGGATGCCCTTCTGATTGTCCTCGACGATGCGGCGATCCTGGTCGTTGGTGGAAGTCCACATTTCCGTGAGCGTCTTCACATCATAGTCGACACCCTCGAGGGCGTCCTTATGCACCAGCCATTTGGTGGTGACCTGTGTCTGCGTCGGGCTCAACGGCAGGATGCGGAAGCTCAAGCTGTGATCCGCCAGCAGATGGTTCCAGGTGTTGGGAAAGTGGAACAGCAGCATGGAGCCGAGATTGTTGGACGGATAGTCGCCGGTGTTGCGGGTGACGGCCGGCGCGCCGCTCATGGTCATGGAGACGGCATCGCTGTTGAAGGGAATGCGCGCTGTCCGGTACTGGCCGTTTGCCGACATGCGGAACTGGCTGGGAAGCCCCATCGCTTCGCAGCGGGCGGCATGGGCGGCGATGAGATTGTCTTCGCCGACATGATCGACCCCGGTCAGGGTCGGGCTGTCGGAATAGACGCGGCACAGTTCCGGATGGCTGCCGGCGCAGTGATAGCATTCGCGGTTGTTCTCGATCACCAGCTTCCAATTGCCTTCCTCGACGATGGTCGACTCGAAGGCGACCTTGGCGTTTTCGAGATTGTGCGGCGCCATATAGCCTTCGGTTTGGGCGCGGAAATCGGCGAAGGAGGATGGCTGCTCGGCCAATGAGATGAAGATGTAGCCGGCCATTTCCTCGCAATGCACGGGCTTCAGGCCGAACTTCTTGGTGTCGATCTCCTTCATCATGTCGCGCGCATAGACCAGGCGGCCGTCGAGATCGTAGGACCATTGATGATAGGGGCATACCAGCCGTGCGCCGGCGCCCTTGTCCTTGGTGCACAGCTGCTGCCCGCGATGGCGGCAGACATTGTGAAAGGCACGGATGACACGGTCATTGCCGCGGGTGACGATGATCGGATAGGCGCCGATCTTCACGGTCATGAACTCGCCAGGCTTCATGATCTCGCAGGAATGCCCGACGAACAGCCATTCGCGGTAGAAGATGTTTTCAAGGTCGAGCTGGAAGAAGTCCGCATCGGTATAGAATTTCTGCGGCAGGCTGAAATTGGGCTGGCGGCCCAGGAGTTCGACCAGCATCTGGGTGGAATGCGACACCATGAAAGCACCTCAGCGATAGCGCACCGGGAAACGCTCCCGGCGGGGCAAGTTGATGATGGGTGGTCGCTGAGGGTAGCTGGTCGATGATGTCGCGGAAGGCAGCCGCAAGCATCCTCGCCCAATCGCCCACCGCGATCACGGACCAAATCCTTGAGGCTGGTTTCCGGGCTCAGGCAGTGGCTCTTTCGAGCCGGGTGCAGCGCCTTCCCGGGCCGATCGCCCAGTGGCTTTTAGCTGCGCCCATCTCCGCCATGACCGTTGCGGGGGCAGCGCCGGTGTTCAACCGGCTTCCCAATTATCGGCACCGTTCTCCCAGAAAAACGGCGTCGCACCTCGGGACGAAACATAAGAGAGAGAAACGGGTCCTGCCGCGTTTGGTTGCGACCTTGCCTGTCGCAATCAAGCCAATCAATCGTTCCATTTGCGACTGCGCCGACAGGGCTTGTTATTCCGCGGGTTGCTCCGCGAGGACGGGGGCCGTGACCCGCCCGCGGCCAAAGGTGGTGATAAGGGCTGCATTGGCCAGGACGAAGGCAGCACCCAGCATCATGGTGCTGGGGACACCCAGCGCATCGACCACCAGGCCGCCCACCAGCGCGCCGCCGGCAAGCGCCACCTGCGCCATGGAGACGAAAATGGCAGCGCCCGTTTCCAAGGCTTCGGGTGCCGCGCGGAACATCCAGGTCTGGATGCTGATGGGGAGGGCGCCGAAGGCCAGGCCCCAGATCCCCACAATCACCGAGGCCGCGATCTTGCTTTCGCCGAAGGCCGGCAACGACAGGATGGCGAGGCCAAGGAGCAGCGATGTGCCGATCAGCGCCACGCGGACATCCTTGCCGGCAACCCAGCCGCCCGCGACATTGCCGACGAAACCGGTCAGCCCATAGACCAGCAGCAGCAACGTCACCGTGCTGACGCTGATACCCGACACGTCGATAAGGAAGGGCGAGATATAGGTGTAGGCGGCGAACTGGCCGGTGAAGAGCAGCAGGGTGGCGATGAGGCCGAGCCTGGCCTTGGGGATCGTGAACAGGATCGGCAGATCGCGGATGCGTGTTGCCCGCGCCGTCGGCAAAGGCGGTACCAATATCCATTGTGCGACGATCACCAGGACGGCAATGCCGGCCGCCGCGGCAAACGCTGTCCGCCAGCCAAGGAGTTCGCCCACCAGCGACCCTGCCGGCACGCCGGCCACGGTGCCCAGCGACACACCTGCAAAGATCAGCGAGGTGGCACGAACCGCAGCCCAGGGCATCAGCCGGGGCCCGACCGCGACACCGATCACCCAGAAACCGCCGACACCGATCCCCAGCAGCAGCCGGCCGATCAGCAGCGGCACGAAACTTGTCGAAAGCGCCACGGCGACGTTTGAGGTGAACAGCAGGACCATCAGGCCAAGAAGGACATAGCGCCGGTCGAGCCTGCCGGCAGCGACCGTGACCGCAGGGGCCGCGAGTGCGCCGAGCAAACCCGGCATGGTGACCATCAAACCTGCCTGTCCATCGGTGATACCGAGGTCCGCCGCAATGGCCGGCAGCAGGCCCACGGGCAGGAACTCGGTCGTCACCAGGGCAAAGGCGCCGATTGCCACCGACAGGACGGCCGCCCAGGCTGAGAGGGTCGAGGGTGGTGCCCCGATGGTGCCGTCATTTGTCTTTACATGTTCAAGGCTTGCCATTTGCCAATTCCCGCATTATTTATGTATTTATGGAACGATCGTTCCGGTGTTCACCGGAAGCTAGGTGGCCGGAGCGATCGCGTCAAGATATTTTTGGAACGATCGCTATGGAAATGGCTGGAGACACGCAGAAGCGGGGGCGGGGCAGGCCGAAGGCCTTCGATCCCGATACCGCCCTGGACCGCGCCATGATGCTGTTCTGGGACCGGGGCTATGAGGGCACGTCGGTCGACGATCTCAGTGCCGCCATGGGCGTCAGCCCGTCCAGCATCTATGCGACCTTCGGCGACAAGGAAAAGCTCTACCAGGCGGCGATCGATCGCTACCGCGCTGGGCCCGGCGCCCTGACCGCCTCGATCCTCGACAAGGCGCCCACAGCCTATGCCGCGGTCGAAGAAATTTTGATGACATCGGCCAGCGAGCTCACCCGCAAGGACCGGCCGGCCGGCTGCATGTTGGCCAATGCGGTGACCCATTGCGCGCCCACCGCCGAAACGCTGCAGCACGCCATCGCCGAGCGGCGCGGCCTGTCCTTGGGCCTGTTCAAACAGCGCTTCGACCAGGCCTTGGCGGACGGCGAATTGCCAGCGGGGACCAATACCTGCGGCCTTGCGCGCTTTTTCGGGACAGTGCTGCAGGGCATGACCATCCAGGCCCGCGACGGGGTGGGGCCAGATGATCTCAAAGCCGTGGCCGAGACCGCGCTCCGCGCCTGGCCGACCCGGTAAGACCGCGCCAGATCAAGTCGTTAGCGCGGATAGGCGCGGTTAGGAGGGGTGGCCGGGCCGAACCCGAATCTCCTTGCATCCCGCCTTGAAATGCCTATATTCCCGAGCAAATCCCAGGGTCCGATGAGATCCAGCTAGAGGGTGGGCCCAACGGCCCGCCTTTTTTGTTGGGCAGCTTTTGGCCAGCGTCCGTTTTGGACGCCTTTTCCTGGGATCAAACCATCTTCACGACCCGGATTTTTGCCAGATTGCATGTCTTTGACCGATCACATCGCTGACCTGATTTCACCCAGCATCGAGGCCCTCGGCTACGAAGTGGTGCGGGTGACGCTTGCCGGCAGCACCAGGAAGGTGCTGCAGATCATGGCTGAGCCCAAGGAAGACCGTGTGATGTCGGTCGAGGATTGCGCCCGGGTGAGCCGTGCCGTCTCGGCCATCCTCGATGTCGAAGACCCGATCACCGACGCCTATTCCCTGGAAGTCTCGTCGCCCGGTATCGACCGGCCGCTGACACGCCCCAAGGATTTCGTGCGCTTTGCCGGGCATGAAGCAAAGATCGAGACCTTTGAACCCATCGACGGCCGCAAGCGCTTCAAGGGCATCTTGAAGGGTGTCGCGGCCGAGAACGTCCAGATCGACAGCGAAGGGGCGGAAGTCGCCCTGCCGCTCAACCAAATCGCCAAGGCTAAACTGGTGCTGACCGATGCGCTCATTGCGGCGCATGAGGCGGCGGCAGAAGCCGAATTGAATTGACGCCAACCGAGGTCATTATGGAAACGAGCATCGCCATTCCCCGTATGGAGCTTCTGCAGGTCGCCGACGCGGTCGCACGCGAGAAGGGCATCGACCGCGACGACGTGCTGACCGCCATGGAGCAGGCCATCCAGAAGGCCGGCCGGTCAAAATATGGCCATGAGCATGACATCCGCGCGCAGATCGACCGCAAGACCGGTGAGATCAAGCTGATCCGCGTCCAGGAAGTGGTCGACGTGGTCGAGAACGAAGTGACCCAGATCCCGGTCAAGGCCGCGGCACGCCGTAAGCCGGATGCCAAGGCCGGCGATTTCCTGATCGACGAACTGCCGCCCATCGATTTCGGCCGCATCGCCGCCCAGACCGCCAAGCAGGTGATCGTGCAGAAAGTGCGCGAATCCGAGCGCAAGCGCCAGTTCGACGAATTCAAGGACCGCAAGGGCGAGGTCATCAACGGCCTGGTGAAGCGCGTCGAGTTCGGCAACATCACGGTCGATCTCGGCCGCGGCGAAGCGATGCTGCGCCGTGACGAATTGCTGCCGCGCGAAACCTTCCGCACCGGCGACCGCGTCCGCGCCATCATCTTCGATGTGCGCGAAGAGCAGCGTGGCCCGCAGATTTTCCTGTCGCGTACGCATCCCGACTTCATGGCGAAGCTGTTCGCCCAGGAAGTCCCGGAAGTCTATGACGGCATCATCGAAATCAAGTCGGTCGCCCGTGACCCCGGCAGCCGCGCCAAGATCGCCGTCATGTCGAACGACAGCGGCATCGATCCCGTAGGCGCCTGCGTCGGTATGCGCGGCAGCCGCGTCCAGGCGGTTGTTCAAGAACTGCAGGGCGAAAAGATCGACATCATTCCCTGGAGCCAGGACCAGGCGACCTTCGTCGTCAACGCCTTGGCCCCGGCCGAAGTCTCCAAGGTCGTCATCGACGAGGATACCGGCCGCATTGAAGTCGTGGTGCCGGACGACCAGCTTAGCTTGGCGATCGGCCGCCGCGGCCAGAATGTGCGCCTGGCCTCGCAGCTCACCGATTTCGACATCGATATCCTGACCGAAGCCCAGGAATCCGAGCGCCGGCAGGAAGAGTTCAAGTCGCGCTCGCAGACCTTCATGGATGCGCTCGACGTCGACGATGTCATCGCCCACCTGCTGGTGACCGAAGGCTTCGCGTCGGTCGAGGAAGTGGCTTTCGTGCCGACCGAGGATCTCGCTGGCATCGAAGGTTTCGATACCGACGTCGCCGGCGAATTGAAGGCGCGCGCCCAGGCCTGGATCGAGGCTGAATCGGAGCGTTCGACGGAGAAGCGCAAGGAACTGGGCGTCACCGACGAGGTGGCCGCCATCGACAAGCTGACCCCGCCGATGCTGGTGGCGCTGGGCGAAAAGGGTGTCAAAACCCTCGACGACCTTGCCGACCTCGCCGCCGACGAGCTGGTCGATGCCAAGGATGGCATCCTGAAGGAATTCGACCTCACGGCCGACGACGCCAACGCCATCATCATGGCGGCGCGGGCCCATTGGTTCGAAGACGAGAAGAAGTAAGGCGGAAAATCGAGGCGCAATGGATCGCAGCCATCATCAGGACCTGGCAGTCATGACCCCGCAACCGGACGAAATCGACCCGGCGGCGGTGGATATGGACGAGTCTGTCCCTGAGATGCCGGATCTTGAGATGACCGGACCTGCCCGTACCTGCATCGTCACGCGGACGGTTCTGGATAAAAGCCAGATGATCCGTTTCGTGGCCGGCCCTGCCGGTGATATTGTGCCCGATCTCAAGGCCGATCTGCCGGGCCGCGGCTATTGGGTGACGGCGGATCGAAAGACCTTGGAAGAAGCCGTGCGAAAGCACATTTTTTCCAAGGTTACCAAGGGCACAGCCAAGGCTGCTGCCGGGTTGCCGGAGCAGGTGGCGCATCTTCTGGAACGCCAGTTGCTCGATCAGCTGGGCCTGGCCAAGAAGTCGGGCCATCTGGTCGCTGGCTTCGACAAGGTCGAGATCGCCCTTCGGGCCGGCAAGGTCAAATTGCTGCTCGAAGCCAGCGATGGGGCCGCCGAAGGTCGAGGCAAGCTGGCGCGACTGGCCGGTCCTGGAGTAGAGATATGGGCGCCCCTGCCGTCCGAAGCCCTGGCGCCGGCCCTTGGCCGGCTGCACGCGGTGCATGTGGCGGTTAAGCCGGGCGGTATGGCCGACCGACTGAGTGTCACGCTGCGGCGCCATGCTGGCTTCATGCCGGCGGCGGATTCCGCGGCTGTGGGTTCCACGGGAGGGACCGCTGTGCCCGGGACACTTTAATGAGATTTGACGACGCCCCCTTGTGGCGCAACCTGATGTCTACCTAACGACGTACTTTACGAACGGAAATACGCGCAGCATGTCCAGTGATACCGATACGCCAACCCGCAAGCCGCTGAAGCTTTCTTCGTCGGGCAAGCTCGAGTTGAAGAAGACGGTGGATGGCGGCCAGGTGCGCCAGAGCTTCCCGCATGGCCGGTCGAAGACGGTCGCGGTCGAGGTGAAGAAGAAGCGTACCTATACGACCGGCGCCGGTGGCAAGGCGGCCGAAGCAGTTCCCGAGATCGAGGTGAAGGCGGCGCCCGTGGCACCGGCACCGGTGGCGCCGGTTGTCGAGGTCGACGACCGTCCGCACCACACGCTGACCGACCAGGAACGCCAGAACCGCTTGAAGGTGCTGGAGCAGGCCAAGAAGGACGAAGACGTCCGCAAGGTCTCGGCAGCCGAGGAAGCCCGCCTCGCCGCAGAGCGTTCAGAGCGCGAACGTGTCGAGCTGGATCGCCGCCGCCGCGAGGAAGAAGAGCGCAAAGCCGCCGAAGACGCCGCCCGCAAGGCGCGCGAGACCGTGGCTGAGGCGCCTGCGACCAAGCCTGCCGCTGCTGCTGCTGCCGAGCCTGACGTGCCGGTCGCCGTGCCGGGTGCTGTGCCCCATGTCGGGCGCATGCATCTTGCCAAGGCCGTCGCCAAGCAGGGCGAGGAAGAAAACGAAGAAGCCCGCCGCCGTACCACCGGCCACCGTGCGCCGGCTGCCAAGCCCGTCGCCGGTCGTGGCAAGGACCAGCCAGCGCGTCGCGCCGGCAAGCTGTCGGTGACGCAGGCGCTGGATTCCGAGGGTGGCGAGCGTCAA
Organism: Dongia sp. P2_B8; assembly: GCF_056404715.1. NCBI lineage: Bacteria > Pseudomonadati > Pseudomonadota > Alphaproteobacteria > Rhodospirillales > Dongiaceae > Dongia > Dongia sp. P2_B8. The sequence goes on along the minus strand of NZ_JBFUDM010000006.1, from coordinate 241,097 downwards.
CGCTCGCTGGCAGCCTTCCGCCGCCGCACCGAAAAAGAAAAGCGCGCCATGATGCTGGCCAACCAGCAGCAGCAGAAAGTGCTGCGCGAAGTTGTGCTGCCCGAGGCGATTACTGTTCAGGAACTGGCCAGCCGTATGGCCGAACGCGGCGCCGACGTTATCAAGGCGCTGATGAAAATGGGTGTTATGGCCACAATCAACCAGACGATCGATGCCGACACGGCTGAACTCATCATCAGTGAGTTCGGGCACACCGTGCGTCGCGTCTCCGCGGCCGACGTCGAAGTCGGTCTCGAAGGCGAAGTCGATGTCGAAGAGAATTTGCTGCCGCGTCCCCCGGTCGTCACCATCATGGGCCATGTCGATCACGGCAAGACCTCGCTGCTGGATGCCTTGCGTCAGACCGATGTCGCGGCCCATGAAGCTGGTGGCATCACCCAGCATATCGGTGCCTATCAGGTGACCTTGCCTTCGGCCAAGAAGATCACCTTCATCGATACGCCGGGCCACGCGGCCTTCACCGAAATGCGTGCCCGCGGTGCCAACGTGACCGACATCGTCGTCCTCGTCGTGGCGGCCGATGACGGCATCATGCCGCAGACCATCGAAGCCATCCATCACGCCAAGGCCGCGAAGGTGCCGATCATCGTTGCCATCAACAAGATGGACAAGCCCGGTGCCGATGCGACCCGCGTGCGTCGCGAACTCTTGAACCATGAACTCGTCACCGAAGACATGGGTGGCGACGTGCTCAGCGTCGAAGTCTCGGCGAAGTCGAAGATGAACCTCGACAAGCTTGAGGAAACCCTGCTGCTGCAGGCCGAAATCCTCGACTTGAAGGCCAATCCCGATCGCCAGGCCATGGGCGCCGTGGTCGAAGCCAAGGTCGAGCGTGGCCGCGGCACGGTGGCGACGTTGCTGGTGCAGAAAGGCACGCTCAAAGTCGGCGATATCTTCGTGGCCGGTGCCGAATGGGGCCGCGTCCGCGCGCTCCAGGACGATCGCGGCCGCACCATCGACAGTGCCGGTCCCGCAAGCCCGGTCGAAGTGCTGGGCCTGCAGGGCACACCGCTTGCCGGTGACGTCTTCGTCGTGGTCGATACCGAAGCGCGTGCCCGCGAGATCACCGAGTTCCGCCTGCATCGTCAGCGCGAACAGCTGGCGCTTACTGCCGGCCGCTCGACGCTGGAGCAGATGTTCTCGAAGATCCAGGCCGGTGAAGCCAAGGAAGTGCCCGTGGTCATCAAGGCCGACGTGCAGGGTTCCGTGGAAGCAATCTCGGGCAGCTTGAAGCAGCTCGGCACCGAGGAAGTGAAGGCGCGCATCCTGCATGCGGCAGTCGGCGGCATCAACGAAAGCGATATCACGCTGGCCCGTGCCTCGGGCGGCATGATCATCGGCTTCAACGTGCGTGCCAATCCGCAGGCCCGCGAAATGGCACGGCGCGACCATGTCGACATCCGCTACTACTCGATCATCTACAACGTCGTGGATGATATCAAAGCGGCGATGTCCGGCATGCTGGCACCGACCTTGCGCGAAAAGTTCCTCGGCAATGCCGAGATCCGCGAAGTGTTCAACGTCACCAAGACCGGCAAGGTCGCTGGTTGCATGGTCACCGAAGGCATGGTCAAGCGCGGTGGCAAGGTGCGCTTGCTGCGCGACAACGTGGTCATCCACGAAGGTACGCTCAAGACTCTCCGCCGCTTCAAGGACGAAGTCCGCGACGTCAAGGAAGGCTTCGAGTGCGGCATGGCCTTCGAGAACTACGACAACATCAACAAGGGCGACATCATCGAATGCTTCGAGATGGAAGAAGTCGCCCGCGAACTGGCTTGATTTAAGCCGGAAATCACCTCAATCCCCCTCTCCCCAACCCTCCCCCACGTTGGGGGGAGGGAGCCCGACCGAGTTCGCTGAGACGCTTGCGTTCAAGCTGGCTCAGATCCCCTCTCCCCTAAGTGGGAGAGGGTTAGGGAGAGGGGGCGATTGGACGCCAAATTATGCAAAAGAAGAAAACCGTCACACCCAAGGCCGGCCAGCGCCAGTTGCGCATTGCTGAAGAAATCCGGCATGTGCTGGCGGGTATCATCGCCGATAACAATCTTGCCGATCCCGATCTCGCCGGCCGCATGGTCACGGTGACGGTGGTGAAGATCAGCCCGGATCTGCGCAATGCCACCATCTTCATGGCGCCGTTCGGCGGCGCCCATGAGCCGGGCGATGCAGAGAAGGTCGTGCGCGCGCTCAACCGTGCTGCCGGCTATTTCCGCGGCGAACTCGCCCGCCAGGTCGAGATGCGCGTCAGCCCGCAATTGCGCTTCAAGATCGACGACAGCTTTGATGAGGCAAGCCGCATCGAGGCCCTGCTGCACGATCCCGTGGTGCGGGCCGACCTTGCCAAGGCCAAGGAAGAAGCCAAGGCCGCGAAGCTCGCGGAGGCCGAGCCCAAGGTTATTAACCCGGGCGACGATTCATCAGAATGAGCCGGCGCAAGAAGGGCCAGAAGGTCGATGGCTGGGTCATCCTCGACAAGCCGTTAGGGATCACCTCGACACAGGCCGTGGCGGCCGTACGGCGCATCTTCGATGCGCAGAAGGCGGGGCATGGCGGCACGCTTGACCCGTTGGCGTCCGGCATCCTGCCGATTGCCTTGGGCGAAGCCACCAAGACGGTGCCCTATGTCATGGACGGCACCAAGGCCTATCGCTTCACCCTGAAATTCGGCGAGCAGCGCTCGACCGACGATGCCGAGGGCGAGGTGATCGCCCGGTCCGACGTCCGCCCGGATGCGGCTGCCATCGTGGCGGCACTCCCCACTTTCATCGGCCTCATCGACCAGGTGCCGCCGCAGTTTTCGGCGATCAAGGTCGATGGCGAACGGGCCTATGATCTCGCCCGCGACGGTGAAACCGTGGAACTGGCCGCCCGCAAGATCCGCATCGACGATTTCCGCCTGGTCGAATTCCTGGGTCCGGACGAGGCCGTATTTGAGGTCAAATCCGGGAAAGGCGCCTATATGCGGAGCCTCGCGCGGGATCTGGCTCAACATGTTGGGTCTGTCGGCCATATTTCCGCCCTCCGCCGACTATCTGTTGGGGGTTTCACCGAAGAAAAGGCGATTTCGCTGGACGCTCTCAAGTCATTGGGGCATATTCCGGCCGCTTTTGAGCATTTGTTGCCGATAGAGACCGCGCTGGACGACATCCCGGCACTGGCCTTATCGGCCACCGAGGCGATACGCCTTCGGTCCGGGCAACCGGTTGGATTACTCCACCGCCAAGACCGCGATCGACTTCGGGAGTTCACTCCCGGCGGCATGGTTTGCGCCATGTCGGAAGGCAAAATCGTGGCCCTCACCCGTTACGAGGGCGGCGAGCTCGTCCCGGTGCGCGTCATCAACCATTAGGACCAGAAGGAGAAGGTCGATGTCGATCACTGCCGAACGTAAGCAAGAAGTTCTCAAGGAATTTGCCAAGGCCGCCAACGATACCGGTTCGCCTGAAGTGCAGATCGCGCTCCTCACCGAGCGGATCAAGAATCTGACCGAGCATCTGCAGAGCCACGACAAGGATTTCCATTCCCGTCGCGGTCTGCTGGTCATGGTCGGGCAGCGTCGCCGCTTGCTCGATTACTTGAAGAAGACCAGCAACCAGCGTTACCAGGAAATCCTGGCCAAGCTGGGCCTGCGCCGCTAAACCCATCGGGGATCCCGCCCAAGACCAAGTGTCATGGGCGGGATTGTCGTATTGGGGGAATTGCGATTCTTTCCGATACGATTCCCTTCCCAAACCGGCCGGCGCGGTTCATCGACCGCCGCGCCCAAGCCGCAACGAGCCGGGCCGACGCAAGCAACGCACACCGACATTCCATGCGTTGCTTTCGCGGGTCCGGCATTCATCCGGTCGAGATGACTGGCTATCGTCCCAATTGGCGGGCGGAGCCCTGAAAGGACCATTACATGTTTAAGATCTATCGCAAGGAACTGATGTGGGGCGGGCGCAAGCTGACGCTCGAAACCGGCCGCATCGCGCGCCAGGCCGATGGCGCCGTGCTGGCGACCTATGGCGAAACCGTCGTGCTGTGCACCGCCGTCGGCGCCAAGCAGCCGAAGGTCGGCATCGACTTCTTCCCGCTCACCGTCAACTACCAGGAAAAGACCTTCGCCGCGGGCAAGATCCCCGGTGGCTTCTTCAAGCGTGAAGGCCGTCCGACCGAAAAGGAAGTGCTGACCAGCCGCCTCATCGATCGCCCGATCCGCCCGCTGTTCCATTCGACCTATCGCAACGAGACCCAGGTCGTCTGCACGACCTTGAGCCACGATCTCGAAAACGATCCGGACATCGTCGCCCTCATCGGCGCGTCGGCCGCTCTCACCATTTCCGGCATCCCGTTCCTGGGGCCGATCGGTGCGGCGCGCGTCGGCTTCATCAACGGCGAATACGTCATCAACCCGAAGCGCAGCGACCTTGCCGAGTCGAAGCTCGACCTCGTCCTCGCCGGCACCTCGGAAGGCGTTCTGATGGTGGAATCGGAAGCACAGGAGCTGTCCGAAGAAGTCATGCTGGGCGCCGTCAATTTCGGCTTCCAGAGCTTCCAGCCGGTGATCAATGCGATCATCGAACTGGCCGAACAATGTGCCAAGGATCCGCGCGATCTCACGCCGCCGGACGCTGCTGCCGCCGAAGTGTACGACGCCTTGCAGGCCCAGTTCTCCGCAAAGCTCACGACCGCCTATCAGGAAACCGCCAAGCAGGCGCGCACCGACAAGGTCGCGGCTGTGAAGGACGAAGCCAAGAAGACGATCGGCACCGATGACAAGAAGGCCGAACTCGTCGGCAAGCAGTTCAAGGAGCTTGAGAAGAACATCGTTCGCGGCAACATCCTCAAAACCGGCCTGCGTATCGATGGCCGCGACACCAAGACGGTTCGTCCGATCACGGCTGAAGTCGGCATCCTGCCGCGCGCCCACGGTTCGGCGCTGTTCACCCGTGGTGAAACCCAGGCGCTGGTCGTGACCACGCTCGGTACCGGCGATGACGAGCAGATCATCGATGCGCTGGAAGGTGAATTCCGCGAGACCTTTATGCTGCATTACAACTTCCCGCCTTATTCGACCGGTGAAGCCGGCCGCATGGGTTCGCCCGGCCGCCGCGAAATCGGCCATGGCAAGCTCGCTTGGCGCGCCGTGCATCCGATGATGCCGGGCAAGGAAGACTTCCCCTACACCATCCGCGTGGTGTCCGAGATCACCGAATCCAACGGCTCCTCGTCGATGGCCTCGGTCTGCGGTTCGTCGCTTGCGATGATGGATGCCGGTGTGCCGCTGAAGCGCCCGGTCGCCGGTATCGCCATGGGCCTGATCAAGGAAAAGGACGGATTTGCCGTTCTCTCCGACATCCTCGGCGACGAAGATCATCTCGGCGACATGGATTTCAAGGTGGCCGGTACCGACCAGGGCATCACCGCCCTGCAGATGGATATCAAGATCACCTCGATCACGGCCGAGATCATGCAGATCGCCCTGGGTCAGGCCAAGGATGGCCGTTTGCACATCCTCGGTGAAATGGCCAAGGCCATGACCGGCGCCCGCGACGGCGTCAACCAGAACGCCCCGCGCATCACGGTTATCAACATCCCGAAGGACAAGATCCGTGAAGTGATCGGCCAGGGCGGCAAGGTCATTCGCGAAATCTGCGAAGTCACCGGCGCCAAGATCGACATCGAAGACGACGGCACCATCAAGGTGGCGGCGGTCGATGCCAAGGCTGGCGAAGCAGCCATCAACTGGATCCGCGGCATCGTCGCGGAGCCGGAAGTCGGCGTCATTTACGACGGCAAGGTCGTGAAGCTGATGGATTTCGGCGCCTTCGTGAACTTCCTGGGTTCGAAGGACGGCCTCGTCCATATCAGCGAGCTGGCGCCGCAGCGCGTCAAGCAGACCTCGGACGTGGTCGAAGTCGGCCAGGCCGTGAAGGTCAAGGTGCTGGGCATGGACGATCGCGGCAAGGTGAAGCTCTCCATGCGTGTCGTCGACCAGAAGACCGGCGCCGACCTCTCGGAAGAGATCGCCAAGGCCGATGCCGAGCGTCGCGCCTCGCGCGGTGCCGAACGCGTGGAATCGTGAAGGTTTGGGGATGATGGCTTTTGGCCATCATCCCCGCTCTTCGCTTCTGATATATTAGCCCGATGCCAATACCGACGCTTTCCCTGCCACGGGTGATCGGCCATCGGGGTGCCGCCGAAGCGGCCCCGGAGAACACCCTGGCCAGCTTCCGCGAGGCCAAGCGCCAAGGCGCCGCCTGGGTCGAATTCGACGCCAAGCTGTCGGCCGACAACCGTGCCTTTCTCCTTCATGACGATAATCTCGACCGCACCAGCAACGCCACGGGTCCGGCGCGGGCGCTGACCTATGACGAGCTCCGCGTGCTCGATTCGGGTAGCTGGAAGGGTCCGCAATTCGCTGGCGAGAAGATGCCGCTGCTGGCTGAGGCGCTGAAGCTCTTTGCGCAGGAAGATATCCAGTTCAACCTGGAACTGAAGCCCTGCCCGGGCCGGGCGCGCGATACGGCCATTATCGTCCTCGACGAACTCAAGCATCTGTGGCCACAAGCCAAGCCCAAGCCGCTCGTCTCCAGCTTCGTGCTGGAATGCCTGGAAATCGCCCGCGACCAGGCGCCGGAATTCCCGCGCGGCCTGCTGTTCGAGGAACATCCGGCCAATTGGCTGGACCTGGCCCAGAATTTGAAAGTGGCCACGGTCAATATCTGGGACCGTGACGCGACCCCGGAATGGGCCGCTGAAATCAAGGCTGAAGGTTACGGCCTTCTGGTCTATACCGTTAACGATGCCGCCCGCGCCAAGCAGCTGATCAGCTGGGGTGTGGACGGTGTGTTTACCGATGCGCCGGCGCGCATCTTGGCTGCCGTCGCACAATAATTATATAAGTATGGATGCTGCTTCCCACCAGGGCATTGGGACGGGGGCGGCGAGCGGGAGGCTCGGGTGAAATCATTGCAGCCGTTGATCATTTCGGGACGCGAAGTCCTGCCGCTTATCGAAGGCGGCAAGGGCATTTCGGTGTCGAACGGGCAATCCTCCGGCGCCTGGGCCCTGGCCGGCGGCGTCGGCACCTTCTCCGGCGTCAATGCCGATTCCTATGACGAGAACGGCAAGCCGATCCCGCAGCTTTATCACGGCAAGACGCGCCGCGACCGCCATGAGGAACTGCTCAATTACGCGATCAAGGGCGGCATCGCCCAGGCGCGCATCGCTCATGATTGCATGGGTGGCAATGGCCGCCTGCACATGAACGTGCTGTGGGAGATGGCGGGCGCCGAGCGCGTGCTGCACGGTGTTCTCGAAGGGGCGAAGGGCCTCATCCACGGCGTCACCTGCGGCGCCGGCATGCCCTACCGCATCGCCGAAATCTGCGCGCAATATGGCATCCATTATTACCCGATCGTCTCCTCGGCCCGCGCCTTCCGTGCCTTGTGGAAGCGCGCCTATCACAAATTCCAGGATCTCCTGGGCGGTGTCGTCTACGAAGATCCGTGGCTGGCCGGCGGCCATAACGGCCTTTCCAACAGCGAAGACCCCAACGAGCCGCAGGCGCCCTATGAGCGCGTGCGCGAACTGCGCAACACCATGCGCGACGAATGCGGTCTTGGCCAAACGCCGATCATCATGGCGGGCGGCGTCTGGTACCTGCGCGAATGGGAAAACTGGATCGGCAATCCGGAACTGGGCCCGATCGCCTTCCAGTTCGGTACGCGTCCGCTGCTCACCCAGGAAAGCCCGATCTCGGACGCCTGGAAGCGCCGCCTGGTGACCTTGAAGGCAGGCGATGTGTTCCTCAACCGCTTCAGCCCGACCGGTTTCTATTCGTCGGCGGTCAACAATGATTTCATCCAGGAACTGCGCCAGCGTTCGGAACATCAGGTCGCCTATTCGCAGCACAAGGTCGGCGAACATGAATGGGCGTTTGCCGTGGGTGCGCGCGGCCGTCTGGTGTACCTGACCGCAGCTGACAAATTGCGCGCGGAGCAATGGGTGGCCCAGGGCTTCACCGAAACCCTGCGCACGCCGGAATCGACGTTGATTTTCGTCACGCGCGAAAAGGCCGACGAGATCTTGAAGGACCAGATCGACTGCATGGGCTGCCTCTCCGCCTGTGCGTTCTCGAACTGGGCGCAGAACGAGGCCGGCACCACCGGCCACAAGGCCGACCCCCGGAGCTTCTGCATCCAGAAGACGCTTCAGGAGATCAGCCATTCCGACAAGATCGAAGACCAGCTGATGTTCGCCGGCAACAAGGCCTATCGCTTCTCCGACGACCCGTTCTACTCGAACGGCTTCGTGCCCACGGTGAAGCAGCTGGTCGAACGCCTGGTGACGGGTGATTGATTAACGGGCGATTGATTTTCTCCTGCGCGGGTTGATGTCATGAACGCACCACTCGCGCCTGCTTATCTCAAGCCAGCGCGCCTCAAGCATTGGCAGGCCCTGGCGCTCATCGCCTCGCTGTCGCTGATCTGGGGCTATAATTGGGTGATGATGAAAACGGCGGTGATGTATGCACCGCCGTTTGCTTTTGCGGCGATCCGCTTCCTCGGCGGCAGCATCGTCCTCATGACCACGTTCAAGCTGATGGGACGATCCCTGCATTTTCGGGCACTCTTGCCGCGCTGGCGCATCGTCGTGCTCATCGGCGCCCTGCAGACGGCGCTCTGTTTCGGCCTCGTGACCTGGGCGCTCTCGACCGGGACGGCCGGGCGCAGTGCCGTCCTCAACTACACCATGCCGCTCTGGGTCCTGGTCTTCTCGGTGCTACTGCTCAAGGAACGTGTCCCGCGTGCTCAATGGTGGGCGGCGGGCCTCGCCCTCATCGGCATCGTGCTGATCTCGGCGGCTGGCGGAAAGTCCGGGTCACTGCCCGCCGTCATGCTGGCGCTGGGGGCTGGCCTCACCTGGGGCCTCGGCGTGGTCGTCACCAAGCGCGCGACGCGCGACGGCGCCATGGACAATCTGGCGCTCACAGCCTGGCAGATGCTGGCTGGCGCCATCATGCTGTGCATCGTGGCGCTCATCGTGCCGGAGGCGCCCATCAATTGGACGCCGGGCTTCATCACGGCACTCCTCTACAATATCGGCCCGGCAACGCCCTTGGCCTATGTCATCTGGTTCACGCTCCTCAACCGGTTGGATGCGGGCCTGGCCTCGCTCGGCATTCTGCTGACACCACTTCTGGGGCTTCTTCTCTCAACCCTACAATTGGGTGAGCGGCCGGGGCTTGTCGAAGGGGTGGGGATGGGGCTTATCCTGGTGGCGATTGCAGGCCTTGGCTGGGTCAGCAGCCGGCAGGCCCGGGCTCGGCAGATGGGGGCCAGGCAGTTGGGGCAGCACCTCGACTGAAGATTGTCCGCGCAAAGGGGACGCGCATCGTGGGAATGAGGGGAAAGCGGGGGCGGACTCTGCGCAGCGCTGTGTTGCTGGCCGTGCTGTTCTGCCCGCTGCTCCGCCCAACCACCGTACGGGCCGAAGACCCGCCGACCCTCTCCAGCCTTGAAGCGGCAGCGCAGGCGGATTTCATCGCCGGCCAATATGGTCTCGCCGATGAAAATATCCGTGCCGCCATTGCCCTGGCCACCAACGATGATTTCAACCGCCTGGCGCTGCTCCAGGGGCTGATCGCGACACGCATGGGCAGCGATGGGCGCAGCCTGCTGGGTGCCGCCACAGGTGCCCATGAGAGCCATGAATGGCCACGGCCGATCATCGCCTATCTGCTGGGCGAGCAGAAATTGCAGGAGGTGGCCGACGGCGAGCGCCATTCCGGCAACAATGCCGAAATCCAGCGCCAGCATATCTGTGAGCTGGCATTCTATGCCGGTGCCTTCGCTGCGGCGGACGGGCAGGCAAAGTTCGCCCAGGCCCTCCTGGAAAAGGCCAGCAAGACCTGCAACCGCGATGACCCGGTCCAGGCGATGACCAAGGCCGAAATGGCCCTCATGGCGGCGCAGCCATAACATCCGCCGGCTGCTCTATAAATTTTAAAAATTGTATAAGTTTCGTATTTACAACCTACGGGCATTGTTCTTAGAATGGAACATAAGATGAACAATTGAGGCAATGGACATGCGGCCGGCAAACATCAAGGACGACAGCAAGGACGATGCAGAGATCAACAGCGGCCAGGCATGCGGCCTTGCTCGGGGCGATGGGGCGTCGCGGCGGTTCATTGCCTCTGTCATGACCATTTCGACCGCGGACGACATGCTGGCCGATGGCGATGTCGACGGGGGCATCGCCGCCTATCGCAAAGCCATCGAGATCTGCCCACCCTGCGCCGAGCGCGCCGATTTCCAGCTGCTGCTGGGCAGCATCCTGTTTGAGCAGGGCGATGCCGCGGCGGCCGCGACCGAACTCCGCACAGGGTATGAGGGCGGCTGCACCTATGGCAACGAAGCCTTGCGGCGGCTTGCCTTTGCGTATGCGGCACAGGGCGATTTCACGGCGGCGCGGCAGGAGATGGCGGAGGCGCTGGAGGCAGGAGAAGATCCGGCTTTCGTGATCCAGGCCCAGATCATCTTCGCCTTGGCCGTCGGTGGTCTTGAGGAGGCGTTGGCCGTTGCCACATCTCCTGCCGATCTTGGCAATGCGCAGACGGAATATCGCTGTCGCCTCGCGTTGGCGCGCGCCGAATTACATCGCCTCGCCGGCAATCGTGCTGCCACCTTGGCGGAGCTGGAACTGGTGGCGGAACTGGCACGGCAAGATGCCTTGGATGCGGAACAGGCGCTCTGGCTGGCCGTTCTCGACCGGCATTTCGGTCGGACGGAATCAAGGCCGTGCGCGGCGGCTGCCTTTGCGGCGGAGCCAGGTCATTGGGCGGCGCTAGCCTGGAAGATTCTCGGCGGCGATGGGGTGCGCGCCGATCTCGAACATCACCTTCAGAACATGACCTGGACGACACGCGCGGAGACTCTTGCGATCTTCGATCGCTTCACCGGTCTGGCGGCGGAGGCGGCAGGCAATATCGCTGCCGCACGCGCCGCTTATGAACGCGCTCGCGCAGTGCCGTTTACACAATGGTGCATCGACTATCACCTAGCAGGGATGGCGCTACAGCGGCTGGGTTAGGGTGATCGGAGAAAGATCGCGAAATTTCTGCATCGAAGCATGGATGGTCGTCGGCAGAAAGTACGCCGTACAAACCGACGACGACCGACCTCTACTCCCTGACAGCGAACGGGCTGAAATGGGTGTTGGTGTCGTAGACGTCGATGCCTTCGGCGCGCTTCAGCTTGTTCACGATGAGATAGGTGAAGGGTGTCGCCAGCGTTTCGTAGCCGACCTTGAACAGCCACTGATTGATGATGATCGCGAACAGCAGCTCGTTCGGCCAATCGCCATAGAAGGCGATGGTGAGGAAGATCGCCGTGTCGCAGGCCTGGCCGAACACGGTGGAACCAATGGTGCGGGCCCAGAGATATTTGCCCTTGGTCCAGATCTTCATCTTGGCGAGGATGTAGGAATTGACGAACTCGCCCACGAGATAGGCGGCAAAGGAGGCGGCAAGGATGCGCGACTGGGACCCGAGGATCGCTTCATAGGCCGGCTGGTCCGCCCAGCTGGGATCGGCCGGCAAAGCCTGGCCCAGCGTGATGGCGCCCACCGCGAAGAGGTTGCAGCCAAAGCCGATCCAGATCGCGCGCCGTGCCTTCGCGTAGCCATAGACCTCAGTGAGCACGTCGCCCAGGATATAGGTGATCGGGAAGATGAGATCCGCCGCCTGCAGCGAATAGCCGAAGATGTTGATCGCCTTCACCGCGATGACGTTGGAAATCAGCAAATCGGTGACGAAGAGGGCTACCACCACCACGAACAGGGTGGAATGGCGGCCGAGCGGCTGGTTATGGGCGGATCCGGTCATGATCAAACTCTAGCATAAAAGGGGGAATTTCCGGGGTTATAGCCCCCACCCGGCCCCCCGCCAAGCGGCGATTTCACTCAACTGTATAGCGGTTATGACGCGGTGATTTAGGTGGCGGGCGGGGCCATCGCTGGCTAAAACCGGCGCCATGCGCCTCTCGGATTTCGACTTCGACCTCCCCCCGGACCGGATCGCCCTCCACCCTGTGGAGCCGCGCGATGCCGCACGGTTGCTTCATGTCCGGGGCGGCGGCCTTGACGACAGGATCGTGCGCGATCTTCCCCAAATCCTGCGCCCGGGCGATGTCCTGGTCTCGAACGACACCAAGGTGATCCCGGCCCAGCTCGAGGGACGACGCAAGGATGCCAGGATCGAGGTGACGCTGCTGACCGCCGAAAACGGGTCAGAAACCGTCCGCTGGTGGGCCTTCGCCCGGCCGGGGAAGAAGCTCAAAATCGGCGACCGGGTCGATTTTGCCGCCGATTTCGGGGCTGTGGTGGTGAGGAAGGCCGAGGACGGACAGGTATTGCTCGATTTCGGCCCGGACCCTGCGGCCTTTACCGAAAAGCTCAGCCACCATGGCTGGATGCCGCTCCCGCCTTATATCCGCAAGAGCCGCGCTGTCGAACGCCGGGACGACCAGGACTACCAGACGATCTTTGCCGAGCGTGACGGGGCTGTGGCCGCACCCACGGCGGGCCTCCATTTCACGGCCGATCTGCTGGCGGCCCTCGGCGCCAAGGGGATCGAGCAGCAGCGCGTGACGCTCCATGTGGGTGCAGGCACCTTCCTGCCGGTGAAAGTCGACGATGTCAGCCAACACAAGATGCATGCCGAATATGGCGAGATTGGTGCAGCGACCGCCGATGCCATCAACCGTGCCAAGGCGGAAGGCCGGCGCATCGTTGCCGTAGGCACGACCTCGCTGCGGCTCCTCGAAAGTGCGGCACTACAGGGCCAGCTTTTGCCCTTTGCGGCAGCCACCGATATCTTCATCACGCCCGGATTCAATTTTCAGATTGTCGATCTGCTCATGACCAATTTCCACCTGCCGAAATCGACCCTGTTCATGCTGGTCTCGGCCTTCGCCGGTGCGAGCCGCATGCGCAGCGCCTATGACCATGCCATCGCCAAAGACTATCGCTTCTTCTCCTATGGCGATGCGAGCCTGTTGGAGCGCGCGGCATGAGCGGCAAGTTTGATCTCATCACCACCGACGGCAAGGCGCGGCGCGGGCGCATCCACACGGCGCATGGCATCGTCAACACGCCGGCCTTCATGCCCGTGGGCACCGCCGGTACCGTGAAGGCGATGCTGCCGGAATCGGTGAAGGCGACGGGGGCCGAGATCGTGCTCGGCAATACCTATCATCTGATGCTGCGGCCGGGTGCCGAGCGCGTCGCGAGCTTCGGCGGTCTCCATAAATTCATGAACTGGCCGGGCCCGATCCTCACCGACAGCGGCGGTTTCCAGGCGATGAGCCTGTCGGATCTGCGCAAGATCAACGAGCAGGGCTGCGAGTTCCGTTCGCATATCGACGGGTCGAAGCACATGCTGACGCCAGAACGCTCGATCGAGATCCAGGACCTCCTCGATTCCAACATCACCATGGTGCTGGATGAATGCACCTCGTTCCCGGCGACACCGGACGAGGCTGCCAACTCCATGCGCCGCTCGATGCGCTGGGCGGAACGCTGCCGTGCCGCGTTCCGCGACCGGGACGGCTATCTGCTGTTCGGCATCGTGCAGGGTGGCATCTATCCGCATCTGCGGGAGGAATCGGCCAAGGCACTCGTCGATATCGGCTTCGACGGCTATGCGATTGGTGGCCTTGCCATCGGCGAAGGCCAGCAGCAGATGTTCTCTGTGCTCGACTACACGCCGGAATTCCTGCCCGCCGACAAGCCACGTTATCTCATGGGCGTCGGGCGCCCCAGCGATCTGGTGGGGGCTGTCGCCCGCGGCATCGACATGTTCGATTGCGTGATGCCGACGCGTTCGGGCCGCACAGGTCTTGCGCATACGCGCTATGGCGACCTCAACATGCGCAATGCGCGCCATGCGACCGACGACCGGCCGATCGACCCCTTGTGCACATGCCCGGCCTGCAGTTCGTACGTACGCGGCTATATCCATCATCTGATGAAGACCAAGGAAATCCTGGGGGCGATGCTGCTCACCTGGCACAATCTCCATTATTATCAGGAACTGATGCAGGGCATGCGTAACGCCATTGAGCAAGGCGGCCTGCAGGCTTTCATCCGTGAGTTTGGCCGGCAGCAGGAACTGGGCGACATCCCGGCAGCTTGAAGGAGCATCCATCATGGCCAAGAAAACAGTCTATCGCGACCTCACCCAGCTTGGCGCCAAGGTCGAGACCGCCCCGTCCCCGGAAGCTGCGGTGCTGGAGCGCGTGCCCAACCCGCATCCCGGCACAATCTACGTCGCGCGCTATACGGCACCGGAATTCACCTGCCTCTGCCCCGTGACGGGCCAGCCGGATTTTGCCCATCTGGTCATCGACTATGTGCCGGACAAATGGCTGGTGGAATCGAAATCGCTGAAACTCTATCTGACCTCGTTCCGCAACCATGGCGGTTTCCACGAAGGCACCACGATCGATATCGCCAAGCGTTTCATCGCGGTCGCCAAGCCCATATGGCTGCGCATCGGCGGCTATTGGTATCCGCGTGGCGGCATTCCCATCGACGTGTTCTTCGAACAGGGCAAGCGGCCGAAAGATCTGTTCCTGCCCGACCAGGCTGTCGCCTCCTACCGCGGCCGCGGCTGAGTCCGTTTTTTTCTTTCTTGTCATGCCCCGCGAAAATGGTTCGCCGGATGAATGGATCCCCGCTTGTGCGAGGATGACATCTCTCTTTCTCCTTGTCATGGCCCGCGAAAGCGGGCCATCCATGGATCCGAGCACTCGGTGGGGCGCTTAGATGTCCTATGCTTGGGTCTATATCATGGCCAGCGCGCCTTACGGTACGCTTTACGTCGGCGTCACGAGTGACCTTGTCCGTCGCGCCTGGGAGCATCGCAGCGACGCGCTGCCTGGGTTTACCAGGCGATATGGAGTCAAAAGCCTCGTCTACTTTGAGGGACATGATGATATCAATGCCGCGATCCAGCGAGAGAAGCGGCTCAAGAAATGGCAACGGGACTGGAAGATCGAGCTGATCGAGCGGAATAATCCGCATTGGAGCGATCTTTATGATTCGCTGATCAAATGAATGTTGTTGATCGCGTTCGCCGGATGAATGGATCCCCGCTTACGCGGGGATGACATCTCTCTTTCTCCTTGTCATGGCCCGCGAAAGTGGGCCATGACAAGGACTAGAAGGCTGGAGACCGGCATGGCTGAAAGAGTGCAAGCGGGCTTATGACAGCTGTCCACGATTTGGCCGAGATCAAAGCCACCATCCGCGCCCGGGCGCTGGCGGTCGGCTTCGATGCCGTCGGCTTTGCCCCGGCGAACCTTGCTCCGGAGGCGCGGGAGCATCTGCAGACCTTCCTGGCACAAGGTCGCCACGGCGATATGGGCTGGATGGTCGAGAAGGCCGACCGTCGCGGTGATCCCAAGACATTATGGCCGGGTGCTGAAAGCGTCATCGTCCTTGGCCAGAATTACGGGCCCGATCTCGATCCGCTGGCTGTTCTGGCACAGCCGGACCGCGGCGGCATCTCGGTCTATGCGCGGCACCGCGACTATCATGATGTGGTGAAGAAGCGGCTGAAGGAACTTGGCCGCTGGATCGCCGAGACCTACCAGGTCGAAATCAAGGTATTCGTCGACACGGCCCCCGTGATGGAAAAGCCATTGGCGGCGCAGGGCGGGATTGGCTGGCAGGGGAAGCATACCAACCTGGTCTCGCGTGAGCTGGGGTCCTGGCTGTTCCTGGGCGAGATCTTTGTGGCCTTCGACCTGCCACCGGATGCGCCGGAAGAAGATCATTGCGGCCAGTGCCAGCGCTGCCTCGACATCTGCCCGACCAAGGCCTTCCCGGCGCCCTACCAGTTGGATGCGCGGCGCTGCATTTCCTATCTCACCATCGAACATGCCGGTCCCATTCCGCACGAGCTCAGGCCGCTCATGGGGAACCGCATCTATGGCTGCGACGATTGCCTCAGCGTCTGCCCGTGGAACAAGTTCGCGCAGGCAACCGACCACGCGCCGCTCATCGCGCGCGCTGACCTCACCGCACCGCGTCTGGCTGACCTTGCCAGGCTGGACGATACCGGCTTCCGCGCCCTTTTTTCCGGCTCCCCGGTGAAACGCATCGGCCGCGACCGCTTCATCCGCAACGTCCTCATCGCCATCGGCAATAGCGGGCGGGGGGAACTTTTGGAGGTCGTCGAGGGTTTATTACTGGACGTGGCACCGGTCGTACGTGGTGCCGCTGTGTGGGCCCTCTGCCGTCTTGCTCCCGCGTCAGCAAAGGCGCGGCACAGCGATGCTGTGATACGCGAGGCCGATCCGGTCGTCCGTGCCGAATGGCATGCTGCTACAATGCTTTGAGCAATTTACAGTAGTTCCAATATAGTCGTGATCCCTTTGTTGCGGCGCAACCATTCGATATCAGCCTTGCCGATAAAGCAGGGCTGAAAGCTTCGTCGGCAATTGACGAGGCAAAGATTTCTTACCTATCCTTAACCAAGATGACGGTGTCGGAACCGGGATGGGAAGCCGACAGGAACAGGGGGTGGGCGATGTTTGCCAGACTCTTGCGCGCCGGAATCAAGTCCGGCCATATCGCGCTCATTGATCATCAAGGCCGCCGCCAGGATTTTGGCAGTGGCGAGCCTTCCGTGACGTTACGCATGCATGACCCGGCGCTGAAATGGCAGCTCGGCGTCAATCCATGGCTGAAGGTCGGCGAAGCCTTTATGGATGGCACGCTCACCGTCGAAGACGGCACGCTCTACGACTTCATCGACATCGCCATGAAGAACACCAACGCCTTGCTCGGGGCGAAGACGCAGAAGCTGGTCGATGTGCTGAATCACACGCTGCGCTGGCTGCACCAGCATAATCCGGTTGGCACCGCGCAACAGCATGTGGCGCATCATTATGATCTCAGCCGCAAACTGTTTGAGCTCTTTCTTGACGAGAGCATGCAATATTCCTGCGCCTATTTCCCGCACGCCAAGGCCAGCCTGGCCGAAGCGCAGCAGGCCAAGATGCGCCACATCGCCTCGAAGCTTTTGTTGAAGCCCGGGCAGCGCCTGCTCGATATCGGCTGCGGCTGGGGTGGCCTTGGCATCTATCTCGCCAAGACCGCCGGCGTGAAGGTCACTGGCGTCACCCTCTCGAAGGAGCAGCACGAGATCGCCGTCTCGCGGGTGAAGGCCGCGGGGCTGGAGGCCGAGGTCGAGTTCAAGCTGCAGGATTATCGCCTGGAGCCCGGCCGCTTCGATCGCATTGTCTCCGTGGGCATGTTCGAGCATGTGGGCCTCAAGCACTTCCCTGAATTCTTCCAGAAGGTCGAGGAATTGCTGGTGCCGGGCGGTGTCGCCTTGCTGCATGCCATCGGCCGGCGGGATGGGCCTGGCCACACCAATCCCTGGTTGCGGAAGTACATCTTCCCAGGCGGCTATTCCCCGGCCTTGTCCGAAGTGTTGCCGGTGGTCGAAAAGACCGGGCTGTGGGTCACCGATATCGAGATCCTGCGGCTCCATTACGCAGAGACGATCAGGCATTGGCGCGTCAATTTTGCCCGCAATCGCGACGCAATCGCAAAGCTTTATGACGAGCGTTTCTGCCGCATGTGGGAGTTCTATCTGGTCGGCAGCGAGCTCTCCTTCCGCTACGACCACAACATGGTATTCCAGATGCAGCTCAGCCGCGGCATTGACGCCGTGCCGGTCACTCGCGACTACATGTTCGATTGGGAGCGGGTGGAAGCGGCGCGGCCGAAGGCCAAGATCGTCTGGGATAACGGCCAGGCTGCTGAATAGGCCAGATCAACCCGGCCAGATCAACCTGGGCCGTGCTGGCCAACGCGCAGCACGGCTTCTTCAGGCAGGCTGATGGTGATCGTGGTGCCCCGGCCGAGTTCGCTTGCGATCTCCAAGCTGCCATTGTGCCCCTTGATCAGCTCGCGGCTGATATAGAGGCCAAGGCCGGTGCCGCCATATTTCCGGCTATAGGCCGTTTCGCCGGACCGGAAGGGTTGGCCGAGGTCCCGCAGGATGTCGGGAGCGATGCCGGGACCGGTGTCGATGACCTGCAGGCGCAGACCCGGCGCCGTGCAATCCATGGTGATGGTGATCCGGCCCTCCGGCGGCGTGAACTTTGCAGCATTGCCGACGATGTTGAGGATGACCTGCCGAAAAGCCCGCATGTCGACCAGGATGTCGGGGCACTCGAGCTTGAGGGCGATGTTGATATCCGCCGCCTCCGGAAAGGCGTGGCGCACGATCTCGACCTGCTCAGCGACCAGGGCCGGCACATTGCAGCGCTGGCGGTTGAGGCGCGAGGTGCCTGATTCAATGCGCGCCACGTCCAGGATATCGTTGATGAGATCAAGGAGCTGCTTGCCGCTGCGATTGATGTCGCGGGCATATTCGCGGGTCTTGTCCATATCCAGCTGCAGCCGGTCGATGGCCTCGGAAAAACCTAAGATGGCGTTGAGCGGCGTGCGCAGCTCATGGCTCATATTGGCCAGGAATTCCGACTTGGCGCGGCTCGCTGCTTCTGCCTTCTCCTTCTCGGCGATGAGAGCCTCATCGAGCAGCTTGCGCTGGATGGCGATGGCCGCAGAAGCGGCGAGGCGCCAGGCGATGTCCAGCTCGCGCTGCGTCGGACGATAGACGGTCCGGCGATAGGTGGCGAAGGTGCCGAGAATGGCGCCGCCCTTCGATTTCAAGGGGATCGACCAGCAGGCGCGCAAGCCGTGCGCGCCGGCGAGGTCCTTATAGTCGGTCCAGAGCGGGTCGGTCTCGATATCCTCGACAATCACCGCTTCGCCGGTGAAGGCCGCCGTGCCGCAGGACCCCACGGCGGGCCCGATTGCAGCACCGTCGATTGCTTCGGAATAATCCTTGGGCAGGGACGATGCCGCCCCGTGGGCCAAATGCTTGCCATCGGATGACAGCAACAGGACCGAACACAATGCGCCATCCAGCACCTGCTCCATGGTGTGGCAGGCCAGATCGAGAATGTCCCCAAGGGGCTGGCCATCGACAATTGCGCGTAAGATCAGCTGCTCGGCGTCCTTGAGCGCTTCTTCCTGCCTGCGCTCCGCCATCAGCTCGATGAGCTCGCTGTTCGATGCCATGTCCCTGCCGTCCCAATTGCACCCATTCCAACGGAGCCCGGCATACGGATATTTGAAACTGGCCGGGAAGCTGGTGGGGCCGTTCTTATTTTTTTGATAGCCTCGTCGTGGCAGGTTCGATCTTGCAACGAACCCGACGCGCCTTGCCATTCTCTAGTTGCAGAACTGACTAAAGCAAGCGGCCGCTCTCAACAAGTGCGGTGAATGGTGAATAAAACGTAAATCGGGTGTGTCCGGTATTAACACATGCCAATTTGCCGCCACTGCCCAACATTACTCAGGCCCAATCTTACTCGGGCAAGGTGACACGTGCAGTGAGGCCGGCAACTTTGCCTTCGTTATTTATACGGTTGTTCAATTCAATCTCGCCACCATGGGCAAGAATGGCGCTGCGTGCGATGGCAAGGCCAAGGCCCGTACCACCGGAATCGCGATTGCGTGACGCTTCGATGCGATAGAAGGGACGATAGACGCGCTCCATCTCGGTCTCCGGGATGCCGGGACCGCGATCGTCGATGCGGATTTCGAAGCGGTCATTGCCCTGCGGATCTTTCTGGCGCGCAACGGTGACAATGGCTTCGTCGCCATATTTGACGGCGTTGTCGATCAGATTGGCAATGGCACGTTTCAAGGCCAGCGGCTGCGCGCGGATTTCCCAGGGGCCGGTGCCGGCGACGCTGAGGCGCATCAATGATTGATGTTCGCCGGCCTCCTTGACCAGGGCGCGGAGGTCGAGCATCTCACGCGGCTCCGGATTGCCTTCCTCGCGCGCGAAGGCGAGGGTGGAGCCGATCATCGCCTCCATCTCGGCCAGATCCTTCAGCATCTTGACCCGCGTTTCGTCATCTTCCATCAGTTCGGCGCGCAGGCGCAGCCTTGTGATGGGCGTCTTCAGATCGTGGGAAATGGCGGCGATCATCTGCAGCCGGTCTTCGATCAGCCTGCCGATCCGGGCCTGCATCTTGTTGAAGGCATTGGCGGCGCGCCTGACCTCACCGACACCTGTTTCCGGCAATTGCTGCGCGGCCCCGGAGCGGCCAAGGGCTTCTGCCGCCAGCGTCAGGCGTTCGAGCGGCCGCATCAGGCGCAGGAGCGCATAAAGGCACAGGCCCAGCACAGCCACCACGGAGCCCGCCGTGAGGCCGAGCAGTTCCGGCGACGCCCAGGGCAGGCTGGCCACCATCGGGAATTCGAAGTTGAGCCAGGTACCGTCGATCAGGCTGATGGCGACCCGTACCGGCATGAGGTCGGCTGCCCGTTCCTTCTCGCTGGGCTGGCCGGCACCAATGCGGATCTCCTTCCAGGTGATGCCTTTCAGGCGGTCGGCAATGGCGCCGCCCAACGGCGTCAGTTCGCGTGGCGAGGCGATGTTGGTGACCAGTGGCTGATCGGAGACCCGGGCATTGAGCGAGGGGCCGCTCATGGCATCGGCGACACCCCGGCGCAGGACCGGCGAGGTGTGATCGAGGAAGACCGCCAGGGCAGCGATGCGCTCTGCCGCCCGCTGATCCTCGAGATGGAGGAGTACTTCGTTGCGGCTGAGATTGTGGAGCAGCATGGTGACGGTCTGGCTGGCCAGGATCCCCGTCACCAGGATCAGCAGCAGCCAGGCCAGAATACTGTCGGGAATGAAGCGGCGGGTCATGCCCAGATCTTATTAAACATTGCCGGTTTCCCGCGACACTTTGGTGGCGAACATATAGCCGCCACCCCGCACGGTGGTGATGAATTTGGGCTGCGCCGGGTCAAGCTCGATCTTGCGCCGCAGGCGACCGATCTGCACGTCGATGCTGCGGTCGAAGGGCTGTGCCGTCCGTCCCTTGGTGAGGTCGAGCAGCTGGTCGCGCGAGAGCACGCGCTGCGGCCGTTCGGCGAGTGCCACGAGGAGGTCGAACTCGCCGGTCGACAGCTCGACATCACCCGTAGGCCCGGTCACCCGCCGGCCCGAGAGGTCGATACGCCAGGTGTCGAACACCAGCGCCTGGCCACCATCGCCGCCGACCGGCAGGTCGCCGCCCCGCCGCAGGACGGCACGGATGCGGGCCAGCAATTCCCGCGGGCTGAAGGGCTTGGGCAGATAATCGTCGGCGCCCATTTCCAGGCCGATGATGCGGTCGGTCTCTTCGCCGGCGGCGGTCAGCATGATGATCGGGATGCGGGCGATGCCGGCCTGCTTTTCGGCGCGTAGCTGGGCACAGAGCTGCAAGCCGGTCTCGCCGGGCATCATCAGGTCAAGGACGATGAGGTCGATCTTGGCATCGCCGAGCTGCCGGCGCATCTCGCGCCCCTCGGCCGCCTGGCTGCAACGAAAGCCATGCTTTTCGAGGAAGCGGGACAGCAGGTCGCGAATCTCGCGATCATCGTCGACAATCAGGATATGGGGCGTTTTCTCGGTCATTCGGTCACGGTTGCTCGCTGATGGGTCCTGCGCACCGGTCATAGATGAATCGCACTGGGATGAATCGTACTGGGATCGCGATCGTCCATGACATTGCAATCGTCCGGGTTGGGCGCAAGGCCATTCTTTTCCGCTTCTTAGCAGGATCGCCCAGCTATTTGGTAACGGATTGTAACAGCCGGGGCTCCTGTTGCAATTCGTTGCCAAATAGCCTGCGGCCGGACATGGCGCTGTGACAGGGGTGGAACAATATCCAATGCAACGCGCCGCCCAATGCCTGTCCTGACGAACCTTCTGGGCCGGCCGCATTTTGGAGAAAGAAATGTCCAATACCGTTCCTGAGAATGCCCCGAAGGGCCTCACCGCAACTCAATCTGGAACCGGTCGCAGCCGATTGTTCGCCACGGTCGGCCGTGCCGCCTTGCTGCTGGGTGCGCTGGCCTTCATTCCCCCCGTCCTGAGCCTTGCCCATGTTGCCGAGGCGAAAGCGGACCAGTTGACGTCGGACCAGGCACGGCCGGCGAGCTTTGCGGATCTGGCTGCCAAAGTCACCCCGGCTGTCGTCAACATTTCCTCCTCGCGCAAGGTGGCTGAGAGCGACGGGCAGGACATGCCAGCCTTTCCCGAAGGTTCGCCGTTCGAGCAATTCTTCAAACAGTTCGAGGAACGCCAGGGTGGCCACAAGCAGATGCACAAAGCCATGTCGCTGGGTTCCGGTTTTGTGATCGATCCGGCCGGCTATGTCGTGACCAACAATCACGTGATCGAGGAATCGACGGACATCACCGTGACGCTTGCTGACGGCACCGAATATCCGGCCAAGCTCATCGGTACCGATCCCAAGACCGATCTTGCCTTGCTCAAGGTTGCGCCGAAGAAGCCGCTCACCGCGGTTGCCTGGGGCGATTCCGACAAGGCACGGGTCGGCGATTGGGTCATGGCCGTTGGCAATCCCTTCGGCCTCGGCGGTTCGGTCACCACAGGCATCGTCTCGGCCCGCAGCCGCGACATCCATGAAGGCCCGTTCGATGATTTCCTGCAGATTGACGCCGCGATCAACCAGGGCAATTCCGGTGGCCCGACCTTCGACATGAGCGGCAATGTGGTCGGCATCAACACAGCGATCGTGTCGCCGTCCGGCGGTTCCGTCGGCATTGGCTTTGCGATCCCCAGCAATCTTGCCAAGACGGTGGTCGCCGAACTGCGCGAGAAAGGCTCAATCGAACGCGGTTGGCTGGGTGTCGAAATCCAGCAGGTGACGCCGGACCTTGCCAAGGGCCTTGGCCTCGACGAACCCAAGGGCGCCCTCGTCGCCAACATTGATCCGACCAGCCCGGCTGCGAAGGCCGATCTGAAGCCCGGCGACGTGGTCTTGAGCTTCAACGGCACCAAGGTGATGGAGATGCGGGACCTGCCGCGCCTGGTCGCCAGCGCCGATCCCGGGTCGAAAGCGACCCTCGACGTGCTGCGCGCCGGTCATGAGAAAGAGATTAGCGTCGAGATCGGCAAGCTGAAGGCCGAAGCCGTCGCCAGCAACGACAATGACCAGAGCGGTGGTGACGACAATGGCAACGGCGTTGAAAGCAGCGTGCTGGGTGCCCGGTTGGCGGCGCTCACACCGGAAGCGCGCTCTGCCTTCAACCTCGATGACAAGACCAAAGGTGTCGTCATTGTCGATCTCTCGGACGACTCGCCCTTGAGCGATCAGGGGCTGAAGCCCGGCGATGTGATCGAGCGGATCGGCGACAGTGCCGTCACCGAACCGGCGCAGATCACGCGCCTGGCCGAGGCTGCCAAGAAAAGCGACCAGCCGATCCTGTTGATGCAGGTCAGCCGTGACGGCCGCGATCACTTCATCGCCGTCAATCTGAAGCAGGCCTAAGAGTTAGAGAATCCAAGAGTTAAAGGCCGGGTGCTGTCACCGCCCCTGTCCCCGCAGGATTTTGCCTCCTGCAGCGGCGCCCGGCCTGGCCGACGTTGGTATCCCATCCCCCACCGACGTCGGCCGCCCCCTTTTCTGAATGACCTCGACCTGAACACCTCTATCGTTCCCTCCAACTGAAGCGGGGTGCTACATGCTGTAGCACCCCATTTTTTTGCCGCCATGCTAGGATCGACGCCAGGTGATTGGGGCGAGAGGTGATCTTGGCCAAGCTCGAAATCTTCTACAACAGCGCCTGCCCGGTTTGTGCTGCCGGCATCGACAGCCAGCGCCAGCGCATGGCGGATCTTCCCGCAGATACGGCTTGGAAAGACATCGCGGCCGACAATGAATTGGTATGCGAGATCGGCGCCGATCTCGACAAGGTACGCCACAGCCTGCATGTGCGCGACGAAACCGGGATCGTCCATGTCGGTGCCGACGCGATCGCCCGGCTGATGCAGGAAACGCCGGGCCAGAAATGGCTCGGCCGCCTGATGATGTGGCGGCCTTTGCGGCCGGCGTCGCGCTGGCTCTATGACCGGTTTGCTGACCAGCTGTTTGCGTGGAACAGACGGCATGGCCGGTGGTGAGAATAGAGCCCTCTCTCCCTAACCCTCCCCCACGTTGGGGGGAGGGAATTCCGGCCAGCTTGAACGCGATCGTCGACATATCCTCGATAGAGTCCCCTCCCCCCTACGTGGGGGAGGGTTAGGGAGAGGGGGCTTTTTGCTGCATAAAAAAAAACGCGGGAGTTTTGCTCCCGCGTTTTTTCCGCATGCGATGAACTGAACGCCTACGCGCCCACTTCCTTCAGATAGTCTTCGCGCATCTGGCGGGTGATCGGGCCGACCTTGAACTTGTATTCGCTGATCTCGCCCACTGGTGTCACTTCGGCGGCGGAGCCGACCAGGAAGACTTCGTCGGTCTTGGCCAGTTCCTCCGGCTGGATCGCGCGCTCGACGACCTTGATCTGGCGGCGCTGGGCCAGCTCGATCACGGTCTGGCGGGTGAGGCCATTCAAGAAGCAATCGGGCTTGGGCGTGTGCAGCTCGCCATTCTGGACCAGGAACACGTTGGCGCCGGTGGCCTCGGCCAGCAGGCCGCGATAGTCCAGCATCATGGCATCCTGATAGCCTTCGCGTTCTGCCTCATGCTTCGAAATGGTGCAGATCTGGTAGAGGCCGGACGCCTTGGCGGCGACGGGCGCCGTGTCCGGGGCCGGGCGCTTGTATTTGGCCCATTTCAGGCGGATGCCGTTGGCCAGCAGTTCCGGCGAGAAATAGGACGGCCATTCCCAGGCTGCGATGGCGAGATGGATGCTGTTCTTCTGGGCCGAGACGCCCATCATCTCGCTACCGCGCCAGGCGATGGCGCGGATATAGCAATTCTGGAATCCGGTGCGCTTCACCAGCTCGGTCTTGGCAGCTTCGATCGCATCCACCGAAAAGGGGATGGTATAACCGACGATCTCGGCCGATTTATGCAGGCGCTCGGTATGGGCCCGGGATTTGAACACCTTGCCGTTATAGGATCGTTCGCCTTCGAACACGGCTGAGGCATAATGGAGGGCGTGGGTCAGGACATGCAGCTTCGCTTCCCGCCAGGGAATGAACTTGCCGTCCATCCAGATTTCGCCATCACGATCGTCGAAAGGCACCAGGCTCATGAATTCCTCCATTCGGCTTCTCATCGGGTTATAAAGGAACCCGGAATGACGTCGTTTTAAAATATTCAATCAGATAAGTCAACAAGACTGACATAAAATCATGGCGGACCTGAAATCAGTACCTAACCCCCTGTTTCTGCGGGACGATGAGCTCCGGCAGGGAATCGAGCTGTTGTTTTTCGGGTACCGCGACTTTACAGCGCGGGCCGATCAGACCCTGGCGGCCTACGATTTCGGCCGTGCGCATCACCGGGTGATCTATTTCGTCGGGCGCAATCCGGGCATGACGGTTTCCGACCTGCTCGACATCCTCAAGATCACCAAGCAGAGCCTCTCCCGCGTGCTTTCCCAATTGGTGCGGGAGGGTTTCATCGTCCAGCGGCCGGGTACCACGGACCGCCGGCAGCGGCTCCTCAGCCTCACCGACAAGGGGGCGGAGCTGGAACGGCGCCTGACCGAGGACCAGCGTGCCCTGGTTGCCCGCGCCTATAAGGCGGCCGGCGCCGAGGCGGTCGAGGGGTTCAAGAAGGTCCTGCTCGGCCTCATCAACGAGGAAGACCGCGATCGCTTCCGTGCCCAGACGCTGGGGCAAGGCCCGTCCGGCGGGTCGTCAGGGCCTTTGCCGGGGTCCGGATCCAGTTCTGGCAATGCTGGTTCAGGTAATTCTGGTCCGGGCAATTCCGGGTCACGCTAGATCATGTCTGCGCCCGCTGCCAATGTCTCGGCCGTTCACATCCTGGTCGTCGATGATGACAAGCGCCTGCGCGATCTCATCGCGCGCTATCTGGGCGAGCAGGGTTTCCGGGTGACCGTTGCGACCAATGCGGCGGAGGCGCGGGCGAAGCTCAAAAGCATCGCCTTCGACCTCCTCGTGCTCGACATCATGATGCCGGGGGAAAGCGGGCTCGACCTCACCCGGTCGCTCCGTACCGACAGCACCGTGCCGATCCTGCTGCTCACCGCCATGGGCGAGGTGCAGGACCGTATTGCCGGACTTGAGACCGGCGCTGATGACTATCTCGGCAAGCCGTTCGAACCCAAGGAACTGGTGCTGCGCATCAATGCGATCCTCAAACGCGCCCAGCCGCGCACGCCGGTCGTGGCACCTGCCGCCGGGACCGTCCGCTTTGGCGTCTTTGCCTTCGAGATCGAGCGGCGGCGGCTCTACAAGGATGGTGACATCGTGCATCTGACCGAGGCGGAGAGCGATCTTCTCCATCTGCTGGCGCGTCGCGCCGGTCAGCCGGTCAGCCGCGACGAACTCCTGTCGCGCACCAACGCCATTGCCGACAGCGACGACGCCACGGACGGTCCAGACAACAATGTGATCGAAGTCGGCGCCTCGCGCCTCATCGATGTGCAGATGACACGGCTGCGCCGCAAGATCGAGGATGATCCGCGCTTCCCGCGCTATCTGCAGACGGTGCGCGGCATCGGCTATGTCCTGCGGCCGGATTAATTCATGAAAGTGCTGTTACAGGAATGGCTGGTGGCGATCGAGCGCATGCTGCCGCGGTCGCTGTTAGGCCGGTCGATCCTTATTATCGTGACGCCCATTGTGCTGTTGCAGGTCATTTCCGCCTGGGTGTTCTACGACAGCCATTGGAACACGGTCACCAAGCGCCTGGCGCAATCGGTGGCGGGTGAAATCGGTGCGGTGACGCGGTTGATGCCGCGCAGCGGGACGGCGCCTTCGGACAGTGAAGTGGCGATCAACACCTTGTTCGAGACGGCAAAGAACGACATGGGTTTGACCCTGGTGTTCAAGCCGGGCGAGATCCTGCCCAACGATCCCACCATCATGCGTCAAAATCTTGTCGACCGGCAGCTTGCCAGGGCGCTCGAGGATCTGGTGCAGCGGCCCTTCATCATCGATAGCCGGAGCCTGGAAAAATACATCGAGATCCATGTGCAGCTGGCCGACGGTGTACTCCATGTCGTTGTCCTGCGGCGACGCCTCTTTAGTTCCACGACCTATGTGTTCCTGCTGTGGATGGTTGGCACGTCGCTGGCCTTGCTGGCGGTCGCTACCCTGTTCATGCGCAACCAGGTGAAGCCGATCAAGCGCCTGGCGCAAGCCGCCGACGATTTCGGCAAGGGGCGCGAGGTCGAGGATTTCCGCATCGAGGGTGCCACCGAAGTGGCGCTGGCCGGGCAGGCGTTCAACCAGATGCGCAACCGCATCCGCCGCCAGATCGTGCAGCGGACGGAAATGCTGGCCGGTGTCAGCCATGACCTGCGCACGCCCTTGACGCGCATGAAGCTGCAGCTCGCCATGATGGGCGACGGTGGCGATATCGGCGACCTCAAGAAGGACGTCGCTGACATGGAGCGCATGATCGGCGCCTATCTCGCCTTCGCGCGCGGCGAGGGCATGGAGCAGCCGACACCCACCAACCTCGCTGAAGTGGTGGCCGATGTCGCCGGTGGCGCCAGGCGGCAGGGCGCGCAGATTGCTCTCACCCTGCCCGATCGCAGCGTCGTGGTGCCTTTGCGGCGCGATGCCTTCCGCCGTGCCCTCGACAATGTCATCGGCAATGCGCATCGCTACGCGGGTACCATTGGCGTCACCATGGCACTGCGGCCGCGCCATGTCGAAGTGATGGTCGACGATGACGGACCGGGCATCCCGGCCGACAGCCGCGAGGATGTGTTCAAGCCGTTCTTCCGCCTGGAGCAATCGCGCAACCAGGAAACCGGCGGCACGGGCCTTGGCCTCACCATCGCCCGCGACATCATCCGCGGCCATGGCGGCGATCTGGTGCTGTCGGAGGCACCTGGCGGTGGCCTGCGGGCCGTGCTGCGCCTACCGCTTTAGCGGCGATTGCAGTTGCCGCTTTGGCGGCGATAGTGATGCGCATCACGCTGAATCGGGCATTTAGGGAAAAGTTACGATTCCGCTAGCGGGAAATTAGCATGTGTCCGCGCCTTGGCGGCGGCATGTTCGCGTCACGACCGCATGCCACGAGATGCGGTCCCCGCAACCACGCAAGGACAATGACATGCCCAGCCGTTCCGCTGCCGATGCCAAGAATTTCCCCAATGTGCCGCCCTATCAGCCGCGCCCGGTCGCAGCGGCCGTGCCATCGCGGCACTTCATCGCCAACATGGCGGTTGCCAACGACACGGCGCCGCAGGCTGAGACGCAACGCCGCGAGATCTATCACCTGGTCCATAAGGGCCTGCGCGCTGCGATGAGCGAGGCGCTTGTGAGCCTTGGCCGCGTTGATCTTGCAGCACCCGACAGCGCCTTGGCAGCCGTTGCCGAGCTGCTGCAGATGTGTGCTGAACATCTGGATCACGAGAACAACTTCCTGCACACGGCAATGGAAAAAGTCCAGCCGGGGTCGGCACAGCGCTGTGCCAGCGACCATGCGCATCATGTGAAGACGATCGGCGACCTGCAAGCGCGTCTTGCTGAAGCGCGGGAGGTGGCAGGCCCCGCTCGTGAGCGGGCGCTTAAGGTGCTCTACCGCCTGCTGGCCATCTTCGTCGCTGAAAATTTCGAACATATGGAGATCGAGGAGAGCACCAACACCGACCTGCTCTGGGCGCATTATTCGGATGCCGACATTCTGGCGATCGAGCACCAGATTCACGCCCATATCAAGCCGGAACGCATGATGACCTGGTTGCGTTGGATCCTGCCGAACGTCACCCGCCAGCAGCGCGCGCTGATGATGACGGGCATGCAGGCCGGCATGCCGCCGGAACTGTTCGGTGCGGTACTCGAGATGGTGAAGCCGCATCTCACGGAACAGGAGCGTGCGACCCTGGCGTTGGACCTCGCTTGATGTGAGGCCGTCAGCCCTCCGCTTCGACCAATCGCACGGGACGGCTGAGGTTGAGGCGGAAGCGGCCGCGGCCAGCCTTGTCGAGTGCCAGATGTTTGTGGCGCTCGGCAAGGCGCCGCCGCAGCAGAATGAGGCGCGCTTCCAGATTTTCCGAGAATGCCGGCAGGCGGATCTGCGGCGACAGGCGGAGTTCCTTGTTGCTGAATTCGCAGCGACCACTGCGCGCATGCTCGCCGAGCAGGAACCACAGGATGGCGCCAGCAACGCCCTTGATGACATATTCATCGTCGATGAAGACGCTGTCATCGGCCGGATAATGGCGGATGGTGAGGGGCGCCCCTGTTTCCGGTAGAGTCTTGACGCTCGCTGGTGCCGGCAGCTCTTCGCTGTCGGCCGGCAGTTGCCGGATCACCGCCGCCACCGCGGTACCGAGGATCATCAGCGTATCTTCCTCGTCATAGCCGAAGCGCCCGGCCTCCGGGCTTTCGGCATAGATCACCCCCAGAAGTTCCTTGTCATCAAGGATCGGGACGGCGATCTGGCTGCCGCTGTCGGGCAGGCCAGGCAGGGGAATTTCGGTTTCCAGCTGCGATGCCATGGGGCTGGCCCGCAGCGCATCGCGGATCGCGCGGCCATAAAGATATTCGCGCGTCGCATGGGTGATGCGGATGGGCGTGCGTTCGCGCGCCGCCACGCCGATGACGCCTTGCCCGGGCAGGATCTCGGCACCGACGCCGGATTCCGGATAGCCCTGGCTTGCCACGGTATAGAGACGGTCACAGGCCGTGTCGGCCATCAGCAGCATGACATGGGGTAGGCGGAACTCAGTACCAAGGTTGCTGAGCAAGGTCGCCACCAGGCTGTCAAGATCTCGGCAGGCGCTGAGACGCGGCAGCGTGTTGCGGAGTGCGGTGAGCAATGGCACTGGCTGCGGCGGCAGCGGCAGCACGTCGCCACGCACGATTTCGGCACCGTTCACAAAATAGATGTCAGCACCCAGCAGCCGGAAGATGCCGGACATGCCTTCATGGGAGGCGATACCGGCAAGTTTCGCGCGCATGGTCTCGAACAGCGGCCCCTCCAATTCGGTGCGCAGATATTGGAGGCGCAGCCGGTACTGGGCACAGGTCTCCGGGTGCTTCAGCAGCACCGTGGCAAAGGGGTTGGCAAGGATGTTGGCGCGCGTCTTGCTGAAGAACTGGTAGGAGATGGCGACATGATCGGCGTCGACATAATGAACGTCAGAAATGACGCTGACGTTGGGCACCCCTTGGGCATCGCAGGTGGCGATCTCCGACGGTATCGCGCCTTCAAGGCTGGCACGCAGGTTGGTGAGGGCGATGGCTGTCATTGGGCGCTCCCAGCCGGCGTGTTCCCAGCCTGTGCGTTTTCTGGCAGCTTGGCACCGGCACCTGGTCCTGGTGTCTGCTGAAAGATCTCGTGCGGCGTGAAGGTCACAGTCACGAAATCGGCGCGCGACGGTATGCTGAAATAGCCGTGGGCCAGGGGATTGGGATAGCCGAGGGCCAGCAATTCATCGGAGATGATGCGGTAATGCGCGGTGCGCTCAACGGCATCGGCTTCGTCGAACTCCACAATGCGTGCGTCATGGCCCTTGATCTGCAGCGAGCGAAAGCTGCGGACGTTGCTGTAGACGGTGGCCACTTCGCCATTGCCGGCAATGTCTGCCAGCACCTGGCGGGCTTCATCGCGCAAGACGAAGAGGCGCAGCGCCTCACCGTCTGCCACGACGCGGCAGCCATAGGCGTGGGCGACGCTCGGCCGCAATGCGGCATCACGACCGGCGATAGAGATGGCGACAGGCCCGGCCAGCAAGGCCAGGACGGCAGGATCGAAGGGCATGGATTTATGACCAGGAAGTTGTCCCTGCCCGTGAAGATAGGTGTGGTGCGGAAGACCGTCCAGTGCGCCGCGTCACTCCCTCATGATTATGGCGTGAACCTATTCCTGGGCGACCAAATCCAGCATCTGCCGGGCGTTGCGGCGGATATTGCGCTCCTTGAGCGGTGCCTGCAGGAAGCGGTTGAGTGCGGCCGCGAGCAATGGCGCCAGGGCTGGGTGCTTCCCAGCCAGACGTTCCGCTGCCAGTAAGGTCTTGGTCAGATGTGCCGAAATGATGAAGCGGCCTCTGCCATGATCGAGCAGGCCCGCGCGTGCGGTTGTCCAGAAAGCGGCGGCATCCTGGACCGTGAACGATTCTGTGTCGGCCGTCACATCGACGAAACCGCTGTTGCGGCCAATGAAGCAGGCAAGTTGCAGCAGGATTGCTGGCCACAATTCCGGTGACAGGGACGCTGTTGCTTCGCCGGCATCGGCAAAGGTAAGTGCGTGGGTGAGATCGAGCCAGTTCGCACTGTCGGCAAGGCGCAGATCGACGCGCCGGAAATGGTCCTCATCGGCGTGTAGCAATTGCCAGGCAGCAGCCTCCAGAAGGATCGGCCAGATCACCTGCCGCCCGGCCTGGGCCGACCAGTTGCGTGTGGTCGCCATCGCCGTCTTCGCCGAGACCCGCTGGAAGGCCTGTGCTGTCAGGGTGCTGGCGCCATCATCGATCTTGCCCCACCGCGCAAGCTGATCGGCATAGGTCCGGAATTCCGGCAGCAGGTCGTCGCGCTGGGCAAAGCAGAAACCGCGTATCAGCATGGCCAGAAGCGGTTCCGCGACGACCTGCCCCAGCATATCGATGAGATCAATCGTCTTCACGCTGTAGATCAGTGCATGCCCAAAATCTGCATAGTGCGCCAAGGCTGCCTTGGTCAGGGTGCGCTGCCAGCTATCTGTCGACAAAGGCCGTGCCAGGCCGCCGCGCATGAGCTTGATGGCTGTCGCTTCATCCTGCGCTTCGATGGCATCGAAGAATTTCCCTTCATGCCAATCCACTTGCCCCGTCGCGAAAGGATAGCGGGTGCGATCGCGAGCGTCGTCGCTCAGATGGCCCAAGACTTCGCCATAGGCGATCAGGCGATCCTCGGGACTGGCTTGCCATGCCAGGGACAGCCAATCGGGTGCCGCGCCAATGGCGTGGGTCGTCCCGAATTCAAACCGATCGCTGGCCCAGGCCAGTCCGTGCCGGATAGCATCCAGCGGGTCCAATTCCAATTGGATCAGCCGCGCGACTTCGCGAACCTGGCGTTGGGAATCATCGTCGTGTAATGCGCGTTCCAGCCCAGCCAGTATGGCGCCGCGACGCTCCTCGGCATTGTCGGGAACGATGTCGATCTCGATCCGTGTGCCCTGCTGGCGAATAGGGAAGCGGCGTAGCTTGTCGCCACCCACCAGGGTTTCGCCGCTTACCAGATCGAATTTCCAATTGTGCCAGTTGCAGGTGAGGACGCAGTCCTGGCCGTCGCCTGTCAGCGTGCCTTCACGCAGCGGATAGCCTTCATGGGGGCAGCGGTTGACGCAGGCGAACATGCCGGCCGCGTTCTGCAGCAGCAGGATCTGCCTGCCCTCATGCCGGACGACCATCTTGCCAGCCGCTGCCAGCTCGTCGCCGGCCGCCACATCGATCCACGCCATGCTTCTCTCCTTGCGCCAGGATCGAATGCTCGCGCCGGATATTAGAAAAGTAAATACTTATTAAATCTAATAAAGCCGTCCGCCGTTGGGGACCGGCAAAGTCGGTGAAATCAGCACGACTTCGCCGTCCGCATCGGGAAATCCCAGTACCAGCACCT
This sequence comes from Dongia sp. P2_B8, assembly GCF_056404715.1. NCBI lineage: Bacteria > Pseudomonadati > Pseudomonadota > Alphaproteobacteria > Rhodospirillales > Dongiaceae > Dongia > Dongia sp. P2_B8. The sequence goes on along the minus strand of NZ_JBFUDM010000006.1, from coordinate 208,402 downwards.
CGGACATGAATTTGCCGATCTGCTTCTTCGGGAAATTCACCACCGCGGCCACCTGGCGTCCAACCAGCTCGTCGAGCGTGTAGTGCTTGGTGATCTGCGCCGAGGAGCGCTTCTGCCCGATCTCGGCACCAAAATCCACGGTGAGCTTGTAGGCAGGGCGCCTCGCTTCCGGATATGGCTCGGCAGCGACGATGGTGCCGACCCGCACATCCACCTTGCGGAAATCGTCATAGGAGATTTCGTCGGCGATCGGTTCGGATGTTGATGACATGCGAGGAGCTCATCGGTTTGTTTCTGCTGCCGCGATGTAAGCGGGGGAATCGTCGTCGCGCAAGCTGTCGCGGATCGTGCGGGTCACGTCTGCCAGGACGTCATCCGACGACAGATGTGCAGCCAGGGTTGTGGCAGCGCCGATCCGCCATTTCCGCGCTGGCATGAACGAGTCTTCGAAATCGGCGAGGGCGGAGAAGGGCTGGGTGAGATCGCCATTCACCAGCAGGCAGGCATGGGCGAGGATGGCCTGGCCGCCATCCGCGGCACGGCGGCGGCGCTGCGCGAGGCCGGCGATCTTGCGGCCCATGAGGCTGAGATCATAGCGACCGGGGCAGAAGGCATCGGTGACCTCGCCGATTTCCGCCTGAAGGTCCAGGCGTGCAAGTGCTCCCGTCAGTAGCTGTGCGAGGTGGCGATAGCCGGCGTCGAGCGACCAGGGCTGTTCGGCACCCAGGCGATAGGCGAGTGCCAGGTTGAGCATGCCGGGAAATTGCGGCACCGGCGCGCCGCCGGTCGCTCGGACATGGACGGGCCAGTCCCGTGCCGCGGATCTGGCGGCAGCTTCCGCAAAACCGGGGAGGGAGGCAATGCGTGACGGTACGGCGAGGCAAGTTGCCGTCCGCCACAACCGCGCCAGCGGAGGCGCGCCGGCACTGACCTGGTCGAGCAGCCTTGCGTCACCTTCTATATCGCTGTCGGATATCGTCTCGAATTGCCAGATAGGCGCAGCCCTCAGCCGATCGCGGCAATGATGGCGCCGCGCTTGAACGGTGTTTCCGCCGGTATGCGGATCTGCAGCATACCATCAGCGGGTGCCGTTACGTCATAGCTGGTTTTCTCGACCATCACCTCGGCGATGAGGTCACCTTCGCGTACCGCATCGCCCTCAGCGAACAGCCAGGCGGACACGGCACCCTCGACATCACCTTCCCAGAGATCGGGCGGAATGACGACCGGGATCATCTGCCATCGCCTTTCATCATAGCATGTACCGCCCGGACGATTTTTTCGGCGCTGGGCAGGGCCGGTCGTTCCATGGCCGGGCTGAAGGGGATCGGAATGTCGGGAAAGGCGATGCGCCGGGGTGCTGCCTTCAGCATCGTGCCGGTTTCCACCACCGACGCGATGATCTCACCGGAAACGCCGTAGCTCATATAGTCCTCATCGATCACCAGCAGACGGCCAGTCTTGGCAGCCGATGCGATCACCGTCCTGCGGTCGAGCGGCACCAGGGAGCGGAGATCCACCACTTCGGCATTGATGCCGGCCGCCGCCAGTTCCAGGGCCGCATCGAGCGCCAGATGCACGGTGGCACCCAGTCCGACCAGGGTGACATCCGCCCCGGCGCGCGCGATGGCGGCCTGGCCGAACGGTACTGTATAGGCGTCCTCCGGCACGTCGTTGATGCTGCCCTGCACCGTGCCCAGCCAGCCCATGCCCTGCAGCGCCTTGTGGAACATGAAGATGACCGGGTTGTTGTCGCGGATGGCACTCACCATCAGTCCCTTGGCATCATAGGCGTTGCTGGGCACCACCACCTTCATGCCGGGGAGATGCGCAAAGGTGCCATAGAGGCACTGGCTGTGCTGGCCGGCATCACCATAACCGCCGCCGACCGATGTCATCAGCACCATGGGGACGCCGGCCTGGCCGCCGGAGAAATAGCAATTCTTGGCGGCGAGATTATAGATCGCATCCATGCACACGCCGAAGAAATCGACGAACATCAGTTCGACGACCGGCCGCATGCCGACAGCTGCCATGCCGACGGCGGCGCCGATGAAGGCGGTTTCCGAAATCGGGGTGTCGCGGATACGGGCCGGGCCGAATTCTTCCAGCAGGCCACGGGTATTGCCAAAGACACCACCCAGAGCGGCGATGTCTTCGCCCATCACGAGGACAGATGGATCGCGGCGCATTTCCTGGGCGAGCGCCTCGGCCATCGCCTTGGCGATGGTGAGGTTGCGCTTGGTGCGGTTGGGCAGGACAGTGGCTGTCGCGGTCATTCGTTGTACTCCGGATCAGGCGAAAACATGGCCATAGGCTTCTTCGGCCGTGGGGAAAGGAGCTGCGCGGGCCTTGGCGATGGCTTGCTCGACGGCACCCTCGGCACGGGCGACGATGGCGAGGTCATTTGCTTCGCTCATCATTTTCCCGGCCAGCAATCTGCTGCGCAGGGCCGGGATGGGATCGCGGGCGAGGAGCGCGTCCTTCTCGCCAGCCGGGCGATATCCTTCGGCATCGCCGATGAAATGGCCGGCAAGGCGGGAGGTCTCGATTTCGATCAAGCTGGGGCCACCGCCATTCCGCGCCCGCGTGATAGCTTCTCCCGCAGCCGCAAAGATGGCGCCAGGGTCGTTGCCGGCGATGCGGTGCCCCGGCATGCCATAGCTGCCGGCACGGCTGTTGTTGTGCGCTACCGCGGTCGATTGTGCCTTCGCGACCGAAATGCCCCAGGCATTGTCCTCGATCACGAACACCACCGGCACCTGCCAGACGGCAGCGAGATTGAGCGATTCGTGGAAGGCGCCCTGGTTGGCGGCACCTTCACCGATGAAGGAAACAGCCACGCGTTTCTCGCTGCGCAGTTTAAAGGCGGTGGCAGCCCCCACCGCCGGGCCCATCCCTTGCGCGATGATGCCCGAACAGGAAAAATTCACACGTACGTCGAAGATGTGCATGTGGCCACCGCGGCCACCGCTGAGGCCGGTCTTCTTGCCGAAGATCTCCGCCGCCATGGCGTCCAAATCGACGCCCTTGGCGATGGCGATATGATGCGGCCGGTGCGTGGCCGTCACGAAATCATCGGCATCGAGATGCGCGCAGACACCGACGGCGCAGGGCTCCTGACCATTCGAGAGATGCATCTCACCGGGGATCGGGCCGTTGGCCATGTTGAAGACCGGCGACTTGCCTTCGAAATAGGCGGTCGCAATGCGCTCTTCGAAAGCGCGGCTCTTGACCATAGCCTCATACATCCACAGCCATTGCGGCTTGGTCGGTGTCATGAACGTCTCCCGCGCGATGATGAAGGTCAGGCGGCCTCAGACTCAGGCAGCGAGGGCCTGCTTTGCCTGGGCGTCGGCGAAGAATTTCCAATCCAGCATCATCAGGATCGACTTGTCCGGATTGACGAAAGCGACCGGTCCGTGATTGGAGAACCACAGCACCGTGTCTTCGACAAATTCGGTGCGTTCGTGATAGACGCCGAGCGGCTCATAGCCATAGTCGCCGGCCTTGGCGATGCCGGCGCGGTAGTCCATGACACCCTTCAGCATCAGATATTCGCCGGCGCCGTAATGGAAATGCGGGGCGAAGCTTGATCCCTTGTCGCATTTGAACAGTACGGTCCAGGTACCGGTCTCGGCACTGAAGCGCAGCACCTTGTAGGAAATGGCGTCGGTGAAGGGGATCCAGGCCATCTTCTCGGTCTGGCACATGATGTCGGCAGGATTGCTGTCAGCAGGCGCGGTCGCGCCGGGTTGGCTATCGGCCATGGATTGTCTCCTCCAGATTGTCCGGGGACTCGTTGAATTGACTGGTCCCGGATTCTGAGGGAAATTATGCAGGCTGGTGGTGTCCGGGTCTTGCCCGATACTGCCGAAGAACTTGCTCCAGCGTGCCAACAAGGTGAGTGCCAGCGATGCAGGTCAATGCGGCCGCCACCCATTCCAGCGCCCATCTGCCGGGACCGCGCCAGTATGATTGGTGGCGCGAGGCGGTGAGTGCCACGCATCTGCCCTGGGACCTACCGCGCCGCAGCGAAGGTGCCTATCGCGCCCGCTTCCGCCAGCAGGCGCTGGGTGTGTCGCAGATCGTCCACTGTGCCTGCGATCCCTGCGAAGGCCGCCGCGGCAAAGCGGAGATCGCGCAGCTGCAGGATCCGGTCTACGGCATCCTTTATATCTTGCGCGGGCGCGAGAGCCTCAAACAGGCCGGGCGCGAGACGGTATTGGAGCAAGGCTCCTTCACGCTCTGGGACAGTACCCGACCGATTGAATTTGGCCTGCCGCAGGATCTGGAGAAGATCACGCTCCTCCTGCCGCAGGATCTCGTTGCCGAGATGCTGCCGATGGCCCCGGATCTGGTCATGCGGCCGATCAGTGGCCAGCGTGGCCCGGGAGCATTGTTTGCCACTCATCTCCGTGCCCTGGCGCGCGAAGGCCGTGATCTGGCGCCAGCCCGCGCAACGCCCGTGCTGCGCGCGACCCTCGATCTTCTCACGGCGGCGATTGCGCCGCAGGATGGCGATGGAGACAGCGCCTATCACCGCGCGTTGCGGGCGCGCATCCGGGATTTCATCCTGCGGAATCTCGATGACCCAGATCTCGACCCCGACCGGATAGCTGCCAGCATGGGAATCTCGGCCCGGCAGTTGCACCGCCTGTTCCACGATGGCGGCCTCACCGTCGATCGCTGGATCTGGCGCCAGCGCCTGCAACGTTGTCGCGACGATCTGCTGTCGCATCCACATGCGCGGATCTCGGAAATCGCCTTCGACCGCGGCTTCAGCGACGCCGCCCATTTCAGCCGCGCCTTCCGCGACGCCTTCGGTGTCTCACCCAGGGAATATCGTCGTGGTGCGCGAAGTACGGAATAGCTCTCTCGGAGGAACCCCTCCCCCTTGAGGGGAGGGTCCGGGTGGGGGGAGCTATCCGCTACTCCGCTGCAACGAAACTGAAACGCACCATACCCCCCTCCCGCGCCTTGCGCGGCCTCCCCCTCAAGGGGGGAGGCGAGAAGAGGAACAAGTTTTACTCAGCCGCCTTCTTATTTTCCTCAGGCTTCCAGCGCAGCACTGGCTGCCGGGCGGCCAGCGTTTCATCCAGCCGGCGGCGGGGTGTGTGATAGGGGGCGCCTTGGAAATAGGCAGCATCGCCGGCCTTGGCGCGTTGCGCCAGTCCTTGCACCACCTCGATATAGCGATCGAGGCCGATCTTGCTTTCGGTCTCGGTGGGTTCCATCAGCAAAGCGCCGTGGACGACTAGCGGGAAGTACATGGTCATCGGATGATAACCCTCGTCGATCATCGCTTTCGCGAAATCGAGCGTGGTGACACCGGTGCCTTCCAGGAAGTCGTCGTTGAACAGCGCCTCATGCATGCAGGTGCCGGGGAAGGCCGCCGACAGGTCGCTGCGCAGTGAGGCCTGCAGGTAATTGGCATTGAGCACGGCATCGCCGGACACCTGGCGCAATCCGTCGGCACCGTGGCTGAGGATGTAAGAGAGGGCGCGCGTGAACATGCCCATCTGGCCGTGGAAGCCTTTCAACCGGCCGAACGCTTTCCCATCATCATGCTCAACGAGATCGAAACCGTTGGCGCCGTGCACGACGTAAGGCAGTGGTGCATAGGGCGCGAGAGCGGCCGAGAGCACGACCGGCCCCGAACCCGGGCCACCGCCGCCATGGGGCGTCGAGAAGGTCTTGTGGAGGTTGATATGCATCGCATCGACGCCGAGATCGCCCGGCCGCACGCGGCCGACGATGGCGTTGAAATTGGCGCCGTCGCAATAGAAGTAACCGCCGGCGCCATGGATCGCATCGGCGATGTCGATGATGTCGTTCTCAAAGAGGCCGCAGGTGTTGGGGTTGGTGATCATGGTGCCGGCGACATCGGGACCGAGCTTCGCCTTGAAGGCGGCAAGATCGACGCGGCCGCGTTCATCGGCTGGCACGGGATCGACCTCGTAACCCAGCGACGCAGCGGTGGCAGGGTTCGTGCCATGGGCGGATTCCGGCACCAGGATGCGCTTGCGCGCGTCGCCCTTGGCGAGGTGCGCTGCGCGAATGGTCAGCATGCCGCAAAGCTCGCCATGGGCACCGGCGGCCGGTGACATGGCGATGGCCGGCATGCCGGTCAAGGTTTTCAGCCAATGTGCCAGCGTGTCGATGAGTTCCAGGGCGCCCTGCACGGTCGAGACCGGCTGCATCGGATGGAGATCGGCGATGCCCGGCAGCCGCGCGATCTTTTCGTTGATGCGCGGATTGTGCTTCATGGTGCACGATCCCAGCGGATAGACCGACATATCGATCGCGTAATTCTTCTGGCTGAGCTTCGTGTAGTGCCGCACGACCTGCGATTCGGCAAGGCCGGGCAAGCCCACGGCACCCTTCCGCTTCATGCCGGCCAGGCGTTCCTTGTGCTTGGGCACATCAGGCAGATCAACACCTGAGCGGCCGGGCACATCCATCTCGAAGATCAAGGGCTCTTCGATCTGCAGGCCGCGATTGCCGGAGATTGTCCCGGCGCTGGTGTTGATCGGTGGATTGAGCTTGGTCATGCGAGCACCTCTTTGAGGCCGGCTTCAAGGGCAGCCATCTCGGCCTCGGCGGTCAGTTCGGTAGCGGCAACGAGCAGCAGTTTCTCAGCTTCCTTGCCCGGCACCAGGCGCGCCACGGGGACGCCACACAGAATGCGCTTCTTGGCCAGAGCCTCGACCACGCCGATCGCCGGTTTCGACAGTTCCAGGGTGAACTCGTTGAAGAAGCTGTCATTGAGCAGCTTCACGCCGGGGATTGTGGCGAGGCGATCGGCCAGATTGCTGGCGGTCGCATGATTGAGCGCTGCCAACTGATTCAGGCCAGCTTCGCCGAGCAGGGTCATGTGGATGGTAAAGGCGAGGGCACAGAGGCCGGAATTGGTGCAGATGTTGCTGGTGGCCTTCTCGCGCCGGATATGCTGCTCACGGGTTGAAAGGGTGAGTACCCAGCCGCGCCGCCCATCGACATCGACCGTCTGGCCGGCGAGGCGACCCGGCATCTGCCGCAGGAATTTTTCACGCGCAGCGAACAAGCCGACATAGGGACCGCCGAAACCAAGCGGGTTGCCGATCGACTGGCCTTCTGCGGTAACGATATCCGCCCCCATCTCGCCGGGCGGCGTGATGAGGCCGAGCGATACCACCTCCGTAACGGCAACGATCAACAGCGCACCGGCCGCATGCACGGCATCTGCCAGTGCCTTGAGGTCGTGGATATGACCGAAGAAACTTGGGTTTTGGACGACGACGCAGGAGACGTCGGGACCGAGCAGCTTGGCAAGGTCTTCCTTGCCGGTCGCATCCAACGGCGCCGAGACCGTCTCAAACCCGGTATGGCGGCCATGTGTCTCCACCACCTCGCGGTAATGCGGGTGGAGGCCGCCGGAAAGGATGGCCTTCTTCCGCCGCGTCACACGGTTGGCCATGGCGACAGCTTCGGTGGTGGCGGTGGCACCGTCATACATCGAGGCGTTGGCCACATCCATGCCGGTAAGCAAGGCGACTTGTGTCTGGAACTCGAACAGATATTGCAGGGTCCCTTGCGCCACCTCGGGCTGATAGGGCGTGTAGGAGGTCAGGAATTCGCCGCGCTGGATGAGGTGGTCTACCGCGGCCGGAATGTGATGGCGATAGGCGCCGGCACCGAGGAAACTCGGCGCCTGATTGGTGCCGAGATTCTTGACGGCCATGGCGCCGATGAAACGCTCGACCTCCATTTCCGGCATATGGTTGGAGAGGCCGGAGATCGGCGCCTTCAACAAGGCCCCATTCGGCACGTCGTTGTAGAGACTTTCGACCGAGGGTGCCCCGACTTTCGCCAGCATTGCGCGGCGGTCGGGCTCGGTCAGCGGCAGAAAGCGCATGTCAGTGCAGCCCCCTCAGCTCAAACTGGCGCAGAAGGTTTTGTAGGCGGCCTCGTCCATCAGGCCGTCGAGCTCAGCCTTGTTGGCGATCTTCACCTTGGCGAACCAGCCTTTGCCGAGCGCGTCTTCATTGACCGTGCCGGGCGCATCGCCCAGGGCCGCGTTCACGTCGACCACTTCGCCGCTGACCGGGGCATAGACCTCGCTTGCTGCCTTCACCGATTCGACGACCGCCAGCTCCTTGCCCTTCTCGACCTTCTTGCCGATGGCCGGCAGGTCGACGAACACGACATCGCCCAGTTGGTCCTGGGCATAGGGGCTGATGCCGATGGTGGCGACATCGCCGTCGATCTTCACCCATTCATGATCTTTGCTGAAGCGGATGCCGCTCATGGGGGTACTCTCCTCTGTCTGTTTGCGGCGCTTCGACGGATCGTCGCGCCGTTCTCCGGTGAAGCTGACCATCGCCGGTCAGCGCTGATAACGATGGGGTACGAAAGGCATGGCGGCGATCTTGGCGGGCAAGGCCTTGCCGCGCACCATAAGATTGATCTCGGTGCCGATGGCGGCATGGGCCGTTTCGACATAGCCCATGGCGACCGGCGCCCCGAGGCTTGGACCAAAGCCACCTGACGTGATCTCCCCGATCACGCGGCCACCGAAATCGGTGATCTCGGTATGCGCCCGCGCCGGTGCCTTGCCCTCCGGCAGAATGCCGACACGCTTCCGCACGGGGCCTGCCGCCAATTGCCGCTGTACGATGCCGGCACCGGGGAAACCGCCTTCTTCACGACGGCGCTTCTGCATGGCCCAGACAAGGTTGGCTTCGACCGGATTGGTCTTTTCGGTGATGTCGTTGCCATAGAGACAAAGGCCAGCTTCCAGGCGCAGCGAATCGCGGGCCCCAAGGCCGATCGGCTTCACGTCGGGATCCGCTAGCAGCTTTTTGACCAAGGCCACGGCGTCTGCATTGGCGACAGAGATCTCGAACCCGTCCTCGCCGGTATAGCCCGATCGGGTGGCGATGATGTCGAAGCCGGTGGCTTTCAGCCGGGCACCGCTCATGAATTTGAGCTTGGCGCTCTCTGGCGCCAGGCGCGCAAAGACGGCGGCGGCCTTAGGCCCTTGCAGCGCCACCAGCGCCCGGTCGGCCAATACCTCGATCTCGCAGCGGTGGTTGAGTTTGGCCTTCAAATGCGCGATGTCGGCGTCCTTGCAGCCGGCATTCACGACCATGAACAGATGATCTGAGGCATCGCCTGGACCCATGCGGGTCACCATCAGATCATCGAGGATGCCGGCAGCATTGTCGGTGAAGAAGCTGTAGCGCTGCTGGCCCGGTTGCAAGGCCTGGAAATCCGCCGGGCACAGGCGCTCAAGCGCCGCTGCTGCGGTGGCAAAATTCTCGCCTGTGATGCGGATCTGGCCCATATGCGAGACATCGAACAGGCCAGCGCTCGTGCGCGTGTGCAGATGTTCGGTCAGGATGCCGGTCGGGTATTGCACAGGCATGTCATAGCCTGCGAACGGCACCATCTTGGCACCGAGTTCGACATGCAGATCATGCAATTGTGTGACGAGGAGCGGCGCATCGGCGCCCTGGCCTGAAGTATTGGGGCCCGAAGTACTGGCAGTGGCACTCACAAAGAAACCCTCCGACGAATGGCGACCGCGACCGGGAATTCCTCCATGGGAAAACCCGCGCGACCCCCCTCTGTCTTCGGGACCTGAGAGATTGGCCGACAACCCGCGTGCCATAAAAAGGCACGCAAACAAGCTGGCGGTTTACTCCTTCGGTGGGATGAAGCCCAGCTGTGAGGCCATCCGCTTTCCAGAGTTTTTCCCCGTATCGGTCCTTTTGCCTGAGAGTTTCCGGGGGCGGTTGCTCCTTCGGCGCCTGCCCCCAGTCACTCTGGCTGGGGGGAGGTCTCTCCCGATAACGGGTTTTGCCGCGCGCAAGATGGGCCGGCGCACGACTATCCGTCAAGCGGCATTTTTTTGTGCAGACGCGGCACGCGTGGCGGCGGGAGCCGCTGTCCGATCAGCCGCCGATCGTTGCCCGGTCATGGCCCGGTCATGGCCCGGTCATGGACTGGCGACTCGGTTAGAACTGCGGGTTGCGCCGGTTGAAGGCCAGTTCTTTCTCAGTCACCACCAGGCCGATATTGATGCGATAGAATTCGCCATTCTCGCCCTTGCGCAGGGGCAGCAGAATTTCGACCTGATCCTGGGCGATGCCCTGCACCTTGGCCGCGGTGAAGGGGATTTCGACATCAAGACTCTGGTCGCCCGGCATGTGCGTGCCACCCGGTCCGGTGATGCGGACCCAGTAATTGAACTTGGCGGCGCTGTCGGCATTCTGCGGTCCGCGGGAGGCTGCGAACTCGACGCTGAGTTCCGTGCGGATCGAGGTTAGCCCCGTATCGGTATCGATGACGTAGGTGCACATCGACTGCGACCTGGCGATGCGAGCTTCGAACGAGGTGTCGGCCAGATCTTCGCTCTCGCCGGCAAAGCGCGTCAGGTAGGCGGCATCCTGCAGGACCTTGACCGGCGGGCAGGGCCGGGACTGTTCCGCAATTGGATTGGTGCAGCCCGAGAGCAGCAAGGCCGCACCCAACGCGCAGAGCAGGTTCTGCCCGATTTTGGTCATGCCGATCATCATAATCCTTTCCGCGCGCGCCTTAGCCGCACTCAAAGTTTCGAATGCGAACCGTCGCACAGCGGCGATTTGTGGGTGTGTTTGCAGCCGCAGAAAAAGACGGCCTTGGCCTCGGTCGCGTCGAACTTGACCGGGCTGAATTCGCTGCCCTTGTGGGAGCCGTCGCAAAAGGGCTGCTTCTGGCTGCGTCCGCAGGCACACCAGAAATAGGATTTCCCCGCCTCGACATCGACCTTGAATGGCGATTTCTGCGCGATTTGCGGATTTGTCATGATGATCTCCAGGCCCCCCAAAGGCGCTCGTCGAAGCTGGTCGTCCGCGGACTCGGCCCAGGTGCTGCCCCGGCCACGTTAACGCTTCTTTGACTTTAGTAGAGCGGCCCGGCTTCCACAAGCGCGGCCATCTGCCCGATCCACCCCCAACTTGCGGAAAAACGATGGCAAATTGATCCCTTTGGCATTGCCCCCGCTTGACTTGCCACCCCGTTTGACTTGCCACCCCCTTTGACTTGCCACTGGGCCTGAAAACCCTATATTCCAGGCAAGAGTTTTCGACCAAAATTAGGCCGTGATGAGCAAGAGCAACCTGACTGTCTATCTGGCCGCCCCGCGTGGTTTTTGCGCCGGTGTCGACCGCGCCATTCAGATCGTCGAGCGGGCGCTGGAACGCTATGGCGCCCCGGTATATGTGCGCCACGAAATCGTCCACAATCGCCATGTGGTTGAAGCGCTGGAGAAGAAGGGCGCCATCTTCGTCGAAGAGCTGGACGAGATTCCTGGCCAGTTCCCGGTGGTCTTTTCCGCCCATGGCGTGCCCAAGGCGATCCCGGCCGAGGCCGAGCGGCGCGAACTCATGTATCTCGATGCCACCTGCCCGCTGGTGTCCAAAGTGCACCGCGAGGCCGAAGGCCATTTTGCCGCCGGTCAGCACATCATCCTCATCGGTCACGCGGGTCATCCGGAAGTCATCGGCACCGTCGGCCAATTGCCCGAAGGGGCGGTGTCGTTGGTGGAAACCGCCGAGGATGCCGAGAAGATCACCGTCAGCAATCCGCTGGCGCTGGCCTATATTACCCAGACCACGCTCTCGATCGACGACACGATCGGCATCATTTCCGTCCTCAAGCGCCGTTTCCCCAATATCCACGGGCCGCGCAAGGAAGACATCTGCTACGCCACCACCAACCGCCAGCAGGCGGTGAAGGCGATCGCCGAGAAATGCGACCTGATGCTGGTGATCGGCGCGCCCAATTCGTCAAATTCGCGCCGCCTTGTGGAAGTGGCGCTGGTCGCCGGCTGTGCCAACGCCTATCTGGTGCAGAAGGCCTCGGAGATCGACTGGGCCTGGTTCGACGGCATCAAGACGGTTGGCATCACCGCCGGCGCTTCGGCACCGGAGATCCTGGTGCAGGAAGTGATCGGTGCCGTGCGCGATCGCTTCGATATCGTGACCGACGAGGTCTCGGTTACCACCGAAACCACCCATTTCAAGCTGCCGCGCGCCCTCACCGCATAACCTGTCCGGATCCTCGCCATGGCTGTCTATACCGAAGTGCCCGATGGCGAGCTTGCTGCCTTCGTGAAAGCCTATGACATTGGCGATGTGGTGTCCTGCAAGGGCATTGCCGAGGGTGTCGAGAACTCCAATTTCCTGATGCACACCACCAAGGGCAGCTACATCCTGACCCTCTATGAAAAGCGCGTGCACCGCGAGGATCTGCCCTTCTTCCTGGGGCTGATGGAACATCTCGCTGCCAAGGGGCTGAGCTGCCCCACGCCGATCAAGGCGCAGGACGGGGCGTCGTTGCACGAACTCTGTGGCCGGCCAGCCGCCATCATCAGTTTCCTCGAAGGCATGTGGCCGCGCCGTCCGACGGAACGCCATTGCCAATTGCTGGGCACCGCCATGGCGGAGTTCCATATCAAGGGCCGTGATTTTGCCTTGAAGCGCCCGAACAATCTCTCGCTCAGTGGCTGGCGGACGTTGGTTGCAAACACCAAGGACCGTGCCGATGAAGTGTCGCCGGGCCTCTCCGAGATCATCCAGGACGAGCTCAAATTTCTCGAGGCTCATTGGCCGCAGGATCTTGAGGTCGGCGTCATCCATGCCGATCTTTTTCCGGACAATGTCTTCTTCCTCGGCGACCGGCTCTCCGGCCTCATCGATTTCTATTTTGCCTGCACCGATTTCCTGACCTACGACCTCGCCATCTGTCTCAACGCGTGGTGCTTCGAGATCAAGGGCGAATTCAATATCACCAAGGCGAAGTCGATGATCGACAGCTACACCAAATTGCGCTCGCTGTCGGACAAGGAATTGGCAGCACTGCCGGTGCTGGCCCGCGGTGGCGCGCTGCGCTTTCTGCTGACGCGGCTCTATGACTGGCTCAACCATCCGCCGGGTGCGTTCGTACAGCCGAAGGATCCGCTGGAATATCTGAAGAAACTGCGTTTCCACCAGCAGGCGAAGACTATCGCGGCGTACGGCCTATGACCACGGCAATGGCTCTTAAGATCGTCGATGTTTTTACCGACGGTGCTTGCAGTGGCAATCCCGGCCCCGGCGGCTGGGGCGCTCTCCTGCGCTATGGCGATGTGGAGAAAGAACTTTCCGGCGGCGAGGCTGCGACCACCAACAACCGCATGGAATTGATGGCGGCGATCGCAGCCCTCGAAGCGATGAAGAGCGCCACTCACGTGCGCCTCCACACGGACAGCCAATATGTGAAGAACGGAATCACCACTTGGATCCACAATTGGAAGCGTACCGGCTGGAAGACCTCCGACAAAAAACCCGTCAAGAATGTCGATCTATGGCAACGCCTGGACACCGCTCTCAAGAACCATAAGATCGACTGGATCTGGGTAAAGGGCCATGCTGGCCATGTCGAAAACGAACGCGCCGATGCGCTGGCTAGGGCCGCTATTCCGGGTCGTTGATAACTGGCCGCTGACAAGGGGAGGTGATGCGATGACGACTGCTTTGCTCATTATCGATGTGCAAAAGGCAATCCTGGCCGGTGCCGGTACGCCGGATCGGATGCCGGTTCTCGACAAGGCGCTCGATGAGGTCGTCGCACGCCTGCAAGCCGTGCAAAAACGCGCTCGCGCGGCTGGCGTGCCCGTCATCATCGTGCAGCACAATGATCAGGGCGATCATCGCTTGGCAAAAGGCCAGCCCGGCTGGGAATTGAGGCCGGAGATCGCACCGCTGCCGGGCGAAGCCCTGGTGCACAAGACCGCCTGCGATTCCTTCTACGAGACCGACCTGGAGGCACAGCTCCAGAAGCGCGGCATCACCCATCTCGTTATCTGCGGCTGCATGACCCAATATTGCGTCGACACGACGACGCGCCGTGCTGTGACGATGGGCTACGATGTGACGTTGCTGGGCGATGGCCACATGACTGGCGACAGGGGTGCGCTCACCTGCGACCAGATAATCGCGCACCACAACACCTTGCTGGATGGCTTCGACGCCGGGAAATGTGTGGTGACGGTGAAGAAGGCGGCAGACGTGGGATTTTAGTTCTTCCCCCCTCCCCCCTTGAGGTGGAGGGTCGGGGAGGGGGTATCTCACCACGAAGAACACCCCCCGCCCGCGCTTCGCGCGACCTCCCCCTCAAGAGGGGAGGTGAGTTGGTTAAGGACTTGGCTACCTGAACGCGGCCAGCACCTCGAGGAAATCGGCGCCGTAGCGTTTCATCTTGCGTTCGCCGATGCCGGGGATAGCGAGGAAATCTTCCAAGGTCTGCGGCTTGCGGTGCGCGATCTCCAGGAGCGTCGCGTCATGGAAAATGACATAGGGCGGCAGGTTCTGGACGGAAGCCAAGTCGCGCCGCCGTGCGCGCAGGGCATCCCACAAATCCTGGGCGACGTCGGCACGGGCGAGAGCTGCTGCGGTGGTCGCCTCTGCCGTGCCGTTGCGGCGCGGCTTCTTGCCGCCGCCCAAATTCACGGTGGCGCGGCGCAAATTCAGCTTCTCTTCGCCCTTCAGCAGGGGCCGCGCGGTTTCGCTGACCGCCAGCGTGTTGAACTGGTCGCTCTGCACGACGAGATAGCCCAGGGAGACCAACTGCCGTGCCAGCGATTTCCAGGCATTGGCGTCAATATCGCGGCCGATGCCGAAGACCGGCAACTGTTCATGACCGAAGCGTGTCACCTTGTCGGTAGCCTCGCCGCGCAGCACGTCAATGAGATGGCCGACGCCAAAGCGCTGACCCGTGCGCCAGCAGACCGACAGCAGCTTCTGTGCCGCAACGCTGGCATCCCAGGTCTCGCCGGGCTCCAGGCAGATATCGCAATTGCCGCAGGGCTGCGATTGTTCGCCGAGATAGGCCAGCAGTGCCATGCGCCGGCAGGCGGTCGCCTCGCAGAAGGATAGCAGCGCATCGAGCTTCCGGCGGCTTACCACCTTGCGGGCGTCCGAGAGTTCCGATTCTTCGATCCGCCGGCGCAACAGCACCACGTCTGAAAGACCGAAGGCGAGCCAGGCGTCGGCGGGGGCACCGTCGCGGCCGGCGCGGCCGGTTTCCTGGTAATAGGCCTCAATGGTCGAGGGCAGGTCGAGATGGGCGACGAAGCGCACGTCCGGCTTGTCGATACCCATGCCAAAGGCAACCGTCGCCACCATCACGACCGAGTCTTCGCGCAGGAAACGCTGCTGGTTCTTGCGCCTCGCATCCGCATCCATGCCGGCATGGTAGGGCAGGGCGTGGATCTTGCGGTCGCGCAGCCAGGCCGCGGTCTCGTCGACTTTCTTCCTGGACTGGCAATAGACAATGCCGGCCGACCCCACATGGTCGCGCTCCAGGATCGTCAGCAACTGCCGCTTGGCGTCGGTGCGTTCGACCACGCGGTAGCGGATGTTCGGCCGGTCGAAGGAATTGAGATAGATCTCGGCATCGTCGAGGGCGAGGCGCGTGCGGATTTCGGCCTGCGTTTCGCGATCTGCGGTGGCGGTGAGCGCGATGCGCGGGACGCTGGGGAACTGTTCGTGCAGCACGGATAGCTGGATATATTCCGGGCGGAAATCATGTCCCCATTGCGAGACGCAATGCGCCTCGTCGATGGCAAAGAGGGCTACTTTGAGCGTGCGCAACAGATCGAGGAAACGGGGTGTCAGCAACCGTTCCGGTGCCACATAGAGGAGTTGCAGGGCGCCCTTGCGCAGCTGCCCTTCAACCTCGCGCATTTCGTCGAGCGTCAGGCTGGAATTGAGCACGGCCGCCGCGACACCCATTTGCTGCAGGGCCGCAACCTGATCCTGCATCAGGGCGATCAGGGGTGAGACCACGATGCCGACACCGTCGCGCAGCATGGCGGGGATCTGATAGCAGACCGATTTACCACCACCGGTCGGCATCAGGACCAGTGCGTCGCCGCCCCGAACCACATGATCGATGATCGCGGCCTGCTGGCCACGGAATTTCTCATGGCCATAGACGCGGCGCAGGATGTCCAGAGCCGATGTTTCGCCCTCATCCTGGGGCGGTTCGGAAAGCAGCGGCGACTCGGCCTTCATGGAGATTCCATCGGAACAAAGAAAGAGGGCGGCAACCCAGGAAGGAATCCTGGGCTACCGCCCCGCTTTCGGCAAGGAATAAGCTTAGAGAGCCTTCAAGACGGCTTCGGCGCTCGACACTTCGAAGGCGCCCGGCGCTTCGATGTTCAGCGCCTTGACGGTGCCGTCATCGACCACCATCGCATAGCGGCTGGCGCGCAGGCCCATGCCATAGCCGGTGCCGTCCATGGTGAGACCGACAGCTTTCGAGAAATCGGCATTGCCATCGGCCAGCATCAGCACCTTGTCACCGGCATTCTGCGCCTTGCCCCAGGCATCCATGACGAAGGCATCGTTGACAGAAAGGCACGCAATCGTGTCGACACCCTTCGCCTTCAACGCGGCGGCCTGGTTGACAAAGCCCGGCAGATGCTTGGCGGAGCAGGTCGGCGTGAAGGCGCCCGGCAGCGCGAAGAGCACGACCTTCTTCCCCTTGAAGATGTCGTCGGTGGAGAGGGTCTGCATGCCGTCCTTGTCCATGGTCTTCACCGAGACCGCGGGAATCTTGTCGCCAACTTTGATCGCCATGACTGAATCCTTTCCTTGAGTTCCGATACCCAGCGCATTGCGCTGGGTCATCTTCGCCTAATCAATCCCCGGAATCTCCAGGGTGGGCAAATACAGGTGGGCTTAGATATAGGCCCGGCTTGGCCCCCTTGCCAAGCGGGCAAAGTCACTCGCCGCGACGGGGTTATTTGGGAGGTTGTTTGGCAGTTTGCAACGCATTCATGACAGTGTCGCTGGACAGCAATTCCGGCAACAGGATGCCACCCGGTGCGCCCGGGCCATAGACCACGTTCATCGGAATGCCGAATCGGCCAAAGCTGGCGAGATAGGCGCTGATGGCCGGGTCCGGCTGCGTCCAGTCAGCGACCATCGCCTCCGTGCCGCCCAAGGCCGTTGCGACCGGTTCGCGGGTCAGGACGAATTCCTTGTTGGCCTTGCAGGTCAGGCACCATTCCGCGGTCACATCGACGAACACGACTTTGCCCTTGGCGACGAGGCCGGGAATGGCGTCGGCATCGAATTTCTGCCACGCAACATTGTCGGACTTTCGTGACAGAGCCGCGATGCCGGTCTGCCCCAGGAGTCCGGTCTGCTGCACCAGGATGAAGACCAGCCACAGGCCAGTGGCGGCCAGGGAAAGTCCCAGCAATGTTTTCAGCCACTGCATCCAGCGGCCAGGACGCGGCAGCCAGGTCACCAATTGCGGCGCCAATGCCACGAGGAGATAGGGGAGTGCAAGGCCCACACCCAGTGTCAGGAAGATGATGGCGATCTCCAGCGGACCGCGCGACAGTGCGAACCCGACGGCCGTTCCCACGAACGGCGCCGAACAGGGTGTTGCCAGAATGGTTGCCAGAATGCCGCCAAGGAAGGCGCCCAGCAGGGGCTGCTTTACTTCGTGACGGTCGGTGAGATTGCCGAGCGGGCCTGCCACGGCCGGTATCGGAATTTGGAACCAGCCCCAGACGTTGGCGGCAAAGCCCAGGCACAGCAAGGCAAGAGCGCCGAGGAAGAGCGGATGCTGGAACTGGATACCCCAACCGATACTCTGCCCACTGGCCTGGATGCCGATCAGAATCAGTGCCAATGCCGCAAAGGCAAAGACGATGCCACCGGCGCTGGCGAGGAAGCCGAGGCGCACGGTGCGCTGAGCCGCCCCAGCATGCTCCAGCACATTGGTCAGCTTCAGGATCAGCACTGGCAGCACGCAGGGCATGATGTTGAGGATGAGGCCGCCGAGCAAGGCTACCAGCAGCATCGGCCACAAATGCTGCGCACCTTCCGCGGCCATCACGCTCGCGGCGCCGCTCGCGATGAACTTGGCCGGTACGACATGCTGTTCCAGCGCGCGCTGTCCATCGAACAAGGTGATGGTGAGGTCGCTGGTGGCGGGATCCGGGCCGTTGGGGTCCGGGTCGATCGGAATCGTGAATTGGGCGCCGAAGCTATTGTCGATCATCTTGACTTGCGGCTTGTTGAAATAGAGGCCATTCGGCCCCTCGATGATGGCATCTGGACGGGCAAGGGCCGTGCCGCTCGAGCGCAACGTCACATGCAGCACATTGTTGGCGGCATGCACCTCGCCCAGGGTGAAGCGCGCGCGGGCGCCGTCATCGGGCACCAGTGCCAGATAGCGGCTGATGCTGGCGGCATCAGGGCTGACCTCGGCCGCCCCTGCCGGCAGATCGAGTGTCAGATCATGTTCATAGGGAATGCACACCTGCTCGCACACCAGATAGCGGAGATGCGCGCGAAGGCTGATCGGCTGTCCCGGCACCTGTGGCGTCACGGTGAGCGGATACACCACTTCTTCGTCATAGCCGAAGGTCTGCAGGCCAAAGAGCTCGAAGCGGTGCGGTACCGGGAAGGCCAACTCGGCGCTGGCCACATTCTGCGATCCGGCAATATCGACGGTGGGTGCAAAGCCCGCATCGCCGGGGCTCCGCCAGTAGGTCTTCCAACCGGATTGTAGGGTCATGGCAACGCCAAGCGGCAATTGCTTCAGCGTGCCCACGGCGGTCACGGCCGAGACGAGCTTGACCATGGTCTGGTCGGTGCTGGCGGAATCGGCCGCCTTCGTCGGCAGCGGCAGGGCGGCGACCAGCACAATCGATGCCGCCAGACCGATCCAGCGACGCCTAATATTCTGGCGGCCCACCGTCTGACGGCCGGGATTTTCTCGCCAAGATGTGATGCGGACCAAAGGATTCACTATTTGCCAACTTTCCTTGCCGATTATACCCTTGAACGATACGCGCTGGCCCCTGTCCTTGTTTCATCGGCCACGCGTCATTTTGCCGCCGAAACCGGATGCGTGCCATGAATAAAGGGCTTTTACATCAGGGATTTATGACGGGGCAACTGCTCGTCGCGATGCCGCAGATGCGCGACGCCCGCTTTACCCGGACCGTGATCTATTTGTGCGCCCATACCAGCGACGGCGCCATGGGCCTGATTCTCAACCGCTTGGTGGGGGCGCTCAGTTTTCCGGATCTTTTGCACCAGCTTGGCATAGACTCGGTGCAGGATGCCGAACATATCCGCATCCGTTCCGGCGGACCGGTCGAAACCGGCCGTGGCTTCGTGCTGCACTCGGCCGACTATCTGGAAGATGCCACCTTGAAAGTGGGCAGCGGAGTCGGCCTCACCGCGACACTCGACATCCTCCGCGACATCGCTGCTGGCGCCGGCCCACGCCGCTCGGTCCTGGCGCTAGGCTATGCCGGCTGGGGCCCGGGACAATTGGATGCCGAGATGCAAGCCAACGCCTGGCTCAATGTGCCAGCCGACGAAGAGCTGATCTTCGATGACGACCTCAACGAAAAATGGGAACGCTGCATCGGCAAGCTCGGCGTCAACCTTACGGCACTTTCGGGTGATATCGGCCACGCGTAAGCGACCAGCTCAGTCGTCATCCTGCGCGGACCATGACGAGCTATAAATCGACTCTCGTCTTTCTCTTTTCATAATCCTCCGCCAGCAATTGGTGGCAGATATGGTCGCGCCAATCGCCATTGATCTTGAGATAAGCGGGGGCAAGGCCGATCTCGCGGAAGCCGCAGCGTTGCAGCAAGCGGCGGCTGGGCGTGTTTTCGGGAATGCAAGCGGCGTCGATGCGGTGAAGGCCGAGGCCCGGCGACGCGCCGTCTTCGGGGGCAAAGGCATGGGGCAGCAGCACGTCCAGGGCCGCGCGCATCAGCCCATTGCCGGCATAGGGTGCGCCCATCCAATAGCCGAGATTGCAGGCCTGGGCAGAGAGGCGCCGCACATTGTTGAGGTTGACCCCGCCCAGCAGCTGGCCCTTTGGGATATCGTCGCGGCCAGTGGCAAAGATGTGGAAGGAATAGCCCTGATCCGAGTTCCATTCCCGCGCCACGCGGTCGACCCGGGCGTGGAACGTGCTGCGCGCCAAGGCCCGGTCACCCCAGAGCGGTTCCCAGGGTTCGAGGAAGGTGCGGCTTTCCGCGCGCAAGGCCGCCCAGACCTTGAAATCCGCCATCAAAGGCGGGCGCAGAAACACCGATTTACCGAGCAATACCGGCGGCAAGGGCCGATAGGTCGGTTCGAAGAGAAACATGCGAAACCCTCGCCAGCGCGTACTTTCCGGGCGTCACGAACAGACGCCTGAAACCCCGCTCAAGCCTGCAGGCGCGCGCGCAAAGATGCAAGATCCATGACGTGATCGACCGGCCCCATGGTGGTGAGGGTCGGCGTCGATTTGAGAAGGCGTTCCGCCACGCGGGCAAGATCCGCCACCGTCACGGCATCGACCTTGGCGACGATCTCGGCCGGGGTCAGTACGCGGTCATGGACAAGCAATTGCGCTGCCAGATGTTCGCAACGGGCAGAGGTTTTTTCCCGGGCCATCAGGATGCCTGCTTTGAGCTGCGCTGCTGCGCGGCGCAGCTCCTCGTGGCTGATGTCATGCGGCAGCTTCAAGAGCTCATCGCACACGATCGGCAGCAATTCCTTGGCCTCCGTCTCGCCGGTGCCGGCATAGATGCCAAAGAGGCCGGCATCGTTCCAGGCGCTGGCAAAACTGTGGATGCCATAGACCAGTCCGCGTTTCTCACGCACTTCCTGGAACAGGCGCGAGGACATGCCGCCGCCGAACAATTGCGACAGCACAGCGCTGGCATAATAATCAGGATCGTGAATGCCGATGCCCTCGAAGCCCAGCAGGATATGCGCCTGTTCGAGATCGCGTGGGAATCGCGTCTCGCCGCCCTGGTAGCGCGCCGGCTCAACGATGGCGGCATTGCCGCGCGGCAGATTGTCGAAGGCTTTGACGGCCATGTCGACGAGCCGTGCATGCTCCAGCTGGCCAGCTGCCGCCAGCACCATGTTGCCGGGACGATAGCGGCTGGTCTGATAGCGTGCGATGGCGTCGGCCTTGAGATCTTCGATGATCTCGGCGCGGCCCAGGACCGGGCGGCCCATGCTTTGGTCCGGAAAGGCCGCTTCCTGGAAGTAGTCGAACACGATGTCGTCCGGCGTGTCCTCGGCCTGGCCGATCTCCTGGAGGATGACGCCACGCTCGCGCTCCAGCTCGGCAGCGTCATAGGTCGAATACTGCAAGATGTCGGCAATAATGTCGACGGCAAGCGGCAGATCGCCGGACAGCACCTTGGCGTAATAGGCGGTTTGCTCGCGGCCGGTATAGGCATTGAGGACGCCGCCCACATTCTCGATCTCGACAGCGATGTCGCGGGCCGAGCGGCGCTTTGTGCCTTTGAACGCCATATGTTCGAGCAGGTGCGAAACGCCGTTCTCCGCCGCCTCTTCATGGCGTGTGCCGATGCCGACCCAGACACCGAGCGAGACGGTCTCGACGGACGCCATGCGGTCGGTGGCGATGCGGAATCCATTGTCCAGCGTCGTAATCTCGACGCTGGCCTCCGTCTCTTTGCCGGTGATCATATCCACGAAGTCAGAACCTATTATCTGTTATGCCCAAGCCTGGTATGGGCCAGCACATAGTCTTGCACCTTATTGAGGTCGTTGGGTAGCTCCGAAAGCCGCTCCTTGCGGGAGAGCAGATCGGCAAGATGCGCCGGCAGGGTCGGGCGGATGCCGGTAGCCTTTTCGACCGCGTCGGGGAATTTCGCCGGATGCGCGGTAGCAAGCGCGATGGTCGGCGTGCGGCCGGCCTTCTGGCCTTTGCGCTGTTCCAACGCCGCCGCGATGCCGATCGCTGAGTGCGGATCGACCAGCATGCCGGTTCTTTTGTAGATGTCGCGCATGGCAGACAGTGTCTCGCGGTCATCAAGGCGATGCGCCTTGAAGGTTTTGGCAAGCTTCGGCCAGCCTTTCTTGGGTGCTTCAAAACGGCCGCTCTCGCGGAACGCATTCATGGCGGCACCGAGCTTGTCGCCCTTGCGGTCGAAGAGATCGAACAGCAGCCGCTCAAGATTGCTGGAAACCTGGATGTCCATGGAGGGAGAGAGCGAGGGCGTGACCTTGCTCATCTTCATCTCACCCGAGGTGAAGAAGCGGGTCAGGATGTCGTTGCGGTTCGAGCCCACGATCAGCTGATCGATGGGCAGGCCCATGGACCGTGCCGCATAACCGGCGAACACATTGCCGAAATTGCCCGATGGCACCGCAAAGTTGACGGCCCGGCCTGGCGCACTCAAGGCCAGGGCGCCGGTCACGTAATAGACGATCTGCGCCATCACGCGCGCCCAGTTGATCGAATTCACCGCCGCCATGTTGACGCGGTCGCGGAACCTCGGATCGTTGAACATCGCCTTGACCATGTCCTGGCAATCGTCGAACGATCCGTCGATCGCGATGTTATAGACGTTGCCTGCATCGATCGTGGTCATCTGCCGCCGCTGTACTTCGGAAACGCGGCCCTTCGGATGCAGGATGAAGATGTCGATCGACTGGCGGTCCTTGCAGGCTTCGAGGGCTGCCGATCCGGTGTCGCCGGAGGTGGCGCCGACCACGGTGATGCGTTCGCCGCGCGCCTTGAGGACCATGTCATAAAGCTGCCCCAGCAATTGCAGCGCCACATCCTTGAAGGCCAGGGTCGGGCCATGAAACAATTCCATCAGCCACAGGCTCTCGTCGATCTGCACAAGGGGGGCCACGGCCTGGTGGCGGAACGTGCCATAGGCTGCTTTGATCGCCTGGTCGAGTTGTGCCGGCTTCAGGCTGTTGCCGACGAACGGCTTCATCACGGCGGCAGCTACTTCGGCATAGGGCCGGCCCGCCAGCTTCTGGAACTGTCCGGCGCTCCATTGCGGCCAGGCATCCGGCACGTAAAGGCCGCCATCGCGGGCAAGGCCGGTGAGCAGCGCGGCTTCAAAATCGAGCTTGGGCGCCTGACCGCGGGTGCTGATGTAACGCAAGGGGACCTCGTCTGGATGCGGGACGGAAATGCGCCTCAAATTACGGGGCTTGCGCAGTCATGACAAGCAATGCCGATCCCCTTTAGCGGGCGGGCGGCTTGCGAAATTGTCATGGTTAAGTGACGGAAGACGGCGAAAACCGGCCCCGGAGCCTAGCCCCGGGAGCTAACCGTTGGCCCGGATGGCACTGGCTCCAATCTCCTGCAATCGGGATTCGGGCAGGATCAGGGTCACAGTCGTGCCAGCCCCATATTCGCTTTCAATGGTGACTGTCCCGCCATGCATCTGGGCCAGCTTCTGCGAGATGGCAAGGCCGAGGCCCGTTCCTTCGCGCTTGTGGTGGAAGTCGGCGCCGGAGCCCTGGAAGAAAGGCTCGAAAATGCGCGCCAGTGTATCCGGCGACATGCCGATGCCCCGATCGATGACAGCAACGGAAATGCCGCCCTCGCCACCAATGGCGTCGCTTTCCAGCCGCCGGACCCGAACGCTGACCAGCCCCTGCGGCTTGCTGAATTTGACGGCGTTGGAGATGAGGTTGATGAGGATCTGACGGATGGCGCGCTGGTCCGCCATCAGCCCCAACCCGGTCACCGGATTGTCGACCTCGATCTTGACATTGTATTTGGCGGCTTCCGGGTCGTTGAGGCGCACGGACCCTGCCACCAGGGGAACAAGGTCACCCAATTCTTCGCTGAGCTCGAATCGCCCCGCCTCGATCTTGGACATATCCAGGATATCGTTGATGAGGTGGAGGAGATGCTGGCCGGAACTGGCGATATGGCTGATATATTCGCGTTGCCGCGGACTGAGGCTGCCAAAGGCTTCTGCGTTCAGCACTTCGGCAAAACCGATGATCGAGTTCATCGGCGTGCGCAGTTCATGGCTCATGGTGGCGAGGAAGCTCGACTTGGCGCGGTTGGCCGCCTCGGCATGGTCGCGCGCTTCCTTCAGTTCGCGTTCGCGCTCAGCCAGCGCCAGCTCGCGGCTTTTCAGCACGGTGACATCGGTCATCATGCCTCGGAGTTCCAGCGACCCGTCGACCTTGCGGTCGATACGGAACAGATCGCGGATCCAGACTGTCGACCCGTCGCGGTGAATGAAGCGGTATTCCCACTCGTAATCCTGCTCCAGCTTCAAATCGCGGGCGGTGATCTGTTCCATGCGCACCCGGTCATCTGGCTGCATGAAGCTGAACCAGGCCTTGGGCTTCTGCCAGTCTTCGGCGGTATAGCCGGTCATCGCCTCGATGCGGTCGCTGATGAAGCTGTAGGTGATGAATTCGGGTCCGGGCATGGCATAGGGGGCGACCTTGGTATTGTCGATCAGGATGCGCAACCGTGACTCGTTTTCAGCAATGCGGTCCTGCTGCCGGTCATGCTCGGCCCGGGCAATCGCCACGGCCATCAATCCCAGCTCACACGCCAGCACGAAGATGATCAGGGCCGGCAGTTCGCGTTCGCTGGCGACGTCATGGAACAAGGTGGCACCATGGCTGGCGCCCACGGTCATGATCAGCGTGAAAGCAAGGGCGGCCAACGTCGACCCGCGGCGCCCATAGAGCGTCAGCGCATAGAAGGCCAACGGCAGGGCCAGGATGCTGATGAAGACCAATTCACCGATGAAGGCGGTGGGCGGCCAGAAATTCAGCCACAGGAACAAGAGGACGATGAAAGCGACCCAGCGAAGTTCAGCTGCATGCGGGCGCCGCGCCTGCGACTGCGTGACCCAGACCAGGGTGAAGGGCACGCTGGCCAGCAACGCGACCGCATTGGCGGCCAGCATGATGATCCAGGCGGGCAGCAAACCGCTGGCCGGGATGGCGCCTGCAGCATAGAAAACCAGCAATGCCAGGCCAAACAGCAGCGCCGGTGCAACCAGGCAAGCGAGGACGACCAGGCGCCACAGATCGGCCTGGCGGCGGAACCGCAAATCGATGGGCAGCATGTAATGTCGGGCGCCGGCAACGGCCACCGCGCCAACGACATCGCCGCTGGCACCCAGCAAGGCATCGCTCCAATTTTCATGGACGAAGATGCGTACCAGGATGGCGAGCAGCGCCATGGCGGGCAGATAGCGCCGTCCCAGCAGCAGCAGGGGGCCAAGCAGGAAGGCAGGCGCGCCCCACAACATCGGCACCGCGTCTGGCCACCAATTGGCGATATCCAGGGCAACCCGATAGGCGCAGGCAGCGCCGATCAGCGCCAGCAGCGCCGCATAGGGACGCTGCGCCGGATCGACCACTTGCCACGACTTACTGTTGCGAATGTTCATTCAGCCCCGCTTTGGGCCATGCTGCCAAGGGCGGGCGGACGACTCAAGTGATTAAGTCATTTGTCCTACAGCGCACAGGTGTAGGTGCGCTTTTTGCCCTGATTTGATCGCGGACAGTCGGGAAATTAACCCGAAAATGCTGCAAATCACGTCAAATCGTGATTTTGGCCCAGATACCGGCGCTCCAGATGCTGGCGGAAGATTCCGGCATTGAGCGGCTGCCCGGTGGCGGCCTTAACGATTTCCGGTGTGGTGAGACTCGAGCCGCGGCCATGGACATGGGTCCGCAGCCAGCCGATCAGCGGGGCAAAATCGCCTTTTTCGATGGCCGCCGGAATGCCCGGCTCGTCGCGCAACGCAGCGGCGAAGAATTGCGCCGCCGTCATGGCACCGAGGCTGTAGCAGGGGAAATAGCCGAACAGGCCATCGAACCAGTGGATGTCCTGCAGGCATCCGTCGCGGTCATTGATAACGGTGAGGCCAAGGAGCTGCTTCATGCCGTCATTCCAGGCACCGGGCAGGTCGCCCAAAGTCAGATCGCCGGCAATCAGCGCCTGCTCCAGCCGATAGCGCAGGATGACATGGGCGGGATAGGTCACCTCGTCGGCGGAAACGCGGATGAAGCCCGGCTCGACGCGGGTGTAGAAACGCGCAAGATTCTCCGGCGCGAAGGCCGCTTCATTGCCGGGATAGGTATCCTTGAGAAGCGGCGACAGGAAGCGGCAGAAGGCCGGGCTGCGTGCCGCCTGCATCTCGATGATCAGCGACTGGCTTTCGTGAAGCGCCATGCCGCGGGCCTGGCCGACCGGCTGCCGGCGCCAGGCCACGGGCAGGCCGCGCTCATACATGGCGTGCCCGGTCTCGTGCACCACACCCATCATGGCATCAGCGAACTGGTCTTCGTTATAGCGGGTGGTGATGCGCACATCGTCCGGCGTACCGCCACAGAAGGGGTGCAGCGATGTGTCCAGGCGGCCATGGTTGAAATCGAAGCCGATGGTCGCCATCAGCTTTTCGCCAAGCGCCTTCTGCGAGGCGATGCTGAACGGCCCCAGTGGGGCGACAGCGGCGCCGCGCCGCGCCTGATGTTCCAGCACGCGGCCCAGGAATTCCGGCAGGAAGGCTGCATATTCATCAAACACCGGCGTGATGTCGGCAGCGCGGGCGCCCGGCTCGAACTCATCCATCAGCGCATCATAGGGGCTGATGGACAGTTTCTCGGCCTTGGCCTTGGCGCTTTCGCGGAAGAGATCCAGCACCACCTGCAGCTTCGGTTGCACCAAGGCGAAATCGCCCTTGGGCCGCGCCTCGCGCCAGGTCTTTTCGCAGGCGGCGCGGGCGCGCGTGATGGCCTCGACGAGATCGGGGCGCAAGGCGGTCGCATGCACATAGATGCGCTTCATCTCATGAAGATTGGCGCGCTGCCAATCGTCGAGGCCGGTGTCGGTGGCCAGCGCCAGCAGGTCGGCGGTTTCGGCGGACGTCAGCATTTCATGGGCAATGACGTTGAGTGTTGCCAACTGCTCGGCGCGGGATTCATGACCGCCTTCCGGCATCACCGCCGCCATGTCCCAATGCAGCATGCCGGCTGCTTCATTGAGCGCACCCATGCGGGCAAAGCGCTGTTCCAACTGGCCATAGGCGTTGGAACTCATGATGGCTGGTCCTCTTTAGGCAAGTTGGTCGGCTGGGGCCCGCTGGCGGCTGGCCCATTGGCGGCTGGCCCATTGGCGGCTGGATTGAGGTGGTACATCACATAGATGACGAGGAGTGCCACCGCCAATGCCGCCCAGGTGATGGCATAGCTCAGATGATCGTTGGGCAGGTTGATGCGTGTCTGGCCGCCGATCGGAAAGCCGCCCGGGATATCGGCTTTCACCGCATCGAGATAGAGATCGGTCCGCAGCGGCAGGCCGCTCGCCACCGCCATTTCCGCCGGCGACAGATAGAACCAGCGGTTCTTGACCGGTTCGTTGGGCGGCTGGAACCAGCTTTGTTTTTGCGGCTGGCGAATGATGGCATCGAAGGTGACGGCGCCGGCCAATTGCCCCTCGGCGCGGCGGGTGGGATCCTTGCGGTCATCCGGGACCCAGCCGCGATTGACCAGGACGGCGCTCTTGCCGTCATCGACCAGCAGCGGGGTGACGATCCAATAGCCGACATTGCCGTTTTGCGACCGTGCCGCCATGTAGAATTCATGGGCATGGTCAAAATGCCCATGCAGCGTCACGCGGCGGAAATCGACCGCCTCGATCTCGCTGCCCAATGCCGGCAGGTCGATGGGCGCCGCGTTGGTGCGCTCCACCCGTTCATTGATCAGTCCCTCTTTCCAATAGAGCCGCTGCACCTGCCAGACGGACAAGGCGATCATGAAGATCACCGCGGGAACGGTGAAAACGGTCGGCCAGAATTTGGGCTTAAAAGTCAGTTTCATCTCAACTATTCGATCAGATGTTCAGTCGGCGTCGCCGACTCTATGTTCACTGGCTTGGTGATGGAACTGGAGGGCGATGAGAACGCCCTTCATCGGCCGCAGCAGGCCGATGGCCCCACCCACCACCACCGGCGGCCATAGCAGGATATGGACCCAGATAGGCGGTTCCCAAGCGAATTCCGTCCAGATCGCCAGAGGTGCGACGATCGCCCCCAGGATCATGATGATGAAGACGGCCGGGCCGTCGCCGCTGTCGGCGGCCTTGAGGTCGCAGCCGCATTGACTGCAGGTATCGTTGATGGCCAGCAGGCCACGAAAAAGCCTGCCGCGTCCGCAGCGCGGACAACGGCAGGCCAATCCGGTCAGGATAGGCGAGGGAAGGGTCAAAACCGCTCCCTCACCGGATAATCGGCGTTTCCGCCTTAACCATGGTACGGGCCGGGACCCGAACCCCAGATGTAGACCCAGGCGAACAGGAACAGCCACACCACGTCGACGAAGTGCCAGTACCAGGCGGCGGCTTCAAAGCCGAAATGATGGTCCGGCGTAAAGTCGCCTTTGATCCCACGGAACAGGCAGACCAGCAGGAAAATGGTGCCAACGATCACGTGGAAGCCGTGGAAGCCGGTCGCCATGTAGAAGGTCGACGAGTAGATGCCGTCCTTGAAGGCGAACGGTGCGTGGATGTACTCGAACGCCTGGAAGCTGGTGAAGATCAGGCCGAGCAACACGGTGAGGGCCAGGCCCTGGATGAAGCTCTTGCGGTCGCCTTCGCGCAGCGCATGGTGCGCCCAGGTGACGGTGCAGCCCGAGAGCAGCAGGATCATCGTGTTGAGGAGCGGAATGGCGAGGGGATCCAGCACCAGGACGCCCTTGGGCGGCCACACGCCACCGATCGCTTCCTTGGGGAACAGCGAGGAATCGAAGAAGGCCCAGAAGAAGGCGACGAAGAACATGACTTCGGAGGCGATGAAGAGAGCCATGCCGTAGCGCAGGCCGATCTGTACGACCGGGGTGTGCGCCATATCGACCTGAGCCTCCCGGACCACGTCGCGCCACCAGAAGAAGGCGGTGGCCAGCAGCAAGATGATGCCTGGTGTCACGGCGAGGCCAAAGCTGGCCTTCTCGTGCATGTAGAGCACCATGCCCATGAAGAACACGCCGCCGGCGATGGCGCCGACCAACGGCCACGGGCTGGGATTGACCAGGTGATAGGGATGGTTTGGCTTATGTGCCGCGTCGCTCATGGCTTCAACTCTCTCTTTCACAACGGTCGATCACCCCGGGCTTTCCCCCGATCGACCGGTTCCAACGATAATCTACTTAACTGCCGCCGCCTTGGCCAGCTTCCGCCGGCTTGATTCCTGCGCTGCCGTCACCCACAACCTGACCGGCGGCGGGGTCGTTTGCCACCTGGAAAAAGGTATAGGCCAGGGTCACATCGCGCAATTTGCTCAAATAGGGATCCTGCTCCAGCTTCGGGTCCAGGAAAAAGACCACCGGCATCTCGACCCGCTCATGGGGCTTCAGCACCTGCTTATCGAAGCAGAAGCACTGCACCTTGACGAAATATTCGCCGAACACGTCGGGCGAGACATTGAAGGTGGCTGATCCCGTGATGGTGCGGTCGGTCGGGTTCTCGGCGATGAACAGCGCCTTGTAGGTGACGCCCGTGCGCACCTCCATCTTCGGCACTTCCGGACGGAAATGCCACGGCATGCCCTGGCCGAGATCGGTATTGAACGTCACCGTCATGATGCGGTTGCCGACCGCGCTGTCATTCTCTGCCGCCCGTAGCGGTGTCCCGCCGAAGCCGGTCGCCTTGCAGAACAAATCGTAAAGCGGCACCGAGGCGTAGGCGAGGCCGATCATGCCGGCCACCAGGCCGATCAGGATCATCATCAGATTGCGGTTGCGCTGGTTGAGGGAGCGTTGCGCCATCAGGCACCCCCCATCTTGACGACGGAAATCACGAAGACCAGCACCACGAACAGCAGCAGGGCCCCGGCCAGCGCCCAGTTGCGTTGGCGAAGGCGCTTGGCGCGTTCAGCGTTGATCTGGCTTTGCTGGCTCATCTCAGAGGACCCCGCCGAAGCGCACCAGCAGGCCGGGCGCGCGATCGATCATCAGCACGGCGAAATGCAGGAACAGATACAAAAGCGAAAAGCCGAACATGCGCTTCGGCCAGACCATGTCTTCCGACCGCAGGACCCGCCAGGCGTAATAGATGAAACCGGCATTGAGGGCCATTGACACCGCGCCGTAGATCCAGCCGGCAACGCCGAGATAGACCGGCGCCAGCGCGATGAGCGGCAGGGTGAGGGTATAGACCAGCATCTGGCGCTTGGTCGATTGCAGGCCGGCCACGACCGGCATCATCGGCACACCGGCCTTGGTGTAGTCGGGGTTGCGCCACAGAGCCAGCGCCCAGAAATGCGGTGGTGTCCACATGAAGATCAGCATGAACAAGGCGACCGATGCCCAGTCGATGCTGCCGGTCACGGCCGCCCAGCCGATCATCGGCGGAAAGGCGCCGGCAGCACCACCGATGACGATGTTCTGCGGCGTGCGGCGCTTCAGCCACATCGTATAGACGACGACATAAAAGAAGATGGTGAAGGCAAGGAGGCCGGCTGCCACCAGATTGACCGCAAGGCCCATCACCATCACCGCAAAGACGGAGAGGGTGAGGCCGAAGGCCAGCGCCTGGCGCGGCTCGACATAACCTTTCGGGATCGGGCGTTCGCAGGTCCGGCTCATGACGCTGTCGATGTCGCCGTCATACCACATGTTCATGGCGCCAGAGGCACCGGCGGCCACCGCGATGCACAGCACCGCCACCGCGCCAATGAGCGGATGGATATGTCCGGGTGCCACGTAAAGACCGGCGAATCCCGAGAACACCACCAGCGACATCACGCGGGGTTTCAGCAGAGCCCAGAAATCGCCAACCCGGGCGCCGGCCGCAATCATGTCGGCAGCGTTCGGGACGTCGGTCTCAAGCGGTATATCGAGCGCGTTTCGACGCACTTTATCCATTCCAGAAGTAGTGGGGCGGGGGAGATATCTCCCCCCCCCGGGTCGGGTCTTAGTGGTGCTTGGCCGGTTCAATCACCGGCAGGTCTTCAAACGTGTGGAACGGCGGCGGCGAGGGCAGTGTCCATTCCAGGGTCGTGGCGCCCACGCCCCAGGGATTGGCAGCGGCCCGCTTGCCGGCGAAGACGGAATAGAGCGCCATCACCACGAAGAACAGGGTCGAGCCGAACGAGATGAACGAGCCGATCGACGAGACGTAGTTCCACAGCGCATAGGCATCCGGATAGTCCGGATAGCGGCGCGGCATGCCGGCCAAGCCCAGGAAATGCTGCGGGAAGAAGGTCAGGTTCACACCGATGAAGGTCGTGATGAAGTGGATCCAGCCCGCCCATTCCGGATGCTCGCGACCGGTGATCTTGCTGATCCAGTAGTAATAGGCGCCGAAGATCGAGAACACGGCACCCAGGCTCAGCACATAGTGGAAGTGGGCGACCACGTAATAGGTGTCGTGCAGGCTCTGGTCGAGACCGCCATTGGCCAGCACCACGCCGGTGACGCCACCCACGGTGAACAGGAAGATGAAGCCGAACGCCCAGGCCATCGGCACCTTGAAGTCGATCGAGCCGCCCCACATCGTGGCGATCCAGCTGAAGATCTTCACACCGGTCGGCACTGCGATGACCATCGTCGCTGCGGTGAAATAGGCGCGCGTGTCGACGTCGAGGCCGACCGTGTACATGTGATGCGCCCAGACGACGAAGCCAACGAAGCCGATCGCCACCATGGCGTAGGCCATGCCGAGATAGCCGAACACCGGCTTCTTCGAGAAGGTCGAGACGATCTGGCTGATGATGCCGAAGCCCGGGAGAATGAGAATGTAGACTTCCGGATGGCCGAAGAACCAGAACAGATGCTGGAACAGGATCGGATCGCCGCCCTGGTCGGGCTTGAAGAAGGCAGTGCCGAAATTGCGGTCGGTGAGCAGCATGGTGATCGCACCACCGAAGACCGGCAGCGAGAGCAGCAGCAGGAAGGCCGTGACCAGCACCGACCAGACGAACAGCGGCATCCGGTGCAGCGTCATGCCCGGGGCGCGCATGTTGAAGATGGTGGTGATGAAGTTGATGGCGCCCAGAATCGAGGAGGCGCCGGCAAGGTGCATCGAGAAGATGGCCATGTCGACTGCCATGCCCGGCTGGCCTTCGTCAGACAGCGGCGGATAGAGCGTCCAGCCGCCACCCACACCACCATCGACCATCGACGAGCCGAGGAGGAGGGCGAAGGAGGGAATGAGCAGCCAGAAGCTGATATTGTTCATGCGCGGGAAGGCCATATCGGGCGCGCCGATCATGAGCGGCACGAACCAGTTGCCGAAGCCGCCGATGAGCGCCGGCATGACCGTGAAGAAGATCATGATCAGCGCATGCGCGGTGATCACCATGTTCCAATGCTGGCCGTCGACGGCCGCATCGGTGCCGAAATACTGGATGCCCGGATGCATCAGCTCGGCGCGCATATAGACGGAGAAGGCACCGCCGATGAGGCCGGCGCAGATCGCGAAGATAAGGTACATCGTGCCGATGTCCTTATGGTTCGTCGAAAACAGATAGCGGCCGATACCGGTCGGGTGATGATCGTGATGTTCTTCGTGATGATGGGTGGTGCTGACGGGGCTCATGGCTCTTGTCCTAACTCGTATTCCTGGCTCGGATTAGCTATGTTTGTTCAATTGGCCGGCTGAGTGGCGGCCGGCGCTGCAACGGCGACATCTGTCGGATTGCTGCCCGGGACCGTAACCCCGTCTACCTTGGCAAATTTCTTCTGCGCTTCGGCGAGCCAGGCATCGAATTCCGCCTGCGGCACCGCACGCACCTTGATCGGCATGAACGCGTGGGCCGTGCCACACAGTTCCGAGCACTGGCCGTAATAGATGCCGGCCTTGTCGGCATCGACATTGAACCAGCTTTCGTTGACGCGGCCGGGGACCGCATCGTGCTTGATGCCGAAGCTGGGCACGGTCCAGGCATGGATGACGTCGGTCGAGGTGATCTGGATGCGGATGTTCTTGCCGACCGGGACCACGACTTCATTGTCGGTCTCAAGGAGGCGCAGCTGGCCGGGCTTCAACTCCGCCGTCGGGATCATGTTGGCGTCAAAGGTGAAGTTGCCGTTGTCCGGATATTCATATGACCAATACCATTGGTGCCCGATGGCGCGGATGGTGAGGTCGGTCTTGGGCAGGTCGAGCTGCTTGTAGAGCAGCTTGAAGCTGGGGATCGAGATGACGATCAAAATCAGGATCGGGATGACGGTCCAGGCGATCTCGAGGCCGGTATGGTGCGTGGTCTTCGACGGCACCGGGTTCTTCGAGGCGCGGTAGCGGTAGATGATCCACAGCAGCAGCAGCATCACGAAGACGGTGATGATCGTGATGATCGGCATCAGGATGTCATTGTGGAAGAAATGAATGTCCTCGGCGATCGAGGTTGCGGCCGGCTGCATGCCGATCTGGTCGGGTTGCGCGGCGCCAATCACCGCTTCTTGGGCCAGGGCCACGGCGCTGCTGCCGAGCAGCGCGGCGCCCACCAAACCCGTGGCGACGGTCAGCCCAGCCCAATTTTGGCCAGCCCAATTTTGCTTGGCCCAGCTTTGCTTAGCCCAGTCGTGCATGCGGTTCAGAAACATGTCGATCCCATCCGTTCTGGCTAGGGGATAGGACAAAAATCCTTATGCATGGATTTGGCCCCAACCGCCCTGGCATGATCAATCTCGCGACAGCCGACGCCCTACCTCGGTCACCTGCTGTCACGCATCCCCTAAAGATTTCGTGCCTCGGATTCCATGGCTGTATTCGCAGCGACGGAAATGGTCCGAAAGCAGGCTGAAACTACACGGGACCTTGCGTTAGCTCAAGCTTTGCTAAGGGCTTGGCGGGTAAAGCGCGCGCTCTGCGGACCCCAAACCAGCCGCAGAAACCGGTCACGGCAGGAAACCACAGCAATTATGCGGCAATGTGCCGCAAGAGAGACGGTTAATATTCGTTAACGAAGATGTGGGACTCGAAAGCCCACCCAAACTTCCGGTCCAAACTTCGGCCCAAACTTCGGACTGGCGCCGATTGTTTGCTGCGCCGCGCGCTGGTCAGGCATAATGGGGCCGGCATCTGAAAGGCGCGTGTTGAACCCTGTCGAGCGACGCCTTAGATTGAGTCGGAACTTTTGAGCAACGCCATGCAATATCGACCAAATTCTGGCAGCAGCCTGACCAGCGCCCAGCACCGGCCGGTGTTGAGCGAGCTCTCGGCGCGCTCTCGCGACATTTTCCGCACCATCGTCGAAGCCTATGTGGAAACTGGTGAACCGGTGGGTTCGCGGACTCTCTCGCGCCGGCTTGGCCAGCTCACGGGCGGACAATTGTCGCCGGCCACGATTCGCAACGTCATGGCGGACCTTGAGGAACTGGGCCTGCTGTTTGCCCCGCACACCTCTGCCGGCCGCCTGCCGACCGACCTGGGCCTGCGCCTTTTCGTCGATGGGTTGATGGAAACCGGTGGCTTGACCGAGGACGACCGCGCCTCGATCGACGTGCAATGCGCCGCCATCGGCCGCTCTCTGCCGGAAGTGTTGGACCAGGCGACACTGATGCTGTCCGGCCTGTCGCGTTGTGCCGGCATGGTGGTGGCGCCCAAGACCGACCGGCCCTTGAAGCATATCGAATTCGTGCACCTCGCCCCCGGCCGCGCTCTCGTGGTGATGGTAACCGAAGGCGGCATGGTGGAAAACCGCATCGTCGATGTGCCGCTGGGTCTCCCGTCCTCGGCCCTGGTCGAGGCCACCAACTATCTCACCACGCGCTTGGCTGGCCGGACGCTCGGCATGGGCCGCGACCAGATTCTGACGGAGCTTGAAACCGAGCGTGCTGCCCTCGACCAGCTGACCAAAACGGTGGTCGAAGCTGGCCTTGCCTCCTGGTCGAAGGAAGACAATAGCGGCGCCCTCATCGTGCGCGGCCAGGCGCATCTCCTCGACGACGTCACCGGAATCGGGGATCTGGAGCGCCTGCGCTCGCTTTTTGCCGCTCTTGAAACCAAGGAACAGCTGCTTAAATTGGTCGAAGCGGCCGAGGTGGCCGATGGCGTGCAGATCTATATCGGCGCCGAGAACGATCTTTTTGGCTTGGCTGGTTGTTCCGCGGTGATCTCGCCCTATCGCGACAGCCAGCGCCGGCTGATCGGGGCGATCGGGGTCATCGGCCCCAGCCGCATTAATTATGCGCGCATTATTCCCATGGTGGATTATACCGCCAAGGTCATCAGTCGGATTCTCGGCTGATCCACCACGTTCAAGCAGTTTGATTTAGGAGTTGGTCGTCGTGACGATGGGTTCTGAGGAAAAAGAGGTTTTGGACAATCCCGTTGTGGGGGAGGGCGAGATTCCGGCGGCTGAGACCGTCGATCTGGCCGCCTTGCAGGCTGATTATCTCGCCATGAAGGACCAGCTGTTGCGGGCTGTCGCCGAAACCGAAAATACCCGCCGGCGCCTGACGCGCGAACGCGACGAGACCGCGAAGTATGCTGCGTCGACCTTCGCCAAGGAAATGCTCGACGTCGCCGACAATCTGCACCGTGCGCTCGCGGCCATTCCGGCCGACGCCGTTGCCAAGGACGAGGCGCTGAAATCGCTTTACGACGGTGTCTCGGCAACCGAGCGTCAATTGGATGCCGCCTTCACGCGCCAGCAGATAAAACGCCTGTGGCCGGAAGGCGAGAAGTTTGACAGCAATCTCCATCAGGCGATGTTCGAAGTGCCCGGCACCAACCAGCCCAACGGCACCGTGGTCCAGGTCCTGCAGGCCGGCTACGTCATGCACGACCGCCTGCTGCGCCCAGCCTTGGTCGGCGTTGCCAAGGGCGAACCAAAACCCGCCGGCGACGCACCGGATCACGTGGACACGGTGGCGTAAGAACCGTCACTTATACCCCCCGCCCCGGCCCTCCCCCTCAAGGGGGGAGGGGGAACAAGCCTAACTCTCTCATCCAACTCGTTCCAATCCTCTCCCCCCTTGAGGGGGAGAGTTAGAGAGGGGGGTGGGCAACAAACTGGCTAGCCATGCCCACGGACACGACTCCCACCCAGACCCACCACGCACAAAGCTTCCTGGCACTCCGCCTGCTGGTTTCGACCGGTGTGCTGCTGGGGCTTGGCGCCCCTTTGGGCAAGATCTCGCGGGAGGCGGGGATATCCGCGGCCGCCTGGTCCTTCGCCATTGCCGGCGGCAGCGCGCTGGTGCTCACGGTGATCCTCCTCATCCGGCGCCAGCAGGTTCGCATCGATGCGCCGCATCTGCGCTACTATGTTCTGACGGCACTCCTCGCTTACGTCATTCCCAATCTCGTCCTCTATGCCGCCGTGCCGTATCTGGGTGCCGGCATGACCGCGATCTATTTCACCCTGTCGCCGATCGTGACCTTGACCTTCTCCATCCTGCTCAGGACCAAGCGCCCAGGCTGGGTCGGCATCGGCGGCATCTTGCTCGGCTGCGTCGGCGCGCTCATTGTCGTTTTCTCCAAGGGCCAGGTGGATCAGCCGGCGGATCTCAAATGGGCGCTCGCGGCCCTGGTCGTGCCAGTCAGTCTTGCTGCCGGCAATGTCTACCGTACGATCGACTGGCCAGAGGGTGGCGAACCCTTGGCGCTGGCGATGGGCAGCAATGCCGCAGCCGCCGTTTTTCTCGTCATCGCCGCCTTGGTCATGGACGGTGCCTGGCCATTCGCAATGCTGACCCTTAGTCCCGGCATCGTCGCCACCTATATCGCGGTCGCCACAGTGATGTTCGCCCTCTTCTTCCGACTGCAGGTGGTCGGCGGTCCGGTCTATCTCAGTCAGATCGGCTATGTCGCCGCAGCGACCAGCCTGCTCATCGGCACCTTGGCGCTTGGTGAACATTATGGCCTGGCAACCTGGGGCGGCGGTCTCGTCATCGTCGCAGGCGTGGTCGCGACAACGCTCGATCGCGGACACAAGACGCCCTGACTCTTCTCCCTCTTCCTAAAGGGAGAGGGAATGCTAGGTGCCGTAGGGCGCCGTGGAGCGATCCCAGGGTGGTGTGCCTTTGAAGGCAGCACTCAGGAAATCGATCATCACGCGCACCTTGGCGCTTAAATGCCGCCGGCTGGGATAGATCGCCAGCAGATCGGTGTCATTGAGCGGATAATCGGGCAACAGCCGCACCAGCCTGCCGGCACGCAGATCGTCGCCGACCAGGAAGGCCGCCGGACGGATGATGCCTTGCCCCGCCAGCGCCACCTCGCGCAGCGTATCGCCATTGTTGGTATGAAAGGCGCAATTGACTTTCACGCGCAG
Organism: Dongia sp. P2_B8; assembly: GCF_056404715.1. NCBI lineage: Bacteria > Pseudomonadati > Pseudomonadota > Alphaproteobacteria > Rhodospirillales > Dongiaceae > Dongia > Dongia sp. P2_B8. Next base: position 171,315 of record NZ_JBFUDM010000006.1, on the reverse strand, counting down.
CGGCTTTCCAGCCTTGTCGGTGAAATGCCATTCATCGCCGGTCGCGGCATAGGAGAAACCGAGACAGGCGTGCGCGGCGAGATCGGCCGGCGTCTGCGGTGGCGCATGGCGCGCCAGATAGCTGGGTGCCGCGCAGACGATGTTGCGCGATGTCGCGAGCTTCCGCGCCACATGATTGGTGGGGCTGGCCGCTGCCGACACGCGGATGACGAGGTCGTAACCTTCCTCGACCATGTCGACGACCCTGTCGATGAGATCGATGTCGAGATCGATCTCCGGATACTTCTTCATGAAGGCAGGCCATAGATGCGCCAGATGCCGTATGCCGAAGGTAACGCCGGCATTGATGCGCAGGCGGCCCCGGGGCTGCAATGTGGTGGAACTTGCCAGCGCCTCCGCTTCCGCCACCTCGTCGAGGATCGATTTGCAGCGCTCGAAGAGCGCCGTCCCGCTTTCCGTCAGCGACAGCTTGCGTGACGAGCGATTGAGGAGACGGGTGGCCAGATGCGCCTCCAATTCGTTGACATAGCGCGTCACATTGGCTGGCGAGGTTTCCAGCGCATCCGCCGCCTTGGTGAAACTCGCTTTGGCGACCACCGTGGCAAACACCTCGAACGCCCGCAGCCGGTCCATGTTTTCCTCATATCATTCATAAAAGCTGAATGATCTGATCATTTCCTGCTCCTTTATTCATGTCAAGAGAAGCCCTAGCTTCTGTCCATCGGCGCAGGGCATTGGGTCCTCCCGCAAAATCAAAGGGTGTCATCATGGGTCGTTTAGCTGGAAAAGTGGCGATTGTGACCGGTGCCAGCTCAGGCATCGGCCGGGAAACCGCCAAATTGTTTGCCAAGGAAGGCGCCAAGGTCGTCGTGGCGGCCCGCCGCGAGGCCGAGCTGGCCGCGCTGGTCGGTGAAATCAAGGCGGCCGGCGGCGACGCCACCGCCGTGGCCGGCGATGTCGCGTCGGAAGCGTTCAACAAGGCATTGGTCGCCACCGCAGAGAAAACCTATGGCGGCCTCGATATCGCCTTCAACAATGCCGGCACCTTGGGCCCGGTCGGCCCCACTACCGAGGTCACGGAAACCGACTTCAACCAGACGATTGCCGTCAATCTCACCGCCTCGTTCCTCGCTGCCAAGCACCAGGTCCCGGCGATGCAGAAGCGCGGTGGCGGGTCGATCATCTTCACCTCGACCTTCGTCGGTCACACGGGCTCCTTCCCCGGCATGGCGGCCTATTCCGCCAGCAAGTCCGGCATCATCGGTCTCACCCAGGCGCTGGCCACCGAATACGGCCCACAGAACATCCGCGTGAATGCGGTCCTGCCCGGTGCCGTCGATACGCCGATGTACCGCGAGAAGAACAGCACCGCGGAGGCCCAGGCCTTCCTCAACAACCTCCACGCCCTGAAGCGCGCTGGCCGTCCGGAAGAACTCGCCCGCTCGGTGCTCTATCTGGCCTCTGACGACGCGTCCTTCGTCACCGGCACCGCTTCACTCGTCGATGGTGGTCTTTCGATCAGCCGCGGTTAAATCCGGCGGATCTCCCCCGGCAGCCTGCTGCCGGGGGAGATGGCTTGTCCCGTCCAGGCGTTGCGGCAGCAGAGCCGAATGTTGAAAGGCGCTGCGATATTGCCGTGGCGTTGTGTGATAGGCCGCGCGGAACAGCCGGCTGAAATGCGCCTGGTTCGCAAAGCCCGCTGCAAGTGCGATCTCGCCGATCTGCCGTTGATCCATGCCGGCTTTTTCCAATTGGCGCCGGCAATGTTCCAGCCGCCGCTGGCGCACAAAATCGCTGAAGGTCGTGCCATCTTCGCGAAACAGCATCGCCACATAGCGCGCCGTGATGCGGTACTTGGCGGCGACCGCCTGAATGCTGAGCATCGGTTCATGAAGATGCTCGTCGATGAAACCCTTGATGCGCCACAGCAAGGCAGCGCGATAGGGCGAGGCCGGTACCCTGGCATCGAGCGCGTCGGTGAGGGCGATGCCCAGCATGTCGACGGCATGACCGGCAAGGCGCAGCGAGGTCGGGCCACGGATGCCGGCGGCGATCTCGCCGAAATTCTCAAAGAGATTGGTGAAGAAGCCGATGGTCATCTGCTGCATCGGCAGGCTGGCCGGCAGCTTTGCTGCGGCGAACAGGCGGCTCATCGGAAAGCGGTCCACCAGCGCCTGGCGCGGCATGTTGACCGCCAAAGTCGCAGCCCCTTCCGGAATGCTATATTGCGACGGCAGGCGTGAGTCGATCACAGTCATGTCGTTGCGCCCCAGCGACACATCGCGATCATTGTGGCGGAGATGAATGGTGCCGCTAAGATTGATCAGCAGCAGGCACCGCTCATCCTGTGCTGGCTGGACAAAGCGCTGGCCGCTTTGCGCCGTCGTTGTGCTATGTGCCACGGTGATGTCATGCACGGTATTGGCCTTCAAGGCGGCGCGAAAGGGTGCTTCGCCCAGCGGCTGGATCGACAGCGCCAGATAGACGCGTGCGACGCACTCCTCCCAATAGGCCGGCCGCTGCGCAAGCGGGACGTCGTCGGTCGAGAACGTCAGCGACCCTTGCGGTTTGCCAATCTGCAACGGCCCAGTCCGCGACGGCATCGAATCGATCCTAAGTCTTGGGGCCGCGCTTCGTGAATTGAGGCGCCGTCCCCGCATTTGGCGGCGCCGATCCGGCCCGCCACCTCCCCGTTTCGCGCCCCGGCCGATCCCCAGCTGATCGATACCGCCCAGCCCCCGCTGACGGACGCGCCCGATGTTCATGGGATCATTTTCGCATTTGCCTGATCCCTAAGACCACAGTCCTGAGATTGCATTGTCGGGCAGCGGGGTCGGTGATGTTTGCCGGAGCGGGAAGAAAAACTTGTCCAAACAGGAACTAACGCGCTGCCAGCTGGCGAAGCGGCCCCCGAATCAATCAATCGTTAATGGTTACGGCTGAGGTTCGCGGAGCGGACAATTTTCCCAGGACCCACTCATTGGGCATCTCAGGTGGAGTGTCTCGCAAATGGGGGCGTCTTGACGGGGGAGGGGACATGCACGCGCGGTTCAAGCTGCGGCGGTATCAGGTGCTGGCGGCGCGCAGCCAAATCTTGGCGGATGCCGCCCAGCGCATGGTCGACGAATTGCTCCATCTGGCCGACACCCAGCAATCGGCCGAGCTCGCGACCCTGACTGGATCCTATTGCATGGCCATCGACGAGGTACGGGCCGGCATCCGCGCCGGCGCCAATCTGCCGCCGCTTCTGTTCAAGCTGGAAGCGATCGGCCGCGAGGTGGCCAGCTCGCTCCTCGCCCTGCAACAGACGGTGATCCGTCGAACGAGAGACGATCTCCACCGCGCAGAGATCCGCCAATCCACGTCTTTTTGACCTGTTCCCACATGTCGTCCGCCTCACGCGAGGCAACCGGCGATCCAGGAGGCGCCGTCATGATGAAGCTAAGCAATTGGAAGATCCGCTCGAAACTGGTGCTGCTGGTCGGCGTGATGGCGGTGATCATCGCCACCGTGGCCAGCGTGGGTGTCCTCTATCTGCGCAGTGCCGCAACCGATCTTGGCAAGGTCACCATCAGCGGCGTCGAAGGTGTTACCAGTGCCCGCCTCAATCAGAACGTCATCGGCCTCAACCGCACCGAATATTATCTGGCGCTCGATCCGTCGGCCGCCGGCCTGGAAGCGCGCACGGTGCGCCTGGGTGAAGACCGCAAGCTGTTCGAGGAGCGCTTGGCTCAACTGCGCATCACGGCTGGCGAAACGCGCACCAAGCTGCTCGAGGAGGTCGAGAAAAGTTACCAGGAATACAACGCCGAACTGGAAAATACCTTTGCGACGGCACGTGCCGTGGGTGCCAGCGTGCAACTGGGCGAGGCGCAGCAGAGCTTGCTCGATGCCGTTGCCAAGAGCCGTCCCAAGGCCGATGTCCTGCAGAAGACGGTTCGGGCCTATTCGGACTTCGTCAACCAGCAGGGGGCCGAAGTGTCCGCCACCGCGGCATCCGACGCTGCCTTTGCGCAGATGCTGATGGTCGTGGTCTCGATCGCGGGCGTCGTCGGTGGCCTCGCTTTCGGCTATTTGCTGGCGACGCTGGGTATCAGCAAGCCGATGGCTGGCTCGATCGACAATCTCAACCGCCTGTCGCGCGGCGACCTCACCATCGACATCAGCGGCGGTGCCCGCGGCGACGAAATCGGTGATATTGCCCGGGCGCTGCAGGTGTTCAAGGACACGGCCAGCGCTGCCGAAGAGATGCGCGCCCAGCAGGCTGAGGAGCAGAGGGCCAAGGAACGCCGCCAGGCAGTGATCGACGGCCTCATCAAGACGTTCGACGATACGATGACCAGCGAATTGGCGCAGCTGACCTCTGCCTCAAGCGAATTGCAGGCAACGGCACAGAGCATGTCCTCGACGGCGGAAGAAACCAGCCGCCAGGCGACGGCGGTGGCTGCCGCCTCGGAGCAGGCCTCGGCAAATGTGCAGACGGTGGCTGCCGCCGCCGACGAGCTTTCCGCCTCGGTTTCCGAGATCAGCCGCCAGGTATCGCAGTCCAGCCAGATCGCCGGGCAGGCCGTGGCCGATGCTGAACGCACCGACGGTGCTGTCCGCATCCTGGCTGAGGCGGCCCAAAAAATCGGCGCCGTGGTGGGCCTCATCAATGACATTGCCAGCCAGACCAATCTTCTCGCCCTCAACGCCACGATCGAGGCGGCGCGGGCGGGCGAGGCTGGCAAGGGCTTCGCCGTGGTGGCGTCGGAGGTGAAAAATCTCGCCACGCAAACGGCGAAGGCGACCGAGGATATCGGCGTCCAGATCTCCGGCATGCAGAGCAGCACCGAAGAAGCTGTGCTGGCGATCAAGGGTATCACCACGATCATCGGGCAGATGAGCGAGATCACCACCACCATCGCCTCGGCAGTCGAAGAGCAAGGTGCCGCGACCCAGGAAATCGCCCGCAATGTGCAGCAGGCGGCGCAGGGTACCCAGGACGTGTCATCCAACATCGGTGGCGTCACCCAAGCCGCCGGTGAGACCGGGACGGCCTCGACCCAGGTATTGGGCACCGCCGGCACATTGTCGCGGCAAGCGGACACTTTGCGCCAGTCCGTGACTCAATTCCTTGAAGGCGTGCGATCTGCCTAATCGGATATGAAATCTGACCGAATATAACCAACCGGCGAGGTCGTGCGGGAGGCTTCCGGGGCGCTCATCGAGGAGAGTTCCCGGGAGCCTTTTTGCCGCGACACTACGTACAATTACGGACTGTGATCGACCACTGGAGACCTGTTAGCCTTTTAGCAATCATTTTCGGCCATGAGTGAAAATCGCCACGCCGTTCGGGGTGGGTAGATATCCCGGGTTGGCGACTCAATCCGGAAACTCAGATGGCTCGGAAACAGGTTTCGAACATGACAGAAGCATCAACGCGCCGGGCGGTCAGGCCCACCGGCGTGGAATGTCCTTATAGCGAAGACGAACTGATCGTCAGCAAGACCGATCTTAAGGGCCGCATCACCTATGCCAACAGCGTGTTCGCGCGGCTGTCGAAATTTCCGCTGCCGGAACTAATCGGCGCACCGCACAGCCTGATCCGCCATCCCGACATGCCGCGCTGCGTTTTCAAGCTGCTGTGGGACACCATCCAGGCCAAGCAGGAAATCTTCGCCTATGTGTTGAACATGGCCAAGGACGGCGACCATTACTGGGTGTTCGCCCATGTGACGCCGACGTTCGATGCCAAGCAGAACATCCTCGGCTATCACTCGAACCGGCGCAAACCGGATGCGGCGCAGATCGCCAAGATCAAACCGCTCTATGCGACATTGCTTGCCGAAGAGAACCGTCATGACAGCCGCAAGGACGGCATGCTGCGCAGTTACGAGCTGCTCTTGAACCTGCTCCGCGACAAGGGACTGGAATATGACGAATTTATCTTCTCTGTCTAAGGCCGGCCTGTCGATCTGGACGGCCCTGGCGGGTCTCATCCTCGTTAATCTGGCGCGCTTTGCGTTCGGGCCGTCGCTGGCACCCTGGGACAGTGCGCTTGAACTCGTGATCCTCATTGCCTGCCTTGGATTCGGCCTTTGGTCCTTGCGCCAGACGGCGCGGTACATCAAGACGGCAGCCGAGGTCTGCGTGCAGGCGTTCCGTGGCAATCTCGAAGCGCGCATCCCGGTTGCCCGCGACCGCGGAGATCTCGGCCAGTTGCAGACGGCCGTCAACGACATGCTCGATATTGTCGATGCCTTCGTGCGCGAAGCGTCCGCTTCGGTCGACTATCTCAGCCGCGGCAAGCGTTTCCGCAAGGTGCTGCTGCGCGGCCTGCCCGGCGCCTACCGCAATGGGGCCCAGGTGATCAATGCCGGTACCGAACGGATGGATGGCAAGGTACGTGATCTCGCCCGCGTCGCCGAAAGCTTTGGCAGCAGCATGGACGCGGTTGCCAAGACCCTGTCCAGTGCCGCCACCGACCTTGGAGCGGATGCCAGGAGCATGGCTGGCACCGCCAACGATACCAGTCGCCAGGCGACGGCTGTGGCAGCCGCCTCGGCCCAGGCCTCGGTCAATGTCCAGACGGTGGCCAGTGCCGCCGAGGAACTCTCCGCCTCGATTGCCGAGATCAGCCGGCAGGTCGGCGAATCAAACCGCATCACCCATCAGGCGGTGACTGCCGCCGACCGCACCAACATGCAGATCCGCAGCCTGGCGGAGGCTGGCCAGCGGATCGGTGACGTGACCAAGCTGATCAGCGAGATCGCCAGCCAGACCAATTTGCTGGCCTTGAACGCGACCATTGAAGCAGCACGCGCCGGCGAAGCCGGGAAGGGCTTTGCGGTGGTGGCGCAGGAGGTGAAAAGCCTCGCCAACCAGACCGCCCAGGCGACCGAGGAAATCAATACCAAGATTTCCGAAATGCAGGGAGCCACGACCGAATCCGTTCAGGCGGTCCAGAACATCAGCGAAACCATCCGCCAGATCAGCGAAATCTCGACGGGCATCGCCACGGCCGTGGAACAGCAGGGTGCGGCGACCCAGGAAATCGCCCGCAACGTCCAACAAGCCTCGGCCGGCACGGCGGAGGTTTCGACCAACGTCGCCAGCATCAGCGAAGCGGCGAGCGACACCGGCGAGACCGCCACCCGCATCGACGGCGCTTCGACCAAGATCGGTGGCGAAGTGGGTACCTTGCGCAGCGAGGTGGAGAAATTCCTGGCCAGCATTCACGCGTCGTAGCCTGAGGGCTAAGGCGTGCCGACCTGGGCTGGGGGAAAGCTCTGCGGCCAGAATTCCGGATCGTGCAGCAAATCCTTGACGCCGTTGATGGCGAACTGCACGCCGATGCACACCATCAGGAACCCCATGATGCGCGAAATGGCGGCGATGCCGTTGGCGCCGAGCAGGCGGTTGAGGAGGCCCGCCGCGCGCAGGCACAGCCAGATGATGATGGCCGTGAGGATGATGCCGATCGAAATGACCAGATAGGTCATGGGTGTCGAGAGCGCGCCCGATTGCTGCACCGTGGTCGACATGGTGATGACCAAGGCGATGGAACCCGGGCCGGAGAGGCCCGGCATGGCCAAAGGCGTGAAGGAAATATCCACCTTCTGCCGGGCTTCGATATCGGAACTCTGGTCGAGTTCCGATTCATGCGGGAACAGCATGCGGAAGCCCAGGAACGCCACGATCATGCCGCCGGCGATGCGCAGGCCCGGGATCGAGATGCCGAACAGATCCATGATGAGGACACCCGCCAGCAGAAAGGCGAGCAGGATGCCGGTCATGTAGATGCACGCCATGGTGATCTGGCGGTTGCGCTCCTCGTTGGTCAGCTGCCCGGTGATACCGATCAGCATGCCGGCCGCCGAAATCGGATTGATGATCGGCACCAGCGTCGCCACCGTCCAGCCGACATAAGAGAGGAAATTGCTGGTCATAGGGCCCTCATTCTCTCCGTCCATCTCTACGTCATCCCCGGGCTTGACCCGGGGATCAGGTGCGATCGGGCGCGATATCCATCAGCTGTTAGCAGATCCCCGGGTCAAGCCCGGAGATGACGTGATCTACCTAGGCTAGATAAGGAAGCTCACTCCCGCCGCGACCAATCGATCCCCAGCAGCAGGCAGCCCTTCTCGGTCCGGCTGTTATGGACAGTCCCCGGATCGTACATGACGAAATCGCCGGCCTTCAGCAGGGTGCCGTCGCTCTCGATGAGCTCGCCTTCCAGGATCAGGAATTCCTCGCGGAAGGGATGCTCATGGGCGATGGTCTCGGCGCCGGCTTCCATGCGGATGAGATAGGCGCCCTGCTTGTTATGGCGGTCATAGGACAATTCTATGATCGACATGTCATGCTGCAGCGGCCCTTCCAGGTCATAGGCGGCAAAAGGTTTCGTCTTGGTGCGGACGATCCGCCGTCCTGGTTTCAGCTCCTCATGGGGCTTCACCTCTTCCTGCGCCTGCGACACGATGTTCTCCCAATCCGTTAGACGAGCCCGATCACGGAAACCTGGCGGCCGTAATCCGGCTCGCCTCTCTTGGTCTTGCGGCGGTAGCTGAAGAAATCTTCTTCCAGTGCGCAGGTATCATGGCCGCTCACCACGATTTCGGCCAGACCCAATTGCCTGAGCTGCGCCGCACAATAGCCCGCGAGATCGAAGTGGAACTTGCGGCAGGCATCGGCGGGTCCGAAGAAGCGCGCATTGTCCGCATCCTGGGCGATGAAGGGTGTCGGGAATTCTGTACCGACCTCATAAGAATCCTGCCCGATGCAAGGGCCGACGGCAGCCACGATATTCTGGCGCCGGGCGCCCAGGCTCTCCATCACCCGCACGGTCTCCTGCAGCACGCCGGTCAATGCACCCTTCCAGCCGGCATGGGCCGCCCCCACAATGCCGGCTTCCGCATCCGCAAACAGCACCGGTCCGCAATCGGCAGTCAGCACACCGAGATTGATGCCGCGCACTTTGGTCACCAGACCATCCACCTGCGGGCGATTGTCCTGGTCGAGGGGCTCATCGACCACCAGCACCTTGGCGGAATGTACCTGATAGGCGGTGTTGAGCGGCCCTTCGGGCAGGCCCGCCGCCTTGATGGCGCGGGCGCGGTTCTCGAACACATGCGCGCGGTCGTCGGTGGTGCCGAGGCCGCAATTCAGGGAATCATAGATACCGTCGCTCACCCCACCGCGCCGTGTCAGAAAGCCGTGGCGGATATTGGGCAGCCTCTGCAGCGCATCGACACGTACGATCATAATCCCGCCAATCCTCCCAATGCGTTCTGCTCGAGTTCCGGGCCAGCGACCCCGATCACCTTGAACAGCCTGCCCATTTGTTCGGGTGCAATCAAGCGGTGCACCTGCCGCCGCAGGATCCCGGCCGTGGCGAGATCCGATTTTTTGGCCAGCATGTCGGCGCGAAGCTCGATGCCCAACGCCCGCAGGAAATCACCCTGGGTGACCGGGCCGAACGCCAGGGCACCCGCCTGCTGCGCTGTTTCAACAAGGGATGCGAAATCCACATGGGCGGTGAGGTCGGCAGATCCCAGTTCCTGCAGCGGCATGTGATAGCGATGGTTCTTGAGCGCCTGGAACGAATCACCCAGCCCGCTGTCTGCCGGCCCGTAGTCGATGACGAGGGCGGCACCACCCTGCTTCACCAGGCGCCGGGCGATCCCGTCCATCAGCGCAATCGATGCCGGCGATACTTCGGCAATGGCGCCGGGTTCTGCTCGTGCATGCGCCGCCCGCAGCAGCGCCAATGCTGAAGAGGGCGGGGCATGGCCGAACTGCAAATCATCACCGGCAAGGCCCACCACCCGCTCGCGCCAGCCCTGCGCCGTCATCTCGAATTGATGGATCGGCAGCGCATCGAAAAGTTCGTTGGCGATGAGGATCATCGGCCCGGCCGGCACGTCGGTGAGACTGTCGCGCCATGCCGGTGCATGATCGCCGAGCTTTTCCGCCTGCTTCTCCTTCAGCGCGGTGCTGATCTCAATGAGATTGACGTGCTTGGCGCCGAGAAAGTCCGGCGCCACGCGGGCTGCGCGCAACGCATCCGCCATCAGCGTGCCGCGGCCGGGGCCGATCTCCACAAGTTGGAACGATGCCGGCGACCCCAAGCGCTGCCAGGTATCGACGCACCACAGGCCAATGAGCTCGCCGAACATCTGGCTGACCTCGGGCGCGGTGATGAAATCGCCCTCGGGCCCAAGCGGATCAGTGTCACGGTAATAGCCGCTCTGTCCGGCCAGCGCCTGTTCCATCACGGCTGCTACCGTCAGCGGTCCCTCAAGGGCGATGCGGTGGCGGATGCTGCGCTCAGCCGGGTGCATGGCCGGTCACTTCAGATCTAGCCGGCGTCCACGCCACACCAGATAGAGGCCATAGACCAGCATGGGGACGCTCAGCCATTGCCCCCACGTGGTCTCGACCAAGGTGCCGGTCAGCGTCTCCGGCTCGCGGAACATCTCCGAGAGCATGCGCGACAAAGCATAGCCGATCAGGAACACGCCGCTGAGCGTCCCCAGGCGCTCGCGAATCTTCCGCTGGTGGGCGAGGATCGCCAGGACCACGAACAGCAGCAGGCCTTCGGTCAAGGCCTCATAGATCTGGCTGGGATGCCGGGGCAGATTGTCGATATGCGGAAAGATCACCGCCCAGGGCACGTCCGTCGGCCGGCCCACGAGTTCGCCATTGATGAAATTGGCAAGGCGCCCGAGGCCAAGACCGATTGGTGTCGCAGCGGCGGCAAGATCAGCCAAAGCGAAGAAGGGAATCTTGGCACGGCGCGCATAGATCACCATGGCGATGATGACGCCGAGCAGGCCGCCATGGAACGCCATGCCGCCCTTCCACACCATCAGGATCTCCAGCGGATGGGCGAAGTAGTAGCCGGGATCCCACAGCAATACGTGTCCCAGGCGCCCGCCGATGATGGTCCCCAGCGTCGCCCAGGTGATCATGTCCTCGCAATGGCCGGGCTTGACGATGGCTGGCGGCTTCTTGGCGAGGTGCAGCATGTAGCGCCAGCCCAGGAGAATGCCGGCGATGTAAGCCAGTGCATACCAACGGATCACGATGGGGCCGAGGGAAAGGGCAACCGGATCGAATTCCGGGAAGATGAAATAGCTGGTGTCCGGGGTCATGCTGGGGCCTTGCAAAGCCGCCCTCGTCAGCGGGGCGCGGCTCGGTTATATAAGGCCCAGGAACGTGCCGACAAGCTTAGGGACATGACACCATGCAGAGCGACAACCGGATTCTCGACGATATGGCCAAGGTGGCGACCGGCGCCCTGGGGTCGCTTACGGGTCTGCGCCAGGAAATCGAGGCCAAGGTGCAGCAGCAGTTGGAACGCCTGCTCTCCCGCATGAACCTGGTCAGCCGCGAGGAATTCGAGACCATGAAGTCGGTGGCCCAGGAAGCCCGCGCCGAGCAGATCAAGCTCGAGCGCCGCCTCCAGGAGATCGAGGCGAAACTGGCCAAATAGGCCGATCCGCCCTCAATCTCGACCCTGGCCCGACCCCGCCTCATTAAACTTCGTAAATGTCTCTTGCACTGCACCCGCAAATTTGCGACTCTAAATGTGGTGGGAAATTAACCAATCCCGTCAATCCTTAGGGGTCGCGCGCCCCAGCCGTGGCGGCTCCGAAAGGCCTAGAGTCTGGTCGATCACTGGCGGCCGGTTCGCCGGCTGCCACCCGCATGGAGGGCGCTTTCGATGCAGCTGAACCACGAATCGACCCTGGCCCCGACCGCTAATCCCCTCGATATGATGGAAGAATTGGTCAACGCCAACGAATGGCGCTACGACCGCTCGACCGATGAGGAGATGATTGTCGAATTCACCGGCCAGTGGTGCGAATACCGCATGTTCTTTGTCTGGCAGGAGGATTTGGGGGCCCTTTACTTCTCCTGCCTGTTCGATACCAAGGTGCCGGCGGGCAAGCGTGCTGGGGTTTCCGAATTGCTGGCGCATATCAACGAACGCCTGTGGCTCGGTCATTTCGACCTGTGCTCCGAGGAATCGTCGCCCATGTTCCGCCACACCATCCTGCTGCGTGGCACCGCGGGGGTGAGCTCCGAACAGCTCGAAGATCTGATGGAAGCTGCGATCCACGAATGCGAGCGTTTCTACCCCGCCTTCCAATTCCTGCTCTGGGGCGGTAAGAAGCCGCAGGAGGCGGTCGAAGCGGCCTTGCTCGATACGGTGGGCAACGCCTGACATTCATCAACCGCCCAGAGTAACAAGGGCGGGGATGACATGGCTGGCAAATTGACACTACCGGGCGCGCTGCTGCTCGTCGGCTGCGGCAAGATGGGTGGCGCGCTCCTGCGTGGATGGCTGAAACAGGGTGTCGATCCGGCCCAGGTCTTTGTGGTCGACCTCGCCCCCAAGGACCTCGACGACGTGGCGGCGGCCGGCGTTCATATCCTGACCAGCCCCGATCAATTGCCCCAGGATCTCAAGCCCGCGATCGTGCTCCTCGCCGTGAAGCCGCAATTCATGGACGAAGCGCTCGGCCATTACAAAAAAATGGCTGGGAAACACTTAGCTGGGCCTGGCACGACCTTCCTCTCCATCGCCGCCGGCAAGACGGTGGCCTATTTCAAAAAAATGCTTGGGCAGGACGCGCTCATCGTGCGCTCGATGCCGAACACACCGGCTGCGGTCAGCCGCGGCATGACCGTGATCTGCCGCGACCCCAATGTGCCGGCCAACATTCTCGACCTTTGCGGCCAATTGTTATCGGCGGTGGGCGAGGTGGCCTGGGTCGATGACGAGGCGCTCCTCAACCAGGTGACCGCGGTCTCCGGCGGTGGCCCGGCCTATGTCTTCCTGCTCATCGAGGCGCTGGCCGAGGCCGGCCGTGTCAACGGATTACCGGCCGACCTCGCCATGCAGCTCGCGCGCTCCACCGTGTGCGGCTCCGGCGAGCTTGCTTTTCAATCCAGCGAATCCGCAACGGCGCTGCGGCAGGCAGTGATGAGCCCCAAGGGCACCACGCTTGAGGCGGTCAATGTGCTGATGGCCGATGACGGCATCCAGCCGCTGATGAACCGCGCCATCGCCGCCGCCACCAAACGCTCGCGCGAGCTTGCGAATTGACCGACACCGGCAGCGTTGCACGCGTTCGCGCCGCGCTGATTGCGGCGGGCGTCGCTGCTGAAATCCGGGAGTTCGACGCCTCGACCCGTACTGCAGCCGATGCCGCAGCCGCCATCGGCTGCGAGGTGGCGCAGATCGCCAAATCCCTCGTCTTCCGCGGCAGGGAATCCGGTCGCGCGGTCCTGGTGATTGCGTCGGGCATCAACCGCGTCGATGAAAAGAAACTGAGCGCCCTCATAGGCGAAAAGATCGGCAAGGCGGATGCCGACTTCGTCCGGACCGAGACCGGCTTTGCCATCGGCGGTGTGGCCCCACTCGGCCATACCGGCAAGGTCGTCCTCTTCATCGATGCCGATCTGCTACACTATCAGGAAATCTGGGCCGCCGCCGGCGCCCCCAATGCCGTCTTCCGCCTGACCCCGGCCGAACTGGTTCAGGTGACGGGCGGGCAGATCGTGGATGTGAAGGCGTGATGATGACAGCAGTCACCGACCGCAGCGGCTGGATTGCTCTTGCTGGCAGCTACCGGGAATTCCCGGCGCTCACTGGCGAGCATCAGACCGACTGGCTGGTCATCGGCGGTGGCTTCACCGGCCTTGCTGCGGCGCGGCGGCTTGCCGAGCTGCATCCCAACGAACGGATCATGCTTATCGACCGCAAGCGGTTGGGGCAGGGGGCGACCGGGCGCAATTCCGGTTTTGCCGTGTCGATGGAAATGCCGCAGCCCGGTGATCTTGCCAGCGTCGCCAGCCGTGCCGCTTACCAGGCGCAATGGGACATCCACCGTGCCGCCGGGGCGGAAGTGAAGCGGCTGGTGGAGACGCTCGAGATCGACTGCGACTATGTGCAGAGCGGCTATATCTTTGCCGTACGCGAGGCGGACAAGTTCAAGAAGCGCGGTAAGATCGCACAGGATATCCTGGAGCTGGGCGGCGAGGCCAAGCTGCTGGAAGCCGATGAGCTGAAGGCGCGCCTTGGCATCTCCTTCTATCAGCATGGATTGTGGATCGGCAGCGGCAACGCGCTGATGCAGCCGGCGCGCTTCGCCAAGGGCCTCATCGATACATTGCCGCCGCAGGTCGAGGTCTATGAGAATACCGAAGCTGCAAAGCTCACAGCACGCCCGGCCGGCGGTGCCGTGATCGAGTTGCGCGACGGCAGCATCACCGCGTCAAAGGTGATCGTCGGCCTCAATGCCTTCATGCCGCGGCTGGGCTTGAAGCGGAACCAGGTGTTTCCGATCTCGCTCACCGCCAGCCTGACGCGGCCCTTGACCGACAGCGAAGAGGCGGAAATGGGACGGGCGTTGCCCTGGGGAACATTGTGCCCGATCGAAGGTGGCGCCACCGTGCGCCTCACCAACGATCGCCGCATTCTCATGCGCAACACTGCCGAATATGAGCCGGGCGGCATCTCCGAGAGCATGCTGGGCCAGCGCCGCGCCTGGCACGAGATGGGCCTCAAGCACCGTTTCCCTTTCCTGAGGGAAGATGCCATCGAATTCACCTGGTCCGGGCATATGTGCGCCAGCCGCAATGGCCGCTTCGTATTCGAGGCGCTGGCGCCGGGCCTCTTTGCGGCCGGCTGCTACAATGGCGCGGGGCTCGCCCGCGGCACCCTGCTTGGAAAATTGATGGCCGAGCATGCCGGCGGCGGCGGTTCCGCCCTTATCGACAATGCCCTGCGGCAGGAAAAACCGACCTGGATCCCCAGCGGTCCGCTCTTTACGGTCGCCGCCAAGATCCGCCTCGCCCACGAATTGCGGCGCGCCCGGTCTGAGCACTGAGTTTCAGGTATTGCCATGTGAGGTTGGCGTTGCCGTGCCGCGCTAGGCGTCCGGCTGGCGCGGCAGGAACACGCGAACCGTGGTGCCGCGGCCAAGTTCGCTATCGATAGAGATATGGCCGGACATGGCCTCGGCCAGCGATTTGCAGATGGCAAGCCCGAGGCCCACGCCGCCGGTATCGCGGGTATGGGCATCCGAGATCTGCACGAAGGGCTGCAGCACGTCGGTGAGCCGGTCGGCCGGGATGCCGCGGCCATTGTCGCGGACGTAGAATGCCAGTTCGCGCGCAGTGCCAGTGTCTTCCACGCCGATCTCGATCCTGCCGCCGGTGGCCGTGAACTTGATCGCGTTGGAGACGAGGTTCAGCAGAATCTGCGATACGGCGTGACGATCGCCGAGGAATCTGTCGACGGTGAATGCGCCATCTTCCGGCACCTCGATGGCAATGTCTTTGCTGGTGGCGTTTGCGGCGATCGTGCTGGCGATCTGTTCCCACGTTTCCGACAAAGTAAGACTGCCGATATTGAGGTCGTGCTTGCCGGATTCGATGCGTGACAGATCGAGGATGCCGTTGACATGGGTCAGCAGCAATCGGCCGCTTTGATGGATATCGGCGATATATTGCCGGTACGATTCATTGCCGACCGGGCCCATGATCTCGCGGCCCATCAATTCCGAAAAGCCGATGATGGCATTGAGCGGCGTGCGCAATTCGTGGCTCATCACGGCAAGGAAGCTGGATTTGGCGAGATTGGCCGCCTCGGCCTTCGCAAGGGCGCGCTCGCGCTCGCGCAGCAGCTGGCGCAACTCTATCTCCGCCCGCAGCGTCTCCGTCATGTCGCGCATGATGGCGGTCAAGGTCGAGTTGCCGGCGACTGTGACTCTCGAAATGATCGTCGCCAGCGGGATGATGCGCCCATCGGCGGCCAGGCCGCTCACATTGCGCCAATCGCCCATCGCGCCGCTCTGGGTCCCGCCAGACAGAAAACCGCTTATATGAGCATGGTGCAGATCCCGGAGATCGCGCGGGATCAGGCGATCCAGCGGCTTGCCAATCATCTCGGCGGCGCTGTAACCGAAGATCTTTTCCGCCTCGCGGTTGAAGGAGATGATGCGGAACTTGGTGTCGACCGACACGATGCCGATGGCGGCGGTGTCCAGGATGGCGGTGAGCCGGCTTTCGCTTTCCGCCAGGCGCACTGCCGTGCGAGCGCTTTCCTGCTCGGCCGCCTTGAGGCCGGTGATGTCGACGATGACGCCGCGCATCAAATTGGACTGGCCATCCCGCGATATGGCTGAGACGGCCTCATGTATCCAGACGATATCGCCCTTGCCGTCGATCATGCGATAGGTCGACGCATAGGATTGTCCGGCGGCAACTGCCACGGTGTATTCGGCGATCGCCTGGGCGGCATCGTCGGCGTGGAGCCGCCGCTCCCAGAACAGGGGCTCGGTCATCCATTGCTCGGGCGAATATCCCAGCAGGCGCTCGGCGCTGTCGCTCACATAGGTGATCCGGTTGCGGCTGATATCCGCCTCCCAGACAATCCCATCGATGCTGGAAATGAGCGCGCGGTAGTTCTGTTCCGAGGCGTGCTGTTCCTGATCCCTTTGCTTCAGGGCCGTTATATCGCGCACGACACCCAGCAGGCGCCGGCGCCGATCAGTGTCGCTGGTAAAAGTCTTGCCGATGACGCGGAACCAGCGCTCGCTGCCATCGGCCGCGGGTTTGCGGAACTCGACCTCGCATAAATCGCTCTGCGTCGTGACCATGTCGAAGGCGGCGCGGACCAGATCCCGGTCGGCCTCGTGAACCGTCGGCAGGAAGTCGCGAAAGCTTTCGGCCACCAGCCGCGGCGTCGCATCCGACAGCCAGCCCTCATGATCCTTGCACAGAATCTGCCCGGTATCGGGATCGACCTCCCAGGAGCCGAGTTCGGCTGCCGCCAGCGCCAGGCGCAGGCGTTCTTCGCTCTCGCGGACGGCGACGTCGCTCACGCGCCGTTGCAAGGCCATGGTGATGGTGGCGTGCAGCTCGCGTTCCGAGAACGGCTTCACCAGATAGCCATAGGGCCTGGTGACGCGCGCGCGCTCCAGGGTGGCATCTTCGGAATAGGCCGTGAGATAGATGACCGGCAGCATCAGGTTCTCAGGAATGCGGGCCGCCGTCTCGATCCCATCCATATCGCCTTCGATATGGATATCCATCAGCACGATATCGGGCTTCTTTTCGGCGATGTGCCGCAAGGCGTCGATGCCGTTGGAAATGATGGTCGATGCCTCGTAGCCAAGCCGCGTCAGCGTCCGGCACAGATTGAGTGCCACGATCCGTTCGTCTTCCACCACCATGACCGTCGGTGCATTCACGGGATGCCTCTTCACGCCGGAGTTGGAAATCGGATGGCGAACCGGGTTGGCTGCTTGGCCTCGATCGCCAGCTTGCCGCGCAATTGGTCGGTGAGCAACGTCACCAATTGCAGGCCGAGCGTGGGTGCTGTCTCGATGTTGAGGCCCGGCGGCAAGCCGACGCCATCGTCGCTGACCGCCAGCAGGAAATGGTCCGCGCCATCCTGCCGCAATTCGACGCGAATCTCGCCGCCGCCTTGATCCGGGAAAGCATGCTTGAGGGCGTTGGAGATCAGCTCGTTGACGATCAGCCCACAGGGAATGGCGCAATTGATGGGCAGCGCCATGCCGTCAGCCTCGATGGCGAGCACGACCTCGCTGGTGTTGACGGCATAGGACGAGACCAGGATGGGGGCGAAGGAGTCGAGGAAATTGCCGAAATCCACCTTGGCGAAATCCTTCGACTGATAGAGCGTCTGGTGAATGAGCGCCATCGAGCGGATGCGGTTCTGGCTGTCACGCAGCATGGCAAGCGCCACCGGATCGCTGATCTGCGCCGATTGCAGGTCGAGAAGGCTGTGGACGATCTGCAGGTTGTTCTTCACCCGGTGGTGGATTTCGCCCAGCAGCACATCCTTTTCCAGGAGCGCCTGCTCGATGCTGCGCTCCTTCTGCTTGCGGTCGGAAATGTCGACGATGGCGGAAAGCACCATGGTGCCGTCTTCCGTTTCAATCGGATTGAGACCGATCTCGACGGGAAACTCGCTGCCATCCTTGCGCTTGGCAAAGAGGTCGCGGCCCGCCCCCATGGGGCGCGCATTCGGATCATTGTGGAAAGCCTGCCGCAGGCCTGGATGATGGCCGCGGAACCGGTCGGGGACCAGCAGCTCGACCGGCTGGCCCAGCAATTCGGCGCGGGCATAGCCGAAGACGCGCTCCGCCTGGGCGTTCACCATCTCGATGCGGCCGCCGCTGTTGATCATGACCATGGCATTGGGGGCGGCCTCGACCACGCGGCGGAAGCGTTCTTCCAGGTGCTTGCGTTCGGAAATGTCGACGATGGCCGAGAGCACCATCATCCCTTCTTCCGTCTCGATCGGATTGAGACCGATCTCGATCGGGAACTCGCGCCCATCCTTGCGCATGCCAAAGAGGTCGCGCCCGGCACCCATCGGCCGCGATCGCGGCTCGGCGAAATAAGCGTGGCGCAGGCCCGGATGATGGCCTCGAAAACGCGGTGGGAGGAGCATCTCGACCGGCTGGCCCACCATCTCGTCGCGGGCATAGCCGAAGACACGCTCGGCCTGCAGATTGACCATCTCGATGCGCCCGGCATCGTTGATCATGACCATGGCGCTGGGTGACGCTTCCACCACGCGCTGGAAGCGCGAATCGCCATCGCTGCGTATGTCGCCCAGGCCCGCGGCTGGATTGGCGGATGGATTGGTGGGTGGGCCGGCGGGTGGGCGGTGGGCGATAGCCAATGCCAGGTCTCCTGCGGTCCGATTCTGCAAACGATCAGGCCGTTATGGCCTTGCAACAATGGCTATCGTGGGCACCTCCCCGAAGTGTGCTGCTTCACGTCATGCAATTGCAAGCCAAGATATTAAATCAACAAGTTATCGCAACTATTAACAAATTTTTAACTACTAGAAGAGCATGCCGCGGCGGCGTTGCGGCAAACTTTCCCATCGCCCTGCCCGATCGCCTCACAAGGGCCAAATCGCAGAGGCCGGATCAGCTGTGGGCGCTCAGCACCTTCGCCACGGCCGGGCGTGCCGACATGCGCTGCCGGTGGTCGGCGATCTTCGGGAAATTGGCGGGATCGACCCCGTCGCTCTCCAGCCAGGTGGCCAGCGTGTAGAGATAGGGATCGGCAATGCTGAATCTCTCCCCCATCACCCAGGGCCCCGCGAACATCTCCTGTTCGATGAGCTCGAAACAGGCGCCCACAGTCTGCGGCACCTTGCGTTTCATGTCTGCAAAGCTCGCCTCATCATCGGCCCAGCGATAGCCGCGGATCCGGTGGGCATGCGCCACATGCACGGTCGAACAGAGATAGCTGGTGAAGGCCTGCAGGCGGCCGATGTCGAATGGGTCGTCGGCACCCAGCTGGGCTTTGGGGTGTGTCTGGGCAACGTAGAACAGAATGGCCGGCGTTTCGGTCAGCACCCCCCGGTCGGTGATGAGCGCCGGCACCCGCCCCTTGGGGTTGATCTTGAGATATTCGGGCTCACGCTGCTCACCGCGTGCGAAGTCCAGCCGCACCGCCTGATAGTCGGCCCCCGCTTCCTCAAGGGCGATATGCGAGGCAAGCGCGCAGGATTGCGGGGAAAAATACAGTTTCAGCATGGGTTGCTCCAGCTGGCGTTGCAAGGAACGCAGCCTATCAGGGCACCTCCCGCGCCGGCAATGCTGCCGACCCTTCATGAGCATCTGGGCGCATGAAGTCATGGCTCGACAGGGACAGCTGCCTTTCCTAGACTCCCTGCCAAGCATTCTTCCGACATACATTCTTCCAACACAGGGGAACCCCCACGTGAAATTGCCCGGACCCGATCATCCCATCGCCATCGCAGCGACCCAGGGGCGCGTCCTCATTAAAGTCGCTGGCGAGATCGTCGCCGATACCAGGAACGCGCTGACCTTGACCGAGGCGAGCTACCCGCCGGTCCAGTACATCCCGCGGGCCGATGCGCGCATGGAGAAGCTCACGCGCAGTTCGCATCAGACACACTGTCCCTATAAGGGCGACGCTGCCTATTACGCGCTGCCGGGCAGCGGCGACAATGCGGTGTGGACCTATGAGCAGCCTTATCCCGCCGTGGCCCAGATCAGCGGCTACCTCGCCTTCTATCCGAACAAAGTCGATTCAATCGAGATCCTGCCGTGACCGTCGATAGCACGCAAAAGCCCGTCACCATCTTCGGGCCCGATTTCCCCTTCCCCTATGACGATTGGATCAAGCATCCGGCGGGCATCGGCGAAATTCCGGCCGACCAGCACGGGGCCGAAGTGGCTGTCATCGGTGCCGGCATTTCCGGCCTGGTCTCGGCCTATGAGCTGATGAAGCTGGGCCTGAAGCCCGTCGTCTATGAAGCCTCGCAACTGGGTGGCCGCCTGCGCTCGCAGCCTTTCGAAGGGGCGCCTCCAGGCATCATCGCCGAACTGGGTGGCATGCGCTTTCCCGTTTCTTCGACCTCGTTCTATCATTATGTCGATCGCCTCGGCCTTGCCTCGCAGCCTTTTCCCAATCCGCTGACCGAGGCCGCCGGCAGCACGGTGATCAACCTTGAGGGCGAGACCTATTACGCCCGCACCCTTGCCGATTTGCCGCCGATGTTCCGCGAGGTGGCGGATGCCTATCATGTGGCCCTCGAAGAACATGCCCATTATTCGGAACTGCAGCGCGCGATCCGCAACCGCGATGTGAAGGCCATCAAGGCGATCTGGGATCCCCTGGTGCGCGAATGGGACGAGCGTACCTTCTATGATTTCGTCACCAAATCCTCGGCCTTTACCAAATTGAGCTATCGCCACCGCGAAGTGTTCGGGCAGGTGGGTTTTGGCACCGGCGGCTGGGATTCCGACTTCCCCAATTCGATGCTGGAGATCCTGCGCGTCAACGTCACCGAATGCGACGATCACCAGCGCTTCATCGAGGGCGGCGTCGAGCAGGTGCCGCAGGGCATCTGGCGCCGCGCACCGGTGCGCTTGAAACATTGGCCGGCCGGCACCTCACTCAGCAGCCTTCATGGCGGCGCACCCCTGCCGGGTGTGACACGCATCAAGCGCCGTGCGGATCAGCGCTTCGACGTCACCGACCGCTGGGGCCGTACCAAGGCCTATGATGCGGTGGTCTCGACCTGCCAGAGCTGGCTGCTCACCACCAGCATCGATACCGACGAATCCATCTTCTCGCAGAAGATCTGGATGGCGCTCGACCGCACGCGCTACATGCAATCCTCGAAGACTTTCGTCATGGTCGACCGTCCGTTCTGGAAGGACAAGGACCCGGTCACGGGGCGCGACGTCATGAGCATGACGCTGACCGACCGCCTGACGCGCGGCACCTATCTCTTCGACAATGGGCCGGACAAGCCCGGTGTCATCTGCCTCACCTATACCTGGATGTCTGACGCCCTGAAGATGCTGCCGCTCCCCGTCGACCGCCGCGTGGCACTTGCCTTGTCGGCCCTCGCCAAGATCTACCCCAAGGTCAATATCGCCGAACATGTCATCGGCGATCCCATCACGGTAAGCTGGGAAGCCGACCCGCATTTCCTCGGCGCCTTCAAAGGGGCACTACCGGGCCATTACCGCTACAATCACCGCATGTTCGGCCATTTCATGCAAAAGGACATGCCGCCCGCCGAGCGGGGCATCTTCATGGCCGGCGACGATGTCGCCTGGATTCCGGCCTGGGTCGAAGGCGCCGTACAGACCGCCCTCAACGCCGTCTGGGGCGTCATGACCCATTTCGGCGGCAAGACCTTCAAGGACAATCCCGGCCCTGGCGACGTCTATCACCAGATCGGCCCGGTAGCGCTGGGGGATTGAGGGCGGGCCGGTTGGACTGTGGCCTTTGTCCCGATTTAAATCGTCATCCCCGGGCTTGACCCGGGGATCAGGTTCCGCGGCCGAGAAGCTGCAAGCAGATCCCCGGGTCAAGCCCGGGGATGAGGTGTGAAGAACTGGGTCGCATATGTCAGCCGCCCACCCCGCTTGCCGCGATCACGGCGAAGCCTATATCATCAGCATATAAAATCCTGCGACAGAGGGAGGCACCCATGGCCAAGACCGCGCGCGCAGCCAAGAAATCGACCAAAGCCAAAAAGCCGGCCACGAAGAAACCAGCGGCCAGGAAGCCAATCGGCGATCCCGCCACCGCCTTGCGGACAGCGCTTCTCCACCTCATCGCGACGCAGGGCTGGCGCGATCTGTCGCTGGCGGCGATTGCCGAGGAAGCCGGGCTCGACATGGCGGCAGCCCACGCCATCTATCCGACCAAGGCCGCGATCCTGCTGGCGCTGGCGCGGCAGACGGATAACGATATCCTCACCTCCTTGAAGGACGATCCCCTCGATGGCGATGCCAAGGACCGCCTCTTCGACCTTGTCATGCGGCGCTTCGATCATCTGCAGCAACAGCGCGACGCCTATCTCACCCTGCTGCGCGAATTGCCGCAGACACCGTTCGAAGCCGCATGCCTCAGCCGCCAGGTGCGCCGCTCCATGGCATTGATGCTGGAAACCGCCGGCATCAGCGCCTCCGGCCTCAAGGGCCTGCTGCGCGTGCAGGGCCTGATGGCGATCTATCTCGCCGGCCTCCACGCCTGGAAGCGCGACGACAGCGACGATCTCGCGAAGACGATGGCCGAAGTGGACAAACGCCTCGCCCAGGCCGTGAAGATCACCGAAATGCTGACACCGCGTTCGCGTGCGGCGTAATAGGTGGGCGACAGCAACGCGTCGAAAGCCCCCTCACCCCAACCCCTCTCCCGCGAGGGGAGAGGGGCTCTCGCCACACATATTTATCGAGACCTTCTGACAAGCTGAATCCTGCCGGCAAATCTCATTCCCTCTCCCCTCGCGGGAGAGGGTCAGGGTGAGGGGGTAAGCGATGGCTTTCGCCGACCTCCACCAACTAACGGGCACTCTCCCCACCCCAATGCCCGATGCAATCGCCGCGTTCGACGCGGCCCATGGCGCGTTGGCAGATGACGAGGCCGCCTTGGCGGGCGAAGACCGGTGTTGGGGTTTGGCCCGGCGTCTCGGGATGATGGATGAGGGCGATCTTTGCCCCATCGGCGATGCGATCGCCAAGTGCTACCACATGCTCGACGATGCCGGCTTCCATCGCATAGACGAACTGCGCTGCCTTCACCGGCAGCACCAGGGTCTCGGCGGGCTTTGGCGCCTGGGCGAGGCTGCCGGTATAGGCCCCCATGTCCTTGAGGATACGCAGGATGCCCCAATAGGCGATGTCGATATAGGCGCTGGTGAGCCTGCCGCCGCCGCCCAGCTCCGCGCCGATCGAGACGATGCCCTGGCGCGTCGCCGCTGCGGAAATATAGCGACCCTCCTGGTCTTCATCGAAGGTGATCTGATAAGGGGCGCCGAACAGCCGGCACAATTCCATCATGCGCGCATGCGGCATCGCGCAATTGGCCGACCAATCCGGCATCGCACAGGGCAGATAGAACAATGACGAGCCGCCGGAATGAATGTCGATATGAAGATCCGACCCCGGCATCAGCACCGTCTCGATGTAATGCGCGATGATCTGTGTCGGTGTCCCGGCGGGATCGCCCGGGAAGGCGCGGTTGAGATTGACATCGTCGATCGGCGAGACACGCAGGCCAGCTTGTCCCGCCGGAAAGTTTGCCATCGGCAGGATGATGATGCGGCCTTTGACGTCCTTGACGTCGATATCCTGGATGAGGCGCGACATCGCAATCTGCCCCTCATACTCGTCGCCATGCACGCCGGCGGAGAGAAATATCACCGGGCCTGTGCCATTCTTGATGCAGGCGATGGGGAAGGGCAGCCAACCATAGGCCGACCGATGCACCGAATGCGGCAGCCGCAGATAACCCAATTGCTTGCCGTCGCGGGTGAAGTCGATGTCGGTGGAAATGGGGCTTGCAGGCATGATGGCTCGCTGATCTGTGAACGCGCCATGCTAGGCGATGCCGGCGGCGGGTCAAGCTTTCTCAGCTTCAAGCCGATCGCACAGCGCGCGATCGGCCGGATCACCCCACCGCAATCATCCCTTTTCAACCTTCTGTCGTCTCCGCGGAATCGGCGCCGGAAAGATCATCGGCCTGGCGTAGTTTCGGGAACCACCACATCCACAGCAGGGTGACAACCAGCGTGCACGCGCCACCGATGACCGCCGCCGGTACGGGGCCGATATTCTGCGCCACAAACCCTGCCCGGCTCATGCCCAGTTCGTTGGAAGCGGAAATGAGGACGGAATTGACGGCATTGACGCGGCCGCGCAATGCATTGGGCGTCCAGAGCTGCAACAGGACTTCGCGGATATAGACGCTGATCATGTCGCTGGCGCCCATGACAAAGAGTGCCGCGACCGAGAGGATGAAGGAGCTCGACAGCGCAAAGACGATGGTCGCCACGCCGAACACGGCGACGGTCGCGAACATGATCGGTCCACCCCGGCGGCGCACCGGCCGCACGCCGAGATAGAGCGCCATGCAGAGGGCGCCCACACCCATTGCCGCGCGCAGTATGCCAAGTTCCTGTGCATTGGCGAACAGGATATCTTTCACGAAGATGGGGAGGAGGCCGATCGTGGTGCCGAGCAGAACGGCAAAGAGATCGAGCGTGGTGGCGCCGAGGACGATCTTCTCCGCCTTCATGTAGCGCACGCCGCCGAGCAGCGAATCGATGATGCCTTCCTCTTGCATCGGGGTTTGCGGAACGGCGCGGATGAAGAGTGTGGCAAGGCCGGCCAGAACGATCATGGTGAGGGCCGTGCCATAGGCAAGGTTCGGCGAAAACCCGTACAGAACGCCGCCCAAGGCGGGTCCGGCGATGGAACAGAACTGCCAGATGGCGGTGGAACAGGAAATGGCAGCACCGATATCCTCACGTTTCACCAGCGTGGGGGCAAGCGCGCGCGAAGCAGGGGCGAGGAATGCGCGGCCGGCGCCGAGGATGGCCAGGAATATGAGGATCGGCCAGATCCGTGCCGCCTCGCCGCCGGATGTCAAAGCGATCCCGAGGACCGCGCAGAACTCAACCGCCATGCAGATGCCGACGATATGCTTACGAGAGTAACGGTCGGCGAAGGTGCCGGTCAGAAGCAGCAGGAGCGGCGTCGGGATGAATTGCACCAGGCCGATCCAGCCGATGACCGACGGCGCGCCGGCAATCTCATACAAGCGCCAGAGCATCGCCACCGAGACGATTTCCGCAGCGAGGCTGGAGAAGAAGGCGTTGGTTTCGAGGAACAGGAAATCCCTGTTGCGCAGCACAGAGATCATATTGTGTTGGGTGGACATGCATTGCTCAGAACTGCGGCCGGCACCGGCGGAAGGCCGCATACTGGGCTATTGTCCACCTGAACGAAAGTGTCCTCTCTTCTCCATCAACCAGCGTTGCGCTTGCGGGTGGCAGCGGCCTTCTTGGCCGATGCCTTGCGGGCGGCCTTGGGTCTTGCCGCGGCGGCGGCACCGCCCTTGCGGCCACCCTTCCGGGCCGGCGCCTTGTTCATCTTCTTGCCGACACCCGAGCCGCCGGGCTTCTTGCCACCGCCGGTCATCTTGTTGACCGTGGCCCAGGCGCGGGCTTCGGCCTCGTCCTTGCCGATGCCGCGTTCCTCATAGCCCTCCTCGATATGCTCGGCCTGGCGTTTCTGCTTGTCGGTGTATCTGGATTTGTCGCCGCGGGGCATGGCTGCTCTCCTTTCCGGTCACTTGTCTAGACAAGTGGTTAATTTGCACGCGAGGTGCTCTAAAAAAACCAACCGAATCAAAGGGGGTCGGTTCCATTTTTTGATCACTATCGTGAATGTTAAAAATATAACATTTTTGGTTGACGAGTGATGTCAGCCCAGCGCATGCTAACAATTGCGTGCCCCAAGAACCGCCCGGCCAAAGCGGCAGACGGCGCCGCCAGGGAGAGTTGCTTCAATGTCCAGCCGTAAGACCGAGCGTGCCAACCAGCTGGCCGACGCCCTTGCCAAGCGCGGTGTGCTGCATCTGCGCGATGCCGCCGCCTTGCTGGGTGTCTCGGAAATGACCGTGCGGCGCGATGTCAGTGCCATGCCGGACCGCTTTGCCTATCTCGGCGGCCACATTGTCAGCGCCGACGACATTGCCGGCGGCTATGAACTGGGGCGCGAGGCGGACAGCCACGCCACCGCCAAGGAACGCGCCTGCCAGCATGCCCTGAAACTGATCGCGCCCGACGATACGGTGTTCATTGATTGCGGCTCGACACTCGAACATCTGGCCCAGCAAATACCGGTGGATCTCAGCATCACGGTGATCTGCTATTCCTTGAACGTGGCGGAAAAGCTCGCCCAGAAGCCGCATCTGCGGATGGTCATGCTGGGCGGCATCTATCACCCGGCCTCGGCCACCTTTTCCAGCGGCGAATGGCTGGAACCGTTGGGTCGATTCGGCATTAACAAGGCGTTCATTTCAGCCGGTGGGGTCGATGTGGAACGGGGCGCCAGCTGCTCGCATTTTCACGAAGTGCCGATCAAGCAGAAGGCGATCGCCAGCGCCTTGGAAAGCCATCTGGTGGTCGATTCCAGCAAGTTCGGCATCGTCAAGCCGGCCTATTTCGCGCGCCTCGCCGAATTCAAGGCCATCATCACAGAGGCCGGTGTCGCGGAAGCCGGGACGAAAGCTTGACGTGTTTCGGTCAAGATGTCATAAAGTGATCAGAATTTGGTAGAATAATAACATGTGCCAGCAAATGGCACGGGGCGGGAGGGAGATGCATACCAGCCCTGTGAGCTGCGTATGCACCCTTAAATTAATTTTGGAACGGTGTCGGCATGGCTGATCTGAAGATCGCGCCTATCCAGGGTCAAGTGGTGCATCCCACCGCCGGGCATAATGATGTCCCGCGCAATGTGGCACGGCCGCTCGATCTGGGCTGGGTGCGGGATGTGCGCGTCAATCTGTCGGCCGCTGAACGGCGCGTTGCCACACTGCCCGGGCGGCGCACGGTCAAGAAGGATGCGCAAGCAGCCTGGCTCCTGAAGGCCATCACCTGCATCGATCTCACGACATTGAATGGCGACGATACGGCAGCACGCGTGCAGCGCCTGTGCGCCAAGGCAAAATCGCCGGTGCGCCAGGATATCCTCGAAGCACTCGGCATGGCGGACCGTCATCTCACCACGGGGGCGGTCTGCGTCTATCACCGGTTTGTGGCGACCGCTGTTGAAGCCTTGGCTGGGTCGGGCATTCCGGTGGCGGCCGTCTCGACAGGCTTTCCGGCAGGCCTGGTGCCCCATGACATCAAGCTCAAGGAAATCGAAGCTTCGGTCAAAGACGGTGCGCAGGAGATCGACATCGTCATCACCCGCGAACATGTGCTGACCGGCAATTGGCAGGCGCTCTATGACGAGATGCGCGACTTCCGCGCCGCCTGCGGGGACGCGCATGTCAAGGCGATCCTGGCCACCGGTGATATCAAGACCATGCGCAACGTCGCCCGCGCCTCGCTGGTGTGCATGATGGCGGGTGCCGATTTCATCAAGACCTCGACCGGCAAGGAAGGCGTCAACGCGACCTTGCTGGTGACGCTCATCATGATCCGCATGATCCGCGAATATCAGGAGCGCACCGGCTTCAAGGTCGGCTACAAGCCCGCCGGCGGCATTTCGGCGGCCAAGGATGTGCTCAACTACCAGTTCCTGATGAAGGAAGAGCTGGGGCGTCCGTGGCTGGAACCCAATCTGTTCCGCATCGGCGCTTCAAGCCTTCTTGCCGATATCGAACGGCAGCTCGAACATCATGTGACCGGCCGGTACTCGGCCTATAACCGCCATGCGGCAGGATAAGATTATGAGTGTCGCCCGTTACTTCGACGAAATGTCCTATGGCCCGGCGCCGGAAGCCGATGGTGAGGCACGCGCCTGGCTGAAGAAGCACGAGGGCGGTTTCGGCCATTTCATCGGCGGCGCATTTCAGAAGCCCAGCGACGGCAAATATTTCGACGCCTTCGAACCGGCGACCGATGCCAAGATCGCGCGCGTGGCGCTGGGCAATGCGGCCGATGTCGATGCGGCGGTTGCCGCCGCGCGGAAGGCGCAGGGTCCGTGGGCGAAACTTTCCGGCCATGCGCGGGCGCGGCATCTTTATGCCCTGGCGCGCGCTGTCCAGCGCAATGGCCGCCTGCTGTCGGTGGTCGAGGCGATCGACAACGGGAAGCCCATCCGCGAAACGCGCGACATCGACATTCCGCTGGTGGCACGGCATTTCTATTACCATGCCGGCTGGGCGCAATTGCAGGCGAGCGAGTTTGCAGATCAGGTGCCGGTAGGTGTGGTCGGCCAGATCATCCCCTGGAACTTCCCGCTCCTCATGCTGGCCTGGAAAGTGGCGCCGGCCCTGGCGCTGGGAAATACGGTGGTTTTGAAACCGGCCGAGTTCACCTCGCTCGCCGCTTTGCTGTTTGCCGAGATTGCCGCGGAAGCCGGTCTGCCGGCTGGTGTCCTCAATGTCGTAACAGGTGACGGCAGCACGGGTGGCGCTGTCGTCGATCATGCCGGCATCGACAAGATCGCCTTCACCGGCTCATCCGAAGTGGGCAAGCTCATCCGCGAAAAGACCGCGGGTTCCGGCAAATCGCTGACCTTGGAGCTTGGCGGCAAGTCGCCCTTCATCGTGTTCGATGATGCCGATATCGATGGCGCCGTGGAAGGTGTGGTCGACGCCATCTGGTTCAATCAGGGCCAGGTCTGCTGTGCCGGGTCGCGCCTTCTCGTGCAGGAAGGCATCAGTGAGACGTTCCTCAATCGCCTGAAGCGCCGCATGCAGAATCTGCGTGTGGGCCATCCGCTCGACAAGGCGATCGACATGGGTGCGATTGTGGCGCCGGTGCAGTTGGAGCGCATCAAATCGCTGGTCGCAACCGGTGTTGCTGAAGGCGCCGAACTGTTCCAGCCGGATATCGACCTGCCCAAGGGTGGGTCCTTCTATCCGCCGACCTTGCTTTCCAACGTCCACACCGCTGCCACCGTGGCACGGGAAGAAATCTTCGGGCCCGTCCTGGTCAGCATGACCTTCCGCACGCCGGACGAAGCGGTGATGCTGGCCAACAATACGCGCTATGGCTTGTCGGCCAGCGTGTGGAGCGAGACCATCGGTCTTGCCCTCGACATCGCCCCGAAGCTGCAAGCCGGGGTGGTCTGGATCAATGCCACCAATCTGTTCGATGCCGCCGTCGGTTTCGGCGGTTACCGCGAATCCGGCTATGGCCGCGAGGGTGGCAAGGAAGGCGCCTATGAATATCTGAAGCCCAAGGCCTGGGCGGGGCGCAAGGCGCGCATGATCAGCGACGAACCGAAGGCGCTGGAAGAAACCGGCAGCTTTGGTCATCCGAGCCTCGACCGGACAGCGAAACTGTTCGTCGGTGGCAAGCAGGCGCGTCCCGATGGCAACTACTCCCGCGCCATCCTGTCACCGAAGGGTGCCAAGGTTGGTGAGGTGGGCGAGGGCAACCGCAAGGACATCCGCAATGCGGTCGCAGCCGCCCGCGGCGCCGAGAGTTGGGGCAAGGCCACGGCGCATAACCGCGCGCAGATCCTCTATTACCTGGCCGAGAATCTCTCGGCCCGCGCCGCCGAATTCGCCGGCCGCATCACGGCTATGACTGGTGTCTCCAAGGCCAAGGCGGAAGCCGAGGTCGAGGCCAGCATTTCACGCCTGTTCAGCTATGGTGCCTGGGCCGACAAGTTCGAAGGCACCGTGCACACGCCACCTTTGCGCGGTGTCGCCCTGGCGATGAACGAGCCCATCGGTGTTGTCGGTGTGGTGTGCCCGATTGAGGCACCGTTGCTGGCCTTTATCTCATTGGTGGCACCCTTGATCAGCATGGGCAACCGTGTGGTGGTGGTGCCCTCGGAGCGCCATCCGCTGGCGGTCACCGATTTCTACCAGATCATCGAGACATCCGACGTTCCGGCCGGCGTCATCAATATCGTGACCGGTGCCGCCAAGGACCTGACCAAGACCCTGGCCGATCACGACGATGTCGATGCGGTCTGGGTGTTCGGCGCCAAGGAGCTGTCGACGCTGGCCGAGAAACTGTCGATCGGCAATTTGAAGCGTGTCCTTGCGGATCACGGATTGGTGACCGATTGGTCGGATCCGGCGGCCGCGGAAGGTCAAATTTTGCTGAGGCATGCGGTACAGGTAAAGAATATCTGGATTCCCTATGGCGAGTGAATAGAGTGACCCCTGTTTGAAGTAGTGGGGCAAAGCGGTTGTTCAAAGCCGTAGAAACAAAAGTGATGGGGAGGAAGAGACCGTGCTGAAGAACATCAATCCGCTGTTGAATGCGGATGTCCTCTATGCATTGCGCGCCATGGGCCATGGCGATCGCCTGGTCCTGTGCGACACCAATTTTCCGGCGGATTCGATCGCGCGCCAGACGCGCCTTGGCAAATTGCTGCGGATCGACAATGTGACGACCGCCCAGGCCACAGCCGCCATTCTTTCCGCGATGCCGCTCGACAGTTTCATTCCCGATGCGGCCATGCGCATGGAGATCGTCGGCAATCCGACCGAGATTCCGGCCGTCCAGAAGGAAGTGCAGGCCGAGATCGACCGCGCCGAGGGCAAGTCCTGGCCGATGGTGTCGGTCGAACGCATGGCCTTCTACGAGGTCGCCAAGAAATCCTATTGCGTCATCGCCACCGGCGAACGCCGTTTCTATGGCTGTTTCATGTTCACCAAGGGCGTCATCCCGCCCGAGACGAAGTAAGTAAGGGGCCACGCACGTGTCCAGCCAAGAAGGCGTTGCCATTCTGGGGATTTTCGTCGCCGATCTCGCCTTCATGGGCGACCGGATGCCGAAGATCGGCGAAACCATTGCCGGGTCGGGCTTCAAGATGGGGCCGGGCGGCAAGGGCTCGAACCAATCCGTGGCGGCAGCCCGGCTCGGTGCCAAGGTGACGTTCATTTCCAAGATCGGCCGCGATACGTTCGGCGAGATTGCGCAGAAGACCTGGAAGGAAGAAGGCATTCATGCCCAGGTCGGCCTGTCCGACGTGGACCCGACCGGCGTCGCCTTCATCTATGTAAACGACAAGACCGGCGAGAACGCGATCATCGTCTATCCCGGTGCCGCCGGCACCTTGTCGCCGGCCGATGTCGAGGCGGCTGCCGACCAGATCCGCGGCGCCAAGGTTTTTGTGACCCAATTGGAACAGCCTGTGGCCGCGGCGCAACGGGCGCTGGAGATCGCCAGGGCAGCCGGCGTCATTACCGTGTTCAATCCGGCCCCGGCCGAAAAATTCCCGCAGGCGATCTATCCGCTGTGCGACTACATCGCCCCCAATGAAAGCGAGGCGGCGGCGCTGGTCGGCTTTCCGCTCGACAGTTTGGACGATGCGCGCCGTGCCGGCGATGTCTTGTTAGCTAACGGCGCAAAAAATGCGCTCATCACCCTCGGCGAGCGCGGCGCGCTGTTGCATTCGAAGGGCAATTCAATTCATGTACCTGCTGTGTCGGCAGGCAGCGTGATCGACACCGCCGGTGCCGGCGACGCGTTTGTCGGCGGCTTTTCGGCAGCGATCGCCAGCGGAATGGCACCGGCAGAAGCCGTCCGCTTCGGCTGCACGGTGGCGGGGCTCTCGGTCACCAAGCGCGGCACGGCGCCCTCGATGCCACAGCGGGCGGCGGTCGATGCCTTGCTGGCCGTCAAAGTATGATTAGGTAGTGGGATGCGCAACGATCCGATCAAATATTTCTTCATCTGGCCGGCACTCTTCGTGGTGCTGGCGATCTCGATCTTTCCGCTGATCTATTCGCTGACCACCAGCTTCATGAGCTTCCGCCTGGTGCCGCCGATCCCACCGCGCTTCGTCGGCCTGGACAATTACACCAGCCTGCTTGCCAATCCGCGTTTCTGGCATGTGACGCTGACGACCAGCATCATCGCCTTCATCTCGGTCGCCATCCAATATGTGATCGGCTTTGCCGTGGCACTGGCGCTCCATGCCAAGGTGCCGGGCGAAAAACTGTTCCGGGTCGGTTTCCTGCTCCCCATGCTGATCGCCCCGGTGGCGGTGGCCCTCATCGCGCGCCAGATCTTCAATCCGACGCAGGGTCCGCTCAATCAGTTCATGACCTTCCTGGGCTTCCCCAACCTGCCGTTCCTCACCGAGACGCATTGGTCAATCGGCGCCCTCATTACGGTCGAAGTCTGGCAGTGGACACCCTTCATCATTCTGATGCTGCTGGCGGGCCTCGCCACCTTGCCGGACGATGTCTATGAAGCGGCCTCGCTGGAAAATGCCGGTTCCTGGCGGCAGTTCTGGGACATTACCTTTCCGATGATGCTGCCCATTTCGGTGGCGGTGGTCTTCATCCGCCTCATCGAGAGCTACAAGATCATCGACACCGTCTTCGTGCTGACCGGTGGCGGACCAGGTGTTTCCACGGAGACGCTGACCCTCTTTGCCTATCAGGAGGGCTTCAAGAAGTTCAATCTTGGCTATACCTCGGCATTGAGCTTCCTGTTCCTGATCGTGATCACGGTCATTGGCGTGGTCTATCTCGCGATCCTCAAACCCTATCTGGCGAAACATCGATGAGCACCCGCACTCTCAAAGGCGCGCCGCGCTATTTCGCCCTGCTTGGCATCGTGTTCTGGGCGCTGTTCACGCTGTTCCCGCTCTATTGGGTGGCGGTGACCTCGTTCAAGACCTCGCTCTCGGTGGTGGGGCATGCCACGTTCATCCCGTTCGTCGATTTCGAGCCATCGTTGCAGGCCTGGAGCGAATTGCTGTCCGGTGAGCGCGGCGAGTTCTTCAACAATGTCATCGCCTCGACGGTTATCGGTCTTTCATCGGCCGTTCTGGCCACAGCCATTGGTGCCATGGCGGCCTATGCGCTGGTGCGCTTCCCGTTCAAGGTGAAGCTGGCCTCGGGTCTCGCCTTCTTCGTGGTGGCGCTGGGCGGCTATCTGCTGGGCTCCTATGGGCTTGGCTTCGGCCGCGCCGCCTCGATGCTGATCGCCTTCATCGTGGCCCTCGTCGCGTCGCTGCTGACCAACCGCCTCAGGGTGCCGGGGCCGGTGATGGGCAATGAGGACATCATCTTCTGGTTCGTCAGCCAGCGCATGTTCCCGCCCATCGTCACCGCCTTTGCACTGTTCCTCATGTATACCGAAGTCGGCCGCATGGGCTTCAAGCTGGTCGACACCTATGTCGGCATGGTGCTGGCCTACATCGCCTTCAGCTTGCCGATCGTGGTGTGGCTGATGCGCGATTTCTTCGCCGCTTTGCCGCTCGAGGTGGAGGAGGCTGCGATGGTCGACAATGTGCCGAGCTGGCGTATCTTCACCGGCATCGTGTTGCCGATGTCGGTCCCGGGCCTCATCGCCACCTTCATGATCACCTTGGCCTTCGTGTGGAACGAGTTCCTGTTCGCGCTTTTCCTCACCAATGCCAAATGGCAGACGCTGCCCATTCTCGTGGCCGGCCAGAACAGCCAGCGCGGCGACGAATGGTGGTCGATTTCCGCCGCTGCTCTGGTTGCCATCATTCCGATGATGATCATGGCGGCGCTCTTGAGCAGGCTCATGCGGTCAGGCCTGCTGCTGGGAGCCATCAAATAGGCCATACGATTTTACCAACTACCTAAGTTTACCAAACGCGCTAATCAACAAAGAGAAAACGGGAGTGACAACATGAGAAAACTGCTACTGGGTGCATCGGCGATGGCAGCGCTGTCGTTGACCACCGGGGCCGCACTGGCGTGCGATCCAGACTATACCGGCGTGACCTTGACGGCCGCCTCGCAGACCGGCCCCTACATCGCCTCGGCGCTGCAGAGTGCCGGCGAAGCCTGGGCCAAGAAGACCTGCGGCAAGGTCAATGTGGTCGAGTTTCCCTGGTCGGAACTCTATCCGAAGATCGTGACCTCGCTCTCCTCGGGTGAAGAAACCTTCGACGTCATCAGCTTCGCTCCCGCCTGGTCGCCGGACTTCACCGATTACCTCGCCGAAGTGCCCGAAGCGATGCGCAAGGGTGCCGCCTGGGACGATATCGCGCCCATCTACCGCGAACAGCTGATGGTGTGGAACGGCAAGACCCTGTCGCAGACCATCGACGGCGACGTTCATACCTATACCTACCGCATCGATCTCTTTGAAGATCCGAAGGAGAAAGAGGCTTTCAAGGCGAAGTATGGCTACGATCTCGCCGTCCCGCAGGATTGGAAGCAGTATCTCGACATCGCTGAATTCTTCACGCGCCCGGACAAGGGCCTGTGGGGCACCGCCGAAGCCTATCGCCGCGGTGGCCAGCAATTCTGGTTCTTCTTCAGCCATGCCGCGTCCTACACCAACATTCCGGGGCAGAAGGGCGCCATGTTCTTCAATCCGGAGACCATGGATGCCGAAATCAACAACCCGGGCTGGGTGCGTGGCCTTGAGGAATATGTGAAATCCTCGAAGCTGGCGCCGCCCAACGCGCTCAACTTCTCGTTCGGTGAAGTGAACGCGGCCGTGGCCGGTGGCCAGGTTGCGGAATCGATCGGCTGGGGCGATACCGGCGTCATCGCCGCGGATCCGAA
The DNA here is from genome assembly GCF_056404715.1 of Dongia sp. P2_B8. Lineage (NCBI taxonomy): Bacteria > Pseudomonadati > Pseudomonadota > Alphaproteobacteria > Rhodospirillales > Dongiaceae > Dongia > Dongia sp. P2_B8. Next base: position 136,794 of record NZ_JBFUDM010000006.1, on the reverse strand, counting down.
GCAATCGAAGATTTCTGGCAAGGTCGGTTCGGCCGTGCTGCCGGGCTCGAACGAGATCTGGGACTACAAGACCAAGGAATGGAAGAAGTTCGACCATGTTGTCAAATCGCCGTTCATGGCGTTCGGCGGCTGGCAGGCAGCGGTTCCGGCTTCGTCGAAGCATCAGGAAGCGGCCTGGAACTATATCGAATTCCTCTCCAGCCCCGAGATTTCGGGCCAGGCGGCGATCACCGGCGGTACCGGTGTGAACCCCTACCGCATCTCGCACACCACCAATCTCGACCTGTGGTCGAAGCTGTTCAGCCCGCGTGAAGCCAAGGAATATTTGGGCGCGCAGGCGGATTCGCTCGCAGCCGAGAACGTGGTGCTCGACATGCGTCTGCCGGGCTACTTCTCCTACACCGAAGTCGTGGAGATCGAACTCTCCAAGGCCTTGGCCGGCGAAGAGACTGCCCAGCAGGCTCTTGATACGGTGGCCGCGGAATGGAATCGTCTGACCGACGAATTCGGCCGCGACAAGCAGTTGGCCGCCTATCGCGCCGCGATGGGTCTGCCGCCGAAATAAGCTAGACCAGACGAGGTCCCGCCCTGGATGCGTTGTTTGGCGCCGCCGGGGCGGGATCAATTTTCGCCCTATAGAAGAAGCATGCCATGTCCCGCGTAAGCCTCGAACGCATCACCAAATCCTTCGGCGATGTCACCGTCATTCCGCCGCTCGATCTGGAAATCGCCTCGCGCGAATTCGTCGTCCTGGTCGGCCCCTCGGGCTGCGGCAAGACCACGACCTTGCGCATGATCGCGGGACTGGAAACGGCCAGCACGGGCACCATCAAGATCGGCGACCGGGATGTGACGGATCTGCGTCCGGGCTTGCGCAACTGCTCGATGGTGTTCCAGAATTACGCGCTCTATCCGCACATGACGGTCGGTGAGAATATCGGCTATGGCATGAAGGTGCGTGGCACGTCGAAGGATGAGATCGACATCGCCGTCAAGAATGCCGCCCGTATCCTCAACCTCGACCCCTATCTCGACCGGCGCCCGAAGCAATTGTCCGGCGGTCAGCGCCAGCGCGTCGCCATCGGCCGCGCCATCGTGCGCAACCCGGATGTGTTCCTGTTCGACGAGCCGCTCTCCAATCTCGATGCCAAGCTGCGCATTGAAATGCGCACCGAGATCAAATCGCTGCATCGCCGCCTGCAGACCACCGTGGTCTATGTGACCCATGACCAGGTCGAGGCCATGACCATGGCCGACCGTGTCGTCGTCATGAATGGCGGCCGCATCGAGCAGGCGGCCGATCCAATCACGCTTTACGAAAAACCGCGCAACCTGTTCGTGGCGGCCTTCATCGGTGCACCCTCGATGAATTTCATCGAAGGCGAGCTTGTGCAGGGCGATGGTGGCATTCATTTCCGGGCCGAGGGCGGCATCGACATTCCGCTGCCGGCCGCCCGCGCCGCAGCCTACGGTCCGCATGTCGGCGCCAAGGTCGTGGCCGGCATCCGCCCGGAGCACACAGTCGGCGCTGGCCGTATGCTGCCCATGATCGAGCTCAAGGTGCGTGACGTGGAACCCTTGGGGCCGCACACGCTCCTCATCGGCACGGTCGGCGGCGCACCCTTCACCGCCCAGGTGGCAGCGCACACCAAGGCCGCGGCCGACGACACCGCCCTGGTGCCGATCGATGCCGAGAAGATGCACGTCTTCCTCAAGCTGACCGGCGCCGTCATTCCGGTTTAATCGGGGCGCCGTTTAGGCGCTTTATCGCGGCAATATTTCAGCTATATGCTGAGCCGGCAGGGTCTTTGGCCGCTCGGGCGGAACCGGGCGGGTGCGTGGCTGTTTTGGTCATGTATGGGTTTCCAAGGATTGTGACCGACAGGCAGACGTGACGTATTTCCGGTGGCGGGCGCAGCGGACCATTGTTGCCTTGCTTTCGCTCGCGGCGCTTGCCAGCGCCGCCCGGGGCGCGTGGGCGCTCGACTATGAAGTCACCATTGCCAAGCTCGATGATCCGGCGCTGGGTACGGCGGTCGCGGCAAGCTCGACCCTGATTGAGCTGAAGGAATCGCCACCGGATTCCCTCTTCGGCCTGACGCGGCGGGCGGAAGAAGACATTCCTCGCATCGAGAAGGCCCTGCGCTCGGCCGGCTATTACGGGGGCAGCGTCGCCATTAAGGTCGCCGGCATGGATGTGACCGACGAGGCGGCGCTGGCTGATGCGGACGAGCCGGCCGCGGGTGCGATCCTGCCGGTCGAGATCCTGGTGACGCCGGGCAAGATCTTTGCGCTGCAATCCGTCACCGTGACGGCGCCGCCGACATTGCCCAAGCCATTGCAGCCACAACTCCAGGCGCATCAATCGGCGCGTGCTGCCGATATTCTGGCTGAGCGCGAGCGGCTGCTGAATGCGGTGCTGGATCAAGGCTATCCCTTTGCCAAGGTGGCCCTGCAGCCGGCCCTGGTCGATCATGCGACCGGGACGGTTTCCGTCACCTATGTGGTGGAGCCGGGCCCGCCGGCGACGATGGGGGTCGTCAAGGTCGCGGGGTTGGAGCGGATCGATCCCGCCTTCATGCAGCAGCGGACACAGTTCCCGGCAAATAAAAGCTTCCAGCCCAGCGACATCAGCGCGATGCGCGACGATCTCCGGTCACTGGATGTGTTCGATTCCGTCAAGGTGACGCCGGCCGAGCAGCTGGCGCCCGATGGCAGCCTGCCGGTCGATGTGCTGGTCGCCGAGCGCAAGCGGCATTTCATCGGGCTCGGCGCCAATTATGCGACCGACAGGGGCGCTGGCGTGAAGGCCTATTGGGGCGATCGGAATCTGTTCGGTGGGGCCGAGAAGCTGCGGCTGGATGCCGAGATTTCCGGCTTCGGCGAGAACAGTCTTGCCGATACCGACTACAATCTGTCGGCCGCATTCCAGAAACCGGACTATCTGATGCGGCACCAGGACCTGGCGGCATCCCTGATTCTTGCCGACACACATGACGAAGATACGTTCGACAAGCAATCGGTGACCGCCACCATTGGCATCGAGCGGCGCATCAACGAGAATATGAGCTGGGGCTTCGGCCTGGAAGCCGAGCGTTCGCGCATCACCGAGGATGGCGAGACCGACGACTTCCTGCTGTTCGGTCCAACCCTGTCGTTCAAGCGCGATACCACGACCGATCTTCTCAACCCCGTTTCCGGATCTCGGCTTATCCTTGCGACCTTTGCCTTTCCGGAATTTCTTGGCTCCAGCCAGGATGTCATCGGTACCAACGCGGATTACAGCAAGTATTTTGACCTCACGGGCGATGGCAATCTGGTGCTGGCCGGCCGTGTCGCGGCCGCCAATGTGTTTGGTGGCGATACAGAGGACCTGCCGGCCGACCGGCGGCTTTATGCCGGTGGCGGCGGGTCGGTGCGCGGCTATGAATTCCGCTCGATCAGTCCGCTCGACGATGATGGCGATCCTGTCGGCGGCCGCAGCTCAGTGATTGCCAGCGTCGAGCTGCGCTACCGCTTTCTCGACGATTACGGCATCGTGCCGTTCTTCGACGCCGGCACCGTCTCCGACGATGTGTTTCCGAGCTTCGACGAGGATATCCAGTACGCGGCCGGCATCGGTCTGCGCTATTACACCTCGATCGGTCCGATCCGCGCCGATTTTGCCGTCCCGCTCAACCCGCGCAGCGATGACGATGCATTCCAATTCTATATCAGCATCGGGCAGGCCTTCTGATGCGCCGCACATTCAAAGGTGTCGGCAAATATGTCGGCAAATATGCCGGCATCGCGCTCGCGGCCCTGCTGCTGCTGATAGCGATTCTGTTCGGTGTCCTGCAGACGTCGATGGGCCGCAACCTCATCCTGTCGCAAATCGAGGCAGCGATGGCGGAGGGACCGATCACCCTGCAGGCCGCTGAGATCAGCGGCGTGGTGCCGTTCGACATGGAGCTCCATGGAATTGTGCTCTCCGATGCGAAGGGTGTCTGGCTCACCGTCGATCGCGTGGCGCTCGACTGGTCGCCGCTACGGCTGCTGGTCGGAACATTGGACGTGACCGACCTCCATCTCGGCGCGGTCGATTTTGCACGCCCGCCCGAAACGCCCACTGACACATCGGCGGACAAGAATCCGGCCGAAGGCGAGGTAGCGGAGCCTTTGCTGCCGTCGCTGCCGATCGACATTGCCCTGCAATCGTTCACCATTGACCGTCTCGCGCTGGGTGCGCCGATCCTGGGAGAGACGGCAATCTTCAGCGCGCAGGCCAGCGCGTCGCTGGGCGATATCGCCGATGGGCTTGCCGCCAAGCTCAGTCTGCAGCGTCTCGATGGTGGCGACGATGTGATCAACGCCGATATCGCTTATCGCCCCGGCGACGATGCCTTGAAGCTGGCGCTCAATGTGCGTGAACCGCAGGGTGGGTTGCTGACGCATATGCTCGGTCTGCCGGGTGCGCCGGATTTGCAGATCACGGCTACCGGAGACGGCCCGCTCACATCCTGGCAGGGCGGTATTGCGGCCACGCTCGACGGCGCTAAGTTGGCGAAGCTTGGCCTGACCAGTACAGGTGAGCGCCGCCAGCGCAGCATCGCCTTCAACCTTGATGCCGATCCGCGCCGGCTGCTGCCGGACGATGTGAAGCTGTTGCTCAACGATGGCCTCAAGGCACGCGGCCAGGTGACCATCGACCAACCGGCCGGCCTCATAATGGTGCAGGATTTCCAGGCCAGTGGCGCCTCGGCCACCATCGCGGCCAAGGGGTCGATTGGTCTGGAGGCGCCGGGCAAGCTCAGTTTCACCGTGCGCACGGGCAGTTCGACGCCCTACGCCGCCTTCCTGCCGGACATCAGCTGGAGCGGGACCGAGCTGCAGGGGGAGATCAAGGGCGAGATCGCGGCAGCCCAGGTGGCCGCGACCGGCACTGTCACGGATCTGGTCGCGGGTGGGCAGAGAATCGGCTTCACTGATATCAGCCTTACGGCCGATCCGGTCGGCAGCTTCAAGAACGGGATCGATCTCGACGCACTGGTCAATGCGAGCGAGATCACACTGGCCGACCCGAGATGGCAGCCTTTGCTCGCCGAGGGTGTCCGGCTTGGCGTGCAGGGCCGCATCGATCTCACCGGTACGGCGGACATCAAGAACATCGACCTCACCGCCGGCCCGCTCACATTGTTTGGAACGGCACAGACGGTGGGATGGGGGGCCACATCGCTGCATACCGAGATCGAGGCCAAGGCCACGGATCTCGGTGCCTGGGTTGGCCCGGATCAGACGAAGCTCAACGGCAATGTCAGTCTGAAGATTCTGGCCGACAAGGATGCACAAGGTGCGCGCGTCGATCTTTCCGGGGCGGGGGAGGCGCTGTCGCTGGGGGTGGCGGCGGTCGACGGGCTGATCGGCCCGGCTCCGACTCTGTCGCTCCATGTCACGCAGGATGCGGCCGGCAATATCGATCTCACCGACGCCGTCTTTGAAGGTGCCGCCGCCAAGCTGACAGCATCCGGCACGCTCAAGGATACGCAGCTTGATATGGAGCTGGATGCCGCGCTCAGCGATCTCTCCGCGCTCGATCCGGCTGCCAAGGGTGCCATGTCGCTGCAGGCCAAGCTGGGTGGGACAGTGGCGGCGCCACAGATCGTCGCCGATCTGGGATCGCGCGAGATCAGCTACGGCCCGCGCAGCGTGACGGCGCTGGGGCTGAAAGTCGATGGCCGGGATCTCATCAACGCGCCTCAGATGGCGCTGAGCGGCACGGCGCTTCTAGACGGCCTCAAGGCCAGCCTTGCCCTCCGCGCCACGCAGCAGAAGGAGAGCGGAACCATCGCCATTCGAGATGCCAGGATCGGCTTGGGCCGCAGCAGCGTGAGCGGTGAAGCGGATGTGAATGGCGCGCTGGTCGCTGGCAATGTGGCCGTGGACATTCCGGCGCTGGCCGAATTGCAGCGCTTGACCGGTCTCGATCTCGCCGGCGCAGTCAAGGCAGACATCAAGCTTGCCCAGGCCGATGGCAAGCAGAATGGGACGCTGGCTGCCACGCTGCAGGACCTGGCCTATGGGCAGGCCGCGACGATCGGTGCGGGCAAGGTTGCGCTGCGATTTAGTGACGCGACCGGCGTACCGGTCGTTTATGGTCGCATCGATCTCCAGGATTTGACGGCCAGCGGGCAGAAGTTGGACAAGGTGGCGCTGACGGCAAAGGGCGGCGCCACCGGCATGGCAATCACGGCAAAGGCGAGCGGCCCAGACATCGGCCTCGATCTCGCCGCCGATCTTGCGAACACGCCGGATACGCAGACGGTGACGTTGAAAACATTGACCGCCAGCTATCGCGCGGAGACAGTGACGCTTGCCAAGCCGATGCGCCTCACGCGCCAGGGCGAGACGATGCGCGTTGCCGGTCTCGATCTTCGCGCCCGCGATGGGCGGATTACACTCGATGCGGCGATGAGTCCGGCCGGCAACGATATCGACCTCAACATCACGCAATTCCCGCTGGCGCTGTTGAAGGTTGCCGATCCCACGATCGAGGCGATGGGCTCGGTGGATGCGGCGCTGAATATCTCTGGATCGCGCGCTGACCCGGTGGCGCAGTTCAACGTAGCTGCCAAGGATATGGGCCTGCGCGGTCAGCGCGGCCTTTCCGCCGGGATCGATCTCAAGGGCGATTGGCGTGGTGGTCGCATCGCCACCGATGGGCACTTCAGTTTCTCGAGCGGCGGCGGGCTCGATCTTGCGGCGTCGCTGGGATTACCGGCCGATCCGGCCACGGGGTTTCCGCTGTTCAATCCCGCAGCACCGCTGCAGGCCAGTGCCAAAGGCGCCCTCGATCTCTCCATCCTTGATATCGTGCTGGCGGGCGGCGCAGACCGTGTGTCGGGCAAGGCGGATGTCGATTTGCTGGCCAGTGGCACGCCCAATGATCCTGGTCTCTCCGGCAGTATCCGCATCAATGATGGCCGCTATGACAATGTGCGTTATGGCATCAAGCTGCGGAAGCTGATGGCCGAGCTGCGCGGCAACGGCCAGCAGATAGATCTTGTGAGCCTGTCGGCGAATACGCCCGGTGGTGGCCGCATTTCGGGCCAGGGCAAGGTCGGGCTGGGCGCCGACATGCCGGTCGAGATCGCCCTCAATCTCGACCAGGCGCAATTGCTCAACATGCCCGACGCGTTCGCGGTCGCCGATGCCAAGCTGCAAGCTGGCGGCGATCTGACCGAGCAGGTGACGCTCAAAGGCAACATCACGCTGCGCAAGGCCGAGATCCGCATCCCCGATAATCTGCCGCCCAGCATTCAGGAAATCGAGACGGTCGAGATCAACGCCCCACCGGCACGCGCGGCCGAGATCGCAGCAGCCGCCAAGCCGCCTGCGAAATCTCTGGGTATCGCCCTCGACATTGCGGTCGACATCCCGCAGCAACTATCGATCCGTGGCCGAGGCCTGGATGCCGAGATGGGCGGTGCGCTCAAGATCAGCGGGACAGCGGACCAGCCCATCATCAATGGCGCCATCAAGATGCGGCGCGGCACACTCGATCTGGTCGGCCGACAGCTGTCGTTCAGCCGCGGTCAGGTGATCTTCGATGGTGCCCCCAAGATCGACCCGGTGCTCGATTTCGTCGCCAATGCACGGGCCGAAGGTTATGACGTCGCCGTTACGGTCGGCGGCCATGTCAGCCTGGTGCGGATCAGCCTCAGTTCGACCCCGCCCTTGCCGGAAGATGAGATCCTCTCCCGCCTGCTGTTCGGCAAGGCATCCGGCTCGCTCTCGGCACTGGAGGCGATCCAGCTCGCGCAAGCCACGGCGGAACTTGCCGGTGTCGGCGGTGGTACCGATCTTCTCGACAAGATTCGCAAACAGACCGGACTAGATCGCCTCAGTGTCGATGCCGGCGACGGCACCACCGGACCCAGCCTCGGCGCCGGGCGCTATGTGCGTGAAGGCGTCTATGTCGGTGTGAAGCAGGGAACGGCCGGCAATTCGAGTGCGGCTACGGTCGAGGTCGAGGTGACGCCCAACGTCAAGGTCGAGGGCGAGGTCGGCGCCAATTCCACCGGCAAGGCCGGTGTCTATTGGGAGTGGGACTACTAGGCGAAGAAGCCTTCCAGCTGAATATCTTTCGTTTGGTCTCCAACCCTACCTGCCGACGGCCGCTAGAAGACAATATCGGTTTCCACGACGGTGGCATGGAGTACGGTGGCAAGAACGACGGCGCTGCCGCCCAGTATCGGCTCGAACTGCACCAGCGTATTGCCTAAGCCATCAGCCTGTAGAACTAAGTGACCGTCAGCGAATGGATCGCTGCCATGGTCGAGGCCGAAATCGTCGAACAGGTCACGGACGTCGATCTTGTCGTTGCCGCTCTGGAAATCGGTGATCGTATCGCCACCCAAGAGGCTCAGCGCGTCATTGTTTTCGTGACGATAGACGAAGACATCGCTCCCGGCTCCGCCCGTCAGGATATCGGCGTCAAGCCCACCCTCTAGTCTGTCACTGCCGGCACCCCCCAACAATGTGTCGATTCCGGACTGGCCGTTGAGGATGTCGTTGCCGGCGGCACCGTCGAGCCGGTTGTCCTCCCCGTTGCCAAGAATGTCATTGTCCAGAATGTTGCCGGTGCCATTGGCGGCAGCGCTTCTGCCGTTGAGCACCAGATCTTCGACATTGGCGGTCAGCGTATAGTCATGGAGGGCCGACACGACAAAGTCATGGCCGCCACCTGCCGCCTCGACCACCTTGTCCTTCTCGTCGCCGACATCGATGAAGTATTCGTCATCGCCGAGGCCGCCGATCAGGGTGTCGTTGCCGTCATTGCCATCGAGCACATTGTTGCCGGAATTGCCGGTGATGACATTGGCGAGCGCATTGCCAAAGGCGCTGAAGTTGCGGCCGGCATGGAACGCGAAATCATCCAATGTCACGTTCTCGATATTGTCGAGAAGGAGGACATTAAGATCGATGCTGCGCTCGGACGAGCGGACCGTGTCGATGCCCTTTCCGGCATCTTCGACAATCTGACTTATGTCGGTGGTGTGAAGAATATAGACATCGTTGCCGGCGCCACCTTCCAGGCGGTTGGTCCCGTCACCACCATCGAGCGTATCATTGCCGTCCAGGCCCTTGAGGATGTCTTCGCCAAAGCCACCGAGAATCGTGTTGTTCAGGGAATTGCCGGTGCCGGTGAATTTCTGCCCGCTGTCATAGATGAGGTTCTCGATATTGGCGCCGAGCGTGTATTCGGTGAGGAAGGTAAGGACCGTATCGACACCACCATTGGCGGCTTCGACGATGACATCAACATCGTCACCGCCATCGAGGAGATAGGTGTCGTTGCCGGTGCCACCGGTCAATGTATCCTTGTCGACGCCACCGCCCAGGAAATCGTCGCCGCTGCCGCCGATCAGAATATCGTCGCCACTGCCGCCGGATATCGCGTCATTGCCGGCGGCACCGTCGAACGTGTCGGCAAAATGGCTGCCGAACAGGCCGTTGTCGAGGGCGTTGCCAGTGCCCTTCATCGGGCTGTTAATATCCGCAAGGACGAGATCCTCGACATTGGCCGCCAGGGTATAGTCGAGTAGATGCGACTCCACTGTATCGTGTCCACCGGTCGCGGTTTCGACGATCTTTTCGTTCTTGTCGTCAAGGATATAGGTGTCGTTGCCGGCGCCGCCGATCAGCGTATCGTTGCCACCGCCCCCATAGAGTGTGTTTTCGCCGGAGTTGCCGGTGAGGATGTTGTCGAGGAAATTGCCGAACAGATGGAGATTCTTGCCTTGGCCTGGATTGAAATCTTGCAGAGTCACGTTTTCGACGTTGACGATGTTCGGATCACTGTCGAGATCGATGTCGAGATCCCTGGTCTCGATTGTATCGATGCCGCCGGCCTTGCCTGCCGCCTCGACGATCTCGTAATCGCCGCCGGTGCGCAGAATGTAGATGTCGTTGCCGGCGCCACCCTCCAGCCGGTCATGACCTTCGATACTGCCGTCCAGCGTGTCATTGCCCTCCAGGCCCTGGAGCACGTCGTCGCCAACATTTCCATGGATGATGTTGTTGAGTTTGTTGCCGATGCCGGTGAAGTTGCCAGTGCCGATATAGGTGAGGTTCTCGACATTCTCGCCCATCTTGCCAGCCAGCGTGTGGCTGCCGAGCTGGGTCTGAACGGTGTCGATGCCCTGCCCGGCCAGTTCGACGATGCTGTCGGTCGTGTCCCGCACCAGATAGATGTCGTTGCCGGTGCCGCCGGCCATCTGGTCGGCACCCTGTTCGCCGTCGAGAAAGTCATTGCCGGTGCCGCCCAGAATCACATCGTCGCCACCGCGGCCACTGAGGAGGTCGTCGCCGGCGCCTCCATCCAGACGGTTTGCGTCGCTGCTGCCGACGATGCGGTTGTCGAGGGTGTTGCCGGTGCCGTTGACGCCACCGGCATCCGCCGTGAGTGCCGCCGCGGCATCGAGGAACAGATCCTCGACATTGGCTGCCAGCGTGTAGTCATGGAGGTTGGAGATGACCGTGTCATGGCCGGCATTCAGCGCCTCGATCACCTTGTCCTTGTCGTCGCCGGTATCGAGGAAATAGGTGTCGTCGCCCAAGCCGCCGGCCAGGGTGTCGTTGCCGGCACCGCCCGCCAGATGATTGGCACCGGAATTGCCGATGATGATGTTGGCAAGATCATTGCCGAATGCATCGAGGTCCCGGCCCTGCTTGCTGGCGAAGTCATCGAGGATGATGTTCTCGACATTCTCGCCGCCGAAATCGAGGAGCTCGAGGGGGATGTCCGCCGAACGCACGGTGTCGATGCCACTGGTCTTGTCGTCGGTCTCGACGATGATCGCCGCGTTGCTAAGATGCAGGATGTAGGTGTCGTTGCCGGCGCCGCCCTCGAGCCGGTCGTCCCCGTGGAGTCCGCCGTCCAGGATGTCGTTGCCGTCGAGCCCCTTGAGGGTGTCGTTGCCGTCGGCGCCGGTGATGCGGTTACCCAGGTTGTTGCCCGTGCCGGTGGCGTTTCCATCGTTTTCCAGGATCAGGTTCTCGACATTGGCGGCCAGGGTGAAGGAGATCAGGTCCGTCACAACCGTATCCGTGCCACCGCCGGCATTTTCCAGAATGGTGTCCGCCCCATCGTCGCGATTGATGAGGTAGGTGTCATCGCCGGTGCCGCCCACCAGCGTGTCGTCGCCGAAGCCGCCGTCGAGAGTGTCATTGCCGGCGGCGCCATCCAACCGGTTGGCGATTTCGTTGCCGCGGATGTCATTGTTGAGCGCGTTGCCGGTGCCGTTGATGGCAGTGACGACGGCTGCCAACGACGCGTTGGGGGAATCGAGCAGCAGATCCTCGACATTGGCGCCCAGCGTATAGTCGTGAAGATTGGAGATGACGAAGTCATGGTCACCACCATTCGCCGCCTCGACCACCTTGTCATTGCCCTTGTCCGCGGTGTCGCGGCCGATGATGTAGGTATCGTCACCGTCGCCGCCGATCAGCGTATCGCTGCCGCCACCGCCTAACAGGAAGTTGTCACTGGCGTTGCCGGTGATGACATTGTTGAATTCGTTGCCGAGGACACCGATGCCGTCGGTGCCCTCCATGGTGATCGCCTCGATCTCCTGGCCAGCCGCCAGGATGTAGGAAGTCGTGGTCACCACCAGATCCTTGCCGCCACCCACGGCCTCGACAATCCCATCATCTTCGGAATCGACATGGTATGTGTCGTTGCCAGCGCCGCCGGACATCTGGTCATTGCCCTCGCCACCCACCAGCTCATCGATGCCGGCACCGCCCTCGAGCGTGTCGTTGCCGCCATTGCCGAACAGGGCATCGTTGCCATCGAGCCCCCGCAGCGTGTCGTCGTCGTTGCCCGCTGCAATGGCATTGTTGAGCACGTTGCCGATCCCGGTCTGACTGCCGGCCGCCGTAAGAACCAGGAACTCGACATTCGCATCGAGGGTATAGCTGGCAAGGTCGGTGAAGACGATATCGTCACCGCCGCCGGCTTTTTCGACGATCGTGTCGCTTCCTTGGCCTGCCGTGATGAAATAGGCATCATTGCCGGTGCCGCCGATGAGCGTGTCGTCGCCCTTGCCGCCATCCAGGGCATCATTGCCGGCGCCACCGTCCAGTCGATTGGCGATTTCGTTGCCCTGGATCTCGTTGTTGAGCGCGTTGCCTGTGCCGTTCACGGCGGTGACCGTGACTTCTTTGAGATTGGCTTCCGGCGAGTCCAGCGCCAGATTCTCGACATTGGCAGCAAGGGTGTAGTCATGGAGGGCGGAAATGACCGTGTCATGGCCGCCATTGGCCGTCTCGACGATCTTGCTGTTGCCGAGGTCAGTGGGCACGCGACCGATGGCATAGGTGTCGTCGCCGGCGCCGCCGATGAGCGTGTCATTGCCGCCATCGCCATCGATGAAATCGTTGCCAATGCCCCCGGTGATGATATTGGCAAATTCGTTGCCGAAGAGGATGGCGCCCCGGGACCCGGTGAGCGTCAGTGCCTCGATCTCCTGGCCGGCGGCCAGGAAGTAATCGCCCCTGGTGAGGACGAGGTCCTTGCCGCCACCTGTGGCTTCCACAACTGCATCGTCCCGGTTGTCGGCGATGTAGGTATCATTGCCGGCGCCACCGGACATCGTGTCATTGCCGTTGCCGCCATCCAGAACGTCATTGCCGTCTTCGCCTTGCAGGGTATCGTCGCCACCCGCGCCGATGAGGGTGTCGTTGCCGGCACCGCCACGCAAGACGTTGTCGCCCTCATTACCCATCATGACGTTGCTGAGCGTGTTGCCGACTGCATCCACGGCGCTGCCGATGGCATTGTCGATCAAGACGAGATTCTCCACGCCCGCTGCATGCGTGGACATATCGAATGAGAAAAGGCACCGCGCCGTATCGATGCCCTGGCCTGGCAGTTCCACGATGATGTCGTCAGAATTGACAGCTTGATAGATGTCGTTACCCGTGCCGCCATTCATTTCGTTGACGCCGGCATTGCCAGCCAGAATGTCATCCCCGGCGCCACCCAGCAGGGTGTCGTCGCCAGCCAAGCCCTTCAGGATGTCATTGCCGCCGAGGCCCGAAATGACGTCAGCATCATCAGTGCCTTGGATCGTGTCGTTGCCGACGGAACCGGTCAGTATCGCCATTTCTATGCCTCTGTCGCTTGAGGCAACAGGCGTCATGCGCCCGATGTCGCCTCAGGGTGAATGGATGCGGTGATGTTTCGGCGCGCAGGCAGCTAGGGGGAGGTGCGCCGAGTACCGTCGATCGGGATCGCTGATGATGGGGAAGGTAGTTGCCGGCAATAGCGGGAGCATCGGGAGAACTCCCTATTTTTTGCGCGCGACCCGCAAATTGTGAACTGGATCACACTTGGCATGCGCATCTCCTTGACAGGGAGATGCGGCGAGAGGCAGCGACTTTGAAAAAGGGCTCCACCGACTCTGGTGCCGCCGCGATAGATATGTGCGGTAGAGTGCAGAGGTTGCGGCGCCGCCGGGTGCTATGTCCGTGAGAGTCTTGATCTGGGCAATTCCAACGCTGCCGCACTCGAGGGCGAGGTTGGCGCCAGTTCCACCGGCAAGGCCGGCGACTATGGGCGTGGGATTGCCAGGCGAGAGGGCCCCAGCAGGCTCTGACATTTGCCCTGGAATCGGCGCCTTGGCGAACCATCTATATTGCATGGCACACGGGGTGCCGGGTTATTGGGCTCCCGTGCTACTTTTTTAAGCAAAAAATTATCTTGCAAGTCATTGTATTGTAACGAAATTGTTCTATGTTGTTGCGCTGCAGCAAAAAAGCTCTTGATTTCCTGCCGCTTCTGCCTCATATAGACCTTCAGATTGTGCAGTGCACAACGAACCAATTTCATACAGAACCGTTTTACTGAGGAGACGCCACCATGGCCAAGACCCAGAGCACTTTCGAAACCACCACCCCGACCCCGGCTTTCCCGGATTTCACCAAGATCGACTTCACCAAGATCCAGGCTGATTTCGGCAAGTGGTTCGGTGACTACACGAAGACCTTCGCCAACGGCAAAAACGCCATGTTCGATTTCGACGGCGTCGTTGCTGCCCAGAAGAAGAACTTTGAAGTTCTGACCGCCGCCAACCAGGCCGCCCTCGAAGGCGTCAAGGCCGTTGCGCAGCGCCAGGCTGAAATCGCCCGCCAGGCGGTTGAAGAGTTCGGCAAGGTCGCCAAGGAACTGGTCGAGCCGACCAGCCCGGAAGAGAAGCTCGTGAAGCAGGCTGAAGTTGCGAAGGCCGGTTTCGAGCAGGCCGTTGCCAATGTCCGCGAGATCACCGATCTCGTGCAGAAGTCGAACGCGCAGGTCGCCGAGCTGATCCAGGGCCGTTTCGCTGCCCAGATCGACGAAGTGAAGGCCGCGATCGCCAAGGTCGCGAAGAAGTAATCTTCGCTACGCGATACGCGCGCCGGCCCCACTAGGCCGCGCGCGACGACCGCCCGGTGTCTGCAAAGATGCCGGGCGGTTTTGTTTTGGCTGCCTGTTTCTGCGGTCCTGTCTTAGAGATCAGCCGCAATCATGCCCGGATCCGGGCTGTTCGGCATTGTCGCCATCGGCAGATCGATCCAGAAGGTGCTGCCGCAACCTGTGTCACTTTCAACACCGATAGATGCGCCGATACGTTCTGCCAGGCGCCGGACCAGCACGAGGCCGAGGCCGGTGCCTTCCACGGCGCCACCTTCCTGCCCCAGCCGTTCAAACGGCTTGAACAATTCACCCAGCCGCTCTTTTGGAATGCCGATGCCGGTATCGGCAACGGAGATCCGCAGGGTGGAAGGTGAGAGAACGACGACGTCGACGCGGACTTCGCCGCTCGGCCGGTTATATTTCACCGCGTTGGCGATGAGGTTGATGAGGATCTGGCGCAGCCGCAAGGTATCGGACGTGACCCAGGCGGCCTCCGCCTCCACGATGAAGAGGTCGACCCCGGCTTTCTGCGCGATAGGCAGCATCAGTTCGCGGGCCTGGCTGAGAACCTGCGTGGCATCGACCGTTTCCAGTGTCACTTTGACATCGTCGGCCTCGATCGCGGCATAGTCGAGGACACCTTGTACCAGCTGCAGCAGATGTTCGCCGCTATTGTGGACATAGCTGCAATATTCCGCCTGGATCGCACTCATCGTCCCGGCAATGCCCCGCAGCATCAGATCGGAAAAGCCGATGACGGCGTTGAGGGGTGTCCGCAACTCGTGGCTCATCTGTGCCAGAAAGCGCGACTTGGCGCGGTTGGCGGCATCCGCTTCATGCAAGGCAGCACGCAATTCGCGCTCCCGGTTGCGGCGTTCGGTGACGTCGAACCAGAATTCGACGAACCCGCCTTCGCGCGTGCGCTGGCGATGGATTACCAGCCAGCGGCCGCTGGCCCCCGGCAATTCCGGGCTCGTGCCCGTGAAGGTCTCAAGCCAGTGGATGGCAGATCTGGCGAGGGCATCGTCATCGTCAGGATGGATACCACCCGGGCCCTGGATGGCTTCGGCCAAATGGAGCGCCTGATTGGGATCGACGCCCGCCGTGCGCCAGGCCGTCACGAACTGATGGTAGGATTCCCGATATGACATGCCGATGGCAAAACCCTGGCCGGGCGGGAAAAAGGTTTCCGTGACCGCACGGTTGAGCATGCGGATGGTGCCGTCCGGCCCCCACAGCACAAACCCGTCATGCAGGCTTTCGATCGCATCCAGCAGACGGTCATGGGCAAGACGTTCGCGATCCTCGCTGGCCAAGATCGCTTGTTCCAGCTCGCGTGCCTCGGTCATGTCGCGGCCAAGGCCCAGGATGCGCCGTACCACGCCATCGTCGCCGCGGATTGGGACGAAGGTGACATCAATGATGCGATGGCCCCGGGCGATGTCGAGGCCGATTTCGAAGCGCTCGATCTGTCCGCTCGCAACGCAGTGCCGGAAATGGGCATTGACCAGGACGGCCTTTTCAGCCGGCAGGTATTCCTCGACACAGAGACCAACAAGTTCATTGGCCAGCATGCCCATCTGGCGTTCAGCCGCCGGGTTGACCTCCAGGGTCCGGAAGCGGTTGTCCGGCGTCACCTCCGTGAGGAAGATCGCATCGGCGATGTTGTTGAACACTTCCCGGTAACGGGCTTCGTTTTCCCGGAGCGCGATCTCGGCATTCGTGAGATTGGTGAGATCGACGGCGATGGCATAAAAGCCCATGGCCTCATCGCCCACGAATTTCGGCACGAAATCCACCTGGAGATGCCGGCAGATGCCATCGCCGCCGACCATGGTGGTCATGAAGGACGACCGCTCGCCGCGAAGCGCCGCAGCATGATGGTGCCCGTAACGTATGAATTGCGTTTCGCCGAAGAAGTCGCGCGCATGGCAACCGATGGGGTTCTGTGACGGATACCAATGGCTGAAGCGATCATTGGCGAAACGGCAGATGAGGTCGCGGTCCCAGTAGGAGACCGTGGCCGGGATGCTGTTGACCAGCAGCCGCAACTCCTGCTCGCGTGCTGCGAGTTCGGATTCCGCCCGCACCAGCGCCGTCACATCCATGCCGACGGCGTAGTAGCCCACCACGTCGCCAGCGCGAATTTCCGGCGTCAAGACAATCTGCAGGACGGCATCCTTGCCCGATTGCGTGGTCAGCGGCAGATGGAACGAGGTGACCTCGCCGCGAAAGACGGCGTCCCGATAGGCTTGCTGGGCGGCGAACCGTTCCGGCCCCATGAGCTTTTCGAGATGGCACCCCAGCATCTCTTCCGGCATGACGCCGGCCCAATCGCCATGTGCGTCATTGGCGAAGCGACAGATGAGATCGCGGTCCCAATAGCTGACGCCGACACCGACGGTGTTGATGAGCTGGCGCAGTCCCGCTTCGCGCTGGCGGTATTCTTCCTCGGCATTCTTGATGCGCGAGATGTCTTCGACGGTGCCCTCGAAATAGAGGAAATTGCCGGCCGCATCATGAACCGGGCGTGTGCTCTCGGACACCCAGATGATCGATCCGTCCGCACGGTACATGCGCGATTCAAAGGATGTGACGATCCCGTCGGCCTGCATCCGACGCAGGAATTCCGCCCGCGTGCCGGGGTCGACATAAATCTGCCGAGCGATGTCGGTGACGGCACCCATCATTTCAGCCTGGGAGGCATAGCCGCAAAGCTTTGCGAGCGCTCGGTTGACGCTGATGTACCGGCCGTCGGCGCTTGAATGGAAGACGCCCCAAGGGGCGTTGTCGAGCATGTCGCGATAGAGCTTCAGCGCGTCGTCCATGATCGGACCACGAGAGCTGTTGGTCTCATTGGAAACGCCAGCCACGCCCATAAAGTCGCTCACAATTTGGCGGCCCGTGAGCTTCGCCCACAAACCTGTCGCTCATAGGGAGGCTTGGCGCAGCGCCTTCTTGTCGCCCAGCGATGAAGCGCCACCCGGCGTCGGCTTAGTAGCAGGCTGGTGGTGCTTTGAGTTGCGCTCGCGCACCGCCAGGATCAGCAATGTCGCCGCACCGAGGCCCAGCGCGGCACCGCCGGCGATGAGAAGATGCGCAGTCCAAGAAATGGCGGCCGGACCCAGCAGCAGATTGATGGCGAGGAAGGCCACAAAGCCGCAAAAGGTGATGATGCCGATGGTATGCCAGCGGTGGTCGGCATCGTTCAGCTTGCCAACCCGGCGCAGTTCCTGCTCCAGCCGCTGCCGATAAAGCGCCCGGTATACGCGCTGCATGATATGAGGATTGCACGCGGAGGGGGCGATCAATTCCTTGATCGGCGGGATGTTCCCGAAGCCTGCTCCATTCCGCTCGTCAAATGGCACTGTCATCATCTCAGACCTCGCATGGGCGGCGGGCGCTGGGCCCATGCTGCCTGCATCGAATTGCCAACGAGTCGTTTGACTCGCTTGCCCCATCTTCGCTGCAAGCGGTTAAGGAATGGTCCATAACGGGACATCCGAAAGAGCGTAGCGCTTTTTCGGAGAATTTGCACAAATTTTCGGAATATCACCTGGGTGTGAGTATGCGACCACAGGGAATAAAAAAAGCCCGGATCAGGGATTGATCCGGGCTTTCTGGCTTCTTGGATGTCAGCCCGTTAATGCAGGCGCGTATCCACATCCTTGATCGCCGCATCGACGAGTGCCGTGGCACGGGCGTCGGTGAGGCTGGCGGTGATCAGCTTCCGGGCCGCGGCAGTCGCAACGTCGACCGCCTCGCGGCGGACTTCGGCGATGGCGGCGGCTTCGGCTTGGGCAATCTTCTCCAGCGCCAGCTTTTCGCGGCGGGTGAAGGCCAGGTCCAGATTGGCCGCTGCTTCCTTGGCCTGGCGCTGGGCCACAGCCTTGGCGGTCTCGATGATCTCGGCAGCTTCGCGCAAGGCGTCCTTCTGCTTGCGCTGGTACTCGCCGAGGAGGGCTTGTGCCTCGTCCTTCAGCTTCTGTGCTTCATCGAGATCGGCTTTGATCTTGATGGCGCGCTGGTCGAGCATCTGGGTGATGGCCTTCCACAGCTTCGGTCCGGCGAAGGCAAGGAAGATCAGGCCCCCAAGATTGACCCAGGTATGCGGATTGGCCAGGAAACCGACTTCATGTTCCATCAGGCACGCTCCTTGACGGCGGCTTCGACGGCAGCACCGGCCGCAGCCTGATCGACATTGGTCCCGGTGAGCTTGGCTGAAATACCGGCCGCGAGATCCGTGGCGATCGCCTTGACCTGGGCCAGGGCCTCGATCTTGGCTGCCTTGATGCGGCCTTCGGCGGTGCGGGTCTGCTCGGCAAGACGGGCACCAAATTCGGCTTCGCGCTTGGTGGTCTCGGCGGCAATCTCGGCCGCGGCCTTGGCAAGCTCGGCCTGTGCCGCACCCTTGGCATCGGCAATCGCCTTTTCATAGGCCGCCAGCACGCCAGCGGCTTCAGCGCGCAGCTGTTCCGCCTTGGCAAGATTGCCTTCGATGCGTTCAGCGCGCTGGTCGATGATCGCCGCCACCTTGGGCAGCGCCAGCTTCGACATCAGCACGTAAAGCGCCACGAAGGTCACGACCAGCCAGACCAGCAGCGGCGAGAAAATGGCGGGATCGAATTGGGGCATTGGTCCCCTCCCAAACTACAAGCTTTAAGTGGCGAACCGGCCGGCTTCAGAAGGTGAGCCGGCCGGTCGCTATCGCAACGTTCTTAGAGATCGTCCCGGCTGGCCTTAGCCGAACAGGATGATCATGGCGATGACGAAGCCGAAGAGACCGGTGGCTTCGATCAGCGCGAAGGCAAGCATCGGGTTGACCTTCAGCTTGCTCTGGGCTTCCGGGTTGCGGAACGCACCCTCCATGTAGCTGCCGAACAGGGTACCGAGACCGATACCAGCGCCACCGAGGGCGAGTGCCGCAATACCGGCGCCGATCATTTTCGCGGCTTCGAGTTCCATGATGGATGTCCTTTCTTGGGATTAAAACGTTGCTTGGTGTTGATGGAAAAGTTTTCGCCTGCTGCCCTCAATGCGCCAGGTGAATGGCGTCGTTGAGATAGATGCAGGTGAGGATGGCGAACACATAGGCCTGCAGGAGGGCAACCAGCACCTCGAGGGCGAAGATCAGCGGGATTGCGGCCAGCGGAATGGCGCCCAGCGCGAAGAACAAGCCACCAAGGCCGACGACGAAGGTGCCAAGGACACCCAGCATGACGTGGCCGGCCACCATGTTGGCAAAAAGTCGGACCGAGAGGCTGATCGGACGGATGAGATAGGAGATGATTTCCAAGGGGATCATCAGCGGCATCAGCCACATCGGCGCGCCGGCCGGAGCGAAATAGCTGAAGTAATGTGTGCCGTGGCGCACGAAGCCCACCACGGTAACGACGGTGATGACCATGAAGGCCAGGGCGAAGGTGACGACGATGTGGCTGGTGACGGTGATCGCGCCAAAGAGGCCGATGAGGTTGCAGCCCAGGATGAACATGAATAGCGAGAAGACCAGCGGGAAGAATGCTTTGCCCTTGGGGCCGGTATTCTCTTTCAGAAGATTGGCGATGAATTCGTAGAAGAATTCGACCATGCCCTGGAAGCGGCCCGGGACGATGGAGGCCTTGTTCATGCCGGCGACGATGAAGATGGTCACGAGCCCAACCACCACCGCCATGATCAGCGAGGCATTGGTGAAGGAGGCGTCGATGCCGAACGGATGCAATTCCGCCAGCGTCTTGATCTCGAACTGGGCGAGTGGTGAATGGGCGTCGGCCACGATGTCATCCCCGGTTGTTGCCGCCCGCGAACCCCCATTGGGACATACGTCCCTGTTGGGCCCGAAGGGTCGACGCTTAACGTTGATCCTTCTTGGAAGCTTCCAATTGCTCCATCTGTTTCGACACGCGCATCACATTGAGGATGCCCCCGCCGAGACCCAGGATCATGAAAATCAGCATCAACCAGGGGCGCGTTCCCAGCCATCCATCGATGACATAGCCCATCCCCAGACCGACCAGCAGGCCCGCCAGCAATTCGATGCTGAGGCGGAAGCCATATCCCAGTGACGTACCCTCGCGGGCAAGGTCCCCGGTATCCGATTCCCCGATCCGCTCCCGCGCTGCTTTGAGCTTCGCGTCGAACTGGTCCAGGTTACCTGGTTGCTGTTCGGTCATTGTCGCCGATCCTCAAGGTATCCCCCGAGCAACAAGCCGCTACCCCCGCCAATCGGAGGATCGGCGGAAGCGCGCGCAACATAGGCAAGGGGGGATAGGCTGTCAAGGTGATTTGAGCTATATTAACCGATTGATTTATATTGGTAAAATTGGAACATGCCAGGGGCTGTGACAGGGCTGCGGGCGACCCCTCGGAATCGCGTGTTACGCTGCACCACGGCGGAAACGCGATGGTTTCGTCCAGGCAGGTCGGCCGCGCCATCTCAGATGGCTGGGAACAGGACATAATTCATGAAGTTCAGGCGTGCCGGGATCGTCGATGCGGGGCTGGTCGAGGCGCTGACCCACCGGGCCTATGAGAAGTGGGTGCCGGTGCTGGGACGCATGCCCAAGCCGATGACGGCGGATTACCGCGCGGCCGTCCGGGCCCATGTGATCGAGCTGCTGAGCGACGATGCCGGGACGATTGTCGGGCTGGTCGAGCTGATCCCGCACCCGGATCACTGGCTTATTGAAAATGTCGTGGTCGATCCGGCCGAGCAGGGCAGGGGCCACGGCCGCCACCTGGTTGCCCATGCCGAAGCCCTCACGCGGGCGGCCGGGATGAAGGTGATCCGGCTCTATACCAACAAGCTGTTCGCCGAAAACATCGCGCTCTACCTGAAGCTTGGCTATGCCATCGACGGCGAGGAGGCGTTCAAGGGTGGGCACCTCGTGCATATGAGCAAGGTGATGGGATAGAGGCGCGTCGCCTATCTCATGTCGTCCTGGTCCACCTTAGCGGACCAGGACGGAATTTTGTGTTGGTGCTGTTACGATGCAGCCTTGAGATGGCCGATTTCCTGGAGGTCGACCGAGACCAACTGCGAGACGCCGCGTTCGGCCATGGTGACGCCGTAGAGGCGATCCATGCGGGCCATGGTCAGGCGGTGGTGGGTGATGACCAGGAAGCGGGTGCCCGAGGCTTCGGCCAGTTCCTGCACGAGATTGCAGAAGCGCTCGACGTTCGCGTCATCCAGTGGTGCGTCGACCTCGTCCAGCACGCAGATCGGTGCCGGGTTGACGAGGAACACCGCAAAGAGCAGAGCCAAGGCCGTGAGGGCCTGCTCGCCGCCCGAAAGCAGCGAGAGAACTTGCAGCTTCTTGCCTGGCGGGCTTGCGAAAATCTCGAGGCCGGCATCAAGCGGGTCTTCGGCTTCGGTCAATTGCAGATGTGCCTTGCCGCCGCCGAAGAGGCGGGTGAACAGCGAGGTGAAATGGCCGTTGACCAGTTCGAAGGCAGCGAGCAACCGTTCGCGGCCCTCGCGGTTGAGGCTGGCAATGCCTTGGCGCAGGCGTGAAATGGCGTTGATGAGGTCGGAGCGTTCGGTCTGCATGCCAGCCAGCTGCTGGTCGAGCTCATTCGATTCCGTCTCGGCGCGCAAATTGACCGGACCGATATTCTCGCGCTCGCGCAACAATTTGTTGAGGCGCTGCTCGGTCTCCTCGCGGGCCGGCAGACCTTCACCGGGATCAAGCTCGGCCAGCGTCAGCACTTCTTCCGGCGAGCATTCCAGCTTTTCGCGGATGCGCTCGGTCAAGGTGGCGGCGGCTTCCTTGGCCTGCTCGATGGCGGCTTCGGCCCGGACGCGCTGCTCGCGCGCTTCGATGAGCTTGTGTTCTTCGCCTTTGAGGCCGCGATCGGCTTCGTTGAGGGCCGTCTCAGCGGACGCCAGGGTATCAGCAGCGTTGCGGCGCTTTTCCTCGGACACTTCCAGAAGGTCCATGAGGTCGCTGCGTTGCTGTGCGATCTCGCCCGGCAAGGCGGCAAGGCGCTCGATTTCCTGTTCGATATGGGCGCGGCGTTCGACCAGCTCATTGAGATGCTGCTGGGCGCGCTGGCCGCGCTGTTCCCAGGAACGAAGCTCGTCAGCGATGGCGAGGAGGCGCGTCTGGCGCTGCTGCGCTTCGCGTTGCAGGCGATCGAGGGCAGAGCGCGCTTCGACGAGGCGTGTGCGGCGCTCGGCCACTTCCGGACGGAGTTCGTTGATGCGATGGCGGGCCGCATCCAGATCAGGAAGTTCCGCGCGTTCCGTGGCGGCGGCTTCCAGCTGACCTTCGAGTTCGGCGATATCGCCGGCCACCGCTTCGGCCTGTTCGCCGACGGCGGCGAGACGGGATTGCATTTGCGTCGCGCGCTGCTCGACACGGGCGGCGGCATCGCGCGCCTGGCGGGCCGCGTTATAGGCAGCCTGCAAGGTCTGGCGCTGGCTGCGCTCGCGGTCGATGAGGCTCTGCGCTTCGTCGCGCGCGGCGCCGAACTGCGCTTCGACCTCGGCCAGCGTCGCTTCGGCGACGTTCAACTCGTCATCCAGCTGGCGCAAGCGATTGCGTTGCTTGAGGCGCGTGGCGGCAGCGGTTTCCGTCCCGGCGGCGATGGTAAAGCCGTCCCAGCGCCACATGGCGCCGTCCTTGGAGACGAGGCGCTGGCCCTGTTGCAATTGCGGTCCCAACGCGCGACAGGTCGCTTCGTCTTCCACAACACCGATCTGTGCCAGGCGCCGGCCGAGCGCCACCGAGCCGGTCACGAAACGCGACAGGGGTTCGGCATTGCCGGGGAGGCCCGGAGCCGTGCCGTTGGTGTCGCCTTCGCGCCAATGCGAGGGGGCGCCGAGATCGGTCGAAGCTTGGAGATCGTCGCCCAAGGCCGCGGCGATGGCGATTTCGTAACCGGGCGCCACGGTGAGGCTGTCGATGAGCGGCGGCCACATCTCTGAATCGGAGGTGGCGAAGATCGAGGAGAGGGCGTCGGCTTCGGCCTTCAGGCGCTGGCGGGCATCCTGCGCCTGCTGCAGCTGGGCGCGGGCGTTGGTCTCGGCTTCGCCGGCAAGGCCGCGCTGGGCTTCGATCTCGGCAAGCACCGCCTGTGCTTCTTCGAGGGCGGCCTCGGCTTCTGCCACGGCATTGCGGGCTGCCTGCGTCTCGGCATCGTTCTCGATTTCGGCGGAGAGACGCTGGCGCTCGGCATCCACTTCCTGCGCGCGGTTGGAGAGGCGCTGGCGGCGCTGCTGCAATTCATCGAGGCGCCGGGTCAGCGCATGGGCACGGGCTTCGGCGGCAGCGAGATCCTGCGTGAGACGGCCAAGCTCGGCCTCGCTCTCATCGACCTCGGCTTGCGCGCCTTCGACGCGGCGCTGGGTCTCTTCGGAGATCGCGGCTTCTTCGCCGGCGGTCTCGGTGATGACGGTGCGTTCTTCGGCCAGGCGTTCAGCTGCGGCGACGGCGTCGGTGGTGAGCGCCAGTTCGCGGCCGTGATCGGCCTCGTTCTCGCGCAGCTGGCGATCGGCATCGGACCGCGCCTGTTGGATGCGCTCTTCTTCCTTGTCGAGCGCGCCGCGGGCGATGGTGAGGCGCTGCAGCTCCGCCGCAGCCTCCGCTTCCGCCTGACGCAGGCTGGGCAGGATGGTGGCGGCCTCCGTCTGGCGTGTAGCTGCAATAGCCGCGGCCGAGGTCAGCGACACGACGGCCGTTTCGGCGGCCATCAGGGTCTTTTCAGAATAGTCCAGGCGCTGGCGCGCATCCTGCCACTGGATATGGAACAGGATCGCCTCGGCGCGGCGGATATGATCCTGCAGATTGCGATAGCGCGATGCCTGACGCGCCTGCTTCTTCAACTGGCCAAGCTGGCTTTCCAGCGTGATGATGACATCGTCGAGGCGGGCGAGATTGGCTTCCGCGGCTTTGAGGCGCAGTTCAGCTTCGTGCCGGCGGGTGTGGAGGCCGGTGATGCCGGCCGCTTCTTCGAGAAGCGAGCGCCGGTCGGTCGGTTTCGCATTGACGATGGCACCGACACGGCCCTGGCTCACCAGCGCCGTGGAATGGGCACCGGCCGAGATATCGGCGAACAGCAGCTGCACGTCGCGGGCGCGGGCTTCTTTGCCGTTGACCTTGTAGGTCGAGCCTTCGCCGCGATCGATGCGGCGCGAAATTTCCAGATCGTCGCTGTCGTTGAATTGGGCCGAGGCGCGGCGGTCGGCATTGTCGAGGGTCAGCACCACTTCAGCGACGTTGCGCGCCGGGCGGTTGCCGCTGCCACCGAAGATGACATCGTCCATTTCACCGCCGCGCATGCGCTTGGCGGAGGTTTCGCCCATGACCCAGCGCAGTGCTTCGACCAGGTTCGACTTGCCGCAGCCATTGGGGCCGACGATCCCGGTCATGCCCGCCTGAATCGACAGTTCAGTGGATTCGACGAAGGATTTGAAGCCGGTCAGGCGGACTTTGTTGAACTGGACCACGCGGCAGGTTCCTTAAAACTGGTCTGGACGTAACGCAATGCGCAGCGGTGCGCAGTTATTGAGGCGCCAGGGTCATTTCGAAGCCAGGGCGTCGAAGATCTTCTTGAAGTCTTCAAAGGATTTTTCGCCCTCGATGACGATGCCGTTGACCACGAAGGTCGGCGTCGACTTGACCTTGAAGGCCTTATCGGCGTTCTCGGCCGAGGCAATGATCTTGTCCTTGGCGTCCTTGTTGTTGAGGCAGGCCTGGAAATCCGTGCCGTTGATGCCGGCGGCAGCCGCAATGCTGGCCAGGGCCGGGGCGGACTGGTCATTGACCCAGGCCGGCTGCGTCGAGAACAACTGGTCGATCATGCCCCAGTAAGCCAACGGCGAAACGCAATGGGCGAGGAGGGCTGCCTGCACGGCCGGACCATTCAGCGGGAAGTCGCGCACCACCAGCTTCACCTTGCCGGTATCGATATACTGCTTCTTGATCTCCGGCAGCACCGTCATGTGGTGGCGGGCGCAATGCGGGCAGGAGAGGGAGGAATATTCGATGAAGGTGATCGGCGCCTTGGCATCGCCCAGCACCATGTCGCCTTCCTGGGCCTGGGCGAGGGGGCTGTCGACCGGGGCCGGCAGGCCGGCCAAAGCCGGGTTGTTGGCGGCAGCGTTGGCCGCCGCATTGGGGCCATAATGGGTCCAGGCATAGAAGCCACCGACACCCACCAGCGCCAGAACCACGACACCGATTACGAGATTGCGCGCGTTCAACATTGCCTCCAATTGGTCCCTGGGTCGGGGCCCGGAAAATGAGGCCCGATTTGGCCGCTATTTGGCAGGATTCAGGGGCCCATGCAAGCGAGGCGTCCGTGACCGTCCGGCGCGGGTGCGGCCATCGCCTGAGGGTTCCCGGATAAGCCGTTGGATTCGGGCGAGTCGCCCGATGTCCAGCCGGAATCTCAAATCCGCTCAATGTTTTCCAGGGTTTCCTGGGGTTTTCGGAGCCTCAGGGCCGCCGTGCCCGGGCGGCGCCGAGTCGCCGCAGGGCCTCCCGGATCTCCGGGTCCGTCACTTTGGAAAGGTCTGGCTGGCTGGGCGGCGTACCGGCAGGTCGCTTTGCCTTTGGCGCAGCCTTTTTGCGGTCGCCGATCTCGATCTTGATCTCTTTGATGGCGGGGTAGCCGAAATAGCGCGTGATGCGCTCCAGGATGCGGGGCTTCAAATGCTGCACCTCGAGGCTGGCAGCGGGGCTTGCGCGCAGGGTAAGGGTGCCGCCGGCTATGTTTGCCGGGACCAGGCCGGTGGGGCGCCCGGCATTCTCCTCTTTCGCCGGGTCTTTTGCCGGGCGTGGCAGGCGCATCTTCACCGGGATGGCGAGGCCGGCGATGTCCTCGCCGACGATGGTGGACCAGGCGCCGATGAGGCTGGCTTCGGCAAAGCCCTTGCGGCCCAAGGCGAGCTTGGTGAGGTTGGGCACGCTGCTGGCCAGGGCCGAGAGCCGGTTGTGGCGCTCGGCCGATTCCCTTGGGGCTTCCTTTGGGGCCGGTTCGGTTTTGGTCTTCGGTTTTTCTTCTTGGGCGCTCATGGGCGTCAGTCTAAGGTCGCCCGCCATGCCGCGCAAACAGCCAGACTCAGCCGCCCAGCAAATCCTCGCCTGGTATGACCGCCATCGTCGGCACCTGCCTTGGCGCTCAGGCCCGGGCGAGCATGCCGATCCCTATCATGTCTGGCTGTCCGAGATCATGCTGCAGCAGACCACGGTCGTGACCGTCGGCCCCTATTACCAGGATTTCCTCAAGCGCTGGCCGCGGGTTGACGATCTGGCCGCGGCGCCGCTTGACGATGTGCTCACCGCCTGGGCCGGCCTTGGCTATTACGCCCGCGCCCGCAATCTCAAGAAATGCGCTGAAGCTGTGGTGCGCGATCATGGTGGCGTCTTTCCCGATACGGAAGAGGGGTTGCGCAGCCTGCCCGGCATCGGCCCCTATACGGCCGCAGCCGTGGCGGCCATCGCCTTTGACCGATCCACGACGATCCTTGATGGCAATGTCGAACGGGTGATGGCGCGGCTCCACCGGGTCGCGACTCCCTTGCCCAAGGCCAAGGAGGAGCTGCGCGAATTGGCGTCGCGCTTCACGCCGCAGAGGCGGCCGGGGGATTATGCGCAGGCGATCATGGATCTCGGCGCCACCATCTGCACGCCGACCAAGCCGAAATGCTTCCTCTGCCCATGGCGCGAGATCTGTGCGGCACACGCGGCCGGCGACATGGAAGCGTACCCCAAGAAATCGCCCAAGGCCGCGCGCCCGCAGCGCTACGGCCTCTGCTATGTGATGATCGACAAAGCCGGCCGCATCGCCCTTGAGAAGCGCCCGGAGAAGGGCTTGCTTGGTGGGATGGTGCAGGTGCCGACCAGCGATTGGCTGGGTGCAGCCTTCGACGAAGGCATGGCCGACGATCTGGCGCCATTGAAGGCCAAGTGGCGCCGCCTCGATGGCAGCGTCACCCACGTCTTCACCCATTTCGCGCTGCATCTCGTGGTGTTCGCCGCGACCGGCGTGAAGCCGGATGCGCGCTACCAATGGACCGACCTCGACAATCTCGGCAACGTGGCGCTGCCAACGGTCATGCGGAAAGTGGTCGAGCATGGGTTGTCGAAACTTGCTTAGATACTTATGTAGCGTGACGCATATTTCAAAATAGCAACAGGGCGGGCAATCCCATGCGTTTGTTGATTCTTGGGGGGACCCAGTTTCTTGGGCGCGCGATTGCTGCCTATGCATGCGCGGAAGGGCATGAGGTGACGTGCGCGTCACGCGGACTCGCGGGTCCGGCAGCACCCGGCACGCGCTTTGTTTCGATCGATCGCGATGTGCCGTATGGTCTCGAGCCCTTAAAGCGTGAAGAGTTCGATGCCGTCGTGGACGTTTCACGTCAACCGGGTCAGGTACGCCGCGCGGTGGCCGAACTCAAGCGGCAGGCGGGGCATTGGACCTTCGTCTCGACGGTGAGTGTATATGCGGACAATCACACCCCTGGGCAGCGAGCGGACATGGCCACCCTTTTGGCGCCCACCGCCCCCGAGATCGAACACAGTACCGACGAAACCTACGGCGCTGCCAAGGTCGCATGCGAACGGGCCGTCGGGGAAGACGCCTTCATTTGCCGCGCCGGCCTTATCGTTGGACCGGAAGATCCGACGGGCCGGTTCAGTTACTGGCCGGCTCGGCTTGCACGCGGCGGGGAAGTGCTGGCCCCGGGATCTCCCGAAGATCCCGTTCAGTTCATAGACGTGCGTGATCTCGCGCAATGGATTGTTCATGCCGCACAATGTCGCCTGATCGGCATCTATGACGGAACGGGACCGACGCGCACGCGCGGCGAGTTTCTTTTGGAATGTGCGGCGGCGCTGGGCGCATCGTGCAGCTTTACCTGGGCAGATCGCATGTTTCTCGAAGAGCAGGACGTGAGAATGTGGTCGGGGCCCAGATCCCTCCCGCTATGGCTGCCATTGCCGGACTATGCTGGTTTCATGACCCGCGACACGACCCCTGCGCTCAGTGCCGGGCTTAGCGTGCGGTCGCTTTCCGAGACTGCGCGCGACACGCTAGGCTGGTTGCGTAGTGCCAATGGTCCGATCAGCGGCCTGACCGCCGACGAGGAAAGACAAGTGCTTGCCGCATGGCACGCAAAGAGGTCTGGCAAAAGCTAACCCGGCGCCTGCCAGACGACCAAAGGCAAGGAAAACTGATATGACGCCAAAGAAAATGGGAGTTTGATCCCGATTTTCAGAGAAAGGCCTCTTGGGCGGCGTGGTGCAGGTGCCGACCAGCGACTGGCTGGGTGCAGCCTTCGACGAAGGCATGGCCGACGAGCTGGCGCCATTGGAGACCAAGTGGCGCCGCCTCGATGGGGGCGTTACCCACGTCTTCACCCATTTCGCGCTGCTTCTCGTGGTGTTCGCCGCGACCGGTGTGAAGCCGGATGCGCGCTACCAATGGACCGAACTCGACAATCTCGGCAACGTGGCGCTGCCAACGGTCATGCGGAAAGTGGTCGAGCACGGGTTGTCGAAACTTGCCTAGACACCTAGATAACGTGCAGCATGCTTCAACATTGCAAGCAGGATGGATAGCTTGTCGTCAGATAACCAATTGTTGGCGCGGGCGCTTCACCTGGCGCAGAGGCGGAACGCGACGCTGCAGCGTTTGCGAGGCAATCCAGATGTCTCGTCCGATCCCGAACTCAAGCGGCTTACTTCTTCCCTGAAGATGGCCGTCGATACGCTTCTGATGGCTTATCAGGAAGAAGCCAGAAACTCACCCTGGTATGTTTACGCGGCGATCAAGCGGGAAGCCGATGTTGAAATTGTCAATGCGCCGCACAAAGCTGCCAAGACTGCCGCAAAGCACGGTCGTGACATCATGCGGGATGCAGCGGCGGTGCTGGACAGCAGAACTGCCGACGAAGTGATAAATGCAACCATTGTCATGGCCACGGTTGCCGGCAAGATAATGCAGCCCAGCGCAAAGATAGACTGGGATCAGTTCCAAGATCTGTTCGGAGACCCAGCACAACGTATCGCCAATCGACTACGCCAACTCCAATATGACTTGCTGAACGAAGGGCTTCCGCCATTACAACTTGCGCCGGTCGCTGCACAGATAACCGGCAAGACTGAAGTCGTCCTGAGCCAGAATATGAATGGAACCGATAGCGCTCACTCGGCCTGGATTGAGCAATGGTATGACGCCATTACAGACGCAGGTCTGGATTTGCGCGCAGTTATCGAGGCACTGCGGGCCTGGCTGCCCCTAATTGAATCTCACACCGAATCTGCGGGGGTCGATGCGGCGGAAGCACGCGCGCTTGCATTGGAAGAGCGCGCCTTGGCGACGGCGCTTGAGCGTCTGCCTGTCGAGTTGCGCGTGTTTGTGAAATCTTAGAGACGTTGATTTCGTTGGCGAAGCTGGTCTTGCCCTTCAGCAGAATCCTTATGCCTTGAACGCAGCGATGATGCGGTGTCGTCCCTTGAAGGCGATGGCCCAGGCGATGATGGTGAGGCAGGCGGCGATGAACATCGGCCTGCGCAATCCGTCGCTTTCTGCCGCAAGGCCAATGAGGATGGTGCCGATGCCGCCGGCGATCCGCTGCAGGAGGAATTGGGTGCTCATCACGCGGCCGCGTTGCGTGTCGTCAACGGTGATCTGCAGCAGCGAAACGGTGGCGGTCCGCCTGATCTCGCCGGCGATGCCATAGGCGACCATCGCGGCCAGGGCAAGCATGAGACTCTGCGTCATCATCAGCACCGCGACGACAATAGCGAAGGCAAGAAAAGCCCAGAGGACCCGCAAGGGTGTCGCGCGCGCGGTGCCGCCTTGCGCCAGCCACAACGCTGACAGGGTGGCACCCAATCCAGCCGCGGCGAGCAAGGCCGACATGCCGTCGACACCCATGCCCAGGATGCCGTCGGCATAGGCCGGCAGCATTTGATACATGGCGGCCGAAAGCGCATCACCCATCAGCATCAGGATAAGGAGGGCGCTGATGCCGTGATGGCTGGCGATGTAGCGCAAGCCGTCACCGAGATCGCCACGGATGCTCTTGCCGGTCGGCGCCGGGGCCACGAAATCCGACGGCGTCCGCAGGAAGGCGATCGAGCCGAGATAGACGGCATAGCCCCATGCATTGACGGCGAAGGCTGTCGCCACGCCATGATGCAGGATGATCCAGCCGGCCAGCGCAGGCCCGGCAAAGATGGCCAGCTGCGTGTAGGCCGAGCTGACCGCGATCGCCGAAGACAGGCGGTCGCGGGCGACGAAGCGTGGCAGCATGCCGAACAGTCCCGGCACGCTGAAGCTGTGGATGAGGCCATGCAGGAAGGCGAGGATGGCAAGTGCCGTGATCGTCAGATGCCCTGAGAACGCCAACAAGGCCAGGGCCAGAGCCTGAAGAAGTCCCAGGACATGAGTGACGATCACAATGCGGTAGCGATCGTACCGGTCAGCAAGGACACCGCCCAAGGGCAGGAAAATGATGTTTGGGGCGATATCGAGAACGGCCACGATCGCCAGCCATGTCGTCGAATGCGTGAGCTCCCAGGTGGTCCAGGAGACGGCGACGAGCTGGATGAAAAAGCTCTGCCAGGAGACGATGGCGCCGATGGAATAGATGCGGAAATTCCGGTCCGCGAAGGCTACCCCAATGCCGCCAAGCGCCCGTTTCATATCCTTCTCCAGGGCACTTGTCGGCCGCGCTGCGGAGCGCCTTCAACTGATGGCGGGAACGCTGACCGACTTAGTGCAGCTCCGCCCTGAGCTGCTGGCGATAGTAATCGATCGGGATCAGTTGCCCTTCCCTCGGCACGCACCAGAATTGCCAGCCGTTGCAGGCAGGCGCTCCTTGCACGGCCGCACCCACCTGGTGGATCGAGCCGCGGTGATCGGAGGAGATGAGCGTGCCGTCGGCGCGGACCTTTGCCGTGAAGCGGCCATTGTTGCTGGTGAGCACGGTGCCGGGTTCGAGCAGGCCGCGTTCAATGAGCCAGCCGAAGGGAATGCGCGGTTCCTCGCGCTTGGAGATGATCTGCAGCATTTCGCTTTCGGGGACTTGTTGCACTTTGGCAATACGGGCGCGGGCCACCTTGATGTAGCCGGGATCGCGTTCGATGCCGATATAGCGGCGGCCAAGTTTCTTGGCGACAGCACCCGTCGTGCCGCTGCCGAAGAAGGGATCCAAGACCACGTCGCCGGGCTTGGTCGCTGCCATCATGATGCGGTAGAGCAAGGCTTCGGGCTTTTGCGTCGGGTGGCTTTTGACGCCGTCCTCGCCTTTCAGGCGTTCCGAGCCGCTGCAGATCGGCATGAGCCAGTCGGAGCGCATCTGCAGATCGTCGTTGAGCGTCTTCATCGCCTCGTAATTGAACTGGTAGCGGCTCTCAGCCGATTTTGCGCACCAGATCATGGTCTCGTGGGCGTTGGTGAAGCGGCGGCCGCGGAAATTCGGCATCGGGTTGGTTTTGCGCCAGATCACGTCGTTGAGCATCCAATAGCCGAGATCCTGGAGCTTGGCACCCACACGGAAGATGTTGTGGTAGGAGCCGATCACCCAGAGCGAGCCGTCATCCTTCAAAACCCGGCGCGCAGCCTTCAGCCAGCCTTCGGTAAATTTATCGTAGGTGGCGAAATCGGCGAACTTGTCCCAGTCATTGTCGACCCCGTCGACACGGCTGTTATTGGGCCGATGCAGGTCTCCGCTCAACTGAAGATTGTAGGGTGGATCGGCAAATATCATGTCGATCGACCGCTCCGGGAGCGAGTTCAGGGCTTCGATACTGTCCCCGCCGATGATGGAATCGAGGGGGAGAGCGGTGAGGTTTGGCTTCGGCGCTTTCTTTGTCATGGCGCCGATCCTGAGTCACGCGACTCCGCGTGTCAACGAGAAAGTGTTATGAGTCAGTTAGTTATCGTAATGTTCTCAGATACAGGTCGAAATGACCGGCGATGATGTGGGGTGATGCCGTGGGTCCTGATGGCTGCCAGATGGTGGGCTGTCGGGTAGCCGGCATTGCGCTCCCAACCATATACGGTATGGGTGAGCGCCAGCTGACTCATGATCTTGTCCCGCTCCACCTTCGCGAGAATCGAGGCGGCCGCGATGGAGAGGGATTTGGCATCCCCTTTGACGATGCAGGTGGTGGCACAGGCAAGACCCGGCGCCAGATTGCCGTCGACCAGAGCATGGGCCGGTTTTTGGGTGAGGGCCTCGACGGCGCGGCGCATGGCGAGGTGACTGGCGCGCAGGATATTGATCTCGTCGATCTCGGCGGCACTCGCCTCGGCGATGGCAAAGACGGCGATCTCGCGCAGGGCGCCGGCAATGTCCTCGCGCGCGGCGGCACTCAACTTCTTGGAATCATCAAGGCGCCGCAGCAGCGCCTGCGGCACGCATGCCGGGTCGAGGATCGCCGCACAAGCCAGCACGGGCCCGGCGAGCGGTCCGCGCCCCACTTCATCGACGCCGCAGATGAGGACGCCGTCCTCCAGTCCCGCAGCGATTTCATAAGACCAATCCGGCACGTCTGCTATCCCCAGCGACTCACAGCAAGAGGGCCATGGTAGCGAAAGGCGACGGTGGCCGTAAGGCTGGAGCGATGCCGCGGGAGCAGGCCGGCGCAGCTATTTCTCGTGCAGCGTCCAGATACCGTCCCAGCTGGCGGGCGGCGGATCGGCCTCCAGCCGCGCCACGCGCCGCAGGAATTCGCGGCTGGGCCCGTCCTCGGGCACGGCCTGCAGGGCGGCGGTAAAGGCAGCGGTTGCGGCAGCCCAAGACATCTGCCGATAGCAAGCGAGCCCTTCGGCATAGCGTGCCGCCATCTCGCGCACCGCGGCCGGTACTTCGCCCCGGCGCCCCAGTACCTCGAAGATGTGCTCCGGCTCCTGTTTGCCCTCGACCAGAAGCTGGTCCACCTCGCGGCATTCGATCGTCTCGCCGGCCAGCATGGCGGTCCGTGCGCTGATCAGGATGCGCGTGCCATAGGCCTTGCTGGCACCTTCCAGGCGCGAGGCGAAATTGACCGGATCGCCCATGACGGTATAGCTCATGGAAACGTCGGA
Organism: Dongia sp. P2_B8; assembly: GCF_056404715.1. Taxonomy (NCBI): domain Bacteria; kingdom Pseudomonadati; phylum Pseudomonadota; class Alphaproteobacteria; order Rhodospirillales; family Dongiaceae; genus Dongia; species Dongia sp. P2_B8. The sequence goes on along the minus strand of NZ_JBFUDM010000006.1, from coordinate 103,307 downwards.
GCCGATGTTCCCCACGACGACGTCGCCGGTCGCGATTCCGATGCGCATGTCGATGGACGGGAACCCGCGCCGGATACCCGTGAGCTCAGGAAGTTCTGCGCGGAAGATCTCCAAGGCGGCGAGCTGCTCGAGTGCCGCGAGGCAAGCCAGCCGTGCATGATCCTCCGGTGCCGAGAAAGGCGGGCCCCAGAAGGCCATGATGCCGTCGCCGATATATTTGTCGATGACGCCTTGATTGTGCCGCACGGGCACCGACATCAGCGCCAGATAGCGATTGACGACCCGCACCATGCCGGCCGGTGTCATGCCCTCGCTGAGGCTGGTGAAGCCGCGCATGTCGCAAAAGAACATCGTCATTTCGCGCCGCTCGCCCGTCCCGCCGAGGCGGTCCGGCGCATCGATCAGGCCCTCGACGATGCGTGGGTCCATATAGCGCCCGAACGTTTCGCGGATGCGGTCCTTGGCGCGCAGCTCGCGCACCATGGTGTTGAAGCCCGCCGTGAGCTCGCCCACCTCGTCGCGCGAGGTGATGGGCACCTCGACGTCGAGCTGGCCTTGCTGAATGAGAAGTGTGCCGGCGAGCAGGCGCCGCAAGGGACGGACGAGGTTGATCGTGATCAGCGAGGCAGCGGCAACGCCCAGCGCCAGCGCGAGGCCGAGGAGCACCAGGCCGATCCTCACCGACACATCCTGCGTCGCCACCGCCTGCCTGCCGGCATCGTCAAGAAGCTCCCGCATCGCTTGGCGGGCCGCTTCGGCCTCGTTGTTGAAGGCCTCGCGCAGCCGGTCGAGTTCCGGCAGGCGGCGATTGACGTCCTCGCCATCGCCCCGGTCGGCAGCTGCCATCACGCCTGCGAGCGCACTTTCATATTCGGCATGCCGGCGCAGCAGAAACTCGACCTCCGTATCGAGGCGGGCCAGAGCGAGTTTGTCACCACTCCCCACGGGGTCGGCAATCTCATGCTGGATGAGCTCGCGTGCAATCTGCAGTTCGACATCGGTTTGCTTGGCTTTCTCGGTGATGCCTTGCCCAAGTTCCGGCGCTGCAGAGTCACGCGACAAATCCTGCACCTGTGCGAACAACCAGCGGCGGACATAGAGCCCTTCCTCAACGGACCTGATATTGGCCCGCGCCAGGGCGCCGTAAGCCGGCACGTAGGTATCGTGCACATTCTCGATCAACGACTGGACGCGCTTGGCGCTGCGGGCGTTGATCCAGGCGACCGACCCGACAAGGCCGAGAAGCACCAGGACAACGGCCGCGATCTTCAGTCCCACACCGATCTTCATCGCCCCCGCCCGACGTGACCGCCGCCCGATTTTTATGAACCGTGAACTTGACGTAGACGAGGGTTTTGCACGCCAGGCAGCAAAATCCCGCAAGTTTCAAGGAACCTTGCGGGATTATGGCATATGACCGTCACCACATCCATGTCGGGTCGAAACCGGCGTGGATGCAGTCAGGGTATGACTAATTGCCTTCCGGCATCACCGTACCGTCGGGGGCCATGACGATGTTGCCGCCCTGGCCGCCCTTGGTGCCGGTCGCGTGCCAGTAATTGTCGCAGCCCTTTTCCAGTATCTTGACGTCGCTGTAGCCGGCGGCCTGGAACTGGGTGATGGCCTGCTCGGCGGTCGAGCCATCAATGATCTCGCCATTGGTGCAGTTGTTGCCGCTGGCGGGACTGAGATCGGCAGGTGCTGTGGTGACGGCATTTTCGGCGCTGGCAGGGGTAACAATTGGCAACATGCTGAGCGCCGACAAGAAGCCGGCAGAAATGACGATTGTGCATAATTTCATAGTCATAATGAACCTCGTGCTAAAATTCGGCTATGGCAATAACCGGCGGGAAGGCTGGTTGTTCCGAGCGCGGGATCGCGGCCTAACATCTACCTGGCCTAATACTTGCCTGGCAGGACGCCACCATCCGGCGAGACGATGAGGTTGCGACTCTCTCCGCCTTTGATACCGGTCGCGTGCCAGACATTGTCGCACCCCTTTTCGAGAATTGTGACGTCGGTATAACCGACCGCCTCAATTCTCTGCCGGGTTTGTTCGGCGGTCGAGCCATCCATGATCTCGCCATTGGGGCAATTGGTACCGCCGGCCGTGACGAAGTCCGCAGGCTCCGTGGCAACGACGTTGTCGGCGCGTGCCGGCGCAATAGCCGGCACGATCGCAAACACCGAAAACACGCAGCCGGATATGATCATCGGTTTCAATAAATTGGTCATAATGAGTTTCGTTTCAAAATTCAGATACGGCAACAACCGGCCTTTGGGCCAATCGTTCCGGTCCATCATTCCGGATTGCCACAGAAATGTCCGAGAATGGGTTTTAGCCGAACAAACTCAACTGCTTCGTATCCACCGGCTTCTCAGGGCCGGTCATGCGATCGGCCGGTACCTTGAACAGGGTGGTATCGACGTCCCAGCGATAGCCATTCATGCCAAAACGTTTGGCAGCTGCCTGGACGCGCTGGCGGATGAGCGTGGCATAGGGACCGCTACCGCGCATGCGCTCGCCGAAATCGGCTTTGTAGAGCGCGCCGTCGCGGCATTCGCGCACCATGTCGAGGACGCGCTTGGCACGTAAAGGATGATGCGCCTCAAGCCACTCGGTGAACAGATCCTTGATCTCAAGGGGCAAGCGCAGCAGCGTCCAGTTGACGCTGGTGGCGCCAGCTTCATGCGCTGCTTCGACGATCTGTTCGATTCCATGGTCGGTGAGGGCCGGGATGATGGGTGCCACGGAGACGCCCACAGGGATGCCCGCCTCGGACAATTTGCGGATCGCATCAAGGCGCTTCTGCGGCGTGGTTGCGCGCGGTTCCATCACGCGTGCGAGGTCGCGGTCCAGCGTTGTGATCGAGATATAGACCTTGGCCAGCTTCTTCGCCGCCATCGGCGCCAATATGTCGATGTCGCGCAGGACATTGGCCGACTTGGTCGTGATGCCGAGCGGATGATTGTAGGCCGAGAGCACATGCAGCACTTCGCGTGTGATGCCATAGCGCTTTTCGATCGGCTGATAGCAATCGGTGTTGGCCCCCAAGGCAATGACGCTGGGCCGGTAGCCTGGCTTGCGCAGTTCCTTTTCCAGGAGCTTCGCCGCGTCGGCCTTCATGTAAAGCTTGGTTTCGAAATCGAGCCCCGGCGAATGGCCGAGATAGGCATGGGTCGGCCGCGCATAACAATAGATGCAGCCATGCTCGCAGCCGCGATAGGGGTTGATCGATTGATCGAACGGAATATCCGGCGATTTGTTATGGGCGATGATCGAGCGGGCATTGTCGAGGGCGACGTGCGTCTTCAAGGGTGGCAGCACATCATCGTCCGTGGGGGCCGTTGTCTTCTTGGCCGACGTGCCCGTGAGATTGATGGGGGCGCCGTTGAAGGTGAGGCCCGAGAAGGCTTCGCCAGATTGCCAGCCATCATCTTCCAGCGGGCGCAGGCCAGGTTCGAAGCGGCCGGCGCGGTTGGTGACGGCGCCGCGTCCCTTGCGCGCCGTATCGGGCAGGGCGGCATCTTCAAAAGGATCGATGGGGTCACGTTCGTATCGCATGGCCAAATCGTGCCATGGCGATGAGAACATTACAAGAACAAATGGCCCTCTGCGGCTATTTCAAATGCTCTGTCAGGCGGGGCATCAGCTCAACGAGATTGCAGGGCAGGTGGCGGTAGTCGAGCTGCCATTTGAGGATCTCCTCCCAGCCATCCCTGCAGGCGCTGGGCGAGCCTGGGAGGGCGAAGAGATAGGTACCGCCGGCGACCCCACCCACGGCGCGGGACTGGATCGTCGAGGTCTTGATCTTCTGATAGGAAATCCAACGGAAGAGTTCGCCAAAGCCGTCGATCTTTTTCTCGAACACGCTCTCGAAGGCTTCCGGGGTCACGTCGCGGCCGGTGACGCCTGTGCCGCCGGTCGAGATCACCACGTCGACGTTCGGATTCTCGATCCAGTCGTAAAGCTGGCCGGCGATGGCGGCCACCTCGTCCTTGACGATGGCGCGGGCGGCAAGAACGTGGCCGTCGCGTTGCAGGAGTTCCACCAGCGTGTCGCCGGAACGGTCATCGGCCGCCGTGCGCGTGTCCGAGACAGTGAGGATGGCGATGTTGACGGCGAGGAACGGGCGCTGTTCGTCGATGCGCGACATGGCCCGGGGGCGTCCTGTTAGTTTGACGCAGCCGCGATATTGTCGCCACGCTGATAGGTCGGCCACGCACCGTTGGCAACCGATTCAAGCGAGCGTTGCGGCTGGCCGAGGCGCGCCTGATAGACCCAGTAGGCGCCGATCACGCGTTCGACGAAATTACGTGTCTCGCGCGACGGCATGCTTTCGATGAACAGCAACGGATCTTCCGACCCGCGGATGCTCTTCTTCCACTTGGCGAGATTGCCGGGGCCGGCGTTGTAGGCAGCGGCCATCATGAACAGATCGCCCTTCACCGCCGGATCTTCGAGCAGGCGCTGGATATATTTCTGCCCATAGGCGAGCGAGGTCAGCGGGTCCTTGAGACGGATGCCGGTGGGCGCGCCAATGGCCTTCGCGGTCCCCGGCATCAGCTGCATCAGGCCAACCGCGCCAGCGCCCGACACGGCGTTGGGGTTGAAGCCGGATTCCTGCCGCATGACGGCAAACAGCAAGGCCTGATCGACGGTGAAGCCATTGCCCGGCTTCCAGGACGGCAGCGGATAGAGGGCTGCATCCATGCGGTCGCCGCCCTTGAGCTGGTGCCAGGCACCAATCTTCAAGGAGAGCGAGGGCAGGCGATAGGCCTGGGAGATGGCGATGAGGGCATCGCTGATCTCGGGACCAGCTTCGCTCTGCAGGATGAGGAGTTCCTTTTCAGCCAAATCGATCTGGCCGATCTGCAGCAGGCCCAGCGCGCGCTTGCCGATACGCGAGGTCATCAACTGGGCGCCATGGCCGTTGGTGAGCGTCGGCACGCGCCAATCGAATTGCGGCTCGAGCCCCAAGGCACGGGTGGCCAGCTGGCCATAGAAGGTGCGCGGAAATTCGGACGCCACCTTCAGCCAATGACTGACCTTGTCCGGATGCTTGGCGCGGACATGGGCGCGGCTCGCCCAATAGGCGGCAGCCGAACGGTCCCAGGCTGAAGACGAGGTGCGGACGGCGGCTTTCTCAAACTGCGTCGCGGCCGTTTCGTAATTCTTGGCGCGCCAGGAATTGAGACCGGCCAGCCAATTCGCGTCATTGTCGCTGGAATTTTCATCCGGCGAGCCGACGCGGGTAATGTCGAATTTCGGCGCGGTGAGCGCTGCCTTCTTCACCCCCTTCTTCGAGGCGAGGGTGTAGATGGCGTTGGCTTCCGGCAGGTTCGAATAGGATTTCAGCCAGTCGCTGAGTTCCTTGGCCTTCGCCTTGTAGCCCGGCGCCAGATAACGATCGGCAAGCACATGGCCCATGAGTGCCGGATCGGTGAGGTCGCTGATCAGCCGGTCGGAGCCGGTGAAGTCGCCCTGCGCCTGGCGGCGGAAAATTTCGCGATAACGGTCGGCGTTGACGGCATCGAGCGGCTGCGGGAGCGTCGCACCGAAAACTTCCGGACCGGTCTGCAGCGAAGCCGTGCTCGTGCCATTACCCAAAGTGGCGGCACTGAGTTCATCGGCCTTGGCAAAGCTCGCCCCCAGGACAATCACCGGGGACAGCAGCGCCGCTACCGCGGTCGACGCCAGGAACCGGCGCCAGCCGTGTTGTTGAAACCTAATTTGCAATCTGTCGCCCCCCTTAGAGCGAAGCTCAGGACCTTCCTGAGTGACCCGTCATTAACGAAGTGCTTCTTTTCTGGTTCCCAGCGTTACCGATTCGAACCAGCCCCGTCCAGAAAAAAAGCCCGTCTCGATCTACAGATATGGTGTCGCAGGCAATATTAACTACTATATATTGATTTGATCGGTAAAATTTTACGTGAGCCGACAAATGGTCGCGGCTATGTCACAGGATCGCCAAATTGGTTAACGCTGCCGATAGCTAAAATACCGACGATTCGCCGGGTGTGCGGAATTGCTCCGACTATGGTTAACGAGTGATTTCGGCAATGCGGCTTTTGAGCTTCAGAAGATCCGCCCAGGTCTCGCGCTTCTGGGCCGGCTGGCGCAGCAGATAGGCAGGATGGAAGATCGGCAGTGTCGGGATCGGGCCGGCCAGCCCCGCGGACTGGTACTCGAACCAGCGCCCGCGCAGCCGCGTGATGCCGTCATTGGTGTTGAGAAGCGCGTGCGCCGAGGCAGCACCCACCAGCACCAGCACCTTGGGATTCACCAGCTCGATATGCCGCTGCACGAAGGGTTGCTGGGCGACCAGTTCGGCCTCGGTCGGCTTGCGGTTCCCCGGCGGCCGCCAGAAACAGACATTGGTAATGTAGAAGCTGGTGCGGTCGAGGCCGATCGATCCCAGCATCCGGTCGAGCAATTGCCCGGAAACCCCGACAAAGGGCTTGCCGATACGGTCTTCGTCCGCACCGGGCGCTTCGCCCACCAGCATCACGGATGCCGCCGGATTGCCATCGGCAAAGACCATGTTGGTGGCGCGCGCCCGCAAACTCTCGACACCCTCGAAGCGGCCGAGGATCGCCTTCAGCTCCTCAAGGCTGTTGGCGCCCGCCGCCGCGGCCCGCGCCGATTCCGCCACAGCCAAATCGCCGGCGGCGAGGATTGCCGCAGAACTGGTGACAGTCGCCCTGGGTGGGGTGGCGCGCGGCGCGGCGGGCGGATTGGCCGCTGCCGGAATCATGGGAGGCATCATGGCGGGCCGCGCCTGGGCGGCGGTTTCCGCGGGCGGCCCAGCGACGCCGAACCGGCTGCGGGGCAGGTCCTCAATGGCGGCATCGGCGCCGGAGTCCAGATAGAAGCGCAGCAGCGCCACGAGCTGGGTTTCGTCGGAAAATGACGCGAGATTGTCGGAAACGGGGCCGGTTGGACTCATGGCCCGAGGCTAGCATCGGGCCCGGGTGAAGGTCCAGTTAACCTCACTCATATATATAGTGTGGTCGGCCGGTTGCGTCCCGGTTGCCCGCCGTTGTAAGCACAGTTCGCCAGGGCGGCGCCTTTAGAGCGTCCGGCCCAGCCGCATGAAGACCGAGGGGGAGGGGCCTATGGACCGGGAAGTGATGGAATATGATGTGGTCGTCGTCGGCGGCGGTCCCGCCGGCCTCAGTGCCGCCATCCGTCTCAAACAGTTGGCCGCGGAAGCGGGCAAGGAAGTCTCGGTCGTCGTCATTGAGAAAGGCTCCGAGATCGGCGCCCATATTCTCTCCGGCGCCATCATGGACCCCAAGGCGCTCACCGAACTCATTCCTGATTGGAAGGAGAAGGAGGCCCCGCTCACCTGCCCGGTGACCGAGGACCGTTTCCTGTTCCTGACCAACGACAAGAACTCGGTCCGCTTCCCCAACGCTTTGCTGCCGGACACGCTCCATAACGAAGGCAATTATATTGTGAGCCTCGGCAATGTCTGCCGCTGGCTGGCGACGCAGGCTGAGGCCTTGGGCGTCGAGATCTTCCCGGGCTTTGCCGCTGCCGACATCCTGTTCGACGACGACAAGAAGAAGGTGCTGGGCATCGTCACCGGCGATATGGGCCGCGCCAAGGATGGAACTGAGAAGGCCGAGTTCACGCCGGGCATGGCGCTCACGGGCAAGTACACGCTCTTTGCCGAAGGCTGCCGCGGGTCGTTGGGCAAGCGCCTTATTGCGCATTACAAGCTCGATGAAGGCCGCGATGCGCAGAGCTATTCGATCGGCATCAAGGAACTCTGGGATATCGATCCAGCAAAGCACAAGCCGGGCCTGGTCATGCACACGGCCGGCTGGCCGATGGATACCAGCACCTATGGCGGCTCGTTCCTCTATCACGGCGACAACAACCAGGTGATGGTGGGCTTCGTCATCGGCCTCGGCTACGACAACCCCTATCTCTATCCGTTCGAGGAATTCCAGCGCTACAAGCACCATCCGGCAATCGCTGAACAATTGGAAGGTGGCCGCCGCGTCGCCTACGGGGCGCGTGCGATCGTCACCGGCGGCCTGCAGGCCTTGCCGAAGCTCACCTTCCCGGGCGGTGCCCTGGTCGGCGACAATGCCGGCTTCCTCAATGTGCCGCGCATCAAGGGCAGCCACGCCGCGATCAAGACCGGCATGATGGCCGCCGAAGCCGCGTTCGAAGCCTTAGGCGCCGAACGCTCTCATGACGAGCTCGCCGCTTACCCTGCCGCGTTCGAAAAATCCTGGCTGCACGAGGAGCTCTACAAGGCCCGCAATTTCAAACCGTGGATGAGCAAGGGCCTGCTCATCGGCACGGTGATGGCCGGCATCGATCAGAAGCTGTTCGGCGGCAAGGCGCCCTGGACGCTCCACAACAAGACGCCCGATAATGCCAAGATCAAGAAGAAGGATAATTTCAAGCCGATCGCCTATCCGAAGCCGGATGGCAAACTGTCCTTCGACCGGCTGTCCTCGGTGTTCGTTTCCTCGACCAACCATGAGGAAGACCAGCCTTGCCATTTGACCTTGAAGGACCCCAAGGTCCCGATCGAGATCAACCTGCCGCTCTATGACGCCCCGGAACAGCGCTACTGCCCGGCCGGCGTCTACGAAATCGTGCGCGAAGCCGATGGCAGCAAACCGCGCCTGCAGATCAACGCCCAGAACTGCGTCCACTGCAAAACCTGCGACATCAAGGACCCCACCCAGAACATCAACTGGGTCACCCCGGAAGGCGGCGGCGGCCCGAACTATCCGAATATGTAGGGCGGTTTCACGGACCAAGCCTGATTGCCAAAAAACGGGGCGCAATATTCATCTGCGCCCCGTTTTGCACGATCACTTGACGCAAGGGTGCTGTCAGTTATTTTATCTTCTATAAAGTGTATAAAATAACAACACGATCGACAAAGACGGGATGGCAAAAAATGGACAGAGCTCTGGCCAAACATATCGTCGCGACGGCTTTTCGGTCGGCGAGCCAAATTTCTTCTCTCATGCCGGTACTTAAGCAACACTGCACCGAAGAAGAGTATCGTCCTCTCGCAATCGCTATTGCTAAGGCGTCAGCAGGCATAACGATGGAGCTGATTGATCGCCTCTATTCTATGTATCCAGATTTGGAGGCTGAAGTCGAACGAGACATACAGGCGTATGAGCGCGTTCTCTAAAACCCACAGACAAATTGGCCGAAGCTGGCGAGTGACGCATTTGGAGGCCTGGCCGCCGCCAAAATGCCCGAATTGGGAACTAAAGGGGCCGCCATCCGCTGTGATGGCGGCCCCTTTCTGGTTGGGGCACTTCCTGCTAAGACTGTTGTTAGATTTCAACAATCACTCATTCCGAGGCCATTTCCGCCCATGACAACCCGATTCCGCGCGCCTCGTTTCCGACCGGCTCTCCTCGCCCTCGCCTTGCTGCCGGCCATGATCGCCTGTGCGGGGAAGGAAGATGGCAACGGGACGGCGCGGGCCGATTCCAGCACCAATCAGGTGGCGGCCGACCAGGCGACGACCCCGGACTGGTCGCTGGCAGGCGCCCTGCTGGCTGGCCGCCTCGCCTTCGACGAAGGCGACGATGTCATGGCGGCAAAGCTCTTAGGGTTGGCGCGGGAGGCTGCACCCGGCGATCAGGTGTTGGCGGCCCGGACCTTGTCGGCCCTCATCAGCAGCGGCGATTTTGCCGGCGCCGTGAAGCTTGCGGCCGAGATCAAGGAGCAGGGGGCAAAGACCCCCTTGATCGGCCTCGTCGAAATCGTCGACCGGGTCAAGGCCGGCGACTTCAAGGCTGCCAAGGTTGCCGTCGACGGTTTTGCAGATGATGGGATCGGCCGCATCGCCAAACCCTTCTTCGCCGCGTGGATCTCCTTGGGCATCGACGGCAAGCTGGAGCCGGCCGTGGCAGCCCTCGCCCCGCTCAGCGACTTCAACGGCCTGGGCGCGGTCGTGACGCAACATACTGCCCTCATGGAAGACCAGGTCGGCCAGTCGAAGCAGGCGCTCGACCGCATGAAGGGTGCCGCCGATGCGGGTGCCGCCAGTGCGCGCTTCATCGAGCTCTATGTCGAGTTCCTGCACCGCGACGGCGACAAGGACGATGCGGCCGCCTTTATCGACCTGTTTCGCACCGCCAATTCCGGCGTTGCCGGCGCCATCGCCGATCCCCTGACCGAGCGCCTGGCCAAGCCCGCCCCCAAGGGACCGATCATCGCGACACCGGCCGCTGGCCTTGCGGAAGCCTTCTTCGATCTGGGCTCGATCCTGCAATCGGAAAATGTCGAGGACCAGGCCAAGGTGTTCGGCCGCCTCGCGCTCGAGCTTGATCCCAATCTCGACATCGCGCGGTTGCTGCTCGGCAATCTGATGCAGCAGCGCGAGCGCTGTGCTGAAGCCATCGACATGTACCGCACGATCCGCGCTGACTCGATCTATCGCTGGTCGGCCGATATCTCCGTGGCTGACTGCCAGCAGAAGCTCGATGATCTCGAAGGCGCCATCGCCACCCTCCAGGGCCTGGTGAAATCGCGGCCGCACCGGATTGAAGCTGTGGTGGAACTGGGCGATCTCTATCGCCGTGAGAAGCGCTTTGTCGAAGCAGCCGATGCCTATACGCAGGTCATCGGCACCATCAAGGACCCGACCGCCAACGATTGGACCCTGTTCTATTCACGCGGTGTCGCCTACGAGCGCAGCAAGCAGTGGGACAAGGCCGAACCGGATTTCAAGAAGGCGCTGGAGCTTTCACCCGACCAGCCCTACGTCCTCAATTATCTCGCCTATACCTGGGTCGAGCGCCGCGAGAATCTCGACCAGGCCCTGAAGATGCTCAACAACGCCGTCGAGCAGCGGCCGGAGGAAGGCTTCATCGTCGACAGCCTGGGTTGGGCTTATTTCCAGCTGGGCCAGTTCGACAAGGCCGTCACCTATCTCGAACGCGCCGTCGAATTGCAGCCGACCGATCCGGTGTTGAACGACCATCTGGGTGACGCCTATTGGCGCGTCGGCCGCAAGGCCGAGGCGCGTTTCCAATGGCACCGCTCGCTCTCCTTCAAGCCGGAGGAAGACCAGATCAGCATCATCCAGGAAAAGCTGAAGACCGGCCTCGGTGCTGCCAAGGCGGAAACGAGTGCGCCGTCCGGCGGCTGATCCTTCGCGTCTGCTGATATCATGCTCAACAAAACCATGCTGGCCAAGCCGATGTTAGCCAGGGCCAAGGTCAATCTCTATCTCCATGTCACCGGCAAGCGGGCCGATGGCTATCATCTGCTGGATTCGCTGATCGTCTTTGCCGAAACCGGTGATGACATCGCGGTAACGGCGGCGGCTGATGTGACGCTCGCCATCGATGGGCCGTTCGGGGCGGGCCTTGATGCCGGTCCGAACAATCTTGTCATGCGCGCAGCACTTGGTTTGCGCGATCTCACGGGCGTCAAACAGGGCGCTGCCATTCGCCTGCAGAAAAACTTGCCGATCGCGTCCGGCATCGGCGGCGGTTCGGCGGATGCGGCGGCGACCTTGCAAAGCCTCATCGGGCTTTGGCAGGTAAAACCCGACCGCGCGGTACTCTATGCGCTGGCTGAAAAATTGGGCGCCGATGTGCCGGTCTGTCTCGACGGCCGTTCCAGTTTCGTGGGCGGCATCGGCGAGGACATCCAACTGGCTGGTGCCTTGCCGCCAGCCCATCTACTGCTGGTCAATCCGCTCGTCGAAACGCCGACGCCGGCCGTGTTCAAGGCACGGCGCGGCGATTTCTCACCGGTCGCGCGTTGGCATGAGCCGCCTGCATCCGCGCAAGATCTCGCCGCGTTCCTGATGACGCGCAAGAACGACCTCACCGCACCGGCGATCATCGTGGCGCCAATCGTGGCCGACGTGCTCTCGGCCATCGCCGCGACGAAAGACTGCCTGCTGTCACGCTTGTCCGGCAGCGGCGCCACCTGCTTCGGCGTGTTCGAAACCGCCGCAACGGCGGAAGCCGCACGGCAGCAGGTGAAGGCACAGTATCCAGATTGGTGGGCGGTTGCGGCGAAGATCGCTGGGTAAGAAACCCTCCCCCCAACGTGGGGGAGGGGGCAATCGATCGTTCAAAGCGGAGTATTGCACAAGAGAACTTAGCCTCTCCCCTCGCGGGAGAGGCGGCGAGCGCCAGCGAGCGGTGAGGGGGATCTCTCAGCGAGTCCCGTCGTTCCACCCCCTCACCCCAATCCTCTCCCGCGAGGGGAGAGGGGGAGAGGGGGGAGAGTTTGTCCGGGCGGGTCGAATTCGTTGCTCCTCTAATCCCCCAGCAGTGCCCCTGGCTTGCGGTGGGAGAGCTTGCTCGTGCCGACGATCATGGCGACGCCGTCGCCGGGGGCCACCAGCTTCTTCAGGCAGCGTGACAGGATAAGGCCATCGGTGCTGGCGCGGATTTCGGTGCGGGACTTCGCCGGATTGTCGGCGAGGGGGTCGATGATCTCGCCGATAAGGTCGCCCTTCTTCACATGGGCACCCAGTGCCGCCCGGTAGGCGATGATGCCGGCCTTGGGTGCGCGCGCGATGTCGGTCGCTTCCAGGTCCGTGCCCTCGCATTTTGCTGCCGGCGGCTGGCCGGGATCGCCTGCCAGAGCACCATGGCGCTGCAGGAAACGATAGAGCGCCTTGCCATCCTGGGCGCCCAATTCGTCGAACACATCGGCCTGGCCGCGGAATTCGACCGTGGTCGCGAAACAAGCCGGCGGAATCGGAAACATGTCGCCGATAGCGTCGTGGAGCTTGGTCCAGGGCAGCGAGAAAGTCTCGTCGAAGCTGTTGGCCTTGGAATCGCTGCATAGCAGGCTGGCATAAGAACCGGTTTCGGCGGCGAGATCGCCGAAGGTCGGCCAGTGCACCGGCTGCATGTAGACATGCATCAAGGCTTCGTCGTCGCAATGGAGGTCCAGCACCATGTCGGAATCGTAAGCGAGGCGCGCCAGTTCCACCTTGAGGCGGGCAAGCTCCGTGTCCGGCGCCATCTGGTTGATCTTGGCGGCAAGGGCGGCGCGGATCGCCTTCACATTGGCGCTCTTGTCCGGACCCAGCTTCGGGCGCACCACATCCAGGAGTCCGTCGTAAAGGTCAGGCCATTGGCGGTTGAAATTGCCGCCGCCGCGCAATTCATAGCGGCCGCTATGGCTGCCATTGACGATCTGGCCGAGGCCGATCGGATTGGCGACCGGGACAACCAGGATCTCGCCCTTGATCTCGCCGCGCGCATCTGCCTCGTCCAGCAGCCGGAGGAGATGATGCGCCGCCATCATGCCGGGAATTTCATCCGAATGCAGCGAAGCCTGCAGATAGGCCTTGGGTCTCGCCCCCTTCTGGCCATAGCGGTGGACGGTAAGGAAGCGTTCCGTGCCCGGGCTCATCTGCCCCAGTGAAATACGCTCGATCGTCTTGGTCATGATCCTGAAATTCTCCCAATCTTTCGGGCGGCATTGGGCCGATCCGGTTCCCATCTGTCAAGCCAGGGGACACGCTGCAGGATACGCTTCCGGGGCTCTTACATTGCCGCTGGAATGCTATAAGGACGCATGACTGATTCGAGCGATATCTCCGTTTTGCAGGCGCCCTATCTGGGCGGCCTTAACGATCGGCAGACCGAGGCCGTGCTGGCGCTGGATGGGCCTGTGCTGGTGCTGGCCGGTGCGGGCACGGGTAAGACCCGTGTCCTCACCACGCGTCTTGCCCACATTCTCACCACTGGCTTGGCTTGGCCGTCGCAGCTTCTTGCCGTGACCTTCACCAACAAGGCCGCCAACGAGATGAAGGAACGGATCGGCCATCTCATCGGCCGGCCGGTCGAAGGCTGGTGGCTCGGCACCTTTCACTCGCTGGCTGCACGCATCCTGCGTAGCCAGGCGGAACTGGTGGGCTTGAAGCCCAATTTCACCATCGTCAGCACGGATGATCAGCTGCGCCTGGTGAAGCAGCTCATTGAAGCCGAGGGGCTTGATTCCCAGCGCTGGCCGTCGCGGGTGGTGCTGGGGCTCATTGAACGCTGGAAGGATCGTGGCCTCACACCCGACAAGGTCAGCCGCGCGGAATTGGCCGAGGTGGCGTCTGGGCGCATCCTCGATCTCTATCACGCCTATCAGCAGCGGCTCCTCACCTTGAACGCCTGCGATTTCGGCGACCTGCTGCTCCACAACCTCACCATCTTCCGGACCGCGCCCGATCAGCTGGAGCGCTATCAGCAGCAGTTTCGCTACATCCTGGTCGATGAATATCAGGACACCAATGTGGCGCAGTATCTGTGGCTGCGCGCACTTGCCCAGGCGCACAAGAACATTTGCTGTGTCGGCGATGATGATCAGTCGGTCTATGGCTGGCGCGGGGCCGAGGTCGAGAACATCCTGAAATTCGAAAAGGATTTCCCCGGCGCCAAGGTCATCCGTCTTGAGCAGAACTACCGCTCGACGCCGCATATCCTGGCCGCAGCCTCCGGCCTCATCGCCCATAATGAAGGGCGTCTGGGGAAGACGCTCTGGACCGAGGAGAGCGAAGGCGAGAAGGTCCGCATCATCGGTGCTTGGGACGGCACCGAGGAGGCGCGGCAGATCGGTGATGAGGTCGAGACACTGCAGCGCCGCGGCACCGAGCTGAAGGATATCGCCATCCTGGTACGTGCCGGTTTCCAGACCCGCGAATTCGAAGAGCGCTTCATCACGCTGGGCATTCCCTACCGGGTTATCGGCGGCCCGCGCTTCTATGAGCGGCTCGAGATCCGCGATGCCTTGGCCTATCTTCGCCTCATCCATCAGCCGGACGATGGCCTGGCGTTCGAGCGCATCGTCAACACGCCGCGACGCGGTCTCGGCGACACGACGCTGAAGCAGCTCAATGAAATCTCCCGCGTGCAGTCGCTCTCGGTCCCGGAGGTGGCGCGCCAGATCATCGGCACCGACGAGTTGAAGCCGGCGGCCCGCCGCGCGCTCACCAGTTTCATGAACGATCTTGCCCGCTGGCGGCAGATGGCCGAGGTGACGCCGCATGCGGAACTCGCCCAGATCGTCTTGGATGAGAGCGGCTACACCGCCATGTGGCAACAGGACAAATCCATCGAAGCGCCGGGACGTCTTGAAAACCTGAAAGAATTGGTGCGGGCGCTCGAGGATTTCGAAAGCCTCGAAGGTTTCCTCGATCACGTCTCGCTGGTGATGGAAAATTCGGAAGCGGGACCGCGCGACCAGCTCTCCATCATGACGCTCCATGGTGCCAAGGGCCTGGAATTCGATGTCGTATTTCTGCCGGGCTGGGAGGAGGGACTGTTCCCGCATCCCCGTGCGCTGGACGAGAACGGCATCAAGGGCCTGGAAGAAGAGCGGCGCCTCGCCTATGTCGGCCTCACCCGGGCGCGCAAGCTTGCCATCGTCGCCTATGCCGGCAGCCGGCGCATTCATAACCAATGGCAGAATGCGCTGCCCTCGCGTTTCCTTGCCGAATTGCCGAGCGCCAATATCGACCGGCAGGATCATGCCGGCTTTTCGGCACCCCGGCAGAGCGGTTTCGGCAGCATGACCTATGGCGGCAATGCCAATGCCTGGGCAGGAAACGGCCGTTCTTTCGCAGCACGCCCGAAGCCACCCACGATCGATCTCGATGCCGAGACCCTACCGTCATCCAGCGGCAGCTATCCGTCCGGCAAGCGCGTGTTCCATCAGAAATTCGGCTATGGCAAGGTCTTGACCGCCGACGGCGACAAGCTCGAAATCGCCTTCGACAAAGCCGGCGTCAAGAAAGTCATGGCCGGCTTCGTCGTCCCGGCCGAGAAGGCTGGATGAGATTTTTTACTCACGTCGTCCCCGGGCTTGACCCAGGGATCAGTTAGAAACTGATGAACAGGGCCCGGTCGGACCTGATGCCCGGGTCAAGCCCGGGCATGACGAATTTTCTAGGGGATTGAGTATGAAAACCAAGGTCAAGCTCTACGCGGTCAATGTCGATTTCGACTTCAAGCCGGAACCATCCTGGCGCCTGGCCTTGGAAGAGGCACTGGAGTCGTTCGGCGAGGCGCTGGTCAGTTTCGAAACCGATGGCGGCAAGGGCTGGCATATCGAGGTGATCGGCCAGGAGAAGCCCGCTGCCGCCGCGGTCAAGGCGGCGCTGAAACCGTTCGGCAAACTCGCGGCCACCATCGGCCCGGTGCCAGACAAGGATTGGCTCGCCGAAAGCCGCAAGGGTCTTGCCCCCCTGCGCATGGGGCCGTTCTATGTCCATGGCGAGCATGATCGTGGGCGCGCACCCAAGGGTACCATTCCGCTGGAGATCGATGCCGGCATGGCGTTCGGCACCGGGCGGCACGAGACGACCAGCGGCTGCGTCAAGGCGCTGCTCCGTCTTGCCAAGACCACGAAGGTGAAGAAGCCGCTCGATATCGGTACCGGTACCGGCATTCTGGCCTTTGCCACGCATCATCTCTTCGACGTGCCGGTGCTGGCCGGCGACAATGACAAGGACGCAGTCCGCGTCGCGCGCGAGAATGCCGCCATCAACGGCCTCAAAAAGGCCGTCAAGATCGTGACCTCGGATGGCTACCGGGCGGCTGCGATCCGCAACGGCGGGCCCTATGATCTGGTGACGGCCAACATCCTGGCCAATCCGCTGATCTCGCTGGCGCCGGATCTCTCGAAGTGCCTCGCTCGCAATGGCCGCGCCATACTCTCCGGTCTTCTGAAGACGCAGGAGAAGGATGTGCTGGCGGCCCATGAAGCCGTCGGCCTCGAGCTCGACTTCCGCCTGCGCCAGAACGATTGGTCGGTGCTGGTGCTGAAGCGCAAAACCCGGGCGAAGAAATAGCCCAAACGCAAAACGGCGGCCCGGTTACCCGGACCGCCGTTTCGGCGCACTACTTAGGGGAAACTTGGTCTAGTCGTTACGCAGCCTTCGGGGCGGAAGCCTGCATATTGGTGTTGGCAGCAAGGCCACGCTCAGCCAAATCGCTGGCGAGGTCGCCGATGTCGCCACGGATGACGCCGATGTCGAGCAGCTGACGGTCGGTCAGGCGCGACAATTCCTTCGCCGTCGCGCGTGCAGCCGACCAGGCCTTCAGCGGGGCGGTGAAATCTTCTTCCATTGCCGCAACAGCCGCGGGGAGTGGGCCGTTGATGGCGCCGGAGAGACGGGCCACATGGGCGTCGATCTCATAACGGGCGAGACCGATGTCAGCCAGCAAACGATCGTCAAGCGCCGAGAGGGTCGCGCGCGCCTTGCGGCGGCGGTTCCAATCGATCGCCGGACGGATAAGGCCGTTGACCACCAGGCGGCTGAATTCGGCGAACAGATCGCCTTCTTCGCCAGCCGGCAGGGCATCACGGGCCAGGGCCGGGATCGAACCACGGCTGACGCCGATGTCGTTCAGCGACCGGTCATCGAGCGCATAGAGTTCGTTTTCCAACTGGGTGCGCGCATAGATGCGGCGCGCCGTGTCGGTGAGGGCCTTGCCGAAGCGTGCAAACGCGGCAAAACCAATTTCACGAGAAGCGACGGCGGGCATTTGCGCCCCGTGCGACGTCACGTTCTGATTGATCACGATCCGATTCATAGTAACCTTCCAATCCGGCTCTAAATTCAGATGGCACCGTTGCCATCGCTTTGTTTCGCGGACAGCAGATATGTAGTCTTAACACGACCCGTTTAGTAGTGCTTTCGCGGCGGCGCAGCATTGCGTCTGGCGCATGCAAAACGGTCAAGATGGCAGTGTGATGCATATCACTAAGAACTAATTAAGACAGGATAGTGACTTAGCGGTCACAATTGGTATGGTTAATTTGGAGATTATGATGGTCACCTCGCCCGATTCCGCCTGCCGTGAGACTTATCAAGGGGATGAGGCCCTGATTGGGCTCCTTAAAAAACACCAATCCCACGTAAATCTAAACACGCTTACTGAACTTTTGCCGGGGATCGGCGCCGCACCTGCCGGCGAACGGCCCGACGCCTGGATCGATCTGGTGGCCGAAAACCCCAGTCCCGCCCTCATTGCCCAGCTCCAGGCATTCCGCCGCGATCGCGATTCCCGCGAACCCCAGATCCAGACCCCGCCCATTGCAGCGCGCCTGTCCCTGCTCCGGGCGGCTTTGGCCCGCCGGGGGCTTGCCGGCTTCATCATTGGCCGGGCCGACGATCATCAAGGGGAATATGTTCCCAAGAACGCCGAGCGCCTCAATTATGTGAGCGGCTTTACCGGCTCGGCCGGCATGGCCGTGGTGCTGGCCGATAAGGCTGCGATCTTCGTCGACGGCCGCTACACCATCCAGGTGAAGGATCAGGTCGATCCCACTCTCTATATATATCGTCACCTGATCGCCGAGCCGGCGGACGCCTATATCGCTGCCGAACTCAAGAAGGGCCAGAAGATCGGTTTCGACCCGAAACTCTTCACCCCGGATGCCGCACAGCGCTTCCGCAGTGCCGCCGCCCGCGCCGGCGCCGAACTGGTCGCCGTCGACAGCAACCCGGTGGATGAGATCTGGGCCGGCCGGCCGGCGGACCCGATTTCGCCGGTCCTGCCCCACGACCTCAAATTCGCCGGCCAAGGGACAGCCGACAAGCGCAGGGCACTTGCCGCCAAGCTGAAGGCGGAGGGGAAGGCGGCCTCTGTGATCTCCGGCCCCGACTCTCTCTGCTGGCTTCTCAACATCCGCGGTGCCGACGTGCCGCGCACCCCGTTTGCGCTGGGCTTTGCCATTCTCCATGACGATGCCCGCGTCGATCTCTTCATGGACCGCCGCAAGCTGACGCCGCAGACCTTGGCGCATCTCGGCAATGAGGTTGCGGTGGCGGCACCGGATTCCTTCGCTGACGGGCTTACCTCTCTGGGGGCCAGCCAAGCCTCCGTCGCCATCGACGCCGCGACCGCCTCTGAGTGGGTCTATGACCGCTTGGCCAAATCCGGCGCCAAGGTCACGGTCGCCGAATGCATCTGCGCGCTGCCCAAGGCCGCGAAGAACGAGACGGAAGTGCAGGGCTCGCGCAACGCCCATACCCGCGACGGCGCCGCCGTCGCCCGCTATCTCGCCTGGCTCAGCAATGCCGCCCCCAAGGGTGGCTTGAAGGAGATCGAGGCCTCCGACAAGCTGGCAAGCTTCCGCCATCCCAACGAATATTTCCGCAACCTCTCCTTCGACAGCATTTCGGCGGCCGGCCCCAATGGCGCCATCTGCCACTATCATGCGATGCCGGAAACGCAGCGCGAGATCCCAGTGAATTCGCTCTACCTCATCGATTCCGGCGGGCAATATCTCGACGGCACCACCGACATCACGCGCACGGTGGCGGTCGGCCAACCCACGCAGGAGATGAAGGATTGCTTCACCCGCGTCCTCAAGGGCCATATCGCGCTCGGCACTGCACGCTTCCCGCGCGGCACCACGGGCTCAGCGCTCGATGCACTGGCACGCCGGCCGCTTTGGGAAGTGGGGCTCGATTACGATCATGGCACCGGTCACGGTGTCGGCTCGTATCTCTCGGTCCATGAAGGTCCGCAACGCATCTCCAAGGTGCCGAACCGCACGGCCCTGGAACCCGGCATGATCATCTCGAACGAGCCCGGCTATTACAAGGAAGGCGAATTCGGCATCCGCATCGAGAATTTGGTCGTGGTGCAGGAAAGCAAAACCTTCCCCGACATGCTCGAATTCGAAACGCTGACCCTCGCGCCGATCGATTTGAACGCGATCGAGAAGAGCTTGCTCACCGAAGATGAAATAGCCTGGCTCAACGCCTATCACGTGCGGGTGCGCGATGCACTGGCGCCGCAGCTGTCGGGTGCTGATCTCGCGTGGTTGGAACAGGCGACGCGGGCGATCTAATGTTCCTGCACTGGCTCTGGATAGCGCCTGTATCAGGCGCCATCCTTTTGGCGAGCGTTAGTTCTGGGCAGGCGGAATCATTGAATCCGATATTGGCCAAGGCCCTCGATTGTTATCGCGAGGCGCTTGAGAACGACAACCCGCTGGCTGCTGCGGGTGCCGTGAAATGGACTGGCCCAATCTTGATTGGGGTTAATAATTTTTCTTCATATCCGGATCGTGCATTGCTCGATGTCTTGGACGCGGCAGTGCATGAACTCCTTCCGATCGAAAATCTGTCGATCCGTATCAATGCCGCTCCCATCGGCGGTTACGATTCTGAAGAGCAGAACGTCCTACTGACTTTCGTGGATCGCGGAACGTCATCAGATCAAATTGAGCAGACGCAGAAATTCTTCTCGGAACTCCTGCCCGAGAGTCCATCCAGTCCGCGTCGAGCAATTAACATGCTCTATCAATCGCCAAGCGCCGTCTATTCCAACTTCGCGATCAAGCTGACCGCTGAAATGCGCGGCGCTTTCCATTTTATCGCTGTCGACAGGCTTACATCTGTCGACAAGTTTTCGGCTGCGGATCTAAGGGGTGCGATTACTGACATGCTGGCGTTTACAGCCGCACCACAGCTCAGATACTTGAAATGTAAAGTTGAGAGTGTCAGCAAGAGGCAGCTCTTCGCAGACTGGCTGTTTCCTTTGCTACAAGCGTTTTATGATTCCCGTATCCAAAACGGCACGCCATCATCTGACGTCGAGAATCTGCTGCTGGACCTAAAGGTCCCGTAGATTTTAGTCGATGCGAGGCCATGGATGTTGGCATAGAAGTCAAGCGACCAGGGCGATCTAAATAAGGCTCGACTCTCACTCCGCGTGTTTGAACCCTCTCCCCTCGCGGGAGAGGGTGGCGAGCAAAGCGAGCGGGTGAGGGGGATCTTTCAACGAGACCGCTCTATCCACCCCCTCACCCCGACCCTCTCCCGCAAGGGGAGAGGGAGATGAGTTCGCTCGGGCATAGTCTTCCTGATATTGCCCACTAAATCACATCCCCTCCCCCCTTGAGGGGGAGGGTCAGGGAGGGGGGTATCTATCCGCCTACTCGATGGAGCGGCGACTGAAACGCACCACACCCCCCGCCCGCGCGTTCCGCGCGACCTCCCCCTCAAGGGGGGAGGCGAGTTGGAGAAGACCGCCCGCTCTCCGTCATGCCCGGGCTTGACCCGGGCATCAGTTTGTAACTGAAGAGCTGAGTCCAGCCGCACTTGATCCCCGGCCAATCTCGATTCAAAAAGTGAGCCCGGGGATGATGGGCCTCTCTAAACCTACGCCCGGAAAATCTTCCCCGGGTTCATCCGGTTATCGGGATCCAGCGTCGCCTTCAGCTGGCGCATCACCGCGACCGCCGAGCCATGCTCAGCTTCCAGGAACCCGATCTTGCCGAACCCGATACCGTGTTCACCGGTGCAGGTGCCGCCCATGCTGATCGCACGGTGCGCCAACCGGTCGGTCAGCGCCTGGGCGCGTGCTGCTTCTTCCGGGTCATCCGGGTTGAGGATGATACAGAGATGAAAATTGCCGTCGCCGACATGGCCCACGAGCGGTGTCAGCAGGCCGGAGGCGGCGACATCGGCCTTGGTTTCCAGGATGCAATCGGCGAGGCGCGAGATCGGCACGCAGACGTCGGTCGGCCAGCCTTTGGCGCCGGGGCGAAGGGCGAGACCGGCGTAGAAGGCATCGTGCCGCGCCTGCCACATCTTGCTGCGGTCCTCGGCTTTCGAGGTCCAGCTGAAATCGCTCATGCCGAAATCGGCACCGATCTCCTTGGCCATGGCCGATTGTTCGGCGACACCGGCCTCGGTGCCGTGAAATTCAAAGAACAGGGTCGGCCGCACCGGGAAGTCGAGCTTCGAATATTTGTTGATGGCGTCGATCTGCACCTCATCGAGGAGCTCGATGCGCGCCACCGGGATACCGCTCTGGATGATGCGGATGACCGTGTTCACCGCCGATCCGATATCGGGGAAGTTGGCGACCGCTGCCGCCATCGCTTCCGGGACGCCGTAAAGACGCAGGCGAATCTCGGTGATGATGCCGAGCGTGCCTTCGGAACCCACGAACAACCGGGTGAGATCATAGCCCGCTGCCGACTTCCGCGACCGGCCACCGGTCTGGATGATGCGGCCATCGGCCAGCACCACGGTGAGGCCGAGCACATTCTCGCGCATGGTGCCATAGCGCACCGCATTGGTGCCAGACGCCCGCGTCGCCGTCATGCCGCCGATGGTGGCGTCGGCGCCTGGATCGATCGGGAAGAACAGGCCCTGATCCTTGATATAGGCGTTGAGTTGCTTCCTGGTGACGCCAGCCTGGACCTTGACGTCGAGATCGTCGGAATTGACCTCGAGCACCTTGTTCATGCGGCCCATATCGATGCTGATGCCACCGTCCAGGGCCGCGACATGGCCTTCCAGCGACGTGCCGACACCGAAGGGAATGACCGGCGCGCCATATTCGGCTGCGACCTTGGCGATGGCGGAGACTTCCTCGGTCGTGTGCGGGAACACCACGACATCGGGCGCATGTGCCTCGTGATAGGATTCGTCATGCCCGTGGCGCTCGCGGATGCCGGCATTGGTGCTGACCTGGTCGGGCTGCAGGATGGCCTGCAAGGCTTCGACCAGCCCCGGCACATTGAGGTTGCGTTGCGGTCGGGCAGGCAGGGCAGCACTCATGGGTCGGTTCCTAACATCGCGGTCGGTTCAGCGGCTATTCTGGCGACCCCTCACCCCGACCCTCTCCCCGCAAGCGGGGCGAGGGAGTTCCGAGCGAGTTTGCTGCGTAGCCCCTCGCCCCTCTGGGGAGAGGGGTTGGGGTGAGGGGCCTTCGGATCGCCGACTAACTATCTAAACCCTACCATAGCCCCCACCGCCCGGCGTCTCGACAAGAAAGACATCGCCCGGTGACATTTCGGCGCCATCGGTGCCTTTCAGCAACTCGACCCTACCATCCGTGCGGATGACCGAATTGCGCCCCAATTGGCCTTCACCGCCACCCTTCAAGCCATAGGGCGCCACCACGCGGTGGCCGGACAGCATGCCGGCGGTCATCTGTTCCAGGAACCGCACCCGGCGCACCACCCCGTCGCCGCCACGATGCTGGCCTTTGCCGCCACTCCCCCGGCGGATGTGGAAATCCTCAAGGAGTACCGGAAAGCGGAATTCCAGCACCTCGGGATCCGTGAGGCGCGAATTGGTCATATGGGTTTGGACGGCATCGGTCCCATCGAAATCCGGTCCGGCACCGGACCCGCCTGCGATGGTCTCGTAATATTGATGGCGGTCATTGCCGAAGGTGAAATTGTTCATCGTGCCCTGCGCCGCCGCCATGACACCCATGGCGCCATAGAGCGCATCGGTGATGCATTGCGAGGTCTCGACATTGCCGGCGACCACCGCCGCCGGATATTTGGGCTTCAGCATCGACCCGTCCGGGATGACGATGTCGAGCGGCTCCAGGCAGCCTTGGTTCATCGGGATCTCGTCATCGATGAGCGTGCGGAAGACATAGAGCACGGCTGCCTTCGCAACCGCCGAAGGGGCATTGAAATTGGTCGGCAACTGCGCCGAGGTGCCGGTGAAGTCGATCTTCGCGCGGCGCGCCGCACGATCGACTGTGACCGAAACCTTGATCACCGCGCCATCATCCATGTCATAGGCAAAGCTGCCATCGGACAGGCGATCGAGCACACGGCGCACCTGCTCGGCGGCATTGGCCTTCACATGCCCCATATAGGCTTGCACCACGGGCAGCGTGAACTGCCCCACCATGCGGTGGAGCTCCTGCACGCCCTTTTCATTGGCGGCGATCTGGGCACCGAGATCGGCGATATTCTGGTCCGGGTTGCGTGCCGGATATTTGCCGGACGCCAGCAGCCGGCGCATCTCGGCTTCCAGCAGGATGCCGCGATCGACCAGTTTCACATTGTCGATGAGGACACCTTCCTCCTCGACCGTGCGGCTATAGGGTGGCATGGAGCCCGGCGTCAGGCCACCGATATCGGCATGATGGCCGCGGGAGGCCACGTAGAAGATGATGTTCTTCCCGGTCTCGTCGAACACGGGCGTCACCACCGTGATGTCGGGCAGATGCGTGCCGCCATTGTAGGGCGCGTTCAGCACATAGACGTCACCTGGTCGCATGTCGGTGCCGGTCGCTGTCTTGTGGGCGCGGATGACGCTCTCGACACTCTCGCCCATTGATCCCAGATGCACCGGCATATGTGGCGCGTTGGCGATGAGATGGCCTTGCCCGTCGAAAAGCGCGCAGGAGAAATCGAGGCGTTCCTTGATGTTCACCGAATGGCTGGTCTTTTCCAAGGTCGAACCCATCTGTTCGGCGATCGACATGAACAGATTGTTGAAGATCTCCAGCATCACCGGATCGACCGAGGTGCCGACGGCATGGGTCCGCACCGCGACGATGTAGCGCTCCATGACGAGATGGCCGCGATCGTTGAGGATGGCGCGCCAGCCGGGCTCGACGACATTGGTCGAGATCGGCTCCAGGATGATGGCCGGTCCGTCGATCTGTTGGCCGGGGCGTAAGGCCGCGCGATCATAGACGGGTGCTGTCAGCTGCTTGCCTTGCGCCCAGAACGGCACGTTGGCCAGCGGCTCGGCTTCCCTGTCACTCGCCGGCAGCAGCGGATCCTCGACCTGCTCGGTCTTGCCGATGGCCTCGACCGAGATCGAATCGACGATCAGCTTCTTGTGCGGCACGATGAAGCCATAGCGCTGGCGATGCGATTCCTCGAAGCCGGCCTGGATCTCCGCCGCCGTCCCGAAATCGGTGATGAGCGAGGCGTCGGTGCCGGCATATTTGAGATGCACCTGGCGCAGGATCTGGATCTTGTCGGCAGCGATACCCTGGGCCGCGATCTCCTTGCTGGCCGTGTCCAGCATGACATCGAGTTCTTTGGCGAGTGCTGCGGTCATCTCCTGATCCAGCGGCGCCTCGATCGTCTTGTGGCGGATGGCGCGCATGTCGGCCAATCCCATGCCATAAGCGGAAAGCACGCCGGCCAGCGGATGCAGGAAGATGCGCGTCATGCCCAGCGCGTCCGCCACCCGGCAGGCATGCTGCCCGCCGGCGCCGCCGAAACAGGCCAACGCATATTTGCTGACATCATAGCCACGCTGGATCGAGATTTCCTTGATCGCATTGGCCATGTTGGCGATGGCGATGTCGAGGAAGCCTTCGGCGACATCTTCCGCCCGGCGCTCCTTGCCAATCGCTTTGGAAATTTCATCGGCGAGGGCGGTGAATTTCGCCACCACGATGTCGCGGTCGAGTGGTGCGTCGCCCTTCGGTCCGAACACTTTCGGGAAGAAGTCCGGATTGAGCCTCCCCATCATCACATTGCAATCGGTGACGGCGAGCGGCCCATTGCGGCGATAGCTCGCGGGGCCAGGATTGGCGCCGGCGGAATCGGGGCCGACGCGAAAGCGGCTCCCGTCGAAATGCAGGATCGATCCACCGCCTGCCGCCACCGTATGGATCAGCATCATGGGTGCGCGCATGCGGACACCGGCCACCTGCGCCTCATAGGTCCGCTCGAACTGGCCGTTATAGTGGGAGACGTCGGTCGACGTGCCACCCATGTCGAAGCCGATGATCTTGTCGAACCCCGCCTGCCGCGCGGTTTCGACCGCGCCCACGATGCCGCCCGCCGGCCCAGAGAGGATGCTGTCCTTGCCCTGGAAATTGCCCGCATCGGTCAGGCCGCCATTCGACTGCATGAACATGAGGCGTGTGCTCTTGTTGCCGATCTCGCGCGCCACTTGGTCGACATAGCGCCGCAGGATCGGTGAGAGATAGGCATCGACCACCGTGGTATCGCCCCGGCTCACCAGCTTCATCAGCGGCGAAACCTCGTGGCTAACCGAGATCTGGGTGAAGCCGATCTCGCGCGCCAGATCGCGCAGAGCCGCTTCATGGGCCTGATAGCGGAACCCATGCATCAGCAGGATGGCGATGGCGCGGTAGCCTTTGTCATAGGACGCCTGGAAGTCGGTGCGCGCCTTGGCAAGATCGAGTGGCGCCAGCACCGCGCCATGCGTGTCGACGCGTTCGTCGATCTCGATCACATCCCGGTGCAGCAGTTCGGGCAACTCGATCTTGCGCGCAAAGATCTTGGGCCGGTTCTGATAGGCGATGCGGAGCGCGTCCTTGAAGCCTTTCGTAACCGCCAGCACCACCGCTTCGCCCTTGCGCTCAAGGAGCGCGTTGGTGGCCACCGTCGTCCCCATCTTGATGGCGCCCACACTCACCGGCAGCGCATCGTCGGCGCCAAGGCTCAATATGGCGCGGATGCCGGCCATGGCGGCATCGCGGTAGCGTTCCGGATTTTCGGAGAGCAGCTTATGGGTGATGAGTTTGCCATCCGGTGCCTTCGCCACGATGTCGGTGAAGGTGCCGCCGCGATCGATCCAGAATTGCCAGGTGTTCATAACACTCTTTGCCTATTCCTCATTTTGTCATCCCCCGCGAAGGCGGGGGATCCACGAGTTTCTTCCTTCAGCCTGAGAGAAACTCGTGGATGGTCCGCCTTCGCGGACCATGACACAAAAAAACTACCGAGTTACCAACTCCGTCGATCGCTTTGATAGCACGCGGCAGCCCGTCTCCGTCACCACCACCGTCTGCCCTGACGTCATGGCGAGACCCCGCTCCGAATCGAAAATGATGAGATGGATGAAGAACACTTGGTTGGGTGCCGCCAGCACCGGATTGCCGTGATAGAGCATCGGCCAATCCATCCAGTTAGGCGCATAGGTGGTGCCGAGGCTATAGCCAGTCGCGTTCATGCGGTGCTTCTCGTAGCCAGCCGCGTCGAGCACGCGGGCATGGGCATCGAACGCCTCGCCAACCGGCCGGCCGGGCTTCAGCGCAGCCTTGCTGGCCTCCAGCGCATCCACCGCGACCTTGTGCATCTCAACCTGGCGCGGCGGCACCTTGCCCACCGGGATCGTGCGCATGAGTGCGGAGTGGTAGTGCCGGAACACGCCGGCGAATTCGAGAGTCAGCTGGTCGTCGGCATCGAGCACGCGGCGCCCGGAGTGATAGCGGCACAGCAGCGCCTCGGGGCCGGAGCCGATGATGAATTCGTTGGCCGGATCGTCGCCATCGTTGCGGATGATGATGCTTTGCATGGCGGCGAGGATCTCCGCCTCCGACACGCCCGGCGCGGTCAGGCGGTGCGCTTCATCGAGGGCGAGGTCGGCGAGATGTGCCGCCTTCTCGACATAGGCGATCTCGCTTGCCGACTTCACCAGCCGTTGCTGCGAGATGAGATCGCTGGCATCGACCAGGGTCGCAAAGCCGTCGAAGGCCGCCTGCAACCGCATGCCATTGCGCGCCGTGAGGCCGTAGGATTCCCATTCGACGCCGAGCTTCTTGCCCGCAAGACCCCAGTCTTTCAGCATGTTCCTGAGCTCGGTCGCGGGGCTTGCCTCCGGTCCATCGACCCAGATGCGGATATCGGCGATGTCGGAGGTAAGCTGCGCCTGCCGGAGATCCGGTGCGCGGGTCAGCAGGAACTGCCGCCCGTCGGCGCCCAGGTAATAGCATTGGAAGAACACGTAGCCGAAGGTGTCGTAGCCGGTGAGGTAGAACATGCTCTCCTGCCGGAAGATCAGGATGCCGTCGAGGCCGCGCGATGCCAGGGCGGCCAGGGTGACCTTGCGGCGGGCGGCAAATTCGTCGCGGGTGAAGTGGAGGGGCATGGATATCTCCGGCTGGAAAAGGTGAGGGGCCGAGGAGAGCATGGTCCACCCCCGGCCACAAAGGAGAAGTGACATTTATTCTACATTGTAGAATAAAGAGGTCATGAAACGGGTCAAAATCCAGTCCGTGGGACGGGCAGATGCCATATTGGAGGCCCTTTTCCAGGGTCCCATCGAAGGGTTGTCTTTACAAGCTGTCGCCGACAGCACCGGCCTTCATCCGGTGACCACCCTGACCCTGCTCCAGACCCTGGTCGCCTTGCGCCTGGCCGAGCAGGTGGAGCCTCGCGGCCGTTACCGGCTGGGGACCCGGCTCCTGCAGCTTGGCCGCAAGGTCGAGGCCAGGCTCGACGTCATCACCCTCGCGCGCCCCTCGCTCATCCGTCTCTGCCAGCAGACCGGGGAGATGGTCAACCTGCTGGTCCCCTCGATCACCTCGATGATTGTGGCCGAAAGCATGAAGGGCAATGTCGTGCTGAAGGCGACCGCCCTCAAAGGGCGTGACCTCCCCATGCATGGCACAGCCTCGGGCAAGTGCTTTCTCGCCTTCTCGACCATCGATGTGCGGGCGGCGATTTTCGAGACGCTCAACCTCACCAAGATGACCAGCCGCACGATCAGCGATTTGAAGCGGCTGGAGAAGGATCTCACTCGGATCCGCGCCCAGGGCTATGCGACAGAGGAAGATGAGTTCACGCCGGATACGGTGGCGATCGCCGTTCCGATCCAGGATTCCATGTACCGCATCCAGGCAACGTTAAGCGTGCATGGTCCATCGCAACGGATCAGTGCGACCCGCAAGCCTGCCTTGCTGCAGGCCCTGCAAAACGAGGCGCGGCGGATTGAGAAGCTGTTGCTTTAGAGAAGCTTCGCCGGGAATCCGGGTGCGCGGAGTTCGGTCTTCAAGGCGTCTTCCAGCAGCTTCACGATCATCGGCGATTCCGCCTTGCCGCCATAGACCGCCTTGGCCTGGACATAGGTCTGGTTGGTGATCGAGGCAAGGTCCAGGGGTACGCCGAATTCACGGCCGAAACCGAGGGCAAAGCCAAGATCCTTCAAGGCGAGATCCATCGAAAAGCCGATATCGTAGCTGCCGTTCAGGATGAGCTGGCCTTCGGTTTCATGAACGAAGGAATTGCCGGAACTGGCCGCGATGGCGTGATAGGCTTGTGCCAGATCCAGGCCGCCGCGCTTGGCCAGCATCAGAGCCTCGCCGACGGCTTTCAGATGGATGAAGGCCAGCATATTGGTGATCACCTTGATCACCGCCGCCGAGCCCAACGGGCCCATATGGAAGATCTTACTGCCCATGGCCTTCAAGGCGGGCTGGTGGGTGTCGAACAGATCCTTGTCGCCGCCGGCAAGGATGGTGACGTCGCCGGCTGCCGCCAAATGCACGCCGCCGGTCACCGGCGATTCCATCGTGCGGACACCTTGTTGGGCGGCGAGCTCGGAAAAGCGCAGGATTTCGTCGCGACCCAACGTCCCCATCTCGATCCAATGGGAACCTTCTTCCATGCCGGAGAGGATGCCGTCCTTGTCGGCCAGGACTTCCTGCGTGGCGCCGGGGCTGGGCAGGCAGGTGATGACGGTATCCACCTGTTCGGCCACACTACGCGGGCAATCGGCCCATGTGGCACCGAGGTCGAGGAGGGGCTTGGCCGATTCGCGCCGCAGATCGTGGACGATGAGGGGGAAGCCGCCGCGCTGCAAACAGGCGGCAAGGTGCGTGCCGATATGGCCGAGACCGATGAACCCGTAACGCATGATGCCTCCCCGGTTGGTTTCTATTGGATAACCTTGTTGGTCATCTCCAGATGCAGATTGCTGCCAGTATAAGGGTGGGCGCGGGCCACGTCCTCATCGAGTTCGACGCCCAATCCCGGCTCGGTCGGCGGGATGACATAGCCTGCCTCCCACTGCACCGGCTTCTTGATGATTTTCCCATGGAAACCGCCCCAGGTTTCGATGCTTTCCAGGATCAGGAAATTCGGGCTGCAGGCGGCAAGATGCACGTTGGCCATGCCGATGACCGGTCCGGCGTAAAGATGCGGGGCGATCTGGGCGTAATAGCTTTCCGCCATGCTGGTGATCTTCTTGGCTTCCAAAAGGCCGCCCACGCGCCCGACCTGCATCTGCAGGATCGAGGCCGCGCGGTTTTCCAGCACGCGCGCGAATTCGTATTTGGTCACCAGCCGCTCGCCGGTGGCGATGGGAATGGTGGTGCCGCGGGCAACGAGTGCCATGTCCTCGGGCTTTTCCGGCGGGGTCGGTTCCTCGAACCAGAGCGGCTGGTATTTCTCCAGCCGCTGGGCAAAACGGATGGCGCCTGCCGTGGTGAACTGTCCGTGGGTGCCGAAAAGAAGATCGGCCTTCGAGCCCACAGCCTCGCGGATGAGCCGGCAGAACTTCTCGCAGAGATCCATGGATTCCAGCGAGGGCTGACGTGGATCGAAAGGCGAATAGGGGGCGGCCGGATCGAATTTGATGCCGGTGAAGCCCATCTTCACATAATGTGCGGCACGTTCCGCCGAGGCTTCCGCATTCCAATAGATGCTGCTGTCCTGGCCCTTCGCGGTATCGGGATAGATATAGGTGTAGGAGCGCAGGCGCTCATGCACCTTGCCGCCCAGGAGTTCATAGACCGGCTTCCCCGTTGCCTTGCCCTTGATGTCCCACAACGCGATTTCGATCGCGGACAAGACGCTCATCGCGGTGACGTCGGGGCGCAGCGTGTAGCCGGAGCCATAGACCAGCCGCCACAGCTTCTCGATATGGAACGGGTCCATGCCCTCGACATAGCGCTGATAGATATCCTCGATCGCCGCCACCATCACCTTCGGCCCGAAGGCGGTGCCATAGACTTCGCCCACACCTTCGATCCCGTCATCGGTGACCAGCTTCACGAAGATGAAATATTGGCCACCGAAAGAGGGCGGCGGATTGCCGACGACGAATGTCTTGAGACCAGCGATTTTCATGATGCCCAGGGGGTAGGGGTTATGGCTTACCCATTAGAAGCTGAGAGCAGTATCGACTGTCAATCTGCGCCATGGATTGTGGCAGTGCAGCGTTGACGATTTGCCAAAAAAGAACCGCGCCAATGCCGAATATTCATAGCCGAGCGTCCCTGGGCGCGGTCTAAATAGGCGGCTTGCATGCGGAGCTCTCATGGAAACGGATTTCATCATCATCGGCGGCGGGTCGGCCGGCTGTGTCCTCGCCAACCGGCTGACGGCGGATGGCCGCCACAAGGTATTGCTGATCGAGGCGGGGCCAAGCGACCGGCGCTTTGATATCGATGTGCCGGTGGGCTATGCGCGTACCTTTTTCGACCCACGGGTCAATTGGATGTTCGACAGCGCGCCGGTGCCGTCGCTGAATGACCGCGTGATCTATTACCCGCGCGGCAAGGTGCTGGGCGGGTCTGGTTCGATCAACGCCATGGTCTTTGCGCGCGGGCAGGCCGCAGATTTCAACGATTGGGAAGCCGCCGGCAACAAGGGCTGGGGCTGGTCCGACGTGCTGCCCTTCTACCGCGCGATGGAAGATCATGATCTGGGCAACAGCGACCTCCATGGCGCTGGCGGCCCGATGCATGTGACGCAGATGGGGCGCGATGCGCATCCGATCTGCGAGACCTTCTTCAGGGCGTCGGAAGAACTGGGCTTCCGGCATCTCTCTGATCTCAACGGTGCCCAGGCAGAAGGTGTCGGCCACTACCAGATCAACACCAAGAGCGGCCAGCGCCATTCCTCGGCCAAGGCCTATCTGCGGCCGGCGCTGAAGCGATCTAATCTCACCGTGCTGACCGGTGCCCATGTGCTGAAGCTGACGATCGAGGGCAGCCGTGTCGTGGGGTTGCGTTGTCGCCGCGAGGGTGCCGAGGTGGAGATCCGTGCCAGGCGCGAGGTGATCTTGAGCGCTGGCGCCATCGGGTCGCCGCAGCTGTTGCTGCTCTCCGGCATCGGGCCTGCGGAGGAATTGCGGGCACTCGGGATCGAGGTCAAGCACGATGCCCCCGCGGTCGGCCGCAACCTGCAGGATCATATCTGCTATGATCATTTCTTCGAGGCACGGGTGCCGACGCTCAACAGCGAGTTGGGGAATTGGATCGGGCGCATCAAGGCCGGGGCGCAATATGCGCTGCTGCGGCGCGGACCGTTGTCGATGAGCCTCAACCAGGCAGGCGGTTTCGTCCGTTCGTCCAAGGACCGGGCGCGGCCCAACATCCAGCTTTATTTCTGCCCGCTCGCCTATGAAAAAGCATCACCTGACAGCCGCGCACTCATCAAGGTTCGGTCCACCCCTTCCTTCTCCTTGAGTGCCTCGCCATGCCGGCCATCAAGCCGTGGCTTTCTGCGTCTGCGGGCGGCGGATGCCCATGTGGCGCCGGAAATCCAGCCCAATCTGCTGAGCACGGCGGAAGACATGGCGGAGATCGTGGAAGCGGCACAATTGATGCGCCGCTATGCCACCACAAAGGCGCTGGGCGGGATCATCCGCAGCGAGACCAAGCCAGGCCCAGCGACGCAATCGGTGGATGAGCTCGCCGCCTATGTGCGGGAATCGGCCTACTCGATCTTTCATCCTTCCGGCACCTGCCGCATGGGGCCGGGCGCGCAGGATTCCGTGGTTGACCTACGGCTCCGCGTTCATGGCGTGAGCGGCCTGCGTGTCATTGATGCCTCGATCTTCCCCACCATCCCCTCGGCCAACACGAATGCCCCGGCCATGATGGTGGCAGAGAAGGGGGCGGCGTTTATTTTGGGGGAGGAGAATACCGGCTAGCGCCTTTGAATAAATTTACCTCCCCCCTTGAGGGGGAGGTCGCGCGGCAGCGCGGGAGGGGGGTGTTGGTTCATTTCAGTCTCGCGGTTACCAAATGGTGGTGAGATACCCCCCTCCCTGGCCCTCCCCCTCAAGGGGGGAGGGAAATAAAAACAGGGCGGCCTTCTGCGCTGATCCGTCGCGGTGATGGCTGCGCCGAAGCTGGCAATCGTGGCGGGGGCTGGTTATGGTTTAGGCCTTGTCATCGCAGGCGGGCACCTTCTGACACCATGAGCGTTTGGGGAAAAATCATCGGCGGAGCGGCTGGCTTCTTCGCGCTGGGCGGGCCTTTGGGCGCGCTCTTGGGCGCGTTGGCCGGCCATGCCATCGACAAGCAGCTGGAAGAAGAGGCGCTGCCGGCAACACCCGATGACCGGCGGGCGACGCGCGAGATCGCCTTCACCATCGCGGTCATTGCCTTGGGCGCCAAGATGGCCAAGGCCGACGGCACGGTCAGCCGGGCCGAGGTCGCGGCCTTCAAGCAGGTCTTCAAGATTCCGGCCGACGAGATCAACAATGTGGCGCGGGTGTTCGACCAGGCAAAGCGCGATGTCGCTGGATTCGATGCCTATGCACGGCAATTGGCCAGCATGTTCGACGAACGCCACCCGGTGCTTGAGGAATTGATCGACGGTCTCTTTCACATCGCCCGGGCCGATGGCGAGGTGCATGAGGCGGAAATCGCCTTCATTCACGATGTGGCCCGGATTTTCGGCTTTTCGGATGCCGATTTCGTCCGGATGCGCGAGGTCAATGTCGGGCCCGATCACGCCGACCCCTATACCATTCTCGGCGTGCGGCGCGAGCAGACCGACGAGGAGATCCGCACCAGCTGGCGGCGCCTGATGCGGGAAAACCACCCCGACAAATTGATGGCCCAGGGCCTGCCCGCCGAGTTCGTGGCGCTGGCCAATGAGAAGGTGGCCACCCTCAACGCCGCCTATGACAGGATTGCCAAGGAACGCGGCATCAAGTAGGTCAGCCCTCTATTGTCGTGACCTTTTGAATTGGCCAGAAATGCCCCCCGCACCGCCCCTTATCGCCTTGCGTGACGCCGCCATCACTTTTGGCGGCAAGCCGCTCTTTTCCGGCATCACGCTCACCCTGGGAAAAGGCGAGCGGGTGGCGCTGGTTGGCGCCAATGGGTCGGGTAAATCGACCATTCTCAAGGCCTTGGCGGGGACGATCGACCTCGATGGCGGTACCCGCTTCCTGCAGCCGGGGACGCGCATCGGCTATTTGTCACAAAGCCCGGAGCTCTCGGCCGGTGGCAGCGTCGCGAAATTCGTGACTGCGGCCCTGCCCGGGGCGGATGAAGACGATTACCGCATCGCCCGGGTGCTGGATCATCTCGACCTCGACCCGGCGCGCGATATTGCGACCCTGTCGGGTGGCGAGGGGCGAAGGGCTGCCATGGCGCGCGCCTTGGTGGCAGAGCCGGAAATCCTGTTGCTGGACGAGCCCACCAACCATCTCGATCTTCCCACGATCGAATGGCTGGAACAGGAGCTGGCGGCCTTTCCCGGCGGCATCCTGATGATCAGCCATGACCGAACATTCTTGAATGCTCTTTCCAAGCGCGTGCTGTGGCTGGACCGCGGCCGCATGTTCGAGATGGACGGCAATTTCGCCGGTTTCGAGGAATGGTCCGGCAATATCGCAGCACAAGAGGCGGCAGAATCGCGGCGGCTGGAAAAGAAGATCGAGCAGGAAGAATATTGGATGGCGCGCGGCGTCACCGCACGGCGATCGCGCAATGAAGGCCGCCGCCGTGGACTGATGGCCTTGCGCAAGGAGCGTGCCGAGGCCTTGCGTGCCATTGGCCGCGCCAAGCTGGAACTGGGCGAGGCGGTGCAGGGCGGCCAGGTGGTGATCGAGGCCGAGAAGATCTCGAAGACCTTCACGCGGCCGGACGGTACGGTGCGGCCCATCGTCAACAGCTTCTCGACGCGCATTCAGCGCGGCGACCGTATCGGCGTTATCGGCCCAAATGGTGCCGGCAAGACGACGCTCATCAAGATACTCACCGGCAACCTCGCCCCCGATGGCGGCAAGTTGAAGCTCGGCACCAATGTGACGCCGCTTTATCTCGACCAGCGGCGGGAAAGCTTCGATCTCGACAAGACCTTGTGGCAAACGCTGGCGTCAGGGGGCGGCGATTCCATCGTGGCGCAAGGCCGCTCGCGCCATGTGGTGGCTTACCTGCGCGACTTCCTGTTCGACGAGAAGCAGGCGACCATGCCGGTACGCGCCTTGTCGGGCGGCGAGCGAGCACGGTTGCTGCTCGCCAAACTGTTCGCCCAGCCCGCCAATCTCATCATCCTCGATGAGCCGACCAACGATCTCGACATGGATACGCTGGATCTGCTGCAGGATGTGCTGGGTGATTTCGACGGGACCGTGATCGTGGTGAGCCATGACCGCGATTTCCTCGACCGGCTCGCCACCTCGATCGTCGCTGTCGAAGGCGATGGCGTGGTCGAGGAATATCCCGGCGGCTATTCCGACTATCTCGACCAGCGCAAGGATGCCGAGCGCCATGCGGTGCAGGCGAAACCGGTAGCAAAAGCGGCGGCACCTCGGGTAGCGGTGACGGCGGAGACGCCGCGCTGGTCGTCGAAGGACCAGCGGGCGCTCGACCAAGTGGCCGACCGCATGACGACCTTGGAAGCCGAGGTGAAGACCATCGAGGCAGCCTTGGCCGATCCCAATCTCTATGCCCGCGACCCGGCCAAGTTTGAAAAGGCCAGTGCCCTGCTGGCCCAGAAGCAGGCCGATCTGGAAACGGCGGAACTGCGCTGGCTGGAGCTAGAGGAACGGCGCAGCGAATTGAGCGCCTAGAGCGAATATTTCTTAGGTATTTTAATATTTTAACCAGGTACCCGCGCACCGAAGGCGCGCTCCTGCCGGGGTTTTTCCGCGACCTTTCCTGATCTGTGAAGCCGTTCACAGCCCCCGGATCCAGTGCCGGCTATCTCCTCTTCAGAAGAAACATGCAGATCACATCGATCTTTTGTTTCGACCTCAAGCAACGTCCAGGAGATAGATGAAATGCCCTTCGGTAAATTCCTTAACGGTGGCGCCGGCAACGACACTCTCACCGGCACGGGTCTCGATGACACGATTTTCGGCAATGGCGGCGACGACAAGCTGAATGGCGGCGCCGGCATCGACGGCCTGTTCGGCGGCCAGGGTAATGACATCCTGAACGGCGGCCTCGGCGCCGACGGCATGACCGGCGGCGATGGCGACGACACCTATTTCCTCGACGATGCCGACGACGTAATCGTCGAAGCCTTCAACGGCGGCAACGACACCGTCATCATCAATGCAAATGCGGTCGAGAGCTTCGGCTTCACACTGTCCGAATCACTCAACCTCGAAAATTTGGTTCTAACGGGTACGCGGGCCGCCGAGATCGTCGGTTCGAGTGTCGCCAATAAACTTACCGGCAATGCCGGGAAAAACTTCATCGAAGGTCTTGGCGGCGACGATATCATCGACGGTGGCGCCGGCGCGGACATTTTGCGTGGCGGCGCCGGCAACGATACCTACATCATCGACAAGTTCGACACTGTCGACGAAGGGACGAATACGGATAGCGGTGACAAGATTGTTGCCAGCTTCGAGGTGTCGCTGGCGAATTTCGTCGGCATCGAGAATCTGACCATCACCGGGAGCGCCATCAAGGCGACCGGTAACAGCGCCAACAATTTCATCGAAGGCAACAACGCCGCCAATATCATCGATGGCGCCGAGGGCGTCGATACGATGAAGGGTGGCCTCGGCAATGACACCTACTTCGTCGACAAGACGGCTGACACGGTGATTGAGGATAGTAAGGGCGGCATAGATACCGTCATCTCAAGCACGCTCGCCTATACACTTGCCGACAATGTCGAAAACCTGGTGCTGAAGGACGGGGCTGCGTTCGGCAACGGCAATGCAGGCAAGAACGTCATTACCGGCAGCGATTCCGATAATTTCCTCGATGGCAAAGGCGGTGCCGACACGCTGATCGGCGGCAAGGGGAACGATGCCTATTTTGTCGACGACAAGCTGGATATCGTCACCGAGAAGGCCGGATTGCTTGAAGGCACCGAGGATACGGTGCTGGCCCAGGGTATCGACTACAAGCTCGGCGCCAATCTGGAAAATCTCACTTTGTTCGGCGGCGGCAATCACAACGCCACCGGCAATGCGGCGGATAACGACATTACCGGCGACGAGGGCAACAACATCATCGACGGTGGCTTGGGCAATGATGTGATGGAGGGTGGCGCTGGCAACGACACCTATTTCGTCAACAGCCTCCAGGACGTCATCAAGGAAACCGGTGGCGGCGGCAGTGACACGGTCGTCCTGGACCTGAATATGTTCAACAAGATCGTCACGGGCATTCTCATCGATCTGTTCAAGACCGAGGTGGAGAATATCACGCTGACCGGCAGCCGGAATTTCGATCTGTTTGGCGACGATCTGGATAACGGGTTCATCGGCAATAGCGGCAAAAACGTGCTGTCGGGCGGGAATGGCGATGATTATCTCGATGGCAAGGGCGGAATCGACAAACTGATCGGCGGGTCGGGCAGCGATACCTATGTGCTCGACAATAAGGGCGACATCGTCGAGGAAATCAGCAAGAACCCCGGCGATATCGACGATATCATTGCCTCGTTCGATGTCTCGCTGCTGGACTATAGCGGAATTGAGAATCTGGAAATCACCGGCAGCGCCGTCAAGGCAACGGGCAATGCCAGTGCCAATCTCATCTATGGCAATGACAAGGCCAATATCATCGATGGCGGCGCCGGTGCCGATACGATGTTGGGCGGGTTCGGCAACGATATCTATCTTGTCGATGATCAGGATGACTTCGTTATCGAGGGCGCCGCGCGCGGTATCGATCTGGTCAAGTCGTCAGCCAACTTCACGCTGAGCAGCAATATCGAGAATCTGACGCTGACCGGCGACAAGGCTGTCGTCGGCCTCGGCAACGAGCTCGCCAATATCATCATCGGCAATGATCTCGACAACCGGCTGAACGGATTGGCAGGCGCCGATCACATGTCGGGTGGCAAGGGTGTCGATCTCTACGTCGTCGACGATGCCAAGGATATCGTGACGGAACTTGTCAACCAGGGAAACCATGACAAGATCGTCGCGACCATCGCCGGCTTCACCGGCAAGTACACGCTGGCGGCAAATGTCGAGGATCTCGAGTTTACGACGACTGCCAGCGGTATTGTTGAACTTGTCGGCAATGCGGCCGACAATTCCATCAGGGGTCAAGGCGGCACCTCCTACAGGATCAGTGGCGGCACCGGCAACGACGTGCTGATCGGCGGCGACCAGAACGATATTCTCGATGGGGGCACCGGCGCCGATCTCATGGTCGGCGGGTTTGCGGGCGATTTCTATGTCATCGACAGCAAGCTGGATGCCATCATCGAGGGTGCCGATCAGGGCATCGATTCATTGACAAGCTCGATCGACATCGACCTCAACAATGTCAACTATCTGCATGTCGAGAATGCCACGCTGACCGGTGCGACGGCGAAGCTGCTGACGGGCACGAATGAAGAAAACGTACTCACCGGCAACGCCGCCGCCAACATCATCGACGGCAAGGATGGCAACGACACATTGAACGGCAATGCGGGCAACGACAGCCTGGCAGGCGGCTTTGGCGACGACATTCTCAATGGCGGGAGTGGCGCCGACAAGATGACGGGCAATGACGGTAGCGACACCTATTTTGTCGACAATAAAGGCGATGTGATCGTGGAGGCTTTCAACGACGGCGTGGACCGCGTGGTGACGACGGTCGATTTCTCGCTGAAGGATCTCCTCAATGTCGAGGACGTGCTGTTGCAGGGGTCAGCGCTGAAGGGCACCGGCAACGATCTTGCCAACACCATCCTCGGCAACAATCTCAACAATACCCTGGATGGCGGTGGCGGTATCGATCAGCTGGTCGGTGAAAGCGGCAACGATATTCTGATCGGTGGTGCTGGCGACGATTTCCTGTTCGGCGGGCTCGGCAATGACACGATGACCGGCGGCACCGGTTCCGACATCTTTGCCCTGACCGGCGGTCTTCAGGGGCGCGACGTTATCAAGGATTTCGATCGCACGACCGATTTCTTGGACTTCCTCGATCTGTTCGACAGTGACGGCGACGGCGACACCGATCTTGCCGATCTGCTGGCGACGGTGAAAAGCACGGTCGATCATGGGCTCGGGAAGGATGTGGTCATCACCTTCAACGATGGCGATCAACTGACCCTCGCCGGTGTCGGCACGGGGACCATCAACAGTCTGGATGATCTCGCCGACCCGAGCCATTTGATCACAGCCGTCTGATGGGCCTTGGGCCCGACTCTCTCGTCCAAAAACAAAACGCCCGCACCGGTGAAGGTGCGGGCGTTGCTGCAAACGGCGAACCGCAGCTTAGATCGCGGCGGTCATCATGATCTCGACCTTCCATTTCGGGTCGGCGAGCTTGGCTTCGACGGTGGCGCGGGCCGGGGCTTCGCCCTTCACGACCCATTCCTTCCAGGCCTTGTTCATGTCCTGGAAGGTCGAAATGTCCGAGAGCCAGATGTTGGTCTTGATGATCTTGGTCTTGTCGGTGCCGGCTTCCTTCAGCAGGGCATCGATCTGGCCCAGGATATTCTTGGTCTGCTCGTAAACCGAGGCCGACACCGGGTCTTCCGCCACCTGGCCGGCCAGATAGACGATATTGTTGTGGATGACGGCATCAGAGATGACCGACGGATCGCCCAGACGCTTCAGTGACATGTTGACCTCTAATATATTGAAAAAGATGGAAAATGATGGGCCGTAAGCCGGATTTCCGACGCCCAGCCGGCTGGCCCGGGCGGCGCATTATGCAGATAGGGCGGTTTGGCGCAAAGGGGGCAGCAGATAATGTGGCCCTAATGTGCGGGGCGGGCCATTCCCCCTGTTGCATTCCCGGCCTTCAGCGGCTAAAAGGCCCCCGCAACCGCCTCCATACGTCCCCATCGTCTAGAGGCCTAGGACACCACCCTTTCACGGTGAAGACACGGGTTCGACTCCCGTTGGGGACGCCAAGCTTTGCCAGGCGCATTGCGCGCAGGCTGCCGCAGTTGCCCCACTATATATCTGTCGCGGCGATCCCCCGGCGTGTCATATGCCGGCGTGTTATGTGCCGGCGTGCCAATGTCGGGCCGGTCGGATCGGCGTTCCGTGGCAGCCCTGAAAGATGCTATGTGATGCGGGGGCATCATCGGCAGGCGTGAAGAGCGATCAATGACCGCGCGGGTCATCATCATCGGCAAGTCGGGACAATTGGCACAGGCTCTGCTGGGGGCGCAGGCCCTGGCTGCCGCCGTGCCGCCAGCTGAGGCGGCCATGACCGGTCTCAGCTTGACATTCCTGGGCCGTGCTGACCTGCCATCGCAGGATCCGCAGGCGTTGCGGGAAACCCTTGCCCACCATCGCCCCGACATCGTGATCAATGCGGCGGCCTTCTCCGCGGTCGATCTCGCTGAGCAGCAGCCATATGCGGCGGCGGCACTCAACACGGCGTTGCCCATGCTGCTGGCGGCCTATTGCCAGGAGAGCCGGATCCCCTTCATCCATGTGTCGAGCGACTATGTTTTCGACGGCGGCAAGGGCGCACCCTATCTCGAATCCGACCCGCTCTTACCGATCAATGCCTATGGCCGGTCGAAGGCCGCGGCGGATGAAGGGGTCATGACCATCATGCCGGCGGCAGCGATCGTCCGGACGTCCTGGGTCTTTGGCCTGGCCGGTGCCAGCTTTCCGCAGAAGATCATCGCGGCGGGGCGCAAGAACCAGGCCGTGAAGGTGGTCAATGACCAGATCGGCCGCCCGACCTTTGCCGGCGATCTGGCGCAGGTGGTGCTGCAGGTCGCGGCGCGCGCCCTTGCGCGGCATCCGGACGGCAGTGGCGTCGTCAACTTTGCCAATAGCGGTATCGCCAGCTGGCACGACGTCGCCCGGATCGTGATCGATGCCGTCAATGCCCATGACCGGAGCGCCATCACCCTGACGCCCATTTCTGCCGGCGATCTCAATTTGCCGGCGCGGCGGCCGGCTTATTCGGTGCTGGATACGGCGCTTTACGAAAGGCGCTTTGCGACGCAGCCACGACCGTGGGATCAGGCCTTGCGGGAGATTCTCCCCGCCCTGATGATGTGATTGGGGACCGCTGGAAGACCATGGGGCAAAGAATATCAGCATGAACAAGAAACGCATTCTGGTCACCGGCGGGGCGGGTTTCATCGGCTCGGCGCTGTGCCGTCATTTGGCCGGTCCTGCCGGCCATCATGTCCTCAATGTCGACAAGCTCACCTACGCCGCCAATCTCAATTCACTCGAGAGTGTGAGTACTGCCGGCAATTACCGACTGTCGGAAACAGATATCTGCGACGCTGATGCCCTGCGGCAGCTGTTCGCGGCGTTCCAGCCGGAGATTGTCTTCCATCTTGCCGCGGAATCCCATGTCGACCGATCCATCGACGGGCCGGAAGTCTTTCTGCAGACGAATGTGATCGGCACGCAGCGCCTGCTCTCCGCGGCGCTTGGCTTCTGGCGCGGACTCACGGGTGCTGCTGCGGACAATTTCCGCTTCGTCCATGTGTCGACGGACGAGGTCTATGGTTCGCTGAAGGCGGAGGGTTTCTTTACCGAGGAAACAGCCTATCGGCCGAATTCACCTTACTCGGCCAGCAAGGCAGCTTCCGACCATCTGGCCCTGGCCTGGTACAAGACCTATGGCCTGCCGGTTTTGATCAGCAATTGCTCGAACAATTATGGCCCCTATCAGTTTCCCGAAAAACTCATTCCCCATTGCATCATCCGGGCACTTTCCGGTGAGAGCCTGCCGGTCTATGGCAAGGGTGAAAACATCCGTGACTGGCTGTTTGTCGAGGACCATGTCAGCGCGCTGATGGCTGTTGCCGAAAAAGGGCGCGTGGGAGAGAAATACAATATCGGCGGCCATAATGAGCGGCGCAACATCGATGTGGTCAAGGCGATCTGCCGGGAGCTCGACCGGTTGCGCCCGCTGACGTCGGGCCATTACGCCGACCGTATCGCCTATGTCACCGACCGGCCGGGCCATGATTTCCGTTATGCGATCGATCCCGCCAAGGCGGAGCGCGAGCTCGGCTGGCGCGGCGAGGTCGATTTCGACGCGGGACTGGCGCGCACCGTTGAATGGTATCTGGAGCACGAAACCTGGTGGCGCGACATCCTCACGGGCGGCTATCGTGCCCATCGCCTGGGCGTGACGACGCCCTGATATAGCCGTGGCGTGACGACGCCCTGATATAGCCTGGGTGTTACGGCATCCTGACAGAAATTCTGGCACGAGAGATCATGACCACTTCCTATATCGATACTTATTACCGGCGCACCGTCAGCAACGATACGCCCTATCCGGCCTTGTCGCGCGACGTGGCCGTTGATGTTTGCATCATCGGCGGCGGTCTCGCCGGCCTCACCACGGCGCTGGAACTGGCGCGGCGTGGCCGCAAGGTTGCACTTGTTGAACGGCACCGAATTGCCTGGGGTGCCTCCGGGCGCAATGGCGGCTTCGTCGTCGCCGGCTATTCGACGGGCCTTGAAAACATCCAGCGTCGCTGCAGCCCGGCAGATGCCGACAGTCTCTATCGCCTCTCGATGGAGGGTGTCGAGATGGTGCGCGAGAATATCGCGGCCCTTGGCATTTCCGGTGCCGACGTGACGCCGGGCATCCTGCGCGTCCTGCGCCATGACGGCGCCGACGAGCTGAAAAAGCACCAGGCCGAGATGAATGCGCGCTTTGGCGAGAAGCTTGAGTTCCGCGACCGGGCGCAGGTACGCGAAATGCTGGCCTCCGAAGTCTATTACCAAGGTCTCTATGAACCCGACGGCTTCCATTTCCATCCATTGAACTATGCCCGTGCCGTGGCGGCGGAGGTCCAGCGCCTGGGCGGCGAGATTTTCGAAGATACCGCGGCGATTGCCGTAGCCCGTCAAAGCGCCGGACATGTCGTGACCACCGCCGCCGGCAAGATCGCCGCGCAGCATGTGGTCTTTGCCGGCGGTGGCTATACCGATGGCGTGGCATCCCAATTGGTGCGCAGCTATCTGCCCATCGCGACCTATGTGCTGTTGACGGAACCTTTGGGCGATCTGTTGCCGCAAAGCATTCGCACGAAAGCTGCGATCGCCGACGATCGCCGCGCTGGCGATTATTACCGGATTGTCGAGGGTGGCCGGTTGCTATGGGGTGGCCGTATCACGACGCGCACCCAGGATCCGCTGGACCTCGCGTCTGTGCTGCGGCGGCAGATGGTTGGCACTTATCCGCAGCTGAACGATGTTAAAATCGATGCGGCCTGGTCGGGCCTCATGTCCTATGCCCGCCATCTGATGCCACAGATCGGCCGGCAGGCAGAGGGGCTGTGGTACTGCACGGGCTTTGGCGGCCACGGCATGAACACGACCGCGATCGGTGGCCGGGTGATCGCTCAGGCCATCACCGGCGAGAGCGATCGCTACCGGCTCTTCGCCCCCTTCGGGCTCGATTGGAATGGCGGCCCGTTCGGCCGTGCTGCCGTGCAGCTGACCTATTGGGCCTATCAGGCCATGGATGCCTGGCGCGAACGGAAGCGATGATCGCAGGTATGGTCAGCCAGATTTTTAACCTGCGATCTTGACCCAATTCCTGCTGGCCGCCGACGCCGCGATGCCATGGATGACACGCTCGATATAGAGCCCGCGGGCAAAATCGATGAGCGGCGTTTCGCCCCCCGGCTCACCCTGGGCGGTGATCACGCGCAGGAAATGCGCCGCTTCCATCACCTTCAGATCGTTGAAGCCGAGACCGTGTCCCGGTGCCGGGCAAAAGCGATCATAGGGTTGATGCAGCGGGCCGGTGAGGATGGTGCGGAAGCCGCGCGTGGCCTCAACCCCGTCAGCGGTGAACAGCTGCAGCTCGTTCATCCGTTCCTGGTCGCAGATGAGATTGCCGCGGCTGCCATGCACTTCCCAGGCGAGATGGTTCTTGCGGCCCCAGGCAACGCGGCTTGCGGACAGAACCCCGGTGAAGCCCGATTTGAAGCGCACCAGGGCCTGGGCGATATCCTCATTCTCGACATCGCCCACCTTGCCGGGCTCGTTCGGCACCGGACGGGTTCTATAAGCCGTGTCGATATCGGCAGAGACGGACTCGATCGGGCCGACGAGATGGAGGGCGATCGAAACGAGATGGCACATGATGTCGCCAAGGACACCCAGGCCAGCGGTTTCCAGCCGGCAGCGCCAGGACCAGGGCAGGTCGCCGTCGGCCATGTAATCCTCGTCGACCTTGCCGCGGAAATGCAGCACGCGGCCGATCTCGCCACCCTCGATGAGGCGCTTGGCATGGCCGATCGCGGGATTTTGCGCATAGTTATAGCCAAGCAGCGTACGGCCTTTGGCTGATGCCGCCGCCGCTGCCATCGCCTCGGCGTCGGCCAGGGTCAGTGCCATCGGCTTTTCGCACCAGACATGCTTGCCGGCGGCGAGCGCCGCCAGCGCCATCTCACGATGATCCGAATTAGGCGAGGTGATTGAGACCACATCGACCTTCGGGTCTGCGATCACGTCCCGCCAATGGGCTGTTGCACGGGCAAAGCCGAACTGCGCAGCGCGTTGCCTGGCCATCTCGGGATCGAGATCGCAGAGGATTTCGAGCGTCGGCTGCGGCACATCGCCGAAGGTGCCCTTGACCGCATGCCAGGCCAAGG
Organism: Dongia sp. P2_B8; assembly: GCF_056404715.1. Taxonomy (NCBI): domain Bacteria; kingdom Pseudomonadati; phylum Pseudomonadota; class Alphaproteobacteria; order Rhodospirillales; family Dongiaceae; genus Dongia; species Dongia sp. P2_B8. The sequence goes on along the minus strand of NZ_JBFUDM010000006.1, from coordinate 59,080 downwards.
CATGGCACTTGCCCATGAAGCCTGTGCCGATAAGACCGATACCGATGGTGTTCATGAAGGTTCCCGAAAGAAAACTTATACGGTGCCGCCGAGTGCCGCCGACAAATCCTGCAGTTCGCGCCCGCCGGCCATGAGGTTTTGGAGATCGTCGAGTTCGATCTCGCTCTTGGCATAGGTGCCCAGCGTCTTGCCGCGGTTGAGGACCGTGAAACGGTCGCCGACGGCATGGGCGTGGCGCACATTGTGGGTGATGAAGATGACGCCGAGGCCCTTCTGGCGGACCTGGAAGATGTATTTCAGGACCATGGAGGTCTGCCGGACACCCAGTGCCGAGGTAGGTTCGTCGAGGATCAGCACCTTGGCGCCGAAATAGACGGCGCGCGCGATCGCGACGCATTGCCGCTCGCCGCCGGACAGCGTCCCCACCGCCTGCTGTGGGTTGCGGATATCGATGCCGATGCGCACCATTTCCTCGCGCGCCACCTTGTCGGCAAAACCCATATCCATGAATTTCATCGGGCCGACGCGCTTCAAAGGCTCGCGGCCCATGAAGAAATTGCGCGTGATCGACATCAGGGGGATCATGGCGAGATCCTGATAGACCGTGGCGATGCCGGCATTCAAGGCATCGCGCGGACTGTCGAAATTGACTTTCTCGCCATCGACCAGGAAATCGCCCTGGCTGGGTTTGTGGACACCGGACAATGTCTTGATCAAGGTCGACTTGCCGGCGCCGTTATCGCCCAGCAGGCACAGCACTTCACCGGCATTGACCGAGAGCGAGACGCCGTTGAGCGCAATGACCGGGCCGAAGGTTTTGATCAGGTCGCGGACTTCGATGAGGGGGGCGGTTGTTTGGGACATGTCAGCGCTCCCCTGTAACGCGGCGGCGGACGAAATTGTTGAACAGCACGGCAATCAGCAGCATGACGCCGAGGAAGACACGGAACCAATCGTTGTTGATGCCGGTGAACAGGATGCCGATCTGGACCACGCCGAAGATGAGGGCGCCGAGACACGCCCCGATCACCGACCCGTATCCGCCAGTCAGCAGGCACCCGCCGATGACGGCCGCGATGATTGCCTCGAACTCTTTGAGAAGGCCACGGTCGGCGGCGGCCGAGCCGAACTCGAACACCTGGCAGGCGGCATAGACGGTGGCGCAGAAGGCGGTCAGCATGAACATCGAGATCTTCACGGCATTCACGGGCACGCCGACATTGCGCGCGGCCTTCGCATCACCGCCACTGGCAAAGATCCAATTGCCGTAGTGGGTGCGCGACAGGATGATGCCGGCCAGGATGGCGATGACCAATGCCCAGACCACGACCATGGGAATGCCGGGCACTGAGGGCGCGCCATTGGGCAGCTTGCTGATGATGTCGTGATCCGCCAGGAAGACAAAGAAACCGTTGCCGACCTTGGCGCCAAACAGCCAACCGACAAAGGTACCTTCGGCCGCTTCGCGCACGCCGCCGACGATGGTGCGGTTGGCGAACAGAATGGAGAGCGCGATGGTAAGGCCGCGCAGGATGAACAGGGACGCCAGCGTCACGATGAAGGATGGCAGGCCGGTCCGGACCACGATGAGGCCATTGAGGAACCCGATACCAAAGGCCCCGGCGAAGGCGAGGACCACGGACAGCCAGATGGGTACGCCGAAATAGATGGTGGGAATGGCGATCATCATGCCGGCAAAGCCGATCATGGAGCCAAGGGACAGGTCGAACTCGCCGGAAATCATCAGGAGGGCGGCACCTACCGCCAGGATCATCAGCTGCGCCGAGACGGTGGTCCAGTTCAGGATACCGTCGGCTGCAAACATGCCGGAGCCTTGCGCGGTCAGGCCGAAGAACAGGAACACCAGCACGGTGCCGGCCAGCGCGCCGAATTCCGGCTTCGACAGCAAATGGCGCAGGCGCGATTCCCGCCCGACCCTCTCGTCGGCCTTTGCTTCAGCGTTCATGGACAACTCCGTCATGGCTAACTCGTCTTAATCAAAAGAAGTGAGGTCCGGGAGCGTTGCTCCCGGACCCAGTTGGACAGGTTGAGATGATTAGCGATATTCGCCGGCGAGCTTCTCGACCGTGGCGACATTGTCCTTGGTGACAAAGCCGGGGCCGGAATTGACGCTGTTGCCGGGCATGATGCCATAGCGGCTATAGAGAGTGAGGAACACCACCGGCAGGTAGCCCTGCAGATAGGGCTGCTGGTCGATGGCGGATTCGATCATCCCGTCCTTGATCGCCTGGGCGATGTCGGGCGACAGATCGAAGGTGATGAAGTTGTATTTGCTGGCGCTGCCGCCATCCTTCAGCAACTTGATGGTGGGTTCCGCCGAGTTCGGCCCCAGAGCCAGGATGCCGTTGGTATCGGGGTGTTTGGTGAGATAGGCCTTCACCTTGTTATAGACGTCGGTCGGGTCCATGCCGGAATCCAGCATCTGGTCGCCGAGCGGCACACCCAGGGCATCAGCATAACCCTGGCAGCGTTCGACCGAGGCCGGGTTGGTGATGTAGTGGTTGACGCACAGGAAGGATTTGACACCGGCGGCCTTGGCGCGCTTGCCGGCACCGAAGCCGGCATCATATTCTGGCTGGCCGACATGGAGCAGGGCGCCCAGTTCTTCGCTTTGCTTGATGGTGCCCGAATTGACCGTGATCACCGGGATGCCCTTGGCGATGGCGTCCTTGATCGGTCCTTGCAGCACGTCGAAATCGGCGATCGTGGTGATGATGCCGTTGGGGTTCGAGGCAGCGGCCTGCTGGATGATGCGCGCCATGTCGGCAAGATCGCCAGAGGGCGGGTTGCGGTACTCGACCTTAACCTTCATGTCGCTCTCGGCGTTCTTCAGCGCCGTCTTGATGGTGTTCCACCAGGAATCCGAATCCGGTGCATGGCTGACGAACACGAAACGTTCGCCCTCGGCCGCAGCCGGCCCGGCCGCGACACCGACCGCAAACAGAGCGGCGACGGCAACCAGGGTTGATTTAAGAAGGGTCTTCATTGTGCGTTTCCTCCCGCGAGATGCTTCTTTTGATGTGCCGACACAGCGCAGAAGCGATGCGCTGCAAGTTTGAAACTGTGGCGGGAGGGTGGGTCGGCGCGACAGGGCCACAGCGACGTGGCAGGCGCGCCCATCCGGAATATCCTCCCAAGTCACATCCCGCCTGGCTGTCGCCCGATCAGGAATGTTTAGTTTATTTTTCTTTTCTTATGGAATGGATGTTCCATTTTTTGCAGACTATGTCAATACTGATTTCACGCTCTATGGTGCCCAGGCATTTCTTCGGGTCGTGAACTGGCGGGGTTGGGATGGCGGAATCGGCGACGGGAGCCGCGGCGCATTTGCCGCAGGATTTTGAGGCACTGCGCACGCTGACGCTGGCCCGGCGCGAGAGCATGCCAAAGCGCCTGGTGCAGGTGGCGGAATACGCCCTGACGCATCCCGATGAAATCGCCTTTGGCACCACGACGGAGATCGCGGCCAAGGCGGCGGTCCAGCCATCGACCCTGGTGCGGTTTGCCAAGACGCTGGGCTATGCCGGTTTTTCAGATCTGCAGGACGTGTTCCGCTCGCGCCTCAAGGATCGCTGGCCGAATTATCAGGAGCGCCTTGCTGCATTGCGGCAAAGCCATGATCCAAGGAGCGGGTCGGGCGCCTTGCTGGACGGGTTCGTCGGCGCCGCCGCGGCCTCGCTGCAGCGCCTCCACAAGACCATGGATCCGACGCTGATCGACCAGGCGGCGGATCTGCTGGCCAAGGCCGAGACGATCTATCTCATCGGGCAGCGCCGCGCCTATCCGATCGCCTCTTACCTCGCCTATGCCTTCTCGAAGCTGCACATCCGCACGGGCCTCATCACCAACATCGCGAGCCTCGGGAACGAGGAGGCGGCCTTTGCCGGGCCGCGAGATGCGGCGATCGCCATCAGCTTCACGCCCTATACGCCGGTGACGATCGGCCTCGCCGCCACGCTGCAGGAGCGGCAGGTGCCGGTGATCGCCATGACCGATTCACCATTCAGTCCCTTGGCGCCCTTGTCCAAGGTGCTGTTCGAGATCGTCGAGACGGATTACGCAGCCTTCCGCGCGATGTCCGCCACGACCTGCCTTGCCATGACGCTGGCGGTCGCGGTGGGTGAGCGCCGCGACGCCAGCTAGGCCAGCCGATACCTCAGGCGAGACGCACAGTTTTGCCTGATTTTGCTGACTCTGTTGCAGCATCGGCAAGCTCCAGCGCCTTCAGCCCATCAAGGCCGGTCGGCTGCAGCATGGCCCCCGTCAGGACGCCCTGGATGAACGTGTCGATCTCCGCCCGGTAGGCGGCGGCATAGCGTTCCAGGAAGAAGGGCAGAGCCGGTTCCGTGGTGAAGCCATGGGCGCCGGCCTTTTCCACGGTAGTGAGCGGCACGTTATGGGCGCGCAGCATCCCCAAGGCACCGTGCACCTCGATGCGCTGGTCATAGCCGAAGGTGGCGCGACGCGAATTGGAGATCTGGCACAGCTTGCCGCTTGCGGTCTTGAGATTGACCACGGCACTGTCGAAATCGCCCGCGACACCAATTGCCGGATCGACCAGGGCAGCCGCCATCGCCGAGACCTCGACCGGCTCCTCGCCCAGCAGATAGCGGGCGAGGTCGAGGTCGTGGATCATCATGTCGCGGAAGATGCCGCCCGAGCGGGCGATATAGGAAACCGGCGGCGGCGAGGGATCCTTGGAGATGATGCTGACGATCTCGGGTGCCCCGATCTCACCTTCCAGTAGGCGCTGCTTGAGGGCATTGAAATTGGGATCGAAGCGGCGATTGAAGCCGATCATCAGTTTGCCGCCGGCGGCAGTCACGACATCGAGACATTGCCGCACCCGGGCAGCCGACAGGTCGACCGGTTTTTCGCAGAACACGGCCTTGCCCGCCTTGATCGCCAGTTCGATGAGATCGGCATGGGTGTCGGTCGGCGTGCAGATGAGGACGGCGCCCACCGAATTGTCGGCGATGACAGCCTCGTTGCTGTCGAAAACCTTGGCGCCGGTTGCAGCGGCCAATCCGTTGGCAGCGTCGGCACTGACGTCGGTCACTGCCACCAGCCGGGCCTTGGGATGCGCCGCTACATTGCGGGCATGAATCTGTCCGATTCGCCCGGCACCAAGCACGCCAACGCTAATCATTCGCAAGTCTCCTCAATTCGAGAAAGGGAATAAACATTCCGTTATTGACACAACATAGAACAGGTGTTTCATTATCGCAAGTAAGGCTGAGGCGCAAAAAATGCGCGTTCCAGCCCGTACAGGGCTGGCATTTGGAGGGCATGGATGACAACGGATCATAAGACGAAAGATCTCGACGTCATCACCATCGGCCGTTCCTCGGTGGATCTTTACGGCCAGCAGATCGGCGGCCGGCTCGAGGACATGGCGACACTGGCCAAATCCGTCGGCGGCTGCCCCACCAACATCGCCATCGGGACCGCGAGGCTTGGTCTCAAATCCGCCCTCATCACCCGGGTGGGCGATGAGCATATGGGACGCTTCATCCGCGAACAATCGGCGCGGGAGGGAGTCGAGGTCGCCGGAATCAAGACCGATCCGGCCCGCCTCACGGCTCTGGTCATATTGGGCGTCCGTGACAGCGACAGTTTCCCGCTCATCTTCTACCGTGAGAATTGCGCCGACATGGCGTTGGAGCCAGCCGACATCGACCCGGCGCTGATCAAGCGGGCGCGGGCCATCGTGGTGACGGGCACGCATTTCTCGCGCGAGAATACCGCCGCGGCGCAGAACAAGGCCATCGAGCTTGCCCGTGCCAACGGCGGCAAGGTGGTGTTCGATATCGATTACCGGCCGAATCTCTGGGGCCTGGCCGGGCACGGCGCCGGTGAATCGCGCTATGTGTCGTCGGCGGCGGTGACCGAGCGTTTGCAGAAGATCTTGCCGCTGTGCGATCTCATCGTCGGCACGCTGGAGGAAATCCGCATCGCCAGCGGTTGCGAGGATGAACTGGCTGCCCTGCGGCGCATTCGCACGCTGAGCGCGGGCACGATCGTCTTGAAGCGCGGACCGATGGGCTGCGTCGTCTTCCCTGGCGCCATTCCAGAGAAGGTCGAAGACGGGATCGTCGGTGCCGGTTTCCCGATCGAGGTCTATAACGTGCTGGGGGCGGGCGACGCCTTCATGTCCGGTTTCCTGCGCGGTTGGCTGCGCGACGAGCCGCATGCCACCAGCGCCACCTGGGCCAATGCCAGCGGCGCGCTCACCGTGTCGCGCCTGCTCTGTTCGCCGGAAATACCGACCTGGCCGGAGTTGCAATTCTTCCTGGAAAACGGCAGCACCTATCGGTCCTTGCGCCATGATCCCAAGCTCAATCATCTGCATTGGGCGACCACGCGGCGAAGCGAATGGCCGAGCCTGATGGCCTTTGCCATCGACCATCGTGCCCAGTTCGAGGTGATTGCCGACCGGGTCGGCGCACCCCGCCACCGGATTTCCGATTTTAAGGTGCTGGCCGTGCAGGCCGCAGCCAAGGTCGCGGCTGGCCGGCCGGGTTTCGGCATGCTGATCGACGGCAGTTACGGCCGCGAGGCTTTGTTCCGCGCTGCCGATCACGGATTCTGGCTGGGACGGCCGGTGGAAAAGCCGGGCTCGCGCCCCTTGCGGTTCGAGACCCATGATCTCGGCAGTCATTTCGCCGAATGGCCGTTGAGCCACACCATCAAATGCCTGTGCTTCTATCATCCGGACGATTCGGCCGAACTCCGCGCCGAACAGGAAGAGCGGCTGCTGATCCTCCAGGATGCTGCCACCACCGCGGGGCGGGAATTGCTGGTCGAGATCATCGCCGGCAAGAACGGTGTCCTTGGCGACGACACGGTCGCCGGTATCATTTCCCGCCTTTATGATCTTGGCCTGCGGCCGGATTGGTGGAAGCTGGAGCCGCACGCGACCAAGACCGCCTGGCACAATATCGGCGAGGTGATTCGCCGGCGTGATCCACACTGCCGGGGTGTCGTGCTGCTGGGACTGGAGGCGAGCGAAGAGGCGCTCAATGAAGGTTTTGCCCTTGCAGCCAGTGAGCCCATCGTCAAAGGTTTCGCCGTTGGCCGGACGATCTTCGCCGATGCCGCAGAAGCCTGGCTTGCCGGCAGGATCGACGATACGGCGGCCATCACCGATATGGCCGACCGTTTTGCGCGGCTGATCCAGGCCTGGGGCCGTGCGCTGGCGCAGCATTCACGCGCGGCGTGAGGGGGGGGTGGTGAGAAACTCGTGGATCCTCCGCCTTCGCGGAGGATGACAAGTGAGAGAGATGGCGCACAATCGAGATTGGGCGTCGTGTGAGACAATAAAGCAAGGTGCCTCAGCAAGAGGCACCGACAAGGACTGGGCAGGAAACGATGACAAAGACCATCCGCCTGACGATGGCGCAAGCGCTGGCGCGCTATCTGGCTGCGCAGCGCACTCTGCGTGCCGGGAAAGAGGTGCCGCTCTTTGCCGGCATCTGGGCCATCTTCGGCCATGGCAATGTGTCGGGCTTCGGCGAGGCGCTCTATCAGCAGCGCGGCCATCTGCCGACATACCGGGCCCATAACGAACAGGGGATGGCGCATGCGGCCATCGCCTTCGCCAAGGCGGCCCGGCGGCGCCAGGTGATGGCCTGCACGACGTCGATCGGGCCGGGTGCCACCAATATGGTGACCGCGGCGGCCCTTGCCCATGTCAACCGGCTGCCGGTCCTGTTCCTGCCCGGCGACGTCTTTGCCAACCGCCGTCCAGATCCGGTCCTGCAGCAGGTCGAGGATTGGGGCGACGGGACCGTGTCAGCCAATGATTGTTTCCGCCCCGTCTCGCGCTATTTCGACCGCATCACGCGGCCGGAGCAGATTCTGTCAGCCCTCCCCCGCGCCATGTCGGTGCTAACCGACCCGGCGGAATGCGGGCCTGTCACACTGGCACTCTGCCAGGATGTGCAGGCGGAAGCCTATGACTATCCCGAGACGTTCTTTGCCCCCAAGCTGTGGCAGACGCGGCGGCCGGAGCCGGATCGCGACGAGCTCGCGGCGGCACTGGCAGCCTTGATGGGTGCCAAGAAACCGCTGCTGGTGGTGGGCGGCGGTGTCCTTTATTCAGAAGCGGAAAGCGTCCTTGCCAAATTTGCCGATCGTCACGGCATTCCGCTCGCAGAGACCCAGGCTGGCAAGTCGGCCATCGGTATCGATCACCGGATGAACATGGGGGCCATCGGCGTCACCGGGTCGAGTGCCGCGAATGCACTGGCAGCCGACGCAGATGTGATCTTGGCGGTCGGTACCAGGTTGCAGGATTTCACAACGGGATCGCGGGCGCTCTTCAAGCAGAAGGGTCGCATCATCATCGGGCTCAACACGCAGCCCTTCGATGCAGCGAAGCATGGCGCGCTGTCGCTGGTGGCCGATGCCAAGGCGGGACTTGCCGCCCTCGATCGGGGCTTAAGCGATTGGGCAACGCCTGGCGTATGGCAAAAACGGGCGCGGTCCTTGCACAAGGTCTGGCTTGCGGAACATGCCGAAGCTGTTGCCGCGCCCACAAATAAGAAATTGAAACCGAGCGATGGCCAAGTGATCGGCGCTGTCCAGCGCGCGGGGCGACCCAGCGACATCGTGGTCGGCGCTTCGGGTGGCCTGCCGGGTGAGTTGCACAAGCTGTGGCAGTCAGGTGCGGCCGGCGGATATCATCTGGAATATGGCTTTTCCTGCATGGGGTACGAGATCGCCGGTGCCGTTGGCGTGAAGATGGCGCAGCCGGCGCGCGAGGTCATTGTCATGGTCGGCGATGGCTCCTATCTCATGATGAACTCTGAGATCGCCACCTCAATCATGCTGGGGCAGAAGCTCATCATCGTCGTGCTCGACAATCGCGGCTATGGCTGCATCAACCGGCTGCAGCGGGCGACGGGTGGTGAAAGTTTCAACAATCTGCTGTGCGATACGCGGCACGAGACATTGCCGGCGATCGACTTCGCGCAACATGCGGCGAGCCTGGGGGCCGCGAGCGAGACCGTCGCCACCACCGCCGACTTGGAAGCCGCGATGGGGCGTGCGCGCAAGGCGGATCGTACCGCCGTTATCGTCATCGAGACCGACCCGCTCATCACGACGCAGGCCGGCGGTGCCTGGTGGGATGTGCCGGTGCCGGAAGTTTCCGCCCGCCCCAAGGTGCGGGCGGCACGACAGAATTACGTCAAAGCGACAAAACGCCAAATCATCGGAGACTGATCACCATGGCCGTCCGTTTCGGCACCAATCCTATCGCCTGGTCGAATGACGATCTGCGCACGCTGGGCGGCGCCACGCCGCTGGAAACCTGCCTCAAGGAGGCCCGCCAGGCCGGTTTCGAAGGTATCGAGCTTGGCCACAAATTCCCACGCGAGGCCGCGCTCCTCAAGCAAGTGCTGGCGCCCTCCGGCCTCGACTTGGTGTCCGGCTGGTATTCCTGCGAGCTGCTGCTGCGTGATGCCAAAGAAGAATTGAAGCATATCCGTGCCCATCTCGATCTCCTGAAGGCGATGGGGTCAAACGTGCTGATTATTGCCGAGACATCGAACGCCATTCATGGCGATCTCGACAAGCCAGTGTCGCAACGGCCGATTCTTGCCGCGGGGCAATGGGCGGAGTTCGGCCGGCGCATGACCGAGGTGGCCAAGGGCGTCAAGGCGGAGGGGTTGCGCCTCGTCTATCACCATCATATGGGGACGATCGTGCAGAGCGCCGACGATATTCACGCCTTCATGGCGGCGACGGGGCCGGAGGTTGATCTGCTGCTGGATACGGGGCACGCAACCTTTGCCGGGGCCGATCCGGTGGCGCTCGCCAAGAAATATGCCGCACGCATCCACCATGTGCATTGCAAGGATGTGCGCCTCGATGTGCTTGCCGACGTGCGCACCAAGGATAAGAGCTTCCTCGGTGCCGTGGTCGATGGCTGCTTCACCGTGCCTGGCGATGGCGGGGTTGATTTTGCGGCCGTGCTGAAGCAACTGCCGGGTTATCAGGGCTGGCTGGTGGTGGAAGCAGAACAGGATCCGGAGAAGGCAAATCCGCTTAAATATGCCACCATGGGGGCTGCCAATCTGAAGCGCTTTGCTGCTGCGGCCGGCCTCGCCTAGGAGAGATACATGCCCAATCTGTTGGTCAAACGCCACGCCCCGGACATGACCGGCTGCACCTTGTCGGTGACGCCGGAGAGTGCCGGATGGAAGCATGTCGGCTTTGCCGCCTATCGCCGCAAAGCGGGCGAGACGGCCAAATGGCATTTCAAGGACCGCGAGAGCTGCCTCGTCATCCTGTCCGGCACGGCAACCGTCAAGGCGCCGGACCAGCTGTTTGAGAAGATCGGCACGCGCAAGAGCGTGTTCGAGGGCAATGCGGCGTCGGTCTATGCGCCGGCGGATACCAAGATGGAATTGACAGCGGAGACCGATCTCGAATTCGCCATCTGCTCGGCGCCCGGCACGCAAAAATTCCCCGTGCGGCTGATTGCACCCTCGGATGTCGGCGAGGAACAGCGCGGACAGGGGACGAATACGCGCTTCGTGCGCAACATATTGCCCGATACGGAGCCGGCGGAGTCACTGCTGGTCGTCGAGGTGGTAACACCCGGCGGCCATTGGTCGTCTTATCCGCCGCACAAGCATGACCGCGATGCGGTGCCGGAGGAAACTTTCCTTGAGGAAACCTATTACCACCGGCTCAACCCGCCGCAGGGCTTTGCCTTCCAGCGGGTCTATACTGACGACCGCACCATCGACGAGACGATGGCGGTGGAGGATGGCGATTGCGTGATGGTGCCGCGCGGCTATCACCCGGTCGGCGCTGCGCACGGCTATGATCTCTATTATCTCAATGTCATGGCGGGACCGAAGCGCCGCTGGATCTTCAAGAACGATCCGCAGCATGAATGGATGCTGAAGAAAGCCTGAACGCTCTTCAGTCCATCACCATTTCGAGGGATCGAGCATCCAATCTTCGACAGGCGGGCGCGTGGTTTCGATCCGCGCCACGGCTTCTGCACTTAGCAGCGGCGTCTCGAACAGGCGGAAATTGCTGATCATCTGATCTTCGTTCTCGACGCCGATCACCAGACCGTGCACCCAGCCCAGGGAGCGCAGATAGTTGACGGCCAATTGGGCGACGCTGGCTTGCCCCAGTTCGCGCGCCATCTGCTGCAGCCACGCAATCAACGTCTTTGCGGGCTCGCCTGCCTTGGGCGGCCAGCTGGCGGGATCATCGCCCAGCAGGACGCCTTGCAGAAAGACGCTGCGGGCATGGATGAGGATGTCGGGCCGGTCGGCGAGCATGGCTGGAATGCCGAGGCGCTGCCAGCGCGTGTCCAGAATATTCGTCGGCACCTGCAGATGCTCGATATCCGGGTCGCCGATCAGCTTCAAGGCCTCCTCGGGATTCTGCAGTGACGCCCCCAGCCTGCCGATGATGCCCTGTTCGCGCATCTCAAGAAGGCAGCGCCAGGCAGCACCGTTCCAGGCAAAGCGGTTGTCGGCGATATGCAGCATCAGGACCGGCAGATGCCTTGTGCAGAGCGCGCGGCAGGAGGCGTAGACGCTGGCCTTCACGGCCTCGCGCACCGCCCATTCCGGCGCATCCGCAGGCACATGGAAGAGGGGGTCGAGCTTGGTGACGATGATGCGCGCGGGATCAGGCGCGCTGGTCAGCGCATCGCCGAGGCGTATCTCGGCAACGCCGTAATTGCGTGCGGTATCGAAATCATGGACGCCGATCTCTGCGGCCTTGTGCAAGATGGCGGTCGCCTCCGAGGCTGAGGGGAAGGCGAATTTGCGCAGCTTGCCATAGGCAAGGCCCAGCTGGACCGTGCCCAGCACGAATTTTGCCGGCGTGCTGGCGCGGGATTTTGCCGGTGTACCGGCAGGGGTCGACGATGTTTCGGCCGGGGCAACGATCCGCATTGACAAACTCTGATCTGAATGGCTCTGATCCGACTGGATTATCAGAATTCATTTTGGCAGGAATTTGCCACTGTTAGCAATAGGTTGCTGGCAGCGCCCCATCACGAAAGCGCGCGGATCGCGGTGACGATGACAGATCGGATTTCTTCCCTCACGTCACCGCTCAGACTGGGCATCATCGGCAGCAGCCCGGGGAACGGGCATCCTTATTCGTGGGCTGCGATCTGCAACGGCTACAATGCCGCCCTCATGGCGGACTGTCCCTATCCCGGCATCCCAGCTTATCTGGCGCAGCGGCGCTTTCCGGAAGATCGGCTGAACGAGGCGATCGTCACGCATATCTGGACGCAGGACCGGTCCGAGTCCCAGCGCATTGCGGCTGCCAGCCTGATCCCCCATGTGGTCTCGGCGCCGGCCGAGATGATTGGTGAAGTCGACGGGCTGCTGCTGGCGCGCGACGATGCCGAGAATCATGCCGGCTTCGCCATCCCCTTCCTGCAGGCGGGTCTGCCGGTCTATATCGACAAACCGTTGGCCCTGAGCCGGGCCGGCGCCGACAGGATTCTGGCCGAGGAACGCTATACCGGGCAGATCTTCACCGGCACGGCGGTGGTATGGGCGGCCGAGATGGCGCTCTCGCCGGCGGAGGCGGCGCGGATCGGCACCGTGCGTCACATCATCGGCGTCACGCCGAAATATTGGGAGACATATGCCGTCCATGTCATCGAGCCGGCCTTGCAGATCATGGGCGTGGAAACCGCGCCGGCCGAGATGGCGGCCACGCGCTGCCAAGACCGCACCATGTTGAATGCCAGCTGGGCGGATGGTGTCAGCGCGGAATTCGTGGCGCTGGGCAATTTGTCCGGACCCATTGCGCTCACGGTCTTTGGCGAGAGCGGCCATGCGACGCTGACCTTCGCCGATTCCTTCACGGCGTTCCGCACGGCCTTGCGCCAATTCTGCCAGGGCGTCGTAACGAAGGAGCGCCGGTTCAACCTCAAGCGCACGCTGGCGGTCACCGAAATCATCGAGCGGGGAAGGGCGGCCGGCAAGTGAGCGAGATGTCGATATCAGATCATGTTGCCATCATCCCGGCCCGCGGTGGGTCGCGCCGCATCCCGCGGAAGAACATCGTCGACTTCCACGGCAAGCCGCTGATTGCCTGGAGCATCGAGGCAGCCGTCAAGAGCGGCTGCTTCGAGCATGTGCTGATCAGCACCGACGATCCGGAGATTGCCGAGGTCGCCACCAAATTCGGCGCCATCGCACCCTTCCTGCGGCAGACGGCCGGCGATGATCATTCGCCGGTTTCCCTGGCGACGATCGCGACCCTCGGACAATATGCGGCCTGGCGCGGCCGGCCGGCCAAAACGGTAACGCAGCTGCTGCCCACCTGCCCGTTGCGTACCGCCGATCATGTGCGCAGCAGTGTCAGGAGCTTTGCCGCGAGCGGCAGCAAGTTCCAGCTCAGTTGCACGGATTACGGTCCGACGACGCCCTGGTGGGCGATCGAGATCGGTCCGGACGGCAAGCCGCGCGCACTCTTTCCCGAAGCCATGACGAAGAGATCGCAGGATCTTGCGCCGGTCTTCTGTCCGTCGGGCGCCATTTGGATTGCCGATGTCGCGGCCTTGCAGGCGGCCCAGACCTTCTATGGCCCAGGCCATATCTTCTGGCCGATGGAGTGGCGGGCCGGCATCGACATCGATACGCCGGACGATCTAGATTTGGCCCGCGCCCTCGCGACCCTGGTGCCCGTGGCCGTTTGATGAGCAGGAAATCGCTTTCCATGACGATGCAGGACCTGCCCTACGATGCGCGCGTGCTCTTCGACCGGGCGACGGGCGGGTTTGCGCGGGCCGGGCGCAGGCTGGCCGGGCGCATCTCCTGGGGTGACTACCAGGCCGGTCGTCCAACGATCCTGTGCCTGGAGCGGGCCTTGTTCGCCAAGGACATCGCCGAGCTCAAAAAGCGCAGCCATCTCAATTTGCCTTGCCTCCATGTCGTCGCGGTCAAGACTCCGCAGACCCGCTGGGTGCCCCCGCGTTGGCGGCGTCAGGCGCATCTGTGGCATGACATCAACCATGATCTGGCATTCTTGCGGGACGATCTAGAGACGTTCGCCGTGGCCTTCCTGAAAGCCGCCGGCGCCGTCCACAAGATAGATGCCGTCGCTGCCGCCAATACCGATTACTGGCAGGATGAAGCCTTGCGGCTCGGTTGCAAGAAGCTCGGCATTCCCTTTATCGCCCTCTCGCGCGAAAGCTACGGCATCGGCCGCGGGCGGGACTTCGTCGCCAACAATTATCAGAGCGGCAATTTCTATTTCAATGGCGCCGGGTGCGCGATGGCGTCCGAGACCTGCGTCAGTTTCATGAAGGGGCAGCCGGCGATGCGCGACGCCGTGGTGCAGGCGACCGGCTGGCCGCGCTACGATGCCTGGCGCGACTACCCCATGCCGCCGCTGGCCGAGCGCAAGCTGGTGACGCTGATGGCCTATGGCGATCCGCGCCAGCTGCAATATGCCGCGGCGAACTTCCGTGACGTGTTGCTGGTGCTGGCCAAGGCCGCGGAACGCCAGCTGTCCCTGCCAGCGTCAGAGCGCTTGCGCTTTGTCATCAAGATGAAAAAGAGCAACGAGGACGATTACATCCACGCCATTCTGCCCAACCTTGCGGCGCTGGGCATCGAGATCGTAGCCGATGTGCCCATTCCCGAACTCGCCACCCGATCGCGCCTTGTTATCGGCTTCAATACGCTGGCCGTGCTTGAAGGCTTGCTGGCCGAGTGTGCCGTCGTGGTCCCGTTCTGGAGCGATGCCGACCGTGACGCGTCGGCCAGCTTGCTGCATCCGGACAAGCCGGACGATGCGCGGGTCTGCTATTTTCCGCGCTCGATCGCCGAATTCGATGCCTTGTTGGAAGATGCGGTGGCCGGCCGGCTCAATCCCAAAGGCACGCAACAGGAAAGACTGGCGCGCTTCAGCCGGCATTCCATGGTCGAGGCGGACCGCACGGCATCAGCCAGGTTCGAGACATTCGTGCGATCGCTTATCGAGACAAACGCCGGATACCGAGGTTAGACAGCATGCGGGCCATCGTCACGGGGAACGGCAGTATCGCCACGCGGCACATTCGCAATCTGCGCCATCTGTTTCCCAAGGCGACGATCGCGGTGGTCACGCGCCCAAATGGTTCGGGTGTCCCGGCAGCGGTCAAGTCGCTGGTCACGGAGCATTACACCGATCTCGGCGCAGCCCTCGCACATCCCGCCGACCTAGCGATCATTGCCACCCCGGCGCCTGCCCATGCGGCGCAGGCGCAGCAGATGATCGAGCACGGGATTGCAACGCTGATCGAAAAGCCGCTTTCTGCCTCGATCGATGCCTGCGATCAGCTTCTGGCGCTAAGCCAGCAAAAATCCGTGACCGTCCTGGTCGGTTATTGCCTCCGCTATCACCCGCTGGTCATGGAGATGCAGCGCCTCATATCAACCGGTGCTATCGGGCGGATCTACAATATCCGTGCCGAGGTCGGACAGTATCTGCCGGGATGGCGGCCTGACGCGGACTATCGCAAGAGTGTCAGCGCACAGAAAGTGACGGGCGGCGGTGCGCTGCTGGAGCTCAGCCATGAGATCGATCTGGTCCGCAGCCTGATCGGCATGCCAAGCGCCGTGACGGCAGTGACGGCCAAGCTCAGCGAGCTGGAGATCGATGTCGAGGATGTCGCCGAGATCATCCTGCAGCACCGTCACGACGGAGTTGATATTATCTCGAGCATCCATCTAGATCTTTTTCGGCGGATCCCGCGGCGTTGCCTCACCATCGACGGTGCCGGCGGCACAATCGAGCTCGATATCGGTATGGCGACACTCACGGTGTATGGCCTCGGCGGTGACACCAAGGTCGAGACCGTGCCGCAGGGCTTTGCCATCAACGACCTCTATCTGGCCGAGATCGAGGATCTTCTCACCTGCCGGCGTACGGGCGATCAGCCATTGGCTTCTCTCGCCGACGGTTTGGCGACCTTGAGGATTGCCCTCGCGGCGGCCCGATCGGCCCGCGAGCTGCGCACGCTCCCACTGGCGCCCTGACATTACTATGTCGAGCGATTGCTCGCCTAGTGAGTATATGATCTAATCGCGACCGACGCCCACCTTCAGGTCCTCTTTCGCGATGGCAGATTTCGACCTCATCATTTTCGACTGCGACGGGGTGTTGATCGACAGCGAAATGTTGAGCTGCACGGTGCTGCGGGACCAGTTCCAGCGTCATGGGATAGCACTCGACCTCGCGGAGGTGCTGCAGCGGTTCCTTGGGCGCAGCCTGGCCGAGGTCGGGCTCTATTACGAGACGAGGTTGGGGCGGCAGATGCCGGGGGCCTTTGTTGCGGAACTTCGCCATCAGATACGCGATGCCTTTGCACTGAGCCTGCTTGCCACCCCCCACGTCGAGACCTTGCTGCAGAATCTGCGCGGCAGCTTCTGTCTGGCGTCGTCGAGCGACCTCGACCGGGTGAATTTCTCCTTGAATCTCGCCGGGCTTTCCCCCTACTTCGAGGGCCGTGTGTTCACCGCCAGCATGGTCAGCCATGGCAAGCCGGCGCCGGATCTCTTTCTGCTGGCAGCCGGCAGCATGCGGGCAGACCCTGGGCGTAGCCTGGTGATTGAAGACAGTATCAGCGGTGTAGAAGCAGGAAAGGCTGCCGGCATGACGGTCTGGGGATTTGTGGGTGGCAGTCATTATGCCGGTCGCGATGGGCACGGCCTGTTGCAGGCCGCTGGTGCCGACCGCGTCTTCGACCAGATGCCGGACCTCGAACGCGCCCTTGGTCTTGTTCATCATCCGGCCGGCTAGGAATATGGCCGTCTCCGACAGCGAGAAATCGCGCCTTGACGATGCCGCCCGCGCCGGATGGCTCTATTACATTGCCGGCCATACGCAGGATGAAATCGCCAAGCGGCTCAGTGTCTCGCGGGCGACCGCACAACGTCTGGTATCGCTGTGCCTGTCGGAAAGACTGATTACCTTCCGCCTTGAACATCCCATCGCTGCCTGCATGGAACTCGCCAAGCGTCTGAAAGACATGTACGGCCTGCGTTATTGCGAGGTGGCGCCGACCGATCCGGCGCTGCCCAACAATGTGGCGGGCCTTGCTGAGCGTGCGGCAGCCTTGCTTGAACAGACCCTGCGGGCCGAGAAGCCAACCATCATCGCCATCGGCACCGGTCGCGTCATGCGTGCCGCTGTCGAGCAGATCGCTCCCATGGATTGCCCCAATCATCAGGTGGTCTCGCTGGTCGGCAACATCTCGCCCGACGGGTCGGCGAGCTTCTTCGACACCGTGGCGCGATTGGCAGATCTCACCAAGGCACGACACTATCCGATGCCGCTGCCGGTCTTTGTGTCATCCGAGACCGAGCGCGACCAGCTGCTGCGCATTGCCGCGGTGACGCGGGTGCGGACCATCGCTGAGAATGCCGATCTGCGGCTGGTCGGCATCGGCCAGCTCGACCAGGGTGCGCAGCTCCATATCGACGGATTTCTCTCGCGGGAGGAACTCCTCGAATTGATGCGCCTTGGTGCCATCGGCGAGGTGACGGCTTGGGCCTTCGATGCAGCAGGCCATGTCATTGAGGGCGGCAGCAATACCCGCGTTACTTCGGTGCCGCATCGCATTCCCGCGGAAACCCTGACCGTGGGCGCAGCCTCGGGCCTAGCCAAGGTTGCAGCCATCAAGGCGGCGCTCAAAGGGTGCATTCTCAACGGCCTCATCACCGATGAGGCGACGGCCAAACAGCTCCTCATTCTCTAATATTCCCGGCCATCTCTGGCAGCTTTGCTGACCCGTTGACCGGCGCCGCCTTGTTGCGTCGCAAAAACGATTCGCCATTGACAGCGGCACGAGTTGGCGTGAGCATATGCCCAATATCGGAGCATATGCTCACGATAGTATCTGGGAGGATAAATAATGAACAAGATCATGATGGGCGCCCTTTTGGGTGCTGCGTCGCTGCTGGCCACCAGCACTGCCTTTGCCGACACCACCCTCACCATCGCCACGGTCAACAATGGCGACATGATCCGCATGCAGGGTCTGACCGACGAATTCACCAAGGCCAATCCCGACATTTCCGTGAAATGGGTGACGCTGGAAGAGAATGTCCTCCGCCAGAAGGTGACGACCGACATCGCGACCAAAGGCGGGCAGTTCGACGTGCTCACCATCGGCACCTATGAAGTGCCGATCTGGGCCGGCAAGGAATGGTTGGTACCGCTCGACAATCTCGGTGCTGATTACGACGTCGACGATCTGCTACCCAAGATCCGCGCCGCCCTTTCGGTCGACGGCAAGCTCTACGCCGCCCCCTTCTACGGCGAAAGCTCCATGGTCATGTACCGCACCGACCTCATGGAGAAGGCCGGCTTGAAGATGCCGGAACAGCCGACCTGGGACTTCATCATCGATGCGGCGAAGAAGATGACCGACAAGTCGACAGAGACTTATGGCATCTGCCTGCGCGGCAAGGCCGGCTGGGGCGAGAACATGGCGTTCCTGACCGCCATGTCGAATTCCTTCGGTGCCCGCTGGTTCGACGAGAAGTGGCACCCGCAGTTCGATAGCCCCGAATGGAAAGACACGCTCACCACCTATGTGAACCTCATGAAAGATGCCGGCCCTCCGGGCGCCAGCTCGAATGGGTTCAATGAAAATCTCGCGCTCTTCAATGCCGGCAAATGCGGCATGTGGATCGATGCGACGGTGGCGGCCTCGTTCGTGACCAACCCGAAGGATTCCAAGGTCGCCGACAAGGTCGGCTTTGCTCTCGCCCCCAACAAGGGCCTCGGCAAGAACGCCAACTGGCTGTGGGCGTGGAGCCTTGCCATCCCGGCCGGCTCGCAGAAGGTGGAAGCGGCCGAGAAGTTCGTCGCCTGGGCAACCAGCAAGGGCTACACCGAACTCGTCGCCGCCAAGGAAGGCTGGGCCAACGTGCCGCCGGGCACCCGTACCTCGCTCTACAGCAACCCGGAATATCTGAAGGCCGCCCCCTTCGCCAAGCCGACGATCGATTCCATTAACTCGGCGGATCCCGATCATCCGACAGTGAAGCCGGTGCCCTATGTCGGCGTCCAATACGCCGCCATCCCGGAATTCCAGGGGCTCGGCACGACAGTGGGTCAGCAATTCTCGGCAGCACTCTCGGGCAATATGTCCGTGGACGACGCCTTGGCCGCTGCACAAGCCGCGGTCGAGCGTGAAATGACCCGCGCCGGCTATATTAAGTAGGCAATACCCATCGGCGGGTGGGCTAGAACTTTCCCCGGTTCCAGTTCCACCCCTTGGTGGCGATGTGTGATCTCTCCCGATCGCGCAATCTTCTGAGTGACGAATGTCCCGGTAACTCGGCCATCGGCGCCCCCAAAATGGTTCCGATGGCCGCCTTCCTTCCCGGAACGCGCTTCCCAAGGCCGATGGGCCGGAGGATATGATGGCCACACAACAAACTAAAGTCGTCGGCCGCGTCCTGCTTACGCCGGCAGTGGCGTTGCTGCTGTTCTGGATGATCGTCCCGTTGGCGATGACGGTCTATTTCTCGACCCTCAATTACAATCTCTTGAATCCAGGCATGGAGACCTTTGTCTGGTTCGAGAACTATTACTATTTCCTGACCGAGCCCGCTTTCCTGGCTTCCGTGAAGAACACGCTCATTCTGGTGGGGTCGGTCCTTGGCATTACTGTTGTGCTTGGTGTGCTGGTAGCCCTGCTGCTCGACCAGCCGATGTTCGGCCAAGGCATCGTGCGCTTGATGGTGATCGCCCCCTTCTTCGTCATGCCGACGGTGAGTGCGCTGGTCTGGAAGAATTTGCTGATGCATCCGGTGTCCGGGCTGTTTGCCTGGCTGGCGGGTCTCATCGGCATGACGCCGATCGACTGGTTCACCGACATGCCGCTCTTTTCCATCATCCTCATTGTCGCCTGGCAGTGGCTGCCCTTTGCGGCGCTCATTCTGCTCACCGCGCTGCAATCTCTCGATGAGGAGCAGAAAGAGGCGGCCGTCATGGATGGTGCCGGCAGCTTCTCGATCTTCTTCTACATCACGCTGCCGCATCTGGCACGACCGGTGACGGTGGTGATCCTCATCGAAACCATTTTCCTGCTGACCGTCTTTGCCGAGATCTTTGTCACGACCGGCGGCGGCCCGGGCACGCAGACGACCAACCTGGCTTTCCTGATCTATTCCAAGGCGCTGCTGCAATACGATGTCGGCGGCGCCTCGGCCGGGGGGCTCATTGCCGTCGTCATTGCCAATATCGTCGCCTTCTTCCTGGTTCGTATCGTCGGCCGGAATCTGGAGGCCTGAGCCATGGCACAGCAAGTCACGACGCAACGAAAGATCTTCAATACCGCCGCGGCCTGGGTCGTCGGCTTCATCATCTTCTTCCCGATCCTGTGGATGGTGCTGACAAGTTTCAAGACCGAGCTCGACGCCTTTTCCATTCCGCCCAGCTTCCTGTTTTTCGATTGGACCACGGAAAACTATGTCACCGTGCAGGAGCGTAGCGACTATCTGCACCATGCGATGAACTCGATCATCATCGCCGGCGGATCGACCCTGATTGCGATGCTGATCGCCATTCCGGCGGCCTGGTCGATGGCCTTCGCACCAAGTCATCGCACCAAGGATATCCTGCTGTGGATGCTCTCCACCAAGATGATGCCCTCGGTCGGTGTGCTGGTGCCGGTCTATCTTATTTTCCGCGATTTCGGCCTGCTGGATAGCCGGAGCGGCCTCATTTTCATCCTGTGCCTCGGCAACCTGCCGATCGTGATTTGGATGCTGTTCAGCTATTTCAAGGAAATCCCCAAGGACATATTGGAAGCGGCGCGCATGGACGGCGCCACCACGGTCAAGGAGCTCATCTATGTGCTGACGCCGATGGCGGTGCCGGGGATCGCCTCGACCTTGCTCCTTAACTTCATCCTGGCCTGGAACGAAGCTTTCTGGACGCTCAACCTCACCACCTCGGAAGCAGCACCGCTGACGACCTTCATCGCCTCCTATTCCAGTCCGGAAGGGTTGTTCTGGGCCAAATTGTCGGCGGCATCGACCTTGGCCATCGCACCCATCCTCGTTCTCGGCTGGTTCAGTCAACGGCAACTCGTCCGCGGCCTGACCTTCGGGGCGGTCAAGTAACCACGCAAACAGGGGTATCACAGCATGGGCAGCATCACCCTCGACGGCGTGCGAAAATCCTTCGGCGCGCATGAAATCATCCAGGGCGCCAATCTGGAGATCGCGGATGGCTCGTTCGTGGTCTTCGTGGGGCCCTCGGGCTGCGGCAAGACGACCTTGCTGCGCATGATCGCGGGGCTCGAAGATGTGAGCGACGGCCGCATCCTCATCGACGGCGTGAATGTCGTGGGTGTGCCCCCGGCCAAGCGCGGCCTCTCCATGGTGTTCCAATCCTATGCGCTCTATCCGCATATGAGTGTGCGGGGCAACATCGCTTTCGGCCTCAAAATGGCTGGGCTGCCGAAGGCTGAGATCGACAAGAAGGTCGAGAGTGCGGCGGGCATCCTCAATCTCACCAACTATCTGGAGCGCAAGCCGCGCGAACTTTCCGGTGGGCAGCGGCAGCGTGTCGCCATCGGTCGCGCCATCGTCCGCGAGCCCAAGGCCTTTCTGTTCGACGAACCGCTCTCCAACCTCGACGCTGCCCTGCGCGTGCAGATGCGTCTCGAAGTGACCAGGCTGCAGCGGCAATTGGCGACGACCGCCATCTATGTGACCCATGATCAGGTGGAAGCCATGACCATGGCCGACCAGATCGTGGTGCTGAATGCCGGCAAAATCGAGCAGTATGGTTCGCCCCTCGAGCTCTATGAACGCCCCAACAATCTGTTCGTTGCCGGCTTCATCGGTTCGCCGAAGATGAACCTCATCACCGGCAAGCTGGCGCAGGAGCAGGGAGCCACCACCATCGGCATCCGGCCGGAGCATGTTCTCGTCAACCGCGGCGGCCAGGGCTGGACCGGCCGCGTTGCGGTGGCCGAACATCTGGGCAGCGATACGTTTCTCTATGTCGACGTGCCGGAGGTGGGCACATTGACCGCACGCTGCTCCGGCGAAATGCATGTGCAGGTCGGCGAAAATATCAGTCTTGCCCCGGATGCGGCGCGCCTGCACCGCTTCGGCGATGACGGAAAGGCTATTCGACCATGAAACTGGCGGGCAAAGTCGCCGTCGTCACGGGCGGTGCCCGGGGCATCGGGGCGGCGATCGTCGAACGCTATGTTGCCGAAGGTGCCACGGTTGCCATCGCCGATCTGGCCATGGTGGAGGGCGAGGCCCTTGCGAAGCGTCTGGGCGGGAAGGCCTTTGCCGTCTCGCTCGACGTCACCAAGCCGGACTCGATCAAGGCCATGGTCGGCGAGGTCGTCGCCAAGGCCGGCGGCATCGACATCCTGGTCAACAATGCAGCGGTCTTCGACATGGCCCCGATTGTCGAGGTGACGGAAAAGAGCTGGGATATCCAGTTTGCCGTCAACGTGAAGGGCCTGTTCTTCACCCTGCAGTCGGTGGCCAGGCAGATGATCGCCCAAAATCGCGGCGGCAAGATCATCAATATGGCAAGCCAGGCGGGCCGGCGCGGTGAAGCGCTGGTCTCGGTCTATTGCGCGACCAAGGCATCGGTGATCAGCCTTACGCAATCGGCCGGACTCGACCTCATCAAGCACAAGATCAATGTGAACGGCATCGCGCCCGGCGTGGTCGACACGCCAATGTGGGCCGAGGTCGATGCGCTGTTCGCCAAATATGAAAAACGACCCCTGGGAGAAAAGAAGCGGCTGGTCGGGGAAGCCGTGCCGTTGGGCCGGATGGGAACGCCGGAAGATCATACCGGTGCGGCCGTGTTCCTGGCTTCGGCCGATGCAGATTATATCGTCGCCCAGACACTCAATGTCGACGGCGGAAATTGGATGAGCTGACCGGCGCTTTGGGCCGGACGGCTTTCGTGTGTATGAGAGAGAAGCAGCATGTATTTGAACAAGTTCAAGCTTAACGACCGTGTCGCCTTGGTGACCGGCGGTGGCCGCGCCATCGGCCTTGCCTGTGTCGAGGCGCTGGCCGAAGCCGGTGCGAAGGTGATCATCGCCGATCACGATGCCAAGGTGGCGGCCGAGGGCCAGGCCGAGATGAAGGCCAAGGGCTATGCGGTCGAAGTGGTGGCGCTGGACGTCACCGATACCGCCCAGGTGAACAAGGTCGCCGACGACGTCGTGGTGCGCCATGGCAAGATCGACATCCTAGTGAACAATGCCGGCATTGCGCGTAGCGAGACCCCGGCCGAGGCGGTGGCCGACGAGCATTGGCTCAATGTCATCGATGTCAACCTCAACGGCACCTTCTGGTGCTGCCGTGCGTTCGGCAATCACATGCTGAAGGCCAAATCCGGTGCCATCGTCAATATCGGCTCGATGTCCGGCTTCATCGTCAACAAGCCGCAGGAACAGAGCTATTACAATGCCTCGAAGGCGGCGGTGCACCATCTGACCAAGTCGCTGGCGGCGGAATGGGGTACCCGCGGCGTCCGCGTCAACGCCGTGGCGCCGACCTATATCAACACGCCGCTCAATGCCTTCGTGAAGTCGAACCCGGCCATGTACGACGCCTGGATCGGTGGCACGCCGATGGCGCGCCTGGGCGAGGTGGAGGAGATCGCCTCGGTCGTCCTGTTCCTGGCCTCGGATGCCGCCAGCCTGATGACCGGCAGCATTGTTCTCGCTGACGGCGGATATACTTGCTGGTAAGCTGCCGCCGATCCTAAGGACGGCGGGCGCATGCAGCAGGGGTTTATCGGTATCGATGTCGGCACGGGCAGCGCTCGCGCCGGCATTTTCGACGAGCGCGGTACGCTTCTCGCAACCGCGCGGCATCCCATTGCGATCTGGCATGAAGCCGGCGATATCGTCGAGCAATCGGCGGAGGATATCTGGCGCGCTTGTGTGGCCAGCGTACGGTCGGCGATGCAGGCCGCCAAGCTGAAGCCCGAAGCCATCAGGGGGATCGGCTTTGACGCCACTTGTTCCCTGGTGGTGCTCGACAAATCAGCGCAACCCTTGACGGTCAGCCCGTCGGGAGATGCGGTGCGCAACGTCATCGTGTGGATGGATCACCGAGCGACGGCCGAGGCGCGCTGGATCAGCGAGAGCGGCCATGATGTGCTGCGCTATGTGGGTGGCGTCATCTCACCGGAAATGCAGACGCCCAAGCTGCTGTGGTTGAAGAAGCATCTGCCGGCGAGTTTCCACGCCGCCGGGCATTTCTTCGATCTGGCCGACTATCTCACTTTCCGGGCGACGGGTAGCCCGGCGCGCTCCATCTGCACGGTGACCTGCAAATGGACCTATCTCGCCCATGAACAGCGCTGGAGCGACGATTATTTTCAACGGATCGACTTGCCGGAACTCTGCGAGGACAATTACGCCCGCATCGGCCGCGAGATCGTCGAGCCGGGCATGCCTGTCGGGCAAGGTCTCGCAGCAACGGCCGCGGCCGAGTTCGGCCTGCCGCTCGGCACGCCTGTCGGTGCGGCACTGATCGACGCCCATGCCGGCGGCGTCGGCACCATCGGCGGCCGCCTCGCGGGCGAGGGCGGCGTCAATATCCAGGAGCGCCTCGCCTATATCATGGGGACCTCGGCCTGCATCATGGCCTCGACCGCGGAAGCGCGCTTCGTGCCGGGCATCTGGGGGCCATATTTCTCCGCCATGGTGCCGGGCCTGTGGGTCAATGAGGGCGGGCAGTCGGCCGCGGGTGCCGGCATCGATCATCTCGTGCGCGGCCATCCGGCCTGTCCGGCGGCCGAAGCCACGGCGGCCGCGGATGGTCTGGGCCTCCTCGATTTCCTGGAGCAGCGGATTGTGGCGCGGGCCGGCAATCTCGCCGATGCCGCCTTGCTCGCACGCCACGTTCATGTCCTGCCGGAATTTCTCGGCAACCGCTCACCTTACGCCGATCCTGACGCCCGCGCGGTGCTGGCGGGGCTCAACCTCGATCATGACCAGGCTAGCCTCGAAACCTTGTTCGTGGCGGGTCTGTGCGGCCTCGCTTATGGGTTGGCCGACGTCGTTGATGCCATGCGCCGCCAATCCATCACGGCGGCGATGATGGTGATGAGCGGTGGCGCCAGCCGCTCTGCCTTGGTCCGGCAGATCATGGCGGACACCACGGGCCTGTCGGTGGCCCTACCGGTCACGACCGAGCCTGTGCTCCTCGGCGCTGCGATGCTGGGGGCGGTCGCAGGAAAGTCCTATCCGTCCGTCAGTGCCGCCATGGAATCGATGTCGGCAATCGGCCAAGTCACGGAACCGGCGCGGACCAGCATTGCTGATTTCCACCAGGTCAAGCGGCGCGTTCATGGTCTGCTGCAGCAGCTTGACCGCGATGCACGCGCCGTCATGGGCGGATAATTCTCCGCCCATGAGGGCGCCTTTCGTCACTCCGCTGGCTGCGCCACGGCGGCCGGTGTCTTGCGGCGGCGCTCAGAGATGGCCTTGATCAGCACGTAGAAGACCGGTGTCAGCAGCAAGCCGAAGAAGGTGACGCCAAGCATGCCGGAGAACACCGCCACACCCATGGCATGCCGCATCTCGGCACCTGCACCCGTCGAGGTCACCAGCGGCACGACGCCCATGACGAACGCGAAGGACGTCATGAGGATCGGTCGCAGGCGCAAACGGCAGGCTTCCAGCACGGCTGCAACCCGGTCCATGCCTTCCAGCTGCTTGTCCTTGGCGAACTCGACGATCAGAATCGCGTTCTTGCAGGCTAGGCCCACCAGCACGATCAACCCGATCTGGGTAAAGATGTTGTTGTCGCCGCCGGTCAGGATAACGCCCGTGATGGCGGAGAGCAGTGTCATCGGCACGATCAGGATGACCGCCAGCGGCAAACCCCAGCTTTCATACTGTGCCGCCAGTACCAGGAAGGCTAGCAGAACGCACAACGGGAAAACAAAGAGTGCCGTGTTGCCCGCCAGGATCTGCTGGTAGGTGATCTCCGTCCACTCATAGGTCATGCCGTTGGGCAGTTCCTGGGCGAGCAGCTTTTCGATGGCCGCCTGGGCCTGGCCGGACGAATAGCCGGGCGCCGCACCGCCATTGATCTCCGCCGTGGCAAAGCCGTTGTAATGGCTGACCCGGTCCGGGCCGGCACTGTCCTTCACCTTCACAAAGGTGGAGAGCGGCACCATCTCGCCCTGGTCGTTACGTACTTTCAACTGGCCGATCTGCTCCGGCTCCAGCCGGTATTGCTGGTCGGCCTGGACATTGACCTGGAACGTGCGGCCAAAGCGGTTGAAGTCGTTGACATAGAGCGAGCCGAGATAGGCCTGCAGCGTGTCGAAGATATCGCTGATGGCGACACCATGGGTCTTCGCCTTCTCGCGGTCGATATCGGCGTCCACCTGGGGCACGTTGATCTGGTAGCTCGAGAACAGACCGGCAAGCTCCGGCACCTGCTGGCTTTTGGCCAGGATGTTCTGCGTCTGCTTGTAGAGCTCCTCATAGCCGAGCTGACCGCGATCCTCGATCTGCAGGCGGAAACCGCCGATCGTGCCCAGACCCTGCACCGGGGGTGGTGGGAAGATCGCGATGAAGGCGTCCTGGATGCCCGCAAACTGGGCATTCAAGGCACCGGCGACGGCACCGGCCGATTGGCTCGGGTCCTTGCGTTCCTCGAACGGCTTCAAGGGCACGAAGACGATGCCGCTATTGGGGCTGTTGGTGAAGCCGTTGATCGAGAGGCCTGGGAAAGAAACGGTATTCTCCACCGCCGGGTTCTTCATGGCGATGTCCGACATCTTCTTGATCACGTCTTCGGTGCGATCGAGCGTTGCCGCGTCCGGCAGCTGTGCGAAGGCCACCAGATATTGCTTGTCCTGCGGCGGCACAAAACCGGTCGGTGTGCTGGCAAAGCCGGTCCAACCCAGTGCCACCAGACCGACATAGACGAAGAGTGCCACTGCCGACCCACGCAACACGCGCCGCACGGTGCCGACATAGCCGTGGCTCGCCTTCACGAAGACACGGTTGAACGGCTTGAACAGCCAGCGCCCGAAGATCGCATCGAGCAGGCGGGAGAAGCCATCCTTGGGCTCGTCATGACCCTTGAGCAGGAAGGCCGCCAGTGCCGGCGACAAGGTCAGCGAGTTGAAGGCCGAGATCACCGTCGAAATGGCGATGGTGAGCGCGAACTGGCGGTAGAACTGGCCGGTCAGGCCGGAAATGAAGGCCGTCGGCACGAACACGGCGCACAGCACCAGGGCTGTGGCGACGATCGGTCCGGTCACCTCGCGCATGGCGCGCTTGGTGGCATCGACCGGTTTCAGGCCAAGCTCGATGTTGCGTTCCACGTTCTCGACGACGACGATGGCGTCGTCGACCACGATGCCGATCGCCAGCACCAGGCCGAAGAGCGACAAGGCATTCAGCGAGAAGCCGAAGAAATGCATCACCGCGAAAGTGCCGATCAGGGAGACCGGAACGGCTACCAGCGGGATGATCGAGGCGCGCCAAGTCTGCAGGAACAGCACGACGACGAGCACGACCAGGGCGATGGCTTCAAGAAGCGTGTGGACCACCGCTTCGATCGACCCGCGCACGAACACGGTCGGATCATAGACGATGGAATAGTCGATGCCCTCGGGGAAGTTCTGCTTCAGCTCGGCCATCTTCGCCCGGACCAGGTCGGAAATGGCGATGGCGTTGGAGCCCGGGCGTTGGAAGATCGGAATTGCCACGGCCGGCTGGTTGTTCAGGAGCGAGCGGAGCGCGTACTGGCTGGAGCCCAGCTCGACGCGCGCGATGTCGCGGAGACGGGTGATCTCGCCATTGTCGCCGACATGGACAATGACGTTCTGGAATTCTTCTTCCGTGATCAGGCGGCCTTGGGTGTTGATCGAAAGCTGAAAGGAATTCTCGCCGGGCGAGGGCGGGGCGCCCAAGGCACCGGCCGCCACCTGGCGGTTCTGTTCGCGGATCGCCTGCACGACATCGGTCGCCGTGAGGCCGCGCGATGCCACCTTGTTGGGATCAAGCCAGACGCGCAGCGAATAATCGCCAAGACCGAACAGCTGCACATCACCCACACCATCAAGGCGGGCGAGCTCGTCCTTCACGTTGAGAAGGGCGTAGTTCGAGAGATACAGCATGTCATAGCGTTCATCCGGCGAGGTCAGATGCACCACCATGGTGAGGTCGGGTGAGGCCTTGTCGACCGTGATCCCCAGGCGCTGCACTTCTTCCGGCAGCTTGGGCAGGGTGCGGTTGACGCGGTTCTGCACCTGCACCTGGGCTGTGTCGAGATCGGTGCCCAGCGCCAGTGTCACCGTGAGGGTCATCTTGCCGTCGGAGGTCGATTGCGAGGACATATAGAGCATGTTCTCGACGCCGTTGATCGCCTGTTCGAGCGGGGCCGCCACCGTCTCGCCGATGACCTTCGGGTTGGCGCCGGGGAAGTTGGCGCGCACGACGACGGTGGGGGGGACGACCTCGGGATATTCGCTGATCGGCAATTGGAACAGCGAGATACCGCCGCCGATCAGGATGATCAGCGACAGCACTGCCGCAAAGATCGGCCGCTGGATGAAGAATTGTGAGAAATTCATGACGTCGATCCTCAGTTCGCGGCAGGCTCGGCAGCCTGTTTCGCGGCAACCTGATTGTCACCGGCGGCGGTGGTAAAGCTGGCCAGGGTTTCGTCATCGGCCATGGGGACCAGTTGGGCGTCGACCGGCATGCCGGAACGCACGCGCTGCAGGCCGTTGACGACGATCTTCTCACCCTTGTTGAGGCCGGACCGCACAATGCGCAGGCCGTTGAGCTTCGGCCCCAATTCGATCGCGCGGTAGGCGACCTTGCTGTCCTTGTCGAGCACCAGGACGAACTTTTTACCAAGATCCGTGCCGATGGCGGCGTCGCTGATAAGGGCTGCGTCGTAATTGGCGCTGCCGACCAGCTTCACGCGGACGTAGAGGCCAGGCGTAAAGGCGCCATCCTTATTGTCGAAAACGGCGCGGCCGCGGATGGTACCGGTCTTGGGATTGACCTGGTTGTCGACGAAATCCATCTGGCCCTGATGGGGATGGCCTTCCTCGTTGGAGAGGCCGAGATAAACCGGTGCTGCGGCACCGAGGTCTCCTGTCCGGGTCAAGGCCTCATATTTCAGATAGACGCCTTCATCGATGTCGAAATAGGCATAGACCTTGTCGGTCGAGACGACACTGGTGAGGCGGCTTTCATCGGCCTGCACCAGGTTGCCTTCGGTCAGTTCGGCGCGGCTGACGCGGCCATCAATGGGCGCGCGGACTTCCGTGAAGCTGAGATTGAGATAGGCAATGTCGAGCTGCGCCTGGGTAGCGGCAACGGCCGCCTTGGCTTCCGCCGCGGTGCTTTCGCGGGCGTCCGCTTCTTCGCCACCGATGATCTTGCCGGCACGGAGCGCTTCGCCACGCTTGGCTTCGCTGTCCGCACGCTTGGCAGTGGCGCGGGCGCGGGCCAATTGCGCCTCCAGCCTTTTGACTTCGGCCGAGAAGGGCCGCGGGTCGATCTGCACCAGCAAATCGCCCTTTTTCACGATGGCGCCTTCTTCAAAGGTGATCTTGTCGATGTAGCCGGAGACCCGGGCGCGAATCACCACCGATTGGGGGGCTTCCAGGCGGCCGGTGAGCTCGTCCCATTCATTGACCGGGTGCTGGATGACCTCGGCGACGCTGACCTTGGTCGGCGGCCGTTCCTGCTGTGCTGCCTGGGGCTTGTCGCAGGCGTTGAGCGCCAGCAATGCAATCATGCCCACAGCAATATACCCAAGCTTCGAGGGGAAATTCATACCCGGCTCCAACAATCTGATTCACTGATTCTGAGATTGAGGGAACATGCGCAAGGACTGCGCCAGGGGCGAATAGAACGGCGTGAAGATGATTATCACTGCCGATGATAGGACGAGGAAAACTTAACCTTCTGCCGATATATCCTCGTCGCCGACAAACATGGTGATGCGCGAACGCAGCCATTTCTCTGCCGGATCATTGTCTTGGGCGCCGCGCCAAGCCATGGAGAGGGTGCCAGGCGGCAGGTTCAGCGGATGTTCCTCAATGCGCAATCCACCGCTCGCCGCCAGATATTGCGCCGTGTAATCCGGCACGGTGGTGAGGATGTCGGTGCCGGCGAGCAGGGAGCCCAGACCGTTGAATTGCGGCACCGCCAGGACCACCTTGCGGCTGCGGCCGATCTTGGCCAGCTCATTGTCCACATAGCCATTAAGGTCACCGGCGAAGGAGACGATGGCGTGGGGTCGTGCGCAATATTCATCCAGGGTCAGCTTGCCGGGCGCCGTGTCGGCGCGCAGCATCTTGGCCCGGATGCGCCGCACGGCCTTCTTTTTGGCGTTGGCCGGCAAATCATCCAGGTAGCTGACCGCCACCGAAATTTCGCCGGATGCCAGCATGCCTGGTGCCAGCAGGTAATTGACGCGCCGGACGACCAGGATGACGCCTGGCGCCTCAGTGCGCAGGCGCCGCAGCAATAGGGGCAGCAGGCTGAATTCGACATCATCCGAGAGGCCGACGCGGAACACGTTGGTGGCGGTCGCCGGGTCGAAGGCCTGCGAGGTGCTGAGTGCCGTCGAGATGGAATCGAGGGCCGGCGTCAGAAAGCTGAAAATCTCCAGCGCCCGCGTGGTGGGTTCCATGGTACGGCCAGTGCGCACGAACAGTTCGTCATTGAACAGGGCGCGCAGGCGCACCAGGGCGGCACTGATGGCCGGCTGCCCCAGGAACAACTTCTCAGCCGTCTTGGTGACGCTGCGCTCATGCATCAGCGTCTCGAACACGATCAGCAGATTGAAGTCGACGCGCCGCAAATCGTTTCTGTTCATCAGCCTATCCGTCGTTGCACTGCAAAATAATGCCCGGATACGGGGCTTATTCCAACTGTCTTGTCAGTTCCTGTATCAGCTTGGGGCATGACGACTATCGACCGCGGTGAATAGTTATGGCTCTCTGTCGGCATTAGATATGAACTGCGTCATAGTGTGCGATGCGCGATAGGCCGAGGTAGCAATGTCCCGAATGATCCGCTTCCACCGTTTTGGTGGGGCAGATGTCCTGCAATGTGAAGAGGTGCCGACCCCCAAACCGGGTGCCGGTGAAGTCCTTGTGCGCGTTGAGGCTATCGGCGTCAGTTGGGAAGACGTCCTGTGGCGTCAGAATCTGGCGTCGGAGCAGGCAAATCTGCCGGCGGGTATCGGGTCGGAAATGGCGGGCGAGGTAGAGGGCGTTGGCGAAGGTGTCCTTGATCTCGAGATAGGTGCCAAGGTCGCGAGCTTCAAGGCGCATACGCCGAACCGCTACCCGGCCTATGGTGATCATATCCTCATGCCGCGCGAGGCGCTGACGCGCTATCCGGCTTCCAATCAGTTCACGGCGGTCGAGGCCGCGATCCACTATACCCCGGCGCTCAGCGCCTATTTTGCCCTCGCCAATCTTGCCCGGCTGAAATCCGGCCAGACCGTTCTGGTGACGGAGGCGGCGCGCTGCATGGGTGGTGCCATGGTACAGATGGCCAAGGCGCTTGGCGCCCACGTGGTGGCGGCGACGCGCAATGCCGAACCCCATGACGCCCTGCTCCGGCTGGGTGCCGACAAGGTCGTGTTGACGGAAGAGCAGGATCTCAGCCTCGCGGTCGGGAATTTCACCCATACCAAGGGCGTCGAGGTCGTGGTCGACGGCTGCGGCGGGCATCAGATGGCGATGCTGGGTGATGTCACGGCGCCGTGCGGCAAGCTCATCCTCTACGGACTCGATGGCGGCAACGAAGCGGCCTTTCCGGCCTGGACGGCGTTCCGCAAACATCTGCAATTTCATCGCTTCTCTTTGCTGGATTTCACCGGCCATGCCGAACTTGGCATCAAGGCCGACGATGCGGCAGTCAAGGCCGCCCTGGAAGAGATCAACCGGATGACGGCCAAAGGTATGCTACAGCCGATCATCGACCGCAGCTTCACGTTCGACGAATTCGTCGAGGCGCATCACCATATCGAGGCTTTCCCCTCACTCGGCCGTGTGGTGATCAAGATATAGGGCGGCCCCGGCGGAGATCATGCCCGATCCTCTCCAATAATGGCCTGATCCTACGAATCCTAACTTATTGGCGAGCCTTTTTCATGCCCATCACCGTCTACCAGGCCTCGATCCCCGTTCTCATCCGTGCCTTCGACAATCTCACGGCCGTGCTCGACAAGGCTGAAGCCCATGCCGCCGAGAAGAAAATCGATCTCTCGGTCTTTGTGAATGCGCGGCTCGCACCGGATATGTATACGCTGGGACAGCAGATCCAGCGCGCCTCGGACACGGCCAAAGGTTGTGCCGCGCGCCTCGCCGGCATCGAGAATCCAAGCTTTGCCGATACCGAGATCACGTTCCCGGATTTGCGCGCGCGCATCGCCAGGACGGTGGAGTTTCTGCGGGGCGTCACGGAAGGGCAACTCTCCGGTGCAGAGGACCGTACCATCACCCTCAATTTGGGACCGCGCGCGGTTGACTTCACCGGCACTGCCTATCTTTTAGGCTTCGCGCTGCCGAACTTCTTTTTTCATATCACCACGGCCTACGACATTCTCCGCCATAACGGTGTTGCGATCGGCAAGCTCGACTATCTCGGCAAGTTTTAAGCG
Source organism: Dongia sp. P2_B8 (assembly GCF_056404715.1). Classification (NCBI taxonomy): domain Bacteria; kingdom Pseudomonadati; phylum Pseudomonadota; class Alphaproteobacteria; order Rhodospirillales; family Dongiaceae; genus Dongia; species Dongia sp. P2_B8. Next base: position 26,387 of record NZ_JBFUDM010000006.1, on the reverse strand, counting down.
GGGAAAACACCCTAAATATTTTGTGGATGATGGGGCGGCGACCGATGGGTCGAACGCCGACGCTTGTCACAAAAGGATGCTGGCTCCCAGGCCCAAGGTCGGATTGACTCCCTCGATGCTTGCCTGAGAAGATGGCGGATCAGGCGTGGATGTGGGGGAAGTATGTCGGATCCGACGGGTGGGCCAAATCCAACCATGACGCCGGAGGCGTTGCCGCCGATACCGCCGCATCCGCCCCGCAATCCGCGCTGGCTTCTCACCACTCTGTTGATCGGTGCCGTCGTCTTTGGTGGCGGCTATTGGTACTTCCGGCATTACGAGGGCGCCGCGGTCCAGACCGCGGCGGCTGCACCTGCGGCACCCTTGCCCGTGACGACCGCCAAGCCCTTGGTCAAGGAAATCGTGGAATGGGACGAATTCACCGGGCAGTTCGCCGCGGTGGACGAGGTCGACATCAGGGCACGGGTCAGTGGCTATCTTGAATCGATCCATTTCACCGATGGCCAGATGGTCAAGGAGGGCGATCTGCTGTTCGTGATCGACCCGCGGCCTTTTGAGATTTCATTGACCTCGTCGCAAGCGGCGCTGAATTCCGCCAAGGCGCGGGTTGATCTCGCCAAGCAGCAGCTGGCACGTGCCGGCAAGCTCAAGAAAGACGATTTTGTCTCGCAGAGCACGCTGGATCAACGCCTGCAGGAAATGCTGAGCGCATCTTCGGATGCGGAAGTCGCAACCGCGGCCATCGCGTCCGACAAGCTCAATCTCAGCTTTACGCGGGTGACCGCACCGATGTCGGGCCGCATCGGCACGCATGAAGTCAGCGTTGGCAATCTTATTCAGGGCGACGCAAGCAGTAGTGGGGCGCGGCTGACATCGATCGTGTCGCTGGATCCCATCCATTTGGTCTTTGATATGAGCGAGGCAGATTACCTTGCCTATCAGCGCGCCGCGGCCGCGGGCAAGCTGGCCTCGACCCGCGACACGGGGCTGAAGGTTTCTGCCCATCTGACGGACGAGAAGGATTGGCCGCTGCAAGGTACGCTGGATTTCGTCAACAACCAGGTCGATCGGACGACGGGCACGATCCGCGCCCGTGCCACCTTCCCCAATCATGACCTGCTGATCACGCCAGGCCAGTTCGGCCGCATCCGTATCCCGGGATCCGATCCTTACGATGCGGTGCTCATCCCCGATGGCGCCATCCTGTCCGATCAATCGCAGAAGATCGTCATGGTGGTAAAGGATGATGGTGTGGTTGAGCCGCGTGTCATCCGGCCGGGTCCGTTGATCGACGGGCTGCGTGTCGTGCGCGAAGGGCTGACCGGTGATGACACGATCATCATCGATGGGCTATTGCGGGCGCGACCAGGTGCCAAGGTCGCACCGACGCCAGGCAAAATCGAAGCCGTGACCGCGAACTGACGGCGCCCAGCACATGCGCTTCTCACATTTTTTCATCGACCGGCCGATCTTCGCGACGGTTCTTTCGGTGTTCATCACCCTGGTGGGTGCCGCCGCCTATTTCACCCTGCCGGTCGCGCAGTATCCGGAAATCGCCCCGCCCACGATCGAGATCCGGGCGAGCTATCCCGGCGCCTCGGCCGAAGTGGTCAGCAACACGGTGGCGACGCCGCTTGAGCAGGAAATCAACGGCGTCGAGAACATGCTGTATTTGACGTCGCAGGCCACCGGCGACGGCAATCTGGTGGTGACAGCGACCTTCAAGCTCGGCACCAATCTCGATATCGCCCAGGTGCTGGTGCAGAACCGCGTCTCGGCGGCGGAACCGCGCCTGCCGGAAGAGGTGCGCCGCATCGGCGTCACGGTGCGCAAGAACTCGCCGGATCTGATGATGGTGATCCATCTCACCTCGCCGGACGAATCGCGCGATCAGCTTTACATGTCGAACTACGCCACCCTGCAGATCAAGGACGTCCTGGCCCGCCTGGACGGCGTGGGCGACGTGCGCATTTTCGGCGCGCGTGACTATTCGATGCGTGTCTGGCTCGACCCGGAAAAGATCGCGGCGCGCAACCTCACCGCCAGTGAAGTGGTCAGCGCTCTGCAGGCGCAGAATGTGCAGGTGGCTGCCGGCGTCCTCAACCAGCCGCCGGTGCCGACACCTGGTGCCTTCCAGCTCAATATCGAAACGCTGGGACGGCTCACCGATGCGCGCCAGTTCGGCAATATCGTCGTGAAGGCCGAACCCAATGGCAGCATCACGCGCGTGCGTGATCTGGGCAGCGTGGAAATCGGGGCGTTGGATTACAGCACGAACAGCTATCTCGACGACCGCCAGGCGGTTGCCTTGCTGATCTTCCAGCGGCCCGGTTCGAACGCGCTGGCGACCGCGGAAACCGTGCTGAAGACAATGACGGAACTCTCCAAGAGCTTCCCGGTCGGCCTCAAGCACAGCATCGTCTACAACCCCACCGAATTCATCGCCGAATCGGTGCATGAGGTGATCAAGACGATTTATGAAGCGGTCATCCTCGTCGTGATCGTCGTCATCCTCTTCCTGCAGAGCTGGCGCGCCTCGCTCATCCCGATCATGGCCATTCCGGTTTCATTGGTCGGCACGTTCAGCGTGCTCGCCGCTCTCGGCTATTCGTTGAACAATCTTTCTTTGTTCGGGCTGGTGCTGGCGGTCGGTATCGTCGTCGACGATGCCATCGTCGTGGTCGAGAATGTGGAACGCAATCTGCGCCTCGGCCTCAAGCCCCGGGAGGCGACCAAGCGTACGATGGACGAGGTGGGTGGCGCGCTTGTCGCCATCGCCCTTGTGCTGACCGCTGTGTTCGTGCCGGCCGCCTTCATCACCGGTATCTCAGGCCAGTTCTTTCGGCAGTTCGCGGTCACCATCGCCGCTGCGACACTCATTTCCTGCTTCGTGTCGCTGACCCTCAGCCCAGCGCTGTGCGCTGTACTGTTCAAGCCGCATGACCATCATCCACCGAGCGGCAATATTCTCACCCGAGGTGTCCGCGGCTTTTTCGGCGGCTTCAACGCGGTCTTCGATCGCTTGTCGGGCGGGTACGGCAACCTCACTCGTCGATTGGTGCGACTCTCGATCCTGATGCTGGTGGTTTATGCCGGCCTTATCGCCTTGACCGGCTGGCAGTTCAACCGGGCGCCGACCGGTTTCATCCCGCAACAGGACCAGGGCTATCTCATCACCGTCCTCCAATTGCCGCCGGGATCGTCGCTGGCGCGTACCGATGCGGTGGTGCGGCAGGCCGCGAAAATCATTCAGGAGACCGAGGGCGTCGCACATGCCGTGCAGTTCGCTGGCTTCGATGGCGCCACGTTCACCAACGCGCCCAATGCCGGCGCTATCTTCGTGCCAATGCTGCCGTTCGCGGAACGCGCCGCCAGAGGCCTCAGTGCCGATGTCATGACGCAAAGGCTGCAGAAGAACCTGGGCGCGGTGCAGGGCGCCTTTATCATCGTCATCGCTCCGCCGCCCGTACGCGGCATCGGCAATGCCGGTGGGTTCAAGATGATGGTGCAGGATCGCCGTGGCCGTGGCCTGCAGGCGTTGGAAGACGCCATGCACAGCATCATCGGGCCGGCCAATCAGACGCCGGGTCTTATGGGTGTCTTTTCGCTGTTCAACACCAAGACGCCGAAGATCTATGCCGATATCGACCGCGCCCGGGCAGAGATGCTGGGCGTCTCGGCGGACGACGTTTTCAAGACGCTGGAAGTCTATGTCGGGTCCAGCTTCGTCAACGAGTTCAACTATCTCGGTCGTACCTACCGGGTGACTGCGCAGGCTGACGGATCCTTCCGGCAGAGTCTCCATGACATTGCCAATCTGAAGACCCGCAATGCTGCAGGCGACATGGTACCGTTGGGTTCCGTGGCCGCCTTCAACGACATGACGGGGCCTTACCGCGTCCCACGCTACAATCTCTATCCGGCGGTCGAAATCCAGGGCAGCACTGCACCCGGTTATTCGGCCAGCTACGGGCTGGAGGAGATGGAAAAATTGGCAGCTGCGAATTTGCCCGACGGGTTCGGCTTCGAATGGACTGAGCTTGCCTATCAGCAGAAGCTTGCCGGCAATACCGGGCTGCTGGTCTTCGGCGCTGCCGTGGTGTTCGTGTTCCTGGTGCTGGCGGCACAATATGAAAGCTGGTCGTTGCCGCTCTCGGTCGTGCTCATCGTGCCGATGTGCCTGCTGGCGGCGGTGAGTGGCCTGCTGTTCCGACATATCGAGGTCAATATCCTGGCACAGGTCGGCTTTGTCGTGCTCATCGGTCTCGCCGCCAAGAACGCCATTCTGATCGTCGAGTTCGCCAAGCAGGCCGAGGATGAGGGCATCGATCGCTTTGCGGCAGCGACGCAAGCGGCCCAATCCCGCTTGCGCCCCATCCTCATGACCTCCTTTGCCTTCATCCTGGGCGTGTTGCCCCTGGTGCTGGCCAAGGGTGCCGGCGCCGAAATGCGCCAATCGCTGGGAACGGCCGTATTCTATGGCATGATCGGCGTTACGTTCTTCGGCCTCATGTTCACACCGGCCTTCTATGTCGTGGTCCGGCGTTTCGCCAAGAAGCCCAAGAATATCCTGCCGGCCGCCCCACTGGCGTCTTCGCCGCATGCCTAGGGCGGCACAACACATTGATGTGAATTGCCAATTTCGGATCGTTCAGGCTATCTGACAGAATGCTGACAAGCTGCCGGAACTTTTGCGTCACCTGAAGGTTTAGGTGTGAGCTTCCCCTCAGTCCGATCAATCCGTCGAGAGAACATGCATCAATTTTCCTTCCGCTTGCTGCGCCCTGTGGCTGTGACGGCGGCGCTCTTCATGGGCCACGCTGCGCTCGCCGATGACTATGGGCGCGTAACGCTGACCGAGGAAAACGATTCGATCTATTTCGACGACGACCAGGCTTACACGCAGGGTTTTGAATTCGCCTATCTCGGCCCCGATGTCGCAGCGGAGAGCGGCTGGGCGGCACCCTTTGACGGGCTCGCCAATATCGGCCTGTTCGATACGGGCGCCGAAGTCTCGCGGCGCTACCAGGTCATCTTCGGGCAGAGCATCTTCACTCCCGAAGATACCAGTGTCGAGGACCCCGATCCCGACGACCGGCCCTATGCGGGATGGACCTATGGCGGCATCGGCTGGGTGCAGGACACCGATCGCCGGCGGCTCGACAATCTCGAATTGCTGATCGGCATCGTCGGCCCCGCCGCACAGGCCAGGCCGGCACAGAATGACTGGCACCAGTTCATCGGCGTCGATTCCGCCAATGGCTGGGACCATCAGATCCACAATGAGCCCGGCCTGATGCTGAGCTACGAGCGGAAATATCGTTTCATCCAGCCCTTGGTCGGCGGCTTCGCGGTCGATGCCATTCCGGAAGCGGGCGTCACCCTCGGCAATGTCATGACCTATGCCGAAGTGGGCGGCATGCTGCGCTTCGGCCGCAATCTCGAGGCCGATTACGGTCCCAACCGCATTCGGCCTTCGCTCTCCGGCACCAGCTATTTCAACAGTGACTATCTCGAAGACCCGTTCGGCTTTTACATCTATGCCGGCACGCAGGGCCGTGCGGTCGCGCGGAATATATTTCTCGACGGCAACACATTTCGTGACAGCCGCTCCGTCGACAAGGAGATCTTCGTCGGCGACATCACCGGCGGCGTCGCTTTGTTTTGGTCGAATGCGATCAAGCTCGATGCCGGCTTCACCTACCGCACCCAGGAATTTGAAGGCCAGGATGACGCCGCGAAGTTTGCCAACATCAATCTGACCATCGGATTCTAGGCGACTTCTGGACGGCTTCTAGCTGCGCTTCCTGACGCTGCCGCGCAGTTCCAGCGAGAAACCCACATCGATGCGGTTCTGTGCCGGCCGCTCGCCGGTTTCGATGATCTTGCGCACGATATCGGCCGAGAGACGCCCCATTTCATAGCGTGGCGTCACCACGGTGGCCAGCGACGGGTGCGCGCAGGCGGCGAATTCCAGATTGTTGAAGCCGATGATCGACATTTCATCCGGCACGGCAATGTTGCGGCGCTGGCATTCGAACAGCACACCAAGTGCCAGTAGATCGTCGCAGCAGAACACGGCTTCAGGCTGCTCTCCGCGCTCGATCATCTTTCCCAGCAATTCGCCGCCCGCAATGACGGCGGTCTGGAGCGGCGTCGTCGCCACCCATTTTTCATCATAGCGGCCAGCCTCGCGCATGGCGCGCTCATAGCCATCGAGACGCGCACGCGCACGCGCATCGAGGCGCGAGGCGATGACACCGATCTTGCTGTGACCTTGCTGGAGCAAGGCACGGGTGGCTTCGAATGCTGCCTGCCGCTGGTCCAGCCCGACATTGATGTCGATGGGATTGTCGGTCAGTTGGAAGGTCTGAACGATCGGCACGCCGGAGCGTTCCAGCAGATGGCGCGCATGGGCCGATTGATCGACGCCGACGATGATGATCGCTTCAGGATGCTGGCCGAGGAGCGTCGCAATAGCCTTCTCCTCTTCCTCCTCCGAATAGCGGGTGGAGAGGATCAGCACCTGATAGCCCGCCGGCAGCAGCGTGTCGTGGAGCGCATTGATGTAGTCGGCGAACACGCCGTTGGTGAGCGAGGAGACGATGACGCCGATCGTATGCGTGCGATTGGAGGCGAGGCGGCTCGCCGCGACGTCCGGCACATAAGCCAGTTCGCGAACGGCTGCCTGGATGCGGTCATGGAGTTTGGCCGACACCATGTCCGGGCGTCGCAATGCCCGGGAGACGGTGACGGCACTGACGCCGGCCAAGCTGGCGACATCGGCGAGCGTGCTGCGCTTCCTACGAATGGTAACCTCCCAAATAAAGCCATTCCCCGAATTGCGGGGCGGGACGGTTGCGGGTCAGGTGCCGACTCGGTCCGTCCTCACGGCCCGGCAAACTACCCCTTTGCCTATTTAGCAGGCAAATGGCCTAATTGACAGCGCTGTCATTTAGCCTTATCCATGAATTGCCGCGGCGGACCAGGAAAATTCGGCGACTTGATCGCCACCATCCGCCCGGGGTTGGGAATTCAAAACAAAGAATGACCATTGGGAGGATCACCATGTTCACGCCGAAAATCCGGCGGTCCAGCCTTCGGCCCGTGCTGAAGCTGCTGGCAGCCACTGCCATTGCCACGTCTTTTGCGACCGCCACGCTGGCCCAGGAAGTTGTTTCCGGTCCAGGCGCCGAGCCGGAATGCTTCGCACCCTGGTCGGCCGACACCAAATATTTCAAGTTCCCCAAGAAGGAAGGTCCGTATCGGATCGCGCTTGCCAATGGTTTCATCGGCAATACCTGGCGCATCCAGATGATCAAGACGGCCAAGGCCTATGCCGAACAGCCGGACGTCAAGGCGAAGCTGAAGGAATTCAAGGTCGTCTCGACCGGTGAAGATCTCGCAGCACAGCTCGCGGCCGTCGATAACTTCATTGCCTCCGGCTATGACGCCATCGTCGTCAATGCCCAGAACCCGGCGGCATTCACGCCCGTGATCAAGCGGGCGAAGAAAGCCGGGATCGTGCTGGTCGCCTTCGACAACACGCTCGATACCGACGAAGCCATCAACGTGAACGTCGATCAAAAGGGCCTTGGCGTCTATTGGGCGCAATGGCTCATCGACAATATTCCCGGCGGCGGCAAGGTGCTGGAAGTGCGCGGCGTCGAGGGCACCTCGGTCGACCGTGACCGCCATGACGGCATCAAGGAAACACTGGCTGCCTCCGGCAAGCCCTGGGAAACTGTCGAAGTCGTTGGCAAATGGGATGACGGCACTGCGCAGAAGGTGACCGCGGACGCGGTCGCCGTGCATAAAAGCTTTGTCGGCGTCACTGTCCAGGGCGGCTCGACCGGGACGGTCCGGGCGCTCATGGATGCCGGCCATCCCTTCGTGCCGGTCGGCGGCGAAACTGAAAACGGCTTCCGCAAGCTCTGTGCGGAACATGCCGGCGAAGGGCTGAAATGCGCCTCCGGCGGTACCGGCCCGGCGCAGGTGGCTGTTGCTATCAAGACCGCGATCGCGGCCCTTGAAGGCGAAGTCGTCCCGCAATCCGTGAAGCTGCCCTTGGCAAAGGTCAACGACCCGGACTTCAAGGACGGCGAGAACTTCTACAAGGACCAGTCCGACAACTTCTTCGTCGGCAATTCCTTCCCGACCTGCGGCATCAACTTTACCGCCCAGGAAATCATGGGCCAGTCGGAAACCGATCAATAATCTTCGGCTCTGACGGATAACCACATGACACGCGCCGCTACCTTCAGCGAAGGTAGCGGCGCGGCTTTCCGGGAAAAGCTCTGATGGACGTTCGCATGCCATTGTTCGAAATGCAGGGGGTCGCCAAAAGCTATGGCGGCGTCCGCGCGCTCGAAGAGGCGCATCTGCGTGTCGAAACCGGTCGTATCCATGCGGTGCTGGGTGAAAACGGCGCTGGCAAATCGACCCTGATCAAGATCATGTCGGGCGTCGTGCAGGCGGATGCCGGCGACATGGCGCTCGATGGCGGCAAGGTTCTGTTCCCGACGCCCAAAGCCGCCAATGCCGCGGGCATCGCCTGCATCTTCCAGGAACTGTCGCTGATCCCGGATCTGTCGGTGGCCGACAATATCGCCATCAGCAATCCGCCGCGGCGTTTCGGCCTCATCGATCGCAAGGCGCAGCGCCGCTTTGCTGAAGAGGCTTTGGCGCGGGCAGGGGCCGAGGATATCCACCCGCTGGCCCCGGTCAAAGACCTGCCCTTGTCGCGCCGGCAGATGGTCGAAATCGCCAAGGCCTTGGCGCGAAAGCCTCGCATTCTCATCCTGGATGAAGCCACGTCGGCGCTCACCTCAGGCGATGTCGCCAAGGTGTTCGAGGTCCTCAAACGCCTGCGCAATGAAGGCTTGGCGCTCCTCTATATCTCGCACCGGATGCAGGAAATCGACGAACTCGCCGACGATTGCTCGGTGTTCCGCAACGGGCGCCATGTCGCGAGCTATCAGGCCGGCACCAAGACCCGCAACGAAGTGGTCGAGCTGATGATCGGCCGCGAATACAGCCATGTCTTCCCGCCCAAACCGGATGCGGCCAAGCAAGGCACCCAGACCTTGAAAGCACCGGCGCTGGAAGTGGCGAATCTGAGCTGGAGTCACCGGCTCAACGACATCTCTTTTGCAGCGCGGCCGGGCGAGATCGTGGGCCTTGGCGGTCTTGACGGGCAGGGGCAGCGCGAATTGCTGCTGGCGCTCTTCGGCGTGTTGCGCGGAGTATCGGGCGACGTTGCCGTGCATGGGGTGGTAAGGCAAGCGCGCGGGCCGCGCACGGCCAAGGCGGCGCCATCGGCCATGGCGCTGATCCCGGAGGACCGCAAGACGGAAGGCCTGATGCTGCCCATGTCGGTGCGTGACAATCTCACATTGCCGGCGCTCGATTCCCTGGCGCGCTTCGGCATCATCGACCGCGACCGCGAGCAGAATGCCGTCGACATGATGGTGAAGCTGCTGGCCATCAAGGCTGCCAATCTCGACATCCCCGTGGGCGCGCTATCGGGTGGTAACCAGCAGAAGGTGGTGATTGCCAAATGGCTGATGATCGCTCCGCGCATCATCCTGCTCAATGATCCCACCCGTGGCATCGATGTCGGCACCAAGCAGGAAATCTACCAGTTGCTGCGCAAGCTCGCCGACGATGGCGCCACGATCCTGTTCTATTCGACCGATTATGACGAGCTGATCGGCTGCTGCGACCGGGTCCTGGTGATGTATGATGGGGCTGTCGTACGCGAGCTCCAGGGGGCCGAGATCACCGAGCACGCGCTGGTCAGCAGCGCCTTCAGCATCCATGAACCGGGGGAACGGCAAATTGGGTGATTTTCGCTATTGGCTGGCTGAGAACAAGGGCACGCTCCTCGCCGTCCTCGTGTTCATCATCATGTTCGGCATCTATACCGGCAACCACAGTGCCGGCTTCAGCGGCATGGTGGTGACCACCGCGGCGAACAAGGGTGTGCTGCTGGCGCTCGTTGCCATGGCGCAGACCCTGGTGGTACTGACCGCCGGCATCGATCTTTCCGTCGGCATGGTGTTCGTACTGGCCAATTGCCTGGCCTCGCAGCTGGTGGTGGGCTCGGCGCTCGAGACGAGTTTTGGCGTACTCGCCGTCCTGGCTGCGGGCCTTGCCTGCGGCGCCATCAACGGCATCATCGTCATCTATGGCCGCCTGCAGCCGATCGTCACCACGCTGGCGACCGGCGCCATGTTCTATGGCATCGCCCTGTGGCTGCGCCCGGTACCGGGCGGCGACGTCAATTCGGATCTCGCCGATGCTCTCACCGAACAATGGCCCTTTGGCATCCCGACCAGCCTGGTCGTGCTGCTGGGCATCGTGCTGGTGATCTGGGTCCCGCTCCGCCGCTCCGAAATCGGCCGCGCCATCTATGCGATCGGCTCCTCGGAACCGGCGGCCTATATGTCCGGCGTCAATATCGACCGGGCGCGCATGGCGGCCTATACCGTCTCTGGGCTGTTGTCGGCCTGCGGTGGCTTGATGCTGACCTTCATCACCTATTCCGGCGAAGCCTCGGCCACGATCGGCGGCTCCTACACCTTGAACGCGATTGCTGCGGTGGTGATCGGCGGTGTCTCGCTGTTCGGCGGGGCAGGCAGTGCCGTGGGCGCCATTTTCGGTGCCTTTGTGCTGCGGACCATCGGTGATCTCCTCTTCGTCTTCGACCTCGATCCGCTGTGGCAGCCTTTGTTCCAGGGTGTCATTCTGCTGGGCGCCGTGACCTTGGGATCGCTCCGGCTGCTGCGCATCAAGAACCGCTTAGATCTGTTCGGCTAAAGCACCATGACCACGACCCTGCCATCCTTCTTCAAGCGTCTCGACAAGCCGGTGCTGGCAGCCTTCGGCTGCATCATCGTGCTGCTGCTGGTGGGCAGCCTCTATTCGTCGAGCTTTCTCTCGCCGGAATATCTGCTGCAGCAATTGCAGGTGGCGTCGTTCCTCGGCCTCATCGCCACCGGCATGATGCTGGTGGTGCTCCTCGGCCAGATCGATCTTTCGGTGCCATGGGTGGTGACGGTGGGCGGCATGATGTCGACGGCTGCTGCCGGCTGGGGACCGATGGGCGAGGCGATGGCCATTCCCTTTGGTATCCTGTGCGGCATGGTCATGGGGTTGATCAGCGGCTTTGGCGTCGCCTATCTGCGCGTGCCTTCGATGATCTTCACGCTGGGCATGAACGCGGTGGCGCAGGGGCTGATGGTCCTGCGCACGGGTGGCTTTGCGCCGCAGGACCATTCCACCGAGATGATGCATTTCCTGGCCACGGGGCGCAGCATTCTCAATATCCCCAACGCGCTCTTCGTCTGGATCGCCGTGGGCGCTGCGGCCATCTTCCTGCTCGGCCGGACGACGTTCGGCCGCACGGTCTATGCCATCGGCAACAAGGAACGTGCTGCCTATCTTTCCGGCCTGCCGACCCAGCGGGTGATCATGCTGGCCTTCATGGCTTCGGGCGGATTGTCGGCCTTTGCCGGCGTGCTGCTCGCCGGCTATTCGACCAAGGCCTATCAGAGCATGGGCGATCCCTATCTGCTGCCGGCCGTGGCGGCGGTGGTGCTGGGCGGTACCAACATCTTAGGGGGGCGCGGCTCCTATATCGGGACCATCGCCGGCGTCATCCTCATTACCCTGCTGCAGTCGATCCTCTCGGTCATGCAGATCGATGAAGCCGGCCGTCAGCTTATTTATGGTGCCGTGATCATCGGCATGCTGCTGGTCTATGGACGGCAGAAGAAAGCGAACTGACGGGCACCGGCACGGTCAGTTCTCGACCAGCAACTTGTCGCCCAACACGTAGCTGAGTGTTTCCAGATCGCTGACAGCGCCACCTTTCCAGCCGGTGATGACCAGGCTGCTCTCGCCGTCGTGCCAGCTCAAGGTCAGCGTCGAGTTGCCGGCGCCGGAGGTCAAGGCGGTAAACTGCTCGCCCAGAAGATCCTGGAGATCGTTCGCCGTATCGTTCAATAGATCCGTGAATCTCAAGCTGTCTTCGCCGATCTTGAAATCGATGATGGTGTCCCGGCCGAGATCGTCCATGTTGAATTCGAACACATCACCGTCGGCCCCGCCGGTCAGCTTGTCATCGCCGGCACCGCCGTTGAGGATGTCGAGACCGATGCTGCCGTCGAGGGTGTCATTACCGGCGCCGCCGGACAGGATGTCGCCGTCCGCTTCGCCGAACAATTGGTCGTTGTTTGCCCCGCCATCCAGCGTGTCCTGGCCGACGCCGCCCCGCAATATGTCGTTGCCGTCGTCGCCGAAGAGAAAATCCGTTTCCTCATTTCCGTTCAGCGTGTCGTTGCCGTCATTTCCATGCAGCGTGTCGGCATTGAGGCCACCATTCAATGTATCGTTGCCGTCGCCGCCATTGAGGGTGTCGAAACCGGCGCCGCCATCCAAGATGTCGTTGCCATCATCGCCTTCCAGCGTATCATTGCCGTCGCCGCCCTTCAGCGCGTCATTGCCGGCATTGCCCGAGAAATGGTTGTCGCCGCCGTTACCGGAGAACGTATCGTTGAAATTGCTGCCGATGAACTGCTCAATACTGTCGAAGAGGTCGCCCTTGGCGTCGCCGGTATTGAGGTTGGGCGATATCAGGTTGACAATGACCGCGGCCGTCGCCGTGCCGTAGCTCGCTGCATCGATATCGTCGCCACCGAGGAGAGTGTCGGCGCCTGCGCCGCCGATGAGGACGTCGGCAAACGTGCCGCCGATCAGCGTATCGTTGCCGAGACCACCGATCAGCGTGTCGATACCGCCATTGCCGAAGAGCAGGTCGTTGCCGGCACCGCCTTCCAGCCTGTTGTCGGCATCGCTGCCCTTGAGCGTATCGGCAAAGGCGCTGCCCAGCACATTGGCGATGCCGACATAGGTGTCGCCGGCAGCATCGTTGCTATTTAGGACGGAAAATATCAGGTCGACGGTGACGCCCAGTGCCGCATTTCGGTAGCTGGCAAAGTCGTTGGCGCTGCCAGTCAGCTTGTCAGCGCCCGCGCCACCTTCCAGCTCATCATCGCCGGCGCCGCCATCGAGGACATCGTTGCCGGCACCACCGCGTAATATATCGTTGTCGCTACCCCCATCCAGTGTGTCGTTGCCGAGCCCGCCCTCGAGAATATCATTGCCGCTGTCGCCGAACAATTTGTCGTCATCGTCTTCCCCAAACAGCTGGTCGTCATTGTCATTGCCGTTCAGGGTGTCGATGCCAAGGCCGCCGAACAGCTTGTCATTGCCGGTGCCGCCCAGCATCGTATCGTTGCCGCCATCGCCTTTGAGCGTGTCGTTGCCGTCATTACCGTCGATGATATCGATCCCGTCGCCACCATTCACAGTATCGTCGCCAAGGCCGGACTGGATCGAATTGTCGCTGAAATCACCGGTCAGCTTGTCATTGAATCTCGAGCCGATCAGGCCTTCGATGCTGGTGTAGGTATCGCCGATAGCCTCACCGCTATTGAGCTTGGAATTTTCAAGGTTTACCGTGAGGCCGACGGTGGAGAGGGCATAGCTGGCGAAATCATTGTTCTCGCCGCCGTCCAGTTTGTCCTTGCCGGCGCCACCCAGCAATGTGTCCTGGCCTTTGCCGCCGAAGAGACTGTCGTCACCGAGGTCGCCGCGCAATTCGTTGTTGTCGGTGTCACCGGTGAGGGAGTCGGCAAACTTGCTGCCGATCAACCGGTCGACGGTGCCATAAGTGTCGCCGACTGCGTCGCCGGTGTTCAGGGATGTGTCGAGCATATTGACGATGAGGCCGGGGAGGGCGGTGCGATAGGTCACGAAATCAGCTATGTCACCAACCATGGTGTCGGCACCGGCACCACCTTCCAATTCGTCGGCGATGTTGGCGTCTTTGCCATCCAGAAGATCGTTGCCGGTGCCGCCTGACAGCAGATCAATTCCGGCTCTGCCCGTCAGTTCGTCATCTCCGGCGCCGCCGTCCAGAATGTCGTCGCCAGAATCGCCCCGCAGTTCGTCGTCGCCGGCCTCGCCATGCAGGATATCTTTGTCGTTGCCATTGGCGAAGAGTTGGTCATTGCCGTCGCCGCCGAACATGGTGTCGGTACCGAAATCGAGGATCCCGCCCATCTGGTCGTCACCCTTGCCGCCTTTCAGGATATCGTTGCCGCTGCCACCGATGACGATATCGTCGCCATCGCCGCCATCCAGCGTATCGTTACCACCGGCGCCGATGATCAGATTGCCGAGGGCATCGCCGGTCAGCTTGTCGGCAAAGGTGCTGCCAAGGAGGGTTTCGATGCTGACATAGGTGTCGCCGGTGGCGTCGCCGGTGTTGAGGTTCGGCGCCGCCAGGTTCACGGTCACGCCGGCTGCGGCATTGCGATAGCTGGCGGCGTCATTATTGTCGCCGCCATTCAGCTGGTCCCTGCCGGCGCCGCCCTCGAGCTGGTCATTGCCGAGCCCACCGAACAGCTGGTCGGTGCCGGCGCCACCCAGCAACACATCGTTATTGCCGTCACCGTCCAGGAAATCGTTGCCGGCACCACCTTGCAGCTCGTTCTTCTCAGTGTCGCCCTGAAGGACATCGTCGAACCTGCTGCCGATCAGGCCTTCGATCGTGACATAGCTGTCGCCCAGGGCATCGCCGGTGTTGACCAGGGGATTCCCGAGGTTGGCAGTGGTGCCAGCCGTGGCATTGGCGTAGCTCGCGAAATCGGTACCGACATTGCCGGTCAACCGGTCGCCACCGGCACCACCTTCCAGAATGTCGTTGCCTTGGCCGCCATCAAGATCGTCGATGTCGAGGCCGCCAAACAGGCGATCATTGTCCTCACCGCCGGTCAGGATATCGGCGCCGGCACCACCGTCCAGCAGGTCGTCGCCGGCGTCGCCATCGATCTTGTCATCGCCCACATCGCCGAACATCGAATCGTTGTTGCTGCCACCTTCCAGGGTGTCGTCACCTGCATCGCCATGGAATGTCTCGGCGCCACCTTCGCCCGAGATCTCATCGTTACCGTCGCCGCCAAACATCTTGTCGTCGCCGCCTTCACCCTCGATGTCGTCATCGCCGGCGCCGCCGCGCAGGATTTCGGCGTCGTTGCCACCGTTCAGCTCGTCGTTGCCGGCGCCGCCGTCCAGCAGGTTTTTGCCGCCGCGGCCGCTCAAAATGTCATCGCCGTTACTGCCGAAGATCTGGTCGGCAAAATCGCTGCCGTCGATACGCTCGATCGAGATATAGACGTCGCCTGCCGCGTCGCCCTTGTTCTTCGTCGTATCGAGCAGATTGATGGTGACGGCCGCCGTCGCGTTGCGATAGTCGGCGCGGTCGATCCCGTCATCGCCGCGCAATATGTCTGCCCCGGCGCCACCCTGCAGCGAATCATTGTCCTTGCCGCCGAGGAGCGTGTCGTTGCCGGCGCCGCCCAGCAATTTGTCGTTGCCGTCGCCACCATCCAGAACATCGGCGCCTGCCAGGCCGTCCAGCGTGTTGTCGTTCTTGTCGCCGGTCAGGAAATCGTTGAAAGCCGAGCCGATCAGATTGAAAACGCCGACATATGTGTCGCCGGCCGCATCGCCGACATTGGACGAGGGGTTGGTGAGGTCGGCAACGATTCCGGCCGCGGCGTTGCGGTAGCTGACGGCGGCCGTGCCGGAGGTTCGGTCCTCGAGCGTATCGGCGCCGGCGCCGCCTTCCATTTCGCTGAATGCGCCGAGGGCGATCAGGCTGTCATTGCCGAGCCCACCGGACATTTTGTCGGCACCGCCGAGATTGGACCTGAGGACATCGTCGCCGGCACCGCCGATCAGCACATCATTGCCAAGGCCACCGATCAGAAAATCTGCACCGCCGCCGCCATTGATTGTGACTGGCGCGTCACCTGAGGCGAGATTGGCCTGACTGATCGACTCATCCGCTGCGGTGCCCTGGAAAGTCCCAGTGGCACTGTTGAACGTCGCCATCGAATCCGGGGCAATCAGAATGCGCAGCTCCGCCGATTGCGACTGGCCGGTCGGATCGACCAGGGTGTAGCTGAATATGTCGTGCTGTCCGAAGACGGACGCCGTCAAATCCGGATTGAGCACATATGTGTAGTCGCCATTGGCGGCGAGCGTGAGCTGGCCAAAGACACCCTGCAGCACGGCGGTCGGATTGACTGGCACGAGCGTATTGCCGGAAGCGCTCTCAACAGTGAGGCCGTTTGTGCCGGCGATGTCCTTGCCCTGGTCGGGCGAATTCGTGCCGACGCTGGTGAGCACGTTGCCGGTGGCAATACCGTCTATCGTCCGGTCGAGGTCGTCATGGGCTACCGGCGGCGAGAAGGGTGGCGCGGTGGGAATCGGGGGGGCACTTAGTGCCTGCGCTCCACCATTCATCCCTGTCGTCGTCCCCTCGGTCGCCATCTCGCTCTCCTGCGGTTGAATATGATGTTGCCGTTGCCGTCCTGCTGTTTTGATCGGAAATCCAGAGGCCGATCTGGCTAAACGAGCCCGGGTCTGGCCTCAGCATGAAGATGGCGCGGCAGGTTCACGGTCGCTGTGAAGAGCTTCACAACGGCAGTCGGACCGGCGGATGGCGGCGGAAAAAGCTGAATTTAGACGGGGATCGAGGCCAGGATCTGCCGCAGGATCGTCTCCGGCGGCTGGTCGATATCGACCACGATCGCGTCCTCTGGGGGTTCCAGGGCCGCGAATTGGCTGGGGAGCAGGGCAGGCGGCATATAATGGCCGCTGCGGCCGGACAGCCGGCTGGCAATAAGGGCGCTATCGCCTTTCAGAAAGACTGTAAATCCTGCGCGGCCGCCATCCTTCAGCAGCCGGTCGCGATAGGCCTGCTTCAAGGCGGAGCAGGCCAGAACGACCCTCCCGCCCTTCATGACCGCTTGGTCAAGGGCAGTACCGATGGCATCCAGCCAAGGCCAGCGGTCCGAATCGGTGAGGGGGGTTCCGCTGCTCATCTTGGCGATATTGGCATCGGAATGAAACGTATCAGCTTCCAGAAAGTCGGCGCCCAGCGCATCGGCCAGTGCTTGGCCGATGGTGCTCTTGCCAGCGCCGCTGACGCCCATCACCAGAACGATCATTCCGCCCATTACCGCCCCAAATGCACGCTGCAGCGCATTTTTGAGATTATCCAAAGTGTTAGGGCTGTACCAGCGACTTAGTGCCGAAAACAGCTGATTTCTACGACATATCCTGGGCCGCCAAGGGGGCTTTCCGATGCCTTATCCACCAGCAGGGGTATTGTGCAAAGGGGTGCCGCCGGAGTAAATCGAACAGCCCTCCAAGCCAAAGGAAGCCAGGAATGAGATACGAGCGTCCGACAACCCTCAAGGCAGCGGCGCAAATGCTGGCTAAGGAAAAAGGCCAGGCCTTTATCCTCGCCGGCGGCACCGACCTGCTGGTCCGCCTCCGCACCGGGTTCATCGAACCGGATCTGATCGTCGACATCAAAAGCATCAACGGCGGCAAAACGATCCAGAAGACCGCGACCGGCTTCAAGATCGGTGCCGCTGTCTCAGGCGCCGAGCTTGGCGAGAATGCCGCGCTGAAGAAGGCTTGGCCGGGGGTGGTGGAAGCCGCCAATCTCATTGGCTCGAAGCAGGTCCAGGGCCGCTGCACCATGACCGGCAATCTGTGCAATGCCTCGCCGGCCGCCGACAGTGTTCCGGCCCTGGTCGCTGCAGCTGCGAAGGCCGTCATCGTCGGCCCCAAGGGCAAGCGCACCGTCGCCGTCGAAGAAATCCCGGTTTCGCCCGGCAAGACGTCCCTGAAGAAGGGCGAGATCATCGAAAGCATCGTGCTGCCCAAGCGCCCGCCGAAATCGGGCGATGCCTATCTGCGTTTCATTCCGCGCACGGAAATGGACATCGCCGTGGTCGGCGTCGGCGTCAGCCTGACGCTGGACGGCAAGGGTGTCGTCACCAAGGCACGTGTCGCTCTGGGTGCCGTGGCGCCGACCGTGCGGCTGGTGCCGGCCGCCGCCAAGGCGCTCATCGGCACGAAGATGGACAAGGCGGCGTTGGATGCGCTGGCAGCGGCCTGCTCGGCTGCCTGCAGCCCGATCGACGACAAGCGCGGTACGCGCGATTTCCGCATCAAGGTTGCTGGCGTGCTCGCGCGCCGCGCCGCAGTTATCGCGCGCAAGCGCGCTGGAGGTAAGTAAATGTCTGGCATTACAGTCAACGCCAAGATCAATGGCGACCCGGTTGAATTCATTTGCGAGGCGGATGAGACTTTGCTCGACGTGCTCAGGAACCGTCTTGGCCTCACGGGTGCCAAGGAAGGCTGCAGCACCGGCGACTGCGGCGCCTGTTCGGTGACCGTCGATGGCCGCCTGACCTGCTCCTGCCTGGTGCTCGGTGCCGAAATCGAGGGCCACAATATCGGCACCATCGAAGGCATGGCGCATGGCGAAGAGCTGCACCCGCTGCAGAAGAAGTTCATCGAACATGCTGCCCTGCAGTGTGGTGTCTGCACGCCGGGGTTCCTGATCGCGGCGAAATCGCTGCTCGACAAGAACCCGGACCCGTCGGAAACGGAAATCCGCTTTGGCCTTGCCGGCAATCTATGCCGCTGCACCGGCTACGACAAGATCGTGCGCGCCGTCCAGGATGCCGCCAAAGACATGCGCAAAACCAATCGTAAGGGGGCCTGATCATGCCGCTCGACAACGCACCCGATTCAAAACGTAAGTTCGACACCGTCGGCACGCGGCCATTGCGCCCGGACGGCATCGACAAGGTGACCGGCCGCGCCAAGTTCGGTGCCGATGCCACCGCGCCGGGCCAGCTCGTGGGCCGCATCCTGCGTTCGCCCCATGCTCATGCCAAGATCAAGAGCATCGACACCAGCAAGGCGGAGAAGCTCGCCGGCGTGAAGGCGGTCATCACCCGCGAGGATTTCCCGGATCATACCGACGGCGATTCGGCGCTCTATGACACGATGTACAACATCATGGCGCGCGAAAAGGCGCTCTATGAAGGGCATGCCGTGGCCGCGGTCGCTGCCACCACGGCAGCCATCGCGCGCCAGGCCCTGAAGCTGATCAAGATCGATTACGAAATTCTGCCACACGTCACCGATGTCGATGAGGCGATGAAGCCGAACGCCCCGGTGCTGAACCGCAAGATGTTCACCGACGGCGTCGATCCGAAGCCGCAGAAGCCCTCCAACATCGCCCGCCGCTTTGAATTCGGTCATGGCGATGTCGAGGAAGGTTTCAAAAAGGCTGACATCATCGTCGAGCGGAGCTTCAAGACCGAAGCCACCCACCAGGGCTATATCGAACCCCATGCGGCGCTGGCCAGCATGTCGCCAGATGGCAGTGCCGAACTGTGGTGCTGCACCCAGGGCCATTACATGGTGCGTGACGTTTGTGCGCGCATCCTTGGCATCGACATCTCGCGCCTGCGGGTGACGCAGTCGGAAATCGGCGGCGGTTTCGGTGGCAAGACGACCGTCTTCATCGAGCCGGTGGCGCTGGCACTCTCGCGCAAGGCCAACCGTCCGGTGAAGGTCGTGATGACCCGCGACGAGGTCTTCAAGGCATCCGGCCCCACCTCCAGCACGTCGATGGATATCAAGATCGGCGTGACCAAGGATGGCTTGATCACGGCGGCCGATGGCACCTTCCGCTATCAGGGTGGCCCGTTCGCGGGCTGTTCGCCGGCGGAGTTCGGCGCGATGAGCGCCTTTGCCCAGTTCCATCTCGATAACGTCCGCGCCATTGGCTATGACGTTCTCTGTAATCGGCCGAAGACGATTTCCTATCGTGCGCCTGGCGCACCGATGGCGAATTTCGCGGTCGAGAGTGTGGTCGAGGAACTGGCCCATAAGCTCGGCATGGCGCCCATCGACTTCCGCATCAAGAATGCGGCGCGGGAAGGCACCAAATCGTCCTATGGCCCGGTCTACGGTCCGATCGGCCTTGGGCCGACCTTGGAAGCCGCCAAGAATCACGCCCATTTCAAGGCACCGCTTGGCCCCAACCAGGGCCGTGGCATGGCGGCTGGCTTCTGGTTCAATTTCGGTGGCCAGTCCTGCGTCAGCCTCAACATTCCGATTGATGGCACCATCACCTTGTCGGTGGGCTCGCCGGATATTGGCGGTTCGCGTGCCTCAATGTGCATGATGACCGCCGAGGAACTCGGCATCCCCTATGAGCAGGTGCGGGCGATCATCGCCGATACCAGTTCCTTGGGTCATAACGACGTCACCGACGGCAGCCGCACCACGTTTGCGACCGGCATGGCCTGCATCCTTGCCGCCCGCGATGCCATCAAGAAGCTGTGCGCCCGCGCGGCAGCGACCTGGGGGATCCCTGAAGACGCGGTCACCTGGGAGAAGGGCTATGCCAAGCCCGCCGGCCCCAATGCCGGCAGTTTCCCGCCGCTTTCGTTGAAGGAAATCGCCGCAGCCTCGCCGGGCACCGGCGGTCCGATCGCCGGCCACCATGAATATTCGGCCGACGGTGCCGGTGTCAGCTTCGCCACGCATATTTGCGATGTCGAGATCGACCCGGAAACCGGTGCCTCGAAGATCGTGCGCTATACGGTCATCCAGGATGCCGGCAAGGCGGTGCATCCTTCTTACGTCGAAGGCCAGTTCCAGGGCGGCGCCGTCCAGGGCATCGGCTGGGCTTTGAACGAGGAATACATCTATGGCAAGGACGGGCGTCTGCAGAACGCCGGCTTCCTCGACTACCGCATCCCGGTCTGCTCGGATCTGCCGATGATCGACACGATGATCCTCGAGATTCCGAATCCAGGCCACCCCTACGGGGTGCGGGGTGTCGGCGAAACCTCGATCGTGCCGCCGCTGGCTGCCATCGCCAACGCCGTGGCGGCTGCGACCGGTGTCCGCTTCACGCAGCTGCCGCTCTCGCCGCCGCGTGTCTTGAAGGGCATGGAAGACGCCAAGGCTGCCAAGGCCAAGAAGGCGGCCTGAGGACAGCACACGGAGGTAAGTTCATGGCCACCGTCATCCTTTGGGGATCGTTGAAGCCACATACCGGTGGCAAGATCTCCGTGGAGGTCGAAGCCAGGAACGTTCAGGAATTGCTGGCCCGGTTAGGGGAAACCTATCCGGGCCTGCAAACCCAGATCAAACGCGGTGTTTCCGTCTCGATCGACGGGCTCATCTACCGCGAAGGCTGGTTGGAGCCGCTGAAGCCCGATAGCGAAGTCTTCCTCCTGCCGCGTATGCAGGGTGGTTAACCCAGTTCGCTAACAGGTCGGATAGTCTCCGAAAATCAAATACATAGCCGGATAAAGCCAACACGCGCAGGAACCTTCTGCGCGTGTTCCCGTTTGTCTCTCAGTGGTTAAGATCATCTGAGGAGAACGCCATGAACTGGGACATCATCGAAGGCAATTGGAACCAGGCCAAGGGCAAGGTGAAAGAGCAGTGGGGCAAGTTGACCGACGACGATCTGTCGACGATCAGCGGCAAGCGCGAACAGCTCGCCGGCAAGCTCCAGCAACGCTATGGCATTGCCAAGGACGAGGTCGAGGCGCAGCTCAAGAACTTTGAGCACAGTTACAGCAAGCGCAACTAGCGCCGGCGGCCCAATGCTTGGCAATCGGCGCTTGGCAATCGGCGCCAGCTGATTGGCGCTTGAAGACGCCCCGCCTTTGGTCCGGGGCTCCGACATGTGAAGGAGACAAAACATGCGCAAGATATTTGCGGTGATGGGTGGGTGCGCCTTGTTGCTGGCCGCAGCCCCCCTGGCAATGGCCGAGAACAGCACGGCCACAGAAATCAACACGGAAGCCGGTTCCGCCTGGAACCAGATCGAAGGCAATTGGATCGTGTTCAAGGGCAAGGTCAAGGAGCAATGGGGCAAGCTCACCGATGACGATTTGACCCAGATCCAGGGCCAGCGCGACCAATTGGTCGGTCGCATCCAGAAGCTCTACGGCATCAGTGTCGAGGATGCGAACAAGGAAGTGACCGATTGGGAGAACCGCGTCGTCGCGCCCTGACGATGCTGAACGCCCTTTCCAGCGTTTAATGCCTTTTCCACTTAAGGAGGTTCATCATGACCAGCAATAAAGACAGCAAAACCGAACCCGGCAGCACGCCGGTCGAAGTACCGGGCGAAAAGCATGAGCAGGGCCATACGATTGCCGATCCCAAGCAACAGAATCAGGGCCAGCAGAACCAGGGTTCCGGCGGCAAGCAGCGCCAGCAGGGCGGCCAGAGTAACGAGGGCGAGGGCAACAAGACAGCCGCCCGCCACTACAATCAGGGTGCTCAGCAATCCGCGCAGAATCCCGGCCGCACCGAGCGCCAGGCCAATGAGGCCAAGCGCGCGGTCGACAGCCCGGAAGGCGAAGAGCTTGAACGGGCAGAAGAAATTGGCCGCAAACCAGCGCGGAACTAAATCGCGCATGGTGGGTTTGTCTAGCGTGGCCAGGCCGTGACCGAAGCGCCCCCACGATCACCCGCAGTGACCATTCCCCCAAATGGTGACTGTTATGGTGAGCGCATCAGATCCAATGCGCTCACCAAAACGACCCCAGGTGATCACGGCTTCGGTTACGCGGCCACCAGTGACGGCCCCGCGTTGTCGTGACGTCGATGCCATGCTTCTCCCTGTTGTATGGCGCAGGCATTGCGGTGCGCGGGGCTAGTCATACCGGGCCAAGTCATCCCGGGCCAAGTCAAACCGGGGATGGCGCAGCATTCGTGCCGCCAGCAAGACGTCCCCGCCACATGCTTGGTGCGCGTTGATCCAGGTCAATCGGCAGAAGGAATGAAACAATATGCTCTATTGGGCAGTCATCTTTCTCGTGGTCGCCATTATTGCCGGCGTCTTTGGTTTTGGTGGCATTTCGCAGGCCGCCACGGGCATCGCCAAGATCCTGTTTTTGATCTTCCTGGTGCTGTTCCTGGTCTCGCTTGTCGCTACTTATGTCTGACATCACAGGAGAAGAAATCATGAAGGAAGGAACCGCAACCATGGCTGATCGCAGCTTGGACAAAGAATTCGACGTGCTCAAGAACGACCTTGGCACACTCAAGGAAGACGTTGCCAACATCGCAAAGCTGCTGGCCAAGAAGGGCACAGCGCAGTTCAACGATGTCGTCGACAGTGGCCG
The DNA here is from genome assembly GCF_056404715.1 of Dongia sp. P2_B8. Lineage (NCBI taxonomy): Bacteria > Pseudomonadati > Pseudomonadota > Alphaproteobacteria > Rhodospirillales > Dongiaceae > Dongia > Dongia sp. P2_B8. Next base: position 3,279 of record NZ_JBFUDM010000006.1, on the reverse strand, counting down.
GGCGCGCGTGGAAGCCGGCGTCGGTGTGCTGGAAGAGCAGGTGACGGCACGGCCGCTTACCAGCCTGCTGCTGGCCTTTGGCGTCGGCATCATGCTGGGCAAAATCACGCAGCGTTGACGCCCAGAGATATCAAACAGAGATATCAACAGGGCGATTTCAAATGGGCGATCTCAACAGCGGGACCAGATAGATGTTGGCATCACTCGATCGCCTGACCGACCGGATTGTGCGCCAGGTGATCTTGCTGGCAGTGTGTGCCTGTTTGGTCCTGGCTGCGATCGGCTTCGCAGCGGCAGCACTTTACTATTGGCTCCTTGATTGGATGACGCAGCCGCAGGCTCTCGGGCTGGTGGCGCTGGTCCTGCTGATGGTGGCCCTCATCCTGGCACTGGCGGCACAAAGCAGCAGCAGGCGGGCTGGTGCAGCAAGGGCCGCGCACAGCGACGCAGCCGGCGGCATTCCGGCCTTGGCAGCACTCGCCTCGGACGCCGCGAGTGCCGCGGTCAAGGCTGATCCGCTGGGTGCCATGCTGGGGGCTGGCGCGATCGGCTTCATCCTGGAGAGCCGTCCCGACCTCGATCATGCGCTGGTGCAGCAGGTATTGCGGCAGTTCATGCGCTGAGGCGGCGTGGCCTCCAGGGCCGGATATCCAGGGTGAGCCCGGTTTTCTCTTATCTATCGCGGAACTAGCCATCCTCGGCGGGCGTTAGCGACATGATGGGGACAATTTCACGGGCGGCGAGGAGCATCCCTGAGACATGTCACGTAAACCGACTGGCCCGGGAACGACTGGCCCGGGTACGACCGGACCGAGGGATGGCGCCGCCAATGACGAGGGCATCAGTTTGGCCGATATACGCCAAGATCCTGCAATCGCTTCAGATTCGCGCAAGGTTCTGCCGATGACAACAGCTCCCGCCTTTGACATCTGGCTTGAACGGCAGATCAAGACCCTGTTTGCCGCCTGCGATGATGAGCCGGATCAGGCCCTGGTCGACCTCATCCGCCAGGAATTCGCCAAGCGCGATGGCAAGGTCACGGAATAGTCCCAGAATGGCCGTTTATTCCTAAAAGCGGGTTTTTCGGTCACAGTTTGTGCCCCGCCTTGTCGCTCGGCATGTCACCCATCCATCCCCATCTTGGTTGGAGCGCCTCGCTGCGCTGAACCCGACGTACCCAATACTGACGCATTTGGGATCCGACTGAATCGACCGAAAGGACAACCGATGGCCGATACTTTCCAAAACCAACTCGTCGCATTGCTGCCGGCCATGAAGGCTTTTGCGGTCATGCTGACCCGCAATCGCCAGTCGGCGGACGATCTGGTGAACGACACCGTCCTGCGCGCCCTGCGTAAGGAAGACCTCTATGCCATGGGCACGAATCTCAAAGCCTGGCTGTTCACCATCATGCGCAATATCCACATCAACAACATTCGTGCCGGTCAGCGCTCGCGCCTGGTTGAGGTCGATGACGATCTCCTGCCCAATCTGGCAAGCGTTGCGCCCAGCCAGGAGCACAGCCTGGTGCTGAAGGAATTGTTCCGGGCCATCGACGGCCTCAATGCCGATCAGCGCGAAGTCCTGCTGTTGGTGGTTGGTCAGGATCTGTCCTACGAGGAGGCCGCGCAGATTTGCGGCTGTCCGATCGGCACCGTGCGCTCGCGCCTGGCGCGGGCACGCCGCGAGCTTGAACGCATGCTCTCCGGCGAAGTGGCGATGCCGGTGCCCGATGATGGTGCTGCCCGCACTGTCCGCCGCGGCCAGCAGCCGCGTCGGGAGCTCTATCATCAATATGAGGCGCTGCGCGCCGCGAGCTGATCCCGTCGTCTGCCCCGATACCATTGACCTCCAACTGTTCCACTGTCGCCCCGCCCGCCGGACTCGATTGACCGGTGGGCGGGGCTTTCTTTTGCTGGGCGATCACCGGCGATCGCCGCGGAGCGTGCTTGCCAAGGACGCTGGGATGGGGACAATCTTCCCCTCCAGCCGTCACTCAAGGAGCCGCGATGTCCGCCCAACTGCCAGAACCGACCTGTGTCGTTAAAACCCCTGCAATCCTGGGGGAGTCGGTGCTGTGGCACCCGGTTGACAAGAAGGTCTATTGGCTCGATCTCAAGGGGCCGGCGCTGCATATCTATGATCCGGCGACCAAGGCCGCCGATGTCTGGCATCTGCAGCTCGATGTGCCGATGGGCACCCTGGTCCGCGCTAAGGAAGGCTTTGTTCTGACCGGACGCGAGGGGACGTTCAAGGTCGATGTGGCAGCGCGCAAATTGACCAAATGGGTCAATCCAAACGACCGCGGCGAACTCACCATGTTCAATGACGGCAAGGTCGACCGCCAGGGGCGCCTCTGGCTGTGCACGTCCGACAATAAGGAGACCGACCCGATCGGCGGCATCTACAGCATGACCGCCGACGGCAAGAGCGAGATTCATGATCGCGGCTTTGCCTGCGGCAATGGCCCGGGCTTCAGTCCGGACGGTCGCATCTTCTATTTTTCCGACACGATGGTGCGCAAAGTCTATGCCTATGACCTCGATACCAAGACCGGTGCCCTCGCCAACCAGCGACTGTTCACTGAATTCTCCGAGGAGCAGGGCATGCCGGACGGCATGACGGTGGATGCGGAAGGTGGTGTCTGGATCTGCCATTGGGAAGGCTGGCGGGTCAGCCGCTTCCTGCCCAACGGGAAGCTCGACCTTGAAGTCAAACTGCCGGTGCCGCTGGTGACCTCTTGCGCCTTTGTCGGCGATGCATTGGATACGCTTTACATCACCACGGCGACTGTCGGCCTCGACGCTGCCGCTCTGGCCAAGGCGCCGCTTGCCGGCAGCCTGTTTGCCGTCAAGACCGGCCATAAGGGGCTGCTGGAGCCTGTCTTTGGCGGTGGTTGACCAGGGGGCTTTTGATCCGCTTTGCCGGCTGAAAGGCGGCTGCTGTCCGCAAGAAAGCTGTCCGCCGGCCCTCGCAACGGCAGGTTGACAGGGCGACTTGGCTGCTGTTAACCCCGTGCAGCGATCCAGGGCGTCCGAGCGGCCAATCTGCCTGCCGGCAAGCTTTTGATTTATCATAATAATTTCTGGCCGAGCCAAAACCCGGCCCGATGTCATTGGGGCATTTGAACATGTTTGAGACGGCACTTCCCGATCTGAACGGGAAATCGATCCTGGTGACGGGTGGGACTGGCTCGTTCGGCAAGGCGTTCATCCGGCGGGTTTTGCAGGATTGGAAGCCGAAGCGGCTGATCATCTTCTCGCGCGATGAGCTGAAGCA
>NZ_JBFUDM010000005.1:0-358546 GCF_056404715.1 Dongia sp. P2_B8 | reverse complement strand
CCGCTATGTCATCGAGCCGGTCTTCACCTATTGGCAGCGCCGCTCCTTCGCCCAGGACGGTGCGCCCAAGGTCCCGGAAGGCTTCCGCTTCGCCAGCGACATCAACACCCAATGGCTCGATGCCAATTCCCTCAAAAAGATGATCTGAGAAGCGGGCCGGGCTGAAAAGCAGGCCAGCCGGCAGAAGCCTATCTGCGGCGGGATTTCTCGACGTAATGCCGGACGAAGGCTTCGGTATTGGCCGAGGCCGTCAGCGTCCCGCCATCCAGGGTCGGATCGTGCAAATGTGCCTGGAAGAGGGCGCGCCGTTCTTCCAGGGTGCCGGTGGGCAGTTTCTCGCCGCGCGCTGCGCGGGTGAGCAGATCGGCCAGTTCTTCCGGCGTGTTGGCGAAGATGGCTACCCGCTTCGTCAGTGGATCGTCGTAATCCAGCAGCAGGTCCTTGCGCGGTGCCCGCGTCTCGCCCCAGCATGGGATGACGACCGGCACGTCGGTCAGCATCGCCTCGACCAGCGCCAGGGAATTGTAGCCGACGATGAGGCGTGAGCGGGGATAGAGTTCGAACAGCGGCGTATCGTATTCAAACTGCAGCGGCGACTGCTCGAGAGAGGCCGCGCGGGCGATGACTTCCTTGCGATCACCGCGCTTTTTGCATTTGACCAGCCAGGTCAACCCGGGCCGGTCTTCCTGCCGGGCCACATTGCCGAAAATTTCCGCCACTTCCATGAACGTGTTGACGGCCATGTAGCCAGGATCGTTGAACGTGATCAGGCTGAGATGGGTCTTCTCATCGTCCGGCAGGGGCTTGAGGTCCAGCCAGCGGTCATACCGTGGTGCGCCGGTGACCCAGATGTCGTCAGGATTGTCGAAGCCCGGGGCGAAAGCAATCTTGGTCGCCTCGCTGAAGACGGCAAGACCAGCTCCCTCGAACCGAAAGCGCGCTTTTTTCAAATAGTCATGATGCCATGGCACCGTCCAGGGGATGGTGTAGTTCTCCCGGCACAGTACAAGGAAGGGGATGCCGAGGCGCTTGCAGCCCAGCTTCATCGCCTCGTCCTGCCAATAATCGATATTGGCCGTCACGACGGCATCGACGGGCATCGTGCGCCGCGCCTCTTCAAGGAGGGCTACTGCGAATTTCTCAAGAATTGGCCGCAAATGACGACCGCGGTCCTCCTTGAGCCAGGCCGAGAAATAGCCTTGCTGGCGATCACCCTCGGGGACCCAGCGCTCCTGTTCCTGCTTGAGCTTGACCGCGTTGATGGTCACCCAGTTAAGGTTCGTGAGTCGCCGTAACTCCTCGATATCCTTGATGAATTGGCTGCGTTCCAGGCACAGCACCGTCGGTCGCCCTGGCGTTGCCGAGGTCCAATCGATCGATTTTGCCAGTTTGTTTCCAGCCGATCGCACCGGATCAAAGACGCGCTGCAACGATTGGGGTGCCCAACGCAGCAAATTCATCCCCATATCAACAGGCTGATCCATCTAGTTTTCCATTGTTCCATGCCCCTGTTCTGGCGGTCAAAGGTGCCGATTGTCAACGTCGAATCGGCCCTGCGGCGGAAAGCAGCGCCCTTGACCGGGCTGCTGCCTGGGGTTAATCGCCAAGGGTGGTCCGCCGGATATTTGCCGGACCCTTAACATCGGACGCGGGGAAATTGCGACAATTGGAAATGGTTACCACAAGGCTATTGACCTGAGTCGCGCTCCCGGGAGCTGGATGCAACGCCTTTAGAATGGACGCCGTCGGCCCTTCCACTCCTGGGCCAGCACGCGGCAAATGGGGATTCATGAGCTATCCGAAATTTCTTGCCGACCGGCTGAAGACCGACCCGCTCCATTGCATCGATGTCGGCGCGCGTGGGGGCATACAACGCCACTGGCGGCCCTATGCCGATCTGATGAGGATCGACCTCTTCGAGCCGGATGGCGCGGCTTGCAAGGCTCAGTCGGATCGAGCACCCGCCAATGAATCCTGGTTTCCGGTGGCCCTTGGCGGCGAGACCGGGGCTGGCAAGCTGTATGTCACGAAAAAGCCGTCCGGTTCCTCCCTGTTCCCGCCCAATACAGACATGATGTTTCGCTTCGGGCCGCCCAGCTACGGAACTCTCGACAAGGTCATCGAGGTTCCCTTGATGACGCTATCGGATTTTATCGATCAGCATAAAAGACCGCTTCCCAATCTCCTCAAGCTCGATGTGCAAGGTGCCGAACTCGCAATCTTCAAAGGCACACGGCCGGAACATCTGCGCGATACCTTGGCCATCCAGACGGAGGTCGAATTCACGGAGCTGTATAAGGGTCAACCGCTCTTCGGGGATGTCGACACCTATCTGCGCGGACAGGGGTTTGTCCTGTTCGATATTCTGCCTGTGCGTTCCTACCGGTTCGAAGGCGAAAAGTCCCACGGACTCATGCGGCGGCATCTCAACATCATAAAGAACCGGAGCGACATTTCATGTCGTCTCATCGCCGGTGACGCCTTCTATCTCCGCGCGCCGGAACAAATCGTGGCGAGCGGGAATGTGCCTGCCATCCTCAAGCTATTCTTCATTTTGATGCTTTACCGCTTTCTTGACGAAGCCTTGTGGCTGGTCGAGGCGGCGCGGAAGGCCGCCCATATTACCGCCGGGGAAGAGGGCGAGCTGATAGCACTTATTAAATCGGTGGCGCCCAAACCAAGCTTGCTGCAGCGGGCCGATTGGCTCGGCAAACTGGTGCGCCGGGGCAGGAAGAAACTGGGCATCCGTCACCGCCGCAAGATCGATTACTGGCTCGATCGATCCTGGGATTTTTGATCGCTTCCGCCGATCAATAGCCCCACAGATGCTGCATAGCGACGGCGCCCTTGGGTGACGTGGTCACGATCTGCGAGTTGATGTCGGCATCGCCCGACTGTACCAGCAAAGCACCATTGGCACTTGGCCCTAGATGCTGGGCCAGGTTCGGCATGACTTCGTCAAACCACACCAGGCGCCAAGTGAAGGCGGGGACTGTCACACGCGTCTGCTGGCGGACGCCGTCATTGTTGACAACGATGAGGTCGATCCGTGCGCTGCTGCTATAATTGAGGCGGCCGGAGCCGTTGACGATCACGATACCGGTGCGCAGGCCCTGGTCGCAGCGCACGCGCCCGAACACATTGGTGCGGCCGACAATCGCCAGCTGATCTGTCAGCCAATGCGGGAAGCCCGGCACGACGGCACCGAGATTGCGCCAGCAGGATTGGAATTCTGTGAAATCCTGGTCAAGCGTATGGCGGTTGCGTACCAAAAGGTTGGCCATCGGCTTGAAGCCCTTGTGGCGCAGGCCGGCCTTGATCCAGTCATGGCTGACCAGCACAAGGCTGGCGCGGTCGCGTACCGGATCGTCCCACAGCTGCACCATTTCGTCGGCAAAGAGCGGGCCCGGTTTTTCTTTCGTGAGCCGGATATCGCCCAGATGCTTGCCGTCAGCATCGAAGTAATCGATGCGCAGATGCGGCTGCGCCGGATTGGAGGCATCCGATTCATAGGCAAAGGCAAGGTCGCTGTCCTTGGGTGTTACCGGCACGGCATGCGGTTCAAGCACAAAGCCGGCATCCACCACGGCCTGATAGTGCGCGATATCCTCCGGCCCGGCAGCGAGGTCATCGCGGTCGATCACCGGGCAGCTGGCATGGTGGTTGCCGGCGATATTGCCCTGGTGGCCGGCCTGCAAAGCACCGGCGTTTTCCAGCACGAACCAGTTCGACCCACCGAAGCCGCGATAGCGCCAGGCGAGCATCTGCCCGTCCGCGACACCGTCGCGCGCCACATTCGACTGCTCGATGTAGAGCTGGCCGTTGCGCGGCGTCCGGCTGCTGCTGGCGCCGGCGATGGCTTCCACTTCCTGGGCCTCTGGCACCTTGCGATCGAAATTGGGCAGAGTCAGCGCCATGGCACCATCGCGCACCATCCAGGCCGGTGCCCGGAACTCAACCTTGCGGTCGGGGCTGCGGTTGAATTCATGGGCGCTATGCAGCGTCGTGAAGGAATCTTTCCAGAAGATGTCAGCACACAGGCGCAGACGATAATGCCGGTCGCGCGTCAGGACCGGGTGTTCGACGAAGACTGCGATACTGGCCGGATATTGCCGTACCTTGACATGATCGCTGAGCCGAATGACCAGCGACTGGTTCGGCTCCAGAATGCGATAGAAGCGGATCAGCTCGGGGCCGTGATAGATTTCGATGCGGAACTGCAGCGGATCTTTGACGCCGAAAAATTCCTGGAAATGATTGAACAGCAGGCCTTCGACCTTGTCGGCCTCTTTGGGCGTGCTCAGCGTGCCGCCGCAATATTCGAAACCGTCGCCTACCCACAGCACGGGCTTTGTCGCATCACGCGATGCCATCAGCCGTAGGGCTTGGCGGTACCGGGCGGGAAGGTCCGCGCCGGCACAGATGGCGGCATCAATCCCGCGCCAATCCTGATCCTCAGCCAAAGCAGCACCAGCCTTTACGTCAGCCAGGGCGTGACTGACCCAAAGAATAGCAAGGCCCGGCAACTCCGTCTTGGCGCTGGCCAGGGCCGCCGCATCGCCGTGGAAGAGAATATGCTTTGCGCCAATCTCAGCCAGACGCGCCCTTACGGTCGACCAATCGCTGGCAACGCGTGTGCCCTGTCCATCCTTCGGCGCACCCGGGGCGTGCCGGCCCTTGGCGGGCTTTTTCTTCTTGGCGAAAAGGTTTTCGAGCAATGTCAGCATCATCGGGCCTTGATCTGCGGCAAATCCTTACAAGAACCCTGGAATAGTAGAGGAACGGGCCCGGCTGCGCCAGATGCGGGTGGCGCAAAAACAGGTGCGCAGCAGGGGCTTTTCGTCGCGGCGCGCGGACAAATCGCTTGACCCCGCCAGCCGGCTGCGCTCGGGTGACGGGCCGCCCAGAATCAGCCTTGAACATGGTGTCTATGGCGGTTGGCAAATCCGGGGGATGCGATGTCGCGTGTTGAGTTGGGCCGTTCCGGCCTGCAGGTGTCGAGACTCTGCCTAGGGGGCAATGTCTTTGGCTGGACGATCGACGAGGTGGCTTCGCAGCGCGTGCTCGATGGCTTCGTCGATGCGGGATTCAACTTCATCGATACCGCCGACGTCTATTCGCGGTGGCATGATGGCAATCAGGGCGGCGAGTCCGAAGCGATCATCGGCAACTGGCTGAAGCAACGCGGGTTGCGCGACCGGATCGTCGTGGCGACCAAGGTCGGATCCGATATGGGGCCGGACGGAAAGGGACTTTCGAAGGCCCACATTACGCGTGCAGTGGAAAAATCATTGCGCCGCCTGCAGACCGATTACATCGACCTCTATCAATCGCATTGGGACGATCCGGCGGTGCCGGTCGAAGAAACACTGGAAGCCTATGCGGCCCTCATCAAGGCCGGCAAGGTGCGCGCCATTGGCGCTTCCAATTTCAGCCCCGAACGATTGAGTGCGGCACTTGCCGCTCATGCGACGCAGGGCCTGCCGCGCTATGAAAGCCTGCAGCCGGAATACAATCTTTGTGAACGAATCGGTTTCGAGGGTGCCCTGGAAATGTTGTGCCGACAGAACGATGTCGGCGTCATCACCTATTTCTCGTTGGCTGGCGGCTTCCTCACCGGCAAATACCGCAGCGCGCAAGACCTCGGCAAAAGCGCACGCGGCAGCGATGTCGCCAAATATCTCGACGCGCGCGGCCAGCGTATCCTCGGGGCACTGGATGCCGTAGCTGCCCAGACAAAGGCGACGCCTACGCGGGTAGCCTTGGCCTGGCTGATGGCACAGCCGGCGGTGACGGCACCCATCGCGAGCGCGACGTCGGCCAGCCAACTTGCCGAACTGGTGGAAGCCGGCAATCTGACCCTGGACGCAGCGTCCTTGAAGGCGCTAAGCGAGGCCAGCGCCTATTCTGTGGCGGCATGAAGCCGGCCAGTGTTTTTGGTCGGCATTTTTAGCCGGTATTTGCGGCCGATCTTCCCGACACCCATTGACCGCCGGTCGGGATGACAACATTCTGAGCGCGACCTCACACGGGAATCGCAATGTCGGACTGGCGTACCACCTGTCATCCAGACATTCGTCTGGTGCTGGAATATTGGCAGCAGAAATGTGCCGGCAGGCCCATGCCTTCCCGCGCTGATATCGATCCCAGTGAGCTGCGCCGCTTCCTGCCGCATATCACCCTGGTCGATGTGGTGGATGACCCGCGCCGCTTCGTCTATCGCCTGGTCGGCACCAGCGAGGTCGCCATACGTGGCTATGACCCCACCGGTAAACCGGTGGCCGAGGCCTATTTTGCCACGTCGGCGGAGGAAGCGCTCAAGCATTACGAAGCGGCGCGGATCACCAAGGCGCCGCATTATATTGCTGACCCCTTTCAGGCGGTCGATCGTTTCGTGGGCGAGGAGGATCTCTTCCTGCCGCTGTCGGCGGATGGCATTGCTGTCAATATGATCATGGTATTTTCGATTAGCCGCGACCTGTTTTCTGCCTCCGTCCCCCCGGAAGAAGATTAGGTAAATCGACGTTCCTCTGCAGGATGCCTGTTGACCGACGCCCGCGCCGCGCGACATCCTGCGGTGAGGACAAATTGGGGCTCTTGGCATGCAAGATTGGCGCGAAACCTGTCACCCGGACATCCGTCTGGTGTTGACCTATTGGGACAGCAAACGCGCCGGTCGGATCATGCCCACCCGCAACGATATCGACCCCGATGAGATTCGCCGCTATCTGCCCTATGTGACGCTGGTCGACGTGGTCGCCGACGCGCGGCGCTTCGTCTATCGGCTGGTTGGCACGCAGGAAGTGGCCTTGCGCGGCCGCGACCCCACCGGCAAATCGGTGGCAGAGGCGTTCTTCGGTACATCGGTCGAGAACGTCATGGCCAAATACGCCACCGTCTGCGAGACCCGGGCGCCCTTCCATGAGAAGGACGATTTCCAGGTGGTCGACCGCTATGTCGGCGAGGAGAATCTGTTTCTGCCTTTGTCCGACGATGGGCAGATGGTCAACAAGATCATGGTGTTTTCGATCAACCGCGATCTTTACGACGTGCCGCCGGAATAGGCCTTCAGCATATCCGCGAGCAGGTTGAATTCCACCACGCGCGGCGTCGTCGGTCGCCACACCAGGGCGATTTCACGGGCTGGTGCCGATTTGTCGAGCGGTTTGGTAATGAGGCCGGTGCCGGCGAGCAGGCCCGAATCGACCGCCATCTTCGGCAGCAGGGTGACGCCCAGTTTGTTGGCCACCATCTGCACCAATGTGGGCAGGCTGGTGGCGCGGAAATCGTCCCGGTGGCGTGATGGCTCCAGCCGGCAGGCGGCCAGCGCATGTTCCCGCAGGCAATGCCCTTCATCGAGCAGCAGCAGCCGGTCATCCGGCAGATCATCGAGGGCCAGATCCTTGGCCTTGGCCAGCGGGTCGTCACTGCGGCAAGCGAGCAGGAACGGATCCTGCCCCAGCTGCCGCACCTCCAGCTCATCGGTCTGGAATGGGAGCGCGATCAACGCCACGTCGATATCGCCCTCACCCAGCGCGTCCAGAAGCCTCGCCGTCATATCTTCGCGCAAATAGAGCCGCAGATTGGGATAGGTCTGGCGCAGGGGCGGCAGAACGCGCGGTAGCAGATAGGGGCCGATGGTCGGGATCACCCCCAGCCGCAAGGCACCCGAGAGCGGATCCTTGGAAGCCGAGGCGAGTTCAGCGATATCTTCCGCCTCACGCAGCACCAATCTCGCGCGGGCGACGATGGCATCGCCCAAGGGGGTCAGCATGACCCGGCGCTTGGAGCGCTCCACAAGCTTCACATCGAGCAGGTTCTCAAGCTCCTGCAGGCCCGCCGAGAGGGTCGATTGGGTGGCAAAGCAGGCTTCGGCAGCCCGACCGAAATGCTTATATTCGGCCAGGGAGACCAGATAGCGCAGCTGGCGCAGAGTAGGCAGTGTGCGCATTGATCGATCCTATCGATTGCAGGATCCAAAATAGCAAACTGGATCGATTAATCAAGGCGCCGAGCCCGGCCAAATTGACGCTGCTCTACTCCGCCTTCACGGACCCGCCGCGCGCCGTTGACCAGCCTTCCGGATCGTCAAGGAAGGCGCGGATTTTGGCGGTCTCGCCGGCATCCAGGCGGCCGGTATCGCGGGCTGCCTCCAACACGTCCCACCAAGTGGCGAGGCCATGCAGCTTGACGCCAAGATCGCCCAAAATGGTCAGCGATTGCGGGAAGATGCCGTAATGGAACACGACCAGCGCATGGGCGACGTCGCACTCGGCCTGGCGGATGGCATTGATGAAATTGACCTTGGAGCCGCCATCGGTGGCGAGATCCTCGACCAGCAAGGTGCGGGCGCCAGGCTTCATATCGCCTTCGATCTGCGCACCACGGCCGAAGCCTTTCGGCTTCTTGCGGATATAGGCCATGGGCAGGCCCAGCTTATCCGCCAGCCAGGCGGCGTAGGGGATGCCGGCCGTTTCGCCGCCCGCCACCACATCCAGGCTCTCGAAGCCGATCTCGCGGCCGACCAGGTCGGCGGCCAGTTCCGTCACCTTGGCGCGTGCGCGAGGGAAGGCGATGATCTTGCGGCAATCGATATAGACCGGGCTCTTGCGGCCGGAGGTGAGCGTAAAGGGCTCGTCCGGCCGGAAATGCACGGCGGCGATTTCCAGAAGGATTCGTGCCACGATCGGTCCGGAAAGGCTTGTTGTCTGCGCCATGCCCACTGCCTCAATTGCCAAGTTTGTGTTGGCGAGGTTTTAGCAGAGCAGCCAGATGCCGCAAGAGTGCGATCGAGCGTGGCGGGGTCAGCGGCCTCGATTTCCGGGCTGTGGCCGACCTGGCTTGCCGCCGGATTTCCCCTGCGGCCGGGCGCCTTGTTTGCGGCCCTGTTTTCCAGCCGGTTTCCCTTTGGCTTTGCCTGCGGGTTTATCCTGGGGAGCCAGGGCCGGGCGTGGGGTGGCCATCAGGTAGACCTGGACGCCTTCGCCCAGATGCGGATTGTTGGCCTGCCGGATCTGCGCCGCTGCTTCGTCATAGAGGAAGGGCAGATAGGCGAAGCGCTGGCCACGCAGGATGGGCAGCGCCTCGTGCAGCAGCGAGCAGGAAAACACCACCGCACCACCGGTGGGCGCGCGGTAGGTGGCGCGCCCGAATTCCGGGAACATCAGGTCGCCGCCAACATAGTCTTCGGCATTCAGGTTGATGGTCACGGCAAAGCGCCGATGCGCCGTCCCCTTGGTGGTGTTGTCACGATGCGGGCGGAAATAGCCACCGCTCTGATCGTAGCTCGCCACGATATGACGCTCCATGCGCGTGACATGGAAAGCGAAGGCCTTCTTGATCTCCGGCACGAGGCGGCGGCGGATGCGTTCCTGCGCCGCTTCGATCAAGGTGCGATCGCTGATGGTCCAATCGCTGCGCCGCTTGTGGCGATGATCGTGCAACTGCACGGTCTTGCCATCGCGTTCGACCATGAAGCCGGACTCTGCCGGATTGCCGTTGCGATAGCCTTCGATCATGCGCTGGCACAGGTCGCGCTCGAACACGTTGGGCAGGATCAGGACGGGCGCCTGCATTTGTGCCGGCCGCGGCGCCCCCATTTTGGGCAGGCGTTTCAAGACCTGCATCACCGAATCCGCCTGCACGCGGCCGTCCTGGGTGGCGAAGATGCCGAGGATTCGCAGGCTGGGATCGAGCAGGAACGTGACTGGCTGCAGGGCCTGGATCGGCGTCTCGGCCTGGGCGAGGTGATAGCGCTGCGCGACCGCGCGATCAGCATCCCAGAAGATATCGAAACCGGGCCGGGTCTGCGCGAGGTTTGGCAGCTGGCGATCGTTGGCATCGATCGAGAGGCCGAAGAAGTAGAATTCCGGGTCGGTGAAAAACTCCTGCGCGGCGAGGAAGCTGTCGATCAGCGCTTTGCCGACCGGATGTGCGGTCGAGCCGAAGAAGGACAGCACCAGATAGCGGCCGGCGGCGGTCGAGAAGTCGAAAGTCGGATTGACGTTGCTGGCGCAGACGAACCACGGCGCCGGATCGCCGACCTGCAGGCGCGGATCGACAGCGCGCGCGGGGGCTGATTGACCAAGGGTGAGGGTAGGCTTGCCGCTGCTCATGATGGACCGCTACTCTGAAAAAGGCTGGCGAATGGTGGGCGCCACCATGCTGCAAAGTATCGATTTCGGCAAGATATCGACCGCCCCCGGCCAGGCATCCCCGTTCAGGCATCCTCGCGCGAATGTTAACCATAGCGCTGGCGAATCGACTAGCTTTCCAGCCTGCCTACCCACCCCACACCAGACTGAGAAATGACGCCCGCATGACCCCTCTCATTCAGTTGGAGCGCACCCGTCTCGACGGACAAGGCGCCGTGGCGACCCTGACACTCAATCGGCCGGAAAAGCACAACGCGCTCAATGCCGAGATGTGGCGCGGCCTGGCGCACGAGTTGCGCACCTTGGCGATGGACAAAGAAGTCCGCTGTGTCGTGCTGCAAGGGGCCGGCGGGCATTTTGCCGCCGGCGCCGACATGGCAGAGTTTGCAGCGCTCCGCGCCACGCCTGATGCCGCGCAAGCCTATGGCGAGATGATGCTCGAAACATTGTGGAACTTGCGCGACCATCCGCATCCCACGATCGCCCGGATCGAGGGTAATTGCCTGGGTGGCGGGCTGGAGATCGCCGCCATGTGTGACCTGCGCATCGCTGCGGACAATGCCAAGTTCGGCATCCCCATCCAGCGTGTCGGCATTACCATGCCCTATCCGGAGCTCGAAGCACTGGTCGATCTCATCGGCCGGCCGGCTGTCCTGGAGCTGTTGCTGGAGGGCGAAATTCACGGCGCCGATTGGGCGCTGGCCCATGGCCTGGTGACGCGGCTTGTACCGCGGGACGCTCTGCCCGCAACCCTCATTGCGCTGGTTGGTCGGATTGTGTCCGGCTCTCCGCTGAGCCACCGGAATCACAAGAAGTTCACCCGGCGCTGCCTTGAGAAGGCGCCCCTGTCGCCCGCCGACCTCAGGGAGAGCTATGAAACGGTCACCAGCGACGATTATCGCGAAGGTATTGCCGCTTTTCTAGCCAAGCGCCGCCCGGTCTTCACCGGTCGCTGAGGCGCAGCCGAGCTTTCACCGGTCACGAGCCAGTGAGCGGGAGCAAAAAAACATACGGGAATGTTAGACAGCCGTCAGAAAAGGGCGTTAAGATCATATTCAGGGATGCGGTGAGGGGCTCGCAAAAGCCTCTATGGGACGGGAGATGCGCCATGAACAGAGAATCGGCGGCACCGAGGCCAGTTGCGCAAGAGCTGGCGGCGAAGCTGACCTTCCGCGACGGGCTGCGGATGCCCTTCCATGAATTCTGGCGCCACTATCTCGATGCCCACCGGCATCCGGCGACGCGGGGCATGCACTATGCTGCGACGATCGTCGGCATCATCACCACGGTGCTGGCCATCGTGCATCAGGAACCGCTCTTCTGCGCTGGCGGCATTGCCTTTGCCGTCGTCATGGCCGTGACCTCGCATTGGCTGGTCGAACGCAACCAACCGCTCATCCGCGTCAACGCTTTGTACGGCGCGATGGCCGATCTGCGGATGTGCTATCTGGGCCTGACCGGTGGCATCGGTGCGGAATATGCGCGCCTTGGCCTGGGTGCGCCGGCCCCTCTGCGGCGCCAGCCTGCCGAATAGGATTCGGCTGCCGCACAAAGGCGGCGAATCAGCTCACCATTTATCCAGGAAGCGATAGACCGCATCGCCGCGCGCCACGATCAGGCCGGCTTCGGTCCGCACTTCAGCTTTGGCAAACGCGACCGTCTTGCCACCGCCGATGCGCTGCCCTTCGACGATCACCGTCTCGCCCGGTTTGGCCTGACCCATGAATTGAACGTTCATGGAGAGGGTGACTGCTTTCAAGACCCGCTCAGGACCATCGGCGAAGGCCACGGCAAACCCTGTCGCGGTATCGATCAGGGTTGCGAGTACGCCGCCATGGGGGACATTCATCCGGTTGAGGTGATGCGGCTCGATCAGCAGATTGAGGCGTGCAAAATCCTTTTCCTTGTCGATCAACTGATAGCCGATCAATTCGGCATAGCCGCTGTAGGGTCTTTCCATCTTTGATCCGTAACAATTGATTGCTAGAAGGCGGCCGGTTTTTCATCCCAGGTATCCACTAGGGTTTCCCCTCAGGTTTCCCCCTATGGTTTCCTGGGGCGGAAATGCCCTGGACGTCCAATGGCCGCCACACTGCCCGTTTGCGGAGTAAGGGTAAAGCGGCTCTTGCGTGGTGCGTTATTTCCCGCGACAGTGCGTCTTCATTTCATCTTCGCCGGCCTTTCGGGCCGGCAGTGCGGTATTCGTGAGCAGGCCAGTTGCATGATCGACCTCTACTCCTGGGCCACGCCCAATGGGCACAAGATCCACATTATGCTGGCGGAAACGGGCCTCCCCTACCGGCTCCACAAGGTCGATATCGGCAAGGGCGAGCAATTACGGCCGGAATATCTGGCGATCAACCCCAACAACAAGATCCCGGCCATCGTCGATGGTGACGGGCCTGACGGGCGACCGATCACGATCTTCGAATCCGGCGCCATTCTTATTTATCTGGCGGAAAAGAGCGGCAAGTTCCTGCCCGCGGCACCGCGCCGGCGCTATGACGTGCTGCAATGGCTGATGTTCCAGATGGCCAGCATCGGGCCGATGTACGGGCAGGCCTGGCACTTCCGCAGCGTTGCGCCGGAACGGCTGCCCTATGCGGTCGAGCGTTATACCAATGAAGTGACGCGCCTCTTGCGCGTGATGGAGCAGCGCCTGAAGGAAAGCGCCTATCTCGGTGATGCGGAATTTTCCATCGCAGACATCGCCGCATGGCCCTGGGTCAAGGGCAGCGAAAAATTCGGCCAGGACATGCGCGACTTTCCCAACGTGATGCGCTGGATCAATACCATCGCTGCACGGCCTGCGGTGCAGCGCGGGCTCAACGCCCTCAACGCGGCATAAGGGGAGGGCCACATGAGCACACCTATCGAGCTTTACACCTGGCCCACGCCGAATGGGCACAAGATCCATATAGCGCTGGAGGAGATGGAGCTGCCTTACGTCGCTCATGCGATCGACATCGGCGCCGGTGACCAGTTCCAGCCAGCTTTCCTGAAGATCAGCCCGAACAACAAGATCCCGGCCATGATCGATCCCGACGGCCCCGACGGACAGCCGCTGGCGCTCATGGAATCGGGCGCCATGCTGATCTATCTCGCCGAGAAGACCGGCAAGCTGATGCCGGCCGATCAGCGTGGCCGCACTGAAGTCCTGCAGTGGCTGATGTTCCAGATGGGCGGCGTCGGACCGATGCTGGGCCAAACCCATCATTTCCGGAACTACGCGCCAGAACAGCTGCCCTACGCCATCAAGCGCTACACCGACGAGACGACGCGCCTTTACAAGGTGCTGGACCAAAGACTGGCCACCAGCGCCTATCTTGCCGGTGATGCCTACAGCATCGCTGATATCGCGACCTGGCCATGGCTTCGCTATTGGGACAAGCAAGGGCAAGACCTCCCGGCTCATCCGAATCTCAAACGCTGGTTCGACGCCATCGGCGAACGTCCCGCCGTCATGCGTGGCCTGCAGGTGCTGGCCGATCGCAGCCGCACCAAGCCCTTCACCGACCAGGAGCGCGAAATCCTGTTCGGGTCGAAGCAGTTTGAGCGCCGCTCCTAGGCATCATTGTCAACTATTTGATCTGGCGGGCAGTTTCGCCTGCGCAGCCAGCCTTCAGCAGATGGTTTGACATTCGGGTGCCCCCCCTTTAGTAAAGGCCCCGCATACGTCGTGAAAACGCGCCACTCGATTGTTTACGGAGCGCGGAGGGGTGGCCGAGTGGCTGAAGGCGACGGTTTGCTAAACCGTTATAGGGGTTAAACCCTATCGTGGGTTCGAATCCCATCCCCTCCGCCAATTTCCGTTTATCACTGAAATTTCAATAACTTGAGACTTGATCCAGCAGAGTTTAAGGATTCGGCCGGATCGTATCTCCGGGGCATTTTTTGCCCTCGCTCCGGCCTCATGGGTCGCGATCACATCATCCATATTTTCGACGACAACAGGCCGCCTGGAAAGGGCGCTTCTGGTGTATTTCATGCCCGCAATTCAGGCGCCGCGAAAGGCTGGCCGGCGTGAGATGACGGGCGTCCGGTGCCTTTCTTTTGAGCAACCACCACCCCCAGGAGCAGCAAAGGCTGTCATGAAAACAACTCATTGACGAATGCGCCGACGATACAATATCTACGATCCAGGCTGGAAAACGAGACACATGAAGATCATGACAGCCGCGACATCAAGGGGTGCCACAGATATGCCCACGCCGGCCAACCACCTCAATACGGGCGCCGTCGTGCTTAGCCCAGAGCAGTTGCCAAAAGCCGAGCAAGCGCTCGCTGAACTTGATTTTTCGGCCATACCTTCCGGCGACATCATCAAGCTGGGCCTTGGTGCCGAACAGGCCCTGCAACAGACCCTCGATGGCTTCCTTGCCCGCCTCGACAAGAAGACAGCGGCGAAGGTCTTCGAGCTCTTCGGTCGATTGGAGAAGGGCGTCGACGATGCGAAGCTGCCCGAGATTCTTGAGCGAATCCAGAATGGCGAGAAGCCGGGATTCTTCGAGGGCCTGCTGGCGAAGTTGCGTGGCAAGTCGGCAGAGGAGCTCATTCGCGAGTTCATGGAAGAGGTAGGCGATCTCATCGCCGGCCGCACCAAGACGCTCGCCGATGAAATGGCGCGCGTGGAGGGCGAGCTTTCCACCGAAATGCAGAAGCTCTTCACCGAGCTTCGGGTGCTTGAAACCCTGAAGAAGTCCTACGCCACGCATTTCAGCGAGTTCGCGCTCGAGGCGGCCACCGCCCGGGCCTTCCTGGAAAAGGCGAAGACGGCAGTCGCTGGCGAACAAGCCGCTACAAATGCCGCCGACGTCGTGGCGCAGGCCCGTGTGCGTGAGCTGCAGGATAAATTGCGGCTGCTGGAAAGCCGTGCACTGGCGCTGGAGGGGACCTATACGCGGTTGCCTGCCGACCAGATGGTTATTCAGCAGATCGAACAGGCGGGCATTACCACGTTGCAGGAAACCGCGACCACGATCGCGTCCCGCTTTGCCTCCATCAAGATGACGCTGCTGTCGCTCCACGGTGCCTTCGCGGTGAAAAGCGTCCAGCAGATCACGGAGCGCCAGGCGCGCATGGATGAGCAGCTGACCAAGTTGCGGCAGGCGACTCTGAAGGACGTGGCTGTGTCCGCTGCCAAAGCGCCTGGCGAGAACCGGTTGGCGCAGGCGCAGCAGATCGAGCAGATCGTCATTTCGACGCGCGAGATTCACGGCCTTGTCGAGACGGCCAAGCGGGAGACGGAAGCGAATTTCGAGACGGCGCGGCAGAAGTTCGCGCAGGCCCGGGCAGAGCTTGCGGCACTCAGTTCGACGTAACGGCAAAGTCTGCGCCCAGCGCATTGCCTCAGGATATCATTCAGACGGTAAGGAAATAGAGGATGCTCACTCTTTCTCTTGAGAAACCCGGCGTGCAGGCGCCAAAGAAGCTGCAGCTTTCGCTTAACAAGGGCGCCCGCTTTACGGTGAAGATCGCCTGGGAGTGCGAGGCTGACCATCAGGATGATGTCGACGTCCATGCGCTTGAGGCCAGCAATGCGGGCAGTGGCGCGCGGGTCACCAGTCTCGAAAGCGTGTTGTCGACCTACAACACCAAGAAGATGAACCCCAAGGGCGGTGTTCTGCCCAACAATGCCGACGGCTCATTTGCGACGCCTTCCGGTGGCCTTACCCATTCCGGCGATGTCCGCATCCAAGGGAACTTCGAGGAAATCACCGTCGACGGTTCCCGGATTCCAGCAGGCGTCAATGAGATCCCGCTGCTGGCGACCGTTCACAAGGCCGACCATGGCGACGAGCATGAGGGCGATCACGACAGTGATGAGGAAGCGGCCTTCGCTGATATCGAGATCTGCACGGTGTCGATTGCCGACGAATCCGGCAAGGAGCTCGCTTTCTACAAACTGCCGGATGAGTTCGGCGAATTCAACGTCGTCCAGCTCGGCAGCATCATGTTGACCGAGAGTGGCGCTTGGGAATACGCGCCCCCCCCGGCTGTGGCCAAGCCGACCATGATTGCCGGTGTCGAACGGAAGCGGATCGATGTCGAAGCGCGCGATCTCAGAAAACTGACACCGGGAACCAGCGCGCATGTGGTCGACGCGGCGCTTCGCCTTCTTGCTGGTTTCGTTGTTGAGAAGGCCTCAGAACGCCGGGCGATTCTGTGGGGGCATGAGCTCCAGCAATCGTATAGCGACCTCGTGGCCGAGACGCTCGTGCTGTCGCAATCGCCGGTCCTGCGCAAGGTGGAGGGCTATCTCGACCGCATGATAGGTCTTCTCCAGTCGGTCGATATCCTGGCGGTCTGCGGTCACGACGATGGCGGCCTCGCCGGCTATTTCAAAGGTATCAACTCGAAAATCGACCGGCCCGAGGAATTGGCCGCAGTGCTGGTCGAGCTTGACCAACTCGTCAAGTATATGAGCAGTGCGCTCAAGGAATTGCTCGATCTCAAGGATAAGCTCGATCGGCACATGAGCAAGCTTGAGGAAATTGCGGAGGGGGCTGAGGCCGGGTCGCTTGCGGCCCTGTTCCTCGCGCAGTATCTGCAAAAAGATCGTGCCGCGGTGGCCGAGCGTTTCACGGAACGCAGCATGAGTCTCACGCAAACGCTGGCACAGATCAGGGAGAATGGCGCGATCCGGGAAATCCAGATCGAGCATCCCTTGCGCATGGTCAGTGCCATCCAGACCGTGGTGCTGGTATCGATGCCGGATTTTTTGACCAGCATTGCGACGGTTGTTTCACTTGCAGCGAGGAAAGCCAGCCTCTCTCGGACCGAAGCCGGCGAGTTGAATTACAAGCTTCGAGACATCATCAACCGACTAGCGACATAGGAGCTCAGAATGAGTGAACATAATTCGGCCAGGAAGGCCCCACTTTCGCTCGACCTCAACAAGGCCGCTCAAACTCTGCGCCTGTCGCTTGACAAGGCCGGCGTTGCAGCGGACATCAAAGCGGAAATCATCTTCGATATCGATGTCTCCGGCTCCTTCGAGCACGAACATGAAGAAGGCACCACCAGCACACTCATCCAGCGCCTGGTGCCTTATGGCATGGTGCTGGATCCGGACGGCTTCATGGACGTCTTCACCTTCAGCGACGGCAAATCTGCCGCCCATCATGTCGGTACGGTGACCCCGGCAACAGCGGAGGGATACATTACGCGTGAAGTGGTTGACCGCGTCCCCGGCTGGAAGGGCGGCACCGAATACAGCCACGTCCTGGAGAAGAATCTCCAGCATTTCGGCTGGCTGCCGTGCGATGCCTATCATGGCATCGGCGGATTCTTCAGCCGCTTCTTCGGCGGTGCCAAGGAAACCCATGTCCATGAAAAGAAGCGCTCGATCGTCATCTTCGTAACGGATGGCGAAAACAATGCCAGCGATGAAACCAGGACGATGAGCGTCCTCCGGGAGTCACAAGAACGCGGAGACAATGTCTATTTTCTCTTCATTGGCGCTTGCGAGCACAATGTCGACTTCAAGTTCATCAAGACAATTGCCAGCAAATTCAAGAACACCGGTGTCGTGATCATTCGCGATCTGGAGGGCTTCGTCGAGAAATCGGACGAAGAGATCAGTGCCGAACTGCTCGGGCCGGAACTCATCAACTGGCTGAAAGCCTGAAATAGGCGAATCGAGACGATTTGTTTGACGGAGACGGCGGCGGTGGTCGCCGTCCGTCTCACGTCAGATATGTCGCCTAGCTGCGCGCGCGCAGCAACCGCAGGGCGTTCATGGTCACGAGGACCGTGGCACCGGTGTCGGCGAGGATTGCCGGCCACAGGCCGGTGATGCCGACGACTGTCGTGACCAGGAATACGACCTTCAGCCCGAGGGCAATGGTGATGTTCTGGCGGATGTTCGCCATCGTTCTGTTGGATAGATCGATCATATCCGCGATATCGCCGACGCGTCCGTGAAGCGTCGCTGCGTCGGCCGTGTCGAGCGCCACGTCGGTACCGCCACCCATCGCAATGCCGATGTCCGCGGCTGCGAGTGCCGGTGCATCGTTGATGCCATCGCCGACCTTGGCAACGGCGAAGCCTTGCGCTTTCAATTCACCGACGATTCGCAGTTTGTCTTGCGGCAAAAGCCCGGCGCGGACCTCGATGTCGAGATGCTTGCCGATGGCCTCCGCCGTGCGCTGATTGTCACCAGTGAGCATCACCGTTTTGATGCCCACATCATGCAAGGCTTTCAGGCCGGCTCTGGCATCCGCGCGGGGCTCATCGCGCATGGCGATGACGCCGGCCACTTTGCCGTCGGCGATGAGGACCGAGACGATCTTGCCTTCGTCATTGAGGGTTGCAATGCGGGCAAGCTGTTCGGCAGTAAGCCCGGCTCTTTCCCCGGCGGCTTGGGTCGAACCGAGAAATGCCTGCGTGCCATTCACCGTTCCGGTGATGCCCTTGCCACCGATGGACATCGCATCGGTGATCTGCTGCACCGGGATATTGTCCATCATGGCCCGCTGCAGGATCGCCTTGGCCAACGGATGGCCGGAACCGGTTTCCAGCGCTGCGGCGAGCCGGAGGATATCTGCAGTGGAATGGCCAAACTCGACCACATCCGTCACCAGCGGCTTGCCCTCGGTCAACGTGCCTGTTTTATCGAAGGCAACGGCGGTTATCGTACGCAAGGCTTCCAGCACCGCACCGCCCTTGAGCAGCAGGCCGCGCCGGGCGCCGGCCGAAAGAGATGCCGCAATCGCAGCCGGCGTCGAAATCACGAGGGCGCAGGGGCAGCCGATCAGCAGGATGGCCAGGCCCTTGTACACCCATTCGCCCCAGCTGCCGCCAAGCAACAGCGGCGGTATCGCCGCGACCAGCGCGGCAACCAGGACCACGCCCGGCGTATAGTAGCGCGAGAACCGGTCGATGAAGCGTTCGGTCGGCGCCTTGGATTCCTGCGCCTCTTCGACAAGCTTGACGACCCGGGCAATCGTGTTGTCCGCCGCGGCCGCGGTCACACGAAGGCGAATGGCCGCATCGCCATTGACGGTGCCTGCGAAAACGCTGGCATCAACGCCCTTGCGAACCGGCGTGCTTTCGCCGGTGACCGATGCCTCGTCAATCGAGCTCTCGCCCGAGATGATGATGCCGTCGGCGGAGATCCGGTCGCCGGGGCCCACCAGAATCACGGACCCGACCGCAAGTGTCTCAGCCGGAACCTCGCGGGTCTGGCCATCCTGTTCGAGCAGAGCGGTCTTTGGCACCAGATTGGTCAGCGCGTGGATGCTGGCACGGGCTTTGCCGGCCGCGACACCTTCCAGCAATTCGCCGATCAGGAACAGAAAGACGACCGCTGCAGCTTCCTCGCTGGCGCCAATGATGACGGCACCGACCGCGGCAATCGTCATCAACATCTCGATAGAGAAAGGCGTGCCGGCGAGGGCGGCCATGACGGCGCGGCGCCCGATCGGCACGAGACCAACCAGCATGGCGGCAATGAAAATCCAGGGATCCAGTTCCGGTACCAGCTTGCCGAGGCCATAAGCCGCGGCCAGCGCGACGCCGCACGCGATCGTCAACTTGCCCTTGCGCGACTTCCACCAGGGACCGGTCATCGGCCCGTGATCGTGAACATGCCCATGGAAGCCGGCAGCCTCGTCAGCGTGACCGTGATTCTCATGACCATGACGATGAGCTGCGTGATGATCGTGCTTGGCGTGATCGTGCCCATGATCGTGCCCGTGGTCATCATGCCCGTGGTCACCATGATCGTGCTTGGCGTGGTCGTGCCCATGATGATCATGATCGTGCCCGCAGCCATCCGCAGGCGCAGCCGACGGCGCCGATTTGCCCGAGATGAGGGTGAGGTCATAGCCGAGCCCGGTGACCTGCTTTTCAATGGCTGGCGCGAGGTCGGCATTGTCACCATGGTGGACCAGCATGGTCCCCGCAGACACCGATACGGAGACCTCCTCGACGCCCGGCAGGCGCCGTACCGCCGTGTCGATCTTCGTCGCACAGGACGCGCAATCCATACCGCCGATGCGATAGCGACTTTGGAGCGATGCGTTTGCCATGACCAATCCTCAGAACTGTCGTCGATATGTCTTTCTACCTCCTCTAGTCGCTATAGGAGCAAGCCATTGTTTGACGTCCTCGGAATAGTTTCCGGAAAGCGGGCTCCGGGCCCGCCCTTGAATCGGCCTGCAAATGACCTAAATTCTCTAGCGACTAGAGGAGTGGCCTATGAAAAGACAGGATATTTCGATCGGCGAGGCCTCGCGGGCCAGCGGCGTGAAGGTCCCGACAATTCGCTATTATGAGCAGATTGGCTTGCTGGCGGCGCCTTTGCGATCCGAAGGCAACAGGCGGACCTATGGTGTCGATGACCTGCGCCGGCTGGCCTTCATCCGCCATGCCCGCGAATTGGGATTCGAGGTACCTTCGATCCGGACCTTGCTGACTCTACAAGACGATCTTCACCAGTCCTGCGGTGCGGCCGACGCGATCGCCCGCGCGCGCCTTATCGAGGTCGAGCAGCGCATTGCCAGTCTCACGGCACTGAAAGCTGAGCTGGAAGTGATGGTCGAGCAATGCCGCCATGGTCGGCTCTCCGAATGCCGCGTCATCGAAGTGCTGGCAGATCACGGCAAATGTATGCACCCGTCTCACTAGGCCGTGTGCCGTATTCGGATCATAGAACTGTTAGTCGCAGGCGAAGCGCATTGCCGACCACAGATACGGAACTCAGCGCCATCGCGGCCGCGGCAATGATCGGCGACAAGACAATGCCGAAGGTCGGATAGAGCAGACCGGCGGCGACGGGGACGCCCAGGGCGTTATAGACGAACGCCAGGAACAGATTCTGCCGAATATTGCGCATGGTTGCCCTGCTGAGTGCGCGTGCGCGCACGATGCCGGACAGATCTCCTTTGACGAGCGTCACGCCCGCACTGCGAATGGCAATATCGGTACCTGTTCCCATGGCGATGCCGATGTCCGCTTCGGCGAGTGCCGGCGCGTCGTTGACCCCGTCGCCGGCCATTGCGACCACATGCCCTTCCCGGCGCATCCTTTTCACGATCTGGTTCTTGTCTTGTGGGAGGACCTCAGCTTCGACGGTATCGATGCCAAGTTTCCGGGCTACAGCCATCGCCGTGGTCTTGTTGTCGCCCGTCAGCATCACGATCTTGAGGCCGCTCGCATGAAACGCTTTCAGGGCATCCAGCGTTGTCGCCTTGATCGGATCGGCGACAGCAATGCTCCCCGCGGCTTTGTCGTCAACGGCGATAAACAATGCAGTGGCACCGTCCTTCCTGAGTTCATCGGCACGCGTCGCCAGGTCACCAAGTACAACGCCCGCCTCCAGCATCATCTTGGCGTTGCCGAGGGCGACGCGGCGCTTGTTCGTCAGGCCGGTCACACCTTTTCCGGTGACCGAGGCGAAATCCTCGACAGCATGTTCTGGAAGATTTCTATCTCGCGCCGCGCCGACAATGGCGGCGGCCAGGGGATGCTCGCTGGATTTTTCCAGGCTTGCGGCCATGGCCAATATATCGTCTTCCATGAAGCCGCCCATTGTCAGGATTGCGGTAACCTTTGGCTTCCCTTCGGTGAGGGTCCCCGTCTTATCGACAACAAGCGTATCGACCTTTTCCAGGCGTTCCAACGCGGCGGCATCCTTAATCAATACGCCGGCGGTCGCACCTTTGCCGACGCCCACCATGATGGACATGGGCGTTGCCAAGCCAAGGGCGCAGGGGCAGGCGATGATGAGGACAGAAACGGCTGCGACCAATCCGTGGGCGAGGGGTTGTTCGACCCCGGAGAATGCCCAGGCAATGAAGGCGATGACAGATATGAGCATGACCGCCGGAACAAACCAGCCGGACACCATATCTGCCAATCTCTGGATGGGTGCCCGGCTGCGCTGTGCTTCGGCAACCATGCCGACGATCTGGGACAACATGCTATCGGCACCTATTTTCATCGCCTTGATGACGAGGCTGCCGGTTCCATTCAACGTGCCGCCGATGACCTTCGTCTGCGGCGTTTTCTCAACGGGAAGCGACTCGCCCGTGACCATGGATTCATCCACGGCGCTGCGGCCTTCCACGACCTCGCCATCGACCGGAATGCTCTCGCCCGGCCGGACGCGAAGCCGGTCACCTAGCTGCACAGTCTCGATGGCGACTTCTTCATCAGTGCCATCGGCGCGAATTCGCCGGCCCGTTTTCGGTGCGAGATCGAGCAGCGCCCGGATAGCCCCGCCGGTTCTTTCGCGCGCACGCAATTCCAGGACTTGCCCCAGCAGGACGAGGACCGTGATCACGGCGGCGGCTTCGTAATAGACGGCGACAGCGCCCTCCGTGGTTCTGAAACCCGCCGGAAACAGTTGCGGCGCCACGGTCGCCACCAGGCTGAAGAGATAGGCAGCTCCCGTTCCGAGTGCGATCAAGCTGAACATGTTGAGGCTGCGATTGACGACGGATGCCCCGGCGCGATCGAAGAAGGGCCAGCCCGCCCATAAGACGACGGGCGTCGCCAAGACAAACTGCAACCAGTTCGAGACGTTGGGCGAGAGCATCGCATGAATGTTCAACCACGGAACATGACCACCCATTTCCATGAGGAACAGCGGGAGCGTGAGAACCAGTCCGATCCAGAAACGCCGGGACATATCGATGAGCTCGAGATTCGGACCCTCCTCGGCCGCGGGTGCTAGACGCTCAAGAGCCATACCGCAAATAGGGCAAGCCCCCGGCCCTGTTTGCCGAATTTGGGGATGCATCGGACATGTATAGATCACCTCCGCATCGGCTGGCGATGCGGAGGCGTGGACCTCAGGCTGCAGGTATTTTTGGGGTTCCGCGACAAATTTGGCTTTACAGGAAGCGCTGCAGAAGTGGATGAGCCGTCCAGCACGTTCGTGACGATACGCGGTCCGTTGCGGATCGACTTTCATGCCGCACACAGGATCTCTGGTCTCCGGCGCAGCAATTTGATCATTCATGATCGGCCTCCACCCACAGGTGGTTCGGATTCGTCCTGCATTCCTTTGTGGCCGTGGCGACCATCCCGCCTGTGATGCATGAAGAGATGCATCAGTGGGCACGCCAGGATGAGCAGGTAAGGAACAGCACCAAGTATGTGTGCTCGATGTTCAGGTAGCAGCAGGATTGCCGCAATTGCTGCGAACCCAATCAGCACGATTGTCGCTTTTAATTTCCAGAGCCTTGGCTGATTGGGCGGTCTTTTATGGGGCGAAGGCTGCCTGTCATGACGTTGGGATGACGGCAGATCATCAGATGGATGTGCAATTGGCATGGTGCTCATCTTCTTTCGTGCGCGGCAGCGCCAGCGCGATGCATATTGGTGCCTAAAAGCTACATTGCTCCCATTCCATAGGGCATGAGCAGGTCGTCGGCGGTGTGCTTCTGCGCGTCGTCAAGGGCTTCATAGAGTGGTGCCAGAGCAGCCTTCATCCGACGCAACTGGTCGAGCCGGAGCGACATCATCTGTTCATGGCGATCCATCTGCCGGAGCAGATTTCCGTGGGCGGGCATTTGATTTGACATCATACCCATCTGCATCTTCTGCATTATGGCCTGCTGATCGTGGGTGGTTTTGCGCGCAACGTCTGCAAAGGTTTCCCACAAGGACTGTTGAGCATCAGTAATCTTAAGCTCCGTCTGCAGGAAGGCTAAGCGACCTTCCATATGCACCGGATCCATCATCGCCGACATCGACTTCATCATGCCCATCATGCCCATCATGCCTGGACTCATCATGCCGGAACCCATCATCTCGGGTTGGAAGACGGGGTCGAACACAGTGGCGGCGGGGTCGACCACGGGATGGTGTGCATCTTCGGCCAATGCCGGCGTTGTGACCGCCAGCAGAGCACTAATCAGAATCAAATTCCGTAGAGAAGTCATGGCGTGGGTCTCCTTGGGTTGCGGGTGAGTGGCCTGGGATAGGCGGAATCGGTCGCTTCTATCGGGCACTGACCCTGACGTGGCTGCGTTCCCTTGCAGCACGCACCATAGACGCCAGGGCTCATGGCGAGAGCGGGCGGCAATGACGCGGTTTTTCTGCAAGACGCTCGATCAGGTGTCCTGACCAGCACAGATCGGCGGATAGAGGACCAATCCTAGTCAGGCAAGAGGTGGGGGCTGCGGGGGCCTGATCTGCGGGTCGACAGCTTGGCCGAAGCAAAAGACCGCTTCTCTTGACCAATGATGCTCTGGAACCATGCCAAAGATGGAGAGACCGGTGGTAGGGGCTGCGTTCAGCGAGCATCCGGAGCCCATGTGGCAATGTTCGGCGCACAAGGCATGGCCGGCGTCACAGGGATGATCATCCTGAGCTGTGGCAACCGAGACGTAACCTGAATGATCGGCCGTGCTCGCTTGGGCGTGACCGATGATCAACGCCGATGTCAAAGCGACCAGCAAACACAGAACCGCCAGTGGACGGCACCAACCTGCCGCGCCCTTAACGAATGTCTCCGGATCGTCGATCTTCGGCATGGGGTCGGATTGCCTTCCTTGCTCAAGATGACAGGCTCCACGAAAGCGCGTCGGAATGCATTGATTTGGATCAACCGGCGGAAATGCAGGTTAATGCCTGCCTGAGCAAAGTCTCAGTGCGATACAGGCCGGTGTCGATATCCTGCTGGATGTTTGCAGCGTGGATTCGGCGATTTCTCTCAAGTTCGCAGAAAACGGCCTTAATAGGCTGTACCCGGCCCTGCGGCGCCGGCCAGTTCCTCCGCCGTGAGCTGGTCTGCATAATGGCGACGCGCCACGTCCGGGTGGGATCGCAGGCGTCCTTTCAGATAATTCTTGCCTACCTCGCGGAAGAGCGGGTTGAGCGGGTCCTGGGCGATGCCTTGCGCTTCCGCTGCAAGGTCAGGCGACAAAGAGAGGACCGGCACGGTCGAATCGAGCCTGGCGCCAAGGAAGAAGGCAATCGACAGGCGATCCGTGCCGGCGGGTGGTGTGATCACACGGTGCACCGTGGCGCGGAGATAGCCGTTGGACGCCATCTCCAGCAACTCGCCGACATTGATGATGAAGCTGCCAGGCAGGGGCGGGGCGTCGATCCAGCCATGTGGGCCTTCAACCTGCAGCCCGCTTTGCTGGTGTTGAGCCAGGATGGTGACGAAGCTGCTATCCTTATGCGCATCGACGCCCTGGTCACTCGCGGTCGCTTCGCGCCCCGGATAGCGAATGATCTTCACCAACTGGTTCGGCTTCTCGGCATAGATCGGTTCGAAAACATCTTCCGGTTGGCCAAGGCTGGCCGCAAAGGCCCGTGTCAGCCGGATGGCGAGATTTGTCGCATCCGCCTGCCAGCGCAGAATAGCGGGCCGCAGGTCGGGGAGTGCCTCAGGCCATTGATTGGGTCCCTGCAGGCGCGCCCAGGCTGGGTCGCCGGCTCCGACGGGAAGGCGTTCCCGTTCGGCGCCGACGTCCAACTGCTCGCGCCAATCGCGCTGCCCGCGGGTATGTTCCCAGCCGACGCGCGTATAGCCTCGGAAATGCGGCGAGTTCACCATCTCGACCGCGAGCTTCGCGGGCTCCGGTAAATCGAAGAAGCGGCGGGCCTGCCTGAAAAGGTCCTCGACGAACGGCGTCTCGATGCCATGGCCGATGAGATAGAAGAAGCCGGTTTCACGGGCGGCCATCCGCAGCTTCCCCAGGAACGCCGCGCGCATCGGCGCGGGGCCGTCGATCTCCCGGAAATCCAGGACCGGCAATGTTCTGATGGGTACTGGCGCATTCATCTGTGCGATTCCTTCAGGTCCTGATTGCATGCCGACGACAAATGACCAGGACACATTTTTCCAGCCCGGTTTGGCGCCGGCTCCAGAGTTGATCCGTCGTTTCGCGCGGTCAAGCGCGTGTTTCTCGTCCGTCGTGCCCGACGCCGATCGATTGCCGGCATTTTGCCATTATTCTTTGGGTTGGACCTCAGGCAAGGCGCTTGTCTGAATCCGACATGCTTCAGTCAAAAGACGGTTGCATGCCCGCATGGTTGGTATGTGATCGCAGCGATATTTCTTAAGATTTTTTTCATGGAGCCAATTGCATAAGAGGGCCGCTACGCCGCCATGCTGTGATGGTCACGCCAGCGTAGTCCTGCCTTCGCCTTGTCACATCTTCGTCATTTCGCGTCACTGAGGGATGTTCTTCCATGAAAGAGATTTCCGCGTCGAATCGGATTGGGTCGAATCGTGTCGGTTTTGCACCAGAGAAGCCAGCGCGGCCGGGTCTTGCCTCGCGCATGCCGCTGTCGCTGAAGATTCTGCTGCCGATCGTCCTGGCGGTGGCGGTGGGCTATGCCGCTTCGACCTGGATCTCGTCGGACCGCAGCGGCAAGATCGTCAACGATCTTGCGCTGTCGCAGGGTGAACAGATGGCCGAGGCGCGCTCTGCCGAAATGCAGGCGATGTTCAATGCCAATTTCCAGATCGCCCAAAGTCTGCGCGACACCTATGTCGGCATGCGCAGCGAAAACGCCCTCAACCGCGCGTCCTTCACCGCCGCCTTGCGCGCGGCCCTCAAGGCCAATCCGGACTTGGTCGGCGTCTGGGCCGGCTTCGAACCCAATGCCTTCGACGGCAATGACCAGGCGGCGATCGGCACGGAAGGCGCCAATGCGACCGGCCGCTACGTGCCCTATGCCTATCCTGATCAGGGCGCCATCAAGCTCGACCCGATGAAGTCGGTCGACAATCAGGATGCCAGCGGCGATTTCTATCAGATCCCGTTCAAGAGCGGCCAGGACACGGTGCTGGAGCCCTATATTTATGCGCTTGCCGGCAAGGACACGCTGCTGGTCAGCCTGGCGACGCCGGTCAAGGTCGACGGTAAGGTGATTGGCGTCATCGGCATCGACATGTCGCTGGAGCAGATGAATGCGGATTTGCTGAGTGTGCGCCCCTATGGTACCGGCTCGATCGGTGTCGTCTCGAGCGGCGGCCTGATGGCGGCCTCGATCGATCCCAAGAATCTCGGCAAGCAGTTCGTGACGCTCAGCCCCAGCTTTAAGGATGCGCTGCCGCGTGCCCAGGCCGGCGAAAGCTTCTCGATCACCGATTGGTCGAATTCCCTGCAGACCGACGTCACGCGCATCTTCGTGCCGCTCAAGATCGGCGATGTTGAAAAACCCTGGTCGGTATTGCTGAACCTGCCGCAGGACAAGATCATGGCGCCGGTCAGGGAAGTGATCTGGGTTAACTCGATCATTGCTGCCGTCGTCGTTGCATTGCTTGCCATCGTGATCATGGTGCTGGTGCGCATCGTTGCCGCACGCCCGGTCAAGGCGCTGACCCAGGCGGTCGAGACGCTGGCCGGCGGCGACACCAATGTCGCCGTGCCGATGACCAACCGCGGCGACGAAATGGGAGTCATGGCGAAGGCGGTCGAATTTTTCCGCCAGAAGCTGATCGAGGTCGATGAGCTGCGCGTACGCCAAGCTGACATCGAGAAGAATGCCGCCGAGGAACGCCGTCGTGCCATGCTGCAGCTTGCTGACGGTTTCGAAGCCAGCGTGAAGGGCATCGTGCAGACAGTCTCCAGTGCTGCGACCCAGCTCGAGGCCAATGCCCAGTCCATGTCGGCGGTGGCCGAGGAAAGCGCCCGGCAGGCGACGGCGGTGGCAACGGCCGCCACCGAAGCTTCGGCCAATGTCACGACGGTCGCCGCGGCGTCCGAGGAACTGTCGAGCTCAATCAGCGAGATCAGCCGGCAGGTGGCTGAGAGCAGCAACATCACCCGCGTTGCGGTCGAGGAAGTGGCCAGGACCGGCGAAACCGTCGAAAGCCTGGCGGTGGCGGCGGAAAAGATCGGCGGTATCGTGCAGCTGATCAACGACATCGCCAGCCAGACCAATCTCCTGGCCCTGAATGCGACCATCGAAGCTGCCCGCGCCGGCGATGCTGGCAAGGGCTTCGCGGTGGTGGCGTCCGAGGTGAAGAACCTCGCCACGCAGACCTCCAAGGCGACGGAAGAAATCTCCAGCCAGATTTCCGGCATGCAGAACGTCACCCGCGCTGCGGTGGGCGCGATGTCGGAGATCCGCGGTACGATCGGCCGCATCAACGAGATTTCGTCCGGTATCGCGGCCGCGGTCGAGGAGCAATCGGCGGCGACGCAGGAAATTTCCAACAATGCCCAGCAAGCAGCCAATGGCACCGACGAGGTCAACCGCAACATCAGCGGTGTCAGCCGGGCATCGGAAAATGCCGGCAGTGCCTCGTCCCAGGTGCTGAACGCGGCGGGTGATCTCTCCCGCCAGTCCCATGCCTTGGCCAGCGAAGTCGATGGTTTCATCGCCAAAGTCCGCGCTGGCTAACATCTCTGCGCCTTTGAAAAAGGGCCCGCGCCGGTCGTTCCTGATCGGCGCGGGCTTTTCATTCAGATGATGCCGCCATTGGCGCGGAGCGTCTGGCCGTTGATCCAGGCACCGTCAGGGCCGGCGAGAAAGGCAACGGTTGCGGCAATATCCGTGGGTTGGCCCAATCGTTCGAGCGGGGCGAGCTTTGCCAGGCGGTCGACCACTTCCTGCGGTTTCCCTTTCAAGAACAGATCGGTCGCGGTCGGCCCGGGCGCCACGGCATTGACCGTGATGGCACGGCCGCGCAGCTCCTTGGCAAGCACGCTGGTCATGGCTTCGATGGCAGCCTTGGTCGCAGCATAGACGCCGTAGGTCGGCTGCAGCAGACCGACCACGCTCGAAGAGAAGTTGATGATGCGGCCATTGTCGCGCAGGCGCTTGGCCGCTTCACGCAATGTGTTGAAGCTGCCCTTGAGGTTCACGTTCATCTGCCGCTCATAGGCCGCATCGTCGGTCTCGGCGATGGTGGAGAGCGCCATGACACCGGCATTGTTGACCAGCACGTCGACCCCGCCAAAGGCTGCCTCGGCCGCATCGAACATGCCGCGGACGGCCTGTGGGTCGCTGACATCGGCCTTGGCGGTCAGCGCCTTGCCGCCACGGGTTTCGATCTTGCGGGCAAGGGCCTCGGCGGGGGCCGCGTCGCCCGAATAGTTGATCACCACCGTAAAGCCATCCTCGGCCAGACGTTCGGCCACTGCAGCGCCGATGCCCCGGGAAGCGCCGGTCACGATCGCGACTTTATTCGTCTGCTGGGTCATCTTCAGTCTCCTCATCAGGACGTTGTTGATGAGATGAAGATGGATTTATCTCATGGCCGGATAATGTTATATAAATTGGCATTACTATCCGAAATTTGCGAATAATAACCATGGATCGATTCGACGCCATGCGCGTGTTCACCCGGATCGTGGAGCGGCGCAGCTTCACGCTGGCGGCGCAGGATCTTGGCCTGCCGCGCTCGACGGTGACCGACGCGGTGAAGCAGCTGGAGGCCCGGCTCGGTGTCCGCCTTTTGCAGCGGACGACGCGCCATGTCAGCCCGACCCTGGACGGCGAGGCCTATCATCGCCGCTGTCTGTCGCTCATTGCCGATCTTGAGGATGCCGAAGCGGCGTTTGGCGGCGCGAAGCCCAAGGGGCTGTTGCGGGTCGACGTTCATGGGACGCTGGCGCGCCACTTCGTGCTGCCGCATCTGCCGGACTTCCTCGCCAACTATCCTGACATCCAGCTCTACATGAGCGAGGGCGACCGGCTGGTCGATCTCATCCGCGAGGGCATCGATTGTGTCCTGCGGGTTGGCAATCTCGCGGACAGCGACATGGTGGCGCGGCGCGTGGCGCTGCTCGATGAGATCACCTGTGCTGCCCCTATTTATCTCGACCACCACGGCACGCCAACCAGCGTCGATGATCTCGACGGCCATCACATGGTCGGTTTTCACTCGACCGCGACAGGATCGTTGATGCCGTTCGAATTCACCGTCGACGGCGTGGCGCGTGCCGTGACCTTGCCGGCGACGGTCTCGGTGAATGGGGCGGAAAGCTATGTGGCGGCGGCACGGCTGGGCCTGGGGCTGATCCAGGTGCCGCGCTATCATGTCGAAAACGACCTCAATCTGGGCAATCTGGTGCGCGTGCTGGGCGCGTTCGACCCGGCACCGACGCCGGTTTCCCTGCTTTATCCGCGCAACCGCCAGCTCTCGCCGCGGGTGCGCGTGTTCATCGACTGGCTGGTGCGGAACTTCGGCGCGCAGTCCGCTGTCTAGGCGGCGGTCGACGCCGCCACCGCCTGCAGGATTTCTTCCGAGAGTTCCGGATCGTCGACCGCGCGGGCCAGCACCATGGCACCGACCATCCCTGCGAACGTCGCCAGAGCCTTCCTGCGTTTCGCGGCCCTGGCAGTACCGGGCATGAATTTGGTGAGCATGCCGATGATGGCCGAAAAACGATCTGTGACAGCGCGGCGCACGGCTGGCCCTTGGCGGGAGACTTCCGGGCCCAGGGCCGCCATCAGGCAGCCTTGCTCCGGATGGTCGCGATGGGCTGGCGACAGATAGGCCGCTGTAATGGCAGCCAGGGGATCCTTGGCACCTAGCGCGCGCCGTTCCCACTCGGCCAGCGTGCTGTCGGCGGCGCGGTTGCAGGCCGCCACCATCAAATCGTCCTTCGAGCTGAAATGGCCGTAAAACCCGCCATGGGTCAGGCCGATATTCTTCATGAGATCGGAGAGACCGATGCCGCCGAAGCCCTGGGCGCGGAACTGCATTGCTGCTTCATCCAGGATGCGTTCCCGGTTCTTGGCGGCCTGTTCCCGGCTGACCTTCATGATCTCGTGCTCCAATTTTTTAGCGTCGCGTCTTGACAATATAAATGATGGTCGTCATATAATCAAACATTACGGTCGTCATATATAGCAGGTGCGCCCAGGATGGCGCCAGTTCATCCGCCATCCAGTTCACTTGCCATAAGGAAACCGGTTCATGTCGATCACTGATCCCATTGTCATCGTTGCGGCGGCCCGGACGCCGCTTGGCCGCTTCCAGGGGGCGCTTGCCGGCCTTACCGCCCCGATGTTGGGGGCGCAGGCGATGGGTGCGGCCCTCACGCGCGCTGGCCTTGCGCCTGAGCGGATCGACGAGGTGCTGTTCGGCTGCGTGCTGCCGGCGGGGCAGGGCCAGGCGCCGGCACGGCAGGCGGCACGCAAAGCCGGCCTGCCGGATGCCACGGGTGCCACTACAGTCAACAAGGTGTGCGGGTCGGGCATGAAGGCCACCATGCTGGGCCATGATCTGTTGCGCGCCGGGTCGGCGGAGATCGTGCTCACCGGCGGCATGGAATCGATGTCGAACGCGCCCTATCTGCTGATGAAGGGGCGCGGTGGCTACCGCGCCGGCCATGACCGCATCTTCGATCACATGATGCTGGATGGGCTCGAGGACGCCTATGAAGCCGGTCGTCCCATGGGCGATTTCGGCGAGGCGGCGGTGCAGGCCTTCCAATTCACCCGGGCCGATCAGGATGCCTATGCCATCGAGACCTTGACGCGCGCCAAACAGGCGATTGCCGACGGTGCTTTCACAGCGGAGATCGTGCCGGTTGCGGTTCCGGCCAAGGGCGGCGATGTGCTGGTCAAGGATGACGAGCATCCGGGCAAGGTCTCGGCCGAGAAGATCCCGACATTGAAGCCGGCCTTCCGCGCCGACGGCACGATCACGGCGGCCAGCGCTTCGGCCAACGCCGACGGTGCCGCGGCCCTTATTCTCACCACAAGGTCGCGGGCGGAACGAGAAGGCCTGCCGATCCTGGCGGAAATCAAGGCCCACGCCACGCATGCCCAGGAGCCCGCCTGGTACACGACGGCGCCGATCCCGGCCATTCGCAAGGTGCTGGAGAAGACCGGCTGGTCGGTGGGCGAGGTCGATCTCTTCGAAATCAACGAAGCCTTCGCTGTCGTTGCCATGGCGGCAGCGCGCGATCTCAACATCCCGCGCGACAAGCTCAACATCCATGGTGGCGCCTGTGCGCTGGGGCATCCAATCGGTGCCACGGGTGCCAGGCTCATCGTCACCTTGCTGCATGCGCTGCAGCGTCACGGCCTGCGTCGCGGTGTGGCTGCCCTCTGTATCGGCGGTGGCGAAGCGACCGCGATCAGCATCGAACGCTCGACCTAATTATCCAGACAATCTTCCATCAGGAGACACGCATGAGCCATTCCAAGGGTACCGCACTCGTCACCGGGGCATCATCTGGCATCGGTGCCACCTATGCCGACCGCCTGGCGCGACGTGGCCATGATCTCATCCTGGTGGCGCGCGATCAGCAGCGTCTTGAAGCCCTGGCACAGCGCCTGCGCAGCCAGACGGGCGTCAAGGTCGATGTGTTGCCCGCAGATCTCGGCAATCATGCGGATCTTCTGAAGGTCGAACAACGCCTGCGCACGGACGGCAATGTCTCGCTCATCGTCAACAATGCCGGCATCGGGCCGGCGGGTCCGCTGGTGGGCGCCGATATCACGCTGCTCGATCAGATGATCGCGGTCAACATCACCGCGCTCAACAGGCTTGCTGTGGCTGCCGCCACCGTCTTTGCCGGGCGCGGCAAGGGCACCATCATCAACATTGCCTCCGCCGTGGCGCTGGTGCCGGAAATTTTCAGCGGCACCTATAGCGGCACCAAGGCTTTTGTGCTCAACCTGACCTTGGCCCTCCAGGGGGAAGCGGCCAAGAGCGGCGTACGCCTGCAGGCTGTGCTGCCCGGCTATACCCGCACCGAAATCTTCGAGCGCGCAGGCCATGACATTGCCAAGCTCGACCAGACGATGGTGATGGATGTGGGCGATCTGGTCGACGCCGCCCTGGTCGGCCTGGACCAAGGTGAAGTCGTCACCATTCCGTCACTGGCCGATGCCGCAGATTGGCAAGCAGCCAGTGCCGCTCGTCTGGCCTTGGGCCCCAATCTCTCCAAGGACAAGCCGGCTGCACGCTACCGGACGGCGTCGCTCCATACCGCGGCGGTCGGTTAAACGCCCAAATTGCCTCCGCTGCAAATCGGGAAGTCCATGGCAGCATGGGCTGGCCCGATGCAGCAGACATGGGCGGCAACCACGCCCACGGCCAAGAGAACTAGAACCGGCACGACCACGTCAGCCTTGGTAAACAGGCTCTTGAGCCAACCCTTTTTCTCCTCGGCCTCATTGGCGGCGGCGCCCGGCTCAGCCGACACTGCAGTGGGAACCGGACCGAGGGCCGCCGCAAAGCTTGCGAAGAAATCGCCGGCGAGCTTCCGCGCCGTCGAATCAATGAGCCGGCTGCCCAATTGCGCAAGCTTGCCGCCGATCTGGGCGTCGGCATCATAGGAAAGGATGGTCGCATCGTCGCCATCGGCCACAAGCTTGATGGTGGCGCCACCCTTGGCAAAGCCGGCGACACCGCCGGATCCTTCGCCGGCGATGCGATAGCCGTTGGGGGCGTCGATTTCGGACAAGGTTACCTTGCCACCGAAACTCGCCTTCACCGGTCCCACTTTCAAGGTCACCTTGGCAACCATGTCGGTGGGCGAGGTCATCTCCAGGCTTTCGCAACCGGGAATGCAGGCCTGCAGGATGGCGGGATCATTGAGCGCGGCCCACACCTTGTCGCGGGGTGCGGGGATGCGTTGGCTGTCACTCATCTGCATGGTCTGGTCCCTCAATTCGTGATGGTCGCACGGTCGCCCTTGCGGCGCAGCGCGATGATTTCAGCAATGATGGAAAGCGCGATCTCATCCGCCGTGATGGCACCGATATCGAGCCCGGCGGGTCCTTTGACGCGGGCGAGTCGTTCGGCCGGCACGCCTTCGGCTATAAGAGTTTCGGTGATCGCCGCAATCTTGCGCCGGCTGCCGACAAAACCGATATGGCCTGCCGTGCTGAGGACGGCCGCCTTCAGGGCCACCTCGTCATCACGCCCCTGTGTCGAGACGACGATATAGGCCTGTGGCTCATTGCTGGGCGGCAGGGTGAAACCGTCGACCCGTCGGTCGGCCTCGGCAAAAAGATGCTGGTCTTCGGGCATGGCGCAGACGGTCAGTTGATAGCCAAACCTCGGCGCCAGTTCAGCGAGTGCCACGGCCACGGGGCTTGCCCCCATGACGATGAGGTTGGGACGCGGCAGCATCGGTTCGACGAACACATCCATGGTTCCCTGGCTGGGGCAGACGTTGCGGGCAAAACGGACGCCGTTGCGCTCCTCGCCCGGGCGCAGGCCCTGTTCTGCGAGCAGATCCTTGGGCTGGATCGAGACCAGCCGCGGCCGCCCATCGGCCAGCGATTCCTTGGCGGCCTTCAATACCGCCGCCCGCGCGCAGCCACCGCCGATCCAACCGTCGGAAATGGCGCCGTCGGCGCGAATGACGGCCTTCGCGCCGGCCTTGGCGGCGGTGACCGAGACGGTACGCACCACCGTTGCCAGCACAAATACTTCGCCCTTGGCCTTGAGGCTGGCGACGAGGTCGAGGATTTCGGGATGTGTCGGCATCATCAGATCCTCCGTCACAAACGCGCAAGATAGGGTTCGAGGGCGGCCAGGCTCGCCAGCGTGTGGGCAGGTGCAAACAGATCGATGTGGGGCAGGGCAGCCGCCATGCCACGTGCCGATGGCTCATAGCCTTCCCAGCCGATCAGCGGATTGAGCCAGACGATGCGCCGGCAACGGCGTCTGAGATGCGCCATCTCGGCGTCGAGCAGGTCCGGATCGCTCGTGTCATAGCCGTCCGAGAAGATCATGACGCAGGTCCTGGAATGGACGACGCGGGCGGCGTGCCAGCGATTGAAGGTCGCTAGGGATTCACCGACCCGCGTGCCACCCCCCACTCCCTCGGCCATCAGCCCCAATCGGTCAAGGGCACGTCCGGTATCCTTTTCACGCAGCGCATCAGAGACATGGATGAGTCGCGTATGGAACAGGAAGGCCTCTGCCTCACGGAAATGGTCCAGCACGCCATGGACGAAGCGCACGAACACGGCGGTATAGAGGCTCATCGAGCCGGAGGCATCGAGCAGGATCACAAGGCGCAGCGGCTTATGTCGCGGTTTCCGGAAGACGAGATGCAATGGTGTCCCACCGGTGCCGAGGCTGGCATGGATGGTGCGCCGTAAATCGATGCGGCGGCCGCGTTTGGCGATCCGCTCACGCCGGGTGAGGTGGGTCCGCATCTTGCGCGACAGGCGTTCCGCCAATTTATGCGCTGCCGCGATGGCATCGGGATCGGCAATCTTGCGGAAATCTGTGTGCGCCAGAGTCTCAAACCGGCTGGCGCCCTCGCGTTTTCCCGCAGGCGCGGCATCTTCCTTTGCATCGTCTTCGTGCCGCTCGACATCGCTGGGCAGGCTGGTTTCGCCACTCTGCGTCGCTTGCTCGGAGAGGGTCTTGATGGTTCGCTGATTGGCGAGTGCTGCGTTGCCGGAAATCGGTATGCGAATCTTGACGTTGCGCCCGCTCCAATAGGCGTCAAACAGGATATCGAACGCCTGCCAATCCGAGCGGCGGCCACAGAGCAGCGCCTTCAAGGCCGGCCGCGCCTTTGCCGCACGGTCGATGCCGTTCTCCGACAATATGCGCAACGCATCGGCGCTCTCGGCAAGGCCCACCTTGAACCCATTGTCGCGCAGGGTGCGGACGAAGCCGGCGAGCCTCTGCCGCGCAGCGGGGCCAAGATCTTCTGCCGTCCGCAAGCTCATCTCACGCCACCTTGCCGATGAGACGCTCAGCCACCTCGCGGCTGATGCGCGCGCGATCCTCGCGGGTCTTCAACACGCAGCTCAGCGTCTCGTAAACGGCCGCGCGATCTTCCTCGAGCCTGGTTACCTTGAGTCCGACCAGGGCCGCGGCCCAATCCAGCGTCTCGGCGATGCCGGGCATCTTGCTTAATTCCTGGCACCGGATCTCCTGCATCAGGCGCGCGATCTGCAGCGCCAGATTCGTGTCAATGCCGGGCAGGCGGGTGAGCAGGATGCGAGCTTCCCGATCCACCTCCGGGAAATCCAGCGCGTGATAGAGGCAGCGCCGGCGCAGCGCGTCGGAGAGCTCGCGCGTGTCATTGGAGGTCAGCACCACGCGCGGGATGGTGAGTGCCTTGATCGTCCCCAGTTCCGGGATCGACACCTGGAAGTCGGAGAGGATCTCCAGCAGGAAGGCCTCGAATTCCTCATCGGCGCGATCGATCTCGTCAATGAGCAGCACGGGCGCTACCGGTCGGCGGATCGCGGCCAGCAAAGGCCGCTCCATCAGATAGGCTTCCGAGAAGACATGGGCCTCGGTTGCCTCGGCATCCTGCCCCTCGCGCGCCTTGATGGCGAGGAGCTGACGCTGGTAATTCCATTCATAAAGGGCGTCACTGCGATCCAGCCCCTCATAGCATTGCAGCCGGATAAGCTCAGTCCCGTGCATGGCGGCCAGGGCCTTTGCAATCTCGGTCTTGCCGACACCGGCCGGACCTTCCACCAGCAGCGGGCGCTTCAGCATGTCCATCAAGACAAGGGCTGTCGCCAGCTCGCCATCGGCGATATAGCCGATGGCGGCGAGGCGGTCCGCGATGTCCTGCTTCTGCTCCATCAGTCGAGGGTCAGGCACCGAGCTTCTGGCCGACTTCCCAGATGCGCCAGGCATCATGCGGCATCTGGATGTGGGTGCTCCCTAAGAACTGGAAAGCATCGTTGACGGCGTTGGAGAAAGCCGGGACACCGCCCACATTGGGGCTTTCGCCGACGCCCTTGGCGCCGATCGGGTGATGCGGCGACGGGGTCACGGTGAAATCGGTCTCCCATTTTGGCGTCTCGACGGCGGTTGGGATGAAGAAGTCCATGAAGGACGCCCCCATCACATTCCCCATCTCGTCATATTTGATCTCCTGGCCCATGGCGATGGCGAAGGCCTCGGTCAAGCCGCCATGCACCTGGCCCTCGATGATCATGGGGTTGATCCGCGTGCCGCAATCGTCCAGCGCATAAAAGCGCCGTGTTTTTGCGACACCGGTATCGACATCGATATCCATGACGCAGAAATAGGCCCCGAAGGGATAGGTCATGTTAGGTGGGTCGTAATAATTGACCGCTTCCAAGCCCGGCTCCAAACCGGGCGGCGGCGAATTATAGGCCGCCCAGGCGATTTCCTTCATGGTCTTGGCGCGGCTGGGATTTCCTTTGACCCGGAAGCCGTCGATATCCCATTCGAGATCGTATTCCGACACCTCCAGCAGGTGTGCAGCGATCATCTGCGCCTTGTTCTTGATCTTGCGCGCCGCCATGGCGATGGCGGCACCTGCGACCGGCGTCGAGCGTGAGCCATAGGTGCCAAGACCATAGGGCGCCGTATCGGTATTGCCTTCCTCGATCATGATGTCATCGGACGGAATGCCGAGTTCGGTCGCGATAATCTGCGCCCAGGTCGTTTCATGCCCCTGACCCTGGCTCTTCGATCCCATGCGGGCGATGATCGAGCCGGTGGGGTGGATGCGGATCTCGGCCGAGTCGAACATGGCGATTCCGAGGATGTCGCAATTCTTGGAAGGTCCGGCGCCGACGATCTCAGTGAAGAAGCTGACGCCCAATCCCATGATCTCGCGCGTTTCGCCGCGCTTGAACGCCGCCTGCTTTGCCTTCTGCTCCGCACGCAGCGCCTTGTAGCCGATCGCATCCATCGCCTTCTGCATGGCGAGGTGGTAGTCGCCGCTGTCATATTCCCAGCCCAAGGCGGACTGATAGGGGAATTGTTCGCGGCGGATGAAGTTCTTCATCCTGAGATCGGCGGGATCTATGCCGAGCTTCTGCGCCAATATGTCCATCGCCCGCTCGATGCAATAGGCGGCTTCCGTGACGCGGAAGGAGCAGCGATAGGCGACGCCACCCGGCGCCTTGTTGGTATAGACGCCGTCAACGGCGACATGAGCCACCGGGAAATCATAGGAGCCGGTTACGATGTTGAAGAAGCCGGCCGGCCATTTGGAGGGATCGGCACAGGCATCGAATGCTCCGTGGTCGGCCAACACATGGACGCGCAGGCCGGTGACCTTGCCTTCCTTGGTGGCGGCGATTTCGGTCGTCATGTGATAGTCGCGGGCGAAAGAGGTGGTGGAGAGGTTCTCCATCCGGTCCTCGACCCATTTCACTGGCACGCCGGTGACGATAGAGGCCACGATCGAGCATATATAGCCGGCATAGGCGCCGACCTTATTGCCGAAGCCGCCGCCGATATCCGGGGCGATGACGTGGATTTTATGCTCCGGGATCTTCGACAGGAGCGAAGCCACCGTGCGGATCACATGCGGTGCCTGGAACGTGCCATAGACGGTCAGCTCGCCCTTGATCTTGTCGAAGCTGGCCAGGCATTGGCAGGTCTCAAGCGGTGAGGGATGCGTGCGGTGATACGAGATCAGTTCCTTGATCGTGACCTCGGCCTTGGAAAAGGCGATGTCCGTTTCCTCCTTGTCGCCGATGGTCCATTCGAAAATATGATTGTGGTGCTTCCTGGCGCCATGGGACCCGGTCATCTTGCCGTCGAGGTCCGGGCGCAGGACGGGCGCATCCGGCAGCATCGCCTTAAAGGGATCGATCACCACCGGCAGCTCTTCATATTCGACATCGATCAGCTGGATGGCATCATCGGTGATGTAGCGGTCGGTGGCGATGACGAAGGCGATTTCCTGGTTCTGGAAACAAACCTTGCCATCCGCCAGCACGGCCTGCACGTCGCCGGCCAGCGTCGGCATCCAATGGAGGCCCAGGGGCTTCAGATCCTCGGCGGTGAGGATTGCGATAACGCCGGGCAAAGCCTTGGCC
Source organism: Dongia sp. P2_B8 (assembly GCF_056404715.1). Lineage (NCBI taxonomy): Bacteria > Pseudomonadati > Pseudomonadota > Alphaproteobacteria > Rhodospirillales > Dongiaceae > Dongia > Dongia sp. P2_B8. The sequence continues at coordinate 319,715 of NZ_JBFUDM010000005.1, read as the reverse complement.
CGGCTGGCATCGATCTTCTTGATCCTGGCATGGGCATATTGTGAGCGCACGAAATCGCCGTGCAGCATGCCGGGCATCTTGATGTCGTCGACATAATTGCCCTTGCCCTGGGTGAAGCGGACATCCTCGACACGCTTCCTCTTGCACCCCACTCCTTCGAGGCGGGCTTCGCGTTGTTCCGGTGTGGGGGTCATGTCGTTCATTCGGCGGCCTCCTTGAAGGTACGGCCGTTCAATTTGGCGGCGGCGTACTGGATGGCTTTGACGATGTTCTGGTAGCCAGTGCAACGACAGAGGTTGCCGGCGATGCCGAAGCGGATCTCATCCTCGGATGGATCGGGGTTTTCGGCCAGCAGCACCTTGGCGCGCATCAGCATGCCCGGTGTGCAGAAGCCGCATTGCAACCCATGCATCTGCCGGAAACCTTCCTGCAGCGCATGGAGCGTGCCGTCGGCGTTGGCCAGGCCCTCGACCGTGTTGACCGCCGTGTCATTCGCCTGGACCGCAAAGACCGTGCAGGATTTCACGGAGAGGCCGTCCATTTCCACCGTGCAGGCGCCGCAATGGCTGGTCTCGCAGCCGATATGCGAGCCAGTCAGGTTCATTTCCTCGCGCAGGAAATGGATGAGGAGGGTGCGCGGATCGACGAAACGCTTCACGCGCTTGCCGTTGACGGTGACGGCAACCGCCACCTGCTCGATCGTGTCTGTCATGGTTAGGCTCCGGTCTTGGCGCGGGCGAAGGCTTTGACAAGGGCGCGGACGGTCATCACGCCGGCCATTTCGCGACGATAGGCGGCCGTTCCCCGGCCATCGGTGGCTGGATCGGTGATCGCCTTGGCCGCTTCCGCGGCACGCTTCACCGTGGTGGCATCGCAATTGCTGCCGATCACCAGTTTGCTCGCTGCTTCCGCCACCAAAGGTGTCGCGGCGACATTGGTGAGGGTGATGGCGGCTGTGGCCACCTTGCCACCGCTGACGGTGAGGATCACGGCCGCCGCTGCCGTCGCGTAATCGCCGATCTTCCGCTTCAGCTTCTCATAAGCGAATCCATGCCTGGCCGGCGGGGTCGGAATGCGGACCGCGACCAGGATCTCGTCCTGCTGCAAGGCGGTAAAATAGGCGCCCTGGTAGAAGTCGCGCGCTGCCACGATGCGTTCGCCCCCCTTGCCCTGGAGCACATAGCGGGCATTCAGACATTGCATGACGGCCGGCATGTCGTTGCCCGGATCGCCATTGGCGACGTTGCCGCCGAGCGTCCCTTTGGACCTGATTTGCGGGTCCGCGATCTGCAAGGCGGCCTCGCGAATGAGAGGCAATTGCGTCGACAGCAGATCGGATTTGATCATCTCCGCCTGGGTCGTGGTGGCGCCGATGACGATGTCCGATCCATCGGCACGGATGCCGGAAAGCTCCTTGATGGCACCGAGGTCCACCAGATGCTCCGGCGTCGCCATGCGCAATTTCATCATGGGGATAAGACTGTGGCCACCCGCGAGGGGACGTGCCTCGTCACCATGGGCCGCGAGCACCGCGACCGCCTCAGCAACGCTGGACGGGCGATGATAGATAAAGGGTCCCGGGATCAATGTTTCCTCCGTGGAACTGGCTGCCGGTTGGGTAGCAACTCTTCTTATTGTTCCAACGATAGAAACGGCTGTGATGTGGCGACAACGCGACGTGCACGGAATGGCGGTTCCGTGCACGAATGGCGGTTTGGCTGTACGAAGTGCGTCAAATAATCTGCCCCATTCAGGGGCATCTAGGCAGCGCTCGCCCGTTCATCCAGGCGCTGCTTCAGCCAGCTGCGCCGCGAGCGGCTGACCGGTGCCTGATAGGGCGTCTTGGCCGCCATCGCGACCACATCCGAATCGGCTGCTTTCCGCACCGCCGCAATGCGATCGAGGTTGACGATATGGCTGCGATGGACACGGGCGAAGACCAGCGGATCGAGCACCGCCTCGACTTCGGAGATGGGCAGCGGGCAGAACCAGATGGTCTCGCCATCGAACAGGCTGGTGTAATGCGCCTGGGCCTGGACCGCGACGAGGCGCGCGATGTCGAGATGGAGGCGCCGCCCATCCTTTTCCACCGGCAGGGTGCGGTGCGGCAAGGGTGCTGGGGTGAGCGGCAGCGGCAGGGTCTCGACGGACGTTGAGGCCGGTACCTCGTGGATCTCCGCCACCGTCTCGGCCTGCGTAGGTGCTGGCACCAGGGTGAGGAGGAAGAGGCCGGAGACCACGAAGGCCACCACCGAGACCACAATGGCGAGGAGGCCAGGCGACAAGGCCGGCATGCCGGGCTGCACCATGCCGCCATGAAGGTGCAGCGTCAGCCCCGCCATGGCCGTGTAGTGCATGGCCGAAATGGCCAGCGCCATGATGATCGCCGGCACCAGGACCGGCCGGTTGGCGCCGACGCCGAAGCCGAACCAGAGCGAGATACCGGAAGCGCCGACGCCGATGACGACACTGGCGGCTACCCGGAATGGATCATGGGTCATATGCGCGCTGGCATGGAGTGCATACATGCCGAGATAATGCATGCTGACGATACCGCCCCCCATGAAGATCGCTGCCAGCGAGGCGCGCAGGCGATTGGGCGCACCGGTACCAACGGCAAAGACGGCAAAACCCACCACCAGCACGCAGACGAGGAAGGAGAGCAGCGTGGGCAGGACCAGGAAATCGACCGCGACCGGCAATTGCACGGCCAGCATGCCGACGAAATGCATGGTCCAGATACCCAGCGCCAGGGTCAGCGCCGATCCGGTGATGAGAGTGCGTTGCGACCCGCCGCGCGCGGTCCGAATCTGACGGGCAAGGTGCAGCCCGACATAGCTGCCTTGGAATGCGACCAGCAAAGAAAGTGCGACGAGCCAGGGCTCGTGTGCGGGGACCACGGGTGCATTTCCTCCGTTTGACCGGCTCGTGTCTGAACGACATCTCGTTCCGGCTGACCCTAACTCTAGCCCAGGCTTTGCACGCGAACAATTCAGGTATTAACGCATTGTTTCGGCAGCAATTTAATGATCCAGATCGACGCTGGACAAGACTCAGCGGGCATCGGCTAGTGCCGGCTGTTTCCAGCCGCCGCCCAGCACCTTGTAGAGCGTGATCAGATTGGCCTGCTTGTCGAGGCGGATGTTGATGAGGTCCTGCTCGGCCGTGTAGAGCGACCGCTGTGAATCGAGGACATCGAGATAGCTGGAGACACCCTTCTTATAGCGCTCGGTCGAAAGGTGATAGCTGGCTGCCGTGGAATCGACCAGTGATTGCTGGGCGGCGAGCTGCTCGTCGATCGTGCCGCGCTGCGCCAGCGCGTCCGCCACTTCGCGGAACGCAGTCTGGATGGTCTTTTCATAGGTGGCAATCTCGATGCTCTTGTCGACCTTTGCCGCATCCAGGTTGGCCTGATTCGATCCCATATCGAAGATCGGCAGAACGATGTCCGGGGCAAAGCTCCACCCGCCGGTGCCGGCCTTGAACAAGGTGGACATGGCATCGCTGACACTGCCATTGCTGGCGGTCAATGTGATCTTGGGAAAGAAGGCGGCGCGGGCAGCACCGATATTGGCGTTGGCAGCCTTCAGACTGTGTTCGGCGGCCACCACGTCCGGCCGTGCCTGCAGCACCTCGGAGGGGAGATCGCCCGGAACATCGGTCATCGCGGTGACGTTGCCGAGCACGCCGTCCGGCAAAAGATATTCCGGAACCGAGGAACCGACCAGCAGGGTCAAGGCATTGAGATCCTGCGCCACAGACGTGGTGAACTGTGCGATGTCGAGCCGCGCCGTGTCGACGCTGGTTTCCGCCTGCCGAACGTCGAGCGCCGAGGCGATGCCCTTCTCGAAGGTCTGCTGCGTCAGGTCCAGGGAATGCTGCTGGCTGTCCAGCGTATCGCGCGCCAGTTTCAGCTGCTCCTGGTCGGCCTGTAGCGTCAGATAGGCGGTTGCCACTTCGCCGATCAAGCTGATCTGCGTTGAGCGCATGGTTTCCACCGTCGAGAAGTATTCCTCCAGCGCCTGTTCATTGAGGCTGCGGATGCGCCCGAACAGGTCCAGTTCATAGGCGCTGACAGTGACGCTGGCCGAATAGCTGCGCGTGGTTTCCGCACTGCCGGTCGTCGTATTGCGCCGGCCGGTCCGCGTGATGTCAGCACTGCCGCCCGCGTTGATGGTGGGGAACAGATCGGCCTGCGAGATGCGATATTCGGCCTGCGCCTTTTCGATATTAAGCACCGCCACGCGCAGGTCGCGATTGTTTGCCAGCGACAGGCCGATCAGTTGGCGCAATTTCGCATCGGCGAAATAATCCTGCCAGGCGATGTCTGCGATCTTGATGCTGGTGGCCTTGCTTGCCGGCAGATAGGACGGCCCGGTAGGCCAGGTTTCCGCGGCCGGCGAGTCCGGCCGGAAATAATCGGGAATCATGGTGCAGCCGGCCAACGCGAACGCGCCCGCCAAGACGATGACGAGATGTCTCATGTCATTCAACCTTTCCAACGGCAAGCACGCTGTGCGGCTCGTCGGTTGCCCGATCGCGGCCCTTGAAGATGTGCCGGACGAGAACGAAGAAGAGCGGTACGAAAAAGATACCAAGCAGGGTCGCTGAGAAAGTGCCGCCCATGACGCTGATGCCGATGGCATTTTGGCTGCCCGATCCGGCACCATTGCTGATCGCCAAGGGCAGGACGCCGAGCAGGAAGGCCAGCGAAGTCATCAGAATCGGTCGCAGCCGCAGGCGAACGGCCTCCAGCGTCGCGCTGACGAGATCGGCGCCACGATCCTGCAGGTCCTTTGCGAACTCGACGATCAGAATGGCGTTCTTGGCCGACAGACCGACGGTCGTCAGCAGTCCCACCTGAAAGTAGATGTCGTTGGACAATCCGGTCAGTTTCGCTGCGAGCAAGGCGCCGAAGACACCAAGCGGCACCACCAGCATGACAGCTGCCGGGATCGACCAGCTCTCGTAGAGCGCTGCAAGGCACAGGAACACGACCAGCAAGGAGATCGCATAAAGCGCCGGCGCCTGTGAGCCGGACAGTCTTTCCTGATAGGAAAGCCCGGTCCATTCGTAGCCGATGCCTGCCGGCAGCTGCGCTGCGATCCGTTCGACCGCAGCCATGGCATCGCCGGATGAATGGCCAGTGGCGGGCTGGCCCATAATCTCGACGGCGGACATGCCATTGTAGCGTTCGAGACGCGGCGAGCCTTGGGCCCAGTGCGCCGTGGCGAAGGCCGAGAAGGGAACCATCTCGCCTTCGCTGTTGCGCACATACCAGCGACCAATATCTTCCGGCGCCATGCGGAAGGGCGCATCCGCCTGCAGATGGACCTTCTTCACACGGCCGCGGTCGAGGAAATCGTCGACATAGCTGCCGCCCCAACTGGTGCTGATGGTCGCATTGATATCTGCTGACGACACGCCCAGGGCGCCGGCCTTGGCCAGATCGACATCGATCTGGAATTCCGGCGTGTCATCCTGTCCGTTCGGTCGCACTGCTGATAGGGCCGGATCTTGCGCCGCAAGGCCGAGGAACTGGTTTCGCGCCGCGAGCAGAGCCTCGTGGCCGAGGCCACCGCGATCCTGCAGTTCAAGATCAAAGCCGCTGGCATTCCCGAGTTCCTGGACAGCTGGCGGTGCGAAGGCGAACACCCGGCCGTCGCGGATTTTCGCAAATGCCTGCATGGCCTTGCCGATGATGGCGGGTGCCCGCAGGTCCGCACGGTCGCGCTCATCCCAATCCTTCAGGCTGATGAACGCCGTCCCGTTATTCTGACCGCTGCCGCCAAAGCCGAAGCCAGCAACCGAGAAGACAGAAGCTACGGCTTCCGACTGATCCTGCAGGAAGTGCTGCTCGACCTGCTGCAGAACCTGCAGGGTGCGCTGCTGAGTGGCGCCGACCGGCAATTGAACCTGGGCGAACAGGATGCCCTGGTCTTCTTCCGGCAGGAAAGCGGTGGGAAGGTCCATGAACAGAACGGCCATGGCCGCGGCGATCGCCAGATAGATGGCCAGGAAGCGCTTGGCGCGGTTGAGGATGCCGCCGACCGCGGATTGATAGTGCCGGTTGCCGGCGTCAAAAGTCCGGTTGAACCAGCCGAATGGCCCGCGCTGCGCGGCCAGATGACCCTGTGCGGCAGGCTTCAGCAGCGTCGCGCAAAGCGCTGGCGTCAGCACCAGGGCCATAAGGACGGACAGGGCCATGGCTGCCACGATGGTGACCGAGAATTGCCGGTAAATGACACCGGTCGAGCCGCCGAAGAACGCCATCGGTACAAAGACGGCGGAGAGGACCAGGGCGATGCCGATCAGGGCACCGGTGATCTGCTGCATTGATTTTCGCGTCGCCTGGCGTGGCGGCAGGCCTTCCTCGGCCATCACGCGTTCGACATTTTCGACCACGACGATGGCATCGTCGACCAGCAGGCCGATAGCCAGCACCATGGCGAACATGGTCAGCGTGTTGATCGAGTAGCCGAAGGCGGAAAGGATACCGAAGGTGCCGAGCAGGACCACTGGAACGGTGATGGTGGGAATGAGCGTTGCGCGGAAGTTCTGTAGGAAGACGTACATCACCAGGAAGACAAGGGCGATGGCTTCCAGCAGCGTCTTGACGACTTCCTCGATCGAGATCCGCACGAACGGTGTCGTGTCATAGGGATAGACCACCGACATGCCGGTTGGAAAGAAGGCTGACAGTTCGGCTACTCGCGCCTTGATGGCGGTGGCTGTCTCGAGTGCGTTGGCGCCGGTCGCGAGCTTGATGGCGATGCCGGTTGCCGGCTTGCCATTGAAGCGCGAGACGAGGTCATAGCTTTCCGAGCCGATTTCCACCCGGGCCACATCGGCAAGCCGTACGGCCGAACCATCGGTATTGGTCCGCAGCAGGATGTTGCGGAACTGCGCCGGCGTCTGCAGCCGGCTCTGCGCCGTGATCGTGGCGTTGAGCTGCTGGCCGCTGACATTGGGGGTGCCGCCGATCTGGCCAGCAGCCACCTGGGCATTCTGTGCTGTGATCGCCGTACTGACATCGGCCGGCGTCAGTTTGTAATTGTTGAGCTTGTCCGGGTCGAGCCAGATGCGCATGGCGTATTGCGCGCCGAAGATGCTGACATCGCCCACGCCGTCGACGCGCGCGATTTGGTCCTGCAAATTGGATGCGGCGTAATCGGAGAGATCGGCCTGGGTGAGCGTGTCGTCGCTGGAGACGAGGCCCATCACCATCAGGAAATTGCTGGCCGACTTGGTTACCGTGATGCCCTGCTGCTGAACGGCGCTGGGCAGCAAGGATGTGGCAAGCTGCAGCTTGTTCTGGACCTGGACCTGCGCAATATCGGCGTCGGTGCCGGCGGCGAAGGTCAGGGTAATATTGGCACTGCCGTCGGAACCGCTGGTCGAGGAGAAATAGACGAGGTTGTCGATGCCCTTCATCTTCTGCTCGATGACCTGCGTCACCGTATCCTCCAGCGTCTTGGCGGAAGCGCCGGGATAGGTGGCACTGATCGAGACAGAGGGCAGGGCGATCTGCGGATATTGCGCCACTGGCAGGGTCAGGATTGCAGCTGCGCCTGCCAGCATGATGACGATGGCGATCACCCAGGCGAAGATCGGGCGGTCGATGAAGAAGTGCGCCATGGCGATGGCTCCTTTGAGCTTACGGCTGTACCACGGCGCTGCCGCCGGCGGCTTGCTGCGCCGGATCGAGCGGCCTGACGACGATGCCGGGACGGATGTTCTGCAGGCCGTCGACGATCAGCCGGTCGCCGGATTTGAGGCCGTCGCTCACCAGCCATTGGTCGCCGATCGTGCGATCGGTCTTGAGCGTGCGCTGTTCAACCTTGTCATCCGGACCTACGACGAGCGCGTAGGGTTCGCCCTTGGCGTCGCGCATGATCCCCTGCTGCGGTGCCAGGATCGCCCGATCGGTGCTGCCTTCGTCGAGCACGGCGCGCACATACATGCCGGGCAGCAGTTCGTGTGTGGGGTTGGGGAAGATGGCACGCAGGGTGATGCTGCCGGTCGTCTGATCGACGGTGACGCCGGAAAATTGCAGCACACCTTTGGACGAATAGACGCTGCCATCTTCCAGCATCAGGGTCACGTCAGCTCGGTCGGCGCCACTGCGCGTGATCCGGCCGCTCGCCAGGTCGCGCTTCAGGCGCAGATATTCGGCACTTGTCTGGGTGACATCGACATAGATTTCATCCAGATCCTGAATGGTGGCGAGCGCCGTCGTCTGGCTGGCCGTCACCAGGGCGCCTTCGGTGACGCTGGACTTGCCGATGCGGCCGGAAATCGGCGCGGTGATCTTGGTATAAGCGAGGTTGATTTCGGCGGACTTCACCTCGGCAGCGCTATAGGCAATCTCAGCCTGCGCGGCCTTCAGGGAGGACAAGGCGTCATCGTAATCCTGCCGCGCGACTGCGTCGATGCCGACCAGTTCCTCATATCGCTTGGCCTTGGATTGCAGCGAGGCGACAGTCGCCTTGGCCTTGGCATGCACGGCTCGGGCGCTCTCCAGGGTCGCCTGATAGGTGGCGGGGTCGATTTCATAGAGCACCTGCCCGGCCTCGATATCGGTGCCTTCGGTAAAGAGCCGCTTCTGGATGATGCCACCCACCTGCGGCCGGACTTCCGACACCAGAAAGGCCGAGGTGCGTCCTGGCATTTCCGCCGTGACCGCCACTTTCTGCGGCTGGATGAGGTGGACCCCGACGGCCGGTGCCGCCGTCTGGACCGGCACGCTGGCCGCTGGCTGATCGCACGCGGCCAGCAGGATGGCTGTGCCGATAATAAGTAACATATTGAAATTAATCATAAGTACTCTCATCAAGGGACCGCCTGGGCGCGTCAAACGCAGTTCGGGGCCATTTGTTTCCAATTGTAGAATGAACGCTCGATCTATTAATATAGAATGATCGCTCTAATTTCTAGCTGTTTTTTTGACCGCCCTTTTGCGACAGTGCGGCGCGCGACGTGGGTGGATGGAGGGGTTGGTGACAGAGAATCAGGTGCTGCCTAAGCAGGGACCGGGACAGAAGCCCCAGCGGGAAGACCGAACGGCCGCCAGGCGGCAGCAGGTTCTAGATGCAGCCCAGGGATGCTTCCGGCGACACGGTTTCCATGGCGCCAGCATGGCGGAGATATCGGCGGCAGCCGGCATGAGCGTCGGCCACATCTATCATTACTTCGAGAACAAGGACGCCATCGTTGCGGCGATCATCGATGAGGATGTGCAGCACTTCTCAAGCGAGTTCGCCGAGATCGGCCGCAGTCCGGATATCGTGGCCGCCATGGTCGACCATGCGGGCGTGATCGTTCAGCGCATCCTGGATGGCAAGGGGCCGACCTTGTCAGCGGAGATTTTCGCCGAAGCGGCACGCAACCCAACGGTGCGCAAGGTGCTGCAGGATGCGGACAAGAAGGTGCACGACATCGTCCGCGAGACGATCTTCAAGAGCGGCAGGGCGCCTTTTACGGAAGGGCAACTGGAAGCGCGGATGGAGGTGATAGGGGCGATGTTTGATGGATTGGAGATGCGCCTCGTCCGAAATCCCAACTTTCCGCGCGAGGCCGTGATCGCGGAAGTCCGGCGCCTCATCCGCTATGTGCTGATTGGCGAAGGCACTGCGGCAGATTAGGATACCAGCCCCATTCCGATGGAAGAGAGACTGACGTGGCGAAACAACAGACTGCGCAAATTCGTGTCGGCATCGGCGGCTGGACGTTCGAGCCCTGGCGCGGCGCCTTCTATCCCGATGGGCTCGCCCAGAAGCGCGAGCTGGAATATGCCAGCAGCAAGCTCAGCTCGATCGAGGTCAACGGCACCTATTACGGATCGCAGAAGCCGGAAAGCTTTGCCAAATGGCATGACGAGACGCCGGACGATTTTGTCTTCGCCCTCAAAGGTCCGCGCTTTGCCACCAACCGCCGCGTGCTCGCGGAAGCTGGATCGTCGATCGAGAGATTTCTCACCAGCGGGATCACCGAACTCAAGAACAAGCTCGGTCCCATCAACTGGCAATTCATGGGCACCAAGAAATTCGACCCCACTGATTTTGAAGCTTTCCTGAAGCTGCTGCCGGACAGCGTCGAGGGGCGCAAGCTGCGCCATGCGGTCGAAGTCCGGCACGACAGCTTCAAGACACCGGACTTCATCGCGCTCGCCAAATCATATGGCGTGGCGGTGATCACCGCAGCTGATTCCGATTATCCGCAGATCGCCGATGTCACCGCGCCCTTCGTCTATGCCCGCATCATGGGAACAAAAGAAGGCGAGAAGCTCGGTTACGGGAAGAAGGCGCTCGACCTCTGGGCCAAGCGCGCCCTTGCTTGGGGCTCGGGCGGCGTGCCGGAGGGGTTGGAAACGGTGGTCGATCAAAAGGCCGGCAAGACCGCGCGCGATGTCTTTCTTTACGTCATCAGCGGCCACAAGGTTGCAAACCCTGCGGCCGCCATGGCGATTGCCGAGCGCCTCACATAGTTACAGCAGCGGCTTGTCGCTGGAGCCCTTGCGCCACAAATCGATCCCGCCATCGGTGGCGAGCGCATGAATCTCCTTGAGCTCTTCGGCGCTGAAGGTGAGCTTCTTCAACGCACCCAGTGAATCTTCCAGCTGCGCCACGTTGCGGGCGCCGATCAGGGCAGAGGTGATGCGCGGGTCCTTCAGCACCCAGGCGATGGCCATCTGCGCCAAGGACTGGCCGCGCTTCTCGGCAATGGCGTTCAGGCCGCGGATGCGCTGCAGGTTGGCGTCGGTGAGGAAGCTCTGCTGGAACGAGCCGTTCTGCGCCGCGCGCGAATCTGCCGGCACGCCGTTCAGATACTTGCTGCTGAGAAATCCCTGCGCCAGCGGTGAGAAGGCGATACACCCAATGCCGAGTTCGCCCAGCGTGTCCAGCAGGCCGTCCTCGACCCAGCGGTTGAGCAGCGAATAAGAGGGCTGGTGGATGAGGCAAGGGGTGCCGAGATCCTTGAGGATCGCCTGCGCCTTCCTTGTGGCCTCGGGCGAGTAAGACGAGATGCCGACATAAAGCGCCTTGCCGGACCGCACTGCATGATCGAGTGCCATCATGGTTTCTTCGAGCGGCGTCTCGGGATCGAGGCGGTGCGAATAGAAGATGTCGACGTAATCCAGGCCCATGCGCTTGAGGCTCTGATCGAGACTCGCCAGCACATATTTGCGCGATCCCCATTCGCCATAGGGCCCGGGCCACATGAGGTACCCGGCCTTGGTCGAGACCAGGATCTCGTCACGGTAGGGCTTCAGATCCTGGGCATAGATCTTGCCGAAATTCTCCTCGGCCGAGCCCGGCGGCGGGCCGTAATTGTTGGCAAGGTCGAAATGCGTGACGCCGAGATCGAAGGCGCGGCGGACGATCGCGCGTTGCGTTTCCAGCGCGTCGACCCCACCGAAATTCTGCCAGAGCCCTAAGGAAATGGCGGGCAGTTTCAGCCCATGTCGGCCGCTGCGGCGATAGGGCAGTTTTTCATAGCGGTCTTCGGCGGCAACGTAGGGCATTTCAATTCCTCATGGCTCAAATCGGTTCGATGACAGCGCTATCATAAGGAGTGTCATGGCTGACCTCAATCGCTGCGTGGAAAATCAGGCGGGAAGATTAATCGGCAGCTGGATAAGGACCCGGAATGCGTCGGCCGAAGCCTTGTACCGCAGCACACCGTCATGGGCTTCGACGATCGCCTTGGCGATCGGCAGTTCCAGGCCGAGACCATAGGTCCCGCGATTGTGGCCAAACTCACCCTGCAGGAAGGGGTCGATCATGCCGTCCATGTCGTGACCGCGATTGTCCGTGCCGACCTCGTGGGCATTGCCGATATCGATCGTCGCCTGGCCGTTGTCGCGCGAGACGGCGACGGTGATGGGCTTGGCACCGAGCGAATTCTTGCGGCCATGCAGAATGGTGTTGAGGAGCGCCTGTCGCAGCCAGGCCTCGTCGGCGCAGATCATCAGGTCCTGTGCCGGCAGGCTGGTGCCGAGGGGCAGAAGCGTATCCTGGCTTGCCTCGCCGCTCATTTGCCGCTTGATGCTGGTGACGCTGTCGGCAACCAGGATGCGGAGGTCGAACACGGCCGGGGACAGAGCGAGCTTGCCGGCGGAAATCTTCGACATGTCGATGGTCTGGTTGACGAGGGTCAGGAGATGCTTGCCGGCCAGCAGTACCTCGTCGGTCCAGGCCACCAGTTCCTTGTCCTGGGTCTTGCCGGCGCGGGACTTCATCAGTTCGGAAAAGCCGATGACGGCATTGAGCGGCGTGCGCAATTCATGAGTCACGACCGCAAGGAAGGTATCTTTGACGCGGCTCGCATGATCAACGCGCAGGCGTGCTTCGCGCTCGCGCTCGCGCGAAGCTTCCAGCCGCTTGATGCTGCGCAACAGGATGAAGATGAGGGCGATTCCCGCCAGGACAGCCACTGCCATCACGGCCGCTGCCTTCAATTCCGCCTCGATCAATTCTTCCTTCTGGCGGTCCGGGTTGCTATGCAGCATGACATCCTGCACCCAGGAGCGAATGGGTGAGTCGAGCTGTGCAACGCGGTTGCGGGCGATGTCGCGTGCATCCTCGGCCCCGCTCGTCATCGCCTGGCGGATCGGTGAATCGGTAGCGATGGCCTTTTCCAGATCCGTTATCAGCTTATCGTAGCTGGGATCGGCAGCAAGCTCGGTCGGGTCGGTTTCCTTTTTGAGGACGCGGATGCGATTCTGGAACACGGAAAAACGCGTCGCCACGAAGCTCGCTGGCACGGATTGCGCCGTCCCGGCGTAACTGTCGAAGGCATGCTTGAATTGCAGATATTCGATTTCCAGCTGGGCCGCTGCCCAGGCGACGTTCTTCAAACTGCGATGCCCGTCGACGGCACTCGAAATCAGGATCTGCACGCTGACGCCGAGGGCGGCCAGAAAGGTAATGACGACGATGACGACCAGCCAATACCTGCGCGCAGTGCTCATCGCCGATGCGTCACTCAAACTGGGTTAAGATGTGCGTCCAAGCAGAGTGTCCCAAATCGCGATCCCGGCGCGCTTGCCCAAATTGCCCCAGATTGCCAGTGGCCTCGCTTGTCAGTTGGCGGGCCAGATCGTGTTAGAACGGCTCAAATCACTTAATAAAGTATTAACCTTAAATTTGAGTCGCGTCAAAATCTCTGCTAGGCCTTTGAATCGGCACAGCTAAAAGCGGAGAAACTTACCAATTCTCAGCTAGGAGTTGGGATATTAATCCTGGAGACCTTGCGCCTAAAATCCCAGATCGCTCAGCGATGGGTGGTCATCCGGCCGGCGGCCGAGCGGCCAATGATATTTGCGCTCGGCTTCCTTGATGGGCGCATCGTTGATGCTGGCGATGCGCAGGCGCATCAGCCCATGTTCGTCGAACTCCCAATTCTCATTGCCGTAGGACCGGAACCATTGGCCGCTATCGTCATGCCATTCGTAGGCAAAGCGGACGGCGATCCGATTGTCATGGAAGGCCCACAATTGCTTGATCAGACGATAGTCGAGTTCACGCTGCCATTTGCGGGTAAGGAACGCCTCGATGGCATCGCGCCCCTGCAGAAATTCGGCACGGTTCCGCCAGCGGCTGTCGGTAGTGTAAGCGAGCGCCACGCGGGCCGGATCGCGGCTATTCCAGGCGTCTTCGGCAAGCCGCGCTTTCTGCGCTGCAGTCTCGGCAGTGAAGGGCGGCAAGGGCGGCCGGTCCATGGTGGACACTCCTTAAGGACAACATGAAAGAACAAAGCTTAGCCGGCCTTGCGGGCGGTGACGATTGGAAAGTCGATCTCCATCTGCGCCTCGTCGATTCAAGCGGATTCCCTTCATACTCTGGGGTTGATCGCGATCTTGTTCCCGCGTCAAATGCGCGCCGTGGTGGGCAGGGGAGAGGGATATTTCAGATATGCAGGTCATCAAATTCGCCGCGAACGGCCTAAATAATCAAGGTCTGGCGCCGATGAGCGACATTCCGGCAGCAGAACTTGTCGCCGGCAAACCAACCCAGCGCGGCATCGAATATTTCAGCGACCCCAGGATCGGCCTGACGGCAGGTGTCTGGGATTGCACCGCTTTCACCACCAAGATGGGACCCTATCCAGTCAACGAATTCATGATCGTGCTGGAAGGCAGCGTCACCATGGTCGAAGCGACTGGCCGCGAGACCAAGGTGTCTGCTGGCGAAAGCTTTGTCATTCCCAAAGGCATCGTGTGCCAATGGAAACAGGAAGGCTACATCAAGAAGTATTATGTGATCTTCGATGACATGTCTGGCGCCGATCCAGCCAAGGCCAGTGCGCAGCAGGTCTTGAAGATCGACACCTCGCTGGATCGCACACCGACAGAATCACCCGCGGCAAACCTTCTCATCGGCCCCAGCCCAAAGCAGAGCGGCCGCAACTGGTTCGAGGATGGAAGCAAGCAATGGACCATGGGTGTCTGGGATTCGACCCCCTATCGCCGCAAGGCAATCCCGTTTCCACGCCACGAGCTGATGCATCTGCTCGAAGGCTCGGTCACCTTGTCCAGTCCGGACGGCTGGCAGGAAACCTATCGTGCCGGCGACACTTTCTTTGTACCGATGGGCGCCAATGTTGAATGGCTGAGCACGGAATATGTCAGGAAATACTACTGCATCATGATTCCGAAGGGATGATGAGGCGATAGCGAGCAGTTGCCCCCCTCTCTAACTCTCCCCCTCACCGTCGGCGAATGCCGACATGCGTCGGCAGGCGGGGGAGAGGACTAGAGCGAGTTTCCGATCAACTCGATAGAAGCTCCCTCCCCTCTTGAGGGGGAGGGTCGGGGGGGTATCGTTCATTCGACCTCCGCAAACGCTGTCTCCAGGATCTGCATCAGCAGATCGGCATGGGCATCGGTGAACACCATCGCGGGGCGCATCTTGATGACATTGTCGTGGGGGCCGTCCGTGCCGAGCAGCACGCCGAGTTGCCGGCATTTCTCGACGATGCGTCCGGCATAGGCGGTGGCCGGCACCTTGCTCTGCCGATCCTCGACCAGTTCAATCCCCAGCATCAGGCCGCGGCCACGCACGTCGCCGATGCGCGGATGCTTTTCCATCAACTTTTTCATGCCAGCGAGGAGCGCGTTGCCAAGCCGCTGAGCATTGGCCCGCAACTGATCGCGTTCCAGGATTTCCAGCACTTTGAGGCCGACGGCACAGGAAACCGGGTTGCCGCCGAACGTGTTGAAATATTCCATGCCGTTGTAAAAGCTGTCGGCGATCTCGCGGGTCGTGACCAGGGCCGCCATCGGGTGGGCGTTGCCGATCGGCTTGCCCATGGTGACGATATCGGGCGTGGCCCCCTCCGCCTCGAATGCCCACATATGGGACCCGATACGGCCGAAACCGATCTGCACCTCATCGGCGATCACCACCGCACCGGCCGCGCGTGCCGCTGCATAGGCGGCCGGCAGATAGCCTTCGGGCAGCACGATCTGTCCTGCGGAACTCGGCAGCGATTCGGCGATGAAGGCCGCCGCTTTGTGGCCACCGGCTGCCAGCTGTGCGACCGCCGCGGTGACAGAGGCAGCATAGCGCTGGGCAATCTCGGCCTTGGGCCAATCGGCTGGTGCGCGGTAAGCGTCCGGCAGCATGGCTTCGCCGGTCGTGGCCGGGCGACCCTTGCCGCCCTTGCGCTTGTATTTATAGGGGCTGACCTCGATCAGGGAGGTGGCGTGGCCGTGATAGGCCCAATCCAGCGCCACGACGCCCTGGGCATTCGTGTGATTGCGCGCCATGCGCAGGGCGAGGTCATTGGCCTCACTGCCGCTGCATACAAACGCCGCGACTGTGAGGTTCTTCGGCAATGTGCCGGTCAGCCTCTCGGCATAGGCGATGATATTGTCATGGAGATAGCGGGTGTTGGTGTTGAGGATGCCGGCCTGGCGCGCCAGCACCGCCACGATCTCCGGATTGGCGTGACCCAGATGCGCCACATTATTGTAGCAATCGAGATAGGCACGGCCGCGATCGTCATAGAGAAAGACGCCTTCGCCCCGCACCATCTTCATCGGTGTCTTGTAGGAAATGGAGAGGTTGCGGATGAGCTTTTCCTGGCGGATTTTCAGCAGCGCGTCCTTGGGACGGCCCGCCTGGGCGAAGGTTTCCGGTGGCACATTGGCAAAGCGGGCAGCATCCGGGAACAGTTCGGCCCAGACGGCGCGATAGTCTGGCTCGCCGGCACCGATCACATCGGCGGCGCCCGCAGGGCGATAGGTGAGGAGCTGCAGATGTACATGCGGCTGCCAGCCCCCATTCTCCTTATTGCCACCGAGTTGGCCGACGATATCGCCGGCCTTCAGCTCCTCGCCCAACCGGCGCGCCTTGGCGGTACCGGCACTGAGATGACCCCATAGGCTGTAAAAGGTGAGATCGGGGGTGGGTCGATGCTCCAGCAGGATCGCATGGCCGTAATCGAGCGGCAGATCGGACATGTAGATTTCGATGACACGACCCGGTATCGGCGTGCGCACGTTCGATCCCGCATCCAGGAAGAGATCGAGACCGAGATGCAAAGAGCGACGCTGGCCGGTGACGAGGGTCGAGGCGAAGGCATCGGCGGTATAGACCGGCCGGTCTTCGCCCCAGGGTCCGATGCCAAGCTCGACACCTTCTCGGGCCGCCATCTCCAGCCATAATTTTTCGGCTTCGTCCGGCCTGCGGGCGGCAGAGGCGATCGCGATCTGATGTTGCTTGTCGCCGAAGGGCACCAGGGCCTTGGCTTGCAAGGCTGGCGCACGGTCGAGGACAGGTGCAAATGTGTGGTGATTGTCGTCAACCCAGGCTATGAGCGCGCGGGCGCCGGGCGCTGCTTCAAAGCCACAGGCTTGACGCAGGACGCCGGCAGCGATCATTGGGTCCATGGCGCGCAGGCGCTTCAGCAGATTCCAGGCCGGCGCCTCGCTGATGCTCAGGTAAGCATTGTCCTTGCTGCGATCGCGGCGCGAGGCGGAGATGGTGACGCTGATCACGAGACGCAAAGCGATGAGATCATAGAGAAGGTCGATCTCATGAGGCAGCAGCGGATTGATCTTGTGGAATGCAGCTGCCATGGCGCCGGCATCGTCAATCGGTGCCGCGCGGTCCATGATCGCGTAGGCGGCAGCGACGGCAAGTTCATTGATCAAGGGTGATTGGATCGCGTCCCCGAAATCGATGAGGCCGGCAATGCTTTCGCCCGTCGCTTCGTCTACCAGCACGTTATAGTCGTTGGCATCGCCGTGAATGACCTGCGCCCGGCAGCGCTTAAGGGCGGGCGCCACGATCCTGTCGAAACGGCCCAGGAAATATTCCAGGATCTCGCGTTGCACCGGATCGTCGATGAAGGCCAGCCGCGCACGTGACTTGCCGGCGCGCACCAAGTCCCAATCGAAGACGCGGACGGCGCCGGCATGGCCGAAGCCCTGCAGCGCCAGCGTAAGGCGTCCCAGTACCGCGCCGAAATTCGCCATCAAGGCTGGCGATTTCTGACCCTTGGCGAAAGGCTTGCCAGGCAGATAGTTGACGACACGCACGAAATGGACGCTGCCATCCACGGCCTTGCACTGGCCGAGGATGTCGCCCGACAGCGTGGTCTTCAGATGCGGCAGGGGCAAAGCAGGATCGATCTCCGCCACATGGCGCAGCAAGCCCGCCTGGAACTCCAGGGCTTCCAGGTCTTCAGCCTGGTTGGCGATTTTCACCACCCAGCCTTGACCGCTGGGCTCCAGCAGGCGGAAATTCTGGTCGCGCTCGCTGTCGAGTGGTGTGAACTTCCCGCCGATCCCATAGAGGTCACGGACGATGGCTTCCACTTTCGCCAGGGCGAAGGTCGGTGGCAGAACGGTGAGGACGGACATGGTCTCTTTCAATCTGGCTGGGGTGCGTGATCAATAATATTTGGCATAGAGGGCGCATTGCTGGGCGGCGTCGAGGTCGGCGGTCCTCTCGATCTCCGCTGTCTTCAAGGCGCGATACCCATCGGTGAGCGGCTTGGGCAGCCAGGACGATACGGTCGCGTCGCTATCCAACTCATGCAAGGCGGCGGGCAAGGAATCCGGCAAGCGTCGGACATTCATGGCGGCCAATTGCGCTGATGTGAGGTCCGCGGGATCGCCCGCAACCAAGGGCGGCGCCGGCAACTTCCCGTGCAGTCCCTCGATGCCGGCGCGCAGCAAGGCACCCAGCACCATATAAGGACTGGCGGTTGCGTCGCTGGCACGGAATTCGAGATGCACCTGCTTCGAGATATCATGCCCTGGCGTGTCATCGACCGGGCAGATACGCACCCCCGCCTCGCGATTGCGATAACCGAAGCAATTATAGCCGGCGCTCCAGCGATGGGGCGTGAGGCGCAGGTAGGAGATGGCGCTGGGGGCGGTGAGGGCGCACAAGGCTGGCATATGCCTGAGGATGCCTGCGACGAAACTACCGGCTTGACTGCTGATGCCACCTGGCTGTGCCGGATCATGTGTCACGGGCTTGCCGTCCAGCATCTCGAGGCTGAAATGCACATGGACGCCGCTGCCGACCGACATCGGGTCGATGATCGGTGCAAAACAGGCCTGCAGCTTGAACTGACGGGCGATGTCGCGGGTGATGTCGCGCAGAATAACGGCGCGATCGGCCGCCAGCAGCCCGCGCGCTGGCTTCATGGTGACCTCGAACTGCTTCGGCCCATACTCACGCAGGATCATTTCCGGATCGACGCCAGCGGTGGTAAGGGCGGCGATCAGCGCGCCCAGAAAACCCTGCTGGCTGCGGAAATCCTGCAAGGTGAAGGCGGCATTCCCCAGCCGGTCATCGCCCAGCAGGAAGAATTCATGCTCGAACGACGCCTTGACGGTGAGGCCGAATTCGCGGCCGAGGTCCGCAAGCGCCTTCTTGGCAAAGCCACGCCCGCAACCACCCCAGGGCGTGCCGTCGGTTTCGACGATATCGCACAGAAAGGCCTGCAGGTCCGGTTCGTCGCCGAGACCGGTGAGGCGAAAGCCGGCGCTGCCCTCATCCGGCTGCAGCCGCAGATCGCCGAGCGGCCCGAACGGATTGGCGCCGATGGCGCCAAACGGTGTCAGCGCCACATTGGCCGGGACCCAGCCGACACCGGCATGCCGGCGCTCAGCGAGATCCGCCGCCGGAAAGGCGCGGCCGCGGCTGATGCCTGTGAGGTCGTTGGTGAGGAAGATCGCAAGGTCGGATGGTTTGCTCACCGTGATTTTCTCCGTTCCGAAGATTTTTGCAGCTCGCGCATCTCGGTGCCGCCGATGACCTTATCAAAGCCCGCACCTTCTTCCACCCGCGCCATGCGCGTGCGGGCGGCGGTGCCGAGGCGCGCGAGGGTTCCGGCCATCATGACTTCCACCACCGCCACGGCGGCCATGGCGCTGTCGAAGGGCGAAGGTACCTCGACTTCAACTGGCAGCACCCAATGGGCGATTTCCGCGATCGGCGACAGGAATGGGTCGGTCACCAGGATGATCCGGGCGCCGCGTTTCACTGCCTGCTGGCAGAAGTCGATGGTCTGGCGCTCATAGCGGCGAAAGTCGAAGACGACGATCACCGCGGTGCGGTTCATATCGGCGGATTGATGATAGATCGGCACCGACCCGCCGGCGATCTCTTGTACGCCCGGGCGCAACTGATGGAGATGAAACACCAAATGCTTTGCCAGCACATGGGTGCTGCGGCCGCCTAGCGCGTAAATCCGCTTGGCCGGATCGGCCAAGGTCGCGATGGCTTCTTCGAGCACGTCATTGTCGAGCAGGCGCTGGGTGCGGTGAAGGGCCGCTGTCACGTCTTCGACAAAGGTACCGAAGAAGCCGCGCTTGGCGGTGGGCATGCGCGGCGCGCTGTCCATGAGCGACAGCGGCGAATGCATCTTCTCCTGCACCTCCTCGCGCACCTGGCGCTGAAAGTGCGAATAGCCGTCGCAGCCGAGCTTGGCCGTGAGGCGCAGGATGGTAGGAGCGCTGGCATTGGCGCGCGTGGTCAGCTCGGCGATTGTGCCCAAAGCCGCGATCGGATAGGCCGCCAGCAACGCGCGCGCCACGCGTTTCTCCGCTGGCGTCAATTGCGGCAGCAAGGCACGCACACGCTGTTCGATCGTGCCCGGATGCTTGGTGACCGGATGTGCGGCTGCTTTGGACGTCTTCGCCTCCCGCGCGACTGTGTAGCAGATACTACAGAAACGCCGATTGACAGCAAGAAAGAATTATCTGCTATATTGCACGGTACGCAAAAGATGGCGCCTCAGCATGATCAACACACAGCCCACGGCCTTGCTGGCGCCGGACGAGCCGGCGGCCTATGACCTCGTCAACGCAGATAGCGGCTCGACACTGGTTTTCCTGTGCGATCATGCCAGCAACCGCATACCGTGGAGCTTGCGCGATCTGGGTCTCGGTAGCGCTGCGATCGAGACGCATATCGGCTGGGATATCGGGGCGGCCGGCCTTGCCCGAAAACTTGCGCTGAATTTCGCAGCACCCCTGGCGTCGACCGGCTATTCGCGCCTGGTGATCGATTGCAACCGCCCGCTGGATGCTGCCGGCTCGGTACCGGAGGTGAGCGCCGGTATCGGTATCACCGCCAACCGGCACCTGTCTGCTGCCGCGATCCGTGACCGCCAGGATGTGCTGTTCCATCCTTACCACCGCGCCATCACTGACCTTTTGGATCGGCGATCGGCACGACGCCAGCCGACGGCGATCCTCTCCATCCATAGCTTCACGCCTGACTATCCGGGCGAGGTGCGGCCTTGGCATATCGATTTTGCCTCGCGCCATGACCGCCGCCTGGCCGAGCTGCTCCTGACGCGCATCTCTATTCCTGACATTGTGGTCGGCGACAATCTGCCTTATGCCGTCGATGAGACCGACCATACGATCCCGTTCCATGCTGAAACTCGCGGCTTGCCGCATGTCCTCATTGAGGTACGGCAGGATACGCTGGCGACGGAGGCCGGGATCTCTCTCTGGGCAGATCGCCTCACGAATCTGTTGCATCGCCTGATGCCCGATATCGACCGCCTTGCAAAGGACAGCCTGCCATCATGACAAAGCCGTCTCTTCCCGACAGTCCCGAGATTCTGGGTCCTGCCTACCGCCAGCAGCGTATCGTGCCGGCCAAGACCGCGCTCATCAGCGTCGACATGCAGAATGCCGACTGCGCCGCCACGAAACGTCGCGACCGCGCGCCCGGCACCGAAAAGTATCATTATTTCTACGACCGGCTGGATGCCGTCACGATTCCCAACCAGCAGCGCCTGCAGCTGGCGGCCCGCAAGCTCGGGATCGAGAACATCTACATCATCATCGAAAGCCTGACTTTGGATGGTCGTGACCGCGGCATCGATCACAAAGCTTCCTTCATCAACAATCCGCGCGGGTCGTGGGATGCCAAGGTGATCGACGAGGTGGCGCCTGCAGCAGACGATATCATCGTCCGCAAGACAGCGTCCGGTCCGTTCGGGACCACTAATCTCGACTACATCCTCCGCAACATGGGCTTTGAGTATCTCATCGTCTTTGGCGTGCTCTCCGATCAATGCGTTGAGAACACGGTGCGGGGTGCCGGCGATCTTGGCTATCTGGTGACCCTGGTGCCCGATGCCTGCGCTACTTACACGCCGGAGCGGCAGGTCTTTTCCGAGCAGGCGATCAAGGGCTATTGCCGGCAACGCTCGACCGACGAATTGCTGGCCGAATTCGCGACTCTCTAGGAACTGCGAAGGTCGCGCAATTGCTGCTTCATGGCAGCGACACGGGTCTGCTGGGCCGGGTCACGCCGCAGTGCCACCGCCGTCGACAGCACGTCAATCACGGTCAGGGCCGCGATGCGCGAGATGGTCGGCGTGTAGATGTTGGTATTGTCCAGCGTCTCAATGAGGATCGGCACGTCGCAATGCTGGGTCAGCGGCGAGTCCATGCCGATGAGACCGATCACTTTGGCACCATTGGCACGTGCGATATCGGCGATCTCGATGATCGAAGTGGTGGCGCCGGTGTTGGAGATGACCACGGCGACATGGTCCGGCCCCATCAGCGAGGCCACCATGATCTGCTGATGCGCATCCATCTGTGCCCCGCAAGGGACACCAAACAGGGGGAATTTCTGTTGCGCATCCTGCGCCACAATGCCTGAGGCCCCGAAGCCGAAGAATTCGATGCCTTTGGCCGCAACCAGCAGATCGACCGCGCGGGCGAGGGAACGCTTGTCGATGCGATTGCGTGCCCAATCCAGGCTGGTGATAGTGTAATCGAAGATCTTGTCGAACACCGTCTCCGGCCCGTCGCTGTCCAGCAGCACGGAATGCGTGGCGGGTGTCCCCAGGGCCAGGCTCTTGGCGAGGCGCAGCTTGAAATCCTGGAAGCCTTCGCAGCCGATGGCGGTGCAGAAGCGAATGACCGTGGGCTGGCTGACATCGGCCATGACGGCCGTGTCGGCAACGGTGGCACTGAGGAACCGGCGCGGATCGGCCAGCACGACATCGGCCACCTTGCGATCGGATTTCCGCAACGACTCACGCGCCAGACGCACGACCTCAAGAATATTCTGCTGTGGCGCTTCGGCGTTCATGACCTGATTCTCGGGTCCGATTCTCGATTGGTTCATCCCCAATGATAGACCGTGTTGAGAGCTGCGCGAAACAGGCGCGGTGTCGCTGTCCGGGCAGCCAGGCCGTCGATCATAGCCGGATCGGCGGTATTGAAGTCGAACATGCCGAAATGATGGGCGATCAGGGCCTTCGCCCCAACGGCGCGCGCCAAACTGATGGCCTCGTCGAGGGCGAGATTGCCCGGCACGCCATTGGCCAGCAGCTCGGCGCTGCGGCCATTGACCGGCAATAGCACAACATCCGGGTGCAAGGCCGTGACCTCCGCTACCATGCCATCGAACGGGATCGTGTCGCCGGAGTGCCAGATCCGCAGACCCGCGATCTCGATGAGATAACCGAGGAAGCGATAATGCCCTGCCTCGTCGCGCTCGAGCGTTTCATGGGCCGCACGCGTCGCCGTCACAAAGATGTCCGGCAAGGGCTGGATGCGCTGGCCGGCATCCACCAGCAGCAACCGGTCCGGCGTGACGCCGGATCGTTTCGACGCCTCGCCCTCCGCCGCCAAGGGCGCCACCAATTTCACGCCGGGTCGCGCGGCCAGCAGCGGCTGCAGGGTCGCCGGGTCCATATGATCGGTATGCTGATGTGTGCTCAGCACCAGGTCGACCCGACCCAGACTGTCGGTCGTGATGGGAGCCGACATCATGCGCTGATGCGGATAGAGCCGGCCGCGATACTTCTCGGCCAAGGAATCCGACAGATAGGGGTCGATCACCAGCCGCTTGCCGCCGGCATCCAGTACGAATCCCGCCTGACCGAGCCAATAGAGCGACGGGCGATCCAGCGGCGCTTGCGCCAGTCGCGCAGCGAGTGTGCCGTCGAAAGATATCGCCGCGAGCGCCGACCCAGGTTCAGCCGACATGGGCACGGGTGGCGGGTTGCAGCGCTTCCAGCAGATGATCAACGGCGATCGACGTCGCACGGTCGACGCTTTCATCGGTGAAGCCGCCGATATGGCTGGTGGCGATGACGCGTTCATGGCGCGCCAGCGTGAGATCCTTGGGTGGTTCCTGGTCGAACACGTCGGTCGCATAGCCATCGATCGTGCCGACGATGAGGGCCGCCAGCAAGGCAGCCTCGTCGATCAGGGCAGCGCGTGCCGTGTTGACGATGATGGCACCGCGCCGCAGGCTGTTGAGGGCGACCCAATCCAGCATCGGCCGGCCATCGCGCTGCAAGGGGCAATGCAAAGTGACGATATCCGCCTCGCGGAACGCGGTCGGCAGATCGACCCACCGGAATTTTTCAGGAGGGAATTTGTCCGGGGCAAGATTGATGTTGGGACATGCCGGATCGAAGGCCAGCACCTTGGCGCCCAGCGCCGTGAGCAGGCGTGCCACTTCGCCGCCGATGGCACCACAACCGATGACGGCCACTGTCCGGTCGCGCAATTCTCGCCCACGCCGCCGTGGCCAGGCACCATCCTTGATACCCGCATCGGCCGCCGGAATGTGCCGGAGCGCGCTAAAGATGAGGGCGATCGCCAGTTCGGCGACACCCGCTGCATTGGCGCCGCCGGCGATGGCGACCTTGATGTTCTTCTTGACGAGGACATCCATCGGCAGATTGTCGACACCGGTGCCGTTGCGGCTGATGATCCGAAGATCGCGCGCTGCGTTGATCGCCTTCACCGAGACCGGCTCGATCCCAGCGAGCCAGCCGGTGCAGCCGGGCAGCAGGGAGATGAGCTCTTCTTCCGTGGGCAAGGTATTGGGCGTGCAAGTGGCGATCTCAAAACCGGCGTGGCGCAGGCGATCGATCTGCGGATGCGGACCGGAGGTCAATGAGCGTGGCGTGATGAGAATGCGACCTGTCATGTGACTTATCCTTTCGCCGCGTTCCGAGCGATGCGGGAAATATCTTCGAATCCAGGACCTGAGGTGGGGATCTCGATCTGGAATACTTCGGCGATGATTTGCGTCCAGCCGTGGAGGAAATAGGTCCAGCCATTCTCGATCTGCAGGTCTTGCGCCACGCTTTGCCGTCGAGCCTGGTCGAGGAAGACGAGCTCGCCCCGGTAATTGAGATCCCAGACGATCCCTGATCGCGGGAAGACGGCGGCATCGGTCAACGGCGACCCTGGCGCATCCTTGCCAAGGCCGGTGGCGTTGATCACCAGCGCATGGGGGCTGAGATGGCTGAGGATGACGTCATTGGCAGCTACGTTGGCGACCTTCACATATTCGACAGGCACGCCAGCACCGATCTCCTTATGAATGCGTGCGATCTCGTCCAAGCGATGCTGGTCGCGATCGGTAATGATGATCCGGCTCGGCACATTGGCACCGCGCTTGCGGTTCATCAGATACCAAGTGATGGCGATCGCCGATCCGCCGGCACCGATCACAAACAGCTCCGCGCCTGTCTTCTTGAAGTGATCCGGCGGCAGGAAGCCGTTCAGGGTCAGGCCGGATGAGATGGGGTCCTTGGCATGGCTGACCAGCTTGCCATCGCGTTTCGAGATGCAACTGGTCTCGCCCATCAGTTCGGCATAGGGATCGAAGGCATCGAAGAGGTCACGGCAGGCAGCATGAAGGTCAATTTTGTGCGTCGTTACCAGTGCGCCCAGCGACAAGGGATCCTGCTTGATGAAGGAAACCGCTTCGCGATAGGCGGCCCGGTCCGCATGCAGCGGGAAATCGATGCCGACGATGGCCGCGTGCCCGAGGCCAAGATGCTCTGCCCAGGCCGGAAATACCTGCATGATTGAGCTTTTGGTGGTGGTGACACCAATGAAATAGAGGGTTGGCCTGGTGGCGGGTCGATAGGCGGTCACCGCGATGCCCCCTGCTGCAGCAGGCCGGCGATGGTACTGTCCGACCGGCCGCGATAGGCGGCGTTCTCGACCAACTGCCAGCCATCCTTGCCGTCGCTCATGACGCGGTGTCGCATGCCGTTCGATTGTTCGATGATGCCGTAATCCTGTCCTGCATCGGCGGGATAGGAGAAGACCATCACCAGATCTTCCGTCCCCGTGTTGACTGAACGATGAATCCAGAACGGTGGCACATAGCAGATGGTCTGTGGCCCCATTGCCACGACGCGGGTTTCGCCGTCGGGCGATTCCAGTTGCATGAGGCCACGCCCCTGCTGGCCGTAATAGATCTCCGGCCGGTCGGCCTTGGCATGGATATGCCCGCGGGTGAGGAAGAACTCGTCACCGACTTTTCCCGGCGACATGCGGGTGACACCGAAGATGAGATCGCCGTTCTCGGCGGAGGGGCGAAAATCGGCGACCTCATAGACCACCGGGTTGCTGCTCGTTGCGAGCAAGGCAGCGAAAGCCGCAGTATCGGCATAAAGGCCGGCAAGATCGCCCAGGCGCTTTTGATAGCGCCCCGTCGCCCCCGACATGGTGCCGCCGCTGACATCCACCTG
Organism: Dongia sp. P2_B8; assembly: GCF_056404715.1. Classification (NCBI taxonomy): domain Bacteria; kingdom Pseudomonadati; phylum Pseudomonadota; class Alphaproteobacteria; order Rhodospirillales; family Dongiaceae; genus Dongia; species Dongia sp. P2_B8. The sequence continues at coordinate 293,708 of NZ_JBFUDM010000005.1, read as the reverse complement.
GCAGTGAGAAGGATCGCGTAAAGACATGATAGGCTCCTCAGTTACGTAGTAATGCTACATATTGAGAGAAGAGAAATCAACCGGATTGGCCAAAATCATGCTGCGATGCACCAAAATTGCTCATTGACGTGCTAAAATAGGTAATTATGCTACCTATTCGGCCTCTAACTGCGGAAGCTACCTTGTCCAAGGATCTCTATCTCGCGATCGATATCGGCACCGGCAGTGCCCGCGCGGCGCTGGTGGACCTGGCTGGCCGCATCCAGGCAATCGCCGCCCAGGAATATGACCAGATCGTTCCGCAATATGGCTGGTCGGAGCAGAGGGCGGATGATTGGTGGTCGGGCGTCGTTGCCGCTATCCGCGCACTCCTGGCGAAGGAGGTGGGTGCCGGCGCTCGCATCGCCGCCATCTGCGCCTGCGGGCAGATGCATGGCACCGTGCTTCTCGATACCAACGGCCGATTGACGCGAGCGACGGTGCCGTTGTGGAACGACAAGCGTACGGCTGGCCTGGTGAAGACTTTCGAAGCCGCGCATCGCCCAGCGGACTATCTGAAGAAATCAGCCAACCCAGCGACGCCGGCCTGGCCGGGCTTCAAGCTGCAATGGCTGCGCGACCAGGATCCTGCCGCCTACAACGCTGCCGCTTCCGTGGTGATGCCAAAGGATTATGTGAACTTCCGCCTGACCAGCGAGATCGCGATGGATCGGACCGAGGCGGCTTGCAGTTTCCTGATGGACCCCACGACCGGTGCTTGGTCACCCCATATGTGCGATCTCCTCGGCCTCGACATTGCCAAGCTGGCGCCGATCCGCAACCCCACCGATATCGTCGGCCATGTCACGGCCGCCGCTGCTGCCGAGACGGGGTTGCTCGCCGGCATTCCGGTGCTGGTAGGAGCTGGTGATTTTCCGGTGGCGCTGCTCGGGTCCGGTGTGTCCCGTGCAGGCCTTTGTTCCGACATCACCGGCACCTCCAGCATCATCACCGTGGTGGCCGATGCACCATTGCTCGATGCCGAGATTTCCAATATCGGCACGGTTGAAGGCGGCTGGGGTGGCTTCGTGCTGCTGGAATCTGGTGGCGATTCCATGCGCTGGGCACGCCGCGCCTTTCATGAAAGGGCGCTCAGCTATGAGGAGATCGTGGCCAAGGCGGTTTTGGCGCCGGCGGGCGCCGATCGCCTGTTCTTCCTGCCCTATCTCACCGGTGAACGGTTCGGCGAGCATCGCAATTCCCGCGCCCAGTTCTTCGGTATCACGGCGGAACATGGCCTGTCCCATCTGCACCGCGCGGTGATGGAGGGGGTTGCCTTTGCGGTCACACGGCAGATGCGCATCATGGAGCAGGCAGCGGGTCGCAAGCTGGAACGCGTCATCGCGTCGGGGGGCGGCGTCAAGACAGAGCTGTGGATGAAGATCAAGGCCAGCGCCTATAACATCCCGATCCTGGTACCGCAGGAAGCCGAGTGTGGCATCGTCGGTTGCGCCGCCATGGCTGCTGCAGCGACCGGCCGTTTCGCACAGGCTGCCGATGCCGCCGCCGCCTTCGTCCAATATGCTGGCGAAATTCTGCCCGATCCCATCTGGGCCGATACTTATGCCCGTATGCAGCCGGTGTTCGACAAGCTGTATGTCTATGCCCAATCACTTTATGACGATCTCGACAGACTGGCTGTGGACTGATTAGGGTAGGGGATCATGAGAAACGACCTTCATATCCGCCCCATCACGCCGCATCTCGGCGCCGAAGTGACCGGCATCGACCTCCGCGATGCGCCGGAGACGATGATGGACACGGTGCGAGCGGCATTTGCCGATCATTCGGTGCTATTCTTCCCGGACCAGAAGCTGGCGCCGGACGAACTCCTCTATGTGACCGGTCGCTTCGGCGATGTGCTCCGTGTCCCTTATGTGAAGGGCATGGACAGCCATCCCGACATTATCGCCGTGCTGAAACAGGCGGATGAAAAGCGCATTTCGACCTTCGGCGGTACCTGGCACACGGATTTCTCATTTCTGCCCGAACCGCCGGATGCCACTCTGCTGCAGGCGATCGAATTGCCGCCGGTGGGTGGCGACACGATCTGGGCCAATCAGTATCTCGCCTATGAATCCTTGTCCGCTGGCCTACAGAAGCTGCTCGACCCGTTGCGCGCGGTTCATACCGGTTGGCCGCATGGCACGATGGGTCCCGGACCAGATGCTGCCGTCAGCCGCTCGATCAAGATGACCCGCAACGATCCCAGCGCGGATCAGGAAGTGCTGCACCCGGTGGTGCGCGTGCATCCGGTGACGGGCCGCAAGGCACTCTTCGTCAACCCGGTCTATACCCAGCGCTTTGCTGACATGAGTGCCGCGGAATCGAAACCGCTGCTGGATTTCCTGCATACCCACTGCACGCGGCCGGAATTCCAGTGCCGCCTCAAATGGCAGGATGGCATGCTGGTGATGTGGGACAATCGCAGCACCATGCATCTCGCGATCAACGATTATGACGGCCATCGCCGCCTGCTGCACCGGACCACCGTGAAGGGCACTGTGCCAGTAGGGGTGGTGTAACCGATTCGTCATGGTCGGCCTTCGCCAACCATGACGATTAGGGTTCCACCAGCTTCATCCGATATCCCACGCCCGCTTCGGTCAGGATCATCGCTGGCTGCTGTGGATCGGCCTCAACCTTCTGCCGGAGCTGGCGGACATAGACACGGAGATATTCGACATCCTCGCCATGTGCCGCACCCCAAACGTGGGAGAGGGCTTGGCCGTGGGTCACCACCTTGCCGACATGTTCCGCAAGATAGAGCAGCAGGTCGAACTCACGCCGTGACAGCTTGACCGTTTCCCCGCGCACCTTCACCTCGCGCGCCAGTATGTCGATGGAAAGATCACCATTCCGGAACAAGGCGGCACGGCCCTGCTGCTGCAGCCGGTGCCGGAGCGCGGCGCGGATGCGCGCCATGAATTCCTCGATGCCGAACGGCTTGGTCACGTAATCGTCGGCACCACCATCGAGGGCCGCTACCTTGCCGGCCTCATCGTCGCGCACCGACAGCACGATGATGGGGATGGGCGACAGCGCGCGGATGGCCTGCACCAATTCATGGCCGTCCATGTCAGGCAGACCCAGATCGACCACGGCGAGAACGAAATTCCCGCGGCTGAGCGCCGCAAGTGCCGCCTTGCCGGTTTCCGCCTCGGTCACCGCGAAATCATGGGCGAGCAGGCTGCTTTTGAGGAAGCGGCGGATTGCCGGCTCGTCGTCGATCACCAGGATTTCCGGAGGTCCGCTCACGCCGTCACCTGCAGGCCTTTCGGAAATCGCAGCGTAAAAAGAGCGCCGCTGCGGTCGGTGCGGTTGGCGGCAAGAATGCTGGCGCCCATCGCCTCGGCAAAGCCGCGGCAGATAGCCAGGCCCAATCCGGTCCCGGCCCGGCGCCGATCGCCCCCCTCGACACGGAAGAAGCGGTCGAAGATGCGTGTCAAGTCAGCCGCTGGGATACCGGGGCCTTCGTCGCGCACGCTTACCGTGATGCCGTCCTGATCCTGTCCGATGCGCAAGCCGATCTCGCTTCCTGCCGGGGCATATTTCGCCGCGTTATCGAGCATGTTGATCAATATCTGCCCGGTCAAGGTGGCATCGATCGCGAGCATCGGCAGATCCTTGGCGATCTCGACCTTCATCTGATGCTGCGAGAGCAGCGGTTTCGCCTGGCCCAGGGCACCGGCGACAATGTCGCCGAGATCGGCCGGCTGCTTGCGTGGCGCCAATGCGCCAGCTTCCAGCCGTGTCATGTCGAGGATATTGCCGATGAAGCGGTTGAGCCGTTCGGCCTCGTCCTGGGTCGTGCGCAGCAGCTCTTCCCGCGTCTCTTCGGGAAATTTCTGCCACAACGATCGCAAGCTCGAGACCGATCCGATGATCGAGGCAAGTGGCGTGCGGAAATCATGAGAGATCGAATTCAAAAGTGCATTGCGCAGCTGTTCAGTCTCGCTCACCACCCGCGCCTTGTCGATATCCTGCATCAGGCTGATGCGCTCGATGGCCACCGCCGCCTGATCGCAGAGCGCATCCAATAGTCGTTTCTGGTCCGGCGTGAACATCGGACCGGTCTCTTCCTGGTCCAACCCCATGACGCCGATCTTGCCGCGCTCGGTGGCAAGCGGGATGAACAGGCGCTTGGCGCCGGGCAGGGTGCCGGCACCGCGGCCGGCCGGTTTGCCATGGTCCCAAGCCCATTTCGCCGCGGCGAGGTCGGCATCGTTGAGTTCGTCATCCGGCGGGTAGCCGATCCTGACAATGATCTCGCCCGCCTCATCCGGCAGCAGCAGGATGACATGGACCCGCAGCATGAGCGCGATCTGATGCGCGACTGCCCAAAGGAGATCGTCCATCTCACCGATCGCTGCCACCTTGCGGCTGAAATTATAGAGCGCGGTGGTGGAAGCAGCACGCTGGCGCGAGGCGCGTGCTTCGGCCCGGACCTTGGCCGTGAGGTTGCTGGTAAGGATCGCCACCATCAGGAAGAAGAACAGGGCGATGACATTGGAAGGATCGGCCACCGTGAAGGTGTGGATCGGGTCCAGGAAGAAATAGTTATAGGCCAAGGTGCTGAGGATCGACGCGAAGAGCGAGGGCAGCAGGCCATATTGCACGGCCGAGAACAGGACCGCTGCCAGGAACATCATCGAAATGTTGGGAAGATCGATGAAATGATCGATGGCGAGACTGGCAATCAGCGCCAGCCCCACGGTGACCGCACTGCCGACATAGGGTGTGAGGGAGAAGGACGCCGTCGCCTCAGCCACATCGCGCGCCTGGCCTTCCTCCTTCACCTGCGCGCCGGCCACGACATGGATGCCGATATTGCCGGAGGCGCGTACCAGGTCCCGCACCACGGAGCCGTGCAGCAGTTCGAACCAGCGCGACCGTGTCGACTTGCCGATGATGATCTGGGTGATGTTGTTGGCCCGCGCATAGTCGATGAGGTCGGTGGCGATCTGGTTGCCGGGCAGGGTGACAGCATCGCCACCCAGCCGCTCCGCCAGGCGCAGTGCTTCGTCGACCCGGTCGCGCTCCTTCTCCGACAGATGATGATAGCGCACCGTCTCGACATAGACGGCTGTCCAGCGCGCCTGCATGCGGTCGGCCGCGCGCTTGGCATAGCGCACCAGGCCGAAGGATGCTGGATGCTCGTTGATGCACACCAACACCCGCTCGCCGGCGGCCCAAGGCCCCGCGATGGCATGGGCCTGCATGTAATTGAGCATCTGGTCGTCGACGCGCTGGGCGGTGCGGCGCAGGGCCAGCTCGCGCAGCGCCGTGAGATTGCCTTCGGAGAAGTAATGCTGCAACGCGCGGTCGGCGGCGTCGCGCATATAGACCTTGCCTTCCTTCAGGCGCTGGATGAGGTCCTTGGGCGTGAGATCGATGAGCTCGACCTCATCGGCGCGGTCGACGATGCGGTCGGGCAGGGTCTCGCGCACCCGCACATGGGTGATCTGCGCCACGACATCGTTGAGGCTTTCCAGATGCTGGATGTTAAGAGTCGAATAGACGTCGATGCCATGCGCCAGCAATTCCTCGACATCCTGATAGCGCTTGGTGTGACGGCTGCCCTCGGCATTGGTGTGCGCCAGTTCATCGACCAGCACCAGTTGCGGCCTGCGCACCAGGATCGCGTCGATATCCATCTCCGGCAAAGCGTGGCCGCGATAGACGATCGATTGCCGCGGAATGATTTCGGCGCCCTCGATCAGTGCCTCGGTCTCGGCGCGGCCATGAGTCTCGACGATGCCGATGACGACATCGACGCCGTCAGCCCGCCGCTTCTTGGCCGCCAGCAGCATTTCATAGGTCTTGCCAACGCCAGGGGCCGCCCCCAGGAAAATCTTGAGGCGGCCCTGTTGTTCCCGCTTGGCCGAGTCCAGAAGGGCGTCGGCGGACGGTCTGCCTATCGGTTCAGGCGCGTTGGCCATCGGGTCAATGGGTCCATCATTTGGCCGCCAGGTCGTCCAGGGCCAGGTTGAGCGTTAGCACATTGACCCGCGGCTCGCCAAGAATACCGAAGGTGCGGCCGGTAACATGGCTATCAACCAATTCCCGGACCTTCGCCGCGTCGATGCCGCGTGCGGTCGCCACACGGTCCACCTGGAAATAGGCGGCGGCGGGCGTAATGTCCGGATCGAGCCCGCTGCCGGAAGTGGTCACCAGATCGACCGGCACCTTGTCGGTTGACGTGCCCTGCTCGGCCGCCGTCGATTGCGCGATACGGTCAATGAGCGCCTTCGAGGTCGGCCCAAGATTGGAGCCCGATGAGGCGGCGGCATCATAGCCATCGGCACCTGCCGCCGACGGGCGGCTGTGGAAATAAGTGGCGCTGGCAAACTTTTGGCCGATCATCGCAGCACCGATGACCTTGCCATCACGGGTGACGAGGCTGCCATCCGCCTTGGTTGGAAACAGCAGCCGGGCCGAACCGGTCACCGCCAGCGGATAGATGAGCCCTGTGAGGATGGTCATCAGGATCAGCAGCAGGAAAGCGGGACGTAACTGGGCGAGCATGACAGATCTCCGTTAGACGATATGAATGGCGTTGATCACAAGGTCGATCAATTTGATGCCGATGAACGGCACCAGTAGGCCGCCAAGACCATAGATCACCAGATTGGACGCCAGCAGCGAACCGGCACTCTTCGCCTGATAGCGCACGCCCTTCAGCGAGAGCGGGATGAGCGCCACGATGATGAGCGCATTGAAGATGGTGGCTGACAGGATGGCACTTTCCGGTGTCTTCAGTCCCATGACATTGAGCAGGCCCAACTGCGGATAGAAGGCCGCGAATATCGCCGGGATGATGGCGAAATATTTCGCCACGTCGTTGGCGATCGAGAAGGTGGTGAGCGCGCCACGCGTCATCAAAAGCTGCTTGCCGATCATGACGATCTCGATGAGCTTCGTCGGATTGCTGTCGAGATCGACCATGTTGCCGGCCTCGCGCGCGGCCTGCGTGCCGGTCTGCATGGCGACGCCGACATCGGCCTGCGCCAGGGCCGGGGCATCGTTGGTGCCATCCCCACACATGGCGACCAGCTTGCCTTTGGCCTGTTCCTCGCGGATCAGCTTCAGTTTGGCTTCTGGCGTTGCCTGCGCCAGGAAATCGTCAACTCCGGCCTCGGCGGCGATGGCTGCGGCAGTCAGCGCATTGTCACCGGTGATCATCACCGTGCGAATGCCCATGCGGCGCAGCTCCTGGAATCGTTCCTGGATCCCGCCCTTGACCACGTCCTTGAGATGAATGACACCAAGAATGCGGCTGCCCTCGACGACCGCCAGAGGTGTTCCGCCGCTGCGGGCAATGCGCTCGGTGATCTCGGTCAGCTCTTGCGAACCGGCAGCCTGGCCGCCATTGCGCTGGCGGACATACTCGATCACGGAATCTACAGCACCCTTGCGGATGGAACGGCCGTCGAGATCGATGCCGCTCATGCGCGTCTGCGCCGTGAAAGGCACGAAGGTCGCATGGCCCGAGACAGCACCCTGGGGTGCCATCTCACGGCCGCGCAGGCCGTATTTCTCCTTGGCCAGCACCACAATCGAGCGGCCTTCCGGCGTCTCATCGCTGAAGGAGGCGAGCTGCGCCGCATTGGCCAACTCCTCGACGGTCACACCGGTGACCGGTACGAATTCAGAGGCAAGGCGGTTGCCAAGCGTGATGGTGCCGGTCTTGTCCAGCAACAGTGTGTCGACATCGCCTGCCGCCTCGACCGCGCGGCCGGACATGGAGAGCACATTGAACTTCACCAGCCGGTCCATGCCGGCGATGCCGATGGCCGAGAGCAGCGCGCCGATCGTGGTCGGGATCAGGGTCACGAACAAGGCAATGAGCACGATGATCGAGACGGTGCCACCAGCATAGTGCGCAAAGCTCGGGATGCTGGCGACCGCGAACAGGAAAATGAGCGTCATGCCGGCCAGAAGGATGTTGAGCGCGATCTCATTGGGTGTCTTCTGCCGCTTGGCGCCTTCCACCAGGCCGATCATGCGGTCGAGGAAGGTCGACCCCTGGGCGGCGGTGATGCGCACCTTGATCTCGTCGGAGAGCACGCGCGTACCACCGGTGACAGCCGAGCGATCGCCGCCGCTTTCGCGGATGACGGGGGCGGATTCGCCGGTGATCGCCGATTCATCGACCGAGGCGATACCCTCGACAACCTCGCCATCGCCCGGGATGAGATCGCCGGTTTCCACCAGCACAACGTCACCCGGCACCAGCGACAATGCCGACACGATCTCGAATGCCCTGCTATTGGCATTCAGTTTTTTTGCCGTCGCATTTATGCGCGACTTCCTGAGTGCGTCGGCCTGCGCCTTGCCGCGACCTTCCGCCACCGCCTCGGCGAAGTTCGCAAAGAGCACGGTCACCCATAGCCACAACACGATCTGTCCGGCAAATGGCGTGCCGGCGCCAATCGCGAGATCACGGATGAACAGGATCGTGGCGACCGCCGCCACCAGTTCCACGGCCAGCATTACCGGATTGGTGTAAAGCTGCCGCGGATCCAGTTTGCGGAAGGACGCCAAGGCGGCCTGGCCCAGGATCTGGCGATCGAACAGGGTAATTTTACGCGACGTGGTCATTTACATGTTTCCTTAAAAACAACCGCCAATCAAAACAGCTGACCGGCTTGCATCATCAGATGCTCGACCACCGGGCCCAAGGCGAGGGCCGGGAAATAAGTGAGGCCACCGACGATCAGCACCACGCCCACCAGCAGCACGATGAACAGCAGCCCGTGGGTCGGGAAGGTGCCGGCGCTGACCGGTGCTGATTTCTTCGCCGCCAGCGATCCGGCGATGGCGAGCGCCGGCAGGATCACGAAGAAGCGGCCGACGAACATGGCGATGGCACCGGTGACGTTGTAGAAGACCGTGTTGCCGGTGAAGCCAGCAAAGGCGCTGCCATTGTTGGCGGCACTCGACGTGTAGAGATAGAACAGCTCCGAGAAGCCATGCGGCCCACCGTCCTGCATGCTCTTGAGAGCGTCGGGCAGTACGGTCGCCACCGCGCTGAAACCCAGCACGACCAGTGGAATACAGAGGATGGCGAGGACCGTCATCTTGACCTCGCGCGCCTCGATCTTCTTGCCGACATATTCTGGTGTCCGGCCGACCATCAGGCCGGCGATGAACACCGCCATGATGCAGAACAGCAGCATGCCATAGAGGCCGGCACCGACGCCGCCAATGATGATCTCGCCGAGCAGCATGTTGATCATGGGGATCATGCCGCCCAATGCCGTGAAGCTGTCATGCATCGCGTTGACGGCACCGCAGGAGGCGGCTGTGGTGATCACGGCAAAGAGCGAGGAATTGGCAATGCCAAAGCGCACCTCTTTGCCTTCCATATTGCCGCCGCTTTGCAGCGCCCCGGCGGCCTGGTCGATATGGAGCGCCGACAGGGCCGGGTTGCCCTGGGCTTCCGCCCAATAGCAGACGCCAACACCGAGCAGAAACAGGACGCCCATGGCCGAGAAGATCGCCCAACCCTGGCGTTGATCCCCGACCATGCGACCAAAGACGTTGGTGAGGCCGGCGCCGAGCGCAAAGATCGCCACCATCTGCACAAAGTTGGAAAGCGGTGTCGGGTTCTCGTAAGGGTGTGCGGCATTGGCATTGAAGAAGCCGCCGCCATTGGTACCCAGCATCTTGATGGCAACCTGGGAAGCAACCGGTCCCTGCGCGATGGTCTGATGTGCGCCTTCAAGCGTGGTGGCGGCGACGTAAGGATTGAAATTCTGCGGCATACCCTGGGTCACCAGGAAAAGCGCGATGATGAAGGAGAGCGGCAGCAGGATGTAGAGCGTGCAGCGCGTGAGATCGACCCAGAAATTGCCGATACCGCTTGCTGACCTACGCGCGAAACCGCGAATGAGCGCCACCGCCAGCGCGATGCCGGTTGCTGCCGACAGGAAGTTCTGCACGGTGAGACCGGCCATCTGCGTCAGATAGCTCATGGTCGATTCGCCGGCATAATTCTGCCAGTTGGTGTTGGTGACGAAACTGATGGCAGTGTTGAAGCTGAGGTCGGGCGCCACCGCGCCAAAGCCTTGCGGGTTGAGCGGCAGCAGATTCTGCAAGCGCATCAGGGCATAGAGGAAGGCAAAGCCCACGCCGTTCAGCAGCAACATCGAAATGGCGTAGACCGTCCAATGCTGATCCTCGCGCGGATTGATTCCGCAAACGCGATAGATCACCCGCTCGACCGGCGCCAGGAACCTCATCTCACCCGCAAATACGCGGGTCATGAAGGCGCCCAAAGGTTTGGTCAGCACAATGATGACGATGCAGAACAGGGCGATCTGCAGGAGGCCGTTGGCAGTCATGATGGTTTCACCAGGCTATGGTTCTAAGTCTAAAGCTTCTCCGGCCATATGATCGCAAAGGTCATATAGGCGAGCAGCAAGGCGGCGGCTGCGCCACCCAGGACGAAATCGAGGATCATCGGGCTACCTCTCTAAATATGCGCGCAGGCGCGGGCATAAAAGCAGGCGGCGATGAAGAGGCCGGCCGCGATCACCGTATAAAAGACATCAACCATGGCACATCCCATGTGGCAGATTTCACCTACCTGAAGATCGTCAGATCGCCGTAAAGATTCGAGATGAGTCCGCCTACCTGGGCATAAAGAGCGCATAAAGAAAAAGCCGGCACAAAACGGCCGGCGGATCACAACACATTGATATACATGTAGATTACCGCATTAATTCACGGTGTCATGATAGCGCGCGAGCAGGGCCTTCATATGGGTCTCACGCTCATGCACGATCTCCCGCCACAGGCAATCGGCGACGTCCTTATGCTGCGCATGCCAGGCTCGGCTGAACACCAGGTAATAGGGTTTGGACGAGATCGGTGGCTCCAGCAGCTTGACCCGGTCGGTCAGCTGGTGTCTCTCGACATAGGCATTGCCGATGCTGGTCTGGATGGCAAAGGCGTCGATCCGGCCGAGCAGCAGCTTGTTGAAATTGTTCTGCGTGTCCTTCGCCTGCTCCACCGGCAGCTTCATCTTGATAAGGTCGTTGGCAATCGACCAGCCGAGATTGGCGCCGATCGGATGAGCAAGGCCGGTGAAGCTCTTGCCATCCCACATCACATTGCTATCGCTGCGCACATAGAAGGCATAGGTCAGCGTGGCGATCTGGTATGCCGGATCGGCAACATCCCCCAGCATGGGATAGGCAGCAATGCCCAACCGCTCCGGGTTGAAGGACAGCATCACCGTGGCGTCGATAACATTCTCCTGCATCAGCGCCAGCAACCTGCCGCCGGGATAGCGCGTAAAGCTCGCAGCGACAATGCAGGTGGTAGCGGCGGTCTGCACCATTTCGACCGCGATGCCGGGCAGCGGTGGAATGACGTCGCCGTTTCCCTGAATGTAAAAGGGCGATTCCTGATTCGAATAGCCAAGCTGCAGGGCAACCTGATCGGCGGCTGCCGGTGTGACGGCAGCAGGCAGTGCGATGCCGGCCAGAATCAGCGCCGCCAAACGCCAGGCGATGACATGTCCATCGGTTCGACAAAACGCCATAAAGTCTCCGTTGCGCCGACAATCAGGCCGGAAGCTTGCCTCAGTCCGAGGCCGTGGGCAATGGCAGTGCAGTTGCGGCATGCCGATGTGGAACAGGCCGGGCGATTGTGACCGATCTGCGTGCTGCGGCGCAGTAGTATCAAATATTATTTAGAGAAAAGTTGGACGCAACTGCTAGGATTGGTGCGGGGACTGGCCGGCAGGGGTAGCACAGGGCCGAGACGCCAAAACTGCTTGATAGACCGATATCGCCACTCTAGCAGGGCAAAAGGATCGCATCATGTTCCTCGACTATTTCTCGCTGGCGATCTGCATCGTCGGCCTGTCATTGGTCTTTTATACCTTCATCTTTATCCATGACATTCCTTACCAGGTCGCCAAGAAGCGCAATCATCCACAGACCGACGCGATCCATGTTGCCTGTTGGCTCAGCATCTTTACGCTGGAAGCGCTATGGCCGCTGGTCTTCCTCTGGGCAGTGATGAACCCCAAGCCGATCTCGGTTTCTGTCGGCGTCAATGAAGAACGCGAGAAGAAGCTGCAGGATCAGATCAACCTGCTGCAGGGCGAGTTGTCCCACGTGCGTGCCAGCATGGCCACGCTCGCTATGCCCCAGTCTGAAACCCAGCCGGGGGCAAAGTCATGATCGAACTCGTCATTGGTACCTATGGCTTCATCTGCTGGTTGGTGTTCAAGAAGTTCCGCCTGATCCCGGTCAACAGCTATACCGTTTCAACCGCGATCATGATCGGTGTCGCTTTCCTCGGCGTCTTGGCCGTGCTGCTCTTCAAATATCATCCGGCCAGCTCGGATGGGCGCCTCTATACGGCAACGACGCCGATCCTGCCCGCGGTGCCGGGGCGTGTCATCGATGTGCCGGTACAGGCAAATACGCTGTTGCGTGAAGGCGACGTGCTGTTCCAGATCGACCCGCAGCCCTATCAATATGAAGTCGACCGGCTGGAGGCCAAGCTGGTTGCAGCCAATACCGATCTCGGCCAGCTGGAAAAGCGCCTCGCCGGGGCGGAAGCTGCCAGCGACCAGGCCCGATCGGAGATTCTCGGCTCCGAATCCGAGTTCGACCACCAGGCGCGGCGCCAGCTGGAGCAGGCGCAGGCCTCTGCGGCGCAGGTGAAAACGCAGCTCGCCTTGGCGCGAAAGGATGAGGACCGCTACCGGGACCTGGTTGCCAAGGGCACGGTGCCGCGGCAGAAATTCGACCAGGTGCAGGAACTGGTGGTGCGGCTGGAAGCGCAGCTGACGGAAGCCAATGCCGCCATCGCGCAAGCCGAGGAAGTGATCAAAGGCGGCGGCGACAAGCTTCAAGCCGTGCGTGAGCAACTCCGCCAGGCGCAAGCGCAAGAGGAAGAGATCCGCATTGCCCTCCAGGCGCAAAGCAGGGGCGTCAACCCGGATATCCAGCAAGTGATGGCGGAGCTTGATCTCAAACGCTGGGAACGGCGCCAGACCACGGTCCGTGCACCTGGCGATGGTTACGTGACCCAGCTCGCTTTGCGTCCAGGCCAGATGACGGCGGTTCTGCCGCTGGCGCCGGTGATGGTTTTCATCCACGCCGAGGAGCCGGCATTGATTGCTAGCTTCCCGCAGAATGTCATCGCCGAATTCACGCCGGGGCTCGAGGCTGAACTCGCTTTCAAGGCTTACCCCGGCAAGATCTTTCCGGCCACGTTGCGGCAGGTGTTGCCGGCAACGGCGGAGGGCCAGGTGACAGCCAGTGGTGCCTTGCGCACGGCGACATCGGCACAGGCGCCAGGACGCATTCCCGTACTATTCGAATACGGGCCGGATGTCGAAGCACTGAATTTGCCCGGCGGCTCCCAGGCGATCGTCGCCGTCTATACTGACAATCTCCACGCCATTGCCTTGATGCGGAAGATCATCCTGCGCATCAAAAGCTGGGAGAACTACATCTTCCTGCCGTGATGGCCTATGCGGCGACTTTATTCTGCCGCCAGATGGTCGGAAACCAGTCTTCGCGCAAGCGTTCCCCGTTCCGTTGGTTGATGCCCGGATAGGGCGGCGAGGTGCGGCCCGGCCGCTCTATAAAGACGGCGTCATCGCCGAGGAACCGGCAGGAGAAGGCACGGCGGCGGTTGGTCCCTGTGTTGCCGTTGGCGCCATGCACGGTGCGATAGTTGAAAAGGATCGCGTCGCCAGGTTCCAGTGCCGGTTCCATAATCCAGTAGCTGCCACTCTCGACATCCGGCATGTCCATGAACTGGTCCTGGTCGGCATAGAAATCCTCGCCGCCGGCCCAGCGCTTCGGGCGCACCAGCTTGGGCCATAGATGCGATCCCAGCACCAGGCGGAGGGTATTCTCCTGCGTCACCGGGTCGAGCGGAATCCAATAGCTGCCGGTCTGCATGCCATCGACGCAGTAATAGGGCATGTCCTGGTGCCAGGGGGTCTTCTTCGCGGTGCCCGGTTCCTTCACCAGCACATGGTCATGAAACATCTGCGACGTGTGGCTGCCCATCAGCTGCCCGGCAAGTGCCGCAGCCGGCGAACGCGTCACGAAGTCGGCGAATTCCGGGATGCGCTGCCAGTTGCAGTAATCGTCGAAGAAGCGGCCGCCGCCATCGCCGGGGCGCACATTCTCGGCACCATGGGGGCCGGGCTCCGCCATGTTGCGCGCGACACCTGCCCGCAGGGTTTCGACCCAATCGGTGAAGGCCCCTTTCAGGACAATGGCACCGTCGCGTTGAAAGATGGCGGTATCTTCCGCGGTGATCTGCATGGCAACTCCGTTGATCTGTTCTGCTACAGACTTGCCAGAAGCAGGGCATCATGAGAAATATATGATGCTGATATAGAGGTATAAGTAAATAATGATACCTTTCACTTTCCGCCAGATCGACTATTTCGTCGCCACCGCCGAGCATGGCAATGTCAGTGCGGCGGCCAGGGCGCGCCATGTGGCGCAGCCGGCCATGTCGATGGCGATTGCCCAGCTGGAAGCGCYCCTCGGCGAGAAACTGTTCCACCGCCGCGCCGGCCACGGCCTCAGCCTGACGCCGGCCGGCCGCATCCTCCTCGATCAGGCGCGCGCACTCCTCGCTTTGGCGCTGGAAATGTCGAGTGCGCCCGCCATGCCGGTGGGGCCCTTGAAGGGCCGGCTGCCCATCGCCTGTTTCAAGGACCTCGCCCCCTATATCCTGCCGCGGCTGCTCGCTGGATTCCGGAGGCTGCACCCGGATGCGATCATCGATCTCTTCGAAGGCGACTTCGCGGCGGTCCATGAAAACCTGATGAGCGGCAGGAGCGAGCTTGCCGTCACCTATGAGCTCGGTATCGCTGCCGACATCAAGCGCTGGGTGCTGGCGGAGCTGCCGCCTTATGCCTTGCTGCCGGCCGATCACCCCTTGGCCAAGCGCCGCCGCGTATCCCTGGCGTCGCTCGCCAAAGAAAAGCTGATCCTCGAAGACATGGCCCAGTCGCGTGAATATTTCATGTCCCTGTTCTGGGCCTATGGCCATCAGCCCCGGGTGAGCCAGTATACCCAGACCTTCGAAATGCAGCGTGGGCTGGTGGCGCACGGTGCCGGGGTGGCGCTGTCCTGCACCAGGCCCCAGGGTGATCGCTCTTACGACGGTATCGCCATAGCCTGCCGGCCGATCACAGAAAAGCTGGCGCCGCAGCGGGTCGTCCTGGCCCAATTGGACGGATCCCGCCAATCGCCGCTCGCCGCCGCCTTCCGCACTTTCGCCCTTCAAAAGTAGCGGATTTCATCGGCCTGTTCCGAAAGCTCATCGGGGCCATCCTTGATGCCGTGAGGCCGCCTGTATATACAGGTACAGCTAAGATGGGCATTCAGGTGGCGAAAATGGCGATAGAGACGGTCGAACGCGGCGATGCGGCACTCACTTATTTGCAGTTGGCGGCCATCGCCCAGGGCGAGGCCAAAATCGCTCTCAGCCCCGCCGCAGACGCCAATCTGCTGAACGGCCGCCGCATCGTCGAACGCATTATCGCCAGTGGCGAGCGCGCCTATGGCATCAGCACTGGCCTTGGTGCTCTCTCCGAAATCATCCTCACCGGGTCGCAGCAGGCCCAGCTTTCGCGCAACACGCTGCTGAGCCATGCCTGCGGCATCGGCACGCCCCTCTCCATCACCGCCACCCGCGCCATCATGGTGTCGCTGGTGAACGATCTCTGCCACGGCAAATCCGGCGTGAGCCCGGCGGTGGTGAGCCAGCTGGTGGCCCTCCTCAACCACGACATCACGCCGGTCGTGCCGAGCCAGGGTTCCGTCGGCTACATCGTTCATGGTGCCCATATCGGTCTTGCCCTCATCGGCGTCGGCGATGTCGTGGTGGGGGGCAGGCAGATGCCGGCCGCCGATGCGCTGAAAGCCGCCGACCTCAAGCCCATTGAGCTTGGCGCCAAGGATGGGCTGTGTCTCGTCAACGGCACGCGCTGTCTGACCGGTCTCGCCTGCCTCGCCTTGGTCGAAGCGGAAGCGTTGGCCGATTGGGCCGATATCATCGGCGCCATGAGCTTCGAAGCCCTGAAGGGCCAGCTCGCTGCTTACGACGAGGCGGTCCTTGATCTGAAACCGCATCCGGGCCTGCTTCATGTCGGCAAGCGCCTGCGGGCATTATTGGCGGATAGCGAGATCGTCGCGCATTTCAAAGGCTTCCGCACCCAGGATGCGCTCTCGATCCGTTCGATCCCGCAGATTCACGGTGCCACGCGCGACCAGATCGACCATGTGCGCCGCCAGATCGAGATCGAGCTGGGCTCGGCCACCGACAACCCGCTGGTGATCGGCACGCCCGACGATTACCGCGTCATCTCCAACGCCCATCCGCATGGGCAGAGTCTGGGCATGGCGATGGACCTTCTGGCCATGGCGAGTGCCGAACTGGGTTCTGTGGCCGAGCGCCGCCTCGACCGGCTGATCAACCCGGCGGTCAGCACCCTGCCGGCCTTCCTGGTACCGGAAGGCGGCGTCAATTCCGGCATGATGATCGCGCAATATGCCGCGGCCTCGCTCGCGGCCGAGAACAAGCTGCTCGCGCAGCCGATGGTGACCGACAATTACATCACCTCGGCGCAGCAGGAAGATCATTTGAGCCTGGGCACGCCCTCGGCGCTGAAATGTCTGCAGGTGATCGCCAATGTCCGCCACATCCTCGCCATCGAATTCCTGCTGGCGGCGCAGGCGATGGAATTCTATTCCGGCCTGAAGCGCGGCCGTGGGACAGAGGCTGCCTACGCCGCCTTGCGGTCCGAGATCGCCCCCTATAACCAGGACCGCTTCCTCTCCCCCGATATCGCTCTTGTGGCGCGCCGCATGGGCGAACATGCGTGGGCTGGGAAAGTGGCGGCACAGCTTCCCGCTGGCCTCTAGCTGCAAATCAGCACGCAGCTCATCCGGCCGGCGCAGCCAGTGCCTGCTCCGCCATCTCGCGGATCTTGGTCTTGAGCAGCTTGCCGGTGGCGGTGTGGGGCAGTTCGGCCACCACCAGGACATCCTCCGGCACCCACCATTTGGCGATCTTGCCCTGGAAATGGGCGGCAACCTCTGCCGAGCTCAGCGTTGCACCGTCATGCGTCACCACCACCAGCACCGGCCGCTCGCCCCAGCGCACATCGGCCCGTGCCACGACGGCCGCTTCCCGCACCACGGGATGGGCGAGGGCGATGTTCTCCAGATCGATCGAGCTGATCCATTCGCCGCCGGACTTGATCACATCCTTGGTGCGATCGACGATCTGGACATAGCCGTCTTCATCCATCGTGACGACGTCGCCGGTCCCGAACCAGCCCGGCAGATTATGTGCGCTGCTGTCGCGCAACCCGAAATAGCCGGCACAGACCCAGGGTCCCCGCACCAGCATGTTGCCGAAGCTTTTGCCGTCGCGCGCCACGGGTTGGCCGTCATCGTCGGCGACCAGGAATTCCATGCCATAGAGCGGTACGCCTTGCTTGGCCTGCAGGGCCAGGCGTTGTTCTTTGTCAAAGGCCGCGTGTTTCGGTTTCAACATGCTGGCAAGGCCCACGGGACTGGTCTCGGTCATGCCCCAGGCATGCAGCATCTCCACCCCCAGCGCCTGGAACCGTTCGATCATCACAGGCGGCAACGCCGATCCACCGACGGCCATCCGGCGCAGCGTCGTAAAGGATTTGTCGTTGGCAGCCATCCAATCGAGGAGACCCAGCCAGATCGTGGGCACGCCGGCGGTGAAGGTGACCCCTTCCTGTTCGATCAGCTCATGAAGGCTGGCACCGTCGAGCTTGGGCCCCGGCAGCACAAGCTTGGCGCCAGCCATGGGTGCCGCATAGGGCATGCCCCAGGCATTGACATGAAACATCGGCACCACGGGCATGACGGTTGCCGCGGCAGAGAGTGCAAACACATCGGGCAGGCACACGGCCATGGCGTGCAGCACGCTGGAGCGATGGCTGTAGACGACACCCTTCGGGTCGCCGGTGGTCCCCGACGTGTAGCACATGCCTGAGGCGGTGTTTTCATCGAGAGTGGGCCAGTCGAAAATACCCGGTTGCCCGGTGATCAAAGTCTCGTAGCACGCTAGCTGCGGCAGCTTTTGCGAAGCTGGCATATGTGCTGCATCGGTCATGACAATGATGGTCTCGACCGTCGTCAGGCGGTCGGCAATCGTTTCCATCAGGGGCACGAACGTGAGATCGATGAACAGGATGCGGTCGCCGGCATGATTGATGATCTGGGCGATCTGCTCCGGGAACAGCCGCGGATTGATCGTATGGCAGATCAGTCCCGCACCGCTGACACCGTAATAGATCTCGATATGCCGGTAGCCGTTCCAGGCGAGGGTGCCGATCCGGTCCCCTTGTTTGAGACCCTGCGATGTCAACGCATTGGCGAGTTGCGCGCTGCGTCGCCAGGAATCGGCATAGGTATAGCGATGGATCGGTCCCTCGACGGTCCGCGACACGATTTCGGTATCGCCGTGATAGGTCGCCGCATGCCGCAGCACGGAGGGAATCAGCAGCGGGACATTCATCATCAAGCCAAGCATTTCTTCCTCCCAAGGGTGATACTGGCAACCTTCACGCAGGACTACTTCCGGCACCGTCTGGGCACGAGGGGGCCTGCCGGCCCGGGCGAGCTGAAGCATGCCCGCTTCTTACGTAGCGGCCGATGAAATAGATGCGCAGGGTTTCCGGCGGCGGGGCGTGGTATCTGGGCATTGCTCGCGCAGGCGACAGCCAGCCAGTCGGCGACCGCTCTGGTCGTCCAGCCATTTCTGTCATGCGATCAATGGTTTGACCACGCTCAACACCTTTCCCGGTGCCGACAGATCATGACCATCGCCCCCGATTCCCGCCACATCCGCACCGGCGCACCGCTTGATAGTAGCGCCCAGACCGAACAATTCCTGGCTGAACCCATCCTGGAGGCCGCCACCCCCTTCGGCATGCCGCGCACATCCGCGCCCAAGCGCCGCCGGCGCGCGAAATGGCCGTGGATCGTTTTGCTGCTGGTCATTGTCGCGGCTGGTGCCGGGACCTATTGGCAGCTCAGTCGCGAGAAGGAAGCTGCCGGCAGCCAATATGTTTTGGGCGATGTGTCGCTGGGCGATGTCGAGGATACCGTCTCGGCCGTCGGCGAAATCCAGCCGCGCGACTATGTCGATGTCGGCGCCCAGGTCTCCGGCCAGATCGTGAATTTGCCGGTCAATGTCGGCGACGAGGTGCAGAAGGGTGCGCTGCTGGCTGAGCTCGATGCATCGGTCTTGAAATCGCAGGTGGCCGCCAACCAGGCACAGCTTCTCAATCTGCGCGCCCAGCTCGATGAGAAGGTGGCGCAGATGCAGCTCGCGACCCAGCAATTCAAGCGCGAATCCGGGTTGATGCAGGCGGACGCCACCAGCCAGGACGCGCTGGATACGGCTGATGCCAACCTCCGCGCCGCCAAGGCACAGATTGCCTCGATCAAGGCGCAGATCCAGCAGACGCAATCGGAACTGCAAGGCGATGAAGCCAATCTCGGCTACACCCGCATCTTTGCACCGATGTCCGGCACGGTCGTCAGTCTCGATGCGCGCCTTGGCCAGACCCTCAATGCCAATCAATCCGCACCGATCCTGATGCGTATCGCCGATCTCAACACCATGACGGTGGAAGCGCAGGTCTCGGAAGCCGACATTTCGCGCCTCGAGCTCGGGATGACGGCGACCTTCACCACGCTGGGTCAGCCGGATCGCCATTGGAGCGGTGTCCTCAATCAGATCCTGCCGACACCGGAAGAGGTGAACAGCGTCATTCTCTACGACGCCCTCTTCGATGTGGCGAACCAGGACCAGAAACTGATGACGCAGATGAGCGCCCAGGTGACCTTCGTCGTGGCCTCGGCGAAGAACGTTATCGCGGTACCTACCGCGGCACTGCGGCCGGGCAAGAGTCCGGACGCCTATCAGGTCCTGCTTGCCAAGAAGGATGGCAGCTTCGCGCCCCATGACGTGAAGATCGGCGTCAAGAACCGCAATGTGGCGCAGGTGCTGGATGGCCTGCAGCCGGGCGACCAGGTCGTGATCGGCCAGCGCAGCGCAACCAGTGCTGCCAGCGCGCCAGGCGGCAACCGCAGCGCGCTCAGGGGTTTCCCGTGAGCAATCGCCAGTCGGACTCATCCAGTTTAGCTCGTCATCCCCGGGCGAAGACCCGGGGATCCACTGCGGCAGTTGAGGGCGTGGATGCTCGGCCATTCTGGGTTCACAAGAGTTGGCCCGGGCAAGACGCGTGAAAAGTTTGACTATGAATCTCGCCACCAAACCCAACGACATCGCGCACCATCTGACCACATCGCCGCTGATCGACCTCAGCGATGTGCGCAAGACCTATGTGACGGGCGGCGACCTGGCGGTCGAGGTACTGCACGGTGTCTCGCTCACCATCCATCAGGGCGAATTTGTCGCCATCATGGGCACGTCGGGTTCCGGCAAGTCGACCTTGATGAACATCCTTGGCTGTCTCGACAAGCCGACATCGGGAACTTACCTGTTCGCCGGCCGCAACACCGCCGAGCTCGACCGGGATGAACTTGCCGAGCTGCGCCGCGACGCGTTCGGCTTCGTGTTCCAGAGCTACAATCTCATCGGCACGGCGACGGCGCTGGAGAATGTCGAAATCCCCGGCATCTATGCCGGCATCAAGCTGCATGACCGCCATGACCGCGCCGAAATGCTGCTGGAGGGCCTCGGCCTTGCCGAACGCCTGGATCACCGGCCGAGCCAGCTCTCCGGCGGCCAGCAGCAGCGCGTCTCGATCGCCCGCGCGCTGATGAACGGCGGCCGCATCATCCTCGCCGATGAACCCACCGGCGCGCTCGACAGCCGCTCCGGCGCCGACGTCATGGCCCTGCTGCGGCAATTGGCCGATGCCGGCCACACCATTATCCTGGTGACCCATGACAAAGATGTGGCCGGCCATGCCGACCGGCTGATCGAAATCGCCGATGGAATCATCTCGGCCGACAGCGGCACGCGGCATCTTTCGCCCAATACCCTGCCGGTCGATGCCTTTGCCGTGCCCCGTGCCGCGCGGATCGGATTCCTGGGCGATTCTTACGAGGCGGCGAAGATGGCGCTGCGTGCCCTTCATCGCAATCTGCTGCGCACCATCCTCACCTTGCTCGGTATCGTCATCGGTGTTGGGTCGGTCGTTGCTATGATGGCGGTAGGCCAGGGCGCCAGCGCCGATGTGATGGCACGTATCAATGCCATGGGATCCAATCAGCTGGTCATCCGGCCAGGGATGCCCAACCAGCGCGGCCCCTCCGCGGGTGGCATCACCTCGCTGGTCGCAGGCGACGCCGATGCCATCGAGAAGCTTGCCAATGTGCGCGCGGCTGTCCCGGAGATAAACGGCAGTGTGACGCTACGCTTTGGCAATGCCGACTATCAGACGCAGGTCACCGGCACCACCGACGGGTTGCCGATCATCCGCGATTGGGCGATCGCCCAGGGGTCGTTCTTCACCGACGACGATCTCACGGGCATCGCCACCGTTGCGGTCCTCGGCCAGACCGTGGTCAAGAACCTGTTCCCGGTCGGCGTCGATCCGGTCGGGCAGATGGTCATCATCAGCAACGTGCCCTTCCGGGTGATCGGCGTGATGGGGCCTAAGGGTGCCGCGGCCTTCGGCCAGGATATGGATGACAGCGTGTTCGTGCCCCTGAGTACCGCGAGTTTGCGCCTGTTTGGCCTTAAGAATCTGCGCGCCATTACCGTGTCGGTCGCCGACCAGACGCTGATGGACGATACGCAGGACAAGATCACCGCCTTGCTGATCGAGCGGCACCATCTCGAGGATTTCCAGATCCGCAACATGGCGGCGATCATGGAAGCGGCATCGGAAACCAGCAACACCATGACCATCCTGTTGGGCTCGATCGCCGCCATCTCCCTCGTCGTCGGTGGCATCGGTGTCATGAACATCATGCTGGTGAGTGTCACCGAGCGCACGCGCGAGATCGGCATCCGCATGGCGACCGGTGCCCGGACCCGCAACATCCTGCAGCAATTCCTGGTCGAGGCCGTGATCGTCTCGGCCCTGGGCGGGCTCATCGGTGTGGCTGGCGGTATAGGTGCTGCCCTGATCATCCAGGCGATCGGCATGAGCATCCAATTTTCCGTGCCGGTCATCCTGGCGGCTTTTGGCTGCGCGGCAGGTGTTGGTCTCATCTTCGGCATGGCGCCCGCCATCAAGGCCGCGCACATGAATCCTGTGACGGCCCTGTCGAGTGAATAGCTGTCGTGTGAATGACAGCCGAGTGAATGAAGACATCATGACCAGACGCCTTTTTAGCCCCGTTCTTCTTTCCGCCACCCTGTTGCTGTCGGGCTGCGATCTCTTTGCCGATCCGACGCAGCCGGACATCAAGGCGCCGGCCGCCTGGGTGGCGCCGGTGCCGAGCGGGGCCAAGATCTGGCCGGAAGCCGATTGGTGGCGCCGCTTCGGCAGCGACGAGCTGGACGGGCTCATCGTCGCTGCGCGCGAGAACAATCTCGATATCGGCGCCGCTGCGGCACGGATCGAACAGGCTGAGGCGCAGATGCGCTCGACCAGTTCCGCCTTGTGGCCACAGCTCAATCTGGGTTTCGATGCGTCGCGTACCGGCCCGCTCGACAAGGATGCGGCGGCGAAGGAAAACAGTTCGGGCAGTTCGGGCAGCAATAGCGGCTTCAGCAGCAGCGGTTCCAGCAGCAGCTCTGCCGATGATCGCAATTCCTTCGGCCTGCAGCTTTCAGCATCTTATGAGGTGGATTTCTGGGGCAAGAACCGCGCCAACCGGTCGGCGGCGCTGGAGGCACTGCGTGCCAGTGTCTATGACCAGCAGACCGTGGCGCTCACGGCCACTACGGGTGTTGCCACCACCTATCTACAGATCCTTTCCCTACGCGACCAGATCGCCATTGCCGACAACAACCTTGCCAATGCCCGAGATGTGCTGCGCGTGGTGACTGCCAAAGCCAATCTCGGCGCCGTCTCGCCGGCCGATCTTGCACAACAGACCGGTGTGGTGGCGGCACAGGAAGCGGTGCTGGCGCCGCTCGAGCAGCAGGAACGCGAGAGCATCAACGCCCTTGCCTTGCTGCTGGGGCGCAATCCGGAAGACCTCAAGATCGAGGGCCGCAGCCTGGACAAGCTGCAGGTGCCGCCGATCACCAGCGGCCTGCCGTCGGAACTTCTGCAGCGCCGGCCGGACATCGCGCAAGCCGAAGCTAATCTGGCAGCCGCGGACGCCAACGTCGTGGCAGCGCGTGCTGCCATGTTCCCCAGCATCGACCTCTCCGGGGCGCTCAGCCTGGAAACCGCCGTGCTCTCCACCATGTTCGGCCCGGCGGGCGCTGCCTACAGCATCGCCGGCAGCATCATGCAGCCGATCTTCGATGGCGGAAAACTCGCGGCCGACAAGGATGTCGCCGAGGCACAGCGCAAGGAGCTGGTCTATACCTATCGCAGCACGATCCTCACTGCCTTCTCGGATGTCGAGAATGCGCTGGGTGCAGTGCATGCGCTGGCCGAGCAGTATCGTCTGCAGCAGGTGCAGGTCGACCAGGCCGACAAGGCGTTCCGCATCGTGAGTGCCCGCTACAAAAGCGGCAGCGACGACCTCATCACGCTCCTTGATGCCCAGCGCACCCTGTTCGATGCCGAAGATGCCCTCAGCCAGCTGAAGCTGCAGCAGCTCCAGGCCATCGTCACCCTCTATAAGGCGCTCGGTGGTGGCTGGCAGGACAGGGCGCCCTCGTGATTTTCGGAGGGTACTCCGGGAACGTGTTGGGCTGCATGCGGGCGTCAAAATCACACATGAAAGGTTAGTTGCGACTAATTCTCATTATCGATAGATTGCCGGGCCTCACCAGATCGTTGGGAAGTCCGACCGCGGCGATGATCGATTTCGATGCTCTTTTTCGTAGCTGCGGCAGGGATTTACGCCTTTTCCTGATGCGCCGGGTGACGAGTCCGGAGACGGCGGCGGACCTGGCGCAGGAAGCCTTCTTCCGGCTGATGCGCGGCGACCAACTGGCCGATCCGCGCGACGCCAGGGCCTATCTCTTCCGCACGGCGGCCAATCTTGCCATCGATCATCGCCGCAACAGCCGCCGTCAGCAGACCAGCACGGGGGAAGAGGCGGCGATTGCCGATTTCCCGGATCCGCAGCCGTCAGCCGAGCGCACGACCTTGTCGCGCGAGGAGCTTCGCGTGCTGGAACAGGCGATCGCCAGCCTGCCGCCGCGGGGTCGCGAGATCTTCCTGCTGCACAAGGTCGATCATCTGAGCTACGCCGAGATTGCGACACGCCTTGGCATCGCCAAGAACACGGTCATCGTCCATATGGTGCGGGCGCTGGCACATTGCCGCCGCGCCATCGAGCTGCACCGGACCGACAGCAGCTGATCATGTGGCGGCTGCATAATTCGACACAAAAAATAAGTGTGACCGAGGTAATCAAATCACGCTCCCATTCGTCTTATAGGGACATGGGACGGTTTCTGAAGGCTGACATGGCACGCGCCGAGAGCAACGGCATCGCACTGGGAAGATCGGGATCGGCTGCCGATGAGGCTGCCGTCTGGTTCGTGCGCCTGCGCGACACCGGATTGTCCGAGGCCGAGCGCAACGCCTTTGCTGCCTGGCTGGCGCGATGCCCGACCCATGCCGCCGCGATGGCGGAAATGGCCGATATCTGGGCCGGCCTCGATGCCTTGCCGGATCTGCGCCACACCCAGCCCCAGCCCTTGCTACCGGCGCAAGCTGGTTTTCATCTGACGCGCCGGCATCTGCTGGCGGGCCTCGGCCTGTCGGCCGTGGCTGCTGCGGGCTGGGGAATCTGGCGGCCGCAAGGGATCGCAGCACCACTGGGTGCACCCCTTCATGCCGAGTTTGCGGCCAATGCGGCACTGGATCTCGACAGTCTTTCCAGTCTCGACCTCGATCCCAGCGAGCCACATCCCAGCGCCGTTCTGCGCCACGGCCAGGTATTCGTGACAGCGACGCGGCCGCCCGGGCAATTCATCAGCTTGCAGGTGCCGTTCGGTCATGTCCGGGCGGAAGAGGCCGTCTTCAATCTCAAACTCGAGCGCCGCCGCGCCTTGCTCTCGGTCCAATCCGGCCGTGTGGCGGTTGATCGACGGCGGGGCGGGGTGCTGGAGATCGGGCCGCTCACGGAACTGGCCTTCGGGCCGGAGACGGTGGACGCGCCGCGCCAGGTCGCCCCCTATCGCATCGCTCCCTGGCTGGAAGGGCGGCTCATCTTCGACCGGACCCTGCTGGTTGATGCGATCGACGACCTCAACCGCTATCGTCCGGGCCGGATCCTGATCGGCGATCCCAGGCTGGGCGACCTGCTGGTGACCGGCACCTTTGCGAGCGATCGCAGCGATGCGGCGCTGGATGCCATCCTGGCGGCCTTCTCGTTGAAATCACTGAATTTTGGCGACGCGTTGACGGTGCTTTTCGCCGCCTGACCAACGCCCATCAGAAAAATCTTAACAATCTTTGTAATGGTCCGCCGCGCCTCCATCGTCCTAGGGGCGGGATGCAAATGCGAATAACTCGCATTTTCTAGGATCAGCCGGTATAGACCGGCGCATGATGGGGCTGACTGACAATGCAGACGGGTGGATGGGCGCGCGTGCGCGGGGCTGCGCATGAGCGGACGCGGGGTCGTAACTTCAATCTCAATCTGGCGCTGATGCTGGGGGGAACCGCCCTGGCGAGCGCTGCCGGTGCTGGCCACGCGCAGGCCGAGGACGCCACCACCGGGACCGACTGGCAGCGGCGTCTCGGTGAAATTTCGGCCGGCGATGCGCTGCGCATGCAGACCTTCGTGACGCAGGTGGCGCAAGCCGACGGCACGATCGCGTTCAATATTCCGGCACAGCCGTTGGGTGAGGCTTTGATCGCCTTCTCGAAAGCGACCGGCATGTCGGTCATCGCGGATTCAACCTTGCTCGAAGGCCTCAACTCGGCCCCGGTGGTGGGAACGATGGCGCCCGATCAGGCGCTCCAGGCACTGCTCGCCAATACCGGCATCGGCTTTCGTCCCACCTCCGACAATGCCGTGACACTGCAAAAGGTCGCGGCCAATGGCGAGGGAGGTGGCCAGGAGCTGGCGCCGCTCAGCGTTGAGGACAGCGCCGAAACGGCGCCGCCGCTCAGCGATGGCTACCAGGCACTACGCAGTGGCACCACCAAGAACACCCAGCCCTTGCTGGATACGCCCAAGACCGTTGTGGTGGTGACCGAAAAGCAGATGGAAGATCGCGGCGTTACTGATTTGAAGCAGGCCCTGCGCACGGTCCCCGGCGTCACCATGAACCAGGGCGAAGGTGGCACGCGCGGCACCAATTTCCGCATCCGTGGCTTCGACGGCAATCGCAGCGACAATTATGTCGACGGCATCCGCGATGCGACGGTCGGCAGCTTCAAGGACACTTTCAACTACGAACAGATCGAGGTGAACAAGGGTCCGTCGTCCGCCGTGGGCGGCCGCGGTTCGGCCTCGGGCTCGATCAACTCGGTCACCAAGACGCCGAAAGCAAACTCGTTCTACAATCTCGATGGCACGCTGGGCACCGATAACACCAAGCGCGTCACCCTCGACGTCAACCAGGCGATCCCGGAAGACTATGTCGGCCTTGCCGGTACGGCTTTCCGGCTCAACGGCCTATGGCATGATTCCGATGTCGCCGGTCGCGACGTGACGGAAAGCGAACGCTGGGGCATCGCCCCCTCGCTTGCCATCGGTCTGGGCGAGCCCCTCACGACGACGGTCACCTATCTGCACGCTGAATCCGACAATATCCCGGATTACGGCCTGCCGACCTATCACAATGAGGTGCCGGACGTCGACAAGAGCAATTTCTATCACCAGAAAAATGTTGCGCAGGAAAATACCAATGTCGATGTCGTCGGTCTCAAGCTCCAGTACGAAGCGACGGACTGGCTGACCCTCACCAACCAGAGCCGCGCGCAATGGAGTGAAGTTTTCAGCATCGCCGGCCATGTGCGTACCGACATCGCCGCGGCCACATATCCGGAGGTCAACGTCAACCACGGCGCCCGTACCTATGAGGACGAATATTACAACAACCAGACCATGGCCAATCTCGATTTTTCGACCGGGCCATTGGATCATGAAGCGCTTGTCGGTTTCGATATCAGCCGCGAAAATCGCTATGTCCAGAACTACCGGCTCCGCTTTCAGGATAAGAACGGCAATTGGTACAACGCCGTTCCGAACGTCGACATCTTCGATCCCGATAATGATTTCATCGAGGACTATGCGATCTCGGCGACGACGCATACGAAATACACCGGCGATACCAAGGCCGTCTATGGCTACGACACAGTGAGCTTCCTCGACGATATGATCGAGGTGAATGGCGGGCTGCGCTACGAATGGTTCAATGCGGTTTCGACCAACGCTGCCGGCGACAAGTTCCGCAACAAGGACGAATATTTAAGCTGGCAGGCGGGCCTGGTGTTCAAGCCGGTCGAATATGGCAGCATCTATTTCGGCTATGGCAAGTCTTTCACGCCGCAGGCCGCCGATCTTTCCGTCTCGACGACGATCCCGGAAGACCAGGCCAAGGCGCTGGAGACGACGACCTATGAAGTCGGCACCAAATGGAATCTGCTCGACGAGAAGCTGTCGCTGACGGCGGCAATCTTCCAGACTGACAAGGACGGGCAGCTTGTCGATCAAAACAATGACCCGCTGAACCCGGACTATGTGGTGACCGGCAAGCAGCGCGTGCGCGGCATCGAACTTGGCGTATCGGGCGAGATCGCCGAGGGCTGGGAAGTGGCCGCCGGCTACGCCTACATGAAGGGCAAGATCGTCGAAGCGGCAAGCGCCAATGATGCGGCGGTATTCCGCAACATGCCGGAACATGCCCTGTCGCTGTGGACCAGCTACGATCTCCCTTGGTGGAACCGGGATGTCACGGTCGGTGCCGGTGCCACCTATATGGGCACGCGCAAATATCTGTTTGGGGCAGCCGATGAAAAGAACATCGACAGCTACTGGGTATTCGACCTCATGGGGCAATACCGCCTGACAGAGAACATCGAGTTTCAATTCAATCTCTACAATTTGACGGACCAATTCTACGTCGACCAGGTCGGCGGCGGATTCGTGACACCAGGACCCGGTCGCTCGGCCCTGTTTACGACCAGCTTGAAGTTCTGAGCGACGCAACATTGAAGGACAGCATAACCCCGGCCGCGGCAGCGGCCGGGGTTATGCCGATTTGAGGGACTGATCAGATGCTGCTACGGATTCCTGGCGTGCTGACGCCAGACCAGGTCGCCTATTGCCGGAAAATTCTCGCCGAGGCCGATTGGATCGATGGCCGCGCCACCGCCGGCCCTGAATCCGCCAAAGTGAAGAAGAACGCGCAACTGCCGGAAGAAAGTCCGGCTGCTCTGACCCTGGGCGACCTCATCCTCACGGCCTTGGAGAGCAATCCGTTGTTCGTTTCGGCGGCCCTGCCGTCACGCGTCTTCCCGCCGCTCTTCAACCGCTATGGCGCGGGCGATGGTTTCGGCGCTCATGTCGACAACGCGATCCGCCAGGGGCTCCAGCCGGAGACGCGCATTCGCACCGATCTCTCCTGCACCTTGTTCCTCAGTGCGCCCGATGAATATGAGGGTGGCGAGCTCGCCATCGAGGACTCGTACGGCAGCAACCATATCAAGCTGCCTGCAGGTGACATGGTGCTCTATCCCTCGACCAGCCTCCACGCGGTAATGCCGATCGCGCGGGGCGTTCGCATCGCCTCATTTTTCTGGCTGCAAAGCATGGTGCGCGACGACAGTCAGCGGACGCTGCTGTTCAACCTCGATCGTGCCATCCAGCAGGTGAGCGCCGACATGCCGGCCCATGCCTCGGTGGTGCCGCTCACCGGCGTCTATCACAACCTTCTCCGCCGCTGGGCGGACCTCTAAGAAGAGCCCGCTGCCATGAAACGCCCAACGTTCTTGAAAATGACCTTTCGCCAATTGCTGCAGGAAATTCATCTGTGGCTGGCGCTCATCCTGTTCCTGCCCTTGGTGCTTCTCGGCCTCACCGGCAGCGTGCTGGTCTATCACGACGATCTCCCCGCCTGGTTCGGCGCCGAGGGGCCGCGCTACGATCTTGTCGCCGGTGAGGCAGCGCCGATTGCCGAGCTCATTGCCGCCGCCACCGCCGCGGTTGGCGACAAAATCAAAGCCACCGCCATCACCTGGCCCCCGGAAGATGGGCAGCCCGCCACCATCCGCTTTGCACGCGCCAATCCGGGGGGCGGCGCAGCGCCCGCCGGGCCGGCGGGGATGATGGGTGGTGGCAGCGTCAAGATCGATCCGGTCTCGCTGGCTGTCCTCGATGTGCAGAAGGGCATGAACAAGCCCGGTGGACCATTGGGCGGGTTCTTCGGCATCGCGCATCAGCTGCATGGGTCGCTGATGATTCCAGGCTTCGGCCGCGACATCGTCGGCTGGCTGGGTGTCGTGATGTTGTTCCTTGGCATCAGCGGTCTTATCATGTGGTGGCCGCGGCCGGGACAATGGCGCCAGCAACTGACCATCAAGCGCAACGCCACGACGCTGCGTCTCAACCGCGACCTTCACAACACGTTCGGTTTCTGGCTGCTCGCTGTCTTTGTGATCGTCAGCTTCAGCGGCCTCTACATCGTCTATCCGCAACCGATCAATGCCATCGTCGGGCTGATGACGCCGGTGCGGGATTTGCGCCCCAATGCCGTGACCGTGCAGCCTGTGGCGGGAGTGGCACCCATCGATATCACAGCCGCCGTTGCACTTGCCGATGCCGCGGTTCCGCCCGATCTCAGCCTGCAAAGCGCCTTCCTGCCGCAGCGGCCGGACCAGCCCTACCGGCTGAGCTACGGCCGCACCGGCCAGGACAGCACGATGTTCAACACCACCGTGTTCGTCGATCCCTGGAAAGCCGCAATCGTCGATGTGCGTGATCCGGCTGCCTTTAATGCCGGTGATACCTTCGCCCTCTATCAGCGGCCGCTTCATTACGGCTTCGGCTGGGGGCCGGTGTGGAAATTCCTGGTGTTCGTCTCCGGCCTGTTGCCGCTGCTCTTCTCCATCACCGGCCTCACCATGTGGTGGATGAAACGCCAGCGCCGGAAGCGGGCGGAGCAGGCCAAGCGTCTGGTCCGGCAGGTGGCCGAGTGAGCCAGGGAATGGGCGCGGGAATAGGAGCAAGCGGCAGGCTCTTTGCCGTTACAATCGATATTGCAATTCATTCTCATTCCTATCATAACCCTAGGTAAATCTGCCGCTGTCCGGGCTGTTGCCGTGCGACTTGCCGCTAACTGATTGACCTAATTGGATAGAAAAATGCCTGAGCGCCTCGTTGAAACGCTGATGTCCCACGCCTTGACCTTGAGGAGGGTGTCCGCCGGCCTCATCGCCCTCCTGCTGGTGAGCCTGCCGCTCGGACCAGGATTGGCACAGGAGGTGGTGCCGGCACCGGCTGCCACGGATACGGTACCGGCGGCACCCGCGGCAGGCAGCGCGCCTGCAACAACTGAAGCGCCGGCAGCCCTTGGCCCCGATGGCCAGCCCGTCGCGGCGGCGGATGAGGTTGTGCTGGGTCCCGATGGTTTGCCTTTGCCGCCGGATGCCGCCGTGCTGCCCCACGATCTGTCGCCCTGGGGCATGTTCATGCAGGCGGATTGGATCGTGAAATCGGTCATGCTGGGCCTGGCCTTCGCCTCGATCGTCACTTGGACCGTGTGGCTGGTGACCAGCATCGAATTGATGGGTGCCAAGCGCCAGGCGCGGCTTGCCCGCCAGACGCTGGCCGCGGTGCCGTCGTTGGCCGACGGGGTGAGTGCGGCGCAGCTGAAGGATGGCCCGGCCCGCGACCTCATTGCCGCTGCCGTCCATGAATTGGAGATCTCCGTCGGCCTGCCGGCGGAAGGCATCAAGGAACGTGTCGCCTCGCGCCTGGAGCGGATCGAGGCTGCTGCCTCGCGCTATGTCACGCGGGGCACGGGTATTCTTGCCACCATCGGCTCGACGGCACCCTTCGTCGGCCTGTTCGGGACCGTCTGGGGCATCATGAACGCCTTCATCGGCATCTCGAAGGCGCAGACCACCAATCTTGCCGTGGTGGCGCCGGGCATTGCTGAAGCCTTGCTGGCAACCGCCATCGGCCTGGTTGCCGCCATTCCGGCCGTGGTGATCTACAACAAATTCGCGCGCTCGATTTCGGGCTACCGAGCACTTCTCGCCGACATCTCGGCTGAGATCCTGCGCCTGACCAGCCGCGACCTCGATCGTCGCCGCGGTCAGTTCCGCGAAGCGGCGGAATAGGGCGGCAGCGATGGCAGTCCGGCTCAATCATGGCAGCGATGACGATCTTGCCGAGAACCATGACATCAACGTCACACCCTTCATCGACGTCATCCTGGTTCTGCTGATCATCTTCATGGTGGCGGCACCCCTCTCGACCGTCGATGTCGCGGTCGACCTGCCGGCCTCGACCGCAACGCCGGCACCGCGCCCGGACAAGCCGCTGTTCCTGACCGTCGATGCGCAGCTCGGCATCAGCCTGGGCAACAACAAGGTGCCGCGCGAGACATTCGGCCCGGCACTTGAGGCCCAGACCAAGGGTGACAAGGAAACCCGCATCTTCCTGCGCGCCGACGAGACGGTCGAGTATGGCGAGATCATGACCGTCATGAACATGCTGCGCGAAGTGGGTTACCTGAAGATCGCGCTGGTCGGCCTCGAACTGCCGCCGGCCACGGATGCGCCGGTGACGCCGCCACCAGCGCCAGCACCCTAAAAATCATGCGGCCTCTGTTCCAAAGCTCATTGGATCGCCGCAGCAAGGCTGCCGGCCGCTGGACGGCCGCTGGCGTGCTGATGATGGGCCTCCATGTCGGTGGCGGTGCTGCCGGCTATGTCTATTGGGGGCAGCGGCCCAACGAGATCATTTTGCCGCCACCGACCGTGATCGCCTTTGAACTTGCGCCCGTGCCGGTGGCGCCGCCACCGCCGCAGCGGATCGAGGAGATTCCGGAAATCGAACCCGTGGTCGAACCGCCGCCTCCCATCAGCGAGCTCGACCTTATCCCGCCTGCACCGCCCGAGGTGAAGGTGGCCGTGGCCGCTCCGGAAAAACCGAAACCGGTGAAGAAAAAGAAGAAGAAGGTGCCGGAGAAGAAAAAGAAGCCGATCGAGAAGAAGCCGGAAACCGACCTGCCGCCGAACGATTTCAAGAACACGCAGGAAGCACCGTCGCCCACAAAGGTGGAAACGCCGCCACAACCGGCTCAGACCGCAGCGCCCGTGGCTGCCGGCCCGACACCGGCTGATCTTGCGCGCGTTGCCAATGCCAAGAACATGTGGCTGCTGGCCTTCGAGAAGCACATCAAGAAATACCGGAAATACCCGAAGGCCGCGAAGCGCAAGAACCAGGTGGGAACGCCCAACGTCACCTTCGTGATCGATCGCCAGGGCAATCTCGTCGGAGCCCGCGTCAGCCGCGGCTCCGGCGTCGAGACGCTGGATGAAGAAGCCGTCGCCATGTTCCAGCGCGCCACCCCCTTGCCGCCGGTCCCGGCCGAAATGGAAGGCGCCACCCTGCAATTCACCATGCCGATCGTGTTCAACCTGAAGTAGGTTGCCGCCAGCGGCCCAGTTGTGCATCACATGTCCGGCAAATAGGATATGCCGCGGCGACGATACATTCCTGGGACGATCGATGAAGCAGATGATGCTGACGGCCGAGCTGGTGGCGCGCTGCGAGCGGCCGGTGCCGGACCCTGGGCGACTGGCTGGCCGCATCTATCTCAGCGACGAGGATTATCTGGCCGCGGCGCAGAATTATGCCGCGCAAAAGGACGATGGGCCGTTCTGGATCTTTGCTTATGGCTCGCTCATCTGGAATCCCGGCTTCAATTATGTCGAGCATCTGCGCGGCACGGCCCATGGCTGGCACCGGCAATTCTCCATGCAGCTCACCAGCTGGCGCGGGACGCCGGAACAGCCCGGCCTGATGCTGGCGCTGGAGCATGGCGGGTCGTGCGACGGTATCCTGTTCCGCCTGCCGGAAGAGAAGGTCGTCGATGAATTGCTGACCCTGCTGCTGCGCGAAGTGGATCGCCCCGGCGATCTCAATTACATCCGCTGGGTCACCGTGCGGACGAATGGGATCAAGCGCCGGGCGCTGGTCTTCTGGGCGCACCCCAAGGGCTTCCACATGCCGGAGCCGCCTACGACGGAACTCGCCGCCCAGATGCTGGCCCGCGCCTGCGGCCATATGGGATCGTGCGCCAGCTATCTCTACAACACGGTGGCCAAGCTCAGCGAATACGGCATCTACGACCGCAACCTGTGGCATCTGCAGGAACTGGTGGCGCAGGAGATCATGGGGATGGGGGTAGCAAACAAGTGAGCTTACTTTCTCCCTCTTCCTTTAGGGGGAGGGCCGCCGACGAGGGTCGGCATTCGCCTCCGGGGTGGGGGCTGCGCTCAGTTTCGATATTGGATAGCCATCACCCATGCCCCCACCTAACCTCCCCCTAAAGGGAGACGAACTGCACCGAGGCTGGATTTCTGCTTCTCATTGTCACGACATGCGCCATTGGCTAAGACTCACCCCAGATCACGCTACCCGGAGCACCCAGTGATGTCCGCCCCCAACCCGCAGCCTTTTCCCTTCGTCGCCGTCAGCGGCACGCCTTATGAGCGGGGGGTCCAGTATGGCAAGGCGGTGCCGGCGCGGGTGAAGCGGTCGATCGAGCTTTACGGGGGCACGCTGGAGGAGCTTGGCTTCGAGGGCGCGGAGAAGTCGCACCTCATCGGTGAGTTCGCCGGACATATCGCTGCTTTCGGTGCGCATTATCTGGAGGAGATGCGCGGCATTGCGGAAGGCGCCGGGGTCAGCCTCGACGATATCGTGCTCATCAATGCCCGGACCGAGATCGTCTCCCAGGCGCGGCGCCTGAAGAACAAGCCGGAGGCAGAGGATGATACGGTTGATGGCTGTACCGGCGCCATCATCCTGCCCGAGCGCAGCAGCACCGGCCGCGTGATCCATGGACAGAATTGGGATTGGCGGGCGGAATGCGCCGACACCGCCATCGTACTGCGCGTGAGCCGCAACGATGGACCGGATTTCATCACCTTCGTTGAAGCCGGCGGTCTGGCCCGCTGCGGCATGAACGATGCCGGCATTGCGATCACGGCCAATTACCTGGAATCCGAACGCGACTACCGGCAGACCGGCGTGCCGCTGGTGCTCATCCGCCGGAAGGTGCTGGAGCAGCGCCATTTCGCCATGGCCGTGCGCGCGGTGGCGGCAACGCCCAAGACCTGCTCCAACAATATGATGCTGAGCACGGCGGAAGGATTTGCCATCGACTTCGAATGCGCGCCTGACGAAGCATTTCCGATCTATCCGCAGGACGGCATGCTGGTGCATGCCAATCACTGGGTGAGCCCGGTGGCGCTCGCCAAGCTGAAGGATGTGGGGCTGCTCGGCGACAGTTTCTACCGCGATTGGCGGGTGCAGAAATTGCTGGGAACAGGCAAAGTTTCACCCGACGATTTGAAGTGCGCCTTCTTCGACGATTTCGCGGCCCCCTTTGCCGTGTGCCGGCCGGTCCTGCCCAACTCCGCCGGCGATCTTTCCGCGACCGTCGCCATGATCATCATGGATGCAACCGCCGGCACCATGGACGTGGTGCCGCTGCCGGCGCATTGCCGCGACTTCACGCGCTACAGCTTGACGGACGCGCCGGTCCTGCTGGCACGCGCGGCGGAATAGCAGATGGGCAAGCCGACGCGATCCAGAACATCACAGACCGGGCCGCGCCTCAGGGTGGTGATCGAGCCCGACGTTGCCATCGGCCCCGGCAAGGCGGACCTCCTCGAAGCGATCCGCGACACCGGGTCGATTTCCGCTGCCGGCCGCAAGCTCGGCATGAGCTATCGCCGCGCCTGGCTGCTGGTCGATGAGCTCAACCAGCATCTCGGCGCCCCTGTGGTCGCCGCCGTGACCGGCGGCGCCAAGGGGGGTGGGGCGGCATTGACGCGCACTGGGGAAGAGGTGCTGACCCGCTATCGGGCCATGGAAGCTGCCTGCCGCACGGCGATTGCCGCGGATGTGCAGGCCTTGCGCGCCCTTATCAAGCGCAACCAGCGCCAGAAATAGCTGCATTTTGGCTGGTCGAAAACACATAAGTCCTTGACGCTTCCCGGTTTTAACCAGCGGCGGCGGCGTGGTAAGTTCCAGCCCATGACAATGCTGCCGCTCATTCATGCCTTGCCGGACACTGCGCTGGATCCGCTGCGCTGGGCTGCTGCCCTGCGGCCGGCGGGCGGTCTCGCCTTTTTCGACAGCGCGCTGCCCCATGAAACACTCGGCCGCTATTCCTTCATCATGGCGGACCCGTTCCACAGGCTCAGCGCCGACAATGACCATGTGACGCTGGACGGCAATGTCACGCGCGGCGATCCGTTCGAGACCCTGTCGCGGATGATGGCGCGCTATCAAATGCCGAGCCTGCCCGACCTGCCGCCGTTCCAGGGGGGTGTCGCTGGGTCCTTCGGCTATGGCCTGCGCCATCATCTGGAGCGCGTGCCGCGTCACCGGCGGGACGACCAAGATATCCCCGATCTTCTGCTCGGCGCCTATGATCTGGTGGTGGCGCTGGATCATGTCGCCAAGCGCGGCTGGTTGATATCGAGCGGCTTCCCGGCCAATGATGATATGCGGCCAGCACGCGCCCGCGCCCGCATCGATTGGGCGCTCGATCTTTTTGCCCACACGGTGCAGCCGGCCAGCGGTTCTTCCTGGGCGATCGCCGCGCGGCCGGAGCTGAGCGGCGCCGATTACAAGCGCATGGTCCGCCGCACCATCGACTATATCGAAGCCGGCGATATCTATCAGGCCAACATCACCCAGCGTTTCCGCGCCAAGCTCCATGCCGGCATCGACCGGTTCGAACTCTACCGCGCGCTACGCCGCCGCAATCCGGCGACCTTCGCGGCCTTCCTCGAATTTTCCGACGTGGCCCTGCTGTCATCCTCGCCGGAACGGTTTCTCTCCGTGCGCGATGGAGAGGTCGAGACGCGGCCGATCAAGGGCACGCGCCCGCGCGGCCGCACCACCGCCGAGGATGCAGCACTCGCTGCTGAACTGCGTGCGAGCGAGAAGGACCGCGCTGAGAATCTGATGATCGTCGATCTGCTGCGCAACGATCTCAGCCGCGTCTGCCGCATGGGGACCGTCAAGGTGCCGGTGCTGTGGGGGCTCGAATCCTACGCGACCGTGCATCATCTGGTCTCGGTGGTGACGGGCCAGATGCTGCCCGACAAGAATGCTGTCGACCTGTTGCGCGCGACGTTCCCGGGTGGATCGGTCACCGGCGCGCCGAAGATCCGTGCCATGGAAATCATCGCCGAACTGGAACCGACCTCGCGCGGGCCATATTGTGGCGCCATCGGCTATCTTGGCTTCGATGGCAGCATGGACAGCAACATCGTCATCCGGACCTATTGCGTGAAGGGCGACGATCTCAGCTTCCAGGTGGGCGGCGGTATCGTCGCCGACAGTGATCCGGGGCTGGAGCTGGATGAGAGTTTGACCAAGGCCAAGGCGCTCATTGAAACGCTGGCCTATGACGGCAGCGCCCGGACCGATGGCCTGGGCGACGTTGGAGGATCTGCCGCATGATCTGGATCAACGGCGCGCTGATGTCTCCCAGCGAGGCGCGCATCGATCCGCGGGATCGTGGCTTTACTCTGGGCGACGGGATCTTTGAAACGCTGGCGGCGGTCGATGGCCATGCGGTCAATCTGGCGGCCCATCTGGAACGGCTGGGCCGCGCCTCCACGCTCCTTGATCTGCCGCTGCCGGTCGAGGCAACGGAGGTGGCAACCGCGATGGCGGCGTTGCTGGCGGCCAACGATCTTACCCAAGGGCGTGCTGCCTTGCGCCTGACCCTGTCGCGCGGTGTGGGATCGCGCGGCCTGCTGCTGCCGCTTGATCCCAAGCCCACCCTGGTGATCACGGCGAGCGCGCACCCACCGGTGCCGCAATCGCTCGATGCCGCCCTGGTGCCGATCCGGCGCAATGAAGGCTCGCCCTTGAGCCGCATCAAATCGCTCAACTATCTCGACAACGTGCTGGCCCAGCAGCAGGCGCAGGCGCTGGGCGCCCAGGAAGGGCTGATGCTCAACAATCAGGGCCATGTCGCCGGCTTCGCGCGCGGCAACCTGTTTGCCCTACTGGACGATCAATGGGTGACACCACCGCTGGCCGACGGCGTGCTGGACGGCATCGTGCGCCATGTTCTGCTGCTGAAGGGGGCGGAGGCCGGCTGCGAGATCGCGGAAAAAAGCCTCGAACGGGGTGATTTTGCGAGACTGCAGGGACTTTTCATCACCAATTCCCTGCTGGGCTGCGTGCCGATCCGACGCCTCGACGGTCAGGAGATCGCCACCGACCCGGATCTGGTCGCCAGGCTCGCCAAGCTGCTTCCCTGATCGATTTCTCCATTCGACATAAGGTCTATGATCGAGTTGATCGATTAGTTGGATCGAGAAAACTCACTTGAGTCCGGCCTGCAACGCTCCCATATTTGCTAATGAGAATTATTCGCAAGTAAGGAGCTTGTCATGAAGCGGGATCTGTTGAAAACGGGGTCGTTCGCCCTGCTGCATTTCAGCGTCGGCTTCGGTGTCGCCTACCTTATTTCCGGCTCTCTGCCGGTGGCCCTCGGCGTGGCGCTGATCGAGCCTGCGGTGAATACGGTGGTGTTCTTTTTCCATGAGCGCATTTGGGCGAAAGCGCCTGAGGATACGGCTGCGACCGCAGAGACGCCGCGTGTCGAAGACCATCATTCGTTTCGGCAGCTGAGATCTATGGCCCTGCAAGGCTGAGACGGGCTAACCTGCCGCCCTCATTTTGGGGGCAGTGATGGCGGATGTAATCGAGGTGTTGCGCGCGGCATTGGGCGAGGGTGCCGTTCTCACAGGCTATGATATCGGACCGCGCCATCGGTCCGATATGAGCATGACCGGCAAGCATCTCCCCAAAGCGCTCCTGCGGCCACGCAACACGGATGAGGTCGCGGCGGCGCTCAAGATCTGCAGCGATGTCGGCCAGTCGGTCGTACCACAAGGTGGGCTCACGGGCCTTGCAGGTGGCGCCAATGCCGGGCCTGACGATATCGCCCTTTCTCTCGACCTTCTCAACGGCATCGAGGAACTGGACGTCGAAGCGGCGACCTTGACCGTGCTCGCGGGCACGCCGCTTGAGCGGGCGCAGATGGCCGCAGCCGAGCAGGGTTTCCTGTTGCCTCTTGATCTTGGGAGCCGCGGCAGTGCACAGGTGGGTGGCAATCTCGCCACCAATGCCGGCGGTAACCGTGTCATCCGCTATGGCATGGCGCGGGCGCAGGTGCTGGGGCTGGAAGCGGTGCTGGCCGATGGGACCGTGCTCACCAGCCTCAACAAGATGCTCAAGAACAATGCCGGCTTCGATCTGAAGCAGCTGTTCATCGGCAGCGAGGGGACGCTGGGCGTCATCACGCGCGTCGTATTCCGCCTGAAGCCGGCACCGCGCTCGACCAGCACTGCCTTCTGCGCGCTCGGCAATTTCCAGTCTGTGCTTTCCCTGCTGCGCCGGGCTGAAATCGATCTCGGCGGTCCCTCGGCCTTTGAGGTGATGTGGCCGGATTTCTATCGCTTTGTGAGCGGACACCAGATGACCAAGTCGCAGCCGTTGGGGCTCGATCATCCTTTCTATGTGCTGATCGAGCATCAGGGATCGAACGCGGAGAACGATCCGGTGCGCTTCCAGTCTTTCCTCGAAGCAGCACTGGAAGAGGGCGCACTCGTCGACGCCGTCATTGCCCAGAACGAGAAGGAGGCGCAAGATTTCTGGCGCGTGCGCGAAGGCTATGCCCTCGACACCTTGCCGGACATCGTCAATTTCGACGTGAGCCTGGGCGTCGGGCGCATCGGCAACTTTGCGGAAGACTGCCGCGCGCGTCTTGCCGCGCGCTGGCCGAACGGGCAGTTCTATTTCTATGGCCATATCGGCGACAGCAATCTCCACATCACGACTTGCGTCGCCTATGCGGCGGGCGAGCGCACGCATGATGTCGATGAGATCGTCTATGCCTGCGTCCGCGACTTCGCCGGCTCGGTCTCGGCGGAGCACGGCATCGGCACCCTGAAGCGGGGCTATCTGTCGTATTCGCGATCGCCAGCGGAGATCGATGTCATGCGGCGATTGAAAGCAGCACTGGATCCCAGGGGGATATTGAATCCGGGCAAGGTGATTTGAGGCGAGGCGTCGGGGCCCAGTTCTCTAAGACTCATCACTCATGCCCCCACCCAACCCTCCCCCTAAAGGGAGAGGGCTCTAGAGCGAAGTCTGTTCGAACTAACTCGTTCCAGCTCCCTCTCCCTTTAGGGGGAGGGTCGGGGTGGGGCAGATCTCAGTCTCGCTCAATGCGAACCATCGTTTAGGCGCCGTTCCAATCGTCGTAATGTATCTCGATCATCGCATTGAGCTGGCTCATGCTGTTCACATTGGCCAGTTGCTCGTTGCCGACGAAATCAACTGAACCGCCACCGTCAAAGTCGAGTTGCAGCCAGCCGTTGGCGGTATGGCTGACGCTAACGCCGGCTCCACCCAGACCGTCCAAATCCAGGATGTCATGATCGACGTCGAAATCCTTGACGTGATCGGCGCCGTTATTGCCAAAGACTTCGAAGAAGAAGATGTCGGCAGTTTCGAGGGTGGTGCCATCACCATAGAGCGTGTCGGAGCCCATGCCGCCGAGGAGCCAGTCGGTGCCCGTCCCGCCGTGCAACTCGTCATCGCCGGCCTGACCATCTAGATAATCGTCAGCATCATCGCCGTTCATCATATCGTTGCCGTTGCCGCCCCATATGAAATCGTTGGCGCCACCGCCGAACAGATAGTCACGATCGTCGCCGCCATCGAGGGAGTCTTCTTCAGCATCGCCATAGAGGATGTCGCTGCCCTCGCCACCTTCCATATGGGCGCTGCCACCTTCAGCATAGATAGTGTCGTCGCCAGCCTCGCCCTTCAGATGGTCATAACCGTCGCCACCATGGATGCGGTCGTTGCCGCTGCCGCCGGTGATGGCATCGTCGCCAGCGTCACCATAGAGATTGTCATTGCCGGACGCGCCGGAGAGGACGTCGTTATCGGCACCGCCATGGATGTCGTCATTGCCGCTGCCGCCACTGATTTGGTCGATACCAATGCCGCCTGACAACTTATCATTGCCGGCTCCGCCGGTGAGGTCGTCATCGCCATTGCCGCCATTCAGCGTGTCATTGCCGTAGCCGCCATCCAACGCGTCGTTGCCGTTGCCGCCGGAGAGCGTATCGTCGCCGTCCATGCCGAAGAGCTGGTCGTCGCCGGCGAAACCGTACATGACATCGTTGCCGTCATAGCCGTAGAACGCGTTGCCGTCCTCGTTGCCGACAAGCGTGTCGCCGTACACTGAGCCATTGACCTGCTCTATGTCGGAAAGATTGTCGCCGAGACTGTCGGCATTGACGCCGTTGCCGAGGTTGTTGTCGTGACCTTCGCCGGTGGTGAGGTCGACATAGATGGCATCGGGCGAGTCGATATAGCTGGCGACATCGTAACCGGCGCCGCCGATCAGCTGGTCATTGCCAGCACCACCCACCAGCCAATCATTGCCGCCACCGCCAATGAGAATGTCGTTGCCGGCGAGCCCCAGGATTTTGTCATTGCCACTGCCGCCGATCAGCGTGTTGGCAGCGGCGGTGCCGGTGAGCGTCGCCTCGAAACTGCGGTAGTAGCCCATCTTCAGCAAATCGAAATCATAGCCATAGCCGCCGGGAGTTTCGCCGATCGGTTCGATCGGGGGTGTCTTCACAATCATGGCAACCTCCTCAAGGCTGGGTTCATGACCAGCGGCGGCCGGGTATCGGCCCGCCTAAAGGAGCAGTCGCGCCGTGGCCCGGATCAGGTCGCCCGTATCGGGCAAACTGTGACGGCGCTCACAGATATTCGCGCCGGCGTACCGGAATCCGGAAGATGTTGTTGGGGAACGCATACGGCGATGTATGGGGTATCGATCTAGCCCCCTCCCGACCTCCCCATGCAAGGGAGGGTTGGTGTCAAGTCTGCTCCCTGCCTTCAGGCATCGATCGGCGTGCTGAATCGCGGCAGCAGCCGGCCCTGATAGCCGGTCGGTTCCGCGCCGATGCGGATGGCGCCCATTGACGCATAGAAGGTGGCAGCCTGCGGGTCGGAATCGATGAGGAGCTCACGGGCGCCCAATCGGCGGGCAAGGTCGCGGGCCTTTTCATAAAGCGCACGGCCGATGCCCTGGCGGAGATTCTCAGGGGCGATGAAGAGGAGCGTGAGGTCGGCGGCGTCGTGGTCAATGGGGTCGACCTCGACCAGCCCCAAAGGTTTGTCGGCGGAATCAACGGCCACCCAGACGCGACCAGCCTTCACCGCATCTGCATGCACGCGGATCTGATCGCGGACATTTTCCATGAAGGCGGAATCATAGCCCCAATGCGCTTTCGAGCGGAAGCAGATGTCATCGAGGATCGGGCGCTCGGCGTCACGGGCAGGGCGGAGGGTGAAGGTATTGTGCTTGTTGCTCTGATCGTTCATCAGTCGCTCCCCCTCTCCCTAACCCTCTCCCGCGAGGGGAGAGGGGATGCGTTTTATTCGGCAGTATCGTTGAATGATATAATGATTGTTGCCTTGCGAGTGAGAAGCCCCTCTCCCCTTGCGGGAGAGGGGGTGGGGTGAGGGGATGGAACGAACATACTCATATCATCTCCAGCGGCACCGGTCTTTTCGGCGCGGGAAAGGCGGCGTCGATCTCGGCCAGATCCTCGGGCGTGAGGCGGAGGTCCATGGCGGCGGCGTTTTCCTTGAGGCGTGCGACATTGCTGCTCTTCGGGACAGCGAAGGAAAGCTTGCTGCGGGTGGCCCAGGCCAGCATCACTTGGGCCACGGTAGCATCATGGCGCTGGGCGATGGGCCGAAGTTTGGCAAACGCCTTGA
This sequence comes from Dongia sp. P2_B8, assembly GCF_056404715.1. NCBI lineage: Bacteria > Pseudomonadati > Pseudomonadota > Alphaproteobacteria > Rhodospirillales > Dongiaceae > Dongia > Dongia sp. P2_B8. The sequence goes on along the minus strand of NZ_JBFUDM010000005.1, from coordinate 251,523 downwards.
CGTCGCCTTGCGCCAGCGGGCAATAGGCCATCAGAGTAACACCGTGACGCGTCATGAGGGGAGCTAGGTCATGTTCCGGGCCGCGAACCCCGACATTGTAGAGGATCTGGTTGGTCTGGGTGGCGGCAGCGCCGGAGATCGCCAACCATTGCTTCATGTCATTCACATCGAAATTGCTGACACCGAAGCTCTTGATCTTGCCCTGGTCCTGCAGCTGCAGGAACGCCTTTAGCGTCTCGGCCAGCGGATCGCCGCCGCGCCAATGCAGAAGATAGAGATCGAGACACTCGACCTTGAGGCGCTTCAGGCTGCGTTCGCAGGCTTTGAGCGTCCCAGCAAAACTCGCATTGCTGGGAAGCACCTTGCTGACCATGTAAACTTCGTCGCGGCGGCCGTTGATCGCCTCGCCCACAACCTCCTCGGCGCCGCCACTGCCGTACATTTCGGCGGTGTCGATGAGGGTGAGGCCAAGGTCGATGCCGGCCTGCAATGCCTTTACCTCGGTGCTGCGCCTGGCGGCTACTTCCCCCATCCGCCAGGTGCCTTGCCCGATCACCGGGATATTGCTGCCATCCGGCAGGACTATACGTCGCATGGTCCGTTCCCTTATGGGTCTCGTAGGTTGCGGGGGGGGGGCCGAAAGCCAGCTCTTGGCCCATTCCCTTCACTCTAGCGCGGCAGCGTTCACGCCGCTATCATCAGGACATGACAACCATCATCCTCGTCTTCCTCATCATCTTCATGCTCCTCACCCTGGGCACGCTGCTGGTCGGCGTCTTTGCCATGGGCAAGGGTGGCGACTTCAACAAGAAGAATAGCAACAAGTTCATGCGTTACCGTGTGCTGTTCCAGGCCGGGGCCGTCGTCTGCTTCGTGCTTTATATCCTGGTGCGCTGAGATATGGTCCAGCTCACGCGCATATATACCAAGGGCGGCGACAAGGGTTCGACGTCGCTGGGCTCAGGCAAGCGCGTGAAGAAGCATGATCTGCGGGTTGCGGCCTATGGCACGGTCGACGAAGCCAATGCCGCGATCGGGGTCGCACGGTTGCATACAAATGGCGACATTGACGGCATGCTGAGCAGGATCCAGAACGACCTCTTCGATCTGGGCGCCGATCTCTGCCAGCCGGAGGATCCGAAGGATTATCCGCCCCTGCGTGTGGTCGAGGCGCAGGTCGAACGGCTGGAGCAGGAGATCGACCGGCTGAATGCCGAACTGCAGCCGCTGAAAAGCTTCGTGCTCTCCGGTGGCACATCGGCTGCCGCCTATCTCCATCTCGCGCGCACCATCGCCCGGCGTGCCGAGCGCGATATCACCCAGCTCATGGAAACCGAGCCGGTCAATCCGGCGGGCCTGCGGTATATCAACCGCCTCTCCGACCTCCTCTTCGTCATGGCGCGCTATGTCAATGACAAGGGGCAAGGCGACGTGCTGTGGGTGCCGGGGAAGAATAGGTAGAGCGAAACTGAACGCGCAGCCTCACCCCAGCCCTCCCTCTGAAGGGAGAGGGAGTTTGGAGCGTGGTGTTTGTGTAAATTCGGTCGGAAGGCCCTCTCCCTTCAGAGGGAGGGTTGGGATGGGGCAACGGGGAAGATTTTGCCCAAGCGGGCACCAAAGCGCTTGCGGTAGAATCGGTTCTTGGGCGAGGTCCCATTGCTCAAAATCCTGGCAAGGATTGCCTAAGGAAGCTGCATGCAGCTTACCCGAATGGGCGGAGCCAGGAGTTAACCACACGCTGCGGATGGTCACGAAGCCCTTGATATTTCGCGCTTAAGCGCTTGTTTGACGCTTCGGGGCTAGTTATGTGGCGGCGTTGACACAAAGATGCCATGCCCCTATTTTGCGCATGCGAAATTTACTGCCTCGCGGCCGTTTTGTGCGGTGTGCGAGGGCAGGGGGTGTCGCGCCGGGCACAGGGCTTGCCGAACGGGCAGGTTACCGAGCGCCGCGGGCATCGACCGTTGCAACCACAGTAGTTCAAACACTGTCTCATCCGGGTCCATCAAGATGAAAGTCCTCGTCGCAGTTAAGCGGGTGATCGATGCCAACGTGAAGGTTCGCGTCAAAGCGGACGGCACGGGCGTCGAAACCCAGAACGTCAAGATGTCCATGAATCCCTTTTGCGAAATTGCGACCGAGGAGGCCGTCCGCCTCAAGGAAGCCGGCAAGGTGACGGAAATCGTCGCTGTCTCGCTGGGCAACGCGCAGTGCGCGGAAACCATTCGTACAGCCCTTGCCATGGGTGCCGATCGCGGCATCCATGTGCAGACCGATGTCGAGCTGCAGCCGCTGGCGGTCGCGAAGCTATTGAAAGCCGTGGTCGACAAGGAACAGCCGGGCTTGGTGATCCTGGGCAAGCAGGCGATTGATGACGATGCCAACCAGACCGGCCAGATGCTGTCGGCGTTGCTCGGTTGGCCGCAGGCGACCTTTGCCTCGAAGCTGGTCTTGAACGACAACAATACCGCCAACGTGACCCGCGAAGTCGATGGTGGGTTGGAGACGATCGAGGTCAAGACGCCCTTCGTCATGACCACCGACCTCCGCCTCAACGAACCGCGTTACGCATCGCTCCCCAACATCATGAAGGCGAAGAAGAAGCCGATTGATGCCTTGACCCCGGAGCAGCTGGGCGTCGACCCCACCCCGCGACTGAAGACCTTGAAAGTGTCCGAACCGCCGAAGCGTTCGGCTGGCATCAAGGTGAAGTCTGTGGCCGAGCTGGTCGACAAGCTGAAGAACGAAGCAAAAGTCATCTGAGGTCATAGATCATGAGCATTCTCGTCCTTGCCGAGCATGACAACGCCTCGCTGAAATCAGCGACCTTGCATGCCGTTACCGCCGCCCAGAAAATTGGCGGCGACATTCATATCCTGGTGGCCGGTGCCGGTGCTGAAGGCGCGGCCGCGGCCGCGGCCAAGGTGGCTGGCGTCGCCAAGGTCCTGCTGGCCGATGACGCCATCTATGGCCATGCGCTGGCTGAAAACGTGGCCAAGCTGATCGTCAGCCTTGCCGCCAATTACAGCCATGTGCTGGCTGCCGCGACGGTCAACGGCAAGAACATCTTGCCGCGCGCCGCAGCACTCCTCGACGTGCAGCAGATTTCGGAAATCTCGGCGGTCGAGAGCCCGGACACGTTCGTGCGCCCGACCTATGCCGGCAACGCACTGACCACCGTGCAATCGTCGGACAAGATCAAGTTGGTCACCGTGCGCGCGACGGCATTCGATGCCGCCGCTGAAACCGGTGGCTCTGCCGCGGTCGAAAAGATCGCCTCGGGCGGCGATGCAGGTCTCTCGAAGTTCCTGGGCCAAGAAGTGCAGAAGACCGAGCGTCCGGAACTCACCTCGGCGCGGATCGTGATCTCGGGTGGTCGCGGCATGCAGTCGGGCGACAATTTCAAGATGCTGGAAGAAGTGGCCGACAAATTGGGTGCTGCGGTCGGTGCCTCGCGCGCTGCCGTCGATGCCGGCTTCGTGCCCAACGATTACCAGGTCGGCCAGACCGGCAAGATCGTGGCGCCGGACCTTTATGTCGCCGTCGGCATTTCAGGTGCCATCCAGCATCTCGCCGGCATGAAGGACAGCAAGGTCATCGTCGCCATCAACAAGGATGAAGACGCGCCGATCTTCCAGGTTGCCGATTACGGCCTGGTCGCCGATCTGTTCACGGCGGTGCCGGAACTGGTGAAAGAACTCGGCAAGTAAGCGAAAAGATACCCGGAAGTGGGCCCGCTGGCAGCGACGTCAGCGGGCCGCCTCTTTCCGGTGAAACGAGAAGAAGAGGTCCAAACGTGACGATCGAAACTATCGGCATCATCGGTGCGGGTCAGATGGGCAACGGTATCGCCCATGTGTGCTCGCTGGCCAAGCTCGACGTCATCATGGTCGACAACAATCCGGCGCAGTTGGCCAAGGCGCTGGAAACCATCCGCGCCAACATGAACCGCCAGGTGAAGCGCGGCCTCATCACGCAAGGCGATGAAGACGCGGCGATCGCGCGCATCAAGACCAGCCAATCATTGAAGGACCTCGGTCCCAGCGACTTCGTCATCGAAGCCGCGACCGAGAAGGAAGAGATCAAGAAAGAGATCATGCGTGCCGTGTGCCCGCATTTGAAGGCGGAGACGCTGCTGGCCAGCAACACGTCGTCGATCTCGATCACGCGCCTCGCTGCTGCCACCGACCGGCCGCAGAAGTTCATCGGCATGCATTTCATGAACCCGGTGCCGCTGATGAAGCTGGTCGAGCTCATCCGGGGTTTGGCCACCGACGACGACACCTTTACCCAGGTGCGCGATCTGGCCGAGAAGCTCGGCAAGACCACGGCGACCTCGGAAGATTTCCCGGCCTTCATCGTCAACCGCATCCTGCTCCCCATGATCAACGAGGCGGTCTATACGCTTTATGAAGGTGTCGGCAATGTCGATGCCATCGACACGGCGATGCGTCTTGGCGCCAACCATCCGATGGGTCCGCTGGAGCTTGCCGATTTCATCGGCCTCGACGTGTGCCTTGCCGTCATGCAGGTGCTCTATGAAGGTCTTGCCGACAGCAAATACCGCCCGTGCCCGCTGCTGGTGAAATATGTCGAAGCTGGCTGGTACGGCAAGAAGGCCGGCCGCGGCTTCTACGATTACAGCGGCGAAACGCCCGTCCCGACGCGCTAAATACGCCCATGCTGCGGGTGAGTGGGCAATCCCCTCGATGAGCGTCACAACGACGCCCACCCCGCGCTGGTTGTCGGCCCTTCCGTTTCTGCTTCTGTCGGCTGCCATCTGGGCATTGTGCCTCTACCGGCAGCAGCTGTCGGTCCTCAATGAAGATGTCATCTGGTTCCTGACGGCGGCAGGCCGGCTGCTGGACGGCGGCCGTTTCGGTATCGACGTCGTCGAGGTCAATACCCCGCCGGGCATCCTGCTCTATCTGCCGTCGGTGCTGATGTCGCGCATCTTCGGCCTCTCCATGGCGCTTGGCCACCACCTTGCCGTGGCCCTCATCGCGCTGGGCCCGATCGCCGTGATGGTGATGGTTCTCCATCCCGTGCTGGCGCCGAAGATGGCCCAGAATTGGCTGTGGCCTCTCGCGCAAGCCGCGTTCATCGCGTTCTGTGTCCAGATCTATCAGTTCGGCCAGCGCGACAATTTCGTCATCCTGTTCCTGCTGCCGCTCATCGCCCTGGAGGCAGCGCGGTTTGCCGGCACACGGTCGGGCACCGCCTGGCAGATCCTGGCTGGCGTGTTCACGGCGCTGGCACTGGCGGTCAAGCCGCACTATGCGATTGTCGTGCTGACGCTCTGGGGTGTCCGCGCCTGGCAGCTCGGCCTTGGCAAGACTATCAATGCGGCGGATGTGCGGTCGGCCATCTTGGCTGGGGTCGTGATCCTTATTCTCAGCTTCGCAATCTTTCCCGAATGGCTGGAGATGGGGAAACTGGGGTGGCGCTATTATGCGTATCTCAACCGGCCGATGCCCTCGCTGCTGCTCGACCTCTTCACGTTGCGCTGGCCGTTGTTCGGTATTCTGGGCATCGCCCTTCTTGCCTGGGGACGTCTGCCGCCAACATCGCCGTGGCGGCCGCTGATGACGGCGCTGCTCCTCGTCTGGCCCGGACTTGCCTTGGGTTTTGTCCTGCAGTCGAAGGGCTTTGCCTATCATCTCATCCCGCTCGAAGTGGCGACCGAACTTTTAGGCACGCTCGCGGTGATCTCGATGCTGGATAAGGGCGGTAGACCCGCGCGCACCGCCATCGGCCTGTCGCTGGCCTTATTGGCAGCAACCGTGGGCCTCACCGTCTCGGCGGTGAGCCGCAGCTTTCCGAATCCGGAAGCCCTCACGGACGATCCCACCCTCGCGGCCATTCGGGCGCAGGATGCCGGCAACGGCATGCTGCTGCTGGATACCGGCGCCTTGCCGGCGATCTACGCTGTGCCGCTTTATGGCACCAGGATCGCGTTCCGCTCGCAATGCCCCTGGCTGCTGCGTCCCATGGTCGAGGTTGCGGTCAATGGAACAGGTGCTGCAGCCCTGCAGGCGCGAGCGGACATTGCCGAACTGGAGCGAGGCCTGGTCGAGGATATGACGCGCCACCAGCCTGATATCGTGCTGGTCAACGAAAGGCCGGCCCTCGCCGACGGCTCAAGCTATCTCGCCTATTTGTCGCACAATCCGGCCTTTGCCGAAGCCTGGTCGAACTATCGGCAGGTGGCGTCCACCATGTGGGGCAAGAAGCCGATCGCGATCTATGTCAGGGCGAAATAAAACGGCCCGGAAATAACGGCCGGCTGCGTCATCCCGCTGGCTTGACGTCGAGATACTTCTTCAACACGCCCTTCACCGCGTCGGCGTTCCAGTCGGTGGCGCCGACATACATCTCCACGACCTTGCCGTCGCGGTCGATGAGGTAGGTGGTGGGCAGTGCCGAGCCTTCCAACTCCTGGAACAGATCGCTGGTGCGGTCGGTATAGAGCTTCAAATTCTTGACGCCGGTCCGCCGGAAGAAAGGGGCGGCCTTTTTGATGCCGTCGCGGTCGAGGCTGATGGCGATGACCTTGAGCCCGGCATCGCCCAAATCGGCCTGGAGGGCGTCCAGGGTCGGCATTTCGGCGACGCAAGGGGCGCACCAGCTGGCCCAGAAATTGAGCACCACCACCTGGCCCTTGAAATCGGCGAGATGGACCTTGCCCCCCAGGGCATCCTCAAAATCCTCATTGGGCGTTGGCAGGGGTGGATCGAACGGGCTAAAGTCCCCGAGCTTTGGGGAGGCGCTTTCGGCCACAGCCGGGTGAAGCTGTGCCAACCCCAGGCAAATGCCCAGAATCGTGCCCAAAAAGGCGGTCTTTTTCAGTATCATGAGTGCCAAGAACCAATCTTCGTCATCGTCCACCCCAGGACCTGATTCCGCCAACAGCATGTGGGGCGGTCGTTTTGCTGCCGGTCCAGCAGCGATCATGCAGCAGATTAATGCCTCCATCGGCGTGGACAAGCGCCTTTATGCGGAAGACATCCAGGGGTCGCTGGCCCATGCCGCGATGCTGGTGAAGCAGGGCATCATCACCGAGGTGGACGGCGCTGCGATCGCCAAGGGTCTCACCGCCGTGAAGGCCGAGATTGAGGCCGGCAAATTCGAATTCAAGGTGGCGCTCGAGGACATTCACATGAATGTCGAGCAACGGTTGAAGGAACTGATCGGCGAGCCCGCCGGCCGGCTCCACACCGCACGCTCGCGCAATGACCAGGTGGCACTCGACTTCAAGCTGTGGGTGCGCCGCGCCTGCGACGAGGTGACGGCCGAGACGCGCGCCCTGGTGGCAGCGCTCATCGACCGTGCTGAAGAGGAAGCTGCGACCGTGATGCCGGGTTATACGCATCTGCAGCCGGCCCAGCCCGTGACCTTCGGCCATCATCTGCTGGCCTATGTCGAGATGCTCGGCCGTGATCTTGGGCGCCTCGCCGATACGCGCCGGCGTCTCAACGAGAGCCCGCTGGGGGCAGCCGCCCTCGCCGGCACGACGTTCCCGATCGACCGGCAGATGACCGCCAAGGCCTTGGGCTTCGATCGGCCGGCGGCCAATTCGCTGGACGCCGTGTCGGACCGCGATTTTGCGCTGGAATATCTCGCCGCCCTCTCGATCCTCTCGGTGCATCTCTCGCGTCTTGCGGAAGAGATCGTCATCTGGATGAGCGAGGGGTTCCGGTTCATCACATTGTCCGACGCCTTCACCACCGGCTCCTCGATCATGCCGCAGAAAAAGAATCCGGACGCGGCGGAACTGGTGCGTGCCAAGGCCGGCGAGGTGATCGGTTTGATGGTGCAATTGCTTATCATCCTCAAGGGCCTGCCGCTGACCTATGGCAAGGACATGCAGGACGACAAGGCGCCGACCTTTGCCGCCACCGACACCGTGCTGCTGTCGCTGGCAGCGATGACAGGGATGGTGCGCGATTTGACGCCCAACCGCGCGCGCATGCGCGATGCCTGCGAGCGCGGCTTCCTGACCGCGACGGATCTGGCCGACTGGCTGGTCAAGGCACTGGGCCTGCCGTTCCGCGATGCGCATCATGTCACCGGCACGCTGGTAAAACAGGCAGAGGGCCAGGGCAAGGGCCTTGCTGATTTGAGCCTGGCTGATATGCAGGCAGTCGAGCCGCGCATCACGCAGGATGTCTATCCGGTCTTGAAAGTCGAGAATTCGGTGGCTGGCCGCAGATCCGAGGGCGGAACGGCGCCCGACAATGTGCGGGCCGCCGCCAAAGCCGCCAGGGAGCGCTTGTTATGAAGATGTCGAAGATTTCCGTGGTTCTGCTGACGGCAGCGTTGGTGCTGGCGGCCGGTGTCAGTGCCTGTGGCCGCAATGGTGTCCCCGAACTGCCCAAGGAAGTCCATAAGGACCAGTTCCCGCAGCAATATCCGCAGACAGTCAAACCGCAGACGGGCGTTTTCAGCGGTTGATGCGTTTCCGTTCTTAGAAAGACTTCCATGAGCCATTTCCATTACCAGAACGGCGAGCTTCATGCCGAGGGCGTCCCCTTGAGCCGTATCGCGGCCGAGGTCGGGACCCCGTTCTATTGCTATTCGACGGCAAAGCTTGCCGACAATTTCCGTGCCTTCGATGCGGCCTTGGGTGGGCTCAATGCGCGGCTTTATTATTCGCTGAAAGCCAATTCGAACCAGGCGGTGATCAAGACGCTGGCCAGCCTGGGTGCCGGCGCCGATGTGGTGTCGGTGGGCGAGATGTACCGGGCGCTGAAGGCCGGTATCCCGGCCAGCGACATCGTCTTTGCCGGGGTCGGCAAGACGCGCGCCGAAATGGCGGAGGCGCTGAAGGCGGGCATCTATCAGTTCAACGTGGAATCGCCGGGCGAGCTGCGGACACTCAACGAGGTCGCGCTGCAATTGGGCAAGCGCGCGCCGGTCGCCCTGCGCATCAACCCGGATGTCGACGCGAAGACCCATGCCAAGATCGCGACCGGCAAATCGGAAAACAAATTCGGTATCGACATCGATCATGCGCCGGCGATCTATGCCGAGGCCGCGAGCCTGCCCGGCATCGAGGTGAAGGGCCTTGCCTGCCACATTGGTTCGCAGCTCATCGATATCGCGCCGTTCAAGGATGCCTTTCGAAAGATGTCCGATCTAGTCAAGGCACTGCGCGCAAAGGGCCTGACCGTAGAGAGGATCGATCTTGGCGGTGGCGTCGGCATTACCTACCGCGACGAGCAGATCATCAGTTTCGCCGACTACACCACAGCCGTGGCGGAGAATTTCGGCAATATGGGGCTGAAGCTCGAGGCTGAGCCAGGTCGCAGCATCGTCGGCAATTCCGGCATATTGGTCAGCCGCGTCATCAATGTGAAGGAGGGGGTCAACCGCACCTTCGTGATCGTCGATGCGGCGATGAACGACCTCATCCGCCCGACGCTCTATGATGCCTATCACCAGATCCTGCCCGTGCAGCAGCCGGCCGACGACGCGCCCGTGAAACGGGTTGATGTGGTGGGGCCGATCTGTGAGACCGGCGACCAGTTTGCCGAGCAGCGGCCGCTGCCGCCCTTGAAGCCCGAGGACCTTATCGCCTTTGGCGAGGCCGGGGCCTATGGCGCGGTCATGTCGTCGACCTACAACACGCGCCCGCTAGTGCCGGAGGTGTTGGTAAAAGGCGATAAGTTTGAAGTGGTTAGGGCGCGCCAAACTTATGACGCAATCATCGGCCAAGACAATCTGCCCAGCTGGCTGTAAATTTAGCGCCAGCAATATCCCACCTTATTCCTTCTCCCTTTAGGGAGAGGGAGAAGATCGGCGACAACCAGGAGGACAGATGGCAAGACGCCCGGTTCTCGGGGAAGAGAGAGACAAAAGCCCGGTAACGCCGACGGGGTTGCCGATCGGTGTCCGGCTGATGGCCGTTCTTGCCTGGGGTATCCTGGCGCTTGAGCGGCTATGGTCTGCCCTCACACCACCGATTGCCGTGCTGGCGCTGGCGCTGGCTGTCGCCTGGGCCGGCCTGCCGCGCCTGCTGCCGGTCTGGCTTCATACGGCCCTGCTTGCTCTGGCTGCCGCGGGCCTTGGGTTTGCCCTGTGGCGTGGCCTGCGTGGCTTCCGCCTGCCGAACTGGCGCGATGCCCTCCGGCGGCTGGAACGGGACAGCGGCCTTGCGCACCGGCCGCTGACCCATATCGACGATGCCCAGGTCAGCAACCTCATCGATCCGGCGGCGACCAGCCTGTGGCAGCGACACCGGGCGCGCCTTATGGCGTCGATTGGCCGTCTCGACCTCAGCTGGCCGGATACCGGCCTGGCCATGCGCGATCCACGGGCGCTGCGGCAGTTGGCGCTGCTGCTGGCGGTGGCCAGCTTCTTCATCGCCAATGAAGCCTGGCTGCGCCGCATCGACCAGGCCTTGCTGCCGAACTTTGCGGGCATTGAGGATATCGACCAGGTCATCGTCGAGGCCTGGATCACACCTCCGGATTATACCGGCCTGCCGCCGATCAGCCTCGCCAAGGACCAGGTGGCGGAAGATGCCAAACCCCTCGACGTGCCCGCCGGTTCCCGCTTGCTGATGCAGGCACAGGGGCTGCCGACGAGTGGCGTAGGTGGTCCGGCGACGTTGCTGGCCAATGACGCAAAGACTCCCTTCGAAGCGCTGGACGGCACGACACAGCGGGCGGAAGCAACGTTGACCACGGGCAGCAGCATCGGCGTCAAGTCGGGCCTCGCCACGGTCATCGAATGGCCGCTGCATATTGTCTCGGACCGCGCGCCCAGCGCTGCCTTTGCCGGCGATCCCGCCGTCACCGACCGCGGCGTCCTGCGTCTCAATTACACCGCCCGCGACGATTACGGCGTCACCGATCTGCGCCTGGTCGTCAGCCGCGGCACGGAAAGCTTCGAGTTCAAACTGCCGCTGTCGCAATCCGGCGTTGATACCGACGGGTCGCGTATTGCCAAGGGCGGCAGCTTCCAGGATCTGACCGCCCATAGTTGGGCCGGGCTCGATGTTGAGCTGCGGCTGGTGGCGCGCGATGCGATGGGCCAGATCGGCGCGTCGGCGCCCCTTGCCATGACTCTGCCGGAGCGGAAATTCTATCATCCGGTTGCCCGCGCCATCATCGAACAGCGGAAGCGCCTCGCCGTCGACTGGCGCGACCATCAGTTGGCAGCGCGCGAATTGATGTTGTTGAAATCGCAGCCGGAAACCTATGAGGACCGGATTGCCGCCTTCCTCGGCATGGATTTCGCGGCACGGCGGCTGATGGCGTCCGAATTCGCGCCATCGGACCTGCCGCCGATCCTACAATTGATGTGGGATACGGCGATCGATCTGGAGGATGGCGGCACGTCGCTGGCCTTGCGCGAATTCCGCCGCCTGCAGCAGGAATTGCAGGATGCGCTTGATCGCGGTGCCCCGGATGAAGAAATCGAGCGGCTGATGAACCAGCTGCAGGAGGCGATGAATCGCTACATGCAGGATCTGCAGCAGCAATTGCAGCGCGCCATGGAAAGTGGCCAGCCGATGCGCCAGCTTTCGCCCAACGGACTGAAGCTGTCGCAGCAGGACCTCAACCAGATGCTGAACGATGCGCGGCGCATGGCACAATCGGGTGCCAAGGATTCCGCCAAGCAGATGCTCGATCAGTTGCAGAAGATGATGGAGAATCTGCAGGCGGGCGTGCCTTCGATGATGAGCCGCGAAGGCCAACAGCAGCAGCAGCTTTCCAACGAGCTTGGCCGCCTGATGCAGCGGCAGCAAAAGCTGCTCGAAGACAGTTATAATGCCCAGCGCGGCCAGCAGCCTGGCCAGCAAGGCATGGGCGAGGGTGAGATGAACCCGGGCCAGGGCATGGATGGTCAGGGCATGCCGGGTGATCAAGGCAGCGGTGCCGGATCGGGTGCCACGGGGCAAGAACAGTTGCGCCGCGATCTTGGCAATCTCATGCGCCAGTTCGGCAATACCTTCGGCGACCTGCCCGATGGCCTCGGCCAGGCCGAGCAATCGATGCGCGGTGCCGTCGAAAATCTCAACAATCAGGATTTCGGCGGGGCGGCTGAAAACCAGAACGATGCGCTGAGCCAATTGCAGCAGGGCCTGCAATCGGCACAGCAGATGATGCAGCGGCAGGCCGGCCAGGTGCCGGGCCGCGGCCAGCGCGACAAGATGGATCCGCTCGGCCGCGCGACCGACGATGGCAACGCAGGCAGTGCCGTGGACACGTCGCGACGAGACGGCTGGCCGCTGTCGGAGCCGCCTGAGGAAGCCAAGAAAATCTTCGAGAATATTCAGAAGCGCCGCAACGACCCCACGCGTCCGAAAATCGAACGCGACTATCTCGATCGGCTGCTGAAGCAGTTCTGATTCAAGAATCCCCGGATACATTCCAACAGATGGTTTCGAGATATCGAAACGACCGGCGATGTCGGCTGTGTCGTGCTAAGCCGATAGTCGGCGCCAAGCATCGACGAATCGACGGGGGCAGAAGGTGGCACAGAACGTCCTGACAGAATGTCTGGGGGTCGATTTCGCCCGGTTGCCGGAGGTCGTGCAAAGGGCTCATCAGGGGCAGATCAATCTGGTCGGAATTGTCGCCGTCGAGCGTGGTACCGGCATTTGTGCGCTTATTGGAGCGATCATGAAGTTGCCACCCGCTGCCCGTGCCTGCCTCATGACGGTGCATGGCGAGCATCTGCCGGACCGGATGATCTGGCGACGCGATTTCGCAGGCCGGCGCCTGGAAAGCAATTTTTCCATGGCGGGCGCCTATCTCGTCGAAGCCATGGGACCGCTGCGGCTACGCCTGAAGCCAGAGGTCGCCGGGGGAGCCCTGCATTATCGGCTGGTCGATGTACGCTTGGGTCCTATCACGCTGCCGTCGTGGCTGGCGCCACGGCTGACGGCCTGGGAGAGTGAGCACGGCGATCATTATGAATTCAACGTCAACATCGAGCTTCCGCTATTGGGGCGGCTCGTGCGCTATGGCGGATTGCTGGAGCTTGTCGCACGCGAGGAGTCCGCTTAGGGCAGATCACGACGGTTCAAGCGATATCCGGCTAAGTACTGCCTGGCTCAGAGCTGCCTGGAAACGGTTTTATCCGAGCTGACGCTGGCCGCTCAGCGCTTCGTCGACGGCATTGCAGATCTGCTGCAGGCTGAAGGGCTTGGTAATGACGTCGGTGACCGGGCCCTGCTGGCCGCGGAAACCGTCGGCGCGTTCACGGGCTTCGGCAAAGCCGGTCATCATCAGCACGGTCATGCGCGGGTTGATCTTGGCTGCGGTCTCGGCCAAAGCGAGGCCGTCGAGGCCAGGCATGACGATATCGGTCAGCATCAAATCATAGGTCTGTGCCTTCAGGGCCTTGATGGCAGCATCGCCATCGCCCACGGCGGTCACTTCATGGCCACGATGGGTCAAAGCCCGGGTCACAAAAGCGCGCACAGATTCGTCGTCTTCAGCGAGCAGAATCGCGGACACAGTATTTTCAGTCCTTCTGGTTCTGTAGGTCGTAGCGCGTGCACTCAATGCCGACATCAATCCACCAATTCCTCACATTACCCGCCGTCATGAATGCTGGCTCGCCAAGGTACTAATTTCCCGGTTGGCCAACAGAGGATGGCCAACCGCCCATTAACGATCACATCCAAACTTGGTTCCCGATATCCATCGGGCTCCAAAATCGACTTACCTGCTTTCCGACTATTGCCAACCGGCTGACCAGACCAAACGACTCGGGGGAAAATGACCGAGTGGTCAACGATCTCGGGGTGAGCTTAAGCGGAAACCGTTAATTATTGGTAAGATCGAGCAACCGTCGAGGCGCATTTCGACAGTAGAAAGTGGCAGATTTGAGGCATTTTGACGTGGAGGCAGATAGACAGCTGCCGTTAGTCGGGCATTTGGCCAAATGTGACCTCGAGGCTTTTCGACCCCTCGGGTGGGTTCTCAAAAAAAGTGCGGAACGTAATAGTTTCGCCGGGCTCGATCACATCCTGCTCAAGCTGGAAGAGGTGGCCCGGCTGCAAGACGATCTTATTGCCCGAAGCATCCTTGCCATAGGGTATTGCCTTTAGATCCGGCAGCTTCACCGGATAATCCGATGCGTTGAAGACGTCGGCCTGGATGGAGATGACCGCCTTGCCGTCCTCGTTGCGGCGCTTGAACACCAAATTGCCGATCTGCAGGTCTTCGGCAGGGTTGCTGGTCGAGAGGCCCATCAGGCTGTAGACAATGTCGAGCGCCGGAACGGCGCGGGCGATTTCGGCTCGGAAGAAGAAACCCGCCGCCACCAGGCCCACCAGCAATCCCGCGATCAGATACAAGGGCAAAAGCGCAAAGCGGCGCCTTGGCATCATCGGGCGCAGCTTGGGCGGAACCGTGATCGGCCCTGTCGGCCGCTGGGGTGAACGCGGTCGGGGCGGCGCCGCTGGGATATCCACCGCCTGGGCCATGGCTGCCGCATCGGGCAAGGGGTCGGTCATGTCGGCGGCAAAGGGGCTCGCCGCGGTGCTGGCGGCTGCGGCCGAGTCTGCTACCGATTCCGCGAGCGGGTCGGGGCTGACACCCTCAGGCGTTTCCAATTTCGGCGGCAGCTGCTTCCATTTATGGCCGCATTTCGCACAGCGCACATTGCGGCCAGCGTCACCAAGCAACGCGGCATCCAACGAAAAGCGGGTGGCACAAGCTGGGCAGGAAACAATCACTGATTCGTCCGCTCGATCGATAACCCCAATCGTTATAGGTCCGGGAAATGCATCGGACAAGCCCAAGGGCTGCGTTTAGCTGCTGCTTGCGCTGCACAAAAGCCTGGAAAATCCGCTATTCTTGGCTTGCCTGCCTGAGGGTCGCCGCGCCGAGTCGGGGCGGATTCGGGCCGGGTGCATCTGCTTTACGAAGGCAAAGGCGCTATGCCATGTTAGCGCCGATCCTCGGCCAGAAATGGCGCAAATTCGATTGGCCCCCTGCTATTGGGCTAGCTCTTTCAAGTCTCTGGTCAGTTGGGATGGGCGACAGTGGTTTTATTCGATCAGGTATCGGTGCAATACGGCGCCGGACCGCAGATCCTGCGAGATATCAGCTTCACCCTGGCGCCTGGCTCGTTCCACTTCCTGGTCGGGCGTTCCGGTGCCGGCAAATCCTCGTTGTTGAAACTGATGTATCTGGGCCTGCGGCCCAGCTCCGGTCTGGTGAGCCTGTTCGGGCGCGACGTGGCGACACTGCAGCCGGCCGATTTCCCGTCCATCCGCCGGCGCGTCGGCGTGGTGTTCCAGGATTTCCGCCTCATTGAACATCTCTCGGCGCTGGACAATGTCGCCTTGCCGCTGCGGGTCGCTGGCGTGCGCGAATCCGATATCCGCCGGCATTGCAGCGAGCTGCTGAGCTGGGTGGGCCTTGCCGAGCATCTCAACGCACTGCCGGCTACCTTGTCCGGCGGGCAGCAGCAGCGCGTTGCCATTGCGCGCGCGGTCATTGCGCGGCCCAATCTGCTGCTGGCCGATGAGCCCACGGGCAATGTCGACGACGTCATCGGCTTGCGCCTCATGTACCTCTTCGAAGAACTCAACAAGCTTGGGACAACGGTGGTGGTGGCGACGCACAACGATGCGCTGGTCAGCCGCTTCACGCATCGGCAATTGCGGCTGGAGCAGAGCTCGGTGCGGATCTTCGATCCGGCCGGAGAATCGCAACCGCGCCCACTCTCGCCTTATGTGATGCCCACCACCGGTGGGCAGGAGCAGGCATGATGCTGGGCCTGCGCACCGACCTGCCGCTCAACCGCGATGCCGCGGCGAAATTCCTGCCCTGGATATTGGGGTTCATGGTCTATCTGGCGGCGCTGGCCGTAGGCTCGGCCATGGTGGTTGATCGCCTATCAGCCAATTGGCAGAGTGGCCTCACGGGCAACCTCACCGTCGAGGTGCCGTTCACCGACGATATCGGCGTCACCGAGCGCAGCGAGATTCTCGACAAGGTGATCGACCTTTTGAGTGCCACGCCGGGCGTCGCCGGCACCACCTTGCTTGACGACCGCGAGATCGCGCGCCTGTTGGAACCCTGGCTGGGGGCCGAGGCCAGCGAGCTCGACATTCCGCTGCCGGCCATGATCGCGGTCACGCTGCGCGACGATGCCGCACTCGACCAGGTCCAACTGCAGCATGATCTCGAAGCCATCCAGCCGGGTGCCCGGGTCGATGACCATGCAGATTGGATTGCCGATGCGCTGGCCTTCCTGCGTGGCCTCAAATTGCTGGCGGCCCTGCTCACGGGCCTGGTGCTGGCGGCAACCGCGCTCACGGTCATTTTCGTGACCCGGACCGGCCTCTCCATCCACCGCAGCGTCATCGAGATCGTGCATCTCATAGGGGCGCCCGATTCCTATATCGCCCAGCAGTTCCAGGCACAGTCGCTGCGCCTTGGCATCGTTGGGGGTGTCGTGGGCACGATCCTGGCGGCAGCCACCCTGCTGGGGGCGGATCATCTTCTGCATCTCACCAGCTCCGTCACGGCGGCTGGTAATGTGGCCGGTGGCGACCCTTCGGGCCTTGCCCTCAATCTCGATGTCAAATTGTTGCCCTGGCAATGGGGGGTGCTTGGCCTGCTGCCCTTTGCTACGGCGCTGATTGCCATGATAACCGCCCGCTGGACCGTTTTGCGGTCGCTGGCGCGGTTCATTTGAACCTGCTAGATAGGGCGCGCTATGGGGGTCAACCGCATCAATTTCCGCGATCCGCACGCACAGCGCGAAGGGCTGGGGCGCAAGCTTGTCCACATCCTGCTGCTGGCGGCGTTCGTCTGGTTCATCGGCTTCATGGGATTTGCCGCCTTCATCCCGCGTGAGGTGAAGGATGCGACCAGCAAGACCGATGCCGTGGTGGTCCTCACTGGCGGTGGCGACCGTTTGGCGGAAGGGTTCCGGCTGCTGGGTGCGGGCCTCTCACCCCGGTTGCTGATCACCGGTGTCGCACAGGGCGTCACCCTGACTCAGGTGATCGATGGCATGGGCGACAATAAGAGCGTGGCCCCCAGTGGCGACCTGCTGACCTGCTGCGTCACCTTGGGCTATGAAGCTGGCAACACCGTCGGTAATGCGGTCGAGACCGCGGCCTGGGTGCGCGACAACCATGTGCAGTCGGTGCGGCTGGTGACGGCCAACTACCACATGAAGCGCAGCCAGCTGGAATTCCACCGGGCACTGCCTGGCCTCACCATCATTCCGCACCCGGTCTTCCCCAAGGAGATGCAGGATTCCTGGTGGTTTGTAAAGCCGCACACCCTGGCATTGATTGCCGGCGAATATCATAAATTCATCGGCGCCTGGGCACGCGCCGAATTGCAGGATGTGCTGGTCTCTATGAGCAATCTGCGCGACCAGAGCGGCTGGTCCTGGCCGGACATCTCGCTCCCGGACTGGAAATGGCCCGACTGGCTGCCGAAACTGTGACGGTGCCGTCATGACAGCCCTGCGCGCGATCATCTTCAACATTCTTTATCTGTTGTGGACGGTGGCGATGCATATCGTCTGCCTGCCGCTGCTGTTGGCCTCGCCGCAAACCATTCATGCTGCCGGTAAGGTCTGGATCGCCGGTGCCTTGTGGCTGCTCAAGGTCTGCGTCGGTCTCGCGGTGCGCGAAATCGGTACCGAGAACCTGCCGGCGGGTCCGGCACTCTTTGCGGCCAAGCATCAATCGGCCTGGGAGACGCTTTATCTTTCGTGGCGTCTCAATCATCCGGCCTTCGTGCTCAAGCAGGAATTGCTGATGATCCCGGTCTTCGGCTGGTTCTTGAAGCGGGTCGGCATGATTGCCATTGACCGCAGCGGCAAGGCCAGCGCCCTGAAGAAGATGGTGGCCGATGCCAAGGCCGTATTTGCCGCCGGCCGGCCAGTGATCATCTTCCCGGAAGGAACGCGGGTGGCGCCGGGCGCGCGCCAGCCCTATCAGCCGGGCATCGCAGCGCTCTATGCGCAGCTTGAGGTGCCGGTGGTGCCGGTCGCGCTCAATTCCGGCCTGTTCTGGGGTCGTAAGGCGATCGTCAAGAAGGCCGGCATCATCACCATCGAATATCTGCCGCAGATCCCGCCAGGCCTCGACCGCAAGACCTTCATGCGCGAATTGGAAGCCCGCATCGAAACGGCTGCCGAACGGCTGGCGACGCACCCCTAGCTAGAATCCGGCCAGCGCCTTGGTCAGGGCGCCGTAGGGCAGCAGCACGCAATCGCGGCGCGACTTTGCCTGTTGGACGGGCGTAAATATCTCGAGCGCCGGCAGAGGTGCAGCACCACCCTCCTTCATCATGGCGGTGATGCCGGCAGCAAGTTCCCGCGCCTCTGCGGTGGTCTTGCCGGGCCCGAGTTCAGCGATGCTGGCGGCGGCTGCCTCGCAGAGCAGGCAGCCTTTGACCTCGTGACCCACTTCCATGATCTTGCCGCCTTCGAGGCGCAGGTCGATGGTGACGCGGTCGCCGCAGAGTGGATTGTCGAGACGCGCCGTAGCAGTCGCATCCTTCAGCCGGCCTTTACCAACGCCTGCCCGGGCCTTCGCCACCAGCGCATCGTGATAGAGCGCCGTGCTCATGAGGCACGGTCCTGATCGTTTTCCTGGCCATTTTCCTGGCCGCTCCCCTGGGCCAGCAATTGGCGATAGGCTTCGGGCGTGTCGACATCCATGAAGATCTGCCCCGGCTCGGCGGGAATTTCGGCAACCAGTTCACCGTTGCCGCCGATGATATGACGGGCACCGACGTCGCCGTCGAGTGTCAGCATCTCGGCAAAGAAGCGGCGGTCGAACAACACCGGGTTGCCACGCTTGCCGTCCGCCACGGGCAGCACGATGGCGCGGCCTTCCAGTGGATTGTAGGCAGCGACGATGTCGCGGACGAGCTGCTGCGAGATTTGCGGCATGTCGCCGAGGATCACCAGTGCGGCATCGATTTTGGGCGAGAGGGCCTTGATGCCGGCCTTCAACGACGCCGCCATGCCGTCGGCATAGTCGCGCGCCTCGACGAATTTCAGGGGCGCCGGCACATCGCTCAGGGCTGCCTTCACCTTGCCGGCCTGATGGCCGGTGACGACGACGATTTCGGCGAAGGTTGATTTGGCTACGGTGTCGAGCACATGCGCCACGATCGGCCGGCCGGCAAGATCGAGCAGCAGTTTGTTGCGGCCCATGCGGCTGGATCGGCCGGCGGCCAGCACGATGGCGGCGATCCTGGGGGCAGCGGATTCCGGTGGCCGCGCTTCCCGTGGCAGGGGGCGGCTGGGGACTTCCGCGAGCAGGCCGCCGATGCCGAGTGCGCGAATGTCCTGCTGTCCGACGGCGAGCCCCGCCAGCAGGCGCTGCATTACCCAATCGCAGCCATTGAGCTTGATCGACCGCGCACAGCCCGGCAGGCCGAGGATTGGGACATGGCCGATATGGGCGAGCAGCAACAGATTCCCGGGATCGACCGGCATGCCGAAATGATCGACCGTGCCACCCTGCGCAGTGACGGCGGCTGGGATGACATCGCGCCGGTCGCTGATGGCGGAGGCACCGATAACCAGCACCATCTCGGCGCCCGCCGTCAGGGCGGCGCCGAGGGCGTCCTGCAAGGCAGCGGTATTATGGGCGCAGCGGGTCGATATCGGCGCTGCCTGTCCCATGCCTCCAAGACGCTCGGTCATGACGCGCTCGGTCTTGTCCAGTACACTGGGCTTGATGCCGGACAATTCGGTCTGGATGAGCGCGATCCTGTGCGGACGGTAAGGGTGAAGGCGCAGCAGCTTCTGTCCCGTCGCCGCTATGCGCTCCAAAGCCTGCGACAGGACGGCTTTCGGCAAAGCATAGGGGATGATCTTGATGGTGGCGGCCATCTGACCGGGGATCATCGCGGCAAAAGGCGGCAACGTCGCCAGGGTGATCGCCTCGTCGATGCCATTGAGAGTATCGATCGCAGCCGCCTCCAGTGCCAAGACGCCGGCCGTGGCGGCATGGATGTTGACCCGGCCGGCAAAGGCCGGTTCGAGCGGCAGGTTCTGGTCACCACCGGTGAGCGCTGTGGCCAGTTGCTGGGCCGCCTCATTCTCGCCGACATCGCCCGGCTCCAGCTTGGCGACCGTCACGGCTTCATGCCCGGCAGCACGCAGGGCGGCGATATCGGCAGCGGTGAGGATGCGCCCTTTGCGGAACATGTCAGCACCCACGCGCTGGCTGTGGGCCAGCACGGCGCCGATGCAGTCGGCCAGGGGCAAGGCAGCGAAAATCATCGCGCGGTGGGCTTCTGCCGACGCGCCGCGGTGAGCTGCGCCAAGACCGAAACCGCGATCTCGGCCGGCGATTTGGCACCGATATCGAGACCGGCCGGGCCATGGATGCGCGCCATCTCCGCCTCGGTGAAACCCAGCGCATGCAGGCGCTCAAGGCGCGATGCATGGGTCTTCCTGCTGCCCAAGGCGCCGATATAAAAGGCCGGGGAGCGCAAGGCGCCAGCTAACGCCGGATCGTCTAGCTTCGGATCATGGGTCAGGGTGATGATGGCTGAGCGCTGGTCGGGTTTCAGCGTCTCCAGCGCCTCGTCGGGCCAGTCCTGTGACAGGGTGACGCCCGGGAAGCGGTCTGCCGTGGCAAAAGCACCGCGCGGATCGACCACGGTCACGTCGTAACCGGCAAGCGTCGCCATGGGGGCCAGCGCCTGGGTGATATGGACAGCACCGATGATGATGATGCGCGAGGGCGGATTGCGGACCAGCACGAAGCAACGTTTGCCGTCGAGCATGAGTTCGCCACTGCGATCATCCTGAATGGCCTGCGCGACCTCGCCGTTGGCGTTGGCAACGGTGAAGACGGACTGCGTACCGCTTTCAAGCTCGGTCACCAACGCGGCCGGCTGCCGGGCAGCGGCCAGATCGGCCAGTTCATCGATCAGCTTGAGCTTCATTCGACGCGCTCGACAAAGACCTGCAGCTTGCCGCCGCAGGCGAGGCCAACTTCCCAGGCCTGTTCGTTGGTGACGCCGAAATCGAGGAGACGCGGCTTGCCGTCTTCCATGATCTCGATCGCCTCGCGCACCACGGCGCCTTCGACACAACCGCCGGATACCGAGCCCAGCATGCGCCCCTCGCCATCGACGACCAATTGGCTGCCTGGCTGGCGGGGCGATGAGCCCCAGGTCGCGGTCACGGTGGCGATGGCGACCTTGCGGCCGGCGCGTTTCCAATCGGCGGCGATCTGCAGAAGGTCTTCGTCCTGGGTCCCGCTCATGCTGCCCTCATTTCCAATCGGCTGTTGCCCGGCGCGGTCAAGGCGGCGGTCAGATTGTGCATGCTATCGAGATTATGGATGGCGCGGAAATCGTCAACATGACGGATCATCACACGGGGGCCCTGGCTGATCGGCTGATAGGCCTCGAACCGCAGGAGCGGGTTGAGCCAGATGAGGCGCCGGCAGGATTTGTGCAGGCGCTCCATTTCCCGCTCCAGGACATCGATCGCATCGCGGTCGAGACCGTCGGTGATGATGAGGACGAGGGCGCCTTGTCCCAGCACGCGGCGGCCCCATTTCTTGTTGAACTCGGCGAGGCTGGGTCCAATGCGCGTGCCACCCGACCAATCCTGCACATGCTTTGCGACCCGGTCCAGGGAGACATCGATGTCGCGTGCCTTCAAATCGCGGGTGATATTGGTCAGGCGCGTGCCGAACAGGAAGGTATAGACGCGGTCCCGGTCACTGGTGACCGCGTGGAGGAAGTGCAGGAACAGGCGCGAATAGCGGCTCATCGACCCAGAGATGTCGCAAAGGACCACCAAGGGCGGATGGCGGCGCTTGCGTGTCTTCATCTTCAAGGGAATGGTGCCGGCACTGCGCAGGCTGGCACGCAAGGTGGCCCGCAGATCGACGCGGCTGCCACCCGGATCCGGGCGATAGCGCCGGGTCGGCACTTCCATGATCGGCAGGCGGAAATTCTTGATCAGACGCTTGGCTTCGACGATCTCGGCCGTGGTCATGCGTTCGAAATCCTTCGACTGCAACAGCTCGCGGTCGGAGTAAGTTAGGCTGGCATCGAGCACCACTTCTTCCAGCTCGCCCGGTTCCGGCGCCTGCTGCGGCTTGTCGCCCTGGAGGGCGTCGGCGATGCGGGGGGGCAGTTCCTCCTGCGTTTCCTCGGGCTCCTCGCCTTTGAAACGCGGCAGCAACAGGCCCATGACGCGATTGAGCAGCTTGGGGTTGCGCCAGAAGACGTGGAATGCCTGGTCGAACAATTCGCGCTGGTCGCGGCGATTGACGAAGACGGCGTGCAGCGTCCAGTAAAAATCCTCGCGGCTGCCGATGCCGGCTGCCTTCACCGCGGCGAGGGCTTCCAATACCTGGCCTGGTCCGACGGCCAGGCCGGCGCCCCGCAACACCCGTGCAAAATGCATGATGTTTTCGAAGAGGCGGCTTTCCTTTTCGCCGGCACTCATAATGTTACGCCCGGCGGACGGACTGGACGCGCGCGGCGGAGATTTCCAGTTTGATCTCGTCGAGAATCTTCGCCGCTTCGGTGCCGCGGATCTTCGCGATATCATCCTGGTACTTGAGAAGGGCACCAAGGCTGTTATCGATCACTTCCGGCGAAAGCGAAGTCTGGTCGAGCTGCAGGAGCGCGTCGGCCCAATCTATGGTCTCGGCAACGCCGGGCAGCTTGAACAGTTCGCGGCCGCGCAGTTTCTGCACGAAGGCCACGACCTCTTCGGCGAGGTCCAGTTCCGCCGCCGGCACCTTGGTGCGCAGGATTTCGAGCTCGCGCGCGGCATTGGGATAGTCGACCCAGTAATAGAAGCAGCGCCGCTTGATCGCGTCATGAATTTCGCGGGTGCGGTTCGAGGTGATGATGACCAGCGGCGGTTCTGCAGCCTTGATGACACCGATTTCCGGAATCGTTACCTGGAAGTCGGATAGGATCTCAAGGAGGAACGCCTCGAACGGCTCGTCGGTGCGATCAAGCTCGTCGATCAGCAGAACAGGTGGGCCCTTTGGGCTGGGTTCCAGCGCCTGCAGCAGCGGCCGCTTGATCAGAAAACGTTCGGAGAAGATGTCGGCTGCGATCTTGCCCTTGTCGCCCTCATGCGCTGCTTCTGCGAGCCGGATCTCCAGCATCTGCCGCGCATAGTTCCATTCATAGACGGCAGCCGCGACGTCGAGACCTTCGTAACATTGCAGCCGCACGAGATCGCGGCCCAATGTCTGGCTCAATACTTTAGCGATTTCGGTCTTGCCGACGCCTGCTTCGCCTTCCAGGAACAAAGGGCGCTTCAGTTTGAGCGCCAGGAAGATCGCGGTCGCCAGAGAACGGTCGGCAACGTAACGACCCTCGCCCAGCAGGGCGAGGGTCGCATCGATGTCGACCGGCAGGTCGCGTCTGGTCATCTGCGCTGGCTCATCTGCTGGGCGTCCCCTCCAGTATCTCGCCCCGACTTAAGCCGGGTGCCGGATGTCTGGTCTAATTTCTGGCGTTCGGCCTATTTCTGTTTCCAGCTGCCGGTTGCGTCCATGTAATACATGCCCGGCTGCAGCACTTCGCGAATGATCTTTTCGGCGGTGATGGCGGCGATCTGTTCCACCGGCACGCCTTTTTCGCCCGCAATCTGCTGATAGGCGGCGCGGCGCTTGGCGTTGATGTCGTTGACGAGGTTCTTCACGTTGGCAGGCGCTGCCGGATCGACCACAGCGACATATCCATCAGCGCGCTCGCCGACCTGGCCGGATGCGCGCGCATCGTCAAGTGCATCGGCATGGGCCGGCAACGTGGCAAGGCCAAGGCCACCGATCAGAAGCAGGGTGGCGAGGAATGAGCGAAAGGCGTTACGCATCGTCGTGTCTTTCCAGCTTAAAAGATGTTCGGGTTCGATTTCACGAGATTGTCGACATCTTTGTCGACCTTGATACGCACTTCCTGCTCGATCTTGACGTTGAGGTTGATCACGATCGGCTTGTCTGGCGCCTCGACTTTCACGGTCGGGTTGCAGCCGGCAACGAGGCCGCCCACCAGGGCAAGGGCTATAATCGGCGCTGCCAGCCTAGCGCCGAAACCTGGCGCGGGTGCTGTCTCGAGCATAGGACGGCCTGTCATATTGCGAACCTTCAAATAGTGCCGGTTAGGGCGTTAGTTTTTCCAATTGCTGCTGGATCATATCCGGCACCTTATATCCGGCCAAGCCTTCCTTCAGGGCCTGATCGAGCCGTCCCTCGATGGTCAGGTTGAATTCGACCGGATATCCGTCATAGAAGCTGGGATTGCGCCCGCTGATATGCAAGCCCAGGCTCACATCCCCGGTGAGGCTTCGGGTCAAATCCAGGATCAACTTTTCGTAATGGAAATCGGCCAAGGCTTCCAAGGCCATGGCGACGGATTCCCCAGCACTTTGCAGGGCCAGGGGCGCCTGGTTGCGGTCATAGCGCAGCACGCCGGGGGCGGTCGCCGCCAGCCTCGCCTCGGGAATGGCGATGCCGCCGGGGAAGATGGTGACCGGGACATCACCGGAAATTGACCCCTCGCCAGAGAGGCCGGCGATGCCCAGCGTGTTGAACAGCTCGCCGACCGAGATACTGTCGACCGTCAGTTTGAGATTGTGGGCGGGGGCGTCCAGCAGCAAGGTTGCCGGGTCCAGCGAGACCTTGCCGCCGGCCATCTCCAGGCGCGATTCCTGCAAGTCGAGACGCTTGCCGTCGCTGACCTTGAAGCGGAAGAGTGCATTGGTGAGCGGCAGGCCGATATCGGCGAGCTCTACCGCCACGACCTGATCGGCCTTGGTGGAGAATGGCCATGGCCTGTCGATTTCGATCACCGAATTGACGCGGGTGAGAAGCACCGGCCCGACCTTGCCGGAAAAATCAGTGATGCCGAATTTAAGTGCCGAGGTGATGTCGCTCCCCGAAAAGCGCACGGGGCCGGCGAGTTCGACGCGGCCAGAGACATCATCGAGATAGTCGCGCAGGAGTGGGACGAAATTGTAAGGCTGCAGACCGCCCACCGCAAAATCGAGCGGTGCCAATTTGACGTCCACGGAGCCACTCATTTTCGCCAGATCGGCCTTGCCGGCAAGACTGAGGTCGATCGGCTGATCGTCACCCAGGAAATGCGCCTTGAACTCCGCTTTGCCGTCCAGCAGCGTGGCATCCGCTTCGGCACGGACCGGCGTAAACGCGCCAAGACCGGCCAAGGCGCCTGTGCTGAGCTTGGCCTTCAGGCCCTTATCGTCTGAGGTCAGTGATAAGGCGACATTGCCCAGGGTCAGGCCACGAGCAGGCGCTGCCACCTGCGCCCCCTTGAGGTCGAGGGCAAAGGTAAAGGGTGCTTGGCCGCCGAACTGGCCGGTGATCTTGGAATCGGGCATGGCTATCAACAGTCGCTCGCCCATGGCTTTCGGTTCGAGGGCCAGGGCCGATTTCCCCAGGGACAGGCCGAAATTTCCCCGGAACCCCTCGCTGCCGCCAAAAGCGAGATGGGCAAAGCTGCCGGCATCGGGTTTGAGAGCGAGATTGGTCGGCAATGGCAGGATCATCCCAGCAGCGCCGGTGTCGATGCGCTGGGCGCTGAAACTGGACGGCTTGGCAACACCGATATCGAGCGAGCCGCCATTGGCACCGTCGAGTTTGCCGGAGAGGGCGAGGTCGAGCAGCAATTTCGGCTGCTTCAGGGCGATGCCGGCAAAGGCCGCATCGCCAGCTTCCGATTTTAGCGTCAGCGCGCCAGTCAGTTCTTGTGCGGCGCGCAGGGGCGCCACATGCAGATCACCTGCGAGTGTTGCCTTGAATTTCGCATCGAGGGCACCGGCCAGCTTACCATCGAGTTTCTCAAGCGAGAGCCAGTCGCTGCCGTAGCTGGCAGCACCCTGGAGCGTACCTGTGAGGGGCGCTGCAAGGCCCGGATAGGCAAAGCCGTTGATCTCCATCGACCAATCTGCCAGCGCCAGAGCAGCGTCGGCCGCCCCACCTTCACTGCTTCCTTCGGGCATGCGCAAATGGGCGTTTACTTTGACATTGCCGCCGGTTGGTTGCGCCAGGCCAAGCAACGGCCACAGCGCTGAATGCGCATCCATGGCAAGGGTGAGATCACCCAGAGGCGGCTTGCCGCCTTTTTCCAAAGGAGCCGCAAGGCTGATATCGACACGAGCAAAATCCTGCTGCTCGCGCAGGGTGAACTGCGCGATGACCGCCTGGCTGTTGAGATTGGCCTGGCCCGTGCCGGTGATGAAGCCGACCGGCGAGCTGAGGCCGATCTCGATCGATTTCACCAGCACGTCCGGCAGGGGTGCGGCTTTCTTGTTGGGATCACCCGGGGCTGCAGCCATGGCACGCAGCTGGTCGATCAGCGGATCAAGCTCTCCCATGCTGAAGGCCGTGTCATAGCGTGCCAGCAGGGCGATGCGACCGACCGAAACCGCCTCCAGGCGTCCGTCCCAGGGGCTGTAGGTAAGGTCGATATCCTCGACGACGAGATCGCGCTGGCTGCCCAGGATCAACCGGTCGATATGGGCGCCGCGCCAATCGAGATTGTGGACGGCTAGGTCGACCGGAACCGCGAATTCGCGGGCGAGCAGCCAGGGCCCCGCCCGGTTGATGAGGTCGAGCCGGAAGAACAAGGCGATGGCACCGACAACCGCCAACAGCAGGAAGAGCCTGGAAAACTGGCGGAACAGGCGCCGGCCCAGGCTGCGGCGCGGGATAATGCGCACGGGTGCAGATACGGCCGGCGGTGTTTGGCCGTCATCCGTTCGCGGCGGCTCATTCATGGGGCTCGAATTCGCCATCCCTGTTTCATCCCTTGCCCTGTTGACGCCCGCCCGATGGGCTTTCAGGGCCGTTTCTCTCTATGATGGGCCGCAGTCTAGCCATCGGCGGCGCGCTTTGCCACAGATGCCGGCAAACATTCACATCACAGGCGCCTGCGCTACCTTACGCCTCGCCGTCGACGCCTTTGGCGCGTGATCGGCCTTGCCGGGTGCCGATCCAGCCAGCAAAGTGCCATCCTGGTCGATGTACCATTCTGGCTGGCTTAAACATCTGGCCGGCCCAAACAGCAGGTAACAATGCGACGGCTTATCTGGTTCCTTTGCAGTCTGACGATCGTGGGGTTGTTCGGAACAAGTTGGCTGCCGACCTACCCGCTGCCGAACGATGGCTCGGTGACGGCAGCCTGGGCAGAAACGCCACTGATCCCCGACAAGTCAACCGCAGTCGACGCCGCCGGAGTGCTGGACAAGGTCACCTGCTGGTTCAGCGTGCCGCAGGATTTCACGATCGATTGCTATCGGCTGACGGTACCTGAAACACGTTCCTTCGATCAGCCGGTCGGTCCCGGCAAGAAGCTTTCTCTGCCAGTGGCGATCATCCGTGCTGGGACAGACGGCACGGATACCGAGCTGGGGGCTGTCCAAGCGGACCCGGTGGTCTATCTCGCGGGCGGTCCTGGCGACGGCGCCTGGCTCGATACCGACCGGATCGACTGGTGGTGGGATTATGTCGCCAGCACCGATTGGGCCCGCAAGCGTGACTTCGTCCTGTTCGACCAGCGGGGGTCTGGGCTGGTGGAGCCGCGCATCGATTGCCCTGAGATCGAGGACATCGCCCTCGAGCTCCTGACGATGACGGACAGCGCCGCCGCAGGTAAGCTGCAGCGCGAGGCCGCCGCCGCCTGCGCCCAGCGCCTGGTACGGGAGGGGCATAATCCCGGCGCCTATACCAGCCGCGACGGTGCCGCCGATCTCCATGACCTGTTCCAGGCGTTGAAAGTGCCGGCCTGGAATGTCTATGGCCTGTCTTACGGCACGCGGCTCGGCCTAGAATATATGCGGCAATATCCAGCCGACATCCGCAGTGTCATTCTGGATTCGGTGCTGCCACCCGAGGCGCAGTTCCTGGAAGAAGACGCTGCCATGACGGACCGCGCCTTTCGCATGGTGTTCGAGGCTTGTGCCCGCCAGCAGAAATGCCATGCCGCTTATGGCGATCTTTCGAATCGGTTGACGCATCTGGTGCAAGATCTCAACAAGACGCCGCTTTCTTTGCGGCTGCCCAATCCGGAAGATGGGCAAAAGGTTACCGTGGTGCTGACCGGCGACCTCTTCATCTCGCGCCTTTTCAACATGCTCTATAACCGGGCCGATATCGAGGTGGTCCCGCAAGTGATCGACATGTACGAGCGGCGGGACATGGACGGGATCAACCGCGACATGGAGAGCTATGTCGGGGATTATCTCGGCCGCAAGGATTTCGGCGATGCCATGTTCCTTGGCGTTCATTGCCAGGAGGAGGTGCCGTTCAACGACATGGCGAAGGCGCTTGCCGCCTATCGCCGTTATCCGATGCTGGCCGGGCTCGCGATCGGGGGCGAAGCGGGCAGCTTTGCCGACACCTGCAACAGCTGGCGCAACGCGCTGCCGCAACAGCCCTTGCGGACTACCGACAATGAACCGGTGGTGAGCGATCTGCCGACCCTGGTCTTGAGCGGGCTGTTCGATCCGGTGACGCCGCCGGTCTATGGCCGCATGGCGGCTTCGCACCTGTTGAATGGATTCTATATCGAGTTCGACGGCATCGGCCATGACGCGCTCGGCAATGATTCCTGCGCCAACATCATTGCCGACCGCTTTCTCACCGACCCGCTATCACCGCCGCGCGACGCTTGCCTCGGCGATTCACGCCCACCGGATTTCCTGCCGCCGGTGAAGTAAGGTTTACTTCTCCAGCTCGGTGCGGCCGCCGCGATTGTCGAGATAGTTGACGAGGGCGGCGACGACACGGCGATCGAATGCCTTGCCGGAACCCTTCATCAGATTTTCGATAGCATCATCGATCGACAGGGCCGCGCGGAAGGCACGGTCGCTGATCATGCCGATGAAGGCATTGGCGACGGCGATGACGCGGGCGGTGACCACGATATTGTCGCCGGCAAGACCCGGCGGCTGGCCGGTGCCATCCCAGTTCGCCTGCGCCTGGCGCAAGGTCAGCACCACCGGACCGTCGAATTCGATGCCCTGCAGCAGATCTGCGCTGGTCTGGATCGAGTTCTTGATCATGTCGCGCTCTGCGCCGGTCAATTCGCCGGTCTTGGAGAGCACGTTTTCCGGAATGAGGATCTTGCCGAGATTGAGAAGGTTACCAGCGATGTCGGCGGTTTCAGTCTCGACCTCGGTGAGGCCCATTTCCTTGGCGACCGAGCGTGCCACCTTGGCGACGCGAGAGGAGTGCTTGGCAGCGAAGGGGTCGCGCTTGTCGACCACGTCGACCAGGGTCTTCACCAACTGATTGAGCGTGCGGGCGCGCCGTTCGCGTTCCGTGACGACATCGGTGATGTCACGCTCGACCGTGAGGACCGATCGCGGTGTCCCGCTCGGGTCGCGCAACGGGATGTGTTCCGATTGCACGACCTTGATCTTGCCGCCGTCTTCGGAACGGGCAACGTCCGAGACTTCGTGCTTCAGCTCGATCGCCTCATGGCTGAGGGTGATATAGCGCTTGGCGGCCTGCGGACCCAGTACATTGGCGATCGGCTTGCCGATCATCTCAGTCGTCGGAATGCCCGCGGCCTTCGAGGCCTGGCTGTTGGCGAACTGATAGCGGTCCTTCTCATCGAGGATGAAGATCTGCGTCGGCTGGCTGTCGGTCACCAGCTGCAGCAGGTTCTTCTGGGTCTCGAACTTGTTGGCCATCTGCTTGAACTGGGTGGCGGCATGGCTGGCGCGGCGCGACGATCCGTGGCGCCAGACAGCGACGATGATCACGCCGACCAGCGCCACCGCGAGGAGCAGATAGATGGTGAGGTTGCGGAAGCGGGCCTCAGCAGCGCCCAAGGCCTCGTCATAGTCGATGCTGTAGGCGAGCACCCAGGGGACCAGGGTGAAGGCGCGGCCGGTCACCAGGACACTGTCGCCCTCGGCGTCACGCTTGTCGGTGGCAAAGGCGCCGGGCTTCTCGGCCGCGAAGGCGGTGTCGAGATTGGGCGTATCGGCATCCATCACCTTCATCGGCTTGCCGCTCTCGTCAGGCGACAGATAGGTTATCTTGTCGTCCTTGGCGCGTATGAGGGTGGATTTGGCGGTCGTGCTGGTCTCGCCCGGCTGCTTCAGCAGCGGGAAGATTTCGTCGCCCACTTCCTTGATGCCGACGACGACGCCGATCTGTGTTGCCTGGGCACCTTCGGATTGGGCGGCGAGGATCGGCACGACAAAGGTCATGCTGGGCTTGCCACGGCTGTTGAGGCTGATGTCGCTGATGGCGCGCTGGCCTTGCGGCTGGGCGGCAACGAAGGCCTGCAGCTCGCCGGAATAGGGCGGCGCGCCGGGCGAGGCGGCAACCACATTGCCTTTGGAATCCACGATCATCAGGCCGGCGACGCCGGTCTCCGACACGTTGGCCGGGACATCGCTGCCGGCAGGCGCAGGCAGGGTGAAGCCGGTGCGATCAGCGGTGACCGTCAGCAAATTCCGGAGGTAATCCCGGAGCGCCTCGACCTGGTCGGTCTGGGTGGTGTCAGCCGACAGTTCATTGATCTGATCGGTATAGATCTGCAGCGATTCATTCTTGGAAAGGCCATTCAATTCATCGAGTTGGCGACTGAGCCAGCGGTCAATGTCCGTGAAGCGGCTGTCTGCAACGATGCCCATGCGGACCTGCCATTGGGTCTCCTCGCGCTGCCGTTCCTGGCCCACGAAATAATAGATGGCAATGCCGCCGATAATGGCGACCAGAACCAGGATGATGGCCGGAAAAATGACCCTGAGGTCGAATTTCGACCCGGTTTCCTCACTATTGGTGGCGGGCAAGGTTTCCCCCGGCAATGGTTCGGCCACGTCAAATCTCCCGGTTCATGAGCGCTGAATCAATGGGTTGGCAGAAATATTCAATTTGGTACATTAGCATGGCTTTTGAACGCCGCCAATTGAGCCTTTCGCGGATTGCGTTTGCGGGTGGCGTTAATCAAGGTTGCCAAACAACGTCGTCCGGTCACACGCTTAGATTACCATTATGACCGTTTCAGGGTAGGTGCGAAGAATGGGTGCCGGGGGACCACGAGGGCAGAGGTGGCCGCGCCGACCAGCCGTGCCGGGCCAATGGGTCCGTGCGGTGGTCGTGCTCATCCTTGCCTGTTGCCTGCTGGCCATCAGCAACGCCGCCGAGGCGCGCACCTATCCGAAGATCTTCGGCTCGATCGAACTCCCTTCCAAGAACCTGAAAAAATTCCCGAAATGGCTCGATATGATTGGCCGCTGGAAGGGTGGAGCGCCGTGCGAGTCCGATACCTGCACGGCCAAGGGCTGGGCTGGGCTGATCGAAGACCTCAAATCCAAGGATCGGATGACCCAGATCAAAGAGGTCAACAAGTTGATGAACTCCAAGCGCTACATCATCGACATGAAGAATTGGGGCAAGGAGGATTATTGGGCGACGCCGTTTCAGTTCCTGAAGAAGAATGGCGATTGCGAAGACTATGCGATCGCAAAATTCATGGCCTTGAAAGCGCTGGGCATTCCGATCGAGGATATGCGTGTCGTTGCCTTGCAGGATCTCAACCTTGGCGTCGGCCATGCCGTGCTCATCGTCTATAATGGGTCAGATGCGCTGCTGCTCGACAATCAGATCAAGACGGTGGTGCCGGCCAACACGATCAAACATTACCAACCGGTCTATTCGATCAATGAAAATGGCTGGTGGTTGCATCGCCGTTGAGGTGTATTCGTCTAAAGAGGCGTATAAGAATCGGCGGATTACCTAGGGTTTGGCGTGCGACTCGAGGGCATAGGCTTTTATGTCGCTCGCTTGCGCAGGTACAGGATCTGGGAGCCGAAGAAAACGGGGCGGGGTTGGGGGATGAACGAACGGGCCAAAGACGGACGCACGACGACCGATGAAGAATTGCTCGTTGATTATGCGGAACGATTGGAACGGCATCGCACAGGACGCCGCGCGGTCCAGATTCATCTGTCGCAGCTGAGATCCTATAATCAGCGGCCGCATCATATTCGCATCGCCAAGCAGATCCTGGAGCCGCTGGTGCAGCGCTTCGATGCCGGCGTCTATCAGCTGTGGAACAATGACGTCGTGGCGCTCACCAAGGGGGCCAGCGAAGACGATATCGATGTCTATGTGCGGCACATCCGCGACATGTTCAAGGAAGACCCACTCTTCTCCGCACYACCCAGCCCATCGCGCCGGCCGCCGCCGTTCTGCTCCTGGTACGATATCGAAGCCGAATGGGAGAGCTTCGTCGAACTGGCGCGCAAGCATGGCGATGATCGCCGCAAGGCCAATTCCCAGGCAGCCGCTGCGGCCAAGAGCGGGAGCTCGCAGATCGACAGTGCCGGGACGACCATTGGTCCAGCCATCCTTGAAAAGCTGGAAAAGGCCATCATCAACGCCGACCTTGCCAATGTGCTGCGCCGCCAGCAGGTATTCGCGATCATTCCTGGCGCCAAGCCGGCACCGATCCTGACCGAACTGTTCTTTTCGATGCCGTTCCTCGCCCAGACCGTGGCGCCCGGCTATAACGTGACGGCCGACAAATGGCTGTTCCAGCATCTGGCGCGCGTGCTGGATGCGCGCATGCTGGCGCTGATGCCGCAGCATGCCTACCAACCGATGTTGAAGAATGCCAGCCTCAATCTGTCGCTGGCGACCGTATTGTCGCCAGAGTTCCTTGATTTCGACCGCGCCACCAACAACAAGGAACGCGGGCCGCTCGCCATCGAACTGCCGGCGATCGACTTTTTCAGTGAGCCCGAGGATTTCGCCTTCGCCCGCGATTTCCTGAAGGAGCGTGGCTACAAGATCATTCTCGATCAGGTCAAATATCAGCTGCTGCCGCAGATGAACCGCGACCAGCTCAATGTCGACCTGATCAAGGTCATCTGGACGCCGGCCTTCTATGACGATTGCACGACGACGCAGGGCGAAAACATGCAGAAGGCGATCGACCATTTTGGGCGCGAGCGCATCATCCTGTGCCGGGTCGATTCCGATCAGGGGCTCGAGATCGGCGGTAAGCTTGGTATTTCCCTGTTCCAGGGCCGCCTGTTGGATTCCATGTCGCAGGCGAAGACCTGATCACCTTCCTGTCCAGGGACCCTCACGCACTGGCGATGGCATAAACGAAACAGGGCCCGATTTTATCAATCGGGCCCTGTTCGTTTGGGTCGGCTATGAGATCGGCGCCTACTCGATCAGGCGACGCCACCAGCCACGCTTCTTGGGCTGGTTGGGATCGTCTTCGGTCGTGGCAGCGACGGCTTCGCCGCTATCCTTGACCTCGATGACTGTAACCGGCCGGGTCGCAATGGCGATGTCACCGTCGGAGGAAGCAGCGCTGGGCGCTGCCGACACCGGGCTGTTGATCTGCGCTGGCTGAGCGAACGCGGCGGGTGCGGCCACCGG
The DNA here is from genome assembly GCF_056404715.1 of Dongia sp. P2_B8. Taxonomy (NCBI): domain Bacteria; kingdom Pseudomonadati; phylum Pseudomonadota; class Alphaproteobacteria; order Rhodospirillales; family Dongiaceae; genus Dongia; species Dongia sp. P2_B8. The sequence goes on along the minus strand of NZ_JBFUDM010000005.1, from coordinate 218,144 downwards.
GACTGATACTGTGACCGGTGCTGCGGCAGGCTCCACGACACGATCCGTGGCATGCCCCGTATTGTCGTCGCGGTCACGCCGCGGACGGCGCTGACGCCGCGGGCGGTCGCTCTTGCCATCCTTGGTCTCGGCACCTTCGGCGGTCACAGCCTGCTCGTCACCTTCAGCGCGCCACAAGGGCGGCAGGGCGTCAGCATCGTGCGGCAACTGGGGCTGTTCGCCCATGCCGGGCAGTTCGCCGGCGGCGCCAGAGGCACCTACTGAGACATTGTCATTCTCGGCATCACTCTGGGCGCCGTCCTGGCCATTGCCATCCTGCGGACGGCGTGACCGGCGGCGGCCACCACGGCGGCCACGGCGGCGGCGGCGGCGATGTTCTTCGCTTTCGCCCGCAACATTGCTGTCATTGGCATTGGCGGCGTTGGCATCCGTCTGGCCATCGGCCGCATCATCGCCCTCGGCGAGATCATCGCCATCATCGGCATCGTCACCTTCGTCGCCGGCCACGTCATCAGCATGCGACGGGCGGTTTCTGTCGGTATCGTCACCGCGGCTTTCGCTGACCCGGTTTTCGCCATCGGCACCGCCGGCTTCCGCCTGGTCGGTGAATTCATCCGCCTGAAACTTGCCACCACGACCGCGACGACGACGACGGCGCTTGTTGTTGCGGCCCTGGCCGCGCTCGGCACTGTCTTCGCTGCCGGCAACTTCGTCGCCGGTATCGCCAGCGTCGCTGTCGGCATCGACGGTGCTATCCACCTCGTCCATTTCTTCGACGTAATTATCGTCTTCGATTTCCTGGAAATCGACGTCGATAACTTCAGGTTCCGGAGCCGGCGGCAGTTCTTCGCCCGGCGCCAACATCTTGATGCGCTCAAGCCGGTAATCCGGCGGCATCAACGTATTGTCATCGCTGAGATAGATGCGGACGCCGCGGCGCAGTTCCAGCTGCGACAAGGCATGGCGCTTCTGGTTGAGGATGTAGAGGGCGACCGACGAAGGCACGAACACCGTGACGCCGGGGCTGGCATTGCGCGTGATTTCTTCTTCCACCATGCGCAGGACATGCAGGGCCGTGGAATCCACCGAGCGCATACGGCCGGTGCCATGGCAATGCGGGCAGACCTCGGTCGAGGCTTCCTGCAAGCTGGCATGGAGACGTTGGCGCGACATCTCAAGCAGGCCGAACGAGCTGATGCGGCCGATCTGGATGCGGGCGCGGTCGTTGCGCAGTGAATCCTTCATGCGACGTTCGACGGCGGCGTTGTTGCGCCCTTCGTCCATGTCGATGAAGTCGATGACGATCAGGCCGGCCAGATCCCGCAGGCGCAACTGGCGGGCGACTTCTTCCGCCGCTTCCAGGTTGGTGCGCAGCGCCGTCTCTTCGATATTGCGTTCGCGGGTCGAGCGCCCCGAGTTGACGTCGACCGCCACCAGCGCTTCGGTCTGGTTGATGACGATGTATCCGCCAGAGCGCAGATTGACGACCGGATGGTGGATTGCAGCGATCTGGCTCTCGATCTGATAGCGCTGGAACAGCGGCAAGGACGGATCGCGGTAGAACTGCACGCGCTTGGCATGAGCCGGCGCCAGCATGCGCATGAAGGAGCGTGCGGACTTATAGGCATCGGTACCAGCGACCACGATGTCGCCGATGTCGCGGGTATAGAGATCGCGGATCGAACGCTTGATCAGGCTGGCTTCTTCGTAAATGAGCGCCGGTGCCGAGGAACGGAGCGTATTCTCGCGGATCTCATCCCACAGGCGCAGCAGATACTCGAAGTCGCGCTTGATCTCGCTGCGCTGCCGTTCCATGCCGGCGGTGCGCACGATGACCGCCATGCCTTCCGGCGGATCCAGTTCATCGACGATCGACTTCAGGCGCTTGCGGTCTGCGACCGAGGTGATGCGGCGCGAAATGCCGCCACCACGATCGGTGTTGGGCATCAGCACGCAATAGCGGCCGGCCAGCGACAGATAGGTGGTGAGGGCAGCACCCTTATTGCCACGTTCTTCCTTGGTCACCTGCACCAGCAGAATCTGGCGGCGCTTGATGACTTCCTGGATCTTATAGCGGCGCAGGTGGCGTTGACGGCGGCGGCGATCGGAATCGTCGTCTTCCTCTTCGTCCTCGGCATCGTCGCCTTGGCTCGCTTCTTCGCCACCCACGGTGTCGATCACCTCAGGCGGCTGCGTCACTTCGACGATATCGCCATGGGGGGCCGCCGGCACTTCGGCATCGGCGCTGAAATCGACTGCCTGGCCATCGCCAAAGTCGCTGGTCGCAGGTTCGGCCGGCTGGTCAGCCGGGGTCACGGCGTCGGATTGGAAACTGCCGAAGGTGTCGGCAACCGGGGCTTCGGCAACGGGTTCGACCGGTGCCACAGGCTCGCTGCGCAGGCTGTCATAGCCGGTCGCAAGTGGCATGGCGCTCTGCCCGGCCTGATCCTCGGCTCGATCTTCCGGCCGGTCTTCCGTCTGCGGCACAAAATCGACGACATTCGAGACTGCGGCGGCTTCTGCCGGGGCCTCATGCTGGTCGTCATGGGCATGATCGTGGTCATGACCATCGTCGTGCCCTACTTCGTGGCTGTGGTCATGCGCATGGTCATCATGATCATGCCCCAGATCCTCTGGGTGGGAATCGTCGGCATGATCCTGCGGTGCATTGCTGGCCTGGCCATTGCCCCGGCCATTGTTCTGATTACGGTCACGGCCGCGATCACGGTCCCGGCCGCGGCGCGGGCGGGGATCGTCTGCTTCCGATTCCTCGATATCCTCGCGCATGAGGGCTTCGCGGTCGGCAACCGGAATGCGGTAATAATCGGGATGGATTTCACTGAAGGCCAGGAACCCATGGCGATTGCCGCCATATTCCACAAAAGCGGCCTGCAGCGAGGGTTCGACCCTGGTTACCTTGGCGAGATAGATATTGCCTTTGAGCGGGTGCCGGCTGGCGACTTCGACGTCGAATTCTTCAAGCCTGCGGCCGTCCACCACCGCGACGCGGGTTTCTTCCGGGTGGGTGGCGTCGATCAGCATAATTTTGGTCATAGATGCATAGCTCCGTGACGCGCCCAGCGTCGATCGCATTCGCAGCGATCGGCGGCGCGAAGAGGGTTGGTGAATTGCAGGGTGGCGTCATGTCAACCTGTTGTTTTTGGCGACAAAACAAGCGTCAGCTCCGGTCCGTATCAGGTCGGGAGCGACCCCGTTTTGCGCACATGCGCTGCCTAGGTACCGGCCAGCCCCGAAAAGAATATGCGTCGGAGCATTTATGGTCGGCGGCCCAGGTTCACGACCAACCGCCGGTTTACGTCCCAGGCCAGCTTTGAGAGCGGTTTGGGACCGACATCGACGGTCGCGGAAAGTCACCATACTGGCGCAGGACCTGCAACACAACTGCAATTGCCCAAGAGGTGGGGTCATTCAGGGGGGCAGTAGCTGTCCGATGCCCAAATTTCAGGCAATTTCAATATCTTGTTGCCTTTCAGGTAGTTACGGCATTATATTATGGAAGATTCACGCAACGAACCGGCAACATGCGGAAGAGCCACGATTTTATGTCGCTGCTGCGCGTCAGCACCCTGCTGATTGCCGGCGTCATTGGCACGCTCATGGGCCTGCAGCCCATGGGGATGTCGGCTGCCTGGGCAAAGCCTGCGGTCACTGACGCCAAGCTGGGCGTCGAGCCGGAACTCACCCGCGTCGTACTCGATCTGACGGCCGACACCGGCTTCAAGGTATTTGCGCTAGCCGACCCGTTCCGGGTCGTGATCGACCTTGACGAAGTGGATTGGCAGATTCCAGCCGGGCGCAAGCTGCAGGGGCGGGGCCTGGTTGCGGCCATGCGCTATGGCCTGTTCAAGGTCGGCACCTCGCGCATCGTCCTCGATCTGACGGCGCCCGCCCGAGTCGCCCAGGTCACCCTGGTCGAGAAGACCGGCAATCTGCCGCGCCGCCTGCTGATCGACCTCAAGCCGACGGGCGAGGCTGAATTCCTGTCCCAGATCAAGCGCACTCTGTTCGCGTCCAATGCTGGCGACGTGAGCCCGGCGCCTGCCGAAACCCCGCAAATCACCAAAGTGTCGGCGACCGCCCTGGTCAAGGAACAGCCGGTGCCTGAGACGGAAGGGGGCGGCGGGCAGGTAGGCGGCATGTCAGGCGACCCAGATCCGACGGCGGCCACGGTTTCCGCCAAATCCCAGTCCGACATCATTGTGCCGGATGCCCAGCCGGCCGATCAGGCGATCCTGGTCCCGACCCTGAAGCCCAATGACCCGGCGCTGAAGAAAGAGTCTCGGAAAAAGCCGTTGATTGTGATCGACCCGGGCCATGGCGGCATCGATCCTGGTGCCATCGGCAACGGCACGATGGAAAAAACCATCACGCTGGCGGTGGCCAAGGCGCTGAAAAAGGAATTGCTGGCGACCGGACGTTTCCGGGTGGCGCTGACGCGCGACAAGGATGTCTATATTCCGTTGCGCGACCGTTTCAAGCTGGCCAGGGACGGGTCGGCGGACCTGTTCATTTCCCTCCATGCCGACAGCCATGCCAACTCTAAGACCCGCGGCGCCTCCGTCTATACTCTCTCCGAAAAGGCCTCGGATTCGGAAGCCGAGGCGCTGGCGGCCAAGGAAAACAAGTCCGACGTCATCGCCGGTGTCGACCTCTCGAATGAGAGCCCGGTGGTAACCGGCATCCTCATCGATCTGGCGCAGCGGGAAACCACCAATCTCTCGGCGCGGTTTGCCAAGATGCTGGTGAAATCGCTCAAGCGCGACACCCTGATGCTGGAACAAAGCCACCGTTACGCTGGGTTTGCCGTGCTGAAAGCCCCGGACGTGCCGTCGATCCTGCTGGAAATGGGGTACATTTCCTCGGATGCGGACCAGGAGCTTTTGACCAACAAAACCCACCAAAAGGGCCTCGCCAAGGCCATTTCCCGGGCGATCCAGACCTTCTTCGACTGGCAGGACAGCATCAAGCGCAGCTGAACCGGTGGCCAGCCGCCGGAACCGACCCCCAAAACCCCGGTTAAGTAGTTGCCAGCCATGGAATGATCGCCGTCTTTGGGCCGCAAAATTGCCTTGATCTTGCGGCATCCCTGGCTTACCCGAAGGCCGTTCCCGGGCGTCCGATGATGCCCTCGCACGACAATCCGTGTGGACAGGTGCTGTTTCCGGTACAAACTGACCTTTCGATCACCCCGACTTGCGACGAAAAGCCAAAGCATGACCCGTTTGACGCGCGTTCTTTCTTTCCTGGTCGGCATCTTCATGGTGCTGGCAACTGTGGGTGCCATCGGTGCCTGGCTGGTCTACGGACATTATTCGCAAGGTCTGCCGGACTATTACCAGCTTGCGGCCTATGACCCGCCGGTCACCACCCGCGTCTATGCCGGCGATGGCAGGTTGCTTGCCGAATACGCCAAGGAGAACCGCGTCTTCGTGCCGATCAAGGTGATCCCGAAGCGCGTCATCAACGCGTTCCTCGCCGCGGAAGACAAGTCGTTCTACACCCATGCCGGCATCGACATTCCAGGCCTCATCAACGCGATCTTCATCAACCTCAAGAATTACGGCTCGGACAAGCGCCCGGTCGGCGCTTCGACCATCACGCAGCAGGTGACCAAGAACTTCCTGCTCACCAACGAACGCTCGATCGATCGCAAGATCAAGGAAGCGATCCTGGCGCTGCGCATCGAAAAGGCCTTCTCGAAGGACCGCATCCTCGAGCTCTATCTCAACCAGATCTATCTGGGCGAAGGCAATTACGGTGTCGCTGCAGCGGCGCTCAACTATTTCAACAAATCGTTGGACGAGTTGACGGTGGCGGAAGCAGCCTATCTCGGCGCCTTGCCCAAGGCGCCCAACAATTACTCGATGACCAAGCATCCGGATGCTGCCAAGGAGCGCCGCGACTGGGTCATCTCGCGCATGCTCGAAGATGGCCATATCACGCCGGAAGAGGCGGCGCAGGCGACGGCCGCCCCGCTGGAGCAGAAGGCGCGCAGCGGCGAGGAACGTTTCGAAGCCGATTACTTTGCCGAAGAAGTGCGCCGTGAACTGATGCAGCGCTTTGGCGAGGACGGGCTCTACAAGAAGGGTCTCACCGTCAAGGCCACGGTCGATCCGAACCTGCAGGAAATCGCCGACCGAATTTTGCACAAGCATCTGGTGGCCTTCGACCGGACCCAGGGCTATCGCGGCCCGCTCGGCCACACTGATAGCCTCGACAATTGGAAAGACAGTCTTGTGAAGCTCGGCGCCGTGCCGTGGCTTTATGAGTGGCAGCCGGCGATGGTGCTCAGCGTTGAGAAGGGCGAAGCCAAGATCGGTTTTACCGACGGCCATGAAGGCCTGATCAAGCTTGATGACCTCAGCTGGGCGCGCCGCCGCTCGCCGGAAGGCAAACTGGCCGGCGCCGTAAAGAGTGCCGACGACGTGTTCAAGGTTGGTGACGTTGTCGCGGTCGAGGCAAAGGTATCCGACAAAGACAAGCTCGACGATGTTGAGGATCTCGATGCCAACGGCAATGGCGGCAGCAAGAGCGAGAAGCAGCAGAAAGCTGAAGGCCTGCCGATCTATCTTTTGCGCCAGGTGCCGGAGATTTCCGGCGCCCTCATCGCCATGGATCCTCATACCGGCCGCGTCCTCGCCATGACCGGTGGCTGGTCCTACAAGCAGAGCGAATTCAACCGGGCAACGCAGGCGATGCGCCAGCCGGGCTCCAGTTTCAAGCCGATCGTCTATCTGGCGGCGCTGGAAGCAGGCTACACGCCCTCGACCATCATCCTCGATGCGCCGATTGCAATCGACCAGGGGCCGGGCCTGCCGCTGTGGCAGCCGGAAAACTTCGAGAAGAACTTCCTCGGGCCGGCCACCATGCGCCAGGGCCTGCAGCATTCGCGCAATCTGATGACCATCCGCATGGCGCAGACCATCGGCATGGCGAAGGTTGCCGAAGTGGCCGAGCGACTAGGGGCTGTCGACAAGCTGCAGCAGACCCTGGCGATGGCATTGGGTGCTCAGGAGACCACCGCCTTGCGCATGGTCGGGGCCTATGCCGAGATCGTCAATGGCGGCAAGAAAGTGACACCGACCTTTATCGACCGCGTCCAGGACGCACAGGGTTGGACCATCTATCGCCATGACGAGCGCAAATGCGATCGCTGCCAGGTGGCAACCTATGACGGTGAACCGCCGCCCGAACTGCCCGACGACCGCCCGCAGGTACTGGACCCCGCCAATGCCTATCAGATGGTCTCGATGATGGAAGGTGTCGTGCAGCGCGGCACGGGCAGCGCGGTGAAGGCCGTCGGCAAGCCCTTGGCCGGCAAGACCGGCACCACCAATGACGGGCGCGATGTCTGGTTCATCGGCTATTCACCCGATCTCGTGGCCGGTGTCTATCTCGGCTTCGATCAACCGCGCTCGCTGGGGGCAAAGGCCACTGGCGGTAGATTGTCGGCGCCGATCTTCCGCGACTTCATGATCGAGGCCCTGAAAGACAAGCCGGCGACCCCGTTCCGCGTGCCGCCGGGCGTGCGCCTGGTGAAGGTCAATGAGAAGACTGGCGAGCGTTGGGTGGCCGGCGACGAAGGTCTTGCCATCTGGGAGGCCTTCAAGCCTGGCACCGAGCCCACGGGCCAGCAGCAGATCATCGAAGGTTATGCCAATTACGGCCAGGATGCGGGTTACGGCTCAGTCATCCCGACCGGGCCGTTCGGTCAAGGGCAGGTTGGGGGCCAGGGGGTCTATAAAGACAGCGGCACGACGATCATCGATTCGACCGGTGTCTATCAGGGCGGCCAGCAGCAACCAGCGGCCGGTCAGCCCGTCTATGGCCAGCAGCCACAGGTCTATGGCTATCCGCAGCCCCAATACCCAGTCCAGCAGCAGCAACCTCAGGTCATACAGCCGGGTCAGCCTGTGCCAGTGCAGCCGGTGCCCGGTCAGCAGGCTCCACAGCCCCAATACCCGGTCCAGCAGCAGGCGCCCGTCTTGGTGCCGCCACCGGCCACCGGTGGGGATTCGGGGCTCTATTAAGAGCCGAAACAGACTGCCAAAAAGGAAACAGGGCCTTGTAAACGGGGCCCTGTTTTTTTGCCGCAATTGTGGAATTCCACATTTACTCTCTAAATATGTGGTTTTTATGTTGACTTAACCTCTCCTTTGTCTTTATAGAGCGCCCCACGGGGATTTGGCAGCGCTTCCATTTCTTGGGGAGATGGAGCCGTCTATCAGCAATAACAGCACCATCGGAAGCGCTTGGCAGCGCAAGGTCGCGCATAATTTCCCGGATTTGGCATGAACCTTTTGGACCGCTAGTCGGACTAATGGGTTCGCGAGGGACGCTCGTAACCGGTCCGTAACCCAGCATCGACGGATCACCAGAACGTGTCGGCAGCTTGGCCGAGGCGCAGTGCATTTGCGACCTCGATTTGGATCGATAAGGACCGAAGGAACCTGAATGATGGCTATCACGGCACGTAAAGACCTCGATCGCACGCTCGACGGCACTGCCTTTGGCAATGTGATTTCCGGTACGAACACGCTGAGCGGCAATGCAGGCAAGGACACCCTGGGTGTCGCGCCGAATGTCGTGACCGAGATCAAGTTCGGTGCCACAACGAAGGCTGTTGCCGCCGGTGGCGTCGATATCGCCGGTCAATATGGCACGCTCCACATCAATCCGGACGGTAGCTACACCTTCACGCGCACTACCGCCAACATCTATACCGCCGGCGCGCCCAGCACCGGCGAAGAGGAAGTCTTCACCTATACGCTCAGTGACAAAGGCAACGCGACCAGCTTCGAGACGCTCACCATCGAATTGTTGCCGGATGCCACGCTGACCTATAACGCAGCCACCAAGACCCATAGCGGCACCGGCTTCGACGATTTCCTGGATGCGAACGGCATCGCCGAGAAAGTCGATGGCGGCCTGGGCCAAGACAAGATCGTCGGTGGTGCTGAAGACAATATTCTTTCGGGTGGGGCCGGCAATGACTGGCTGCAAGGTGATAACGGCAACGACACGCTGGAAGGCGGCATCGGCGCCGACAAATTGGAAGGCGGCGGCGGCACGGACACCGTAAGCTATGCGAACGCGACGGCCGGTGTCTCGGCGATATTGTTTGACAACAGCAAGGCCAAAGGCGAAGCGATTGGCGACATCTTTGATTCCGTCGAGAATCTGATCGGCTCGAAGTTCGACGATATCTTGGGTGGCACGGCGACTTCCAATACGCTTGAAGGCCTTGCAGGCAATGATCAACTCATCGGCTATGCAGGCGACGACATTCTGATCGGCGGCGCCGGCAAGGACGAGCTTTTCGGTGGTGCCGATACCGATACGGCGAGCTACATCACGGCAACTGCCGGCATCACCCTCGACCTTACCGGCAAGCTCGCCAACACGGGCGATGCCGCCGGCGATACTTTCTCCAGCATCGAGAATTTTGTCGGCACGAATTTCGCCGACAAGATCTATGGCAGTACAGGCAACGATTTCCTGATCGCCGCCGGGGGCAACGATTTTATTGACGGCGGTGTGGGTAACGACACGGTCTTCGGCGGCGACGGCAAGGACGAGATTCATGGCGGCGCCGACAATGACACGCTCTATGGCGAAGGGGGCGACAACAAGGTCTTTGGTGACGCCGGCAATGACGTGATCACCGGCGGTGGCGACGATGACGTGCTCGATGGCGGCACAGGCAATGACAAGGTCTATGCCGGAGCTGGCTATGACACCGTCTATGGCGATGCCGGAAATGACGAACTGCATGGCGAAGGCCAAAACGACGCGCTTTTCGGCGGTGCAGGCAATGACAAGCTCTATGGCGAAGAGGCGGGTGATCATCTCGATGGCGGTGCGGGCAATGACGATTTCTTCGGCGGCGCGAACTATGACACCGTCAGCTATGGCTCAGCCCTGACCGGTGTCACCGTCAATCTCGAGAATATTGCTGCCAACACGGGCGACGCAGCGGGCGACACATATGATTCGATCGAGACGATCGAGGGCAGTGCCTTCAACGATACGCTGACCGGCCTAACGAACGCAGCCAATTCCCTGGTCGGCGGTCTTGGCAACGACAAGATCACCGGCGGCAAGATGGATGATGAGCTTGCCGGCGAGAGTTTCAACGACGTCGTCGTACTCAATGGGGGCAACGACGAATTGCACGGTGCTGATGGCGCCGACTGGCTCTGGGGCGGTACCGGCAACGACAAGCTTTATGGCGACGAAGCTGGCCAGAGCAACATGGATACGCTCATCGGCGGCGCCGGTGCCGACGAACTGCATGGCGGCGACGGGTTGGATACGGCGGGCTACAATGACGCAACCGCCGGGGTCACCATCAACCTCGCCGACACCTCGAAGAATACCGGCGATGCCAAGGGCGACACCTATGACAACATCGAGACCTTCGCGGGCTCCTACTACGCTGACAAGATGATCGGCGGGGCGGGCAACGACTCGTTCCAGGGCAATTATGGCAACGATACGCTGGAAGGCGGCGCCGGCAATGACGGCCTCGGCGGTGGCGCCGGCAACGACACGCTGAAGGGCGGCGCCGGCAACGACTTCGTCCTCGGCGGTGACAATGACGATATTGCTTATGGCGATGCCGGCGATGACAACATTGACGGCGAAGCCGGCAACGACAAACTCTATGGCGGCGCGGATAACGACACGATCTTGGGCGGTGACGGCAACGACTATATCGATGGCGGCTCTAAAAACGACGAACTGCATGGCGGCGCCAACGCCGACACAATTCTTGGTGACATCGGCAACGACTATATCAAGGGTGACGCGGGTAACGATAATCTCGACGGCGGTGCAGACGATGACCAGATTTGGGGCGGCGATGACGAAGATGTCGTCAATGGCGCCGCCGGCAGTGATCAGCTCTACGGCGATCTCGGCAACGACAAATTGAATGGCGGTGCGGGTAAGGATGTACTGACCGGTGGCGCCGGCAATGACCAACTTAAAGGCGGGACTGAGAACGACATCCTGAACGGCGAAGACGATGACGACCAGCTCTGGGGTGAAGCCGGCATGGACGAGCTGTACGGCGGCGCCGGCAAGGATGTGCTCGACGGCGGCGCGGCGAATGATCTGCTCAAGGGCGACAGCGGCGACGATAAACTCATCGGCGGCGCTGACATGGACTATCTCTATGGTGGTTCCGATAACGACCAGCTCGATGGCGGTGTGGACGACGATCACCTCTTTGGCGACGATGGCGATGACCAGGTGCTGGGCGGTGCCGGCAATGATCAAATCGAAGGCGGCACCGGCAACGATAAAATCGACGGTGGCATTGGCAATGATGACATCGAAGGCGGCGCTGGTGCTGACGATATCACCGGCGGTCTCGGCAATGATGTGCTGATCGGCGAAGACAATGACGATGTTCTGGATGGCGGCGCCGGCAACGACTTCCTTGATGGCGGCAACGGCATCGACACCGTAACCTTCCGCAATGCGACGGCTGCGGTGATCGCCAGCCTGACCACCGGTATCGGTACACTCGGTGAAGCGTTAAACGACACCTACGCCAATTTCGAGAATCTCGAAGGCTCGAAATTTGCTGACACGCTGACCGGCGATGGCAAAGGCAATGCCCTGTCGGGCGGCGCCGGAATCGACAAACTATACGGTCTGAACGGCAATGATCAGATCGAAGGTGGCGCCGGCGCTGACACGATCGACGGTGGTGTCGGCACGGCCGATCTTGCCAGCTATGCACATTCAACCGCTGGCGTGACTGTCAATCTGCTCTCGGATGTCAACAGCGGCGGCGATGCCACAGGCGACAAGCTGAGCGGCATCGAATGGGTTCGTGGGTCTGATTTTAACGACAAGCTGACGGGTGACGCTGCCGACAACCAGCTCTTCGGCGGCGACGGCAACGATACGCTGGATGGCGGCAAGGGCAACGACTTCCTGACCGGCGACGATGGGGCCGACGTCATGAATGGCGGCGACGGCAATGACGAATTGTGGGGCGGTGCCGACAACGACAAATTGTCAGGCGGCCTCGGCAATGACACGCTTTATGCCGATGGCGGTGATGACACGCTTTATGGCGACGAAGGTGCCGATTATCTCAATGGCGGTACCGGCCAGGACACGGTGAGCTATGTCGGCGATCCGGTCGGCAACATCATCATCGACCTCACCAACACGGCCAACAGCACCGGCTGGGCTAAAAACGACAGCTATGGCAGCGTCGAAATGTTCGTGACCGGCGACGGCGCCGACACCTACATCGGCAACGATGGCGACAGTGGCTTCAAGGCCGGTGGCGGTGTCGATACCTTGAGCGGCGGCAAGGGCAACGATTACCTGTATGGCGAAGCCGGCGATGACGTGATCCATGGCAATGAGGATGACGATGATCTGGTTGGCGGCGAGGGCAATGATACGCTGTTCGGCGATGCCGGCAGCGACGCCTTCTATGCCGATGCCGGGAATGACACCTATTTCGGCGGCACCGGTACGGATTATGTGCGGTTCGAGCTTTCCAAAGCGGGCGTCACCATTGACCTCAAGACCAGCGCCCTCAATACCGGCGACGCCAAAGGCGATAGCTATAACAGCATCGAATATTTCCAGCTCTCCAACTTTGCCGACAAGGCCTATGGCAGCGACAATACCGATAACATCAGCGGCAATGCCGGAAATGACATCATCGACGGCCGCGATGGCGATGACTCATTGAATGGCGACGAGGGAAATGACCAGATCCTCGGCGGTGCCGGCAACGACTCGATCTTCGACAGTGCCGGCAACAATGAGATTGATGGCGGCAGCGGCAACGACACGATCAGCGCGGGCGCAGGCAACGACAAGATCCTGGGCGGCGCCGGCAACGACACCATCTTTGCCGGGGCAGGCAGCGACATCGTCGATGGCGGAATCGATGAGGATCAGGTCCATGGTGGTGTCGGCATCGACACGCTGACCGGCGGCGCCGGCAACGACACATTGTGGGGCGACGACAACAACGACACGCTTGACGGTGGCCTCGGCAACGACACTCTGCTGGGCGGCCTCGGCGACGACAAATTGCTGGGCGGCGACAACGTTGATCAATTGTCGGGCGATGAGGGCAACGATACGCTGGATGGTGGTGCCGGCAAGGACAATCTCTCGGGCGGTATCGGCAATGACACCCTCATTGGCGGCAGCGAAAACGACATTCTCCAGGGCGACGCCGGCAATGATAAGCTCGACGGCGGCACCGGCAACGACCAGCTCGATGGCGGTGCCGACAATGACACGCTGTCGGGCGGGGCAGACAACGACATACTCTATGGCGGCAACGGTAACGATACGCTGGACGGTGGTACGGAGAACGACTCTCTGGACGGTGGCGCTGGCAACGACGTCCTGAAGGGTGGTGACGGCAGCGACCTCCTCTACGGCGGTACCGGCGACGATACGCTGACCGGCGGTGCCGGGCTGGACAAATTCAATCTCCATGACAACGGTACGGTTGAGCACGACAAGATCACCGATTTTGTCCTCGGCCAGGACAAGCTCTATTTCGACGACATCCTGGATGGCGGCGGCGACAATCTGCAGGATCTGATCGACGCCGGGTTCGACGCAAAATCGGCCGGTACCACGCTGACCATCAGCTGGGATGATGGCGCCTCGAACGTCACCATCTCCGGCTGGACCGGCGGTCAGGTCGACAGCATGCAATCGCTGGCCTGGAATCTGGGCGCGGATCTGGTCATCGCTCATTGACGGGGTGTGGCGGCGGATAGGGCCGGAATCGCCTTATCCGCCGCAATATCTTCCCCTGTTAGATAAGCGATCTCAACGGCTTGACGGCAAAAGGTTGACGTACCGGCCGGCAGACGGCATGTTCCGGCCCGCATTCGAGCTGGAATATTTAGAGGTATGTCATGCGCGCTGAGATCGAGGCGGCGGCGGGGGAGATCAGATCTTCCTTGGCCCTGCTGAGGAGGCATCTTTGACTGGGACAACGCCCTGCGTCGTCTCGACGAACTGAATAACCTCTCCGAAGACCCGACCCTATGGGACAAGCCTGAAAAGGCGCAGAAGGTGATGCGCGAGCGCACGCATCTGCAGAATTCCATGGATGGCTACAAGGCACTGGAGCGCGAACTCGATGACGCGCTGACTCTGGCCGAGCTGGGCGAGATGGAAGGCGACACGGCATCCATCGACGAAGCCGAAAAGCTGATCAAGGAATTGAAGGCCAAGGCCGGGCAGCGCGAGCTTGAAAGCCTGCTCTCGGGCGAAGCCGACCAGAATGACTGCTATCTCGAAGTCCATGCCGGTGCCGGCGGGACCGAGGCCCAGGATTGGGCGCAGATCCTCCTGCGCATGTATACGCGCTGGGCGGAAAAGCATGGCTATAAGGTCGAGTGGCTGGAAGAGAGTGCCGGCGAAGAAGCGGGCCTCAAATCCGCGACCATCGAGATCAAGGGCCCCAATGCCTATGGCTGGCTGAAATCGGAAAGCGGTGTCCATCGCCTGGTGCGCATTTCCCCCTTCGATTCCAATGCCCGGCGCCATACGTCGTTCAGCTCGGTCTGGGTCTATCCGGTGATCGACGACAACATCAATATCGAGATCCTCGACAAGGATTTGCGGGTCGATACGTTCCGTGCGTCGGGCGCCGGCGGCCAGCACATCAACAAGACCGACAGCGCCATCCGCATCACCCACGAGCCGACCGGCATCGTCGTGTCATGCCAGGCGGATCGTTCGCAGCATCGCAACCGCGCTATGGCCATGGACATGTTGAAAGCCCGCCTCTACGAGCGCGAGCTGCGCATCCGCGAGGAAAAGGCTCAGGCGATCGCTGATTCCAAGACCGATATCGGCTGGGGCCACCAGATCCGTTCCTATGTGCTGCAGCCCTATCAGATGATCAAGGATCTGCGCACCGGAGCCGAGACCAGCGACAGCCAGGGCGTGCTCGACGGTGACATCGATCTGTTCCTCTCCGCTTCGCTCGCTGCCAAGGTGCATGGTGGCGAGGGCGAAAGCGAAACCGCATGACAGAGGCGCCCGGCATCGGCGCCCACGTTGTCGGTGTCAGCCTGGCGCGTGGCCATGATTTTGCCAAGCAGCCGGCATTCGAGATCCGGCTGCTGACCGGCCTCGGTGTCGCGGGCGATGCGCATATGGGCGAGACGGTGAAGCATCGGAGCAGGGTCGCCAAGGACCCGACCCAGCCCAATCTCCGCCAAGTGCATCTCATCCAGGCAGAGCTGTTCGATGAACTCGCTGTGCGCGGCTTCAAGGTGGCGCCGGCTGAAATGGGTGAGAACGTCACCACGCGCTGCATCGACCTTCTGGCACTGCCGGAAGCCACCCGCCTGCAGCTGGGCGCCGAGGCCGTGGTCGAGATCACGGGCCTCCGCAATCCCTGCATCCAGATCGACCGTTTTCAGAAGGGCCTGATGGAAGCGGTGCTCGACCGCGATGCTGCCGGTGCGCTCATCCGCAAGGCGGGCGTCATGGCTGTGGTGATCAGGGGCGGCGATGTGCGCCCTGGCGACACAATCTCCGTTTCTTTGCCCTCCGGCACTTATCGGCCATCAGCCCCCGTCTGACGCCAGAACAGCAAGATTTGCCAAGTTTCAGATTGTGATTTGCCTGATCCTGTCCGGCCGTTCTAGCTTTGCCGGACCATGCTCGTGACATCCTTGTGCAGCACGCCGAACCTTACTGCCAACCTCTACCGGTGCACCGCCGGCCCGGAGGATAAGCCGTTTGCCGAGGCCCATGATGCCTATTCGGTGGCTTTCGTCCGGCGCGGCAGTTTCGGCTATCTTCATCGCGGCCGCCATTTCGACATGCTGCCGGGCTCGATCCTCATCGGTCATCCGGGAGATGAATATACCTGCACGCATGACCATCATGGCGGCGGCGATGAGTGCCTCTGCTTCAAGCTGAAGCCGGCGCTGGTCGAGACGATGGGTGACGATGCCGGAAATTGGCAACGCGGTGCTGTGGCGCCACGGGCGGAATTGATGGTGCTGGGTGCCCTGGCTGAGGCCGCGGCTGCCGGCGACAGCAATGTGGCCCTCGAAGAAGCGGGGCTTTCCCTGGTCGCCAAGGTTGCGACCCTCGGCACCGGTGACCGCCACGGCACCGGGAAAATCCGCGCCCAGGATCGCCGCCGCATCGTGGCCGCCGCGCATTGGATCGAGGAACATGCACAGGAGGAGATCGACCTTGCTGCCGCAGGGCGCGAGACCGGCCTTAGTGCCTTCCACTTTTTGCGCCTCTTCGCCAAGATCGTCGGTGTCACGCCGCATCAATATCTCATTCGCGCGCGCCTGCGCCGGGCAGCCCGGCTGCTCGCCGAAGAAGACCAGTCGATCACCGATATCGCCTTTGAGATCGGCTTTGGCGATCTTTCCAACTTCGTGCGCACCTTCCATCGCGCCGCAGGCCTGTCGCCGCGCGCCTTCCGCCGTCTTGCCCAAAGCGGCATGCGCGCCCATGAGCGCAAGATCCTCCAAGAAAGACTGAGCCGCGCAGCCTAGTTTCGCGACTTCAGTCATCAAGGAGGTCGTCATGTTCGATCATTTGGGTTTGCACGTGAAGGACGTCGCTGCCAGCGTCGCCTTCTACAAGGCCGTGATGGCGCCGCTCGGCGCCAAGGTCTGTTCGCAGGATGAATCCGGTGCCGGTCTTGGCCCGGACGGCAATGCCGTGCTGTGGCTTTATGCACATAAAGGGTCGAAGGGGCCGGGCACGCACGTCGCCTTTGTCGCCCCCGACCGCAAGGCGGTCGAGAAATTCCATGCCGCCGGCTTGAAGGCCGGTGGCGTGGATAACGGGCCGGCGGGGTTGCGCGCCGATTATAGCCCGACCTATTTCGCAGCCTTCCTCACAGACCCCGACGGCAACAATGTCGAGGCGGTCTATATGGGGAAATAGTTGACGTCTCGACCCTGGACTGCAGGATGGGATCCCACCCATCCTGCAGAGCCAATGCCATGACGATTAGCAAGGGTTACAAACAGATGCTGGCCGAGGCCAATGCCGCGATCATCGCGGTCGAGCCGGCCGCAGCCATCGCCCGACAGAACGACCCCGCAACAGTGTTCGTTGATCTCCGCGACCCGCGCGAGTTGGAGCGCGAGGGCAAGATTCCCGGCGCGTTCCATTGCCCGCGCGGCATGCTTGAATTCTGGATCGACCCGGAAAGCCCCTATCACAAGCCGATCTTCGCCGAGCCCAAGAACTTCGTTTTCTATTGCGCGAGCGGTTGGCGCTCGGCCCTTTCAACCAAGACGGCGCAGGATATGGGCCTTGCCAGCGTCGCGCATCTGAGTGGCGGCTTCACCGCGTGGAAGGCGGCGTCGGGGCCGGTGGAGACAGTAATGCCGAAGGCAAAGTAGCGCGGTCGACTGTCATATCGGGCAGGGTCGCCAGCAGGAAATCGATGACCGTCCGCACCGAAGGCAGCATGCCACGGCGCGAGGTGAAGACCAGATGGCGGATGCCGCGCCCACCGTGCCAATTGGGCAGGATGCGCAGCAGCTGCCCCATGGCCAGTTCCTGGCGGCAGGCTTCCTCCGGCAGGCAGGTGATGCCGATGCCGGCGACCGCTGCCTCGACCAGCATGTTGAAATCAAGGCAAGCCAGGCGCGGCTGGTGGGCGAAGATCTCTTCCGCGCCATCAGGGCCAGCGAGCAGCCATTGGCTGTCGCCGAAGTCTTCATCATGGCCGAGGGTCGGGAAGGCCTGCAGATCGACCAGCGATTCCGGCATGCCGAACTGGGCAATGAGATCCGGGCTGGCGACGATGAAATTGGCGCTCTCACCAAAGGCGCGCATGGTGAGATTGGCATCGGTGTCGAGGCGTCGGCGGATACGGAGCGCGATATCGATCCGCTCGCCGATGATGTCGATGCGGCGATTGGCGATGACCAATTGCAAGCGCAGCTTGGGATAGCGTTGCAGAAAGCCGGGCAATTGCCGGCCGAGTGCATGGGAGATACCCATCGGCAAACTGACGCGCACCAGACCCCGAGGCTCGCCCTGGACGCGCGCCGCCACGTCATCGGCGGCCTCGGCTTCGGTCATGACCACTTGGCAGTGGCGATAGAATTCCTGGCCGAGTTCCGTCACCACGAAACGCCTTGTCGAGCGTTCGAGGAGGCGCACACCTAGATCGGCCTCCAGCCGCGTCACATGGCGGCTCAATTTGGATTTCGGAACGCCGATGGCGCGGGCGGCGTGGCCAAAGCCGCGATGCCGCACAACCGCTTCGAAATAAGCCAGGTCATTCAAGTCGCGCATCGGCCAGCTCCTCGGTTATTGTTCCAAATATAGAACAAGACGTTGGAAATTGGCCAGCTTATCGGCGATTGGATCTATCCATACCTTCAAAGCATCGAGTTCATCGGCAATGAAGGAAAGTATTCTTATGAAGATTCTCCATATCGATTCCAGCATCCTGGGCGGCGCGTCCGTAAGCCGGCAGCTTTCCGCCGATATCGTTGCCAAGCTGCGTGCCGGCGATCCCGGCGCCGAGGTGACGTATCGCGATATCAGCAGCAACCCGCTGCCCCATCTCTCTGGTGCCGTGCTGGCTGCAGCACAAGGCCCGCAGGATGTGACGGGAGATCTCGCCGCCGACCTCAAGACCGGTGGAGATGTGCTCGCCGAATTTCTCAACGCCGACACCATCGTCATCGGCGCGCCAATGTATAATTTCGGCATCAGCAGCCAGTTGAAAGCCTGGGTCGACCGCATCCTCATCGCCGGCAAGACGTTCCGCTACACCGAAAAGGGCCCGGAAGGATTGGCCGGCGCCAAGAAGGTGGTGGTCGGTATCTCGCGTGGCGGCTTCTATGGGCCGGAATCCGGCATGGGTGCATTCGAGCATCAGGAAAGCCATCTGAAGGCTGTGTTCACCTTCATCGGCGTCACCGACATCACCTTCATCCATGCGGAAGGCCTCGCTGTCGGTGCGGACCAGAAGGCGGCGGCCCTCAGCAAGGCCGCAGGTGCGATTGCATCGCTCGCTGCCTGATATCGTCGACCGTAACAGCAACCCGTCCGGCCCCCCGCACAACTATCGGGGCTGGACGGGTTTCTTAGTTCAGTGCCTTGCCGCTGGCGAAGCGGCTGCCTTTGCTATCACGGGCACGCGGCTGAACAGCATAATGGGATTGCCCTTATATTCGACCGTGCCGACACGGCAGTAGCCGGACTTCTCGGCAACGCGCATCGAGGGTTGGTTGTCGAGATCGATGATGCACACCGTCGTCCCCCCGTTGAAGCGCACATCGCCCCACGCCGTCACGGCCTGCATGGCCTCGGTCGCATAGCCTTTGCCGCGGGCGCGGGCGACGATCGCCCAGCCCACTTCCGGACATCCGTTCAACGGTGAATCGATCTCGCGCTTGAAATCGGCAAGGCCGGTATCGCCGATGTAGCAGCCGCTGGCCTTTTCCTCGATCGCCCAGAAGCCGTAGCCGAGCAGTGCCCAATGGCCGGCATAGCGCAGCACGCGCGCCCAGCTTTCTTCGGCCGTGAAGGGACGGCCGCCGATATGCTTGGTGGTGTCGGGATCGCCCCACATTTCAGTGCAGGCTTTGAGGTCGGCGAGGGTATGGCCACGCAGCCGCAGCCGCGGTGTTTCAAGAACAGGTATCTCGCTCATCATCCATCACAAGAGAATCATTGCAAAGACTCGCGTACAGAGAATAGCGCATCTTTCCGGCTTGGCTATAGATTGACCTGTATACAGGTTCTATTATACATTGGTTCAATAATGGAGATCGAGGGGAAAATCGCCGTGCCGCACTTTCAGGGAAGCCAGACGCGTCTCTATTACGACCAAAGCGGTACGGGCCCGGATATCGTTTGGATCGGTGGCGGCGGCGCCATGGGCAAGGATTGGCAGCGCTTTCAAACGCCATATTTCGATTCCCGCTTCCGCAGCACCGTGTTCGACAATCGCGGCATCGGCGCCACCACCTGCAACGCCGCCATGCCCTGGGCGATCGAGGACTTCGCCCGCGATGCCGCAGAATTGATCAAGGGCGTGTGCTCCGGGCCTGTGGCCCTGGTCGGCTCGTCCCTGGGTTCCGCCATCGTACAGCAGGTCGCCATCGACCATCCGGACCTCGTCCGGGTTGCCGTGATGATGGGGACCGGTGCCTGGAGCACCGGCTGGGGCTGGGACTATCAGGAAGCCGAAATCGAGTTTCGCAAGGCCGGCGGCAGCCTCAGCGGCATGATGGGCGTCACCCATTACGCTGCGATGCTCTATCCGGCGCGGGCGTTAGGTGATCGCGTGCTATGGCCGAAATTGAAGGCCTTGCTGCTGGAATGGATGGAAAGCGGCACCAATGAGGAATCGCTGGTCCCGCAATGGGACGCAAGCCTCCGCTTCGATCAGCGTGAAGCCCTGAAAACCGTCCGCGTACCGTGCCACGTGCTGGGCTTCGCCGAAGACGTCGAAGCCCCACCCCAGGACGGCGAAGAAGTGGCGCAGCTCATTCCCGGCGGCAAATTCCATTTGCTGGAAGGCATGGGCCACGGCTCGTGGTATGGCCACAAGCATGACGAGATCAATGCGGTGATTGAGGGGATTGTGGGCATCTAAAAGATCGCCCTTGTAAGTCGACAAAATCCCTTTGTTGCAGAGGCTTTCTTAAACTCCCAAAATACTGGACAATTCTCACTTGATGGTTGACGACTGCAGCGTCGCTTCTTTCAAGAGTGTGGCTTGCACAGTACCAATGGGAGCGCACTTGTCCGATCATAAAAATCAACATTTTGTTCCGAGGTGCCACCTGAAGCCGTTTACGATCGGCGGCGACGGCAAGGCCATAAATTTATACAATATCAGGCGGAATGTTTTCGTAGATGGTGCGCCGATCAAAGGTCAATGCGCCAAAAATTTCTTCTACGGCGAAGATTTGGTAATAGAGAAGGAACTGCAACTCATTGAAGGCTCTTACGCGAGAGTAATCGCCGGACTTAGTGCTCGGCAGCGGGTGACAGATTCAGATTTGGCCCTATTGAGAGCTTTTGCATACTTGCAGCATTTACGGACAGATGTCGCGGCGAAGCGCGCGGGGCATTTCCGGGAAGGTTCGCAAAATGCTGCTTACGAAGGAACTGGAATTCCAAAGCCTGAAATCGACCTTTCAGAAAGGTCACTAATTAAGTTCTCCCTGCTAATGTTTGCCCGTAGCAATGAACAAGTTGACGATCTGAAAATTTGTCTTTTGGAGAACGAGACATTCATTGAGTTCGTGACTTCCGATAATCCAACTATCTTGGTCAATAAGTTTCATGAACAGAAACTATCTAGAAAAATTTTTGGAATCGGATCGTCGGGAGTAATTCTATTTCTGCCACTGACCCCTCGGCTACAGCTGATGTGCTATGATGGAGACATATACACAGTCCCAGGCAAGTCTCTAAATCGAATACGTGTGCGTAGCTCAAAGGATATTAGAGCTATCAATCGACTGCAGTTTTTATGGGCCGATAAGAACATATACTTTAGCAACCTGACTCAGAAAAACTTAATCTTAGAAGACATAGCGCTAACAAAGCGTACTGAGATCGCCGATCAAATCCGCTTCTCAACATTTGTTCCCGATGGGCAGCCAATAGAAGGTGTTGAACGACACAAACGTGCAACACGTGAGGAGATCGAGAAAGCCAAACGCAAAATGGTCGTATTTGAGGTGGTGTACCCCACTCCAGCATCTTGGCCTTCGCTTTTGAAGTACAGAGAGTCGCCGCGTACGTATTCGAATGGTTCCGCGATTGGCCATATAAGAAAGGCGATTGTTCCAATCGTGATTAAGCGTTCACACGAGCGAAGGACGGCAGAGCCGGACGAATAACCCAAGTCTCGACCGTTGCGACGCACCTTCATGGACCGTCCCGGCATCGGAGTGGCGTTTCTCGCCCCCTAAACCAACCTCTCTCCCGGCAGCAGCACCGTAAACGTTGAGCCTTCATCCAGCGTGGAATCGAGGTCGATCCGGCCGCCGTGCATCTCCACCAGCGTCCGCGTGATAGACAGGCCGAGGCCGGTGCCGCCGAAGGTGCGGGTGGTTGTGGCGCCGGCTTGTTGGAAGGGGCGGAAGAGGCGCGGCAAATCTTCGGTCGGGATGCCGAGGCCTGTATCGGCGAAGCTCAGTGCCAGATGGCCATCTGCCCCGTGCCCATCCGTCTGGCGCCTGAAACGGATGCGCACCTCGCCATCCCATTTGTTGAACTTGACGGCGTTGGAGAGGAGGTTGAGGCAGATCTGCTTCATGGCGCGCGCGTCGGCCCTGATCTTGGCGCCCGGCAGATCGCTGCGGTAATGCAGCGTGATCTCACGTTCCTCGGCGCGCGCCTGGAGGAGGTGGATACATTCGCGCACGATCTCGTCGAGTTCGACGATCTCATCCTCCAAGGTGTGATAACCGGCCTCGATGCGTGCCATGTCGAGGACGTCGTTGATGATGAGCAGCAGGAGATGGCCGCTTTTGTGGATGTCGGCGGCATAGCTCTGGTAATTCTCCGGGATCGGGCCGGCCAACTGGCTCATGATCATCTCGGAAAAGCCCAGGATCGCGTTCAAGGGCGTGCGGAGCTCATGGCTCATATTGGCGAGGAATTCCGATTTCGAATTGGACGCCATCTGTGCCGCATCCCGCGCCTTGGCAAGGTCGGTGGCAAGGCGCTGCGCCTCAGCAAGGGCCGTCTGCTGGGTGCGGATAAGCACGAGATAATCGGTGAGCGTCGAATCCGGCGGAAAGTCGCGCATGGTGAGGCTGAGGCGTTTCAAATCGGCCAGTTCCCGCACGCGCGGATTGCCGACGAAGAGCAGTTCCTGCGTTTCGGCAAAGAACATCATCTGCCCGCGCAACAGCAGGTCCTCGGCGTCGAGCCCGCGCTTGGCGCGCAGCAGGAACATCAGCTTGGGACAATCGGCCAGGGCGTCGAAACTGGGGCGCAGCACCGGGCGTTCAATGAGGAAATGATCGGTGAGGGCACCCCCCGGCTGCAGGTCCGGCATCAGGCGCCTGAGCACCGGCGAGATGCTGAGAAAGGTGAGCGCGCGTCCCAGGCGGAAATGGAATGGGAAGAGGGTTGCCAGCGCCGCCTCACTGAGGGTGAGCGCACTCAATTTGCCGCCTCCGCCCGCGGCTGGAAGGTCACTTCGAAGATGTCATGATCGGCGCCGGCGGCCTTGTCGGCAAGCTGCCGCGCAGCGATCACCAGGTTGAAATGCGCCTCCAACCCCTCGAGGAGGCCGATCACCATGGCAGAGAGCCCCTGGCGCTCGCTGAAATAATGCAAGGTGAGGCGGTCGGCCTTGATGTCGGTGACGCGGAACGAGGGCGGCCGCAACGCGGGGAAGATGAGGCCCACCTGGGCATGCATGTTGTCGAGGTTTTCCAGGAACTCGGTCAGTGAATTGCCGGAGACTTCCAGGAGCTCGCCATAGCCGCGCTTGGCGACGAAGCGTGTCCAGTATTGGCCGAAGGCGCGCAGCAGGTCCGGGCCGGGAACGGATAGGATCTCGCTCGCAGCGCCGATGATCCGATAGGTGATGTCGTCGGGATATTCCTGCATGCCGACGAAATCATCGTCGACGATGTGTGCCTGGTGCCGGATCCGCTCCCACAACGCGGCCCCGAATTCGCCGACGATCAGTTCCTTGGCGGCGATGTTGACCAAGCCATACATGGCACATCCTTTCGGCGGCACGCCGCCCACGACCACAGGGGGAACGCAGGAGTGAGTATTGGGGCAAACTGTAGCCTGCCTTGGCTCCCATGCCAGTAAGACCATTGTCAAAAACGGCACTGCCTATTTTTTGTGCAATATTTTCCTACGTGGCTAAAATCAAGGCAGCCTTGGTGTGAGTGCTGTTAAATTGTTATTACGAATCAATAAATCTGACAATTGGCATGAAGGTTGCTCTCCTGGTGCTGCTTTGCAGCAAGAATAATTCGCGACAATCAGGAGAGGCGCATGCGCACCAATGGGGAAATCGGGGCCTGGGAAATCGGGGCCTGGGACATCGGGGGAGCCGTCGATATTGAACTGCCGGCCCAGCAACAGGGGCGGGCTTTGAATCGGGGCCGCGCCTTAGGGACCGGTCTTGCGGCACTGGTGGCCATGATGATGCCGGGGCTGGCCTTCGCCCAGGACGCCGTGCCGACCATCGACAAGGGCGATACCGCCTGGATGCTGACCTCGTCGGTCCTCGTCCTCATGATGACCGTGCCGGGCCTGGCGCTGTTCTATGGCGGCCTCGTGCGCAAGAACAACGTGCTGACCGTCCTCGCCCAGTCGCTGGCAGCCTGCTGCGTCATCAGCATCGTCTGGCTGGTGGCGGGTTACAGCTTGGCCTTTAGCGGCGGCAACGCCTTCATCGGCGATTTCTCCAAGGCCTTTCTCGCCGGCGTCGCCCCGGACACGCTCGCCGGTACGATCCCGGAGACGGTGTTCTTCTTCTTCCAGATGACCTTCGCCATCATCACCCCGGCGCTGATCACCGGCGCCTTCGCCGACCGCATGAAATTCTCGGCGCTGATCCTGTTCTATATCCTGTGGTCGCTGCTGGTTTACGCGCCGATCTGCCACATGGTCTGGGCCGGCACGGGCTATTTCTTCAACCTCGGCGCTCTCGACTTTGCCGGCGGCACCGTCGTCCACATCGCGTCCGGTGTCTCGGGCCTAGTGGTCGCCCTCATGATCGGCAAGCGTCGTGGCCACGGCAAGGTGCCGTTCACGCCGCATAACCTGGTCTACAGCGTCATCGGCGCGGGTCTGCTGTGGGGTGGCTGGTTCGGCTTCAACGCGGGTTCGGCACTGGCTGCCAACGGCACCGCGGGCATGACCGCGGTTGCCACCCAGATCGCGGCGGCTGCGGCCGGCTGCTCCTGGGTTGCCGCGGAATGGCTGTTCCACAAGAAGGCCTCAGTGCTCGGCATCATCTCCGGCATCGTGGCGGGCCTGGTCGGCATCACCCCGGCGGCTGGCTTCGTGGCCCCGTCCGGCGCGCTCATCATCGGCCTTGCCGCTGGTGTGGTGTGCTTCTTCGCCTCCACCACGCTCAAGAACAAGCTCGGCTATGACGACGCCCTCGATGCCTTTGGCATCCATGGCATCGGCGGTACGCTGGGCGCGCTGCTGACCGGTGTCTTTGCCACCATGACCATCAAGGGCGGCGATGTGCCCGTCGGTGTCATCGACGGCAATAGCGGGCAGATGATCATCCAGATCGAAGCAATCGCGGTGACAGTCATCGTCGCTGCCGTTGGTTCGGCCATCATCTACAAGGTGGTCGACCTTATCATCGGCTGCCGTGTGGCCGAGGATGCGGAGCGCGATGGTCTCGACCTCGCACTGCATGGCGAGGCCGTGCAGTAAGTCTTTATCCCAGAGCGTAAAGACTGCAACGCCGCCGGGGAGGGACGCCCCGGCGGCGTTTTTTCTTTTGCGGTGGGAGTCTTCAGTTGCCACCCCCCTCTCTAGCTCTCCCCCTCAAGGGGGGAGAGAACCTAACGAGGGCCTCGCGAGACCTTGCTTCTCTTCTCCCTCCCCCCTTGAGGGGGAGGGCGGGGAGGGGGGTGCCTCTCCGCCGCACACTCTGGCGACCACCTATGCACCGGGCGCGGGTGGTAAGAGGGCGTCTGTTGGGCTAGAGATGGCAACGCCTTCCCCTCACCCTTCCCGAGTTCCCGATGCCCGCCCGCCATATCGCCCTGCTGGTCTTTTCCCAGATTCTGTGGGGAGCGAATTTCGCTGTCATCAAATGGGGGCTCGGCGATTGGCCGCCTTTGTTCTTTGCAGCCCTCCGCATGATCGCGGTGGCGGCGCTTATCTGTCCCTTCGTCGGCCTGCCCAAGCGCCAGGATCTGAAACCGCTCCTGGCGCTCGGCATCATGCTGGGTGTCATCCATTTCGGCACCATCTTCAACGGCATCGCCCGTGTCGATGCTGCCACCAGTTCGATCCTCATCCAGGTCCAGGTGCCGATAGCCGCCTTGGCAGCCGCTTTTCTCTTTGGTGATAAGATCGGCTGGCGGCGCTGGAGCGGCATGGCGCTGGCATTTGTCGGCATCGCCGTCCTGGTCGGCCGGCCGCAATTTGCCGGCGGTTGGCTCGGCACTGGCCTCATCCTGCTGGCCTCCTTATCCTGGGTCGCCTCCAACCTCCTCATCAAGCGGCTGGCTGAGAACATGGATGGCTGGCGCATCAATGCCTGGGTCGGGTTGGTGGCGGGACCCTTGATGCTGGCTCTCTCTTTTGCCACCGAAGACGGGCAGCTGGCCGCCATCACCGAGGCCGGGCTTGCCGGCTGGGGCGCCATGGCCTATCAGGTTCTGATCGTCACCGCCCTCTGCTACGGGATCTGGTACGCGATGATGAGCCATTATCCGGTCAGTTTCGTCATGCCTTTCACGTTGCTGGAGCCGATCTTCGGCGCCACCACGGCTGTGCTGCTGCTCGGCGAAGGCTGGGATTGGCGCATGGTGGCGGGCGCACTCCTGACCATGTCGGGCCTTGCCATCATCATCATCCGGCGGCCGCAGGTCGTGGCGCAACCGGTCGGGCCCGGTGCATAAAATGCGGGGCTTGAAGGGGAAAGCATGAAGATTACCGGCATCACTGCTTACGCGCAGCACCAGCCGTTCCGGGACGGCACCTACACCTGCTCCGGCGGGCGTTCGGCCGAAGGGTTCGATTCCACGATTGTTGCCATCAGGACCGATCGCGGCCCCGTGGGCTGGGGCGAGATGGCACCGCTCGGTGCCTTTTACGCACCGGCCTTCGCCGGTGGCGCTCGCGCCGGGATCGCGGAACTTGCGCCCTATCTCATCGGCCAGGATCCGCGGCAGCTGCGCGCGGTCGAGAAGCTGATGGATCATCGCATGGCCGGGCACCCTTATGTGAAAGCGGCGCTCGACATGGCCTGCTGGGACCTTGCCGCCAAGGTCGCCGATCAGCCTTTGGCCGAATTCCTGGGTGGCCGTTTCGGACCAAGTGTCGATCTCTATCGCTCCATCTCGCAGGAAGCACCGGATCACATGGTCACCCGCGCCAAGAAATATGTGGCCGAGGGCTATCGCCGCCTGCAGGTGAAGGTGGGGCTCGATCCGCGCGAGGATGTCGAGCGGTTGCTCGCTGTCCGCGCGGCCATCGGGTCCGATATCGTTCTCTTTGCCGACGCCAACGGCAGCTGGACGACGGCCGAAGCACGGCAATTCCTGCTGGCCGTGCGCGACGTCGATTTTACGCTGGAGCAGCCTTGTGCCTCCTATGAGGATTGCATTGCACTCCGCGGGGTTTGCGCTCAGCCGATGGTGCTCGATGAAAACATCGACAGCCTCGATGCATTGCTGCGGGCAAAGCGCGACGGTATCGACGGGGTCACCATCAAGATTGCCCGGGTGGGTGGCATCGGCCGGGCGCGGCTCCTGCGTGACATCGCCGTCGACCTCAATCTCAAGGTGACGGTGGAGGATACCGGCGGCAGCGACATCGATACCGCCGCCATGGCGCATCTCTCCCTCTCGACCCCGGCCAGCCACCGCCTCCATACGGTCGATTTCAACAATTGGGTGACGGTGGGCAATGCCCGAGGCATGCCGCGTTGCGAAAATGGCGTCATGCGCGCACCGAACGGGCCAGGCCTCGGTCTTGAGGTCGATGTGGCCCTCTTTGGGAACCCCTTCTTCGAGATCGCCGCGTGAAGCCACTGCACCTCTCCCTGATGCTGTTCTGCCAGCTCATCTGGGGCGTCAATTTCGTGGCTGCCAAGATAGGCTTGCAGCATTTCCAGCCGCTCTTCTTCGTCGCCCTTCGTTTCAGCCTGGTGGCATTACTGTTGTTGCCTTTTGTCCGGCTGCCGCGCCGCAAACTGCTGCAACTCATTCCGCTGTCCATGACCATGGGCGTCATGCATTTCGGCCTGATCTTCACCGGCATGCGCTATCTCGACGCTGCCACCAGCTCGATTGCGGTGCAGCTGCAGGTACCGTTTGCCGCCATTCTCGCTGCGATCTTCTTCAAGGAAACCCTGGGTTGGCGGCGCTTGACCGGCATGGTGGTGGCCTTTGCCGGTGTCGTGCTGATCGCAGGCGAACCGCGCTTTGCCGACAACATCTGGCCGCTGCTTTCGGTCATCGGCGCGGCTTTGGTCTGGGCAACCGCCAATGTCCAGGTAAAGGCGCTGGGTGACGAGTTCGATGCCCTTCATCTCAACGGCTACATCGCTATCCTCGCAGCACCGCAATTGCTGGTCGTGTCCTATCTCATTGAAGGCAATCAATGGCCAACCGTGTTCGAGGTGGGGGTGATGGGTTGGGGCGCTCTGCTTTTCCAATCGGTGATCGTCGCTATCGGCAGCTATCTCATCTGGTACAATATGATGCGGCGCTATCCGGTCAATCAGGTGATGCCGTTTACGCTGCTGCTGCCGATGATCGGCGTGCTGTCGGGTCATTTTATTCTCGGTGAGATCATCACCTGGCAGATGCTGCTGGGTGGCCTTGCCACCCTGGCCGGCGTCGCCATCGTCGTCATCCGGCGCCCAGCCGTGGTGGCGCCCTCGACCAAGACCGGTATCTGACATGATCGATGCCCCGTCGCCCAACCATGACAGCCGCGACGGGCATGCCGTCGATATCCTGCTGCTGCATTACACCGGCATGCAGAGCGGCGAGGCGGCCATCGCGCGGTTGCGCGATCCGGCAGCCAAGGTCAGTGCCCATTATGTGGTGGAGGAAGACGGGCGTGTCTTCCGTCTGGTGCCGGAGGACCGCCGCGCGTGGCATGCCGGCGCTTCATCCTGGATGGGTGAGAGCAATATCAACCAACGCTCGGTCGGCATCGAGATCGTCAATCCGGGCCATGAATTCGGTTACCGTGCCTTTCCGGTGGCACAGATGTCGGCCGTGCGCGATCTCTCGCTCGGCATCATCGCGCGCCATGCCATTCCAGCCGTGCGTGTGATCGGGCACAGCGATGTGGCGCCGGCGCGCAAGGAAGATCCCGGCGAACTCTTCGACTGGCAGGGACTGGCTGCAGCCGGTGTCGGTGTCTGGCCCGCGCCAAAGCATGTGCAATGGTCGGATGACGAGTTCTTCGCAGGCCTGCAGCGCTATGGCTATGGCACGGCCGATCGTGCCGCCGCGACGCGGGCCTTCTGCCGCCACTTCCGGCAACGGCATTTGACCGATAGGCCGGATGCGGATTTGGCGGCGATCCTCAACGGTCTCCTCACAGCATGAAGACAGGCGTGCCATGGCGGTGAAGCGGCCTGATCTTGTTCCCGGCGATCCGGTCTCGGCCATCGAAACGCCGGCGCTCATCGTCGATCTCGATGCTTTTGAGGCCAATTTGCAGCGCATGGCGGAGTTTGCCAAAGCGCGCGGGATCCGGCTGCGGCCCCATGGCAAGACCCACAAATGTGCCGCTATCGGCGTACTGCAGATGCGGCTGGGGGCCGTGGGTCTCTGTTGCCAGAAGGTGAGCGAGGCCGAAGCGCTGGTGGCGGGCGGTGTCGGCAATGTGCTGGTGACGAATGAGGTTCTTGGTCGTGCCAAGCTCGCGCGTCTTGCGGCACTCGCCGAGAGGGCGGAGATCGGCATCTGTGTCGACAGCGACCTTGGCCTTGACCGGTTGATCGAGGCCGCGCAGGCGGCAGCGCGGCCGATCGATGTCTATGTCGAGCTGGACGTCGGCGCCGGTCGCTGCGGCGTGGTCGAGATCCCCGATGCGGTGGCGCTGGTGGCGCGGATTGTCGCTACTGGAAATCTGCGCTTTGCGGGCATCCATGCCTATCACGGCAGGGCACAGCATCTGCGCACACCGGCCGAACGCAAAGCCGCGATCGATGTCGCCGCCGGGCGCGCAGCGGAACTGAAAGCTGCCTTGGAAAGACACGGCGTCGCGGTGCCGGTGGTGACTGGCGCCGGGACCGGGACCTTTTCAATCGAGGCTGCAAGCGGCGTCTATACTGAAATCCAGCCGGGCTCCTACATCTTCATGGACCGCGATTACGGCGAGAACATGCCCGATCCGGTGAGTCCAGATTTTGCCAACAGTCTCTTCGTGCTGACCTCGGTCATGAGCAGGCGGCCTGATTTTGCCGTGGTTGATGCCGGGTTGAAGGCACACTCGATCGATTCCGGCTACCCGACCGTGGCTGGCCGCCCGGACCTTGCGTTCGATTCACCTTCGGATGAGCACGGGATCATCCGGGGCGCCCGCGACGCGCTGCCGGCGCTTGACGAAAAGCTGCGCCTCATTCCCGGCCATTGCGACCCGACGGTCAATCTCTACGATTGGCTCATCGCCGTGCGCGGTGACAAGGTCGCCGATATCTGGTCCATCGACGCGCGCGGTGCACTGGTCTAGCTGTCTCATATGTGACGGGCGTCACTGCAGCTTTGCAGCCGGTTTGGCACAGTTGGACCTTGGTCGATATTGCGCCACTGAAACAGGGGACACCTGATGCGCTATAAACTCGCCATGACTCTTGCTGTTCTCAGCCTGCCATTCAGCACCAATCTCGCCGTGGCCAAGGGGCCGGCACCGGAAGGTGCGACGACGACGGTCAATATCAGCATGACGGTGAAGGAGCGGACGAAGTCCGACTGGGCCAGTTCCGCCATCGAGCGTGTCTTGAATGCTCAGTGCGTGATGGTGGCGGGACCGGCAACCTCGGTCGCGTCGACGGGACCGACTGCTGAACAAGAAGCAGCAATGGCTGAGCAGCAAGCCAAAGCCCAGGCATTCCAGCAGAACTACGCGCCGAGTGACAACATGATGGCGCAGATGCAGGCTTTGGCCGAAAAGTGTGGCGAGGACGAGGCCTGCATGATGGCAGGCGTGCAAGAGCTATCGAAGACGCCCGAGATCCAGGGCATGGTGGCCAAAAAGGACCAGGCCATCGCCGATGCGAATGCTCTCAAATCCGATCTGGGGCCAGCGCGCTACCAGCTCTGGCACCCGCAAAGCTGCAGCGGCACTCTTTCTGCCAACGACACCTATGTCACCAGCGATCCGGGCGGCGAGGGTGGCTACGGCGCCTTTACCGACACCACCACGATCAACGGCAAGGCGCCGGTCGACCCTGCCACCGTGAAGCTCATCGTCGAGACCGATTCGGTCGGCAACACCACCAGCTATCGGCTGGGGGCGCCTGTGCAGGTGGTCCTGCCCAGCGTCAGCTCCATGAAGGGCGCTGGCCAGGCGAAGGTGTCCTTGATGGGCAGCACCAAATTGCCGGACACGATCGGGCCCCTGAAAGGGGTTTTCGGCAAGCAATCGACCAAAATCGCAGGGTCGGACGGCAATATCAGCCTGACTTTCCGGGCCAAATAGCCGGCGCTGATCCGGCAATTGCATTTTGCCGCCAAGCCGCGCACAAAGTGGGGCATTCCCGACCCAGACCCCACCGACGACAGGCCCCACGGACGACATGACCCAAATCACTCTCGACCCGGCGCAAATCCTGGCCGATGCGACCATCCCCGAACTCCCCAACCATTATCGCGGCAAGGTGCGGGACAATTACGATCTGCCCGATGGGCGCCGGGTCATCATCGCCAGCGACCGGCTCTCCGCCTTTGACCGAATCCTCGCCTCCATCCCGCACAAGGGCCAGGTGCTGACGCAGACCGCACGCTATTGGTTCGAGGCGACCAAGGATATCTGCCCCAACCATGTGGTCGAGTATCCTGATCCCAATGTCGTCATTGGCCGCAGGCTCGACATCCTGCCGGTCGAGATCGTGGTGCGCGCTTATCTCGCCGGCACCACGGGCACCTCGATCCTGACGCTCTACAAGAAGGGCCAGCGCGAGATGTACGGCATCCGCCTGCCCGACGGCATGCGCGACAATGAGAAGCTGCCGCAGCCCATCATCACGCCGACGTCGAAGGCCTTCGATGGCGGCCATGACGAGCCGCTGACGCCGGCGATGATCGTGGCGCAAAAATTGGTCACTGCCGATCAATGGCAGATTCTGTCGCGCTATGCCTTGGCATTGTTCGCGCGCGGGCAGGAGCTCGCCGCCAAGCGTGGCCTCATCCTGGTCGATACCAAATATGAGTTCGGTGTCGACAAGGCCGGCACCATCATCCTCGCTGACGAGATCCACACGCCCGACAGCAGCCGCTATTGGCTGGCGAACACCTATCAGGATCGTTTCGAAAAGGGTGAGCGGCCGGAGAGCTTCGACAAGGATTTCGTGCGCAGCTGGGTCGCCGCACGCTGCGATCCCTACAAGGACCGGATCCCCGAGATTCCAGCCGATCTCATCCGGGAAACCGCCGCCGTCTATATCCGCGCCTTCGAGACGATCACGGGCGAGACCTTCCGGATTCCGTCGGCGGATGAGCCCGTCCTAGACCGCGTCCGGCGAAATCTGCGGCCGTATTTCTAGGTCGTCATCCCCGAGGCTTGACTCCTCGCAGGTGAAGCCCTACCTCCTGCCCCCAGCCAGATGGCCGGATGACCGCTCTTGCTCCAGCGATGGGGTAGGGGAGGAAAGTCCGGGCTCCACGGAAAAACGGTGCCGGATAACGTCCGGCGGGTGTCAAGCCTAGGGACAGTGCCACAGAGAGCAGACCGCCGCTCTTTCGAGAGCGGTAAGGGTGAAACGGTGCGGTAAGAGCGCACCGCGCGACCGGCAACGGAAGCGGCATGGCAAACCCCACCGGGAGCAAGACCAGATAGGAGGACGCGTCCAGGGCAACTTGGGCAGGCGCTTTCCGCGTCGATCCTCGGGTAGGTCGCGTGAGGCGTTCGGTAACGAACGTCCCAGATGAATGGTCATCCATGGGCCGGACGCGCGTGAGTGATGGTGGTTCGCCACTATATCGTGCGCGGCAGCGGCCCAAGACAGAACCCGGCTTACAGGCCGTCTGGCGCTTTTCTTCTTTCAAGTTCTGCGTTGCTAGCGTGGCTCGGCGCCTGCCGAAATCCCCTCGTGCAGCATCTGCGCATCGGAATCACCGAGCTCGATGGCCCGCTGCAGGTACTTGAGCGCCAGATCGACGTCCTTTTCACCGCCATGCCCGCGCGCTGCCATGACGCCAAGCAGGCTGGCCGCCTTGGCAAAGCCGCCGTCGGCAGCGATTTGGAGCCAGCGCTTTGCGACCACAGGGTCAGCTTTGACACCCTTGCCTGCATAATAAGCGACACCGATATTGAAGATCGCGTCCGTCACATTGAACTCCGCGGCGCGATGAAAACAGCGCAATGCCTTTTCATAATCCACCGGCATATCCAGACCGTCGTTGAGGCGAGACCCGAGCGCAAAAGCTTCTTCGCCGCCGAGGGTTTCAAGATCGCGCAGCACAAATTCCGATGCCATGCCCGGTTCGCCGTTCTGGCTATTGATGTCCGCCTGCTGCCATTGGAAGGCACGGTGGCGACCTTCGCCAACGACATCCCAACCCACGGTATTGATCACATCGTCGGTGAGATCTCTTGCTTCCCAATCGTCTTCAACCTCCGGATCGCGCATGCAAAGGTCGAGCCATTTGATCCCCTCGATCTGGTCGATGGCATGTCCGCCCAGACCCTTGAGCAGGATCTTTCCAATGCGGCATTGTGCCTCGCCATCGCCGCGTTCGGCGAGCGGTGCCAGCAGCTCATATGCCTGGTCATAGTCTTCGAGACGATAGAGCTCATAACCATCTGGTATCTGCGTCGCGGCCGGCGAGATAAGTGCCGACTCTACCTCATGAAGGCTGACGACACTGTCACGGTTCATGAACCAGGCCACAACGACAATGGCGCCGATGACGAGTGCGGCTTTGACCCATGTGTCGATTTTGACCGGCGGAGCCGGTGGTCGATGCCAAGCGGCGCGAGCACGGTTCCGACGCTCCAGTTTGCGGCGCCATTCGTCCATACCTCTCTCCTGCCTGCTTGTTTGACTAGTAGATTCTGACGCCGTCGTTGATCGCGCGGATCAACGTTGCCGCATCCGGCTGGCCGGCCCGCTCAGCCTGCTGAAGAAAATAGAGCGCCGCGGATGTATCGCGCGCGACTCCATGGCCACGCGCCGCCATCACGCCGAGAAAAAGTATTGCCTCGCGATGGCCGCTCTTGGCTGCGAGCTTCAACCAGTCGGCTGCTTGTACGGGATCGGCTTTGATCCCTTTGCCTTGGTAATAGGCATATCCGATGCGATAGGTGCACTCGATGCAGCCATCGCGTTCCGCGCCGAAACGGAAAAAGCGAACAGCCTTCTCGTAATCGGCAGGAAGACCATTTCCATCGTTCAGCCGAATGCCAACGGCAAGACCTGTCCCCGTTGGGGCGTCATCCGCGATGGACGACAAGATCTCGTCGGGCGCTTCCGCTGGCCAGCCGGCTTGGGCGTTGTAGTGTTCCTGTTGCCAGCGGAATGCGCGCCGCTTCCCCTCGCCGACAATGTCCCAGCCATATTTGTCGATCATTGCCTGCAGGGTAACGGCGGCAGCCTGATGGTATTTACGCGTGGCAAGGTCGATCCATTTGGCGGCTTCGATGAGATCGGCGGGGCCACCACCCAATCCCTCGCCCAGGATCTGTGCCACGCGATACTGAGCCGCCGCATCCCATTTGTTGGCCAGCGGGAGCTGATGCTGCAGTTCCGACACGCATTCGGAACTGTCTGATCTATCTATTATTCGCAATAAGGGTACTCGAAAGTAAACCTCGTCCATCCCAACCTCCGCTGGTCGACCCGGCGACAAAGGGCCGCTTGCCTGAATCCCGTCACCGACTTATCACCCGACTGTCGCGGACGGGATTACAGAACAAAAGAGAACAATTTACAAACAAAAAGAGTTTCTGAGTGAAGATGCTGATAAGACTCGTTAACTTTGCTTATCAGGGGTACCTGCCAAGCCCTTGTTAATATTCATATCGGGATTTCCGTAAAACGACCGAAAACGGAAAAATCCAATATTTTCCATGGCTTTACAGCTCGTTCCCATTGACGCCCATACCATCCCATGATATCCCATTAGCACTAGGTGATTTCCCAGAACCGCACGGCAAAGTGGTTCGGGTGGATGGGAATTGAGTGGCGGGCCGGCCACGTGCGCGAAGGGTGTCTCTCGTCCGATGGCATTGTTCATCGACACATTCGTCAACCGGATCGACAAGAAGGGGCGCGTTTCCGTCCCGGCGACGTTCCGTGCTGCCCTGGCGACAACCCACGCATTGGGCCAGAACTTCAGCGGCATCGTGGCGCTCCCGGCGTTTCGCTACGACGCCTTGCAGTGCGCGGGCATCGACTGGCTGCAGACTCTGGTCGACCAGATGGGCAAGGTCGATCTCTTCTCCGATGTGCATGACGATCTCAGCACGACTCTGTTCTCCGACACCAAGCAGCTCGCCTTCGACGGCGAAGGCCGCATCGTGTTGCCGGAAATGCTGCTCGATCACGCCAAGCTGAAGGATGAAGCGGCTTTCGTCGGTCGCGGCGAGATCTTCGAGATCTGGCATCCCAAGACATTCGCCGACCACCGCGCCGAAGCGCGTCGCCGTGCGCTTGAGAAGGGCATGACCCTCCGTAATGCCGGCGGTGACAAGAATGGCGGCGGTGCGCAATGAGCGACGTGCGTCATCAACCGGTGCTGCTGGCCGAAGTGGTCGCGGCCCTGGGCGCAGGTAATTTGGGTCCGCAGGACGGCGCCATCTATGTCGATGGCACGTTTGGTGCCGGTGGCTATTCCCGCGCCATCCTGGAAGCGGCCAATTGCACGGTCTTTGCGATCGATCGCGACCCTGACGCCGTTGCCGGCGCCGATGCCCTGCTGCGCCAGTTTCCGGGCCGCCTGCACGTGATCCAGGGCCGCTTCGGCGACATGGTCGAATTGCTGGCGGAGCGTGGTATCACGGCCGTTGCCGGTGTCACCCTCGATCTCGGCGTGTCGTCCATGCAGCTCGATGAAGCCGAGCGCGGCTTTTCCTTCCGCTTCGACGGCCCCCTCGACATGCGCATGGAGCAGGCCGGCGAAAGTGCTGCCGACATTGTCAACCAGATGGCCGAACGGCCGCTTGCTGATCTCATCTTCACCTTCGGTGAAGAAAAAAAGGCACGCCGCGTGGCGAAGGCGATCGTGGCGGCGCGCGCGCTGGCGCCCATCACCACGACCGCGCGTCTTGCCGAAATCGTGCGCCGGGCAGTCGGCCCCAGCGGCGGCCCGGATCGCATCGACCCGGCCACCCGCACCTTCCAGGCGCTGCGCATCGCGGTCAATGATGAGCTGGGCGAGATCGACCGCGGCCTTGAAGCCGCCGCGCAATTGCTGGCGCCTGGCGGCCGCATGGCGATCGTGTCGTTCCATTCGCTGGAAGACCGCCGCGTGAAGCATTTCATGCGCGAGCATGCCGGCCGCAACCCCAAGGGCTCGCGCCATCTGCCGGAAGTGTCCGAGACGGTGGCGACGCTGCATCTCATCGCATCGCAGGGCGTCACCGCCTCGGATGCCGAAATCGCTGCCAACCCTCGCGCCCGTTCCGCGCGGCTGCGCGTCGCCGAGCGCCTCATGAACGAGGTGGCTGCATGATCCGTATCGGCACCATCGTCTGGTTCGTCATCCTCGCCATGCTCGGCATCGGCCTGTTCCAGGTCAAATACGCCGTGCAGTCGAAGGAGCGTGAGCTGCGCATGGTCAACCGCCAGATCACGGCCGACCGCGAAGCAATGCGCGTGCTGGATGCGGAGTGGAGCTATCTCAACGATCCGGTGCGTCTGGCGGACCTCACCCGCCGGCACACCGATCTTGCACCAGTGATGGCTGGCCAGATCGCGACCTTCGATAGCCTGGCGCCGCGCCTGGCTGCACCGGCACCGGCGGAAGCAGCCCCGGGCCTGCCGCCGATGGCCGCCGCCCCTGATTCCGAGACCGCACCGGTTGCTATCCCAGCATCGGCCCCAGCCTTGACTGTTGTCGCGGCACCCGCGGAAGCAGCACCGGCCAACGATCCCGTCTTCCAGACGTCCGCCGGCAAGGAAACGCCGGCCGCGCCTGCGGACGATGACGCGACGATCCGCGCGATCCTCGCGGACATGCAGTCCAACCAGGGTGGCGACGCAGAGCCGGCGCCTGCCACGGTCAAGAATGCACCGGCCAATGAAGCAGGTGTCGAATGATCCGCCGCCTGCGCCCCACTGCCACCGGACAACCCAGCTATAAGGCGCAGCGCGCCCAGCCGGTCATCAACCCGATTGCCCTGCAGCCGGAACCCGATGGCGTGCAACGCCGTGCGCTGGAAGTCAGCCATAGCCGCTTGATGCTGGGTCTGGGGCTCTTCACGGTGGCCTTCGTCGTCATCGCGGCGCGCCTTGCCATGGTGACCTTGCTGCCGGGCGAACATGACGCGATCCGCGTGGCGGCCGCCCCCACGGCCGACCGGGCCGACATTCTCGACCGCAATGGCGTGGTGCTGGCAACGTCACTCACCACAGCCTCGCTTTATGCCAATCCGCATCAGATCCGCGATGCCGATGCGACGGCTGCACAGTTGACGGCGGCATTGCCCGACATGCAACTCGCCTCCACGGCGGCGAAGCTTTCCGCCGACAAAAGCTTCATCTGGCTGAAGCGCAACCTGACGCCCAAGCA
The DNA here is from genome assembly GCF_056404715.1 of Dongia sp. P2_B8. Classification (NCBI taxonomy): domain Bacteria; kingdom Pseudomonadati; phylum Pseudomonadota; class Alphaproteobacteria; order Rhodospirillales; family Dongiaceae; genus Dongia; species Dongia sp. P2_B8. The sequence continues at coordinate 180,492 of NZ_JBFUDM010000005.1, read as the reverse complement.
GCAGCAGGCTGTGAATCGCCTCGGCATTCCCGGCCTCTATTTCCAATACGAGACCAAGCGCGTCTATCCGCAGGGCAATCTCACCGCCCATGTGGTCGGCTTCTCCGACGTTGACTCACGTGGCCTTGCTGGCGTCGAGCGCTCGTTTGACGATGTGCTGGCCGGCGGTCAGCGGCCGCTGCAGCTCTCGATCGATGTGCGCATCCAGCACATCCTGCACGAGGAGATTTCCCGTGCCATCACCGACTTCACCGCCACCGGTGGCGCCGGCATGGTGATGGATATCCAGACCGGTGAATTGCTGGCCATGGTCTCGCTGCCCGATTTCGATCCGGCGCAGCCGGGGGCCGCCACCGATGATGCGCGCTTCAACCGCGCGACGCTTGGCACCTATGAAATGGGCTCGACCTTCAAGCTCTTCAACACGGCGATCGGTCTCGACAGCGGGACGGTGACCTTGGCCGGCGGTTATGACGCGACCCACGCCATCAAGATCGGCCGCTTCTCGATTGACGATTTCCACGGCAAGCATCGCTGGCTGAGCATTCCGGAAATCTTCACCTATTCCTCCAATATCGGGTCGGCGAAGCTTGCCGATGCGTTTGGTGCCGAGGTGCAGAAGACCTATCTGCAGCGTTTCGGCATGCTGGCCAAATCGCCGGTCGAACTTGCCGAAGTGGGCGACCCGCAATATCCGAAGAACTGGCGCCGTGTGAACACCATGACCATTTCCTATGGCCATGGCATTTCGGTGGCCCCCATCCAGGTACTGCCCGCGGTGGGTGCGGTTGCCAATGGCGGCATCCTGCGCCAGCCGACGCTGCTCAAGCGCGCCGACCATGAAGTTGAAACCGGCACACGGGTGATTTCCGAACAGACCTCGGCCGAGATGCGCCAGTTGATGCGCCTCGTCGTCCAGGTCGGTACCGGCAAGAAGGCGAACGCACCGGGCTACCTGGTCGGTGGCAAGACCGGTACCGCCGACAAGCAGGTCGGCAAGGGCTATAGCGACAATGCCCGCATGGCGGTGTTCGTGGCCGCTTTCCCGATGAGCGCGCCACGTTACGCGGTGGTGGTTCTGGTCGACGAGCCCAAGCCCAATGCCCATTCTTACGGCTATGCCACGGCGGGCTGGGTGGCGGCACCTGTCGTCGGTGCATTGGTGCAGCGCATGGCGCCGTTGATGGGCCTTTCACCCATTCCGGATGATTCCCCGCTGGCGCAGAACCCGCTGGTTGCGATGGTCGCCGATTACGATTCCGCCGCCTCAAAAAAGGCCAATTCAAAAGTCATTCCAGCCACATTGCCGGTATCTGATTCCGATTCGGATGACGAGCCGGTGATGAAGGCAAAGCCGTTCGGCGCGACACCGGTTTCCGCGACGACACGTGACGTGACGGCAGCGCCACAGAACGGTGTTTCGCCGGATGCCAATCCTGCGACAGAAGGTGAAGGAATCCCCCTTGCGGTTGAATGAGCTCATTGGTGGTCATGCCCGCGTCATGCGGCCGGGGATCGGGATCGACGCGACCGTCGTTTCCGGCCTGGCGCTGGATTCGCGCGCCGTCACCCAGGGCAATCTGTTCGCCGCCTTGCCGGGTGCCAAGCTCGATGGCCTGAGCTTCGTGCCGGCAGCAATTGCGGCCGGCGCCGGCGCCATCCTCGTTGGGCCGGGGCAGAATCCCCTTGTGCCGCCGCATGTCGCCGTGATCGAGGCCGACCAGCCACGCCAGGCTCTGGCCAAGATTGCTGCGCGCTTTTATGGGCGCCAGCCCAAGATCATCGCCGCCGTCACCGGTACCAGCGGCAAGACCTCGACAACAGTGTTCGCGCGCCAGCTCTGGTCGCTGCTCGGGCACCGCGCGGCGAGCTTGGGCACCATCGGCCTCATCGGCCCGGGCATCGAATATGGCGAGAGCCTCACCACGCCGGACCCGGTCAAGCTCCACCAATTGCTGGCGGAACTGGCTGACAAGGATATCGACCATCTGGCGATGGAGGCATCGAGCCATGGCCTCGATCAGTTCCGCCTGGATGGCGTCCAGGTGTCGGCTGCGGCCTTCACCAATCTGACCCGCGATCATCTCGACTATCACGTGACGATGGAGGCCTATCTCCAGGCCAAGCTGCGGCTGTTCGGCGAATTGCTGCCGGCCGGTGGCGCTGCCATCATCAATGCCGACATCGACGCGGCCGACCAGATCATCGCCTTGGCCAAGGCGCGCCATCACCGGATCATCACCTTCGGCCGCAAGAAGGGCGATCTGCGCCTGGTGGGTCAGCAGCCGCTGGCGACCGGCCAGCAATTGGCGCTGGAGGTCTTCGGCAAGCGGTATGACGTGACCTTCTCGGTCGCGGGCCTGTTCCAGGCGGAAAATCTTCTCGCGGCGCTCGGCCTCGTTATCGGCGAAGGCGAAGAGCCCCCCATGGCGGTCGCCATGATCGACCGCCTGACCGGCGTTCATGGCCGTATCGAACGCGTGGCGACGACACCGTCGGGTGCCGCTGTCTATGTCGACTATGCTCACAAGCCGGCGGGACTGGATGCCGTTCTTTCCACTTTGCGGCCGCATGTCACCGGCCGCCTCGTGGTCGTGTTCGGCTGCGGTGGCGACCGCGACAAGGGCAAGCGTCCGGAAATGGGGGCACTTGCCGTGCGTCTGGCCGACCGCGTTGTCGTGACCGACGACAATCCCCGCAGCGAAGATCCGGCCACCATTCGCGCCGAGATCCTGGCAGCGGCCCCCGGTGCCGTCGAAATCGGCGACCGTGCCGCAGCCATCCGCGCCGCCATGCAGGATCTGAAGGCTGGCGACCTGTTGGTCATCGCCGGCAAGGGGCATGAGACCTATCAGATCGTCGGCGACAAGAAGTTCGATTTCGACGACAGCGAAGTGGCACGCAATTGCGCGGCGGAACTCAGCCGGGGTGCCGCATGAATCAGCCGCTCTGGACATCGACCGAAATCGCCGCCGCCGTTTACGGTTCGGCCCATGCCGATTTTGTCGCGACCGGCGTCTCGATCGACAGCCGGAAGGTGGGGAAGGGCGATCTGTTCATCGCACTCCAGGGCCCCCATTTTGACGGCCATGATTATATCAAGGGCGCGCTGGCCGCGGGCGCCGCTGGCATCATCGCGCATCGCATGCCGGCCGGCATCTCTGCCAACGCGCCGATCATCCTCGTTGGGGATACACTGCTGGCTTTGGGCGCCCTGGGAACTGCTGCACGCAACCGCTCGACGGCGAAGTTCATTGCCGTCACCGGCAGTGTCGGCAAGACCAGCACCAAGGAAGCGCTGAAGACCGTCTTGTCGGCGCAGGCGCGGACCTTCGCCTCGGAAGGCAATCTCAACAATCATTGGGGTGCACCGCTGTCGCTGGCGCGTATGCCGCGCGACACGGAAATCGGCATCTTCGAGCTCGGCATGAACCATGCCGACGAGATCCGCCCGCTGGCCAAGATGGTCCGGCCGCATGCCGCCATCATTACCATCGTCGAGGCCGTCCATATCGAGTTCTTCAAATCAGTGGCCGAGATCGCCGATGCCAAGGCCGAAATTCTGGAAGGCCTCGAAGCCGGCGGCACTGCGATCCTGCCGCGCGACAACGAGCATTTCGCCCGCATGGCGGCGCGCGCCAGGGATCTGGGTGTACCCCATGTGATCGGTTTCGGTGCTGATGCGGCGAGCGACGTGCGGCTGCTCACCTGCGAGACCGGCCTGGACGGCAATCATGTCGCCGCCGACGTGTTCGGCAAACAGATCGACTTTACGACCGGCCTTGCCGGCCGCCACCAGGCGATCAATGCGCTGGCGGTCTTGGCTGCTGTCAAAGCCATCGGTGCTGACGTTGGTCGTGCGGCACGGGACCTTGGCCAGGCCAAGGCACTGAAAGGCCGCGGCTACCGTGAGGAGATCCAGCTGGCGGACGGTGCCATCACCCTCATCGACGAATCCTACAATGCCAGCCCCGCGGCCATGCGCGCGGCCTTCACGGTCCTTGCCGGGCTGCCGGTCGCAGCGGGTGGACGTCGCATCGTCGTCCTTGGCGACATGCGCGAACTGGGCAGCGAAGGTCCAGCACTTCATCGCGGCCTCAAGGACGATCTCATGGGTGCCGGCATCGACCGCGCCTTCATGGTCGGCCCCTTGATGGCCGACCTTTATGACCTGCTGCCGGCAGAGATGCGCGCCGGTCATACGCCTGATTCCGTTGCCATGGTGGCGCCGCTGACTGCCGCCGTTAAGGCCGGCGACATCGTGCTGGTGAAAGGTTCGCTGGGGACGCGCATGGCGCCGATCGTCGAGGCGCTGCGCGGCATGGACATTCACGCAACAACGCGGCCGAAAGCCGCAAATGGTCACTGAAGGGACCTCGCAGGGGAAGTGAAGGGGAGGCATGCTCTATAATCTGCTCGCACCGTTGGCCGAAGATCTCAGGATCTTCAATCTGTTCCGTTACCTCACCTTCCGGAGCGGCGGTTCGATCCTGTTTGCCTTTTTCCTGACCCTGGTGATCGGCCCCGGCATGATCCGCTGGCTGAAGAAGCTGCAGCGCGAAGGCCAGCCGATCCGCAGCGATGGACCCGAGAGCCATCTGCTGACCAAGAAGGGGACACCCACCATGGGTGGCCTGATGTTCCTGCTCTCGGCCAGCATCACGACCCTGCTCTGGGCCGACCTTGCCAACATCTATGTCTGGGTCGTTCTGTTCGTCACCATCGGTTATGGCAGCATCGGCTTTGCCGACGATTTCCTGAAATTGACCAAGCGCAACACCAAGGGCCTCAACGGCCGCTTCAAGCTGGTCGCCCAGGGTCTCATTGGCCTCGTCGCCACGGCGATCATCGTTGCCCACCAGCCGCCGGCCATCGCCACCAGCGTGGCCTTGCCCTTCTTCAAGGACGTGCTCATCCCCTTGGGCGTCGGGTTCCTGCCGTTCGGTGCCTTGGTGATGATGGGTGCCTCCAACGCCGTCAATCTCACCGACGGGCTCGATGGTCTTGCGACCGTGCCGGTGATGATCGCCGCCGCCTGCTTTGCGCTCATCGCCTATCTGGTCGGCAATCTCGTGTTTGCAGATTACCTGCAGCTCCATTTCGTGCCGGGCTCTGGCGAGCTCGCCGTCTTCTGTGGCGCGCTCTGCGGTGCCGGTCTCGGCTTCCTCTGGTTCAACGCGCCGCCGGCCATGGTGTTCATGGGCGATACCGGCAGCTTGAGCATGGGTGGCGCCCTGGGTGCCATCAGCGTCATCACCAAGCATGAACTGGTGCTGGCCATCATCGGCGGTCTCTTCGTGCTGGAAACCGTCTCGGTCATCGTGCAGGTGATGAGCTTCAAATTGACCGGCAAGCGCGTCTTCCGCATGGCGCCGCTGCATCATCACTATGAAAAGAAGGGCCTCGCCGAACCCACCATCGTCATCCGTTTCTGGATCGTGGCAGCCGTCCTCGCGTTGGTCGGCCTTGCCACGTTGAAGTTGAGGTAGGCACGAGATGAGCGACCTCGCCTTGCGCATTCCTGGAATTGCCGGCCACACCTTCGCGGTGCTTGGTCTCGGCCGTTCTGGTGCTGCGACGGCGGAGACGCTGATCGCGTCGGGGGCCCATGTGCTGGCCTGGGACGATTCCGAAACCGCCCGCGCGGCAGCACCCGCCGACATCCTCTTTGACCTCCGGAATGCCGATTGGTCATCGATCGATGCGCTGTTGATGAGCCCGGGCATCCCCACCACCTTCCCGACGCCGCATCCGGTGGCGGCCGCTGCAAAGGCTGCCGGCAAACCGATCGTCTCCGACATCGAATTGCTGGCTCAGGCGCAGCCGCAGGCGCGCTTCGTTTGCATCACCGGCACCAACGGCAAGTCGACGACGACGACCCTCATCGCCCATGTGCTGAAATCGGCCGGCCGCCGTGTCGAAGTGGGCGGCAATCTCGGCCAGGCGGCCCTGTCGCTGGCACCTGTCGGCCATGACGGCATCTATGTGCTGGAACTGTCCTCCTATCAGCTCGACATCACCCCGTCGCCGATCGCCGACATCGCCATCCTGTTGAACATCACGCCCGATCATCTCGACCGCCATGGCGGCATGGACGGCTACATCGCTTCCAAGCAATCACTCCTGCGGCCCAAGGGTGCTTCCAGCATCGGCATCGTGGGCCAGGATGATGCGCCCAGCCGTGCAACTCTGACGGCACTTGCCGATAAGGGCCGGCGCCTCATTCCGATCTCGGCCGAGACAGCCGTCAAGAACGGTGCCCATGTGACCAAGGACGGTCAGCTCGTCGATGCGATCCGCGGCGAGCCCAGGAATGTACTCGACCTCAAGACCATCGCGGCCTTGCCGGGCAAGCATAATTGGCAGAATGCCGCTGCAGCTTACGTGGCCTGCAAGGCGCTGGGCCTCTCGGCGGAAGAGATCGTCGCTGGCTTCCAGAGCTATCCGGGCCTCGCCCATCGCCAGGAACTGGTCGCGACACTCCAGGGCATTCGCTACATCAACGACAGCAAGGCGACCAACGCCGACGCCGCCGAAAAGGCGCTCGCCTGCTATGACAATATCTATTGGATCCTCGGTGGCCGCGCCAAGGAAGGTGGCCTTGCCGGCCTCGAACCCTATTACGGCAAGATCCGCCATGGCTTCCTGATTGGCGAGGCGGCCTCTGCCTTTGGGAAGCAGATCAACCGCGCATTCCCGACGACCATGAGCGGGTCGTTGGAAAAGGCCGTGGCCGACGCCCATGCGATGGCACAGCGTGACAAGAAGCCTGGCGCCGTCGTCCTGCTGTCGCCAGCCTGCGCCTCCTTCGACCAATATCCGAACTTCGAGATTCGCGGTAACCGCTTCCGTGCCCTCATCGAGGATCTGGCTGCGAAAAAGGGGGCCGCATGAGAGGGTTTGCGCGCACCGATCGCAGCATGGTGGCTCAATGGTGGTGGACCGTCGACCGCTGGATGCTGGCGGCCGTCATCGCCTTGGCCTTCATGGGGGCGATCCTGGTGCTGGCCGCCAGTCCCGCCGTCGCCACACGCATCGGCATGGACAGCTTTGCCCTGGTGCGGCGTCATTATGCGATGTTGCCGCTGGCACTCGGCACAGTCGTCTTCATCTCCATGCTGTCTGCAAAGCAGGTACGCCGCCTCGGTGTTATCCTGTTCTTCGTCTTCTTTGCACTTACTGTCTTGACCTTGTTCGCGGGTGTCGAGATCAAGGGTGCCACGCGCTGGATCTCGGTCGGCCCCCTGTCGCTGCAGCCCTCGGAGTTCCTGAAGCCCTGCTTTGCAGTCTTTGCCGCCTGGATGTTCTCGCTGCAGAAGACCTCGCCCGGCATTCCCGGCAATATCATCGCCATGGGCGCCTATCTTGCCGTCGTCACCGTGCTGCTGAAACAGCCGGATCTCGGCATGACGGCGGTGGTGACCGCGACCTGGGCCGCGCAATTCTTCATCGCCGGCCTGCCGATCTTCTGGGTGCTGCTGCTGGTGGGGGCGGGTGCAGCCGGTCTGGTTGCCGCCTATTTCGTGCTGCCGCACGTCACCGATCGCATCGACCAATTCTTCAATCCGGCCTCCGGCGACAATTACCAGATCGACCGCGCCCTGGAGGCATTCCAGAATGGCGGGCTCTACGGCAAGGGTCCCGGCGAAGGATCGGTGAAGCTGGTGCTGCCCGATGCCCATGCCGATTTCGTCTTTGCTGTGGCCGGCGAAGAATTCGGGCTCATCGTCTGCCTGATCCTGGTGGCGCTCTTTGCCTTCATCGTGCTGCGGTCCTTGTCGCGGCTCCTGGGCGAGCATAATCATTTCATCATCCTGGCAGCGACCGGCCTCATCACCTCGTTCGGCCTGCAGGCGATCGTCAACATGGCGTCCACCCTCCATCTCATGCCGACCAAGGGCATGACCTTGCCGTTCATCTCCTACGGCGGCTCGTCGATCGTGGCCATCGGCCTTGGCGTCGGCATGCTGCTGGCGCTCACCCGCCGGCGCTTCCCGGGGAGCGTCGAGCCATGATCGCGCCCAACAAACTTGCAAACGACAACCGCATCCAGATCGTGCTGGCGGCCGGTGGCACTGGCGGTCACATGTTCCCGGCCGAAGCGCTGGCGGAAGCCTTGCTGCGCCGCGGCTGCCGCGTCGATCTCATCACCGACGAGCGCGGCCAGGGTTTCGGCAACCGCCTGCCGGAGGTCGCTGTCCACCATGTGTCGTCGGGCGGTGTCGCCGGCAAGGGCATCGTGCCCAAGCTCAAGAACATCGTGCGCTTGGGGCTGGGCTACTTCCAATGCCGCAGCCTCATCAAGCGCCTCGACCCGGTGGTGACGGTGGGCTTCGGCGGCTATCCGTCCGTGCCGCCCTTGCTGGCCGCCCAGCAGCGCGAAAGCCGGACCGTGCTCCATGAACAGAATGCCGTGGCTGGCCGCGCCAACCGGTTCCTGATGAAGCGCGCCAACAAGGTGGCCTTGAGCTTCCCGAAGGTGCGCTTCTTTGACGATTTGCCGGCGGAGAAGCGGATCGTCACCGGCAATCCGGTGCGCCCGGCCATTGCAGCCCTCGCCGACCAGCCCTACCGGGCACCGCGCGGCTTTGAGCCGGTCAATCTCCTCATCTTCGGTGGCAGCCTGGGTGCCCGCGCCTTCTCGCGCCATGTGCCGGCCGGCATCGCGCTTATCTCGAGCGAGTTGCGCAACCGCCTGCGCATCGTGCAGCAATGCCGCCCGGAAGATCTCGCCGGTGTGGCTGACGCCTACCGCGCCACAGGTCTCACCGTTGAGCTGAAGCCCTTCTTTGACGACATGCCGGCGCGCCTTGCAGCAGCCCATCTGGTGCTGTGCCGCGCTGGCGCCTCGACGGTGACGGAACTCACCGCCGCCGGCCGCCCGTCACTGATGGTGCCGCTCCCGGGCGCCATCGACGATCACCAACTGGCCAATGCCCGTGCCCTCGAAGGGCCGGGCGCAGGCTGGGTCCTCACCGAATCAGCCATGTCGCCGGCCTCGATCGCCGAGCGCCTGACCACAATCCTCAGTCATCCCGACCGCCTCGATCTGGCGGCGGTGGCGGCGCGCAAGCTCGGTAGGCGCGATGCCGCCGAGCGCCTCGCGGATGTGGTGATCGGCCTCGTGCCTCAGGCCCGGCAAAAAGACCTTCAAGCGGAGACTGCGTGATGCGCGCCCTACCACTCGACATTGGCGTCATCCATTTCGTCGGCATCGGCGGCATTGGCATGAGCGGCATTGCCGAAATTCTGCACAATCTCGGCTACAAGGTGCGCGGCTCGGACATTGCCGACAGCTACAACACCAAGCGCCTCAAGGACAAAGGCATCCCGGTCGAGATCGGCCACCGCGCCGAGAATCTCGCGGACGCCGCGGTCATCGTCATCTCCTCGGCGGTGAAGCCCGACAATCCGGAAGTGCTGGCGGCACGAGCCAAACTCCTCCCCGTGGTGCGCCGTGCTGAAATGCTGGGCGAGCTCATGCGCCTCAAATGGTCGGTCGCCATCGGCGGCACGCATGGCAAGACCACGACCACCTCGCTGGTGGCAGCGCTCCTTGAAGCCGGCGGATTCGATCCCACCGTCATCAATGGCGGCATCATCAACAATTACGGCACCAACGCGCGGCTGGGCGCCGGCGACTGGATGGTGGTCGAGGCGGATGAGAGCGACGGTACTTTCGTGAAATTGCCGGCCACCATCGCCATCGTCACCAACATGGACCCGGAACATCTCGACCATTATGGCTCGGTCGAGGCGATGAACCGTGCCTTCGAGGAATTCGTCAAGAACATCCCCTTCTATGGCTTCGCGGCACTCTGCATCGATCATCCGGTGGTGCAGGCGATGATCCCGCGTTTGGCCGACCGCCGCATCATCACCTACGGTTTCTCGCCGCAGGCTGATATCCGCGCCACGGATCTGGAAATGGCGCCCTCCGGCTCGACCTTCACCGTCGTGGTCAGCGACCGTTTCCGCGAGACCGAACGCGAGATCAAGGGCATGCGCCTGCCCATGGTCGGCCAGCACAATGTCCAGAACAGCCTGGCCGCCATCGCCGTCGCCAACGAAATGGGCGTCGATGACGACACGCTGCGCAAGGGCCTTGCCGGCTTCGGTGGCGTGAAGCGCCGCTTCACCCGTACCGGCGAAGTGGCCGGCGTCACGGTCATCGACGATTACGGTCATCACCCGGTGGAAATCAGCGCGGTCTTGAAGGCTGCCCGCCAAGCGACGGCGAGCGTCACGGCACCCGGCAAGGTCATCGCCGTCATGCAGCCGCACCGCTATTCGCGCCTGCAGAATCTGTTCGAGGATTTCTGCACCTGCTTCAACGATGCCGACCATGTCATCATCGCCGACGTCTATGCCGCCGGCGAGGCGCCGATCGAAGGCGTCAATGGCCCGGCCCTGGTCCAGGGCCTGCGTGAGCGCGGCCATCGCCATGTCGAACATCTCGCCGACCCCAAGGATCTTGCCGCCATGGTGGCGCCGCTGGTCCATGCCGGCGATCTCGTCGTGTGCCTGGGTGCCGGCACCATCACCACCTGGGCGCATGCGCTGCCCGCTGAACTCAAACCACTGCTCGAGGCGAAGTGATGAGGACGGCCATGACCAGACAGTCGACCCTGCTCGAAAGACTGCCCGCTGTGCGCGGCCGGCTGAGCGAAGGTGCGAGCCTGGCCAATGTCACCTGGTTCCGCGTCGGTGGTCCGGCGGAAGTTCTGTTCAAGCCGGCCGATGTCGCCGATCTGCAGACCTTTCTGGCCAACTGCCCGGAAGATGTCGCCATCACGGTGCTCGGCGTCGGGTCCAACCTGCTGGTGCGCGATGGCGGCATTCCAGGTGTCGTCATTCGTTTGGGCCGCGCCTTTGCTGAAATCCGCACCGAAGGCCAGCATGTCTATGCCGGCGCATCGGCGCTCGATCTCAATGTGGCCCTGGCCGCCCGCGGTGCCGGCATCGCCGGCCTCGAATTCCTGTCCGGCATCCCGGGCACCATCGGCGGCGCCTGCCGCATGAATGCCGGTGCCTATGGCAGCGATCTTTCGCAGGTGCTGGTGACGGCGACCGCCCTCGACCGGGCCGGCACGCTCCACCGCCTCGACAAGCAGGCGCTGGGCTTCACCTATCGCCATAGCGCCGTGCCCGATGATTGGATTTTCTGCGGGGTGGAACTCGCGGGCCATGCCGGCGATCCCGCGATCATTCAGCAGCGCCTCAACGAAATTCAGGCGGCGCGCGAAGAAAGCCAGCCGGTGCGGGCGCGCACGGGTGGCAGCACCTTTGTCAACCCCGTGGGCCAGAAGGCCTGGCAACTGGTCGACCAGGCCGGCTGCCGTGGCCTTGCCGTGGGTGGCGCCATGGTGTCCGAGAAACATTGCAACTTCCTGATCAACACCGGCGGCGCCACCGCGGCCGACATCGAGAATCTGGGTGAGACGGTTCGCCGCCGCGTGAAAGAGACGAGCGGCATCGAGCTCGCCTGGGAAATCAAACGCATCGGCGTGCCGGCGGACAGCCAGCTCGCCATTGCCCCGAAATCTGAAGCTTGAAGACGTTGGAGTGGTTTTGAGTATGAAGCGCGTAACGGTTCTGATGGGTGGTTTGTCGGCTGAGCGCGAGGTCTCCCTGGCCTCCGGCGCCAATTGCGCGGCTGCCCTCAAGGAAGCAGGCTACGCGGTCGAGACCCTCGATGCCGGCTCTGATCTCGGCTCGGTCATTGCCGGGCTCAAGGCGCAGCGCCCTGACGTGGTCTTCAATGCCCTTCATGGCCGCTTCGGCGAAGACGGCAACATCCAGGGCGTCCTCAATCTGCTGAAGATTCCCTACACCCATTCCGGCCTGATGGCCTCGTCGCTCGCCATGGACAAGCCGGTGGCGAAGCGTCTCTTTGAAGCAGCGGGCCTGCGCGTGCCGCAGGGTAAGCTGCTCGGTCGTGCCGAACTGGTGGCCGGCGATCCGATGCCGCGCCCCTATGTCGTGAAGCCGTTCAACGAGGGCTCCAGCGTCGGCGTCACCATCGTCAAGACGGGCGACAATGCAAAACCCTTTGCCGGCATCGATTGGCCGTTCGGCGACGTGGTGCTGGTGGAACGTTTCATCCCGGGCCGCGAACTGACCTGTGGCGTCATGGGCGACAAGGCCATGGCGGTCACGGAACTGCGCCCGCACTCGGGTTTCTACGATTACGCCAACAAATATACCGGCGGCATGACCGACCACCTGATTCCGGCGCCGCTGCCGGCCGACGTCTATGCCGAATGCCAGCGCATGGCGGTGGCGGCACATCAGGCCCTGGGCTGCCGTGGCGTGTCGCGCTCGGACTTCCGCTACGACGATACCGGCAGCGGTGGTGTTGGCGAGATCTATCTGCTGGAAACCAACACCCAGCCGGGCATGACCGAGCTCAGCCTGGTGCCCGAAATGGGCCGGCACGCCGGCATTTCCTATCCGCAACTGGTTTCCTGGATGGTGGAGCACGCTGCATGCGACGCGTGAGCGCTCATAAAGGTGCTGCGGCCGCCGCCATGCCGATGGCGGGCGGCATGCTGAGGAAGCGCCCGATCAGCTCGACGCAGCGCGTGCCCGTGCGCAAGCGTCCGAAATCGGCGCTGGAAAAGCATCTGATGACGATTGGGCTGGTGCTGGGCATCGGCATCGGCGTCGGCGGCCTTGGCTATTGGGCCGTGACCAGCGGCTGGACCAGCTATCTCACGGCGGTGGCCGGCCAGCGTTTCGTTGCTGCCTCGGCCGATGCCGGCTATGCGCTCACGACCCTTGAGGTCGAGGGCCGCAAGGAAACGCCCAAGGAAGATGTCATGCTGGCCCTGGGCGTCCTCAAGGGTGATCCCATCCTCGACATCGATCTCGAAGCCGCGCGCCAGCGCATCGTCGATCTCCCCTGGGTGACATCGGCGGTGGTGGAGCGGCGGCTGCCGGGTACCTTGCGCGTGACATTGACCGAAGCCGAACCGCTGGCTCTCTGGCAGAAGCAGGGCACCTTCTATCTGGTCAGCCGCACCGGTGACGTGCTGGCGGTCAAGGACGTGGCGCGCTTTGGCAAGCTGCCGGTTATCGTTGGCGAAGCGGCCCCGCAAAAGGCCGGCGATCTCTTTGCCATGCTGGCCCTGGAGCCGGCGCTGCAGCAGCGCGTCACCGCGGCGGTCCTGGTCGGCAACCGGCGCTGGAACCTGCGCCTCGATAATGGTGTCGACATCAAATTGCCGGAAGTGGCGGCGGAGGCGGCTTGGGCGCGTTTTGCCGACCTCGAGCGCCAGCATCATTTGCTCGACAAGGATATCAGCGTCGTCGACCTCAGGCAGGACGACAAGCTGGTCGTGCGCCAGGCGCATCCGGCGGTCGCCGACGATGCCGAAGGCGGCAAGAAGAAATCGGACAAGAAGGTACCCACTGACAAGGTGGTGCCTGACGACAAAGCCATCCTCACCCCGGCGGCGACGCCGTTGTCGGCACCTGCCGGCAAGAACAACGAAACCTGACGGGCTGAGGCGGACAGAGAACATGAAGAAGCCACGCATCGCGCCCAAGAACGGACTGATCGCTGCCGTCGATGTCGGCAGCAGCAAGATCTGCTGCTTCATCGCGCGCGTCGCCGAAGACGGCCGTCCCAATGTCGTGGGCATCGGCCATCAGGTTTCGCGTGGTGTGCGGGCGGGCTCGATCGTCGACATGGAGCAGGCCGAAATGGCCGTGCTCTCGACCGTGCATGCGGCCGAACAGATGGCTGGCGAAACCATCCAGGAAGTCGTGCTCAACCTGTCGGGCGGCTATCCGGCCTCGCAGACGGTCGGCGTCGAGGTACCACTCTCTGGCCGCGAAGTCGCCGAACATGATCTCGAACGTGTGCTGATGCATGGCAGCCAGATCAACGGCAATGCCGAACGCAGGCTCATTCATTCGATTCCGGTCGGCTATTCGATCGACGGCTCCAAGGGCATCCGCGATCCCAGGGGCATGTTCGGCGAGCGACTCGGCGTCGACATGCATGTCATCACCGCGGCGGCGGGTGCTGTCCGCAACCTCACCAATTGCGTTGCAAAATGTCACCTCGACATCAAGGCGCTCGTGGTATCGCCTTTCGCGTCCGGTCTTTCGACCTTGGTGGATGACGAAATGGATCTTGGTGTCACGGTCATCGATATGGGCGCCGGCACGACGTCGCTGGCAGTCTTCTTCGATGGCCATGTCGTCTATACCGACTCGGTGCCGATCGGCGGTGGCCATGTCACCAACGACATCGCGCGCGGCCTCTCGACCCCGCTTTCCCATGCCGAACGCATGAAGACGCTCTATGGCAATTGCCTGGCCACACCGGCGGATGAGCGCGAGATCATCCAGGTGCCGCAGGTGGGCGAGGAAGAGAACGGCCTGATGAACGCCATTCCGCGCTCGATCCTCATCGGCATCATCCAGCCGCGCCTCGAGGAAACCTTTGAACTGGTGCGCTCGCGCCTGGAAAGCTCCGGCTTCGACAAGGTGGCCGGCCGCCGCGTCGTGCTCACCGGCGGCGCCAGCCAGCTTTCCGGTGTGCGCGAGCTTTCCGCCCTCGTTCTCGACAAACAGGTGCGCATGGGCAGGCCCCTGCGCATTCACGGCCTTGCCGATGCGACCAACGGCCCGGCCTTTGCAACCGCGTCCGGCCTGCTTTCCTACGCCCTCGAAACCGATGCCGATGTCATGCGCCCCGGCAAGCCCCGCGAACAGGCGTCTACCGGCTTCATCGGCCGGTTCGGCACCTGGCTCAAAGATAATTTCTAAGACGATCACTGACCTTGCTACTCGAATAAGCAAACTCAAAAGGAGGCACCTAAAATGACACTCAATCTTTCATTGCCCCAAGACCCGTTCGACATCCGCCCAAAGATCACCGTGATCGGTGTCGGCGGTGCCGGCGGCAACGCCGTTTCCAACATGATCCGCTCGAAGCTGGAAGGCGTCGAGTTCATGGTTGCCAATACCGATGCCCAGGCCCTGCAGCAAAGCTTGTGCGAACGCCGCATCCAGCTTGGCAACACCGTGACCAAGGGTCTCGGTGCCGGCGCCCGTCCCGACATCGGCCGCGCTTCGGCCGAGGAAGCCGTGCGTGAGATCGCCGAGCAATTGGCGGGCTCCAACATGGCCTTCATCACCGCCGGCATGGGTGGTGGTACCGGTACAGGTGCCGCCCCCGTCGTGGCGCAGATCGCCCGCGAGCAGGGCATCCTCACCGTCGGCGTGGTGACGAAGCCGTTCCATTTCGAAGGTGCCCACCGCATGCGTCTCGCGGAATCGGGCATCCAGGAACTGCAGCAATATGTCGACACGCTGATCATCATCCCGAACCAGAACCTGTTCCGCATCGCCAATGAAAAGACCACCTTCGCCGACGCCTTCAAGATGGCCGACGAAGTGCTCTATTCGGGTGTCCGCGGCGTCACCGACCTCATGGTCATGCCGGGCCTCATCAACCTCGACTTCGCGGATATCCGCGCCGTCATGAGCGAGATGGGCAAGGCGATGATGGGGACCGGCGAAGCCACCGGCGAAAACCGCGCCATCGCGGCAGCGGAAGCTGCGATCTCCAACCCGCTCCTCGATGAAGTCAGCATGAAGGGCGCCCGCGGCGTTCTCATCAACATCACCGGCGGCATGGACATGACCTTGTTCGAAGTCGACGAGGCGGCCAATCGCATCCGCGACGAGGTCGATCCCGATGCCAACATCATCTTCGGCTCGACTTTCGACCAGGCCCTGGACGGCAAGATCCGCATCTCGGTGGTGGCGACCGGTATCGAATCCATCAGCCAGGTACAGCCGCGTCCCGGCATCATGGGCGGTACCAACCTCTCCATCGTCGCCCGCAACCCGAACCCGCAATCCGGTGGCTATCAGGCTGATGGCGGCCGGGTCGATGCGGTCGGCGGCAGCTCACTGAGCGCGCCGTCGGCAGGCGTCCAGGCTGTGACGGCATCGGCGCAGCGTGCGATGGCCAGCATGAGCCAACCGCAGATGGGCCATACCGGCATGATCACGCCCACCATGGGCTCGAGCGCGCTGCAGGCTCATCCGGCCCGTCCGATCCTGCGCGACGAAATGTCGGCGCTGGACCGGATCGCCGCCAAGCCCGTGGAACGTCAGGTTCCTGAGCGCCAGATGGGCAACTTCGTCGCCCCGCCGGCGATGGAAGCCCGCCAGCAACCGACCATGTCGCAGCCTGTCGTGCAGCAGCAGCCGGCCCCGCAGCCGATGCCCAGCCTCACTCCCAGTCTCACGCTGGGTGTCGCAACGGTGACCGAGCAGCCGCGATATGCCCCGGAGCCGGTGGCGGCCCAGGCCCTGCAGGTAGCACCGACCATGCAGGCCGAGACCCGTAAAAAGGCCCCGACCCTGTTTGAAAAGATGACCAGCCGCTTTGCCGGTCAGACCAAGGCCGCGATGCCGGGCCGCGATGCCATGCCGGCAGGAGTCCAGCGGCCCGAACCGCGTGTCAGCCGTCAGGAACAGCCGCAGCAGCCGATCCAGCCCTCGCTCAATCTCGATCCCACGGATCGGCTGAGCCAGAACCGCCAGGAAGAGGAAATGCTGGATATCCCGGCTTTTCTGCGCCGCCAGGCGAATTGAGGCTGGTCTGTTTTAGGTAGCGGTCCGTTTCGGCGGTCCGTTTCTAGGTGCCTTTAGACTTTCAAGGGCCTGGGTGGCGAAAGCTGCTCAGGCCCCTTTTTTTGCCTGCCAAACAATAACTTGGGCAAACCGCCGCCCACACGGCCCTTGGGCTTGAGCGGGACGCCCCGCCCGCCTATAGTCAGCCGCTTCGGCCCCGGGGAAATTGGATAAATGGCGATTCGAAACGGTTACAAATCAAACGGTTGGCGGAACAGCGTCGCCCGGGTTCTTGCGGCCGTTTTCGCCGGATACCTGATGGCCGCTTGTTCCAGCCCGGACCCTGAGATCCCGGAGACCCCGGTCGAAATCCTCTACAACAACGCCAAGGACGCGTTGCAGCAGGGGGAAACGAAAAAGGCCGCGAAGCTGTTCGATGAAGTCGAACGGCAGCATCCCTATTCGAAATGGGCGACCCAGGCACAGTTGATGTCGGCCTATTCCTATTATCTGGTCGACGCCTATGACGATGCCATCCCGGCGCTCGAACGCTTCATCGAACTCCATCCGGGCAACCGCAGCGCCGCCTACGCCTTCTATCTGCGCGCACTCTGCTATTACGAACAGATCGAAGATGTGACGCGCGATCAGGGCAATACGGAACTTGCCCAGCGCGCCTTGTCCGACGTCATCGCGCGCTTCCCGAACACGCCCTATTCGCGCGACGCCACGGTGAAGCTCGACCTGGTGCGCGACCATCTCGCCGGCAAGGAAATGGATGTCGGCCGCTATTATCTGAAGCGCGGCCAGTATCTTGCGGCCATCAACCGCTTCAAGGTCGTGGTCGATAAATTCCAGACCACCAGCCATGTGCCCGAAGCGCTGGAACGTCTGACCGAATCCTATGTGGCACTGGGCGTGTTCGCCGAGGCGCAGAAGACCACCGCCGTGCTGGGCTATAACTATCCAGGCACACCCTGGTACCAGGACGCCTACAATCTGCTGGTCAGCAAGGGCATGACGCCGGAAGGCAATGAGGCCGAACCGCCTATCGCCCTCGTCGACCCGGCTGCCGTCAAGGCAACTGGCCCGGAACCGGCCCTGACCGAACCGCCGGCATCGGCCCCGAGCGCCCCGGATGAAGCGCCGGCACCTGATGCGGTGCCGGTTGATCCGGTCACCGGCCTGCCATTGCCCTCGGCCAGCAGTGCGCCAGCGGCAACCGCAACGCCGGCGGCTCCGTCGGATGGGCCGGCGCTCACCACCAATACGCCCGACGACATGATGAATCCCGACCCGGGGAGCCAGCCGAGCGGCGATCAGTTCCAGATCCCGCTGGGCAATATCCCCGCGCCGCAATAACGCGTGACAGGCAGGCCATGCTGGTCGGCCTCACCATTCACAATGTCGTCCTCATCGAAAAGCTGGAGCTCGGTTTTGCGCCCGGCCTGACGGTGCTGACCGGCGAGACGGGTGCCGGCAAGTCCATATTGCTGGATGCACTTGGCCTGGCACTGGGGGCCCGCGCCGAAAGCGGGCTGGTACGCCAGGGTGCCAATCAGGCGATGGTCGCTGCTGAATTCCATGTGCCGCGCGATCATGATTCCCTCACCCTCCTCGACGAGCAGGGGATCGAGCGCGACGAGAACTTGATCCTGCGCCGGCAGCTGGGGAGCGACGGCCGCAGCCGCGCCTTCGTCAACGACCAGCCGGTGAGTGTTGCCTTCCTGAAGACCTTGGGCGAGCGCCTCATCGAGATCGAGGGGCAGTTCGAATCCCATGGGCTGCTGGACCCGGCGACGCACCGCGACCTCCTTGACGGTTTTGGCGCGCACCGGGCCGAACTTGTAAAGACAAGTGAGGCATTTCGGAGCTGGAAAGCCGCCGAAAACGCCCTTCTGGAGGCGCAAACAATTCTCAATCGCGCCCGCGCCGACGAGGATTTCCTGCGCCATGCGGTGGCCGAGCTGGAGCTCGCCGACCCGCAAGCGGAGGAGGAAACCAAGCTCGCCATGGAACGCCAGCTGCTGATGGCTGGCGCCCAGGTGATCGAGGCGGTGAATGCCGCACATCAGGATCTTGCCGGCGACCGGGGTGCCGACCGGGCACTCATCGCCGCCGAACGCCGCCTGCAACGCCTTGGCGACAAACTGGGCGATGCGCTGGCGCCCGAGCTTGCCGCGGTTGCAGGATCGCTGGAGCGGGCTGGCGTCGAATTGCGCGATGCCATTGCCGGAATCCAGGCTTTGCAATCCTCGCTGGATGCGGATCCGGCACGCCTCGACAAGGTTGAGGAGCGGTTGCATCTCCTCCGTGATCTCGGGCGCAAGCACCGCGTGCGTGCCGACACGCTGCCGGAGCTTCTGGCGGATCTCGCACAACGCCTGCAATTGATCGATGGCAAGAGCGGCGACATTGCCGGCCTCACCGCGCAGGCGGCAGTGACGCGCAAGGCCTATCTCGCCGCAGCGGCAACGCTGACCCAGGCGCGGCAGAAGGCCGCGAAGACCCTGGATGCGGCAGTCGCCAAGGAACTGGCGCCGCTGAAACTGGAGAAGGCACGCTTTGCCACGCGCATCGAGGCCTTGTCCGACGCGCAGCTCGGCGAAGCGGGTGCCGATCGCATCGCCTTTGAAGTCGCGACCAACCCCGGTGCCGAACCCGGCCCCATTCAGCGCATCGCGTCCGGTGGCGAGCTTGCGCGCTTCATGCTGGCGCTCAAGGTCTCGTTGTCGCGCGCCCAGCCGGTGCCGACCCTGGTGTTCGACGAAGTGGATGCCGGCATCGGTGGTGCTACGGCAGCAGCGGTGGGCGAGCGGTTGAAGCGCCTCGCCGATCAGCTGCAGGTGCTGGTCATCACCCATTCGCCACAGGTGGCGGCATTGGGGGCGCAGCATTGGCGGGTCGAGAAGAAGGTCGCCAAGGGCGTCACCAGCACCAATGTGGCGACGCTTTCGACCGAGGCACGGCGCGAGGAAATCGCCCGCATGTTGTCGGGTGCCACGATCAGTGACGAGGCGCGGGCGGCGGCGGACAAGCTGCTGAAGGGTGCTGCGTGAGCAAGGCGCGCAAGACAGCGCCGGAACAGAAGCCGGTCGAAGATCTCAACAAGATGGAAGCGCAGTTCGAGCTGGCGCATCTCGCCAAGGAAATCGCGCATCATCGTGCGCGCTATTACCAGAAAGACGATCCCGAGATCACGGACGCGGAATTCGATGCGCTGATGCTGCGCAACGAAGCGATCGAGAAGAAATTTCCAAAGCTGAAGCTGCCGGACTCACCCACCGACAAGGTAGGTGCGGAACCTGCCCAGGGCTTTGCCAAGGTACCGCATCTGGTGCCGATGCTCTCTCTCGACAACGCTTTTGCGGCCGAGGATGTGACCGATTTCGTCGACCGCATCCGCCGCTTCCTGGGGCTGCCGGCCGAGACCGCGGTGCCGCTGGCCGCCGAGCCCAAGATCGACGGGCTCTCAGCCAACCTGCTCTATGAAGACGGTGTCTTCGTGCGCGGCGCCACCCGTGGCGATGGGGCCGTGGGCGAGGATATCACCGCCAATCTGAAGCATGTGGCGGGTATCCCCGCGCGCATGAAGGATGGCAATCATCCGGGCCGCATCGAGATCCGCGGCGAAGTCTATATGTCCAAGGCAGGCTTCCTGAAACTCAATGCGGAACGGGAAGCCGCCGGCGAACCGGTCTTTGCCAACCCGCGCAATGCCGCTGCAGGATCGCTGCGCCAGCTCGATTCCAGCATCACCAAATCGCGCCCGCTCCAGTTCTTCGCCTATGCCTTTGGTGCCGTCGAAGATTTGAAGAAGCGGCCGGACAGCCAGCATGGCCTCAATGACCAGCTCATCGCCTGGGGCTTTGCGGTCAATCCGCGCCGCCGGGTGACACATGATCTCGGCGAAACACTGGCCTTCTATGAATCCGTGCAGAATGACCGCGCGACGCTCGATTACGATATCGACGGTGTCGTCTACAAGGTCGACCGGGTCGATTGGCAGGAGCGCCTGGGCTTCATCGGCCGCGCGCCGCGCTGGGCCATTGCGCACAAGTTCCCGGCCGAACAGGCCAACACGATCCTCAAAGCCATCACCATCCAGGTCGGCCGCACCGGCGTGCTGACGCCCGTTGCCGAGCTGGAGCCGGTCAATGTCGGCGGTGTCATGGTGTCGCGGGCGACCCTGCACAATGAAGACGAGATCGCGCGCAAGGATATCCGTGTCGGCGACCGCGTCGTGGTGCAGCGTGCCGGTGATGTCATTCCGCAGATCGTCTCGGTCCTCGATGCTGACCGCAAGGGCCGCTCTGGCCCCTATCGTTTCCCCGATACGTGCCCGGTCTGCGGCAGCCATGCGGTGCGCGAAGAGGGCGAGGTCGCCAAGCGGTGCACCGGTGGCCTCATCTGCCCGGCGCAGGCGGTGGAGCGGCTGCGGCATTTCGTGTCGCGCATGGCCTTCGATATCGATGGGCTGGGCGGCAAGCATATCGAGGCCTTCTTCGCCGATGGTCTCATCAAATCGCCAGCCGACCTGTTTCGCCTGGTTGACAAGCGCGATGATCTGTTGACGCGCGAAGGGTGGGGCGAATTGTCGGTCGACAATCTGCTGCGCGCCATCGAGGCACGGCGGCAGATCTCGCTGGAAAGATTCATCTACGCGCTCGGCATTCCACAGATCGGCGAGGAAACGGCAAAGCTGCTGGCCCGCCATTACCTCACCCTCGATGCGTGGCGAGAGGCGATGGTGGCGGCCAAGGATCCGGAGAGCGCCGCCTATCAGGATTTCGCGACGATCGCGCGCGTTGGTCCGTCGATCCGCGCCGACCTTATCGACTTCTTCGATGAACCGCATAACCGTGCCGTGGTCGATGATCTGGCTGGTTTCGTCACGGTGCAGGCTTTTGTGCCGCCCAAGATCGGTGCATCGAAAGTGGCTGGCAAGACGGTGGTTTTCACCGGGTCGCTAGAGCGCATGACCAGGAACGAAGCCAAGGCGCGGGCGGAAAGCCTGGGTGCCAAGGTTGCGGGCTCCGTCTCGAAGAACACCGATTACCTTATTGCCGGATCCGATGCCGGTTCCAAGGCCACCAAAGCACGCGAGCTTGGCATTGTGGTATTGTCGGAACAGGAGTGGTTAGATCTGATCGGGGGGTAAACCGCGGCATGGTCGACCGGGAGGAAATAACATCATCCTATGTCCTGGCCGGCTATGATTATTGGCTGGGCAAACAGCGCGCGCTCGCTGATCCCGTCATGCTGCCAGCGCGCCAGGATCTCGACCCGCTCACCGAAGTCCCGCGGCTGGTGCCGCGCATGATGCTGATGGATGTGCAGCAGGATCCGCTCGATTTTCGCTATCGGCTGGTGGGAACGGCGCTGCGCCGCCACATGGCGCAGGATTGGACCGGCAAGTGGCTGAGTGAGATTCCATTCCAGCGGCCAGGTTCGATGGTCTGGCAGAACAACCATCTTGTCATCCTTCAGCGCACGCCGCTGCTTGCGCGCCCGCCTTATGTCGGGCCGCACAAGGACTTTCTGTTCATCGAAAGCATCATCCTGCCGCTGGCCGCGAATGGCACAACGGTCGACAAGCTGATGTTCTTTGTCGATTTCATCGGCAACAACGGACCGATGCGCGAGAAGCTCGATACTATTTAGGTGATTTCGGCAGGAGGTGATTGACCTCTGCCATGAAGCGGTTGCGGCGGAACGGCTTTTCCAGGCTGCTGTTGGCGCCGCTTTCATCCGCGATCATGAGAAAGGCCGAGGCGGCAAACTGCCCACCGCCCGAAATCGCGATGATCTTGACCTCGGGATCGATCTTGCGAATCTGGCGGATGGTCGCGACACCGTCCTGGTGTGGCATCAGGATGTCGGTAACGACAAGTTCCGGCCGCACATTCTGGAATTCCTCCATGCCGGCTACGCCGTTCTCGGCCTCAAACACGTCGTGGCCGTCGGCTTCGAGAAAGGCCCGCACTGTGCGCCGGAAGTCCTGCTCATCGTCGATGATCAGAATACGAGCCATGGCACCCGCCTGTTCCTCCCCCACACGATGCGTACGATGCCATTATGCCACAAAAGGTTAGAATGGCGTTAACTTAACTCGTTGACGAAGAGGGAAATCCCGGCTTTGGCCAATTTGGCGATCTTGGTCGGGGTGGTCGGGTTGCGGACGATGAGGCGCCGCTGCCTTGCGTCGAGCGCCTTTACCAGCCGGCAGAAATTGGCGGAAGGCTGGCCGTCGGGTGTCCAGGGAATGAGGCCGAATTGCACCGTCAGAATACGGGTGGAGGGCGGTAGCACGCTGATGAAGGCCGGATCGATGGTCGGCAATTCGAATGCGATCGATTTGAACAGGGTCGACATGCGCATCACCAGATCGGTCAGCCGCGATTGGGCAACGTCGCGCGCGATGTCGCGAATTTCCACCACAATCTGCCGTTTGGCGGCATCACCCAGAGCGCGGGCCACGCCAAGCCAGGCTTCCGAATGGCGAGGCTGCGACAAGGTGCCAAGGCGCACCGGCGTCACGATCAGCTCGCCGACGCTTTGCGTGAGACCACCCAGGACGCGCTCGCCCGCACCGGCGAGCAGGAAAGTCTCGGTCTCCAATTCATAGGCACTGATTCCGAGTGCCTGCAAGGCGTCCGACGCCGACTTCAGCTTTTGCGGCAGGCGAACAAAGGTGATGGGGGCTGTCTTGCCATTTTCGGCTGTCGCGTGTGCCGTCATGATCTTCAAGTTGCGAAGGCCCGCGCGCATGGTCTCCTTCGACTCCGCCTCGACACGTTCGCGTTGCTCTTTCAAGCGCCGCTCGATGGAGGCGATAATCTCTTCTTCCGATCCGGCTTCTGCTTCGTCGACCTCAACCGTGCTGGCGAAAGATGCAATTCGTGCTTCCGCAAGATCCGGAACCTCGCCGGTCAACCGTTCGCGAATTTCATCGGCAATGGCGCGCGCCTTGAATTGCGCTTCCGTTTCGGACAGTTGCGAGAACAGAACGAGGTAGCCATCATCGGTCGATTTCCGGAAAATGTCGCCGGGCCGCAGATGTCGCTGAATGGTCTTTTCCGCGATCGCAAAGGCGCGTTCGGCAATCGCCGGCCATTTATCGCCAAGGGACTTGCGGACATCTTCCAGGCCGACGAGTTGCAATTTGCCGGCAACCAGGGATGGGGCACCTTTGTCACCCTTCAGCGCATCGCGTACCGCGAGCTCAAAGCTCCATTCCTTGTCGGCTGCGTCCTTCTCCGTCTTTATCCGCAATGTCAGCACATGATAGGTCTGATCGTCCGGCTGACGCAGGCTGGTCAGCTCTATTTCGCCGGTAACCTGCGGCTGCTTCCCTTTGCACAAGAGAAAGCACTTCAGCTGCCTGGTCTGATCGAGCGCCGTGCCGGAGGTCATCATGTCGATCAATTGGGGCCGGTCCGCTTCCGCAAGGAGCTGCGTGATGGGCTTCCCCATTAGATCGAAGATGCTCCACCCCAAGCGCCGCGTGACGGCAGTATTGGCCATCAGCAATTTGCCGGCATTGTCGGCGACCACAAGGGGTTCGTTGATCACGCCAAAGACGGATGCCAACAGGCGCTGTGTCGTTTCGCGGCTGCGTTCGGCGATCTTGCGTGCCGTGATGTCGCGGCCGAGACGCGCAAAATGGATGAGCTGGCCCGATTTATCGAAGACGGGCGATGTGCTCAACTCCAGCCATTGAACGCTGCCTGAGCGATGCCGGGCTTCCTGCTCGACAATGATGGATTCGCGGCTTTCCTGCGCGGTACGAAGCACATCTATGACACCGGGGACGATCTCTGGCGCAAACAACATACCCAATCGTTTGCCGATGAGCTCATCCGGTCGGTAACCAGAGGTTCGCTCCACGGCATCGTTGGCAAACTGAATCGTCGGGCCCATCTTTTCGTCGATATCGGGGCCTGTGATAATGACTGTTTCAGTCGTCCGCGCGACAATGACCTCACCCAGCAAGCTGATGAAGTAGGCGGTGTCGAATGATGGTCTCATCTTTTGGTCTGGCGCGGCCATGAAAGGCAAATCCTTGCTTCAGCGATGTGCCGCAGCATTAGCTGGGCGTCTACAGCATGAAACTGGCAAACAACTTAGCGATGAAGTCACAGCCTGTTCGCAACATTGGCGCTAGTCAATATCTGCAAAAATTCCGACAATGCGCGGCAACTCGCCATCCATACCTGAACGAACGCCCGATATCCCCACCAGTTCCGGCTGTGTTCATGATCCTGCCGCCGGAGAATCATCCTTTTCACCCCAGCAGATGGGATAAAATGGGGCCATTCGGCCGGATGGTGCCGGCGCAAGGGCCGGCAGGGCCCGCCGACGTCGGATGGTAAAGAAGATATGAAGAAGCAGGTGCCTGTGATGACCCAGCGACAGAATTCCGCCAATGCGGCTGGCCTCTTCGAGCCCTTCCGGGTCGACGAGGTGCCGATTGAGACATTTGCCCATGGGCGCTTCGGCAGCCAGTTCCGGCAGCTCGGCACCTTTGGCGGCGGGTCCCATGTCGGTGTGTTGATGGAGGAGCTGGCGCCCGGCCAGCAATCCAACATGCGGCACTATCACATGCTGGAGGAAGAGCATGTGATGGTGCTGGAAGGCACCATGACCCTGCTGCTGGGCGACGAGAGTTTCGAGATGTCGGCCGGCTCCTATGTCTGCTTTCCGGCCGGGCAGAAAGCGGGGCATGCCCTGATAAACCGCGGCCAGGCAGTCTGCCGCTATGTGCTCGTCGGCGAGCGCAATCCCCATGACGTGATCGTCTATCCCGACACCGGCCGGGTTGGCGTGCGCCTCACCGGCGAAGGATACCGGACGTCAGCGACGATGGAATATTGGGAAGGGATAGACGCAGGCGATTGAGATGGCCGGTTAAAGTCCGGCCATCGCGAGGCCAACCTAATTGCCCGTGGAACTGACTGCCGCATTGGTGGCCGTATTGAGCGAAATGCCGATGATCTGGAACATGTGATCGAGGCCTTTCCCGGCGACTTCCGCCCCAGCAATGACCCCCAGGGCGATGATGCAGGCGATGATGCCGTATTCAATGACCGTCGCACCCGACTCCGAACGTGCGATTTGGCCCAACAAATTGCTGGCCCCCTGGAAGGTGTTGAACCTTTGGCCACTGCTCCCATTGCCTCGCATCAATTCCGGCCTGCTATCTGAATATCCCGAGCAATTCGTCTGCCATGCCCTGAGCGCCCACGCGACGGGCAGCCTTCGAGACGGCTAGCAAGCCCATTGTAAACCAGAAATTGCGTTGTTTCTCGCAAATATCATCCAGCTGTCGGCCCTGAAGACACGATGGGGTGTCAGCTTGTGTTGCTTTCTTGCAGCAACGCTCGGTGCTGGCGTTTTCTGCCGCAAAAGATGCGGTTAGACCCTTGCCAGACAACGTGTATTTGTGGACTTATTAACAAGTTAATAGAATTTAACTAAATGCCGTTCGGGGGGAATCCAAACCAGCCAGATCCATGCCGGCACTGAACTCTTCGGGCAGAAGAGATCGGCGCGGAGGGATTGGTTTGGTCTGGATCTAGGAACGAAATCAACACATTGGGGGAAGCTATGGATATCCAGGACGATTTCGACCGCACCGTCAGCGGTTTCGCCGCCGGCAACGTCATCACCGGCGCCAACACGACGAGCGGAAGCCTGGGTAAGGATAGCGGCGGGACAGCGCCCCTGACGATCGACCCCAGCATGGTGGGTGCAGTGAATGCGCTGACCGGAAGCCGGGGCGGCATTCTCATTTTCAAGGCGGATGGCAGTTATACCTACGAAGCCAACGACGACTTCCAGAACATCGACACCAACGATGTCGACACGTTCACCTATACCGTCAAGGACAAGCTGGGGAACACCAGCACGGCAACGCTCACCATCGTCCTCGATCCGGTGGTGGGACCGGTCTACAACGCCGCCACCAAATTCTATACCGGCACGATGTATGACGAGACGCTCTATGCGACCGCCGCGAAGAATTCGATCGATGGCGGCGGCGGCGATGACCGGCTGGTCGGCAGCGATTTCGCCGACAATCTGCGCGGCGGCGACGGCAACGACCGGATCGAATTTGCTCTCAGCGCCGGCAAGGGCGCCGACATCCTCGATGGCGGCAACGGCGACGATTACATGCATGGCGGCGACGATGACGACCGGATGCTGGGCGGGGCCGGCAACGATGCCCTCTTTGGTGACAATGGTAACGATGTGCTCATCGGTGGTGCGGGTGCCGACAGCCTGAATGGCGTCTTTGGTACCGACACGGTCAGCTATGAGACATCGATCGCCGCTGTCACGGCCGACCTCTCCACCAACAAAGGCAAGGGCGGCGACGCGGAAGGCGACACTTACAACAGCGTCGACAATTTGATCGGCGGCAAGGGTGGCGATACGCTGATTGGCGACGGCAACACAAACTGGCTCGATGGTGGTGCTGGCGCCGACACCTTAAAAGGCAATGGCGGCGACGACGTGCTCATTGGCGGGGCCGGTGCCGACAAGTTGGAGGGCGGCGACGACAGCGATACCGTGAGCTACATCACCTCGCTGGCCGGCGTCACGGCCAATTTCACCAATTCCAAACTCAATGCCGGCGATGCGCTCGGCGACACGTACGTCACGGTCGAACATCTGACCGGCAGCAATTTCAACGACAAGCTGACCGGGGATGCCAGCGCCAACCGGATCGACGGCGGCACCGGCAATGACGTTCTCGATGGCGCCGCCGAGGCAGATCTGCTCATTGGCGGCGACGGCGATGACAGCCTGATCGGCGGTCTTGGCGGGGATGCTCTCAACGGTGGCGATGGCGAAGACACCGCCAGCTATAAATTCGCAACAGCAGGCATCCTCCTCGACACGCTCGGGGGCGAATTTGGTGCCGGCGAAGAGGATGGCGATGTTCTGGCCAATATCGAGAATCTCGAGGGCAGTGCTTTCAATGACGTGCTTAGTCTCGACGACAAGAACAACAAGCTCTGGGGTCTTGCCGGCGAGGACACGCTCTATGGCGGCGAGGGCGACGATACGCTGGATGGCGGCGACGGCAATGATACGCTCAATGGCGGCCTGGACAATGACCGGCTCCTCGGTGCCGCCGGCGCCGATATCCTGTCCGGCAATGAAGGCGATGACACGCTGATCGGCGGCCAGGGCGTCGATCTGATGGACGGCGGCGACGGTGTCGATACCGTCAGCTATGAAACGGCCGCAGCGGGGATCGTCCTCAATCTCGCGGATGCCAGCAAGAATACCGGCGACGTCAAAGGCGATAGCTATCTCGATATCGAGGCCATTTCGGGCAGCAAGTTCAACGACACGATGATTGGCGGCAGCGATGACGATACGCTGCTGGGTGCGGGCGGCAACGATCTCATGACCGGCGGTATTGGCGAGGACGAGCTTTCCGGCGGGGACGGCAACGATACGCTGAACGGCGGCGATCAAGGCGACACGCTCTTTGGCAATGCCGGCAACGACATCCTCAACGGCGACAGCGGCGACGATGAATTGGAGGGCGGGGCTGGTAACGATTCCCTCAAAGGCGGCGACGGCGAAGACGAGATCGACGGTGGCGACGGCAACGACACGATCCTGGGCGAGGGCGGCAAGGATTCGCTCAATGGCGACGACGGCAACGATGCGATCGACGGCGGCGCCGACGATGACGAGCTCCTCGGTGGCGACGGCAACGACAAGCTCATCGGCGGCCTCGGTGTCGATACGCTTTACGGTGAAGACAATGACGACATCCTGGATGGCGGCGAAGGGATCGACACGCTCGATGGCGGCAATGGTAACGACACGCTCACCGGCGGCAATGGCGATGACATCATTGCGGGGTCGTACGGCAACGACAAGATCGACGGTGGCGCCGGCGCGGACGACCTCGACGGCGGCTACGATGACGACATCATCGTGGGCGGGATCGGCGATGACAAAATCATCGGCGGCTATGGCCAGGACAATCTGTCGGGCGGGATCGGCAACGACAAGCTCTATGGCGAATTCGAAACGTCCCAGGGCGAAGCCGGCAGCAACACGCTGGATGGCGGCGATGGCGATGATTTGCTCGTGGGTGGCGAGGCCAGCGACACGCTGATCGGCGGCAAGGGCGATGACGAGCTCCAGGGCAAGGAAGGCACCGATAGCCTCGATGGCGGCGACGGCATCGACACGCTGATCGGCGGCACCGGCAATGACAAGCTGCTGGGTGGCCTGGGCAATGACACGCTCGAGGGCGATGACGGTGATGACTATCTCGACGGCGGCGCCGGCGACGACGAGTTGACCGGTGGCGACGGCAACGACAAATTGCTGGGTGGCCTCGGCAATGACAGCCTCGAAGGCGATGACGACGACGATTATCTCGAAGGCGGCGCCGGCAACGATTCCCTTTATGGCGACCTCGGTGACGACGTCCTGGTGGGTGGCGCCGGCAGCGACAGCCTTGAGGGCAGTGGCGGCGACGACACGGCAAGCTATGCCACATCGACAGCAGCCGTGATTGCCAATCTGCTGACGGGCGTTGGCTCTGCCGGCGATGCCGCCGGCGACACCTATGCCAACATCATCAATCTCATCGGTGGCACTGGTGCCGATTCGCTGACCGGCGATGGTGACGAGAACCTCCTCAATGGCGCCGCCGGGGCGGATACGCTCAACGGCGGCGACGGCGATGACACGCTGATCGGCGGGGCGGGTGCCGACAAGCTCATCGGTGGCGATGACGACGATGTCGTGACCTATGTCACGTCACTGGCCGGCGTCACGGTCAATCTCGGCAATTCGAAGCTCAACGCCGGCGATGCGGCCGGCGATACCTATACCAGCATCGAAGTTTTCGAGGGCAGCGATTTCAACGACAAGCTGACCGGCGATGGGTTGGACAATGTGCTGAACGGTGGCAAGGGCAATGACATCATCGACGGTGCCGGCGGCCATGACATTCTCTCCGGTGAGGCGGGGGACGACAAGCTTCTCGGCGGTACCGGCAATGATCTCCTTGCGGGCGATGCCGGCAACGATACGCTCGATGGCGGCGACAATGATGACGAGCTGTTCGGTGGTGCCGCCGCGGATACGCTCATCGGCGGCAATGGAAACGATACGCTGGCCGGCGGTACCGAGAACGACATCCTGATCGGTGGCCTCGGCTTCGACGATCTCGACGGTGGCGATGGCGAAGATGTCGCCAGCTATAAATTTGCAACAACAAGTGTCATCGTTGACATTCTTGGCGCGACGAGCGGCTCGGATGAAGCTGCGGGCGATACGCTTTCCAACATCGAGAATCTCGAAGGCAGCGCTTTTGCCGACACGCTGAGCCTCAGCGACTCGGACAATAAGATATGGGGACTTGCCGGTGACGATTTGCTGATCGGCGGTGGCGGGGACGATACGCTGAATGGTGGCCTCGGCGCCGACACATTGGAAGGCGGTGCCGACATCGACAAGGCCAGCTACGAAACGGCGACGGTCGGTGTGATCGTCAATCTCACCGATACCAGCAAGAACACCGGCGAGGCCAAGGGCGATACCTATGTCTCGATCGAGGGCATCGTCGGCAGCAATTTCAACGACACGCTGACTTCCGGTGACGGCAATGACTGGCTCTATGGGCTGCTCGGCAACGATATTCTGTCGGGCGGCAAGGGACCGGATCATATCGACGGTGGCGCCGGCAACGATACCATCTATGGCGGTGAGTATGACGACGGCTATGGCAACGGCGCGCTGCTGGGCGGCGATGGCAACGACACCATCTATGGCGGCACCGGCAATGACCTGATGGAAGGTGGCGCCGGCGACGACAAGATCTACGGCCAAGAGGGCGACGATGCCTATAGCGGTGCCGGATTGTTCGGCGGCGACGGCAATGACCTGCTCGACGGTGGCAGCGGCAACGACCATCTCGATGGCGGCGCCGGCAACGACACCTTGATCGGCGGCGACGGCAACGACAGCAACGTCACGGCGGGCGGCTTGTTCGGCGGTGACGGCAACGACTCCCTGGATGGCGGTGCTGGCGACGATTATCTGGAAGGCAATGACGGTATCGACAAGCTGTTGGGCGGTATCGGCAGCGACATCCTGGATGGCGGCACCGGCAACGACACGTTGGATGGGGGTGCCGACGGAGACACGCTTTATGGTCAAAGCGGCCTCGACAAGCTGCTGGGGGGCCTTGGCGACGACGTGCTGGACGGTGGCGCCGACAATGACAGTCTGGATGGCGGCGCCAACAACGACACGCTGATCGGCGGCCTTGGCAACGATACGCTGCTAGGCGGCGATGGCGATGACATCCTTGGTGGCGTCGATGCCAATGACGGCATCGGCGGCCTCAACGGCAACGACATCCTGACGGGTGGTGCCGGGGCAGATACCTTCGCCTTCGACATCAACAATGCAGGGAGCGCCACGGCCACCGACTTCAACGCCAACATCGATTTCATCAAATTCTCTGGCATCACGGATGGGACCGGTGACGATTGGCAGGATCTCAGCGAGGCCGGCGTATCGGTCTCGACAATTGGCACCAATCTGACGCTCAGCTGGAACAACGGTGCCGCCAGCGCCACCTTCGCCGGCTGGGCCGGCGGCCAAGTCAGCGACATGCAATCGCTGGGCTTGATCCTGGGGAGCCATCTCACTGCGGATGTTTGAGGCAAACGTCACTCCGGCCATGACTGGCCGGAGTGACAAGCGCCACAGAAGTTTAGTCAGTGGATTGTGTTGTTGGTCTTCGACGCCTCGCTTCGCAACTCGGCGAGGGCCCGAAGAATGCGTATCCAGGTCCCATGCCTCTCTAGTTCGCCGAACTCAAGCAATCGATCAGCCCGCAGAGCGGCGATAACATCGGCATCCTCGCCATACCTGTCGTAGAGAAGCTTGGCATAATGGGAAATCTCTACCTCGGACGTCATCACAGAATCCTTGTTGAACTCGCTCCAGCCAGTACGTCTGGTCGCCCTTCTTGAATCGTCGATTCTATTGCATTGGAACGACCGGAGCGGGAGAGGAGAGGCCGCTTTGCCTCTCCTCTAACCAGTTGCCTCCATTTGTGACGCTTCCCTTATTGGGCGGCCCCACTCGACCCGTCCGTATTCCCAGTATCCTGATCTATAATATTGCTGTTTTCTGGGTTGCTCGGGCCACTTTGTGTTGTGGTGGCGTTGTTTGAATCGATATTTGTCGGATTGCTGACGCCGCTTTGCGTATTGACGTCCGGTGTGGGCAAAGCGTTGTCCACAGCGTCGTCATCCTGCGGACAGTCTGCCGCCGTACCTTCGGTGCAATTGGCTGGATTGGCGGAGTTTGGAAGCACCTGGTCAGCGTACGAGGCTGCTCCACTCAGCAACAGTGCCGCGGCGGCGATTGGTGTCAGGAATTTGTAAGTCATCGCTGTTCTCCATTTCGGTTAGTTCCACTTAAAACCAAACCGACGCGACCGGCGGTCGTTCCTCCGATTCGTGTTGGGCCGGAGACGGCGCGACACTCGGTCGCGATGAAGCGCGTAGGCCCAACAAATAATCGGGCGAACCGCATTGGACGATCCATGCGGACTAGCTCCAAATCGCTTGTCGCGTGAGAACAGCGGACGACGCCCACACCATCGTTCCGGTCATGTCGCCATCGCAAAGCGATTGTGGGCAATTGGGCAATCGTATGGCCAGCATGGCGCCAGCGCGCGCTGCGGCGGTCTGATACATATCGCGACTGAGAGGTCGCGGCCGTGCATTTTGGGGAGAAAATGGTGCCGCCTCGCGGAATTGAACCGCGGACCTACTGATTACGAATCAGTTGCTCTACCCCTGAGCTAAGGCGGCGCCGGCTGCCAGATTGGCGCGGGCCGGAAGCTAGTTTATCAGCCGGGCCGCGTCAACTGATGCGGCGGAGGAAATCGCCTGGCTGGTTTCCAGCTTCTGGCGGGCCGTCTCCGGCGCGAGAATTTCGATTTCTGCAGTCGGATCAAGGGGTTTGGCCTGATCCTGGCGGGGTGCAGAGAGCGCCAGGGCAGCGCCGCCCAGGCGGCCGCCAGCGGGATGGCGCCACTCGAAACTGTCGATCGCCTCGCAATGCGGGCAGATCAGCTGCCAATGGCCGCTTTCCGGTCCGGCATCGCCGCGACCGCCACATTGCTGGCAGATCCAGCCTGCATCGGGCCGCGCGGAACTTGCGGCATCGAGCCAGCTGCGGGCAGCCAGATGATCGCCCTTTTCGCCTTCTTCGATTTGCGCCAGCGCCCGGCAGGTGGCGCGGCTGGGGCCACCCAGGGAAACAGTTTCCAGTTCCAGCAGCCGGTCGATATGGCGATGCGCTTCGCCCCAGAGTTCGGCGGCGACATCGGCTTCGGCGAGGATGCGGTGGGTTTCGATATGATCGGGATTCTGCTTCTGCAGCCGCTCCAGGCGCTGGGTGCGCTCCAGTGGCCGTTCATTGTCGCCGGCGGCGAGATAGGCCTCGCCCAGGATCTCATGGGGATGATCGTCCCAGACCTGTTCGATGAGGCGCATCGCTTCCTTGCGCTTGCCTTGGCGCACCATCAGGCGCACCAGCACGAAGCGCGCGGGGGCGAAATCGCCGGCGAGCTTCACTGCTTCGCGCGCGGCACTTTGCGCCACGTCGGCGGAGACGTCGGTGCCATCCACGATGAGCGCCTGGCGGGCCTTTTCGGTGAGGAGAGCCGCACGCCGGCGCTGGCCGGCCTTGGCGCCCAGCGCACCGGCGCGGATGAGAGCTTTCAAGCTTTCGTCGGCGGCGTCGAAGCGCCCGGCCTTGGCCTGCAGGCGCATGGCGGTCTCGCCTGCCCATTGCGCGTTGGGATTGGCGGCAAGGGCGCGTTCGGCAAGACGCCTTGCCTCAACCTCGTCGCCTTCCTTGAGCGCGCCTAAAGCCAGACCACGCAGGCCGAGGATTGCTGTTTCCGGCGTTTCGGAGAGCGCCTTGAAATGGGCCTGGGCTGCCGCATCGTCACCTTCGAGCTGGGCAGCTTGTGCGGCCAGCAGGCGCGTGATCGCCGGTTCTTTATCGCCGCGGGTGAGCAGCTTGCGCGCGGTCACCGAGAGGCGCTTGGCTTCCCTGGCATCGCCGGCGGCAGCTGCCGCGAGACCACGGGTGAGCGCCTGATAACCCTTGGCTTCGCGCGCCTGGCCGCGCAGCGCACCGATATCGCCGGGGACGGCGACGATGCGGGCGATGATGCGGCCGACCACGAAGAGGATGCCCAAGCATAGCAGGACGCCCAGCAAGGAAAGGGCGATGGGATGGAGATCGGTGCGATAGCCGAACCAGGTGAGCGAGAGGCTGCCGGGCCGGTTGGCGAGATAGACTGCCACCGCCACTAGCAGGCCGAGCTTAACGACGAACCAGAGGACGCGGAAAAAGGTCATTGTCCGCCCCTCGTCAATTCGATTGATCGGGTGTGGCGGCGCCGTCTTGCGCCGCCGGGTCTTGTACTGCTGGCACTAATGCTTCCGCCGACACGCTCGCCAAATGGCCGGCGGCTGTGTCGAGGACGAGGCGCGCTTCCGCCTGGGCCAGCCAATCCTTCGCGGCATCGGTGGCTTGGCCGCTCATGCCCTTCACTTCGGCTGCGGCGGCAGCAAGGTCGCCAGCACCGAGGCGGGCTTCGGCGCGGGCAAGATGCGCCAGGGTGCCGTCGCCTTCGACATCGCCCACCGGCCGCACGGTGACCAGTTCGGAAAGGCGGTTGAGCGTCTTTTGCAGCCAGCCGCTGTCAACGCCGAGTGCAGCACCCGCCGCATCGGCGGAGGCAGCCTGGGCGATCGCTGCCGTCGGCAGGGATGCCTGCAATTGCGAGAGTGTCGGTGCACCGGTGTCGGCGATGGGCTTCAAGGGATCGAGCGCTGGCGCGAGCTTTGCCGCAATGTCCGGATCGGCGCGGCCGAGATCTTCGGCCGCGGCAAGCTCGGCGGAGAAGGGGCGGTCGCTGGTGAGCCCAGCGCGCAACTGGCCCAGTGCCAGGACGAGGGCTGCCGCGCGCTGGCGCTTCAGGCCGATATCGGCATTGTCCTGAGTCATTTCGCTGAGGCCGGCACCCAAGGTCTTGGCTTCGCTTTCCAGAGCGGTGAGGCGGTCGTTGAGGGCGGCGACGTTTTCCAGTTTCGCCTTGGCGGTCTCGATCTCGGCCTTCTGCGTCGCTGTCTCGCTGCTCAGGGAATCGAGCCTGGTTGCCGCATCGCCAAGCCCTGCGAGCCTGCCTTCCAGTTCCGCCAATCTTGTGGTCAGTGCGGTGACATCGACGGCGGGTGTTGCCGGTGCCTGGGTCTCGCCGGTGCCCGTGGTGTCGGTCGTGTTCGAGGCGGCCGTTTCAGATGTGTTTGGAGACGGCGTCGCATTGGCCAGCTGGCCGATCTTTTCCTCAAGCGCTGCAAGGCGCATCTCGATGGGACCGAGATCGATCGGCTGCGGGACGGCGCCGCTGTTGCCGGTCGCCTGTGTCAGCTGGTCTTTCCAATTGGCGATCTCGGCCTGCAGGTCCTGGAGCTTCTGGCGGGCCTGATTGTCGATGCCGGCGGTGGTTTCCTGCGCTGCCAATTGCCGCTTGAGATCGGCGATGTCGGCAGCCAGCGACGCATCGCCTTGGGTCGCCGCCGGCCAGGGGAGATAGGGGCGCCAGACCGGCTCCGTCACCACCATGGCACCGCCGGCAATGGCGCCGGCCAGCAGGCCAAGGATGAGGGCGCCACCGCGGCCGGGACCGGCGGGCTTGGGCATCGCGGCGACGATGGCGGCACCCGCTGCCGCATCGCTGGCCGCGGCAGCGCGCATGTCGGCGTCGATGGTACCCGTGGAGCCATCTGTGGAGGCGCCGTTGTCCCGCGCCGCTTCTTCGCGCGGTGACTCTGCGGCTGGACCTGAGTTCGACATCTCCACATCTCTCCTTTGTTGCTCAAGCTCGACCAGTGCCAGCAGAGCGTCGCTGTCCGGGCGGGCGGCGATCTCGCTGCGCCGCCAGTCCAGATCCTTGACCTCGCGCGCCACCGCGGCGCTGAGGCACAGGGCGGTTACTTTCTGCAGTCCCCCATCTACCGGTGCCGCCCGCCGCCACAGATCGACAAAAGTGCGCGCCGAGCGCGGCGAGAACAAAGCAATGGCATCGATGCCGCCGAGGCGCAGATTCATCAAGGTGGCCGGTGACAATTCCGTGGCCGGGACGGCATCATACAACACCGCGCGCCGAACCACGAAACCGGCGGCTTCCAGCTGTCCCTTGAGATCCCCGGCCAGGCTCGATCCCGCCGCATGCAGCAGGGCGCCATCGCGCGGATGCAGGCGGTCGGTGACCAGGGTGGCAAGGCTGGTGACGTCGCCAGAGGCACTTTCCACCTGGGCAAAGCCAAGCTCGCGCGCCACGGTGGCAGAGCCATCGCCCACGGTCAGCACCTTGAGATCGCGGCGCGAATTGGCGGCAGCAAAGCAGCGCACGCCATTGGCGCTGGTGAACAGGATGGCTTGCACGCCGTCGAGGTCGATCGCCGGTGTCGCGATCGGCTGGACGGTGAGCAACGGTTCGATGGTGACGTCGAGCCCGCGCGCGATCAAGGTCGCGGCGAAGCTTTCGGCATCTTCCCTGGGTCGCGTGATGAGAATGCGCATGGGGGCAAAACTAAGCCAGGAAATCGGGCCCGGCTAGTGACTTCAGGTGCCGCCCCGAGTCGCGGCCAAGACGCGCTGCGTCGGCCACAGGGCCGCTGCGCGCATCGCGGAAAATGCTGCTGCCATCGGGCTTGGCGATCAGGGCACGGAGATGCAGCTGGCCGTCCGGCGTCAAATGGGCATAGGCGGCGATCGGCGTGCGGCAGGATCCTTCCAGTTCGGCAAGGCAGGCGCGTTCGGCGGTGACGGCGGCTTCGGTATCGGCGTGGTGCAAGGGCTGCAGCAGATCGCGCATGCGGCGATCCGCCGCGCGGATTTCGAGGCCGATCGCACCTTGTGCCACAGCCGGCAGCATTTCCGTCATATCGAGGATGGCGGTGGCGACATCGGCCTTGCCCAGGCGCTTCAGGCCGGCAAGGGCCAGCAGGGTGGCGTCGGCATCGCCGTTGGCGAGTTTGTTGAGGCGTGTTCCCACATTGCCGCGGAGCGTCACCACCTTGAGGTCGGGGCGGAGCGCCAGCAGCTGCGCCTGGCGGCGGAGCGAGGCGGACCCGATCACGGCACCTTGCGGCAGGGTGGCGATGGATGTCCCACTGCGGCTGATCAGGACGTCACGAGGGTCTTCGCGCTCCAGGAGGCAGCAGATTTCGAGCCCATCCGGCAGCTGGGTCGGCACGTCCTTCATGGAATGGACCGCAAGGTCGATTGTCCCAGCCAGCAGGGCTTCTTCAATTTCCTTGGTAAACAGGCCCTTGCCGCCGATTTCGGACAATGCCCGGTCCTGGATCTGGTCGCCGGTCGTCTTGATGATCACGATTTCGACGGTGCCGGGCGCGGAGAGGGCAGTATGGGCGGCGGCGAGGGCTGATTTGACCATTTCCGCCTGCGCCAGGGCCAGAGGCGATCCGCGCGTGCCGATACGCACGCCAATTCGTGAATCCGGGCCCGAATCCGGGCTGCCGCCTTGGTTGATCCCTGGTGCCGAACCGGCCATAACTACCTCGCTTTGCTGGCCGCCCTTTCCTAGCGGCCATGGCAACGGATTGCAAATTCCGCAACGTGGTTGAAATGGTCGTTTTGGGTATCGAATCTTCCTGCGATGAGACGGCGGCGGCCATTGTCGCCGGCGAC
Source organism: Dongia sp. P2_B8 (assembly GCF_056404715.1). NCBI lineage: Bacteria > Pseudomonadati > Pseudomonadota > Alphaproteobacteria > Rhodospirillales > Dongiaceae > Dongia > Dongia sp. P2_B8. The sequence continues at coordinate 143,088 of NZ_JBFUDM010000005.1, read as the reverse complement.
CGGCGCATCCTGGCCGATACGATCTTTGCGCAGATCGCCGAACATACGCCCTTTGGCGGGGTGGTGCCGGAGATCGCCGCCCGCGCCCATCTCGACCATCTCGACGACACGATTGCGGCCACCATGAAGCAGGCGGGGTTGGGCTTCGCCGACCTCGACGGTGTTGCCGTCACCGGTGGGCCTGGCCTTATCGGCGGGGTCATCGTCGGCGTCATGATGGGCAAGGCCATCGCCATGGCCCACAACAAGCCCTTCATCGCGGTCAATCATCTGGAAGGCCATGCGCTCACCGCGCGCCTCACCGACGACGTGGCCTTTCCCTATCTGCTGCTGCTGGTCTCCGGCGGCCATTGCCAGCTGCTGGTGGTCGAGGGCGTGGGCAGCTACCGGCGCCTCGGCGCCACCATCGACGATGCGGCCGGCGAGGCGTTCGACAAGGCGGCGAAATTGATGGGGCTGGGCTTTCCCGGCGGGCCGGCCGTCGCTGCCGCTGCGCGGGACGCGACACATCCCTATCCCGACCTGCCGCGCCCGATGAAGGGGCGGCCGGATTGCAACTTCTCGTTCAGCGGCCTGAAGACGGCGTTGCGGCAGCGGGTCGACAGCTTGCGCGCCGAGAACGCGTTCGACGATGGGACGCGGGCCAATCTCGCCGCCGGTTTCGAGCAGGCGGTGGTCGATTGCCTGATCGACCGCACCCAGCGCGCGCTGAAAATCGCCAAGGCGGAGTATCCGACCCTGGGCGCCCTGGTCGTGGCCGGGGGTGTTGCTGCCAACCAGCATTTGCGCGCTGCCCTGCAGAAGCTCAGCGCCAGTCACGGCGTTAAGATCGTGGCGCCGCCACCGCGCCTCTGTACCGACAATGCCGCGATGATCGCCTGGGCCGGGATCGAGCGTTTCCGCCTGGGCGAGCGCAGCGGCTTCGACTATGCGCCACGGCCCCGCTGGCCGCTGGACAATGCGGCCCCGCAACTTGCCGGCGCCGGTGTTAAAGCTTAATGGGTTAAAGCCTAATGAGAATTGATCTTCTGCGAAGGATGAGGAACCTGACATGGCGTTCATGATCTATTGTCTCGACAAGCCCAACCATCTTGAGATGCGCATGGCCAATCGGCCGGCCCATGTCGACCATCTCATCAAATATGAAAGCCAGTTGATCTCGGCCGGGCCGCTGCTGACGCCGGACGGCCAGACCATGATCGGCAGCCTGCTGGTCCTCAATGTCGACGACCGTGCCTCGGTCGATGTGTTCGTGGCGGCCGATCCCTACACCAAGGCCGGGCTCTTTCAATCGGTCACCATCATGCCCTACCGCAATGTCTTCCCGCGCGCGGCGAAGTAGGTGGTGTCATGAATTACTGGCTGGTGAAATCCGAACCTGTCAAATATGCCTGGGACCAATTGGTCAAGGACGGCAAGACTTTCTGGAATGGTGTGCGCAACTACCAGGCCGCCAACAATCTCAAAGCCATGAAGAAGGGCGACCAGGCTTTCTTCTATCATTCCAATGAGGGGCTGGAGATTGTCGGTATCTGCGAGATCGCCAAGGAATATTACCCCGACCATACCGATGAGAGCGGCAAGTTCGGCATGGTCGATGTCAAGCCGTCGCGTCCGTTGAAGACACCGGTCACGCTGGCCACCATCAAGGCGACGCCCGACTTGGCCGATATCGCGTTGATCAAGCAGTCGCGGCTGTCGGTCATGCCGATCACGGCGCCGCAATGGAAGCTGATCTGCAAGATGGGCGGCATCAAGCCGTAACGCGTTTCGCAGGATTACCGGCAGATGGCCGCGATCCTGCCATGATCCGGCCGCGCCGCCGCCCAGCCCAGCGTCCACAAAACCCCTGTTCATTTCACATGACAGGGGTTTTTCATGACCGACCAAGACGACGCGGATACTGGGCCGGACAACGGGCCGGACAATAATCTGGTGCCGCCGGACCCGGCGGATCGCGTGGCGCTGCCCCGCCGGACTGGCATCTTCCGGAATGCGGGCTTCGAGGCTGCAAAGCGTGTCCTCTTTCTGTGCGGCCTCATCCTCATCATGCTGATCCCGCTCGGCATGGTCGAAGGGGTGGTGCAGGAGCGCAGCGACCGCAAGCGCGAGGTGGTGGCCGAGATCGGCGATCAATGGGGTCCGGCACAGACGGTGAGCACGCCGATCCTGCTCGTCCCCTATGAATCGGTCGAACGGCGCAAGACGGCCGATGGCGGCAGCGAAGCGGTGAAGGTGCGCCATGTCGCCACCTTTCTGCCGGCGCAAACGAACGTGACCACCAATTCGGTCCATCAACAGCGACACAAGAGCATCTACAACGTCCTTGTCTACAGCGCCAAGCTGCAGATGAGCGGATCGTTTTCGGTGCCGGATTTCACGCGCTGGGATGTTGCACCAGAGCAGATCCGCTGGAACGAGGCGCGCCTTGCCATCCTGCTGCCGGGCACACGGGCGCTGCGCGCCATCACGATCAAGGCTGACGGAAAATCGCTGGTGGTCGAAGGGTTGACGCCGCAGATCTTGCAGGGCCAAGGGCTGGGTGCCGATCTTGCGCTCATGGGGCCGCAGATCGTGAAGTTCGACATCGACGTCGCGCTCAATGGCCGCGCGTCACTTGACGTATTGCCGCTGGGCGGCCAGACGGAAATCGCGACTGCCAGCACCTGGCCGCACCCCAATTTCACCGGCACGCCGCTGCCGGCCGAGTACAAGATCGACGAGGGCGGCTTTACCGGGCATTGGTCGGTCAATCATCTGGCAACCGGCATTCCGCTGGCCTGGCGGGATGGCGAGTTCACGTTGCAGCCCGATATCACGCCGACTGTCGGCGTCAGTCTTGCTGAACCGGGCGACGTCCATCAGCAGACCGAGCGCATCGTCAAATACGGGCTGTTGGTGGTTGGGCTGACCTTCGGCACCATCTTCATCATCGGCCTGCTGAAACGCGACCGCGTCCATCTGGTTCAATATCTTCTGATCGGTGCCGCCATTTCGCTCTTCTATCTGCTGCTGCTGTCGCTGGCCGAGCAGATCTCCTTCGGGTACGCCTATCTCATCGCCAGCATCGTCGATATCACGATCGTTGCCTGTTATGCCGCCGCCACCATCCGGCGCGTGGCGGGCCTGTTCACCGGCATGATCCTGACCGCGCTCCACACCTATATGTTCGTCCTGCTGCAGATGGAGAGCTATGCGCTGCTCTCAGGCACGATCGGCCTGCTGATCATCCTGGTCCTGACCATGGTGGCAACGCGCAAGGTCGATTGGCATGCCATCGGCGACGATACCCAAAACAGCTTTGGCGCGGGCTTTGGCTCGCAAGCGGTGGGTGCAACGCCGATAGCCCCTTAATTCCTACTGGCAATGGACTGTTGCTTTGACCGGATGGGCAGGTATCGCGCGATACCTGCCCATCGTCCTTTGGCCAGAGTATTTTGGTCCGAATACTTTGGTCCGAATGCTGGCTAAATTAACGAAATCGATAGATTTACTGCTTATCAATCATCTTACAAATGGGGCGATGCCCCCAGAGTTTGATGAAGACGAGGGCTGCCATGTTCCGCACATCGATTTCCCGCCTGTTGATCACCCTGCAGATCGTGATCCTGACCGGCCTGGTGGCCGCCATGGTGGTCTTCGCAGCAAACGCCTGGCAGGACTATCAGGCAGCAAGGGTTGCGCAGGTGTCGGTGGATTCCGATTATGCGGTGTTCCAGGCGGTGAGGGCGGAACGCGATCAGATCAGTCCCGCCCAGACCAGTATCCAGACGGCTGACGATCCGAAGCCCAAGATCGACGAGGTGATTGCCAAGGCCGATACCGCATTGACGGCCGCCCTCGATCAGGTGCAGGCGATGGATCTTGCCGGCAAGGATGCTCTGCTTGCCGATGTCGATGCCAAGGTCAAGGCGATGAAGGCGCTGGAGGCTACGCTCTACGAACAGGCAGCTTTGTCCAAGGAGGAGCGTGCTAAACCGGAAACCCTGAAGAAGACCATGGATTGGCGCGCCTCTGTCTACGACACCCAGGATGCGCTCAATGCGATGTCGGTGGTGATGGGCAATGTCGTCCGAATGCAGGATCCGTTCCTGGCCGAAATGGTTCAGGTGCGGCGCCTGGGCTGGATGCTGCGCAACACCTATGGCCCTCAATGCACCTTGTTGCGGACACAGGTCGCGGAGAGTGCGCCGTTGCCGCCGGAGAAGACCGCCGAGTGGAACAAGGGCATCGGTATCTATACGGGCGGTTTCCTCGTGCTGGATGAGTTGCTGGCAACTCCCAGCACTTTGCCTGAAATCAAGAGTGCGGTGGAAACTGCGCGTTCGCAAATTGCCGAGACGCAGGCCAAGCTGACCGATATCGCTGCCAAATTTGACGGCAGTGGCAAGCCTGCGATGGAAGGCAAGGCTTTCAGCGATCTTTGCAACGGCCCGTTCAAGGCGATCCTCAAAATCACTGACGTGGCCTTCGAACAGGCGAAAGTGCATGTCGAAGGTCTGCGTCAGCATGCCCTATGGACGCTGATTGCGGCCTCCGTCGGCCTCGTCATCGCCGTCATCCTTGCCGTACTCGGCGTGATGGCCGTGCTCAACCGCTTCTCGAAGCCGATCCAGGTCTTGATGGGCGCTGTGGCCCGTTTGACTGAGCGGAATTTCGCTGACCCGGTTCCCGAACCCAGGCAGCCCGACGAACTGGGCAAATTGTCGGTGGCGCTGGAAAGCCTGCGGATGAGTGCGATGGAAGCTGAGCGCCTGGAGCGTGAAGCCAGCGAGCGGTCGCAGGCGGAATTGCAGAAGGCACGTGATTTGCAGGAGCTGTGCCGTCAGTTCGACAATCAGGTCAAGCAATCGCTGGTGACGATCGGCCAGTCGACGGATGCCTTGCGCAGCACGGCCGACACCATGCGTGATACGGCCAACAGTTCCAGCAGCCAGGCGCAGGCCGTGGCCAATGCCGCCAACCAGGCAGCCGGCAACGTGCAGACCGTGGCGGCGGCAACCGAGGAATTGTCGGCCTCGATCGCGGAAATTTCGCAGCGCGTCACCACCAGCGCCGACGGATCGCGTGCTGCTGTGTCGAAGGCCGAGGAAACCAACCGCACCTTCGATGCACTTGCCAAATCGGCGCAGCGCATCGGCGACGTGCTGGGCCTGATTTCGGAAATCGCGGCGCAGACCAATCTACTGGCCCTCAATGCCACCATCGAAGCGGCCCGTGCCGGCGATGCCGGCAAGGGCTTTGCCGTGGTGGCGTCGGAGGTCAAGAATCTCGCTGGCCAGACCTCCAAGGCGACCCAGGAAATTTCGGAACTGGTGACCGAAATCCAGTCGACCACCAATCTTGCCGTGACCGCCATCCGCGACATCACCAGCTCGATCAACGCGATCAGCGAAGGGGCGACCGCCATTGCCGCGGCGGTCGAGGAGCAGGGGGCAGCGACGGGTGAGATTGCGAGCAGTGTGCAACAAGCAGCCCAAGGCACCCAGGAAGTCACCCATACCATCGCCATCGTCGCCGAATCGAGCCAGCGGACCGGCACGGCGGCCACCGATGTCGCTTCGTCGCTGGAAGATATGCTGCGCGAACAGGGCAATCTGCGCCATGCGGTCGAGGAGTTCCTGACCCGCGTGCAAGCCCGGTAATACCCTGACCCACCCAGACGATTAGGACTGCAAATCCCTCCGAAAGGAGGGATTTTCTTTTGTGGCCGTTCGGGCTGCTATGTGGTGGCGGGATATGCCTGGGGACGTACCCAGGTATATGCTGGAGGATGTCAGGGGCATGGGCGCCCAAAGCCTTGTAACGGCGCGACGTTCTGTCGATAATCCGCAGCGAATGGGCGTTCCGGGCCAACCGGACGCAATAATGATAAGTCGATGAGTATGTCGATTACGGGGCTTGGGAGGCCCGAAGCGTATGAGCGAACAGCAGGTTTTCGACGTTCCGGCCGCCGTGGCAGCCCGGGCACATGTCAATGCCGCCCAATATGACGCCATGTACCGGAAGTCGGTCACCGACAATGCCGGCTTCTGGGGCGAGCATGGCAAGCGCGTCGACTGGATCAGGCCCTATACCCAGGTCAAGGACGTCGACTTTACCGGCGATGTGCGGATCCGCTGGTTCCATGACGGGACCCTCAATGCGTCGGTCAATTGCATCGACCGGCATCTGGCGACCCGCGCCAGCCAGACCGCGATCATCTGGGAAGGCGACAATCCCACTGAATCGCGCCACATCACCTATGCCGAACTGGCCGTGGAAGTCAGCCGCATGGCCAATGTCCTGAAAGCGCACAACGTCAAGCGCGGCGACCGCGTCACCATCTACATGCCGATGATCCCGGAAGCTGCCTATGCGATGCTGGCCTGCGCCCGCATCGGTGCGGTGCATTCGGTGGTATTCGGCGGGTTCTCGCCGGACAGTCTGGCCGGGCGCATCGTCGATTGCGATTCACCGGTGGTGGTGACCGCCGACGAGGGACTGCGCGGTGGCAAGCGCGTGGCCTTGAAGGCCAATGTCGACGCGGCACTGAAGCAATGCCCGAACGTGAAAGCCTGCATCGTCGTGAAGCGCACCGGTGGCGAGGTCGCCATGCAGACGGGCCGCGACTTCTGGTACCATGACGAGGCGGCGAAGGTGGCGCCCTATTGCAGCCCGGCCGAAATGAACGCCGAGGATCCGCTGTTCATCCTCTATACCTCCGGCTCGACCGGCAAGCCCAAGGGTGTGCTGCACACCACCGGCGGCTATCTCGTCTATGCCGCCTTCACCCATCAATATGTCTTCGACTATCACGACGGCGATATCTATTGGTGCACGGCCGATGTGGGTTGGGTGACCGGCCATTCCTATATTCTCTATGGACCGCTCGCCAATGGCGCCACGACCCTGATGTTCGAAGGCGTTCCCAATTATCCCGACGCCTCCCGCTTCTGGCAGGTGTGCGACAAGCACAAGGTCAACATCTTCTATACCGCCCCGACCGCGATCCGCGCATTGATGCGCGAGGGCGAGGAACCGGTCAACAAATGCAGCCTGAAATCGCTGCGCCTGCTGGGTTCGGTGGGCGAACCGATCAATCCCGAGGCTTGGCTGTGGTACAGCCGCGTGGTCGGCAAGCATCACTGCCCGATCGTCGATACCTGGTGGCAGACGGAGACCGGCGGCATTCTCATCTCGCCCTTGCCCGGTGCCACGAAGCTGAAACCGGGTTCCGCCACCAAGCCGCTGCCCGGCATCATGCCGCAGATCGTCGATGCGAATGGTGTGGTGATGGAAGGGGCGTGCGAGGGCAATCTGTGCATCGCCGATTCCTGGCCGGGCCAGATGCGCACGGTCTATGGCGATCACAAGCGCTTTGCCGAAACCTATTTCAGCACCTATCCCGGCAAGTATTTCACCGGCGACGGCTGCCGGCGTGACGAGGACGGCTATTACTGGATCACCGGCCGCGTCGACGATGTGATCAACGTCTCCGGTCATCGCATGGGCACGGCGGAAGTGGAAAGCGCCCTGGTGGCACATCCCAAGGTCGCCGAGGCTGCGGTGGTGGGCTATCCCCACGACATCAAGGGCCAGGGCATCTACGCCTATGTGACCCTCACCATGGGCGTCGAGCCCACCGAGGAGCTGCGCAAGGAACTGGTGCAATGGGTCCGGAAGGAGATCGGCCCGATCGCTTCGCCGGATCTTATCCAATGGGCGCCGGGCCTGCCGAAGACCCGCTCCGGCAAGATCATGCGCCGTATCCTGCGCAAGATCGCCGAGAATGAGTATGGCGCCTTGGGCGATACCTCAACCTTGGCCGATCCCAATGTGGTGACGGATTTGGTCGAGAATCGGATGAACCGGTAACATAGCGGTTCAGGCGGGGAGATGGCCTGCTAGGGGAAGGCTGGGTCTATGACCCTACATAGCGCGCTCGTCGACGCACTTGATGCGAGGTCGGAGGGCCATGAGCCGGCCTTCTGGCTGCGCCTTCTGTTTGCGGTAACGATCCTGGTGGCGGTCGGCGATGCGTCGCTCGGTACCGTGCCGCAGCTGGCGGTCGATGCCCCCTGGTTTCGCCTGGGCGGTTTATTCTGCGGCATCCTGTTTTTGCTGGAGTGGGTGGCACGATTCTGGTGCGCACCCGAACTTGCACCGGGCAGGGAGCAGCCACGCAAGCGCTACCTGTTTTCTTTTCTGGGAATTGTCGATCTTCTGGCGGCCGGATCGCTCCTGACCCTGGTCCTCGGGGGAAACGCCTGGCGCGATGCCACGCTGTTGCTGCAGCTCGTCGCCCTGTTCAAGCTGGCGCGGTTTGCCACCGGCCTTTCGCTGATCGTTGCCGTGTTGCGCAACGAGGCGCGGTCGCTGTTTGCAGCCCTTGCCACCATGCTGGTGGTGCTCTTTCTGGCTTCCTCGATCATGTATCTCCTTGAGCGCGACGCTCAGCCGGCGGTCTTTTCGTCGATCCCGGCAGCCTTGTGGTGGGGGATCGTCACCATGGGCACGGTCGGCTACGGCGACATGGTTCCCTTGACGGGCCTGGGGCGCCTGTTCGGCGGCAGCATCATCCTCATCGGCGTCGCCATGTTCGCTGTCCCCGCCGGCATCCTCGCCACCGGTTTTGCCGAAGAATTGAAGCGGCGGGATTTTGTCGTGACTTGGCACGCGGTCGCCAAGGTGCCGCTCTTTTCCGGGCTGGATGCAGCACGGATCGCCAGCATTGCCCGGTTGCTGAAATCGCAGATCGTGCCCGAACGCCAGGTCATCATCCGGCGTGGCGAGCCGGCTGATGCGATGTTTTTCGTGATGGCGGGCGAGGTCGAAGTCGATATCCGGCCAGCACCCGTTCGGCTCGGCAAAGGCCAGTTCTTTGGCGAAATCGCGCTGGTGACGGAGGGGCCGCGCACAGCGACCGTCACGGCCGTTGCCGAAACGCGGCTGCTCAGTCTCGACCGTGTCGATTTTCACCGCTTGACGCAGCAGCAGCCCGAATTAAAGGCGGCGATCGCAGCGATTGCCGCGGCGCGCCTGAAGGATCAGGAAAAGAATTCCGACCAGGCGTGAGCCTGGCATCTAGTCCACCAGATGGCGGAAGGCCTTGACGATGTCTTCATAAAGGCCGCGCTTGAAATCGACGATCAGCTTGGGCGTTTCCTGGAGATCCGCCCAGCGCCAGGCGCTGAATTCGGCATGATCGCCGTCGATGACGATCTCGCCCTCATCGCCGGTGAAGCGGAAGGCGTACCATTTCTGCTCCTGGCCGCGATAACGGCCCTTCCACATCTTCGGGACCAGTGTGCGCGGCAGATCATAGCGCAGCCAATCGGGTGTTTCGGCGATGAAGTCCGCCGAGCGGACCCCAGTCTCTTCATGAAGCTCGCGCCAGGCGGCAGCCAACGGCTCTTCGCCCTTGTCGATGCCACCTTGCGGCATCTGCCAGGCGGGTTCCGGGCTGTCGATGCGCTGGGCGACGAACACCTTGCCGGCCTTGTTCAACAGGACGATGCCGACACCGCGGCGATAAGGCAGCCGGTCGATCTGGGCATCGGTCATTTTGCTCATCGTCATGTCAGTCCTGGCTGAGAAGGGCGCTGGCCGGGACCAGCGCGAGGTCGCGATCCTTGGCAGCCGGCGCCAATGTCGTCAAGGCGGCAATGCTCAACGGATAGGGCGGCACGACGGCCAGCACATGCTGCTGCACCTTGGCACGTGCCAGGATGCCATCGAGCGAGGCGGCGAGGGCCTGGCGCGATTCATCCTGGTCGACGGCAAGATCGGCAGTGGCGAGCCACGGTGCATCGGCAAGCCCTTGGCGCGCAGTGTCGAGGGCGGCCGCAGTGCCGCTCGCAGCGATGAAACCAAGGCCGCGCTGGCCGAGCTCGGAGAGGATCGGCCGCAGGGCATCGCGGTCGCCGAGGAACTTGTCGCCGAATTGGGTGATGACGCCGGTGATGCCGTCGGCACCGTCCAGCAGCTGATCCAGCCGGCGCAAATTTTCCTGCTTGTTGAGGGCGGTGAGCAATCCCAGCGGACCCGGATCGTCCTGCGGATAGTTGCGCGGCTCCAGCGGCAGATCGAGCATCACCTCATGGCCATAGGCATGGGCGGCATCGATCCAGGCAGCCAGATCCGGCGCGTAGGGGCTGAAGCTCAACGTGATCTCCGGCGGCAGGTCGGCGATCGCGGCCCCGGTGACGCCCTGATTGAGGCCGAGACCCACGACGACGATGCCGATCCGTGGCTTGGTGCCCAGGAACATGGCCGACCGGGCAAAACGTTTGATGGGCGGCTGGTCAAATTCGCCGGCGGCAAGGCGCAAGGAGCGTGGTGCCGGGCGCGCCGCCATCAGTTCCTGCGGCGTCATGGCGGTGAGGATGAGTTGCCTGGGTGCCGCTGCGGGGGCCGCCGGTGCGGCTGTCAGGGCGTTCATCGGCTGCATGTCCGGACTGCCGCTGGCACCCTGGCTTGCACTGGTTGCCGCCGGGACGGAGCCGAGGCTGATCAGATCGCCGCCGGACAGCAGGCGGTCGAGATTGCCGGTGGCCTGCAGATAGAGCGCGGAGCCGGCGCCGATCAGCAACAGCAGCAGGACAAAGATGAAGCCCGGGCCGCCGATCCAACTGCCCCGCCTGCCGGCAACAGGCCTGCTGGTAATGGGGCGGAGTGGATCGGCGGCGCCGGGCAAATCATCTTGCAGGCGATCGTCGCGCATCGACGCGCTGCTGCCAGCGCGTCAGTTGGCTGCCGACTTGCCTTGGATCAGGGCAAGACCACGCAGCAGGTCGATCGCACGGGCCAACTGGAAGTCGTCGTCCGGCTTGGCGATCTGTTCGCGTTCGGAGCCGACGAAGGGCACGGCCTCTTCCTTCTTCTTCTGTTCGTCCGTCTTGGGTTCGGCGGCGGCATCCTGCTCGCCTTCCGGGGCCTTGGGTGCGGCTTCGCCATTGCCAGGATTGGCCAGCGCGCCTTTGAGGTCGGCTTCATGCGGCCGTTTCTCGGCACCAAGCTTTTCGATCTTGGCCTGTTCGACCATGATGTCGGGGTCGATGCCGGTTGCCTGGATGGAACGGCCGGACGGCGTGTAATAGCGCGCGGTGGTGAGGCGCATGGCGCCATGGCCCGGGATGGCCATGATCGACTGCACCGACCCCTTGCCGAAGGATTTCGTGCCGATGAGCACGGCGCGGCTATGGTCCTGGAGAGCGCCGGCGACGATTTCCGACGCTGACGCCGAGCCGCCATTGATGAGGACGATCATCGGCTTGCCATCAATGATGTCGCCGCCTTCGGCATTCCAGCGCTGGGCGTCATTGGGATCGCGGCCGCGGGTCGAGACGATTTCGCCCTTTTCCAGGAAGTCGTCGGAAACCGCGATGGCCTGGTCGAGGAGGCCGCCCGGATTGTTGCGCATGTCGAGCACGATGCCGGCCAATTCGCCCTTGGTCGCCTTTTTCAATTCGTCGACCGCGGCGCGGAGACCCGAATCAGTCTTCTCGCTGAAGGAGGTGATGCGGACATAGCCGATATTGCCGTCCTCGAGTTCCCAGCGGACGGATTTCAGCTGAATGACGTCGCGCTTCAAGGTGACCTCGAACGGATCCTGGTCGCCGCGGAGAACGGTGAGCGTCACGCTGCTGCCGATTTCGCCGCGCATCTTTTCGACCGCCTCGTTGAGGCTGAGGCCCTGCACCGGCTGGCCGTCGATCTGGGCAATGAGGTCGCCCGGCTGCATGCCGGCCTTGGCGGCCGGCGTATCGTCCATCGGCGTCACCACCTTGATGAGACCGTCCTGCATGGTGACTTCGATGCCAAGGCCACCGAACTCGCCTTTGGTCTGCACCTGCATGTCCTGGTATTCCTTGGCATTCATATAGCTCGAATGCGGATCCAGGGAGGTCAGCATGCCGTTGATGGCGGCTTCGACCAATTGATCGTCCTTGGTCGGCTCGACATAAGAGGCGCGCACACGCTCGAACACTTCACCGAACAGGTTGAGCTGCTCATAGGTGTTGACCGGCGGTGCGTCGGCCGTGGCACTCGATTCAGCCTGAACCAGGCGCGGGTTGAAGGCGACCGTGCCGATGACCATGCCGGCGGCAAGGGCGGTGGCGACGAGGAGCGATTGGCGGAACATGTGAATCACTGACCTTTAGTTGCTGTTGCTGGTGTCGAATATCGGCGCCGGATCGAATGGCTGGCCATCATGGCGCAGTTCTACGTAAAGTCTTGGCCGACCGTTTCCTGTGTCGTTCCCAGATTCGGTATCTGGCTGACCTGTCTCCAATTTCGCCGACGCGCCCATGCGACCGATGGGTTCACCAGCTTTCAGCCATTGGCCGACCTCGACCACCACCCGGTCGAGACCTGCCAATATCGTATGATACCCACCCGCATGCTCGATGATCAATATTTGGCCATAACCGCGGAAAGGGCCCTCGAAGACAATCTGGCCATCAAATGTGGCCACAATTTGGGCGCCAGGGCGAGTTTCGATCTCCGCCCCCTTCATAGTCCCGGCAGTCTCCGTTTGGGAGCCAAATTTCTTTACCATCTCGCCGCTGACCGGGGCCGTCAGCTTGGCGATATCCTTGGGAAAAGGGCGGAGATCCGCCGGTTTCTTCGTGCGAATCGGCTTTTTGGGCTTCTCCGGTTCGAGCGAGGCAGTTTGGGTATCGTCGGCCGCCGCCTCATCGCTGGCGGCCGCGTCGTCATTTGTCGGGGTTTCCGTCTCGGTCTGTTCCAGCCGCGAGATCAAATCCTGGAGGTTCTTGGCCTGGTCGGCGAGACGGGCGAGGCGCTGCTTGGTGGCTTCCGTTTCGGCCAGGGTCGATTGCCGCAGGCCGGATTTCTTGGCCACCAGATCGGAAAGCCGCTGATTGTCGCTGGCGAGCTTGGCGAGTGCTGCGGTGAGTTCATCACGCCGACGCGCCATTTCCTGGCGCAATTCCTGAATCTCGTTGAGTTCGCTCTGCAGCACGCGGGCGCGGCGATCAAGAACGGGGGTGACGATGCTGAGCAGCCGGGCGGAGCGTGCCATGTCGATCGGTGTCTCCGGCCCGAACAGCAGCGCCTGACGGGGCAAGGCGGAGAGGCGCTGCAGGGCCACGAGGCTTGCCGCCAATTCCTTGCGGCCATGTTTCAGCGCCGCCTCCTTGTCGCGTTCCGACTCACCCAGCGTCTGCAAGGTATTCTCGATCTCCGTCACCTCGCGCTCGCGCCGCTGCACGTCGGCAGCGGCGGTGATCAGCGCAGTCTGCAGGTCAGCCACTTCGCGGCTGAGGCTCGCTGCCTGGTTGGCGAGTTCCTCGGCCTTCTTCTGGCCGGTCGCCAGTTCCTGCTGAACGCTTTCCAGATCGTTGGCCGTCTGCGCAAAGCCGGGATCGCACCACGCGACAGCCGATAGCAGGATGGCTGCCGGCAGCGACCGGATCAGGATGGGCAGGGTCACGCCTAAGCTGCACCCGCATTGTGCCGCATGTCGCCGGGAAGAAGAGTCCCGGCATCTGGCAGCATCAGCGACTGACCGGTCATTTCCTTGGGCTGCGTGATGCCCAGCAAGGCTAGGATGGTCGGCGCCACATCGGCGAGGCGTCCGTCCTTCAGCTTGTGCGCCCAGGTGGGGGCATTGACCAGGATGAACGGCACGCGGTTGAGCGTATGGGCGGTGTGCGGTTCGCCGGTGATGGGATCCTTCATCATTTCGCAATTGCCGTGATCGGCGGTGATGAGCAGCGCACCGCCCTGTTTCACAATGGCCGCGCGCACCTTGCCGAGGCAATCGTCGATGACCTCGACCGCCTTGACGGCAGCGGGCAGATTGCCGCTATGCCCGACCATATCGCCATTGGCGTAATTGACGACGATGAGGTCGAAAGCATCTGATTCGATGGCACCGACAAGTTTGTCGGTGAGTTCGTAGGCCGACATTTCCGGCATCAGGTCGTAAGTCGCAACCTTGGGGCTCGGCACCAGGATACGTTCTTCGCCGGGAAACAGATTCTCTTCGCCACCATTGAAGAAGAAGGTGACGTGGGCATATTTCTCGGTTTCCGCCATGCGCAACTGCTTCATGCCGTGGTTGGCCACGATCTCGCCCAAGGTCTGGGTCAGTTCGACCGGCGGAAACAGGCAGGGCATCAGTTTGGCAAGGTCTGCCGAATATTCGACCATGCCGAGGATGCCGGTAAAACTCGTCACCTTCTTACGCGGGAAATCCTTGAAGGCGGGATCGATGAGGGTGGTGAGCAATTGCCGCGCCCGGTCGGCGCGGAAATTCGCCATCAGCAAACCGTCGCCATTGCGGAAGCCCGGGAAGTTGCCGATGAGGGTCGGCTTGATGAACTCGTCCGTTTCGCCGCGGGCATAGCCTTCGTCGATCGCCGCTTGCGCGGTGGCAACGCGCGGTGCCTCGCCATGAAAGGCGTCATAGGCCAGCGTCACGCGTTCCCAGCGCTTGTCGCGGTCCATGGCGTAGTAGCGGCCACCTAATGTGCCGATGCGTACATTGGGCAGGTTCGCGATCTTGGCTTCGAAATCTGCGACGAATCCCTTGGCGCTTTGCGGCGGCGTGTCGCGGCCGTCGAGGAAGCCATGCACCACCACACCGATGCCGGCCGCCGACAGAATCTTCGCCAGCGCCACCATATGGTCCTGGTGCGAATGCACGCCGCCCGGCGAGAGCAGCCCCAGCAATTGCACATCGCCCTTCGAGGCGCGCATCTTGGCGACGAACTTTTCCAGTTCCGGCAGCTTGGCGATGGTGCCGTCGGCGATCGCGCGGTCGATACGCGGCAGATCCTGCATCACCACCCGGCCGGCACCCAGATTCATGTGGCCGACTTCGGAATTGCCCATTTGGCCTTCGGGGAGGCCGACATAAAGTTCGGACGCATCCACCAGGCTCCAGGGATTTTCCGCGGTGAGACTGTCCCAGTTCGGCGTCTTGGCCAGCAGGACGGCATTGTCGGCACTCTCATGGCGATGGCCCCAGCCATCCAGGATGCACAGAACGACCGGTTTCGGCCGGGCTTTGGAAAGGGGGCTTTGGGTCATATGCGTCTGGCTCAATTCATGCGGGATGAAATCATGGCAAAAGATTTAACCCGATCCGGCCGCCCGCGCCAGTGTCATTGGCGCGCTGCAGCGAGGTACGATTGGTGATTTTTCTATAATTGTTACAGCCTGTTACATAAGCCGGAGCGCTAATCCCGGTGATAGGGATGGCCGGCAATGATGGTCTGGGCCCGGTAGAGTTGCTCCATCAGGAGAACCCGGACCAGCATGTGCGGCCAGGTCATCGCCCCGAAGGAGAGCAAGAGGCCGGCACGGTCGCGGATGGCGGGGGCGAGGCCATCCGCCCCGCCGATGACGAACACCAGCTCACCATAGCCCTGATTGCCGAGTGCGGTGACGCGCTTGGCGAAGTCGCGGCTGGGCAGGCTCTGCCCGCGTTCGTCGAGTGCGATGACGACACGCTTGGCGCTGGCCTTGGCCTGGATCGCCTTTTCGATAAGTTCGGCTTCTGCAGCGATCAGTTCAGCGCCGCTGATCCCTTTCTTGGCCTCGAGCTCAATGAGATCGCAGGACCAGCTGAGCCGCTTACGGTAAGTCTCGACCAGCGATTTCTCCGGTCCGGCCTTGGCGCGGCCGAGAGCAATGATGCGTATTTTCATGAGATCGGCTTCCGGCGCTGGGATGGGTAGGTATAGTGCAATGCCGGGGCGGCAAGCTCAACGGTCGCCCGGGCATCATTTTGCTGCGCCCTCTTCAATTAAAAATGTGTCTGGCATGCATATATTCCGGCCTCTCCTGCTCATCGGCCTCGCGCTTTCACTGGCGGCCTGCGCCACCTCGCTGCCGCCGCGTGCGCTGGCACCCGCCGATGCGGTGCGTGGCAATATCCTGCGTCTTGCTGATCAGGAGTGGCGCGCCTTCGGTGGCCAGATCGTACGCCATGCCGCCGATGGGCATGAGATCATCGATCCTGTCGGCGCCTGGGAGGATGAGCACAAGGGATCGGCGCTGGTGGCGAAATACTGGCGCAGTGTAGGCCAGGATTGGACCGGGCTCGATGGCGACAAGCCCTGGTCGGCCGCCTTCATTTCCTGGGTGATGGCAGAAGCCGGTGTGCCGGCCGACGAAATGCCAGCCACCGCCACCCATGCCAGCTATCTGCGCGCCGCCATTGCCAGCGCGGCAAAAGGACATTGGCGCGCCTATCCGCCGGACGCCTATGCGCCACGGGCAGGCGATCTCATCTGCGCCACCAGGGCCGGGCAGGTCGTCGCGCGCTATGATGATGTGCCATCGGGTGCGACGCTTCACTGCGATATTGTGGTGACGGTGGTGCCTGGGCGGCTGGACTCGATCGGCGGCAATGTCCGCAATTCGGTGACCAGGTCGGAACGTATGCTGGGTGCCGATGGGCGCCTCTCCGGCAATGCCGACCGGCAATGGTTCCTGGTGCTGGAGAACCTCTATCCCTGAAGCAGCCTTGCGGATTCCTTGAAAATCCCCCATGCGGTTATGAGATAAGCTCGCCAGAACACTTCCCGGATAAGGTCGTCAGATGCAATCTCTCTTCCGCGGTACCGTCTTGCATTTCCTGCGCGATCCGGGAGCCACGCCGGACGAGACCGCCTGGCAGCTATATGAAGATGGCGGTCTGCTGGTCGAAGACGGGCACGTCGTGCAGGTGGGCGATGCCGGTCCTTTGCTTGCGAGGTTGCCGGCCGGCAGCGAGATCGTCGACCATCGCGGCAAGCTGATCATTCCGGGCTTCGTCGACACCCATGTGCATTCGGCGCAGCTCGATGTGATCGCGTCCTACGGCACGCAGCTCCTCGACTGGCTGACGCGCTACACTTTCCCGGCTGAGCGCAAATTCGAAAGCGCCGAACATGGCGCGCAGATGGCGGACATGTTCTTGGGCCGGCTGCTGGCCAGCGGCACCACGACGGCCTCGGTCTATCCCACGGTGCACAAGCAATCGGTCGACACTTTCTTTGCCGCCGCCTCGGCGCGCAACCTGCGAATGGTGGCCGGCAAGGTCATGATGGACCGGCATTGCCCGGACTATCTGCGCGACGATGTCATTGGCGCCGAAGCTGACAATCGGGCGCTTATCGCCAGCTGGCACGGCAAGGGTCGGCTTACCTATGCGTTGACGCCCCGCTTTGCGCCGACATCCAGCGTGGCGCAGTTGGAAATGACCGGCCGCCTGTTTCGGGAAATCCCGGGGCTCGCCTTGCAATCGCATCTGGCGGAAAATCACGACGAGATCAAATGGGTGAGCGAGCTCTTTCCCGAGCGTCGTTCCTATCTCGATGTCTATGACCATTATGGTCTGCTGGGACCGCGCGCAATCTATGGCCACGCGATTCACACCGATGCCACCGATCGCCAGCGCATGGCGGCTTCCGGCACGGCCATCGCCTTCTGCCCCAGTTCCAACCTGTTCATCGGATCGGGCCTCTTGGACCTCGAGCAGGCGCGGGCAGCCGGTATTCGCGTGGGGCTCGCCAGCGATGTCGGTGGTGGCACCTCACTCTCCATGCTGGAGATCATGGCCGAGGCCTACAAGGTCCTGCAGCTGAAGGGCCAGAATCTCAATCCCTGGCGTGGCTTCTATCTCGCTACCCTGGGCGGGGCGGAGGCGCTCTATCTCGACGACAAGATCGGCAACCTATTGCCGGGCAAGGAAGCGGATTTCACCGTGCTGGAATTTACGGCAATTCCGCTGCTCAAGCATCGCAGCGAGGTCGCACGCGATTTCGCCGAGCGTCTGTTCGCATTGATGATCCTGGGTGACGACCGCGCGGTTGCCGCCACCTATGTGATGGGGCAACCCGCCTATCAGCGCGATGCGTGATCTGGGTGGTCAGTGATCGGCAGCGACCGGTGCGCCGCGCGGCTTCTTCAGAAAGGGGACAAGCAGCAGGCCGCCGATGAAGATAGCGCTCATCAGGAACTGGGCGTCGGCCATGGTCATGACTTCGGCCTGTTTATAGACGGTGTTTGCCAGCATCTTTATGGCGGCATTCTCGCTTAAAGCACCCATCGCCGTCGACACGCCGGCGCGCGCATTGGCGAGGAAAGCCTGAACCAACGGATCGCCCGAAGGCATGGATTCCACCAGCCGCGTCCAATGCAGAGACATGCGGTCGTTGAGCAGCGTGTTGATGGCGGCAAGGCCAATGGCACCACCCAGATTGCGCATGAGGTTGTAAAGACCGCTCGCATTCTTGATGCGCTCCGGCGGCAAGGTGCCAAGGGCCGCGGCATTGATCGGGATGAACAGGAACATCAGCGCAAAGCCACGCAGGGCCTGGGGCAGGAAGAATTCCCAGAAACCCCAATCGGCGGTCAGCAGCGATTGCGCATAGGCGCCGGCGCCGAACATGGCGAGACCGAAGCCCAGCATCACGCGCGGATCGAGGATGCCCGCTAGACGCCCAGCGATCGGTGCCGACATGAACTGGAAGGTGCCGGTCACGAACATGACGAGGCCGATATCGAGCGCCGTGAAATCCCGCACGCGCCCCAGGAACAGCGGCATGAGATAGGTCGAGCCATAAAGGCCGATGCCGATGATGAAGCTGAAGGTCGAGCCGATAAGGAAGTTGCGGTTGGCAAAGGCGCGCACATCAACGATCGGCTGCCGGTAGCTCAAGACCCGCCAGAGGAAGAAAACACCGGCAACGGCGGCCACCACAGCGAAGGTCGCGATCGTCTGATCGTCGAACCAATCGTCGCGCGGACCTTCCTCCAGCACGAATTCCAGGCTGCCGAGGAACACCGCCATGAAGATGAGGCCAAGATAGTCGAAGCCCGGCAGCAGCGACCAGTCCGGCTTGTCGAAATCGACCAGCAGCCAGACGGAGATCGTCACCAGCGCACCCGGCAGCAGATTGGCTAGGAACAGCCAATGCCAGCTGGAAATTTCGGTGATGTAGCCACCCAGTGTCGGCCCCAATGTCGGCGCCATGGTGGCCACGAGGCCCATCAGGACCGACAGCATGTTGCGCCTGGATGCTGGGAACACGGTATAGGCCGCGGCAAAGACCGTGGGGATCATGGCGCCGCCGATGAAACCCTGGAGTGCGCGGAAGACAATCATCGAATTGATGTCCCAGGCCAGGGCACAGAGCATACTGGTCAGCGTGAAGCCGGCGGCCGAGACTGTGAACAAGACGCGGGTCGAGACGAGGCGCGTCAGGAATCCCGAGAGCGGGATCATCACCACTTCGGCGATGAGATAGGAGGTCTGGATCCAGCTGGCCTCGTCGGCGCTGGCGGCAAGCCCCGCCTGGATGTCACTGATCGAGCTGGAGACGATCTGGATGTCCAGAATCGCCATGAACATGCCCACGACCATGGTCATGAACCCGATCCAGTCGCGTCTGGTAATGGGCCGTTCGGACATGGGGGACGCTCCTACTGCCGCAACCCCGCCGGCAGCACATCAGATTCGGTTTGAGGAAAAGCGACCGGGCGTTTCAGATGCCCGGCCGCATCATCTTTTTGTTACTGCTGCTTTGCTTCCGGCGCTGCATTGGCTGCACCGAACAGCCAGCCACCGGCGCTGGCAAGTGCCGGCGCTGCGGTCGACGCTGTATCGACCGAAACGATCACCGAGAGGCCCGGACGCAGCAGGCCCTGGAGCGGACTGCTGCTGGGCAAGGCAATGCGCACCGGCACGCGCTGCACGATCTTGGTGAAGTTGCCGGTGGCGTTTTCCGCCGGCAGCAGGCTGAACTCAGCACCCGAGGCCGGCGAGAAGCTGTCGAGCGTGCCGGTCAGGGTCTGGCCCGGGAAGGCATCGATCTCGACCGCGACCTTCTGGCCCGGCTGCATATGACCGATCTGCGTTTCCTTGAAATTGGCGACGACATGGACGTCATTGGGCACCAGCGACAGAAGCTGAGTGCCTGGGCTCACGAACTGGCCGACACGGACGGCCCGATTGCCGATGACGCCGTCGATGGGCGCCCGGATGACGGTCTTATCAAGATCGTTCTGCGCCAGAAGCAAGGCGGCCTTGGTCTCCGCGACCTTGGCGACGCCTTCGATACGGTTGGCGTTGAGGACGCCGATCTGGGCGCGCTCAGCCACCAGCTCGGCACCGATGCGCGAGGCTTCTGCCTCAGCCTTCAGCTTCACCGCGGTGGCGTCATCCATTTCCTGCGTGCCGATGATCTTGTCGGCCACCAGCTTCTTGTAGCGTGTATAGGTCTGATTGGCCCGGTTGAGTTCGGCCGCAGCAGAACGCTCCGATGCCACCATCTGCGCGATGCGCGCATTCTGATAGGTGATCTGGCTGTCGATGGTGACGAGGGCAGCCTCGGCGCCGGCGACATTGGCGGCCGACTGGGCAACACGGGCGCGGAAGTCCGAATCTTCGATGGTGATCAGCACATCGCCGGCGCGGATCGCCTGATTGTCGCCGACGGCGACATGGGCCACGTAACCCTCGATGCGCGGGCTGATGATGGAGATGTCGCCCTCGATGTAGGCGTTGTCGGTCTTCTCAAGGAAACGCGCTGTCTGCCACCAGTACCAGCCACCTGATACGGCAGCGAGTGCCGCCAGAGAAATGACCGACCGCAGGATGAGCTTGCGCATGATGAAACTCCTCATTCTAATCAAGGCGCTCCGGACAACCCTCCGCGGAAATCCGGCGGAGTCGGCGGGCGGTGCGGCCATCTGGACTAGACTGTCCAGTTCAATTCGGATTGAAATTGGCTTGCCGATGGCCATATGTCAAGGGTAAACTGAACCGACCAGTACAGTTTTTTCACTCCAGCCCGGAATTGGCCAGATGAGCATGGTGCGATGAGTAACGCCTTGAAATCAGTGGATAAGGTGGAAGAAACACCGCTATTGGATCCGACCCGTCCATCGTTCCTGCATGCGATCGACCCGGAAACGGGCCAGGAGCTGCCCTTGAAGGCCGCCCAGGTCATGGATGCTGGTAGCGCGCTTTTTACCGAACAAGGATTTGGCGCCGTCAGCATGGACCAGGTGGCCAAGGCCGCCGGCGTCTCCAAGGCAACGGTCTATGCGCATTTCCAAAGCAAGGAGCAGTTGTTCGTTGCCATCGTGCGGGCGGCCTGCCTGTCTTACGCGGACAATGTCATGCCGGAAGTACGCGACGCCCCGGACATCCGCGCTGCCATGACCCGCATCGGGCGGAGCATCGCCGGCTTCCTGCTGGCACCGCGCACCATGGCGATCTACCGCGTCATCGTGGCGGAAGGTCCGCGCTTTCCCGATCTCGCGCGCCGCTATTACGAAACCGGTCCACGCACCTTCAAGCGGCTGCTGACGGAATATCTGGCATCGGCGGTGGCGAAGGGTGTGTTGAAGATCGACAACCCGCGTCTCGCTGCCGAGCTTTTTTGCGGCATGATCCGCGGGCCGCTTTACATGCAGCTTTTGCTAGGCCTCCAGGACGATCCGGATTCGCTCCCCGCCGATACCGTCATCGACGGCGCGGTTGAGATGTTCATGCGCAGCTACGGGCCGGACCGCTGACACACCCCTAATCCGCCGGCCACTGATCACGCTGCTTATGGGCGGCAATAAAATCCTACAATAGATACACTAATGTGTATCCTTGTTGCCCGTTTGGGCAGCAGTACGACTGTGCGTCGGGGCTGGGATCGGCAAGGGGCGCTTTCAGGCGAGAAGCCATGCCGGCGTTCCGCCGATGCTCGCGAGGTTGTGAGATCAGCAGGGGACTGGGGTGGGCCGCCGACCCGGCTGGCGCAGAAATTCTGTTAATAATTTCCCACTAGGCTGGCTCCTAACTTTTAACGGCGCGTGCTTCGTGACGGCGCGTTTGGGGATGGATGTCGATGCTCGCCTGGCTTGCGAATTTCCGGATCAGGACCTGGCTGCTGGTGGGTTTCAGCAGCATTGCCCTTCTGCTGGTTGCCGTGATCGCCATCAATTTCTGGCAGGTGCGCGGCAATGCCAACATCACCCAGCGCATGGTCGCTGAACGCCTGCCGATGACCACGGCCGGGAACGCGCTGGTGGCCAACGTCCAGGGCTCGCTCACGGCGCTCCGCGACTGGATGCTGACCGGGACCGAGAGTTTCAAGCAGGACCGTGCCGACGTCTGGACCCAGATCGGCAGTGATGTTCAGCAGATCGATGGCCTTGCGGCCAACTGGCAGGTGCAGGGCGATATCGATGATTGGGCGAAGATCAAGACCTTGCTTGCAAGCTTTGCCGAGGCACAGGCGAAGGCTGAGGCGCTTGCCAACAGCAAGGACGAGCAGCCAGCCCTCAAGATGCTCAATGAGCAGGGCGAAAAGCTGATCTCGACCATCCTCAAAAGCGTCTCCGGCATGATGAATGAGGAATTTGCGCAGGCGGCGACGGAAGAGCGCAAGGAATTGCTGATCGCCCTTTCCGATCTGCGCAACGCGTTCTCGCTGGCACAGGCCAGCCTGCGCGCGATGGTCATGACCGGCAATGATCAGTTCCGGAAGGAATTCGACAAGAACTGGAAAGTGACCGCCAGCCGCCTGAAGACGCTGGAGAAGATGTCGGCGCTGTTCACGGTCGGCCAGAAATCGGCCTATCAGACGCTGGTCGTGACGCATGAGAAGTTCACGCCTTTGCCGGCGCAGATGATCGATATCCGCAAGTCACCCGGCTGGAACCTGGCGCAGCAACAGCTGAATGGTGAAGTGACGCCGCAGGCCAACGCGATCCTGGATCTCCTCAGCGGACCGCGTGGCGACGATGGCGTGCGGCGTGGTGGCCTCGTCGACCGGCAGGCACAGCTTCTCGCCAGCGATGGCGAAAGTGCCATCGCCGCTGCCAAGAATTTGCAGCTGGTGATGGGCGTCATGCTGCTCATTGGCTTGGGGGCCGCCTTTGGCATCGCCTTCTGGATCATCCGCGTCACCACCCGGCCGATCGGCCGCATGACCGGCGTCATGGGGGAACTGTCGCGTGGCAATCTCGATGTGAGTGTGCCCGACAGCGACCTGCGCAATGAAATCGGCGCGATGGCGCAGGCTGTCAGCGTGTTCAAGGACGGCATGATCCAGGCCCGCGACCTTGCCGCCAAGGAAGCTGCCTCTCAGGCGCGCCGTGAAGCACGGGTGAAAAAGATCAACAGTCTCACCGACAATTTCGAGACGGCGGTGAAAGAGGTGCTGGAGACGGTCGCCAATGCCACCCAGCGCATGCAAGGCACGGCCAATTCGATGACCGAAACGGCGACCGATACCGCCGACCGGGCCGGCGCCGTTGCCACCGCATCGGCCGAGGCGACGTCCAACGTGCAGACCGTGGCATCGGCCACTGAAGAGCTCAATGCCTCAGTTTCGGAAATCTCGCGGCAGGTCGATGAATGCGCCCGCATCGCCGGTGAAGCGGCGGACCAGGCCAATGCCACCAATCAGCTGGTCGAAGGGCTCTATGCCGCCGCCGACAAGATTGGCGCCGTGGTGCAGCTGATCAACGACATCGCCGGCCAGACCAATCTTCTGGCCTTGAACGCCACCATCGAGGCGGCGCGCGCTGGCGAAGCCGGTCGCGGATTTGCCGTGGTCGCCTCGGAAGTGAAGAATCTCGCCACCCAGACCGGCAATGCGACTGATGAAATCGCCGGCCAGATTTCCGCCGTGCAATCGGCAACCTCGGAGGCGGTGACGGCGATCCGCACCATTGCCGGTACCGTTTCACGCATCAATGAGATCGTGGGGTCGATCGCCTCGGCCGTCGTCGAGCAGGGCGCCGCCACCCAGGAGATTGCACGCAACGTCCAGGAAGCGGCGGATGGCACCAATCAGGTGAACCAGAACATCTCAGGCGTCAACCAGGCAGCCGACATGACGGGTGCTGCGGCCCAGCAGGTGCTGGATGCCGCGCGCGAACTCACCGACAAGTCGGACGAACTGCGGCGTCATGTCCAGCATTTCCTGGAAGGCGTCAAAAGCGCCTAGCTTGCCACGCGGCGGGATTGGCGGAACGCACGCCCAGCTTGAATCGCGATAAAGGTCAGGAAGGCCACGAGCAGAATGGTGGGAAATCCGTGTGGGCCGAACATATCCATTGCGGCGCCACACATCACGGATCCCAGCAAGGCTCCCAGGCCCCAGACGGTGGAAAAGGCAGACGTGCCGGCGATGAGATCGGGACCGCGGAAGCGATCGCCGAGTTCGGAGAGGCCGACCGTGTAGATGCCAAAACCGGCAGCACCCATCAGCAACACCAGCGGCCAGACCCAGATGGTGGTGATGGCAATGGGCAGCAATGCAAGGCCCAAGGCGGTGGCGAAGAAACAGGCCGTCATGGTCTTGCGCTTCGAGGTGTGATCGGCGATCCAGCCGATGGGGATCTGGAAGAGCACGTTGCCGAAGGACAAGGCCGTGATCGTGAGGGCGGCATGTTCCAGCGACATGCCCATGCGCACGCCATAGACCGACAGGAAGCCCAGCATGCCGCCATCGAACATGGCATGCACACAGATGGCGATCAGCAGCAGTGGCGCCTTGGGAAAGAAGGCGAAAATCGAGACATGCACTTCGTCTGCTGATCCGCCGGCATCGCTCGACACCAGCGATATGGGAATGGTCGCCAGAAACAGAATGGCGGCACCGATCGCAAAAGGCAGGTAACCATCGATACCTGCCCAGGCCACCACGGCTGGCCCAATGCCAAAGGTCGCGGAAATGCAGGTGGCGTAGATGCCGACGACCCGGCCGCGCGAACTGCCGGTGGCGTTGCTCAGCACCCAGGCCTCGCTCAAGGCAAAGAGGGTGGCAACAAAGATGCCCTGCAGCAGACGCAACGGAAACCAGGCCAAGAGCGAGGGAAAGGTCGGGTAGAGCAGGAACAGTACGCCGGTTGCCATCGCCATGAAGATGGCGACACGCTTTGGCCCGAAGCTATGCGACAGTTTTGGAATGATCGTGCCGGCGATCAAAATCCCAACCGGCGCCATCGCCGTATTGAGGCCGATCATCACCTCGCTGACGCCCCAGCTCTTCATGCTCAAGGAGAGCAGCGGAAACATCTCGCCCAGCGAAAACGCGAAGACACAGACGGCTGCACAGGCCGCCGTCAAATTGCGCCAATTGATGGACTCCGGCCCAGGTGCATCAGATACGCGGCCGGGGGTGTCACCATGAGATACTGGGGTACGAGAGTCGAGGGAGTGAGACACGAGAACGCTCCGTAGCCTTTGATCATCTGCCGTTGATCACTTCAGGCCGGAACGCACAGCTGGCAATGGCCTATCGATCGAGGATCGGCACACTGCCTGAAACGCCGATCCTGCACCAGTGCGATGAACGCAGTGCTACCCCGACCGTATCAATATGCTTGGCTGCTCAATCAATCATTGTTACGTGTGGCCGGGGTTTGTTAGGACGACTGCCCTGGGATGTTATTGCGCACCACACACAATAGAATTTCCCAATCCTGTCGGCATGTTGTTAAACTAACAAACGCACCAGTGGCAGAGGAGGCGGACATGACCGGCCGCGTCTGGTCAAACGCGCACAATCGTCTTTTGACGTGGATAGCCGCTGGGTTTCTGGCGTGGCTCCCGCTTGGCACCGACTTCGCACATGCAGAAGATTGCAAGCTGCTGGTGGCGTCAGGCAATCCGGAATATCCGCCCTATCTGTGGCGTGATCCGAAGGATGAGAGCCACATGATCGGCGCGAATGCCGCGTTGATGGCCATGCTGTCGCGCGACATCGGTATTCCGATCGAGGTCCGCTACATCGGGTCCTGGGCACGCGTGCAGGAGGAAATGAGGACCGGCCATATCGACCTGATTGCTGGCGCGTTCCTGACCATGGATCGGCTGACCTATATGGACTACATCCATCCATCCATGGCGATTACGCGCTCCGTCGTCATTACGGGGCCTGAGAGTGCGCTCAAATATCGCCAATGGCCTGACCTTGCCGGCCATAGCGGCCTCACCGTGATCAACAACAGCTTCGGCGAGGATTTCGATCAGTATGCCAAGAAGAATCTGTCGATCGAGGAAGTGTCCAAGCTGGAGAATGCGCTGAAGATGCTGGAGAACAAGCGCGCGGACTATCTCATCTATGAGGATGCGCCGGCGCGCGCCTTTGCTGCCCAGCTCGGCATTACCGATCTCCAGGAAGCGCCCCAGTCGATCAGCAATGAAGAGCTGTACCTGACCCTGTCTCATCTCTCTGCCTGCAACAGCGGCGCCTTGCGCGGCAGGATCGCCCAGGTGATGAACAAGTTTGCCAAGGACAAGGTCATGGATGACTTGATCGCCCAGGCAATCAAGACCTGGCAGGCGCAATAGGCGGCGTTGGTAGAGAGACTGGCTGTTTCGTCGATCTAGGGCGCGTGCAAAGATGCTCTGCCCACCGAGCTGCGGGCGGCTCATATGTAAAAATCATGCCGAATTTGATCTTGTCTCGCGCGCGCACCTCACGTGCGGGTAGACGATTCATGATCGAGTAACGTAAAAATGGCAGGGTGTGTGGCGACTCGCTTGACTGGCTGCATCCAAGTCTGTGCCGATATCGACAGCCCTATGTTGCGGGAAGAACGATCAGATCGGCCAATCGCCTGGTTAGTCAGCCACCTGGGGCATATCTCGACATGAGCAATACCGGTCAATTCCTCCGCCTGATATCGCTGCTCTTCTTTCTCTCGGGTATACCGGCACTAACCTATCAATTGGTCTGGCAACGCGCTCTGTTCCGGGTCTTCGGGGTCAACATTGAGTCCGTCACCATTGTCGTGACGGCATTCATGCTGGGGCTGGGGATCGGCAGTCTTGTCGGCGGATGGCTTTCGCGCCACACACGCTGGCCGCTTTTGCTTTTGCTGGCTGCGATCGAAGGCGGCATCGGGCTTTACGGCCTGTTTTCCCTGCAGATCATCGATGGTATGGGCGGTGTGGCTGCTGGCCTGTCGTTGCCTCTTGCTGCGGTCCTCAACCTGGCCTTGATTATGGTCCCGACGCTGTTGATGGGGGCGACGCTGCCCATCCTGGTGGGCTACCTCGTCGCTGTTAATCGTAGTGTCGGCGCGGTCGTCGGGCATCTCTATTACGTCAATACCCTGGGTGGTGGTGCGGGCTGTCTCCTCAGTGCCGTTGCACTTTTCCCTTTTCTTGGTATGCAGCATTCGGTCTGGCTGGCTGCCAGCGGAAATTTCCTGCTGGCAGTTGGCGCTCTCATTGCTTTCACCATGTCTGGCGGGTGGCGTAGTGCCATCTTGGGACAGGCTGAGGTGAAGACCGGAAGTAGCCGCACACAGAATGATGCCGCCGATAGACCGAGCGCTGGCACACCGCAGTTCCGCTTTTCTCATGTTGTCGTCCTGGCGTTTCTGAGTGGCCTGATTTCTCTTTCTTTCGAGATCTTGTTTTTTCGTGTCGTTTCATTTGCGACCGCCAACAGCGCGTTTGCCTTCGCGCTGACGTTGGGCACCTTTCTCATCGGTCTTGCCGGTGGCGCGCGCGACACCAGCATCCTGTGCGGCAAGGGACGGTCCAAGGTCGAGATACATCGCTGGTTGGTACTGCGCTTGTTTGCTGCCGGCGCCATCGGTGCGGTCTTCCTGCCATTGCTGTCCCACACTGCTTTCCTGGGAATGGGAATGTTGGCCATTGCGCTTGGTGCGATCTATCTGCTGGCGCGCGTGTGGGGGGCGTTCCTACCCTATCTAGCCGAGCTCGGGGTCCCAGCGGATAAGCATGCTGGCGAGAAGGCCGGCCAGCTGGTCATGGCAAACATCGTAGGGTCCGCCGTCGGCGCGGTTGTGACCGGATTTGTCCTGCTCGAATATCTTTCCATGAGCAGCCTCGCGGAACTGCTGGCAATGTGCGCCTTGGTGCTGGCTGCCATCGCCGCCTGGCAATTCGGCCTTCTTTCCCGCAGATCCCCGGTCCTTATGGGGGCTCTCGTGGGGATGATCGTGGCGGTGCCGATCCTGCATCCCTATCTTACACGAGAGGTCGTCATTTCCTTGTTGCACAAGGACCTGGCCAGGTTGGCACCGCCCCTTACACATGTCGTCGAAAACCGCAGCGGCATCATTGCCGTCGATACCCGCAAGACAGTCTATGGGCATGGCATCTACGATGGCCGGTACAACGTCGATCCCGTAAACGATACCAATGGCATCTTTCGCCCGCTCGCCACGCCGCTTTACCATCCCTTGCCGAGAAACGTTCTTTTCATCGGCCTGTCGACAGGCTCCTGAGTGCAGGCCGTCGTCAATCTTCCTGGCGTCGAATCTGTGACAGTCGTCGAAATAAACCCAGGCTATCCGCACCTTGTCTCCCAGTATCCCGAGGTTGCTTCTCTGCTTGAAAATCCGAAAGTGCGGATCGTTGTCGATGATGGCCGACGCTGGTTGCGCAAGAATCCCGATCTCCGCTTCGATGCAGTCTTCTCCAACACGACGCATCATTTCCGCGGCAATGCGACCAACCTGCTGTCGACCGAGTTCATGTCGCTCATGCGAAATCATCTCACCCCGGGCGGAACCTACTTCTACAACAGCACGGAATCGAAGCGTGCTTTGCGGACAGGTTGCACGTCATTTTCTCATGGTCTGCGGATCGCGAGTTTCCTGGTCGTCAGCGACCGGCCGATCGAGCGAAATACCGCGCGGTGGCAGAAAGCGCTGCGTGGCCTGACCATAGATGGCCGGGTGATGTTCGATCCGGCGAAGGAGGCGGATATCAAGGCGATGGCGCGGGTGCTGGCATTGCCCAATGAGATCGACGATCCCAACATCGCCCCGGCCAAGAAAGTCATGGAGGATTGTGCGAGTATTTTGCGCCGTACCGAGGGTTTGGACGTCATGACCGACGACAATATGGGGAACGAGTGGCGCTACTATCTGGGGTTGGCGGAGTAGGGCACAGGATAGCCGTTGCCATCAAAAGCAGGGTTGTGACCTGCGATGCCAAAGCCCCAAAAGAAAATCGCCGGGCCACGAGGGCCCGGCAAGTTAAACAGGGAGGCTTTACGTCTGGGAGACGTAGGGTCCGAAGACCCCATCCGGGCGTCGCGCCCGAATTGATGTTGAAGCTATCGCTTCGAAACTCGTTACCAAAATCACTCTGTCAGCCATTTATGGCGCCATTGCGATCATTCAACCCCACCAGGAACAAACTGTTCCACTTGTTGCTAAATTGCAACAGTGTGGCTGACCGGCACAAACGCAGGATAGAGGAATTAGCGAGCCTCACCAGAGTCAAATTCACAGACGCGGCATGCACCACTTGCATACCAATAAGGCGCATTGATTCCAATTAGTTAGCTAAATGCTGCGATGCCGAAGGGGTGATCGGGCCAATCTGTCGCAGGAGGCTAGATTGCACTTTTCACGCGTCTCTGACAGCGCTCTCACTGTGGCAACAGTGAATTCCCTATCGAGTCGGCAGAGTTTTGAAGGCGCGACGTCGATGTCGCGACCGGGCGGAAATGCCTGATTTTGCTGCACTGCAGTGCCTTCGGAATGATCACGGTCCGGCATTGCAGTGGCGCGCCGTCATCCTATCTATTTGCCCAATCCGTTTATCCTGTGCCCCCGCTTGGGCAGCCTTCTGACCGGAGTAATGACGTTCGATGATCTATCTTGTCGCCCTGGTCCTGCCGCCGCTGGCGCTCCTCCTCTATGGCAAGATCTTTCAGGCCATCTTTAACCTGCTGATCTATGTCCTCGCCTGGGTGGTGTTCATCTTCAGCCTGTTCCTGGGCGGATCGCCCGGTTTTGTGCTGTGGCTGGTGGCGGCGCTCCACGCCATCCTCGTCATCAATAATGTGAAGAAGGACGCGCGCATTGCATCCTTGCTGTCGACCAGCGGGGATCGCCGGCGCGGCTGAGGCTTTTCCCCAGCGAAGCTCGCTCAGATCTACGACTGCATCTTGCCTTCGGCGACCTTGCGCAGCAGGAAGTCGCGGAACACCTGAATGCGCTTCGAATTCCTGAGTTCTTCCGGATAGACGAAATAGGCGTCGATGCGCGGTCCCTGCAGTTCAGGGAGGACGCGCACCAGGCTCGCCCCTTCCGTCACCATGAACTCCGGCAGGCTGGCCAACCCCAGGCCGCTTTGGACCGCGCGGAGTATCGCATAGACGGAATTGACACGCAGGATCGGCCGTCGCGGCTTGTCCTTGCGCGTGCCGGCACGCAGCAGCCAATCGATATCCTCGACCGGTGGGCGCATGTCGTTGCCATAGACGATGACCCGGTGCTGGTCGATATCCTCCGGCACCTTGGGAATGCCGTGGCGCTTCAGATAGGAAGGCGCTGCATAGATGTTGAGATGCACCGTCATCAGATGGCGCTGGATGAGTTCCGGCTGCCGTGGCGGCGCCATGCGGATGGCAACGTCCGCCTCGCGCATGGACAAATCCAGCTCGCGGTCTTCCAGCACCAGATCGACCTCGACATCCGGATAAAGGTCGATGAATTCGAGCAGGACCGGCGTCAGCCAGGATGAGCCGAAGGCCTGGGTCGCCGTCACCTTCAACTGGCCCTTGGGCCGGTCTTTCGATTCCGCCAGCTGCGCCTCAGCCATGGCGAGCTTCGAGAACACTTCATGGGCGGTGCGATAGAGCAGCTCGCCCTGTTCGGTCAGGATGAGGCCACGGGCATGGCGGTGGAAGAGGGCGACGTTGAGGCTTTCTTCCAGCGACGAAATCTGGCGCGAGACCGCGGACTGGCTGAGGTTCAGCACTTCACCCGCATGGGTGAACGAGCCTGCTTCGGCCACAGCGTGGAAGATTCTGAGCTTGTCCCAATCCATCGACATTGTTTTTCACCGGTGGCGGTTCTCCGCGAAGCCGGTGTCCCCTTCATGTGTGGCGGCGGCCCCCCGGCCGTCGCGTGGCGGCTGCCTATTCGGCGGCCTGGGCGGTATCGTGTTCATGGGCGGCAATGAAACGCTCAGCCTCGAGCGCTGCCATGCAGCCCATGCCAGCGGCCGTGACTGCCTGACGGAATACCTTGTCCTTGACGTCGCCGGCGGCGAATACGCCCGGCACGTTGGTCGCCGTGCTGTCCGGCTTGGTGAGGAGATAGCCTTCCTCGTCGAGGTCGAGCTTGCCCTTGAACAGCGACGTGGCCGGGCTGTGGCCGATCGCCACGAAGAAACCGTCGGCGGGGATTGTGGTGACCTCGCCGGTCTGGACGTTCTTCACCTTGACGCCAGTGACGCCCAAGGGGTCCGTATCGCCCAAGACTTCTTCGACGACGCTATTCCAGACCACATTGATCTTCGGGTTGCGGAACAGGCGGTCCTGCATGATTTTTTCGGCGCGGAAATGATCGCGGCGATGGATCATGGTGACCTTGGTCGCGTGGTTGGTGAGGTAAATGGCCTCCTCGACCGCGGTATTGCCGCCGCCGACGATCACCACTTCCTTCTCGCGGAAGAAGAAGCCATCGCAGGTGGCGCAGGCGGAGACGCCGAAACCCTGGAATTTCTTCTCGGAGTCGAGGCCCAGCCAGCGCGCCTGGGCGCCGGTCGCGATGATCAGCGTCTCGGCAAGATAGATATCGCCCGAATCACCCACGCAGCGGAACGGCCGGCGGCTGAAATCGATATCGAGAATGGTGTCGAAGATGGTCCGCGTGCCGACATGCTCGGCCTGCTTTTGCATCTGCTCCATCAGCCACGGGCCCTGGATGACGTCGGCAAAGCCGGGGAAATTCTCGACATCCGTGGTGATGGTCATCTGCCCGCCCGGCTGGATGCCCTGGACCAGGATCGGTTTCAGGTTGGCGCGCGCCGTATAGATGGCGGCCGTGTAGCCGGCCGGACCTGAACCGATGATGAGGGCCTTGGTGCGGATTTCCTGGGGCATGACCACGTAATTCCTTGGGCGATAACGAGTTAGGCCAGATTTCGGCGGGAAATCGGGCCGGACTCGGGAGATGACGGAAGCGTTCCTTAAAGAATAGGGGTCAGAGGCCCTGAATCCAAGCCATGCATTCACGGAATGTGGGCGGCTCGAAGCCGATTTGGCGCGGGATTCCCGCCAGATCGAGCTATGTCCTTGGCATTAAAGGCTCTGTCTTTTGGGGCGAATTTTATCGATTTCTGAAATCGACCAGTCCGGTCCTAAACCGACCGGATTCCAGTCCCTGTCGGTGGCAGTCCGGCGGCCATTGCAGATGGCCGAGAGCATTTTGCGGCACTGGCGAAATGAAATTACCTGCAATATAGTTGCGTCATATGCTTCGAATCGAGGGGTTCATTACATGCGGCGCGCAAAGCTCGACAAGATCGACCTGAAAATCCTGGCCGATCTGCAGGCCGACGGCCGCATGACCAATGTCGATCTCGCCAAGCGCGCCGGCATTTCGGCCCCGCCCTGCCTGCGCCGGGTGCGCGCCCTGGAAAAGGCCGGGTTTCTGAAAGGCTATCATGCCGACGTGAATGCCGAGGCGCTGGGTTTTGGCGTCACCGTGTTCGCCCAGGTCGGTCTTTCCAGCCAGGCGGAGACGGATTTGAAGGCGTTCGAGGCCCGGGTCCTCACCTGGCCGCAGGTACGTGAATGCCACATGCTGGCCGGCGAAACCGATTTCCTGCTGAAGATCGTGGCTCATGACTGGGATTCATATCAGCGGTTCCTGACCACCTGCCTGACCGCGGCCCCCAATGTCAGCCACGTCAAATCGGCTTTGGCGATCCGCACCGCCAAGAACCAGCCCGGCGTGCCGATCGATGTCGAGGGTGGGGCAGAGCCGCTCCCTGAAGAACAATAGGGCCTACCGACCGTATTCGAAGCCGAATTCCGCGGGCCGCTGGCCGCCCCGGAAGACGGCGCCAAGGTCGACCAGGCTGCCGTCCGGCAAGGCTGCCTGGGTATGGCAATCGACGCCCTGAATCAGGCGCACATCACAGCCATCGATGAACAAATCGGCAAAGCGCAGGATCCAGCTGCGCGCGGGGGCCGGCGGCAGGGCAGCCAGTGAGGCAGCCAAGGTCGGTCCGGCGCTGCAGCGCGTGATCCGCGGGTCGGTCATAAAATCGATTGCCACAGCCATCTGAAACTCCACCATTTCGGCGCCATTTGCGGCGACGCCATCTCCACGACTTGACTCATTAGTGGGGATGAGGCGGCTTTCGGTTTGTGACAGAGTTCACATCCGTGGCCGGGCAGCTGGAGCGGGTATGGTGTTGCCCTCAAGAGATACACAGGGGAGATACACTGGGGAGATGCACGGGAGAAATAGGTGAGCCTGCAGGCCTGGCGCGCGCTTTTGGACGGTATTGTCGGCAGATTGGCGGGGCAGCCGGCAGTTGCGGACTTCCTGCCGCTATTGGCTGAACTGCCAGTAGAGGTCGATCCGGCGACACGCCGTGACGCGGCAGAGAGATTGCCCGTACAGCAATTCTGGCCGGCGGCGGGGTCGGGCGACGATCTCGGCCGGCTGATGTCGGCGGTCGATACCTGGCTGAGGGCGACCTGGCGCCAGAATCCGAATTATCGTGCCCATCCACCGAGCGCCGGCTTCCTCGATCGCTATGGCTATCTGGAATGCGCCGGCCCGGAGGCGCCCCTGCGCACATCGAGCCTGCGTCTGGGCCTGCTGCTGCTGGGACCCGACACGCTCTATCCGCCGCATCACCATCCAGCGGAAGAAGTCTATCTGCCGCTTGGGCCTGGGCGCTGGTTGCGGGGGGACGAGGGCTGGCGCGACGTGCCTGCTGGCGCCGTCATCCACCACCCACCCATGTGCCATCATGCAATGCAAAGCGGCCCCGCGCCGTTGGCAGCCATCTATCTGTGGCGAGGCGAGATCGGCCCAGCTGCGGTGATCGGCTAGCGGCCCTCGCGCCGCCAGGCGGCAAGCACGAAGCCGATGCTGATCAGCAGTGCCGTCCACGGGGCCAGCAGCGGCGCCTGGCTGATGCCGGTCACGACATAATCTTCATTGCGGGTGAGGCCGAACCAGCCATTGCCAGCGCGGTCGCCATTTTTACCGACCCGCCGCAGATCGGGCAAATTCTGGCCCGGCAGCATGGCGACACCACCACCGGATTCCGTCACCAGCGCTTGGAGCGGCTGCGCACTGGCGCGGGGGTCTTCGAATTCGCGTGAGTTGATCTCGCCCAGGGCGGCGAAGGCATCCTTGGTGCCGTCATTGACACGGTAGAGGCCTTGATCCACGGCCGGCAAGGTTGCGGTCGCGCGGCCGCGGCCGACATCGTGAAGACGCGTTGTCTCCGTGCTGCCATCGGGCCGGGTCACCGTCACATCGAGATCCTGCGGGCTCAGCGAGCGGCGTTCAATCTCAAGCTTGCCGTCAATGGCGGTTGCGCGCAGATCTTCTTCCTCGAGATCCGGTTCCTGCATCAGCCAATGCGCTGTCCGGCGGATGAGCTCGGCCTGCGGGCCACCACCTTCAAATCCTTTCGACCACAGCCAGAGATGATCGGAGAATATCTGTGCGACACGGCCTTGCCCGACGCGCTGCAGCACCAGCAAGGGCAGATCGTTGGCGCCGTTCATCAGCACCTCGCCGCTCTTCGTGGTGGCGACCATCTGCCGGAACCAGCGGCCCCAGTTCGGCGCCTCATTCGGATTGGCCAGCAGATCGGCCGTCACCGGATGGCGTTTGCCCATGTCGCTGACTGTTGGCTTGAAGCCCTGGTTGAGGATCTCGCCGGTCGGCGTTGCAGCGAAGATTGCTGAGAGCGGCGTGCGATAAAGGCTGAACTGGCCGGCCGAACTGGGACCCGCCGCTTCCAGGACCGCGCCACCATTGCCGACATAGTCGACGATGTGCTGGAAATATTCATCGGGCAGGATGCCAAGATGCTCGAAGCGATCGAAGATGATGAGATCGAACTCCTTGAGCTTGATGTCAAAGAGGTCATCGATCGGAAAGGCAATCAGCGCCAGTTCGTTGATGGGTGTCGCGTCCTGCTTGTTGGGTGGCCGCAGGATGGTGAAATGAATGAGGCTGACCGACGGGTCCGATTTCAGCAGGTTGCGCCAGATGCGCTCGCCCGGATAAGGCTCGCCCGAAATCAGCAGGACTTTCAATTCAAGGCGCACGCCATTGACCGAGAGAACGGCCCGGTTGTTGAGATGCGTCAATTCAGAGGGACCATCCTCCGTCTCGATTTCGAACACGGTCTGGCCGCCATGGTCGATGCCGAGCGAGACAGTCGCCTCGCGTCCGGTAACAACCGGCACCGGCGGCAAAGGCACACCGTCGCGTTTGATATGGACCGTGGTTGGAACACCGGCGTCGCGCCCCAGATCATCGACCCTGAGCTTCACCTCGACCGGCTTGCCGACCAAACCGAAACTGGGCGCTTCCACCAACTGGATGCCCCGGTCGCTCTTCTTTGGATCGTCGGTCAGCAGCAGATGGACCGGCGCATCGATGCCAAGTTCGGCAAGCTTGGCCGGCACGTCATGGATCTGGCCGTCCGAAACGACCATCACGGCGGCGATGCGCGCCAGCGGCAGATCGGCCATGCCGCGGCGCAAGGCTTCGAACAGCTCTGTGCCCTTTTCCGCCGTATCCGGCCCGTTGCCACCCTCGATCACCTTGATCTCAAGATCGTCAATGTTACCGAGTTTGGCTTTCAGGGCCGCAAGCCCGCGCGCTGTCTCCGCCTCGCGGTCGTCAATCTTCTGCGAGGGAGACCGGTCGACCAGGACGATGGCGATATCTTTCTGATAGTCGCGCTTCTCCCGCACCATGCTGGGATYGAGGAGTGCTGCCAGGATGGTGAGTGCCGCCAGCAGGCGCAGGAACGATCCGCGCGCGCGCCGCCAGAGCGACAGCAGGAACAGGCCAGCAAACAGGATCGCAAAGCCGATCAGCAGCGCCCTGGGCAACAGTGGATTGAGGACGATTGACAGCCCATCCCAGGAGAAAGCCGACATCATTGGCCCAGCCTTTCCAGAATGGCGGGCACATGCACCTGATCCTCTTTGTAGCGGCCGGTCAGGGCATACATCACCAGATTGATGCCGAAGCGGTAGGACATTTCACGTTGCCGCTCGCCGCCCGGCGTCACCGGAAAGATCGGCTGGCCGTAATCGTCGATGGCCCAGGCGGCGGCGTAATCGTTGCTGCCGATGATCACCGAGGCGACACCGTCATTGACCTGGCTCTTTGGATTTTCGACCCAGAGTGTGCCGCCAACCCAGCGGCCGGGAAAATCCTTCAGCAGGTAAAAGGCGCGCGTCAGCACATGATCGGCTGCGACCGGCACCAAGGGCGGAATTTCCAGGCCGCCGGTGACTTCCTGCAAGCGGATGGCACCTGGCCCCAAGCCGCCGGCAAGGCCCACCACATTCTGGTCCGCCGTGTCGAACAGGATCAAGCCGCCGCCCGCCAGATAACGGTTGATGCYGGCAATGGCGTGATCGCTCAACGCCTCGGTCGAGCCGGCGATCGGCCAATAGAGCATCGGATAGAAATCGAGCGTGTCGACATTGAGGTCGACGCCGACCGGGTCACCCATATCGGCAGAAGTCCGTTCAAGCAGTTTGGTGGTGAGGCCATTCAGCCCGGCACGGCTTGTCGCATCGACATTGGGAACGC
Organism: Dongia sp. P2_B8; assembly: GCF_056404715.1. Taxonomy (NCBI): domain Bacteria; kingdom Pseudomonadati; phylum Pseudomonadota; class Alphaproteobacteria; order Rhodospirillales; family Dongiaceae; genus Dongia; species Dongia sp. P2_B8. Next base: position 106,533 of record NZ_JBFUDM010000005.1, on the reverse strand, counting down.
CGGTCCGCACATAAGCAAGATGTGTAGATTCAGTGGCGGCGATGATCTCCTCATCGCTCATCGGTTGGACGACGTCCTGGGCGATGGCACGGGGCGCCATGCCGAGCATGCTGGCCACGACGAGAAGGGCGATTGCCGCGGCTGCGCCCTTGCTGAGGGACGCCCCACGTCCGCCACGGCTGAGCAGGCCGCGCATGAAGAGGCCAATGAGGCAATCACCAACCAGGAGCAGGGCCGCCAGCAACAGCAGCCAGGGTTTCCAGTCGATGGCGGTCGATTTGGTGAGTGGCTCGAAATCGAGCGCGAGCGGCGTCACGGCAGGCAAAGTGGCACTGAGATTGAGTGCCCGGCGGGCTTGCGGCGCACCATAGAGGCCAGGTGGATGTTGTGGCCCCGACCGCTGTTCCTTGAGATCGGCCGGCGCCAGCGGCGTGATGCTGGTGGGTGCGGGCACCAGCCGGCCGTAACCGTCGAGAATCTGGCTGGGGGGCTGCGGCGTTACCTCGTCTTCACCGGAGGTGGGAATGCCAGCTGCCAGCAGGAGGAGCCGATTGAGCATGTCAACATAGAGACCGGAGAGCGCCAGGTTGGACCAGGTCGTGTTGGCACTGACATGGAACAAGACGATATATCCGTCGCCACGTTTGGCACCGGTCACCAGCGGGGTCCCGTCGCTGAGCCTGGCCCAGGTGCGGCTGCCAAGATCGATATCGGGCTCCGCCAGCACCTGGCGCTCGACCGTGACATCCTTCGGCAGCTCGAGGCCGACAAAGGGAGAGGCTGCCGGAAAGGCGGCAAGGGTCGCTGGTTTCGACCAGCTCAAGGCGCCGCCCAGCACGCGGTCGCCCTGGCGCAATCGCACCGGCAGCAGATTGTCCGTACCGGCATTGAGCGCCAGATGTTCGCCGGCAAAGCGGATCAGCATGCCGCCATCTTCGACCCAGGCGGCGAGTGCTGCCCGGTCGGTATCGCTGATATTGCTGCTGTCGGGCAGGATCATCACGGAGAGCGGCTGCTTGTCGAGGCTGGAGACATTGCCGACGCGCAGCTCGTTAAAGGGCTGCAGCGCACGCTCGACATAATAAAGTTCTCCCAACAGCGGCTGGCGCGCAGCTGTCGGGTTGTCGGTGATGACGCCGATCGGCTTTGAGCCCGCCGCGTCATCGAGGAGCACGATGCCGCCGGCCTGGCTCGCATCGTCGTCGGCCGGCTGCTGCAGTGCTACCGCGCCGACACGGCCGCGCAGCTCCAGCGGCAATTGAACAACGGCATCGACGGCATTCTGATCGGCGGCAAAGCGTGCCGTGGCAAGGCTGATGGTACGGCCCTCGCCATCCAGGATGCGCAGGCCCACGGCTTGCGCGGCGCCTACCAGGCCGCGCTCGACCCGCAGCTTGAGGCCGCCAGCATCGACCTTGGCCGGGCGCAGCACCACGGGCAGATCACGCGGCCCGACGACGCGCACATCGCCATATTGAGCGAGCTTGGCGGCGAGCTTCTGGTCGGTATCGCCGGTGACAGCGACACCATCGCTCAGCCACACGATGTTGAGATCCTTGGGCAGGGTGCCGGCCTGTGCCATCCGGTCCAGCAAGGGGGCCACGAGATCGCGGCGCGGGAGCCAGGGTTGCGGCGCCAGATTGGCAAAGGCCGCCTTGGCCTGCGCCGGCGCCAGGCTGTCCGGTTGCGTCAGCGCCGGTTGCCCCAAGCCGGGGGCGCTCGGCAACAGTAGCACCGTGCGGCCCTCGCGATCGGCCTGGTCGATGAGATTTTCCGCCATGGTACTGGTCTGCGTCCAATGCGGCGCTGCCGCCCAGCCATTGTCGACCACCAGCAACATCGGGCCCTGGCGGCCGAGACTGTCGCCGGCATTCCAGACCGGGTGCGACAAGGCTGCGATGATCAGTGCTGCGATGGCGACGCGCAGCAGGATCAGCCACCAAGGTGTCCGGTGTGGCGTCTCTTCCTTAGGCGTCAGGCCGAACAGCAGGCGAATGGCGGGGAAGGGAATGCGCTTCGGGCTGGGCGGTGTCAGGCGTAGCAGCCACCACAGGATCGGCAGCGCCACGAAGGCCGTGAGCAGGGCCGGGACCAGGACGCTGAGATTGCCGAAATTCATCGCCGCAACCTGCGATCAGCTGCCAGCCATTGATAAAGCGCCAGGACCGAGGCGGCTGGCGCGCCGTCGGTGACATGGACCGTCATGCTCCAGCCGGCATGGCGCGCCAATTCGCGCAGGGCCAGCTGATGGGCGGCAAGGCGTTCCTGATATTGGTCGCGGACGGCCTCGGCGCGGCTCATCAGCATGTCGCCTTCCTGCTCCAGCCCCAGGAACCGTACGCGGCCGGTGAAGGGCATGGCCCGTTCCGCCGGGTCCAGCACCTGCAGCAGATGGCCATGGATATTGCGGCTGGCAAAGCGCGCGATCGTGTCTTGCAGGACATCGAGCGGCGACAGGAAATCGCTGATCAAGAGCGCATGGGAATGGGCTGGCAGGTCAGCGCGCGGCGGCAGGCTGTCGGCATGGGCGGGATCGCGGGCGTCGACAAACAGGCGTTCTGCCAGCCGCTCGGTGACATTGCGCCCGGCGCTGGGCGGTTCCGGATGGCCGAGGAGCCCCACGCGTTCACCGGCCCGCGACAGCACGCTGGCCAAGGCGAGCCCCAATACCTGGGCACGTTCCGCTTTGGTCGGCAGGTCGCGCCGGCTGGCATAATCCATCGAGGCCGAGACATCGCACCATAGATAGACGCTTTGCGAGGCCGACCACTCCAATTGCCGCAGATAGAGCCGGTCGCTCTTTGCTGAGGCGCGCCAGTCCAATCGCTTCAGCTCGTCGCCCGGATAATAGGTGCGATATTGCCAGAACACCTCGCCGGGTCCGGTGCGCCGACGTCCATGCACACCTTGCTCGACCGTGGCAGCGATACGTTCTGCCGCCAGCAGCAAGGGCGGCAGCCGCGAGGCAACTGCCGCCGCTTCCGCCTTGCTACGGTCGCGAGCCGTGACGCTGATGGGCGTTTTATCAGCCAGGGGGACAGCCACGTGCCTGTTAGCCCAGCTGGCCGATCAGGCGATCGATGATGCTGCTCAAGGTGACACCTTCCGCGCGGGCGCCGTAATTGAGCGCGATGCGGTGACGCAGCACCGGATGCGCCAAGGCGGCGACATCGTCGATCGAGGGACTGAAACGGCCTTGCAACAAGGCACGGGCGCGGCTGGCCAGCATCAGCGCCTGGCCGGCACGGGGGCCGGGACCCCAGGCCAGCGCCTTCTTCACCTCGTCGATCTCGCTCGTCTCCGGGCGACCGGCACGCACCAGGCGCAGGATCGCCTCAACCACCTTGTCGCCAATGGGAATGCGCCGCACCAGGCGCTGTGCCGCCATAAGCTCCGACGCGCTGAGCACCGTCGCTGCTTCGGCATCGGCCGATCCGGTGGTGACGATCAGCATCTGCCGTTCGGCCTCGATGCTGGGATAATGCACGTCGATCTGCAGCAGGAAGCGGTCGAGCTGCGCTTCGGGCAGTGGATAGGTGCCTTCCTGCTCCAGCGGATTCTGCGTTGCCAGCACGTGGAAGGGTTGCGGCAGCGGGTGTGTCTGGCCACCGACCGAGACCTTATGCTCCTGCATCGCCTGCAGCAGGGCGGATTGGGTGCGGGGGCTGGCACGGTTGATTTCGTCGGCCATCAACAGCTGACTGAACACCGGGCCCTTGATGAAACGGAAGGCGCGCTTGCCGGAATCGCTTTCCTCCAGCACTTCCGACCCGATGATGTCGGCCGGCATGAGGTCCGGGGTGCATTGCACGCGCTTGGCATCCAGGCCCAAGACGCGTCCCAGGCAATCGACCAGCCTGGTCTTGGCAAGGCCCGGCACACCGATGAGCAGCACATGGCCGCCGGCCAGGATGCTGATCAGTGACTGTTCGACCGTTTCTTCCTGGCCGAAGATGATCTGGGCGATATTGGCCTTAACCTGGCCGAGTCTGTGGCTCAAGGCCTCGATCTCGGCACCGAGATCGGCGCCTAAAGTCGGCTGCGGCGCCAGGGATCCTGCCGGAAATCCGCTCGCTGAACCGGTGGGTGCTGTTTCCGTGGTTGCCAAGACGGCCTCCTTGCACTCGTATGATTATGACTTATCTTTAGATTTCAGAAGCGTAGCGCCAGGCAAGGGGCGATGTCCAACCTCGATTTCAAGTCACCCGATTTCAGCAAGTTGCCCTCCTGCGGCGATTTCGACTTTCGCATTGCCCGCGACGGGACCTGGTTCTATCGCGGTTCTCCCATTGGCCGTAAGCCCTTGGTGCGCTTATTTTCCACGGTATTGCGGCGAGAAGATGACGGCTCCTTCTGGCTGGTGACTCCGGTCGAACGCGGCCGGATCACCGTTGACGACGCCCCCTTCGTGGCGGTCGAGCTGATTGTGACAGGGACGGGACCGGAGCAGAAACTGGCCTTCCGCACGAATGTCGAGGATTGGGTGACCGCCGACGCCGAGCACCCGATCCGGATCGACTATCCGCAGGGCGACGAACCCAGCCCCTATATAAGGGTGCGCGGGGCCTTGGATGCCCTCATTGCCCGCCCGGTCTTCTACCAATTGGTCGACCTGGCCGAGACGCGGATAACGGGCAGCCGGGCGGAGCTTGGCGTCTGGAGCGGCGGCAGCTACTTCCCGCTTGGCACGACTGAGGCCGCGTGATGCCGCGGGATCTTGTGATCAACCGTTTCCGCGGCGTGGTGCCTGGCCGCCGGGTGGCGCCGCAAAGCCAGAATCCGCGCGGCGATGACGACCTCAACCCCGATATGAAGCCGGACATGGCGGGCCGGGCGCTGAAGCAGGCCGCGGTCCTGGTGCCGCTGGTCGACCGGCCGGAGGGTATGACGGTGCTGCTCACGCGCCGCACCGATCATCTCCATGACCATGCCGGCCAGATCAGCTTTCCCGGCGGCCGCATCGATCCGGGCGATGCCGACGCCACGGCCGCTGCTCTGCGCGAGACAGAGGAGGAAACCGGCCTTGACCGCGCGCATATCGATCTTATCGGCCAGCTCGACACGTATGTGACGCGGACCGGTTTCGAAGTGGTGCCGGTGGTGGGGCTGGTGCGGCCGGGTTTCACGCTCAGTCCCGACAGTTTCGAGGTGGCCGAAGTGTTCGAGGTGCCGCTCGCCTTCTTCCTAGCCCCCGACAGCCGGCGCATGGAAAGCCGGATCTGGCAGGGCCGCACGCGCTATTTCTATGTCTATCCCTATGGCGATTATTACATCTGGGGGGCAACCGCCGGCATGCTCAACAATCTGGCCGAAATCCTCTGCGATGTTGATGCCGTGAAAGGGACGTAATGCGCGCCTTCATCGAAGTGATCGTGCCGCTCCTGCTGCCGGCGCTGCTCTATTGGCTGTATCTGAAGATGCAGGAACGGCGCGGTGTAACGGTGCGCGAAGTGCCGCTCTCCTGGCTTGCCGTCGCCGGCGTCCTGCTGCTTATCATCGTGCTGGGGGCTGGCTGGCTCGCGGGCAAGGAACCGCCCAGCGGCAAATACATCCCGCCCCATGTCGTCGATGGTGTCGTGGTGCCGGGCCATTTCGAGGAACAGCCTGCCGCCCAGTAATCTGATAGGGCGGTTTGCGCGAGCGGTTGGGATTATCTAGCCTTCCTTGATAATGTTTATGAACAACTCGGCGATTTTTCGGCTCCGCGCCTGTGCCATGCTGCTTGTCAGATTGGCGGAATCCGGCGCGCAACCGGGCTGAAACCCGGGATTGGCCGAGAATTTAACGCAGCGCAGCAGAGGCGGAACAGATGGGGCGACTGACCACCCACGTTCTCGACACGGCCCATGGTGTGCCGGGTGCCTTCATGCGCCTGGAACTCTATCGCCTCGAATCTGACCGGGTGCTTGTGGCCGAGACCGTCACCAATGCCGATGGCCGTTGCGATCGCCCGCTGCTGGAGGGTGCTGCGCTCACGCCAGCGGATTATGAACTGGTCTTCCATGCCGGCGATTATTTCGCAGCACGCGGGCTTGATCTCCCGAAGCCGCGCTTTGTCGATATGGTGAGCTTGCGCTTTGGGGTGAGTGATCCGGCACAGCACTACCACGTGCCTCTTTTGGTCTCGCCCTTCGCCTATTCCACCTATCGCGGCTCGTGACGGGGAAGGGCGGCATGACCATTCGCTATCTCCTCGGGACCGCGCTGCAGGAAGTCGAGCCGCATTCGCCGACGCAGACGGTGCTCAACCATCTGCGCGCCGACATGCACCGGCCCGGCACCAAGGAAGGCTGCGCCGAAGGCGATTGCGGCGCCTGCACGGTGGTGATCGGCGAACTAGTGGACGGTGCCTTGCAGTACCGGGCCGTGAACAGCTGCATTCAATTCGTCGGTACTCTCGACGGCAAGCAGCTGATCACCGTCGAAGATTTGCAAGGCCCGGACGGAACGCTGCATCCTGTTCAGCAGGCGCTGGTCGATGCTCATGGCTCGCAATGCGGCTTCTGTACACCGGGCATCGTCATGTCGCTTTTTGCCCAATATAAGAATGCACAGGCGTTTGACGCGCAGGAGACAGCGGATGCGCTGGCCGGCAATCTGTGCCGCTGCACCGGCTATGGGCCGATCATGGCCGCCGCCGAAATGTCATTGAAGGCTCGCACGCCGGACCATTTCAGCCGCACGGAGCGGCAGACGATCTTGCAGTTGCAAAAAACAACCACTTCTTCCGGCCCTGAAACGACGCCAAACTATTTCGCGCCGCGCTCCGGTGACGAGCTGGCGAAGCTCTTCCAGGCGCAGCCGAATGCAACCTTGGTGGCAGGCGGTACCGATGCCGGCCTGTGGGTGACCAAGCAGCACCGTGATCTTGCGCCGATCATCTCTCTGGCAAATGTCACCGACCTGCAGGCAATTGCCGAAACGGACACAGCATTTCTGATTGGTGCCGGCGTCACTTATGCGCGCCTGCTGCCGGTGATTGCGCCGCGCTGGCCGGACTTTGCTGAGATCCTGCGGCGCCTGGGTTCGGCCCAGATCCGCAACGTCGCCACCATCGGCGGCAATATCGCCAACGGGTCGCCCATCGGCGATGGACCACCTTGCCTCATCGCCTTGGGTGCCAGCGTCATCTTGCGCCAGGGCGATGCGCGGCGAGAACTGCCCCTGCAGGATTTCTTCATCGCCTATGGCAAGCAGGATCGCAGCCCGGGTGAATTCGTGGAAGCCATTCGTTTGCCCAAGCCGCAGGCAGGCTGGGTCTTCAAGGCCTATAAGATTTCGAAGCGCTTCGACCAGGACATTTCCGCCTTGCTGGGTGCCTTCCATCTCAAGATCGAGGCCGGCAAGGTCGAAGATATCCGCATTGCTTTCGGCGGCATGGCGGCAGTTCCAAAGCGCGCGCTGGCCGTCGAAAGCGCGTTGCGCGGCCAAGCATGGAATATGCACAAGATCGACACCGCAGCGCAGCTGTTCGCACAGGACTATCAGCCGATCGGTGACATGCGGGCGAGTGCTTCTTATCGCGGCAAGGTCGCTGCCAATCTGCTTCGCAAATGCTTTGTCGAATTGAGCGAACCCGCGGTGGAAACGCGTGTCACCTTTGCGGGCAGGCGTGCCCATGGCTAGCGCACGCAAAGCAACGGTGTCGGGGCGCGTGGGCGAGGCACGGCCTCATGATTCGGCCGTGAAGCATGTCACCGGCGGCGCGCGTTATATCGACGATCTCCCGGAACCCGCCCGCACCCTGCAGCTCTACGCGCGGCCGGCGGAGCGCGCACATGCAAAGCTTGCGAAACTCGATGTGAGCCGCGTTCGCACGGCACCTGGCGTTGTCTGCGTGCTGACCGCAACCGATATACCGGGCGTCAACGATATCAGTCCCATTCACGCCCATGACGACCCGCTGCTGTGCACGGGCGAGATCATGTTCTGGGGTCAGCCTCTGTTCTGCGTTGCGGCCGAAACCGTCGAGCAGGCCCGTGCTGCCGCCGCCTTGGCCGAGATCGCCTATGAAGATCTGCCGTCCATCCTCAGCATTGAGGATGCGCTGGCAGCCAAGAGCTTCGTGCTCGAGGATCAGTATTTGCGTAAAGGCGACGCCGCTGCCGCGATGGCTGCGGCACCCAATCGCCTTTCCGGCCGCTTCCGCCATGGTGGCCAGGATCATTTCTATCTCGAGGGCCAGGTCTCGCTTGCGATCCCGACCGAGGATGGCGACGTGCATATCCATTGCTCGACCCAGCATCCCACCGAAGTGCAGATGAATGTGGCGCAGGTGCTGGGCCGGCCGGCCAATGCGGTCACGGTCGAAGTGCGGCGCATGGGTGGTGGGTTTGGCGGCAAGGAATCGCAGGCGACGCAATGGGCGGCGCTTGCGGCGTTGGTCGCGGTCAAGACCGGCCGGGCGGCCAAGTTCCGCCTCGATCGTGATGACGACATGATCATGACCGGCAAGCGACATGATTTCATCATCGATTGGCAGGTCGGTTTCGATGATCAGGGCCGCATTCGCGGCGCCGATTTTGTGCATTCAGCGCGTGCCGGCTTCTCGGCCGATCTCAGCGGTGCCATTGCCGACCGCGCGATGTTCCATGCCGACAATGCCTATTACCTCGATAACGCGCACATCCTCTCGCATCGCTGCAAGACGCATACGGTCTCCAACACCGCCTTCCGTGGTTTCGGCGGGCCGCAAGGCATGCTGGGGATCGAGGAAGTGATTGACGCGATCGCGCGGCATCTGGGGTTGGATCCCCTCGACGTGCGCAAGGTCAATTTCTATGGGCGCGGGACACGCAACGTCACGCCCTATCATATGGTCGTTGAGGACAGCATCATCGCCGAACTGGTGGCCGAGCTTGAGGCCAGCAGCGATTACCGGCAACGCCGTCAAGCCATCGCTGCGCAGAATAAAGCCAACCCCTACGTCAAGCGCGGGCTGGCGCTGACGCCGGTGAAGTTCGGCATCTCCTTTACCACCAGCTTCCTCAACCAGGCTGGTGCTCTCATCCACATCTATAACGACGGTTCGGTCCATCTCAATCATGGCGGGACTGAAATGGGGCAGGGCCTGTTCCAGAAGGTCGCACAGGTGGTGGCCGAGGAGTTGCAGGTCGATATCGATCGCATCAAGATTTCGGCAACCCATACCGGCAAGGTGCCGAATACGTCTGCGACGGCGGCGTCGTCAGGTTCCGACATGAACGGCAAGGCGGCGCAGGCCGCCGCGATCACCCTGAAAGACCGGCTAATCGATTTTGCCGCAAGGCACTTCCAGGTGGCACGGTCGGATGTGACCTTCCTTCCCAACCGCATCCGTGCTGGCGACCAGGACATCAGTTTCGACGCCCTGGTGAAGCTTGCTTATCTCGACCGGGTGCAACTGTCGGCGACAGGCTTCTACAAGACGCCCAAGATTCATTACGACCGCACCACATCGACCGGCCGGCCGTTTTATTATTTCGCCTATGGTGCCGCGGTGAGCGAGGTTGCGGTCGATACGCTGACCGGCGAATATCGTATGACGCGGGTCGATATCCTCCATGACGTCGGCCGCTCGCTCAATCCGGCGGTGGATCTGGGCCAGGTCGAAGGCGGGTTCATCCAGGGGATGGGCTGGCTCACCACCGAAGAACTCTGGTGGGACGATAAGGGGCGCCTGCGCACCCATGCACCCAGTACCTACAAGATTCCCACGGCCAGCGACCGGCCGTTGGATTTCCGCGTCAAGTTGCAGAATTTCGCCGAGAATGTTGAAGACTCGATTCATCGCTCGAAGGCTGTCGGCGAACCACCGCTGATGCTGGCGATCTCGGTCTTCCGGGCACTTTCCGATGCGATCGCCAGCATTGCCGACTACCGCTATCTTCCGGCACTGGATGCGCCGGCAACGCCGGAAAATGTCCTGGCATCGATCGATGCGCTGCGGGCGAGGATCGCATGACCAGCCGCCCGGCCGATCCCGTCCTTGCGGCAGCCCTGCGCAGCGCGGAGGTGGCCGAGCTCGCAGTGCTTGTCACCATTGCTGCTGCCAAGGGCTCGACGCCGCGTGTGCCGGGTACCCGCATGCTGGTGATGCGGGATGGTATTGTCGGGTCGGTCGGTGGCGGCCAGCTGGAATTCGAGATCATCGCCCATGCGCGCAAGCTGATCGCGCAGGGGGCTCCCGCCAGCACCCGCGAGCATTTCATCCTGGGGCCCGACCTGCGGCAATGCTGCGGCGGTGCGCTGGATGTCGTGTTGGAGCCGATCACACCTCAGTCTCTCCCATGGCTGCAGCAGGTGCTGGCCTGGGATTGCGACAGCCGGTTTTGGGAAAGCAGTCTGGTTTTAGGTGCCCCCAGCGCCGCGCGGCGGGTTCGGCTGGCCGACATGGCGCCTGCAGAGCCCGGCACCGCGCGCCTGCGCAAAACGGATGATGGCACCATCCTTGCCGAACAATCGGGGGCGCCCTGGCCGCTCCTCTATCTTTTCGGCGCTGGCCATGTCGGGCGGGCGCTGGTCCATCTGTTGGCTGATCTGCCCTATCATGTGATCTGGAGCGATGGGCGCCCGGACATTTTTCCGGATGCCATACCAGTCAATGTTCGGGTCGATGCTGGCGAGATGAATGCCGAAATGATCAAAGCCGCGCCAGAGGGTGCCCATTTTCTGGTCATGACCCACAGTCATGCCCTCGATTTCGAGATTGTGCAGGCGCTTTTGCGTGACGGACGCTTTGCCAGCCTGGGTTTGATCGGCAGCGATACCAAGCGGGCACGTTTTGTGCAGCGGCTGCGCGAAGGCGGCATTCCTGAGCGCGACGTTGCCCGCCTGCAATGCCCGATCGGTCTTGCCGGCATCAAAAGCAAGGTACCGGCGGTGATCGCGATTGCCGTGGTGGCTGAATTGCTTTTGCGGTCCGAGGCTGTCGTTTCCGAGCGGGTGGAAATGGCTGCAGGGGTGCAATTGCGGGCTTGATCGCCTATAAGATCGCATGAGGTACAAGACCCGGCCTGAGGGAAATCCTCAAGCGAATCGGGCGGAGGGTTCGGGATGGCTTTGGTGGGTGGGATTGGGTCCAGTGGGGCGCCAGCGGCGCAGCCTTTGCTGCGCCTTGTCGGCATCGTCAAGCAATTCCCCGGATGCCTTGCCAACGATCATGTCGACCTCTCCATCATGCCGGGCGAAATCCATGCCTTGCTGGGCGAAAACGGCGCCGGCAAATCTACCCTGGTCAAGATCATCTATGGTGTGCAGAAACCCGATGCGGGTGAAATCGTCTGGCGCGGCCAATCGATCGACATCGGCAGCCCTTCCCAGGCCCGCAATCTTGGCGTCGGCATGGTGTTCCAGCATTTCTCGCTGTTCGAGGCGCTGACGGTCGCCGAGAACATCGCCCTTGGCATCAACGACAAGAAATTGCGCAAGGATTTGACGACGCGCATTGTCGAAGTGTCGGAGGCTTACGGCCTGCCGCTTGATCCGGGTCGTGCCGTCCACGATCTCTCTGTTGGCGAACGGCAGCGCATCGAGATTGTACGCTGCCTGCTGCAGGACCCGAAACTGCTGATCATGGACGAGCCCACCTCGGTGCTGACCCCGCAGGAGGTCGAGAAGCTGTTCGCAACACTGCGGCGCCTGGCCGCCGAGGGTTGCGCCATCCTCTATATCAGCCACAAGCTCGATGAGATCCGGGCGCTGTGCGAGAAGGCAACGATCATGCGGCTGGGGCGCGTCGTCGCCGAATGCGACCCACGCCAGGAAAGTGCCCGGCATCTTGCGGAACTGATGATCGGCATGTCGCTAAAGGTGCCCATTCATGACCGGCAGCCGGATGCCGCGGCGGCGACACGGCTGGTCGTCCGCAACCTCTCTCTGAAATCCGACCAGCAGTTCGGTACCGACCTCAAGGATGTGAGCTTCTCCGTACGGGCTGGCGAGATCCTCGGCATCGGCGGCATTGCCGGGAATGGCCAGAACGAGCTGATGGCGGCCTTGTCCGGCGAAACGCTGAGTCATGAAGCCGGCACCATCACCTTGGATGGTGTCGCGGTCGGCAAATTGGGACCGGATGGCAGGCGGGCCAGCGGTGGCTGCTTCGTCCCCGAAGAACGCAATGGTCATGGCGCGGTGCGCGACATGACGCTCGCTGAAAACGCGCTCCTCTCCGGCTATCGCCGCCGCGGCCTGGTGCAGATCGGCGTCATCGATGACAGCCGCACCACCAGCTTTGCCGGCGAGGTGATCCGCGGCTTCGACGTGCGCACGACAGGCCCCAAGGCTGAGGCGCGGTCGCTCTCCGGTGGCAATCTGCAGAAATTCATCGTCGGTCGGGAAATCCTGCAGCAGCCAGGAGTGCTGGTGGTGGCGCAGCCGACCTGGGGGGTCGATGCCGGAGCTGCCGCCGCCATTCATCAGGCGCTGCTCGATCTTGCGGCCAAAGGTGCTGCCGTGGTGGTCATCTCGCAGGATCTCGACGAGATCATGGAAATTGCCGACAGCATCGCGGTCATTGCTGGCGGGCGTCTGTCGCCGGCGATCCCGGTCGCTGCAGCAACCATCGAGGAGATCGGGCGCCTGATGGGCGGCGTGCCCTACCGCCAGGCGGCGGAGGTGTCGCATGCGTCTTGAAGTCGTTCCGCGCGGCGAGCGCTCGAAACTGTGGACCTATGCCTCGCCGGTGCTGGCGATTGCACTGACCCTGGTCACGACGCTCATTATCTTCGCGGTTCTCGGCAAGGATCCGCTGGAATCGCTGCGCGTGATGTGGATCGACCCCTTGCTCGGCAAGCGTGGTTTTTCCGAGCTCTTCATCAAGGCGGCGCCGCTTATCATGATCGCGGTCGGCCTGTCGCTGGGCTTCCGCGCCAATGTCTGGAACATCGGTGCCGAGGGCCAATATGTCATGGGCGCCATTTTCGCGACCGGTGTCGCACTCTATTTCTATGACGTCGAGAATTTTCCGGTCTGGGTCCTGATGATCCCCGCTGGGGTACTGGGCGGCATGTTCTGGGGTGCCATCCCGGCCCTCCTCAAAACACGCTTCAACGCCAGCGAGATCCTGACCAGCTTGATGCTGACCTATGTCGCCAATCTGGTGCTGCTCTATCTGGTGGTCGGTCCCTGGAAGGACCCGGAAGGCTATGGATTCCCACAGACGCGCCTCCTCACCGCGGCGGCAAGCTCGCCCCACCTTATTGCCGGGACCCGCATCCATGTCGGCGTGATTGCTGCCTTGATCATTGTCGCTCTGGGCTGGTTTCTGCTGTCGAAATCCATGCTGGGTTTCAAGCTGAAGGTGGCAGGGCAGGCGCCGCGTGCTGCCGCCTATGCCGGCTTCTCGACCAAGTCGCTGACCTGGCTTTCCATGCTGGTGGGCGGTGGTCTTTCGGGCCTTGCCGGCATGTTCGAGGTGGCGGGGCCGATCGGCCAGCTCACCCCGGCACTGCCAACCGGCTATGGTTTCACCGCCATCATCGTGGCGTTCCTCGGCCGCCTGCATCCGGTCGGCGTATTCTTTGGCGGTCTTGTCCTGGCCCTTTCCTATCTGGGTGGCGAAAAGGCGCAGATCGCGCTCGGCTTGCCGGCAGCGGTGACCAAGATCAACCAGGGCATCCTGCTGTTCTATCTCCTGGGGTGCGATCTCTTGATCCGTTATCGCTTGCGCGTCGTCGCGCGCGCAAGAAAGGCCGCCTGATGGACAGCGTCGTCTTCACCTCGGTCGTTCTCTCGATCATTTCCGCAGCAACGCCTTTGTTGCTGGCGGCGACTGGCGAACTGGTGACCGAAAAATCCGGTGTCCTCAATCTTGGCGTCGAGGGCATGATGCTGGTGGGCGCGGTGGTCGGCTTTGCCGTGACGCTCACCACGGGGAATGCTTTCATCGGCATCGTGGCGGCGGCCTTGGGTGGCGCGTTGATGGCGCTCATCTTCAGCGTGTTGACCTTGACCCTGCTCGCCAACCAGGTGGCGACCGGCCTGGCGCTGACCATCTTCGGCATCGGCCTTGCCGCCATGATGGGCGCCAACTTCGTCGGCCAGCCAGTCACCAAGCTGCCGTCTCTGGAGATTCCCTACCTCACCGATTTGCCGGTCATCGGGCGCATCCTGTTCGGACAGGATGGCCTGGTCTATTTCTCCTTCATCGCCTTAGGGGGCACGATCTGGTTCCTGTTCCACACCCATGCCGGCCTTGTGCTCCGCGCGGTCGGCGATTCCCACGATGCGGCCCATGCCATCGGCTATCCGGTGATCGCCATCCGCTACGGCGCCGCCTTGTTCGGTGGCGCCATGAGCGGCCTTGGGGGTGCATATCTCTCACTCAGCTATACGCCGATGTGGGCGGAAGACATGACGGCCGGCCGCGGCTGGATCGCGCTGGCGCTGGTCGTGTTCGCGACCTGGCGGCCCCTGCGACTGCTGCTCGGCGCCTATCTCTTCGGCGGCATCACCATCCTGCAGTTCCATGTGCAGACGATGGGGCTCGGCATCCCGGCGCAATTCGTTTCCATGCTGCCCTATCTTGCCACCATCGTCGTGCTGGTGGTCATTTCCACCGACCGATCCAAGATCCGGCTCAACGCCCCAGCCTGTCTGGGGCGGCCTTTCCATGTCACCGGATAGGCGAGAATGCTTATCAATTGCACCATCAAAAAACCAAGGAGGCTTCCGTCATGTTGATCAAACGCAGAACTTTTTTGGGCGCCGGCCTCGCTGCCGGATCGCTGCCGCTGCTGGGGAACAAGGCCCGCGCCGATGAGTTCAAGGCGGGCTATATCTATGTCGGCCCGATCGGCGATTTTGGCTATTCCTACCAGCACGACCAAGGCCGCCTCGCGGCCGACAAGGCGCTCGGCGTCAAATCCACCTATGTGGAAAAGGTGCCGGAAGGGGCCGATGCCGAACGCGTCATCCGCGATCTTGCCGACAGTGGCCATAACATCATCTTCACCACCTCCTTCGGTTTCATGGATGCGACGCTGAAGGTCGCGCGCGACTATCCGGATACGAAGTTCGAGCACGCGACCGGCTACAAGCGGTCGGACAATATGGCGACCTACAACATCCGCTTCTACGAAGGCCGCTACATCCAGGGCGTCATCGCCGGCATGATGTCGAAGGCCGGCGTGGTCGGCTATGTCGGCTCGATTCCGATCCCGGAAGTGGTCATGGGCATGAATTCGTTCATTCTCGGCATGCGCTCGGTCAATCCCAATGCCAAGATCAAGCAGGTCTTCATCAATGCCTGGTACGATCCCGGCAAGGAAGCCGATGCGGCGAAGGCGCTCCTCGACCAGGGTGCCGACATCATCGCCCAGCACACGGATTCGCCGGCCCCGTTGCAGGTGGCGGCGGAACGTGGCCTCAAAGGCTTCGGCCAGGCGTCCGACATGATCAAGTTCGCGCCCCAAACCCAGCTCACTGCCTCGATCGACCAGTGGGACAATTACTATATCGACCGCACCAAGGCGGCGATGGACGGCACCTGGAAGACCGGCGACACCTGGGGCGGCCTTTCCAGCGGCATGCTCAAGATGGCCAACTACGCCAACATGCCGGACGATGTGCGCAAGGCCGCGGTTGCCACCGAGCAGGGCATCCGCGACGGCAAGATCGTCATCTTCAAGGGTCCGATCAACGCCCAGGATGGCAGCGCCAAAGTGGCTGCCGGGCAGACCCTCAATGACGGCGATATCGCCGGCATGAATTGGCTGGCCGAAGGCGTCGAAGGCGATCTGCCGAAGTAAGTCTGCGCCGGCTGAGACAAGCCCCGCTGCCCGTGAGGGTGGCGGGGCTTTTCTATATCTTCGCCTTCAGGGATCGTTCCCAAACAGGTTTGGGACCGATGGTCTCTACCAGGAAATCGATGAAGGCGCGCACGCGGGCAGGCACATGGGCGCCGTGGGGATAGAGGGCGTGGATGGCATCGGCTGCGGGTGGGAAATCCCGCAGCACGATCTTCAATCTGCCGGCATTGAGATGATCGACGATCTCCCAGATCGATTTCAAGGCGAGGCCATGGCCGGCGAGGCACCAATCCAGCAGCACTTCGCTGTTGTCGCTGTCCATATTGCCGGCGACGCGCAGGGTCTGCGGCCCGTCAGGGCCTGTCAATGTCCAGCGATATTGCTTGGAACCTGGAAAGCGCAGCAGCAGGCAATTGTGCTCCAGCAGGTCTTCCGGCGCCTTGGGCGTGCCACGCGCCTCCAGATAGGACGGTGCCGCGACGATGACACGGCGATCCGTGGCAAGGTTGCGCACGATAGCCGATGAATCCTCCAAGGCGCCGATGCGGATGGCAAGGTCGATACGTTCCTGGATGAGGTCGGAGAACCGGTCGGTCAACTGCAGGCGCACCTGCATCTGCGGATAGCGCGCGAGGAAGGCGCCGATATGCGGTGCCACATATTGCCGGCCGAACGCGACCGGGAGCGACACCTTGATCGGCCCGCGGGGCTCGTCGGTGCGCTGCGAGAGCAGGTTTTCGACCTGCTCCAATTCATTGAGGATGGAGAGGCAATGCTGGTAGAAGGCGGCCCCTTCCTCGGTCGGATTGACCCGTCTCGTCGTCCGGTTGAGCAGCCTTGCGTTGAGATCGCCCTCCAGCCTTGCAATGCGGTTGGAGACCACAGCGGGCGACAGGCGCAGATCCCGGCCAGCGGCGGACAGGCTGCCCAACTCGACCACGCGGGCGAATATCGAAAGGTCCTCGGTATGCGGCATGCCTGCGCTTGATCCTCTGGTTCATTTTATCCGGTTTCTTGAAGATCATTATCCATGAATTCGCCTATGGCAAGGTCGGCGCACTGGCGCGGCTTTGCTATCCTGGGCTTTACTCATCTGGCGGCTTTCGGAACGGGAAGGAAATTGGCGCCCATGGATCCCATCTTGGCCGAATGGCTCAGCCTTGCCATACGCTGGGTGCATGTGATGACCGGCATCATGTGGATCGGCACCTCCTTCTTCTTCATCTGGCTCGATGCCAGCCTGCGCCACCATGGCAACCCCAAGCCCGGCATCGCCGGTGAAAGCTGGCTGGTCCATGGCGGCGGCTTCTATGCAGTCGAAAAATTCCTGGTGGCACCAGGCACCATGCCCAAGGAGCTCCACTGGTTCAAATATGAGGCCTATTTCACATGGGTGTCCGGCTTCCTGCTGCTGGCGCTCATCTACTATTACGGCGCCGAACAGAATCTGATCGATCCCACAGTCAGCAGCATCTCGCCGGGCTATGCCATCCTGGTCAGCCTCGGCCTGATGATCGGCGGCTGGATCGTCTATGACCTTTTGTGCCGCTCGCCCGTCGGCCGGAACACGACACTGCTGGCAATCGGCGTCTTCATCCTGGTGGCATTCGCTGCCTATATCACGACCGATCTCTTCAGCGGCCGTGCTGCCTATCTCCATGTCGGCGCCTTTATCGGCACGATCATGGCGGCCAATGTTTTCATCATCATCATTCCCAATCAGAAGAAGGTGGTGAAAGCCCTGCTGGCTGGCGAGACACCAGACCCGGCGCTGGGAAAACAGGCCAAGCAGCGCTCGCTCCACAACAATTACCTGACCCTGCCGGTGGTGCTGATGATGATCAGCAACCATTATCCGATCATGTATGAGAGCCCCTATCGCTGGGTCTTCGTCATGGGAGCCATCGTGCTCAGTGGTCTTGTGCGGGCCTATGCCAACGCCAAGAATGCCGGAACGCCCGGCGACAAGGTCAATTACCTGCTGGTGCTGGCCGTGGGCCTTGGCATGTGCCTTGCGGCCTTACCTGCCTTGAAGAGCGGCCCGGCCATCGCCGTGGGTCGCAAGGTCGATCTTGTCGAAGCCGCTGCCATCATCCAGCAGCGTTGCGTCGCCTGCCATTCATCAGTGCCGACCGACGAATTCTTCAAGGCGCCGCCTAAAGGTATTGCCTTCGACAGTGCTGCGGAAATCCGCCGCTATGCGCCGATGATTGCGCGCGTCGCCGTGGCCACCAAGATGATGCCGTTGCGTAACAAGACCGGCATGACGGATGAGGAGCGCGCCTTGCTGGGTGCCTGGATCGCCGCAGGGGCCGATGATGGCCATGGAGCGCAGAATTGACGATGCAGAAATTTCGCCAGGCACCGCAATCGCTGTCGCGCAGCGACTTTGTTGCCACCTTTGGCCGGGTCTACGAACATTCACCCTGGATCGCCGAGACATTGTTTGACCGTGGTTTGACCGACCGGCATGAGGCATTGGAGGGACTGGCCCAATCACTGCGTGAGATTGTCGAGGCGGGCGGCAAAGATCGACAAACTGCCTTGCTGCGTGCGCACCCGGATTTAGCCGGTAAGCTCGCCATCGCCGGCGGGCTGACGCAGGAATCGCGCGGCGAACAGGCGGGAGCCGGTCTCGACGCGTGCTCGCCTACCGAATTTGCCCGCTTTCAAGAATTGAATACGACCTATACAGCGCGGTTCGGCTTTCCCTTCATTCTCGCGGTGAAGGGCAAGGCGCGGCCGGAGATTCTAGCGGCTTTCGAGCAGCGCGTGCACAACGACCAAGCCACGGAATTCCGCACGGCTCTGGACCAGGTGCATAGGATTGCGTATTTGCGGCTGACGGATTTGTGTTGAAGAAATTTGATCTCTTTAATCGTCATCCTCGGGCGAAGACCCGGGGATCCACTGCGGCAACTGAGAGTGTGGATGCCCGGGTCAAGCCCGGGCATGACGAGAAAAAATCACGAAGTGCATTACTTACAGCTTCGACAGCAGCGCCGACAATGCAGCTTCCTGTTCAGCTGAGGGTGCGACGACAGGGGTGTTCGCCGGGCGCACAACGGCGGCATCACCGCTGTTCAGGATGGCGACGTCCTTGCCGCAGGTCTGGCGCAGGGCCAGGGACAGCAGCTTCGGGTCGATCGGCTTTGAGACATAGGCGTTCATGCCGGCGCTGAGATAGCGCTCCCGGTCGCCGGCCATCGCATTGGCCGTGAGGGCGATGATCGGCAGCGTCTTGAAATCGCCCCCGAGGTTGCGAATTTCGCGCGTCGCCATGATGCCGTCCATATTGGGCATCTGCACGTCCATCAGCACCGCATCGAAGGTTTCGCGCTGTACCGCTGTCACGGCTTCGACACCATCCGCCGCCACGTCGGTCCGATGCCCGACGGCTTCCAGCATCGCGCGAATAACTTTCTGATTGATGAGATTGTCCTCGGCCACCAGCAAACGCAGACGGCGGGCTCCCGGATTGTCGAGCAGCGCCTGGTCTTTGCTGCGGAACTGGCTTGCGGCCTCGGGCAAAGTGTCAGCCTGCTTCAACTCCAGGCGCATCCAGAAATCCGATCCTTCGCCCGGCACGGAATTGACGCCGACTGCCCCGCCCATCAGCTGCATCAATTCGCGGCAGATGGCGAGGCCAAGGCCGGTGCCGCCATAGCGGCGGGTCATCGAGGCGTCGGCCTGGGTGAATTTCTGGAACAGGCGCGTCTGAACTTCCTTGTCGATGCCGATACCGGAATCATGCACGACAATCTCAAGATCCCAGCGTTTGTCACCCAGTCCGAAGGCATCGACCTTCACATGGATGCTGCCCTTGTGGGTGAATTTGACGGCGTTGCCGAGGAAGTTGGCGAGCACCTGGGCGATGCGCGCGGAATCGCCGGTCAGCGCTTTGGGGACCTGCGGGGAGATTTCAAAGGTGAGGTCGAGCCGCTTCGAGAGTGCCGAGGGACGCCAGAGCGCCACCAGATCCTCAATGAGCTCGCTGACCGAGAAGGGCGCCATGTTGAGGTCGAGGCGACCAGCTTCGATCTTGGAAATATCGAGAATGTCGTTGAGGATCGACAGCAGCCCGCGCGCCGAACTTTCCAGTGTCTGCAGCTTGTCCTGTTGATCGTCGGTGAGCGGCGTGTTCTTCAGCATATGGACCATGCCGATGACGCCGTTCATCGGTGTACGAATTTCATGGCTCATCGAGGCCAAAAATTCGGATTTGATGCGGTTGGCGGTATCGGCGACGTCGCGCGCCTTGCGGAGATCCTGGTTGAGGATGGCGAGCTCCTCGCTGCGCCGGGTGAGCGCTTCTTCGGCAAGGCGCCGTTCGATCGCATTGCCGCGGAACACTTCGAGCGCGCGGGCCATGCGGCCGATTTCATCAGTGCGGTCGGTGAAGGGCACCAACGAATTGAGGTTGCCGGCCGAGAAGCGCTGCATCAACGCCGTCATGCGGTCGAGCGGGCGGCTGACCAGATGGAGGGCGAGCAAGGTCAGGCCGAGCAATACGACCGCAAGTGCCCCGTTGGTGACGAGCAGCGAACGCAGATAGGCGGCACGGGCGATTTCCAGAGGGGCCTTCGACAAGGTGACGCTGATGCTGCCGACCGGCCGGCCCTCGATATGGATATCGGCGCCGCCTTCGACGGTGGCGCCGGTGGCAAAGGGGACGTTTGTCTTGTCGTCATCGGCGGCGTCGACCGCGACAAATTCCTGGCCGCTCGATTCACGGATCACGGCACGGGCGAACCCGTCGATCACCCGCATGGCCTGCAGCTGCCCCTTGGCGGCCTCGCGATCATACTCCCAGACCGCATTGGCAACGGCACCGGCATAGAGCAAGGCAAGATTGTCAGCGCTGTCCTGCAGGGCCGATGATTGTCGCTGTTCGAAGCGGCTGTCTTCCAGCACCACATAGGCGGCCTGAATCGCCAGAATGACGACGGCCAATGCCAACACCACTCTGGTTTTAAGCCCGAAACCTTTCCAGCGCCTATCCATGATCCGAGAATGGTCCCGACGCGGTTAAAAGAGTGTGTATTTTGCAGGTTCAGACCCCAATTACCCGCTTTTTTACGCGCTGAATCGTCTTTTTCGGCAGCGAAATAATAGGACCAGCGTCTGGAACCCTTGCCACCTGGAACCCTAGTGGGGCCGGAGCAATCGGGCCTTGGGCCGAATCGACCGGCTTCGCTAGTCTTGGGCAAAGAGGGGAATCACCGAATGACGGGTCGTCCGGTCAGCCGCCGCTGCCTGCTCCAGAAAATCACAATTGGATCTGTGGCTGCTGGTGCCGGCCTTGTTGGTGCTGGCGTGCCCTGGCGGCAGTTCGCCCATGCTGACGGCCCCCACTGGACCTATGAAGGGCCTGAAGGCCCGGCCCATTGGGGCGATATCGGACCTGATTTTGCCGCGTGCGCCAAGGGACAGCGCCAGTCGCCGATCGATCTTGCCAGCGCCGGTCTCGAGGCAGGTGGCGATCTGTCCGTGGCCTGGCAGCCTTTTGATGGCTTGGTCGAGAATAACGGTCATACCCTGCAGGTGGCACCGAAGGACAAGACCGGCAGCGCGCTCACCCTGAATGGAAAAAAATACGCTTTTCTGCAATTCCATTTCCACCATCCCAGCGAACATGCGGTGGCTGGCGGCCATTGGCCGCTCGAAGTCCATCTGGTGCATAAGAGCGAGGCTGGCGATCTTGCCGTGACCGGCATCCTGTTCCGTCCGGGCCGCGAGAATGACGCACTCGCCAATGTTCTGGCACACGCCCCCCGGAGCAAAGGCAAAGTGGCGTTGGAAAAGCCCGTCGACCTGACGGGGTTCCTGCCTGCTTCGGCGGCCACCTATCAATACGCCGGGTCGCTGACGACACCGCCTTGCAGCGAGATCGTGAGTTGGATTGTGTTTCGCGACCCGATCGAAGCCGGCATCGGCCAGCTTGAAAGCTTTGCGCGGATTTTTCCGATGAATGCCCGCCCTCTGCAACCCGGCTTCCAGCGCGGCATCGCGCTGGATCTGTTCTGAAGGAACGGGTGATGCGCAAGACTTTCCCCAAGACACTCCCCGGGACACGCCACAGGATGCTGGGGGTGACTATGTCAGCTTTGGCTTTGTTGACCCTATGGAGTTGTGCCGCGGCGCAGCCGGTCGCACCCGCGGCCAGCAACCCGACGCCAGCCGTGCCGGCCGAGGCCGATGCGGCGCCGGTTGCACCGGCACCGGCCTTTGTCGGTCTTTGGTATGTCAGCGGCGTGTTTCCGACGGCAGCGGCCCGCGCGAGCGTCGCCGACCCGCATCTGGGGGCCGCCCTGGTGATCGATGGGGCGGAAGTCAGTGACATCAACGGTCAGCGTTGCGTGACACCGACCTTCCAGGCCGACAAGGCCGACGCCCAATCTCTGGGCCAGGCATTGGGGGCACCGGCAGTTCCTGCGGGCAGGTGGGACCGCCTGCAGGTCAGCTGCGACGGCAAGGCATTTGCGACCTATATTCTGGTGCCAGCGAAGAGCGGCCTTGGCATGGCGGCGACCGCGCCCAAGCATGCGCTGCTGCAGCAACGACCCGAGGCACTCTATCTGCTGGAACAGGCGGAAGAGATTTTGTACCGCACACCGGGTGAATTGCTGAAGCAGCCGGTCGCCGTGACCGGCGAGGTGGCGCCGAAGCTGGAAGCAGCGCTGCCGGAGCCGGCACCTGCCGAGAAGGCCGGCAAAGCCGAGACCGCCCCGATCATCAAGCCGGTCGAACTGGCACCCAAAACAGCGCCGATGCCCGTGCCGGAAGGCCCGGTCGCCGCACAGCCGGAACCGGCTGCCAAGATGGCGACGCCCCATGTTACAGCCACTGGCGGCGCCAAGATTCCTGCACCCGGTACGGCGATACATCTGGCCAGCTATAAGGGCGAAAGCGCTGCCAAGCGGGGCTGGAAGATCCTGCTCGGCGACTATGACGAGCTTGATCCGCTCTCGCCGCTTTATGTCGCGGTGGATGTGCCGGGCAAAGGGGCGATTATCCGTCTCTATGCAACGGGGGAAGACAAAGCCGGCCTGAGCAAAATCTGCACGGCGCTCAAAGCCAAGAAGGTCTATTGCACGCTGAACCCATAAGTAACGCGGATTCAGGCCTTGCCGGGCTCGACGACTTCTTCTGAGGCGTCGTAGAGGGCGATCTCGCTGAGATCCTCCATCGGTGCCGGTTCCTTCGCGGCGTCTTCTTCAGTTGCCGGTTCAGTTGCCGGCTCTGTCTCCGGCATCATTTCCAGTTCGATCTCGTCTTCGATTGCAAGATCGGGAGCTGTTTCCGGCCCACCCTCGGTCAACGGCGTTTCCCATGCCGCCTCTTCAGCCGGTGTCTTTTCGGCCAGCATTTCTTCGGGCACGGCTTCTTCGTCCGGAGTCTCCTCGATGGGCATTTCTTCGACGGTCATGTCGTCGAGCACGCTTGCCGCCGGCTCTTCAGCCATTGGTTCTTCGGTTACTGGTTCTTCGGCCTGCAGTTGCTCAACCGGCGATTCCTCAGCAAGTGATTCCTCGACCAGTGATTCTTCAGTGGGTGGCAAGGATGCGGGCGCAATTGCCGGTGCCGACACGATGGCCGAGACGTTTTCTTCCAATTGCTGCATGACGCTGGCCAGTGACGATTTCTGCCGTCCCTCGATGACCTCGAGCAATGTCATCACCATCGAGCGCAGATCGCCGTTTTCCTTGGCGAGCCGGTCAGCGCGAGAAGCATCGCCGGCAGCCTGCTCGGCGCGGGCGAGGGCGCGGGCCAGATCTTCGTCCAGCACGGCGATACGGGTTTGTGCAGCATCCAGTTCGGCACTCTGGCGTGCCAGCGATCCTTCGACAATGCGCGCAAGATCGTTGAGGCGCAGCTCGACCTTCTGTGCGAAGTCGACATCATGAGTCAGTTTTTCGCGTGCCGCCGCCACGCGCGCCCTCAAATCCTCAAGATCGTCTGCCATGATGCTTTCCCGCCCAAATCAAAAGGCCCGCGCCAATGATGTGGCGCGGGCCCTTGCAAGTCGAGGGAAAAGGATCGCCGGCAAGTCTACCAGTGGCGCACGCGCCCGGTATCGACATGGACGAAATCCGATTTCGGATAATAGCCGACGCCACCCGCCTTCATGGCCAAGGCGTCGAGGCGCAGATCGGCGAGCTGCACATCGCGGAGGCGGATATCGATCGCCTTGCCGTCCATATGCATGCTGCGCTTGGCGACACCGTTGCTGGCGGAGGCCAATTTGGCGTTGGTCACCGGGCTGCGATAGCCGGAGATGATCTCGAACGGCTTCTTGCTGTCGGCGCGGCGATGCAGATCGACCAGCAGGTCGAACAGCTTGAGGTCCATCGAGTACACATCGCCGCTGCGGTGATCGCGCAGGATGTAGTTCATGTCCTTGATGGCGCCACGGTCATAGGTGCCATTCTGCCAATAGGTGGCCTTCAGGATCTCGTTGGTATGGGTGTTGAAGAAACCGAGCGTCCGGCTGTCGGTCGCTGTCGTTTTTGCCATAACGGTACGGGGCAGGAAGGTGAGGGCGCTGGCACCCGCCAGACCTAACCCAAGGAACGAGCGGCGGCCGAGCAGAGGGGCCGTTTGGTGACGTGATGACATATCTTTCCAATCTCCCTAGGCGCCCGGAATGCCTCCGGAAGCCAAATCGCGTTGCTAGGTAAGACCGGCGCGAATCGTCCCCACGATCTCCACGCCAAAATCCGGGTCAAACCGGATCATTCCTCACAATGGTTAACATTATCCCCGAACTGTCGCCGCGGTTTTCGCCTTGGCTTGTCCCAAAGCTGACACAGGCCTCCCGCAAATGCAAAGTAAAATTCCCGAAATCACGGCAACATGCTGGATTCACTCGGGAATCTGCCATTATTGCGCAGGAATCCGGACCTAGTAGCCAAGGGCGCAACCATCCTTGCGTGGATCCGAGCCGGCCACCAGCACACCGCGCTGCCAGTCGATCCAGATCGCCTGCCCACCGCCCAGGGGATCCGCGATCGGCTGGACGTTGTGGCCGCGGGCAGCCAGGGCGCTCACAGTCTTCGCTGGGATGCCGGCTTCGACCCACAATGTTCCCTCGTCGTAGAAGGCGCGGGGGCAGTCGAGCGCCTGCTGCGGATCCATGCCGTATTCCAGCATATTGGTGAGGGCATGGACCTGGCCGACCGGCTGGTAATCGCCGCCCATGACGCCGTAGGACATCACGGCCTTGCCGCCACCGGTGACCATGGCCGGGATGATCGTATGCATCGAGCGCTTGCCCGGCCCGATGCAATTGGGGTGCGCTGGGTCGACCACGAAGCAGGCGCCGCGATTCTGCATGAGCACGCCGGATTTCGGCGCCATGCGACCGCTGCCGAAACCGTAATAGACCGAATTGATGAAGCTCACGGCATTGCGGTCGCGATCGACCACGGTGAGATAGGTGGTGTCGGGATGCTTGGGGAACTGCCCCATCTTCTCAAGATCGAGAGCCTTCTCCGATTTGATCAGACCAGCGAGCGTCTTGGCATGGGATGCGGAGAGCAGGCCGCTGACCGGCACCTTGGCAAAGGCCGGATCGGCGATATGCGCGTTGCGTTCACGGTAGGCGAGCTTGGCGGCTTCCAGCTGCAGATGCAGCCGGTCAGCGCCCAAGGGATCGCTGCCGGCATGTTCGGTGCCATAGGCCTGCAGAATATTGAGCATGAGAAGTGCGGTGAGGCCTTGGCCCGGCGGCGGGCATTCCCACAATTTATGGCCTTTATACTCGGTCGCG
This sequence comes from Dongia sp. P2_B8, assembly GCF_056404715.1. Lineage (NCBI taxonomy): Bacteria > Pseudomonadati > Pseudomonadota > Alphaproteobacteria > Rhodospirillales > Dongiaceae > Dongia > Dongia sp. P2_B8. Next base: position 81,033 of record NZ_JBFUDM010000005.1, on the reverse strand, counting down.
ATCGGCGTCACGTAATCGCCGCGGTGGCGGGTGAAATCCTCCAGCGCGTGAAGACCGCCTTGCGCGGCCATGGAAGTCGCCATGTCCTCGGCCACCCAGCCTTGATAGAAACCGGCAGCACCCCGGCTGGCGATTTCGCGCAGGGTCTTGGCGAGCAGCGGCAGGCGCACGCGGTCGCCAATCTTGGGCGCCTGGCCAGCGACCAGGTAGCTCGCTGCTGCTGCCGGATCGCGGCGCAGCTTTTCGGCTTCCTGCGCCCAATCGTAGGCGACGCGTGGCGCCACGGGAAAGCCTGCCTCAGCATAATGGATAGCCGGTCGCAGCAGCCGGTCGATGCCGAACTTGCCATGATCGCCAGCAAGGCGGCACCAGGCTTCGATGGCGCCGGGGATGGTTACCGCATGGATTGAATCGGCGGTGATGTCGCTGATGCCGCGTTCCTGGAAATAGCCGGCTTCCGCCTTCAGGGGAGCGGCGCCATTGCCGTTATAGGCGATGATATCGTCGCTGCCGCCCTTCGACATCAGGACGAAGCAATCGCCGCCGATGCCGGTCATCGCCGGTTCGACCACGGCCAGCACGGCCGAGGCGGTGATGGCGGCATCGATGGCGCTGCCGCCGGCTTTCAGGCAATCGAGAGCGGCCGATGTGGCCAGTGGATGGGACGTCGCAGCAGCCCCGTCTTCCGCATAGATGGCGGAACGGCCGGCAGTATGGAAATCACGCATGATCTATCCTGTATACGCTTGCAAGGTGTTGGCTGGCACGCGCGGGTTCAAGGGACGAGAGGCGCGTCGCCGGAACCGGTGGACGGGCCGAAAGCCGTTCCGGTTCCATCGGAATCGAACTGAAAGCTGGTGCCGACGGCGTCGTGGCCGATCGTGTAGTTCAAATTGAATGTCGCGTCGGGATTGGGAGCGCTCGCCAGCAGCGCGCCGGGGACGCTGCCTGAGGCCGTGAGGCTCAGCCCCTGGTCAAAGGACGCGGACGGCAAAGCAATGGTGGTGACGAACCCTTCATCCTGGTGATCGATCGTGAGCGAGCCCGTGGTCGCCCTGGCGCCCATATCAAGGGTGAAGCTGGTGAAATAGACCCCGTCGCCGGAACCGCCGGTAAAGCTGATTGCATCGCTCGCATACTGAATCTGGGCGACCGGCAGATTGCTCGTGGTCTGCAGCGTGTCCGTGCCGTTGATCTGGCCGGCATCCTCGAACTCGCGCTGGTTCACGGCCAGGGGATTGGCTTCTTGCGTCGGCTGCCCGGATTGACCGATGACCTGGCGCGGATCGGGCTGGAACCCGCCCACCGGCGCGCCCGCGGCATTCAGCGGCACAAACAGATCGGCGAATTTCTTGTCGATCTCGTCGGTCATTTTGCGCGGCGGGCTCAGGGTGCCGTCGGCGCCGATTTCAACGTAATAGCCGGTGCGCTTCAGCACGACGGTGCCCTTGTCGGATTTCAACGTCACCACGCTCGGCTTCTTGCCGGCGGTATTTTCGTCACCGGTCCCGGCCAGCGCCACGAAACAGGTGGCAGCGCAGGCACCGATCACGGTGGTGCCGCGAATGGTCAACACCGCGTTGGGCAGCTTGACCTCGGTACCTTCGGGATTCTGTCGCGCAATGCCACCCGTCACCAGGCGGAAGGCGCCCTTGGCGATGCTGGCGCTCATGGCATTGCTGTTGGTGTTGGCGGGGTCATAGACGAATTCATCAATCGTGATCTGTGCATCCGGGCCGAGGGTGATGGCGGATTCATCCAGCAGCATCACCTGCAGCCGGGAGTCGCTGCCGGTCGAGAGCCCATCGCCCATGACGATGCCGTCCCCGGAATTGACGGCGACCGGGGTTGAGATCTGCTTCGCCGGCGAGACGATGCCGACCGCGCCGGAGACCGCACCGGCAACGCCTGCAGGTTCGCCCAGTTCAGCAAAGGCCAGGCCGGGCAGGAGGCCGGCAGCGATGGTGCCGACCATCAAAAGCTTGCGCGTGGATCGCATGTCAGCAACTCCTCAAAACAGGCATAGCTGTCGGGCCGACCGTCTCATTGAGCATGGCCCCAACCGTGGCATGGATGCAAGCCGGAACGCTCATCCTCAAAACTCCCAGCGTTTGCTGATGGTGAGGCCGCCCCGGGCATTGTCATATTCGTAGTTGGTGATGTTGGAATCAGCGCGGTAATACTCCCCATAGACCGAGACGGTGAGGCCATCGAGGGCTGCCGGCCATTCCTCGGCGCCGACCAGGGTCTGCACCGGCACGCCCAGGGTCACGCGGGCGCGGTAGATCCAGTCGTCGCGATCCGTCTCGCCGGTGATCGGGTCGGCTTCGTCGTAGTTGGCATATTCGCCGAACAGGTCCGTGAGCAGGAACGCACCGCCGCCGATGAGCCACGTATGGTTGATGTTCAGCCGCTCACCGACATAGGTTTCCCAGGCTTGATCGGAATTGAACCCGTGATGCGTGGCGCTGATGGTCAGGCGCTGATTGGTACCGATGTAGAAATCGGCACCAGCCGTGATGCCGACGTCACCGCCGGATTGCAGATCGCCGGTCGGATAAAGTGTCGTGTTGTAGTAATCGATCCGCGCCAGATCACCGCGCAGCCACAGATTGACCGGATCGCTGATGCGCATGTCGGCGCGCAGGCTGCCGCCGTAATTATCGAGATAGCTGTCGCCGCCCAGGAACAGATGGTCATAATTGAGCGTTGGCGTGAGAAAGACAGCGCCGAATTCAAACCGTCCACCGGCCTGGACGCTGAGGTCGACCGTGTCGTAATTGTCCAGCTTGAATTGATCGGCGCCGTAGGCGCTGACCGAGGCAAACAGCGTGTTGCGGTCCTGGCCCTCAAGGTCATGCTCGATACCGAAACGAATAAGGCCGGTCAGGCTGTGGTCATCCTCCTTGCGACCGTTCTGCAGATCGAAGGTGCCGAGAAAGGTGCGGACCTGGCCGGAATTTGGCGCACCGGAACGGTTGGTGTCATATTGATAGCCGATGCTGGTCAGCAAATTCATGCGGGTCTGCTGGTCGCGGCGATTCAATTCGCCAGCGTAGCGTTCGATATTGCTGCGTAGTTCCGGATCGAGCTCAAGCGTCAGCAGATCGGCAAATTCCTTCTGCGCTTCACGAAGATTGTCGAGCCGGTAGAGCACGATCGCCCGCAGCGCGCGGATATTGGGCCCCTGCGGCGCCAGCAGGATCAACCGATCGAGTGTTGCCGATGCACCCAGCAGATCCGATTTACGGATCTGGCTGATGGCATAGCGATAGCTGAGCTCGATATTGTCCGGATCGGCGAGGACTTGGTCGTAGGTGACGATGTCGCCTGGCGGCAGACCGTCGCTGGTCGCATCGGCACGCGCCGGTCCGCTTGACAGGCCACCTGAGAACAGGCCACCCGAGATGAGCGCCGCAGCCAGGACGAAGGCCCGGAGTCCGAAGGCACGCCATAGTCCGAGGCCACGCCGGTGCGCCAGCTTCCTGGACGCAATCCTGGCGCCGCCTCGCGGTCGATCCACATGCATATCGTTTTCCCCATATCTCGCACGGCTTGGCGGATTTCGGCCGGCTCGTCCCCCCGCCCGAATCACCTGACACAACCTATGCACAGCATTCTATGCATTTCACATGTCTGCCGCATCCGCATCATAGGGAACACATGCCAGGGGGCAAGAGACGCGGGCGCTGGCGAAGCCATGATTTGGGGTGAAATCGGCCAATTTTCGCCGCCCGGCGACTTGACCGCGCGCGTCGGATGACGCCATATCCGACCTCTCAGCTCAGATATATGCCAGATTTACAGAGGATCAATCGTGCCCATTCTGCTCGGCCTGGATACCGGTGGCACCTATACCGATGCCGTGTTGTTCGATCAGGCCATGGCCGGCTCTGCCGCCGGTGTATTGGCCACGGCCAAATCCCTAACCACCAAGCATGATCTGGCGATCGGCCTCAAGGGTGCGATCGAGGCTGTCCTGCCGCGCTTGCCTGCCGGTGTGAAACCGGTGGACATCGCACTTGTGTCAATGTCGACGACCTTGGCCACCAACGCCATCGTCGAAGGACATGGGGCGCCGATCTGCCTCATCCTGCTGGGCTATGATGTGAAGGCGCTGGAACGTGCCGGCCTCAAGCAGGCTCTGGGATCGGACCCGGTGGTTTTTGTAATCGGCGGTCACAAACCCACGGGCGACGAGCAGGCGCCACTCGACATCGAGACCGTGCGCGAGGCAATCCTGACACACGCGCCCAAGGTCGCGGCCTTTGCGGTCTCCGGCTATTTCTCGGTGCGCAATCCAGCCCATGAAATCGCGGTCCGCCAGATGATCCGCGACTTGACCGACAAGCCGGTCAGTTGCGGCCACGAGTTGACCTCGAAGCTCGACGCACCTCGCCGGGCGCTGACCGTGGCCCTCAATGCTCGCCTCATCCCGCAATTGCAGCAGCTGATCCGTGCTGTGAGCGGCTTGCTCACCGAAAAGGGCATCAACGCGCCGCTGATGGTGGTGAAGGGTGACGGATCGCTCATTGATCAGCAGGTGGCACTGACCTGTCCGGTCGAAACCATCCTGTCCGGTCCCGCCGCCAGCCTGGTTGGCGCGCGGCATCTCTCCGGTGCCGACACCGTGATGGTTTCCGATATGGGCGGCACCACCACCGATATCGCCATGTTGCGCCATGGCCGGCCAGTGCTGAACAAGGAAGGTGCCGTGGTCGGCGGCTGGCGCACCATGGTCGAAGCCGTGGCGGTTCATACCTATGGCCTCGGTGGTGACAGCGAAGTGCGCATCGACGAGCATCACGGCTTCCTGGTGGGGCCACGCCGCGTCGTGGCCTTGAGCCTGCTCGCGCATCTTTATCCGAAGGTGCTCGACACCCTGCGTCAGCAGCTCGCCAACGAAGACATGATGGCTTATCGCGGCCAGTTCGCGCTGCGCCAGCGACCGCTCGATACCGGCGCCGAGGGTCTGAGCGAGGGCCAGATGAAAGTCTGGGAAGCGCTGGCAAATGGTCCGGTGGCCTTGGCCGATCTCATCTTCAGCCCCGCCATCGGCCGGCATCTCGCGCGTCTTGTCGATCGTGGCCTGGTGATCATCAGTGGCCTGACGCCATCCGATGCCGCCCATGTGCTCGGCCGTCAGACCAGCTGGTGCACGGAAGCGGCTGAGATCGGTGCCGAACTGTTCCTGCGCCGCGCGCCCTTCGCCGGCTGGGTGCCGCCTGCCAACGGCAAGGTGCTGGCGGAAGCCATCGTCGAACAGGTGGTGCTGCAATCGGGCCGCGTCATTCTGGAAACCGCCATCGCCGAACAGGCAGGGATCGACACGCATCATTGGGGTACGCTCGGCCGCTATCTGGTCGACCGGTCGATCGGTCCGGCGCAGGGTGCTGCATCCCTCATCGACGTCGCCTTGAAGCTGAATTTCCCGTTGGTCGCGATCGGCGCCCCGGTCGGCAGCTACTATGGCGAGATTGCGCGCCGCCTGCGTACCGAGCTGATCATTCCGCCCCATGCCGATGTCTCGAATGCCGTGGGCGCCGTGGCTGGCGGCGTCATGCAGCGCGTGGCAATCACGATCACCCAGCCGACCGAGGGTGTCTTCCGCGCCCATCTGCCGAGCGGGCTCAAGGATTTCGTCGATCTCGAAGAAGCTGCTGCCTATGCCAGGGAAATTGCCGGTGCCGAAGCCGGCGCCATGGCCAAGAAGGCCGGGGCGGCAGATATCGAGTTCAACCATGAGCGCGCGGACAAGGTGTTCGAGCAGCCGGGCGGCCTCAAGATTTTCATGGAATCGCTGGTGTCCGTCACGGCCTTCGGCCGGCCGGCCCTGGCCCACAGCTAGGAAAAACAGCCGCCAAAGAACGGCCTGCCGATAGAAAATCGGCAGAAAACCACCGTTGCGCGTGATCCGCATCACAAGGTCGCGGGGCTGGCAGTGACACCCCATGCCTGCTTATATATAGCGGGGGACGACAGAGCGCAGGACCATCGGTTCCAGGCGCAGATGACGTAATGTGGGATGAAGCTAAAATGACGCGTTGGATGACATCATTGAAATCGGCCGGGATGCTGGCCGTGACGCTTTCGCTCGGTTTGAGCCAGCCCGCCTGGGCAGAAAAGCGTGACTCGCTGGACGGCGACCAGCTGACCACGCCCGATAGCAAGACGCCCGGCGGCACGATTGCGGCGCCAGCCCCGTTACCGTTGCCCAATCTCGATACGGCACTTACCGAACTTGCCAAGGATCCGCTGTTCGATGGCTTGCCCGTCGACTGGACCGGGCTGCTGAACTTCTATGCCGAGAATGGTGGGCTCGCCCTTTTCACGACGCCAACCGGCCTTTCCGAGCTCGGGGCACGCTTCCATGACCGCCTGCCGCTTGCAGCGGCGGCCGGCCTCAATGCGCCGGCGCCGGTCCTGGCCGCCGTGGCGTCCGTGCCGGTGCCGACCTCGCCCGACAATCAGGCGCTCGCCGAAGCCATTCTGGCCGCAGCCTTCGTCGGCACGGCGATCGATGCCAATACCTTCCTTGGCGACGAAGACGAACATGGCGCCAAGGTCCTTGGCAAAGTCGCCGACGCCGACAGCGTCGATGCGCTGCTCAATGAGGAATTGCCGACCTATTACCGTTTCTGGTCGCTGCTGAATTATCTGCCGAAGCAGGTGGCGTTGTTTGAAAGCGGCGGTTGGCAGAAAGTGCCGACGGTCAAGAAGCTCGAGCCCGGCAAGAGCGATCCGGCCGTGCAGGCGCTCCGCACCAGGCTCAGCGTGACAGGCGAGTTGGCAGCGGCCGACATGGCGACCGGCGATCTCTATGATCCCAAGCTGGTCGCGGCGGTCGAACTCTTCCAGCGCAATCACGGTCTCAATGACGACGGCGTCATCGGTGGCCGGACGATCGAAGAAATGAACGTCAGTGCCGAAAACCGTGTTCGGCAGATTCTCCTCAACCTCGATCGCATGCGCGAGGAAGGGCCGAAATTTGAAGCGCGCCACCTCATCGCCAACATCCCCTCGCAGGAAGTGAAGGTGATCGAGAACGGCAAGACGGTCTTCTACACCAAGGCCATCTTCGGCAAGCTGGAACGCAAATCGCCGACCTTGTCCTCGGTCATCCATACCGTGAAGCTGAATCCGGATTGGACGGCGCCGGCCAAGATCGCCGCCATCGACGAGGTCAAGCGCGAACGCAACAATCCGGGCTTCCTGGAATCCAAGGGCTTCACCATCTATGATCGCAGCGGCAATGTGGTGAGCCCGAATGCCATTGATTGGCATTCGGTTGGCCCCGGCAATTTCCCCTATACGCTGAAGCAGGCGGCTGGGCCGGAAAACGCATTAGGCCCCGTGAAGTTCGACTTCCCCAACGATTTCTCGGTATTCCTCCATGGGACGCCGACTGTGAAGCTGTTCGATAAGCAGGACCGCTTCTTCAGCTCCGGCTGCGTGCGCACCCAGCAGCCGATCGATCTTGCGAAGTTCGTGCTGAAAGACGATCCGGAATGGCCGGCGAGCCGCATCGACGAGGTTCTGAAGACGGCGAAGACGACGCTCGTCAAGCTGAAGAATCCGCTGCCGGTCCACATCACCTATATGACGGCCTGGGTCGATGAAGATGGTGTGATGCAGTTCCGCAAGGACGCCTACAGCCGCGATGATCTGCCGGATATTCCGGCCGGCCTGACGCAGCAGTTGATGGCCTCGACCTCGACCTCGCCCGCGAAGGCACCGGAAGTTGTCGATCCGGCGTTCAACGAGAATCGCGGCAAATGACCCGGGCAGTGCGCGCGGCGCTTGTCACCGCCATCCTCATGACCCTGGCGACCCCATCGGCCTTTGCCGATGGCGTTGCCGGTCTCAAGGCTTACGAAGCCGGCGATTACGCCACCGCCTTGAAGGAGTTCATGCCATTGGCTGAAGCTGGCCAGCCATCGGCCCAGGCTGCCATCGGCCAGATGTATCTGGATGGCCATGGCGTGCCGCAGGATCCGGCCCAGGCTGCCATCTGGCTGGAAAAGGCTGCTGGTGGGAACAATGCACGTGCCCAGGCGCAGATCGGTGCGCTCTATGCCACCGGCACCGGCGTTTCACAGGACGAGATGAAGGCGTCCTATTGGCTGCTCAAAGCTGCCAACCAGAATGTGCGCCAGTCGCAGCGCTTCATGTCGCAGCGCTTCTTTTACGGCCTCGGGGTCCCGAAGGATCTGGCGCAGAGCTTCCTTTATGCAGCCCTCTGTGCCCGCCAGGGTGACCAAGAGGGGCAGGAGATGACGCAGGTGCTGGCCAAGCAGATGACGCCAGCGGACCAGGCGCGCGCCCAGATGCTCCTGCAGGCCTGGCAGCCAACCAGCAATTAGCTTCTCACTATGGTCCGGCGTCGGCTGAATGTGAATCGCTCTCGCATTCCGGGCCGCGGGTCGGCTTTGGCCTATGCTATTCTCGTAATCTCCTCTGATCGAATGGCGCGCCTTCCATGGATGAAGTACTGGGAATTCTGTTTTCGCTGATCGGTGTCGCGGTGGGTGGCTTTGCCGTCCTGGTGATGCCGTTCATCTCCTTTATCTCCTGGCGCCGCGGGCTGCGCCTGGAACGCGAGATGGCGGCGTTGCGCCAGGAACTCGCTTATCTCAAGCGCCAGGGGCTGGCCGGCCCCACGCCTGAGGTTGCTCCCGATGTGACGACTCCCGACATCCCGGCCGAAACGCCAGCCGAGATTCCCGCGGAAAATCCCGCAGAAAGCCCCGCCGAGATTCCGCTGGAAATGCCGCCGGAAATGGCGATGGAGAGCGCATCCGCGGAAACCTTGCCGGAGCCCGTTGTCGAGCAGGCTGCGCCCGCCGTCGCGCAGACCGCTATTGCCCGGGCCACCCTTGCTCAAGCTGGAGAGAGCAAGGATTTCGAAGGCCGTCTCGGCGGCCGCATCTATGGCTGGCTGGGTGGCATCGCCTTGGCTTTGGCCGGCGTGTTCCTGGTGAAATATTCGATTGAGCAGGGCTGGCTGTCGCCGGCCGTGCGTGTCGGCCTTGGCATCGTCTTTGGCTTGGTGCTCCTTGGCATCGCGCAGTGGATGCGCACGCGTTCGAATAATCTAGGTCAGTCGCTGACGGCGGCATCGATGGCCGTCCTCTATGCGAGCCTCTTTGCCGCAACGGCACTCTATGACCTCATCCCCACGGCGCTGGCATTTGTGACGCTGGCCGCGCTGACTTTCGCTGCCATCGCCCTCGCCTTGCGCGAAGGGCCGTTCGTCGGGCTGGTCGGTCTTGCCGGCGGAATCCTGACACCGCTCTTCGTCTCCTCGGGCGAGCCCAACTTGCCAATCCTGTTCGGCTTCCTCTATCTGCTGCAAGGGGGTGCGCTGGTGCTCCTGCAGAAGCGCGGCTGGTGGTACCAGGCTGCGATCGCCAATGCCGGCGGCTTGCTCTGGGCGGCCTTCGTCACCTCGGTCATCGCCGTTGACCACAACATGAGCGGCACCTTCGCCATTCCCTTGTTCCTCATCGCGACCTCCTGGACCTCGATCTGGGCGCTGGAAGCCAAGGGCGGCGCTGCGCGGTCGGTCGAGATGTTATGGACCACGCGTGCAACCTCGATTGCCTGCTTCGCCTTGATGGCGCTCCTCATCGACGCGACGGACCATGCGGTGATGAACTGGTTCTTCGCACTGCTGCTGGTGGCGAGCCACCTGGTGGCGGCACGCCGCTGGGTGGTCGAGGACGTGCCCGCCTATGCCGGCACCGCCATCCTGGTGGCAGTCTATGCGCTGTGGCCGGCGACGAGCTGGGATTACGCGACGGCCGCCGTCACCGATCGCAGCCTCGAGATGATCGTGACCGGCTTCGTCTTCGGTGGTGGCCTGCTGTTCGGCGGCTGGTACTTCGCCCATGGCGCCAAGCATCCCGTGCGCTGGGCAGCGCTCTCGACGCTGGGGTCGGGCTTCGTCTTTGGCGGCGCCTATTGGCAGTTGCGCGAGCATCAGTTCCTGATCTCCTGGCCGATCCTGGCCGTGGGCCTGGCTGCGATCCACATGGGGTTGGCGCAGCGCCTCGATGCCCTGCGCCACCGGGATCCGCATTATGTCGGTGCCTTCGCCCTCCATTGCCTGGCGGTTGCCGGCTTCATTGCCATCGCCATTCCGATGCAGCTGGAAAATGCCTGGATCGCCGTGGCCTGGTCGTTCGAACTGCCGATCATCGCCTGGGTGGCGAACCGGCTCGATCTTGCCTGGCTGCGCCGTGCCATCTGGGTGGGCGGTGCCTTGATCCTGGGCGGCATCTGGTTTTCCGATTTCCCGGCCGGCGATACGCTGATTTTCAACTGGCTGCTCTATGGCCTCGGCATTCCGCTCATGAGCTTCATCGTGACCGCCTATCTCCTCGCCGAGACGCCGGAACAGAAACTGCGTCGCGTCTTGCAGGTCTGTGCAGCGGGCCTGGCTTTTGCGCTCCTCGGGCTGGAGATCGATCATTTCTACGCCCATATCGACGTTGCCGATCCGGACTTCCTGGCCCACGGCGTGCAGGCGATCGCCTGGCTCATCGTGGCGCATCTCTTGCTGCTGATCGGTGACCGGCGGAAGTCGCCGGTGCTCTATGATGCAGCCCTCATCGTGGCCAGCATCGCTGCCTTCTGGCTGCTGCTGTTCCCGCTCTTCCTGGAACATCCGATCTTCAACAGGATCTATGTCGGCGAAACGCCTTTCTTCAACCGCGTCGCCTTGGTCTACGGTGTGCCTTGCCTGCTGCTGCTGGGGCTCGCTGCCGGCCTGATGCGCCGCACCGATCTGGGGCAGAAGGCGCGCATCGGCTATCGTGTGGCGGGCATTTACGGCCTCTTCCTCGGCTTCGTCTGTGTTTCCCTATGGGTGCGCCAGTTGGTCCATGGCGGCATCATCGAGTTCAGCTTCTTCAGCGGCAATGCGACGACCGATGCCGAACTCTACGGCTATTCCGCGGCCTGGACGCTCTATGGCGTCGCGCTGTTGGGCTTGGGTATCAAGATGCGCTCCCAGGCGCTGCGCTATGCCTCGGCTGCAGTGGTGCTGCTGACGATCCTGAAAGTGGGGCTCATCGACGCGTCCGACCTCACCGGTCTCTACCGCGTCGCAAGCTTCCTTGGTCTCGGCATCGCGCTCATCGGCATCGGCTATCTCTACCAGCGCATCCTGTTCAAGGCGAAGGCGCACGGGATTTGAGGGACTGTTTTCCGGCAGCCGGAGCCGGCTTGGTCTCGGTGAGGACCTCCGCCAACGCGGCGATCTTGGGCGAATGCAACCCCTTGCGCCAGATCAGGAGCGTGCGCGCGCGATCGTAGCCTGCAGGCAGCGGGTGGATGCTGACCAGCGCCTTTCCCGGAAATGTGTCGAGGACAGCGCGCGGCAACAGCGCCATGCCCATGCCGGCGGCGATACAGCCAAGCATCGCGTGATAGGAGGACATCTCGACGATGCGCGTTGGCATATGCCCGGCGCGCGTAAACCAATCCTCCAATCGCTTGCGGTGCGCGCAGCCTGATTCGAAGGCCAAAATCGTGTCCGGCGCATCCGGTCCCGGCGCCCGGATCAACGGGTGACCGGCTGCGGCCGCGATCACAAGCTCCTCTTCATAGATCGGCAACAGGTCGAAAGGCGCCGTTATGGTCGGCTCGATCACCAAGGCAGCGTCCAGGACCCCCGCGAGGACCAGGCTCGTTATCAGTTCCGTGTTGCCGGTCTGCAATTCCAGCGACACGGCCGGATAGCGACGGTGATAGAGGCTGAGGGGTGCAGGCAGCCGCGCCGCCGCGGTGCTTTCCATGGCGCCCAGCCGAAACAGGCCGCGCGGTACCTGGTCTTGCACGGCACCGCGCGTCTCGTCCGCCAGCGCCAGCAGGCGATTGGCATAGTCGAGTAGGATCCTGCCGGCCGGGGAGACATGCAGCTTCTTGCCCTGCCGGACGAACAGTTGCGTGCCGAGATCCTCCTCGAGCAGGCGGATCCGGGTGGTGATGTTGGATTGCACCCGGTGCAGCTTCTCGGCCGCCCGCGTGATGCCGCCAGCTTCAACCACGGTCCGGAAGATGGTCAGATCGGCCAGATCCATAATCTCATCTGAAGATTATTATGATCATAATTAATCATTTTTATTGATCAATGGCCATCCCTAACTTCGTGTGAGGCGCCAGAGTGGGCGCCAGGACGGGAGGGTGGCATGCGTGATGATGAATTCGAGCGTCAGCTGCGTGACTATGCTGTGCTGACCCCACAGCAACAGGCGCAACTGCGGGCGGAGGCCGCGCGGCGGGCCCAGGCGGAAAGGCACCGCGCTATCGCCGCCTTCTTTGGCCGGTTGGCGTTCTGGCGCCGCGCACGACCGGCCGCGGCGCCACCTGCTCTTGGGCAGTTACTGCCGCGGCGCTAGGCGCTTACTCCTCGACCCATGCCACGCGCAGGATGTTGGTTGAGCCGGGCGTGCCGAGCGGGACACCGGCGGTCACCACGATGCGCTCGCCGGCCTTGGCGAAATCCTCGCGGAGCGCGATGCGGCAAGCTTTCTCCGCCATTTCCGAAAAGCGCTTGAGGTCCGCGGTCACCACGCAATGGGTGCCCCAGACCAGCGCCATGTTGCGCGCCGTCTGCAGCTTCGAGGTGAGGCACAGGATCGGCACTTCCGGCCGCTCGCGCGCCATGCGGAGGCCCGTCGAGCCTGATGTCGTGTAGGTGCAGATGGCCGCGGCCGAGAGCGTATGCGCGACCTGGGCCGCCGCCTGGCTGATAGCATCCGATTCCGTGGCGGCGTGATCGAGGCGCTGCGCTTCCAGGATGCGGCGGTAGAACGGATCGCGCTCCACCCGTTCGGCGATGCGGTTCATCATCGCAACCGATTCCAGCGGGAACTGGCCGCTGGCGGTTTCGGCCGACAGCATCACCGCGTCGGCGCCGTCATAGACCGCGGTGGCGACGTCGGACGCCTCGGCGCGGGTCGGTGTCGGCGAGGTGACCATGGAATCCAGCATCTGCGTTGCCACGACCACCGGCTTGCCGGCGAGCCGGCAGGCGGCGATGATGCGCTTCTGCAGCGAGGGGACATCTTCGGCCGGCATCTCGACGCCAAGATCGCCGCGCGCCACCATCACGGCATCAGAGAGCTCGACGATCTCCTCCAGCCGTTCGATGGCGGCAGGCTTTTCCAATTTCGAAATGATGCGGGCACGGCCCTGAATGAGCTTACGGGCCTCGGCTACGTCTTCCGGACGCTGCACGAAGGAGAGGGCGATCCAGTCAGCACCGATATCGAGACCGAAAGTGAGATCGGCAAGATCCTTCTTGGTGAGCGGCGACAGCGGCAAGACCACGTCCGGCACGTTGACACCCTTGCGATCGGAAAGCTTCCCGCCGATCTCGACCTCGCATTCGGCGGCGTCCTTGGCGGCCTTCAGCACGCGCATACGCAGCTTGCCATCGTCGAGCAGCAGGGTGACGCCGGGCTTCAAGGCCGAGAGAATCTCCGGATGCGGCAACGGTGCCCGGCGCTCGTCGCCCAAGGCCTTATCGAGATCGAAAGTGAACTTCTGTCCCGGCTGCAGCACGACCGAACCGTTCTTGAACTGGCCAACGCGCAGCTTCGGCCCCTGCAAATCGACCAGCACGCCGATCGGCCGCTTGGTGCTGTTCTCGATGTCGCGGATGATGTCGTAGCGCTTCTTGTGATCCTCATGGCTGCCATGGGAGAAGTTGAGGCGGAACACGTCCACCCCGGCCAGGAACAAGGCCTCGATTTCTGCCCGCGAGGTGGAGGAGGGGCCTAGGGTCGCAACGATCTTGGCCTTGCGCTGACGTCTCATTTTTTACCCAGTTCTTATGGTCGATTGATCAGGATGACGCGGAAATCATTGACATTGGTTCGTGTCGGACCTGTGACGATGAGGTCCCCCAAGGCCGAAAAGAATCCATAACCGTCATTGTCGGCCAGCATGGCCTTGGCACTCAAGCCCTTATCGGCGGCCCGGGCAATACTATTGGGTGTCAGAAGGGCGCCGGCATTGTCCTCGGTCCCGTCGATCCCATCGGTATCCCCGGCAGCGGCATAAATGCCGGCCTGGCCGTTGAGGGCAACCGCCAGGGCCAGGAGGAACTCGGCATTGCGCCCGCCGCGGCCCTTGCCGCGCACGGTCACCGTCGTTTCGCCGCCGGAAATCAGTGCCACCGGCGCCGGAGCAGGCTGGCCATGGTGGGCGATCTGGCGGGCAATGCCGGCATGGACCAGCGCTACGTCACGGGCCTCGCCCTCGAGATCGCCGAGAATGAGCGGGGTATAGCCGGCTGCCTTGGCCACCTTCGCAGCTGCATCGAGAGCATGCTGCGGCGTTCCCAGCATGCGTGTTTCGCAATTTGCTAAACGCGGATCGCCGGGCTTGGGCGTCTCGCAGGCCGGATTTTCGAGATAGGCTTTGACTGCTGGTGGCATCGCCATGCCGTATTTGGCGAAGACCGCCATGGCATCCTGCCGTGTGGTGGGGTCGGCCACCGTGGGGCCGGAGCCGATCACGGAAGGATCGTCCCCTGGCACGTCGGAGATGAGCAAGCTTACCACCTTGGCCGGATAGGCAGCAGCTGCAAGCCGCCCGCCCTTGATGGCCGAGAGATGCTTTCGCACACAGTTCATCTCGCCGATATTGGCGCCGGATTTCAGCAGCGCCTTGTTGACCGCCTGCTTGTCGGCCAGGGTCAAGCCATCGCCGGGAATGGCAAGCAACGCCGATCCGCCACCCGAAATCAGGCACAGCACCAGATCGTCGGCGCTGAGGCCACGGACTTTTTCCAAAATGCGCCGCGCCGCCTGCTGTCCCTGCTCGTCGGGAACCGGGTGCGCTGCTTCCACCACCTCGATCGAGCGGCACGGCAGGCCATGCTGATAGCGCGTCACCACCAGCCCATCGATATTGCCGGCCCATGCCGCCTCGACCGCTTTGGCCATGGCGGCCGCAGCCTTGCCGGCGCCCACGACAACGACGCGGCCCTTGGGCTTGGCGGGCAGATGGGCGCTGAGGATCTGCAACGGGTCGACGGCAGCGATGGCGGCGGCAAACATCCGCTTCAAAAGCTCGGTTTCTGTGGCGCTCACGGAATTCCCCTGATCTTTATCCTGTGACAGTAGAAACGCTGGCGCGCCGGGGTCAAGCAGGGCCGCGACGCGTTTGCGCTCCTATGCGGCGCGTGGTGCCGCTTCGGCGTCCGTTTCGCCGCCATTTCCACCGTTTTTGCCGTTCGGCTTGGCCACAAAGATCCCCACCAGCACCGCGACCCCGCCCAGGATCTGCCACGGGGTGAGCGCCTCGCCCAGCAACATCCAGGCAAACACCGCCGAGGCCAGCGGATTGATCAGCAGGGTCAGCGACGAGAAGGCGGCCGGCAGATGCGCCACCGCCCAATTGATGAGGCTCTGGCCAATGGTCTGGCTGACCAGTGCCAGCCCCAGGACAGCACCCCAGCCGGACCAGGTCTGGGGCAGGAATTTGTCCTCGGTAAGAAGGCCCACCGGCAGCAGGACGAGAGTGGCAGCCAGTGATCCCCATAACATCACTTCGGCGGTCGAGAGGTGCCTCCTTGCTGCCTTCCCGCCACGCAAATATCCGGCATAGGTGATGGCACCCAGCATGCCGAGCACGAAAGCCAGGCTGCTGTGCACGTCGAAGCCCTTGTCGCCACCGGCCAGCAGCAACCAGACGCCGCCGAAGGCTGCCGCCATGCCAAGAAGGAACCGCGGGCCGAAGCGTTCGCCGAAGAACAGGAAGCCGGCAGCTGCCACCCACAACGGTGCGGTATTGCCCATCAAGGTCGCTGCCGCGACACTGGCAAATTGCAGGCACCAGTGCCAGGCGATGAGATCGGCCGCCAGGGAGATGCCGGCAATGCCGGTGATCTTGAACGCCTGCCGGCGCTCTGTGGTCGTGGATGTCCGTGGTGGACGATGGCTGATGACCCAGATCGCAAAAACCGGCAGCGCGAGCGCCATGCGATAGAAGCCGGTCATGGTCGGGCCGACTTCCGACAGTTTGACGAAGATGCCTGAGAAGGAAATCATGACCGCCCCCAAAATCAGGATGGGCAGGGCAAAACGGTCCGCGGAAGGGCCTGGTTTCATGGGGATAATCTGAATTCTTGCGGCTGGCGTCGGATGACAGATAATGCGGCCTCTTCTATGCTGACCCCAGCTTCCGGTCAACGGATGGGACATTTCGACGAGGCACAGTCGCAATTCATGTCTACCGACTATTATGACGACAAACTCCTGGGACCGGGGGATCCACCGCCCTTCACGCTCCTCAATGAATCCGGCCGGACGCCGCTGATCCTGTTCTGCGATCATGCCGGCCGCGCTTTTCCCCGGAAGCTCGGCAATCTTGGCCTCAGCCAGCAGGAACTCGACCAGCACATCGCCTGGGACATCGGCATTGCCAACGTGGCTGCCATCCTGTCGCGCAATCTCGATGCGCCGTGTGCGCTGGCCAGCTATTCGCGCCTGGTGATCGACTGCAACCGGCGGCTCGACGATCCAAGCTCGATCGCCCAGGAATCCGACCGGGTCATGGTTCCCGGCAATCGCGGACTCGATGCCAGGGCGCGGGCGCAGCGGGCTGAGGAGATTTTCCGTCCCTATCACATCGCCGTCGACAAGCTGATCAAGGCCAAGATTGCTGGCGGGCAATTGCCGGCGATCCTGTCGCTGCACAGTTTTACGCCGGTCATGAACGGGTTCAAACGCCCCTGGCATTTCGGCGTGCTGTGGAACCGCGATCCACGCCTGCCCATACCGCTGATGGCGCGCCTGGCACAATTGCCCCATGTTACCGTGGGTGACAATGAACCCTATTCCGGCCGCGACGAGCATGGCTTTTCCATCATTGCCCATGCTGAGGAGCAGCGCCTGCCGCATGCCCTCATTGAGATCCGCCAGGACCTCATTGCCGACGCCGCCGGTGTCTCGCGCTGGACCGCCAAGCTGGAAGGGGCGATCAAGGGGCTCATCGCTGACCCGAATGTGTTTTATTCGCCCGGCAAGACAACATGACGGACCCGGCCTTTACCCTTGGCATCGAGGAAGAATATCTGCTGGTCGACCGGGCCAGCCGTGACCTCGTCGCTGATCCGCCGCTGGCTCTGTTCGAAGAAGCGCAGGCGGCGTTGGGCGTTCATGTCAGTCCGGAATTCATGCGCTCGCAGATCGAGATCGGCACGGGTATCTGCGCTACGTTGGGCGAGGCGCGCGACCAGCTGCGCCGTTTCCGGACAACCCTGTCCGAGGTCACGGCGCGGCATGGCTGCGCCATCGTTGCCGCATCGACCCATCCCTTTGCCGATTGGGGTGGGCAGAAGCATACCGACAAGGAACGCTATAACGCGCTGGCCCGCGATATGGGCGGGCCGGTGCGGCGCCTGCTCATCTGCGGCATGCATGTCCATGTCGGCATCGAGGATCCGGAACTGCGCATCGACCTGATGAGCCAGGCCAGCTATTTCCTGCCGCATCTCCTCGCACTTTCAACCTCTTCGCCCTTCTGGCGGGGTGCGGACACCGGTCTCAAATCATACCGCCTTGCCGTGTTCAATGAACTGCCGCGCACGGGACTGCCGGAGATTTTCGATTCCTTCGGTGAATATCAGCGGCATCTCGACGTCCTGATCAGCGCCGGCCTCATCGAGGACGGTAGCAAGATCTGGTGGGATCTCCGCCCTTCGGCCCGCTTCCCGACATTGGAAATGCGCATCTCCGATGCCTGCACCTTGCTGGAAGACACGCTGGCCATTGCCGCCATGTATCGATGCGTCCTGCGCATGCTCTATCGTCTGCGCCGTGGCAATCAGCGCTGGCGGCGCTATGCGGCCATGCTGGTCAACGAAAACCGCTGGCGCGCGCAACGCTATGGCATCGACGAAGGGCTGGTCGATTTCGGTAAAGGCCGCATCGTGCCGATGCGCGATTTGATCGACGAGATGATTGACTTGCTGCAGGAGGATGCCCATTTCTTCGGCTGTACCGCGGAACTGGCACATACGCGCGAAATCCTGCGCCGCGGCACCAGTGCGCACCGCCAATTGGCAGTCTATAATGCGGCGATCGCAGCGGGTCTGCCGGCTCGCACCGCCTTGGAGCGCGTGGTCGACCGGCTGATCGAGGAAACCACGACCTTTTGAAGGGTTATGTGCGATGAACGACAGGACCAAGACCGAACTTGAAGCGGCGGCCTTCCGCCGTCTCGTTCAGCATCTCCAGGAACGCACGGATGTGCAGAATATCGACCTCATGAATCTCGCCGGCTTCTGCCGCAATTGCCTATCGCGCTGGTACCGCGAAGCTTCCGAAGAGCGCGGCATCGGCATCACCGACCCGGCAGCCCGCGAAATCGTCTATGGCATGCCCTATGACGAATGGAAGACCAAGTACCAGCCGGCGGCCTCAGGCGACCAGAAGGCGGCCTTCGAAAAGAACAAGCCGTCACATTGAAGCAGGACCTGCCCGCACCGTTATGGTCTGCCTTTACGGGCCATAACGGTGGGGCGGTCGGTTCTCAATTCGTCGGCAGCGATCGAATGAATTTCTGCACCTCGGTCTGCAGATATGCCGAATGTGTGACCAGGCTCTRGACGGCTGTCGAGACCTCGGTTGCCGTGGTGCCGGTATCGTTTGCCGCCACCTGAACGCTGCTGATGATCTCGGTGGTTTCACCGGTGCGGCGCGAGACGCTCTGTGCCGAACTGGCGATCTCGCGTGTCGCGGCATTCTGCTGCTCGACCGACGAACTGACTTCCTGGGCGATGCCGCTGATCTCGCCGATGATGTTGCTTATGGAGCGGATGGCTTCGGCGGATTTGCCGGTCGCTGTCTGAATGGCACCAATCTGGGCAGAGATCTCCTCAGTCGCCTTGGCGGTCTGCCCAGCTAGCGATTTTACCTCACCCGCCACCACCGCAAAGCCTTTGCCTGCCTCACCGGCGCGGGCCGCCTCGATGGTCGCATTGAGGGCCAGAAGATTAGTCTGGCTCGCAATATCGTTGATGAGATGGATGATATCGCCGATTTTCTGGGCGGCAGTGGTAAGTTCCGCCACTGAAGAAGAGGTGACAGTGGCCTGTTCCACGGCACGTTGGGTAATCTCGTTCGAGCGATGCGCCTGGCGCTGGATCTCCGATACTGAAGCCGTCAACTCTTCGGCGGCCGCGGCGATCGCCTGGGCATCGCCGGTGGTGGCGCCCGACGCATCGGCGGCCTGAGCGGCCTTGGCAGCATTGTCGCGCGCTACATGGGTCATGCCGTCAGCAAGGCTCGCAGCCTGGCCGGTGCGCGTCGTGACCTCGTTGATCACCGATTGCACGGCACGCTCGAAATCGCTGGCGATGCCGGCCAACACCCTGCGCTGTTCAGTCTTCGCGCGGGCTTCGGTTTCACGTTCCTGCACGGCGGCGTGCTCCGCCTGTTGGCGCGCTGCTTCTGCTTCGCCCAGGGCAAGAGCGCCATTGGCCAGCGCCCGTGCCAGATATTGCGAGACCCAGATCAGCACCCCGGCCTCAATGAGCACGATCACGGCATGGAGGACGACACGGTAGAAGTCGCCGCCACCGGGGAATACCGCTGCCGGCAGGATAAAATTCATCAGCAGATGATGGAGCGCTATCGTGATGGTGCCGGTCAGAATGGCGCGCCAGTCGCAGAACGCCGTCAGCATGGCGAGGGCTGCGAAGAAATACATGTGGATGTCGATTTGCCAGGGATTGCCCTCCATCGCCGCGACGATGAGGGCGATCATCAGCATGAGAGCTGCCGACAGAAACAGCTGCAGGCTGGTGCCCGTGCTCATGGCGGTAAAGATGGCGACGGCGACGGCCAGTATCAGGGCGATGACGGAAAGCGCTCCCAGCCCACCGCCGACCAGCCATTCGAGAAGGGCTATCACCGGCAGATGCAGGCAGATATAGGCGGCCAGGATCCGCGCCACCTTGGTGCGCAAGACATCGATCGTGTTCATGACTTTGTCCTTGAAGCGGTACAGCCGATGCTATCGTCGGCGCGAAGGACCAAGCTGGCCCCATGGGCGTAGAGATGATCGGCAAAATGGGGATCGTCGGCGATGGCGATGATGGAGCCAGGCAGGCCACCCGGACTCAGCATGCGCCCGCCGGCGTCGATCACGGCGGCAAGCGCATCGCCGTGCCAGGCAAAGACGGTCACCGGTCGCGCCGGTTCCGCCACGGGCAGCATTTGCGCTACGCCCAGCGCCGCGAGCCCCGTCAAAGACAGGGCAAAAGCTGGCACAAAGCTCTGCCATTGGCCGGTTACGGTCCGCATCCAGGCATCCATCGAAAGGGAAAGTGGTCGATCGATGCCCGGAGACTAAGCGAGGGATTACAAAGACAAGATTAACATCTTTTGCAGATGTTCAATTGCCGCACCGCATCATAAGTATGATTATTGGGCCGGTGGGATCGGCTGAATGCGCCGGGGGCCATGCCACACCACCACGGCAAGGCCGACCAGGATGATGAGGCCGCCCAGCAGCAATCCTTCCGACAGTGGTTCATTCAGCTGCCAGGCGGCGGTGGCCACGCCGAAGATCGGCATCAGCAACGTGAACGGCGTCAACTGGTCAATGCGGTGCCGCATCAGGAGCCAGTACCAGATCGAATAAGGGAGCGCGAAGCCGAAGGTGGCGATGCCGATCACGCCCAGCCAGCCCTCAAGCGGAATGGCTGCGAGCGTCGAGCCCAGATTCTGCCCCTCCATGATCAGGTAGGCGACGACCATCTGCGGTGCTGCGTAACGCGCGATCGCGGCATAGAGCCCTGTCCCGTGATCCTTGGCGACCACGGGAATGATCGCCTGCGTTACCGCCCAGGATGTGACGCAGACCAACATCGCGCCGATGCCCAAATAGGCCGACGTCGCATCCGGCTTGCCGACGACGACGATGACACCGATGAGGCAGAGCAGAGCGCCGAGGCTGTTCTTGATGCTGGGCTTGTCGCGTCCCATGAACCAGGAGGCGACAATGGCGATTGGCATGGAGAGCTGCATCAGCATCGTCGCCGTTGAGGCTGGTAGATTGGCGAGCGCATAGTAGACCGCCGTGCTCTGCAATGTGCCGCCAAAGAAGGCCAGCAGGAACAGTGTCTTCCGTGGCGTCTTGGCGCGCGGATAGAAGGGCGTGAGCAGCAGCGCTACCACCAGATAGACGATTGTCACCAGCAGCATTGGCGTAAACCAGCTGCCGACCACCGGTTTGGCCAGCACAAAGATTGTTCCCCAGAGTAGCTGGATGAACACGGCGAGCGCGATATGGAGGATCGACATGGAAATCCCTGTTTCCGCGGCAGAAATGCCACAGCTGCTGGCGCGGCACTCTGCCCGGAAGCGTCTCCGACTTCAAGATGGCCCCGTTATCCCCGTTATCCACAGGCTGCCGTGCCTTGTGGGGGCGGGGTGGCACGGATAGAGTCCGGCCGATTCGCCTCTGTGCGCAGGCATCGCGGCGCCCGACTTCAAGGAGATTTTCCATGGCCGATTCCGGTGGCATTGCTGCTGACCACCTCAAATCCTTCATCGAGCGCATCGAGCGCCTCGAAGAGGAAAAGGCCGCCATCGCCAACGATGTGAAGGAAGTCTATGCCGAGGCCAAGGGCACCGGCTTCGACACCAAGATCATGCGCCAGATCATCCGTCTCCGCAAAATGGAACCCAACGACCGCGCCGAGCAGGAAGAACTGCTCGACATCTACATGCGCGCGGTTGGGATGGTGGCTTGAGGCCGTTCTCGCTCTAGTCCCTCCCCCTAAAGGGAGAGGGAGAAGTTTCATCCCCCCACCGGCCCGGCATGGTGGCACGCCACCATGTGATCGCGGCCGGCCGAGACCAGATCCGGCATCACCTGCGCGCAGATTTCCGTGGCCTTCGGACAGCGGGTGCGGAACGGGCAGCCGGAGGGCGGGTTGAGCGGTGACGGCAGATCGCCTTTCAAGACAATGCGCGTCTTGCTCTGCTCGATATCCGGATCCGGCACCGGCACCGCGGAATTCAGCGCCTGGGTATAGGGATGAAGCGGGTTGTTGTAGAGCGAATCCCGGTCGGCGATTTCCATCACCTTGCCGAGATAGAGCACCATCACCCGGTGGCTGATATGCCGGACGATGGCGAGATTGTGCGAGATGAAGATGAGCGACATGCCCATTTCCCGCTGCAGATCCATCAGCAGATTGACGATCTGCGCTTGAATCGAGACGTCGAGCGCCGAGACCGGCTCGTCGCACACGATAAGGCGGGGATTGTTGATGATCGCCCGCGCGATGCCGATGCGCTGGCACTGCCCGCCGGAAAATTCATGCGGATAGCGGTTGATCTGGTTGGGCAGCAGGCCGACCTTGGCCATCATCGCCTTGACCTTGTCCTTGACCTCGCCGGGCTTCAGGTTTGGCTGGAAGGTGGTCATCGGCTCGGCGATGATCTGCCCCACGGTCATGCGCGGGTTGAGGCTGGCCAGCGGATCCTGGAAGATGATCTGCATCTCGCGCCGCAGGCCGCGCATGGCATTCGGCTCCAGCTTGGAAAGATCCTGCCCCAGCCACACAGTGCGGCCGCCCTTCAAAGGCAGCAGCCGCAGAACGGCGCGCCCCAGGGTGGATTTGCCGCACCCGGATTCGCCCACCAGGCCCAATGTCTCGCCCGGTTTCAAGTCGAAGGAAACACCGTCGACCGCCTTTACGATGGCTGCTGACCCACCACCGAACAGGCCTTTGCGGCCGACGTCGAAATGAACCTTGAGGTCGTTGACCGACAGCAACGGTGCTGTGCTCATGCCACCACTCCCACATTTTGCACAGGTGCCTTGGTCAACTGCTCGAGATGACAGGCTTTGGCCCGGCCAGTGCCGACCTCATGGAGGAGCGGTCGCTCCTCCATGCAGCGCGGGAACGCATATTGGCAACGGTCGCGGAAGGAACAGCCGGTTGGCAAATTCTGCAGATTGGGCGGCTGCCCGCCGATCGTATCGAGGCGCGTGAGCCCGTGGGCGTCAAGGCGCGGCATCGATTTCAAGAGACCCTCGGTATAAGGATGCTGCGGCCGCTTGAAGATGTCGCGGACAGCGCCTTCTTCGACGATCGACCCTGCATACATGACCATGACGCGGTCGGCGAGGCCGGCGATGACACCCAGATCATGGGTGATAAGAGCAATCGCCATCCCGGTGTCGCGCCGCAGATCGGAGAGGAGGTCGAGGATCTGTGCCTGCACGGTGACATCGAGCGCCGTGGTGGGCTCGTCCGCAATCAGCAGTTCCGGGCCGCACAGCAGCGCCATTGCGATCATCACGCGCTGGCGCATGCCGCCGGAAAATTCATGGGGATGCATGTTGATGCGGCGCTTGGCCTCGGGAATCTGCACCCGGTCGAGGAGCTGCACCGAGGTGGCCGCGGCCGTCGCCTCGTCCATCCCCTTATGCGTCATCAGCACCTCGGTCATCTGCCGGCGGACCGTGAGGTAGGGGTTGAGCGAGGTCATCGGGTCCTGGAAGATCATCGACATGCGCGCGCCGCGGATCTCGTTGAGATTCTTGGTGGCGACTCCCAGGATTTCCGTGCCCGTCACCTTGACCGAGCCGGTGGCGCGGCCATTGCGGGCAAGCAAGCCCATGATCGACATGAATATCTGGCTCTTGCCGGATCCGGATTCGCCGACGATCCCTAAGGTCTCGCCCCGGTTGATACGAAACGAGACATTGTTGACGGCGTTGACGGCGCCTTCCGGCGTCGCGAAGCTGGTGTTCAGTTTGGTGACTTCTAGAACATTGCTCACGGTGCTTGTCCCCTCAACGATCTTTGGGGTCAAGCGCATCGCGCAGACCGTCGCCGACAAAATTAAGTGCGAGCAGCGTCACCACCATCACCATGCTGGGGAAGACAACAGCCCAGGGGGCGATATCCATCGACTTCGCTCCCTCGCTGATCAACGTCCCCCAGGAGGAGTTGGGCTCCTGCACGCCCATGCCGAGATAGGAAAGGAAACTCTCGGTCAGGATGACGGCGGGAACAGTGAGGGTCATATAGACCACGACCGGCCCCAGGCAGTTGGGGATGATATGCCGCGTGATGATGCGCCAATTGGAAACGCCGCTGGCATGCGCTGCCTCGATGAATTCTTTACGCCTGATGCTGATCGTCTGGCCGCGCACGATGCGCGCCATGTCCAGCCAGCTCACGCAACCGATGGCGACGTAAATCAGTACCATGTTGCGGCCGAAAACGACGGTGAGCAGGATGACGAAGAAGACGAAGGGGATGGAATAGAGGATGTCGACGATGCGCATCATGACATTGTCGACCCGGCCGCCAACGAATCCGGCCGTGGCACCCCACAGCGTGCCGATGACCAGGCTGACCAGTGTCGCCACCGCGCCGACGATGAGCGAAACCTGCCCGCCGTAAAGTGTGCGCACGAAAAGGTCGCGGCCGTTCTGGTCCGTGCCGAAGAAATAGCCCTGTGCAAAGTCGGGACCGACGCTGATCATGTCCCAGTTGATATCTTCCTGATCGCGCAGGCCCAGATAGGGTGCCCCGAAGCAGATAAGGGTGATGAGCGTCAGCACGATGAAGCCGACGACGGCGGCTTTATTGTGCGTGAAGCGGCGGTAGGCGTCGGCCCAGAGGCTGCGCCCCTTGACCTCGGGTTGCTTGGCAAGGACCGCAAGATCAGTCATAGCGCACCTTCGGATCCAGCAGGCCGTAGCATAGATCGGCAATGAGATTGCACAGGATGACCAGGGCGCCGAACAGGATGGTGACGCCGAGGACCAGCGTATAGTCGCGGTTGATGGCACCTTGTACGAAGTAGCGTCCGATGCCGGGGATGCTGAAAATCTGCTCGATAATCACCGAACCGGTCACGATGTTGGCGATGGCCGGCCCCATATAGGAAACGACCGGCATCATGGCCGCACGGATTGCGTGACGCGTCAGGGTGATGAATTCAGGCAGGCCCTTGGCGCGGGCGGTGCGCACAAAATTGCTGCCCAGGATTTCCAGCATGCTGGCGCGGGTGAGGCGCGTGAAGGCTGCGACCTGCGGAATGGCAAGGGCGATGATCGGCAGGACCCAATTCGATGGCTTGCCCCAGCCGCCCACCGGCAACACATGCAGCATCAGGCCAAAGACCAGGGTCATGATGGGGGCGATGACGAAGTTCGGCACGGCGATGCCCAGCATGGCGGTGCCGACGCTCATGTAATCGACCCAGCTGTTTTGTCGGAGTGCTGCCCAGATACCGAGGCTGACCCCGAGCACCAGCGCAAGAACGATGGCCGAGAGGCCGAGCGCCAGGGAGGTCGGGAAGCCCTGCCAGATCAGCTCAGAGACGGTGAAGTCCTTATATTTGAACGACGGGCCGAAATCGCCATGGGCCAGGCCGCCAATGTAGCGGGCAAACTGCTGCGGCAGCGGCTCATCGAGATGATACTGCTGCATCAGCTTGGCTTCGACCTCGGCCGGAACCTTGCGTTCCTTGTCGAAGGGGCCGCCAGGTGCCATGCGCACCATGAAGAACGACACTGCCAGAATGATGAACAGCGTCGGAATGGCGCCAAGCAGGCGCCGAATTGTGTAATTGAGCATAAAAGCCGCCTCCCATCGGTGCCGAATACGGTGCCGAGGCGCACGGGTCAATAAAAACGACCCGGTGGCATGATGCCACCGGGTCGCCGATCACGCAATCTTACTCCGCGACGGAGATGAAGCGCGCGAGATGGAAGTCGAGAATGTTGTATTCCCAGCCCGCCACCTTGGTCGAGACCATGTGCTGCGACATATAGTGATAGATGGGGATCATCGCATTGTCGTTAAGGAAGATCTGTTCCGCGTCGTGGAACATCTGCATGCGCTTGGCCGGATCGGTTTCGTGACCGGTCCCCTTCACCAGCTCGTCATACTTCGGGTTGTTGTAGCCGGCATCGTTGCGCTCGCCGGCATCCGACAGGAACATATCGGCGAAGTTGATCGGATCGTCATAATCGGCGATCCAGGCAGCGCGTGCGACATCGAACTGCTTCTTGTCGCGGGTTTCCAGATAAACCTTCCACTCTTCATTGCGCAGGGTGGCGTCGATGCCGACCTGCTTCCACATGCTCTGCACTGCCACGGCGATCTTCTTATGATTCTCGCTGGTGTTGTAGAGCAGTTCGACCTTCAGCGGGGTCAGCTTGGTATAGCCGTGCTTGGCCAGAAGGGCCGCTGCTTCGACCAGACGCTGTGCCTGCGGTTCATCCTTGAAGTCGAGGAAAGCCTGCTTGTAGTTCGTCATCGGCGGTTCCCACGAATAGGCTGGGGCTTCGCCGCCCTGCGTGATCTTGGAAACCAGTATCTCGCGATTGACTGCGAGCGAGAGCGCTTTGCGGAGATCCGCTTGAGCGCCCAGCGGTTCGCGGGTCAGGTTGATGACGTAATAATAGGTGCCAAGATAGGGCGTGTTCTTGAACACATCCTTGTAATTGGCTTCGAGATCCGGGATCTGCTCAGAAGGCGCATCATAGGTGGCCTGCAATTCGCCGGCCTTGAAACGCTTCAACTCTTCCGCCAGATCTTCGGTCGGGTACATCACCACCTTGTCGACCTTCACATTGGCCGCATCCCAATAGTTCGGATTTTTGACGTAGGTGAGCGAGGCTTGCGGCGTCCACTCGGTCAGCTGATAGGCACCGTTGCTGACGATGTTGCCGGGCTTCGTCCAATCGTCCTTGAACTTCTCGACGGTCGCCTTGTGCACCGGATAGGAAATCGGGTGACGCAGCAGGCCGAGGAAATAGGGGGTCGGGCCCGTGAGCGACACCTTCAATGTATGATCGTCGACCGCGGTGGCACCCAGCTTGGAGAAATCCTTCTCTTCGCCCTTGCGGATCGCGGTGGCATTCACGATGACGTCGAGGATCGGCGCGTAATCAGCGGCGGTCTCGGGGTTCACGGCATCCTGGAAGCCGAACACGAAGTCGGCGGCCGTTACCGGATCGCCGTTCGACCATTTGGCGTTCTTCCGCAGATGGAATGTGTAGGTCTTGCCGTCATCGCTGATTTCCCAGCTCTCGGCAGCACCCGGGATAATATCGCCGTTCGGCGCGTAGGTGGTCAGGCCTTCAAAAATGTCGGCTTCGATGTTGGCCTCGGTAACACCCGTCGATTTATGCGGGTTGATGGTTTCTGGTTCGGCGCCGTTGCCGCGATGGAACACCATTTCAGCTTGTGCGAGCGCGGTGCTCGCGAGCAGCGCGGCAAGTCCCATCACCGGCAGCGTCAGCTTCCTCATTGCGTCTTTCATTTTTTGTAACCTCCTCTGTCACTTAAAAGCTTGAACACTCAATGAGCCGTTTCAAACAGACCGTAGGAATTGTCTGCTGCCGACCCATTGCATTCAGCTGGCGTCATCTTTCTTCAACAATTGTAATGGTTCAATAGAATTAGCTGATTTCACGCATGTTTTAGCGCTTTAGGTCGCTGAAATAAGGGCCTCTTTTGTTCTCTCTTTTCGGGTGCTTTACCGGGTCAGCGGTATGCCCAGTCAGGCGATTGGCGCCGGGTCCCGGCGCTTCGCCGGAGTTTCCGGCGCAGCACGGCCAGATAGTCGGCGCGAGCGAACATCAGCCTAATTGGTAAACGCCTGTATCGCAGGTCAATAGATGGTCAGGCAGGCTCGGTCATCTGTACAGGATCGTCCCGCTGGCCGGCCTCATCGAGGGTGAGGGGCACCGCATCCTCGCTCTCGGTGAGGGAATCGCGCGCCGATTCGCGGCGCCAGCGGGCGATGATGGCGCTGGCTTGAGTGGGTTCCGTGCGGTCGAAGAAGTCCAGCGCTTGCCCCAGATCGGCAGCGCCAATGCCGGTGGCGCGCGACTTCAGCTTGCGCGCCAGCAGATAGATCTGGGCGAACTCATCGCGGCGGAGACCGATGGCACGGGCGATGAGCGCGATGCTGTCGCCGCCATTCTCGCTCATCAGTTTGCGCACCAGCCCCATCCGCAGGTTGCCAAGGTGGGCGAGCTGCGCCTGGAACAAGGCAAGGTTGCCACCCCGCAGTGCACTGATCATCGAGGCGGGCGTCAGCTCAATCTCTTCGGGTTTTGCCGGCCGGTCTGTTTCCATCTCGCCGGCGGTTTCATCCTGCAAGGGGTCCACATGCTCCACCGCAGGCATCGGCTGCGCCTTCTGCCCATAGACCGGCCGCTGGGGCGAGGCCGCCATGGCATCGAACAGGAAGCGCTGGTTCAGGCTCTCGCAAATGACGGGATCGGCCCAGCTCATCATGTCTTCGGCCAGGGTCTCCGGCAGCTCGCGGCGTGCTGCCACCAATGCCTGCAGCTCGACATCGGTCATCGCCACCAGTGCGGCTGCCGACAAGGCGGGGATCGAGAAGGGCGCATCCGGATTGGCCAGTAGCTTGCGGAAAATCTCCGGCTCTTCCAGGCGTGCCAGCGCGTCGACGACAGCAATGGTCTGCGTCTTCCGCGTGGCGATTGTGGCGCCGTGCGTCGCTCCCTTGTCCTCGATGATGGCGATGAGGTCGCTGGGCTCCAGCCGGTTGGTGGCAAAGAGGACGGGCGAGGCGATCTCGATCTCATCCTCCGCAAAGACCCGCAACAGTTCCGGTTCGGCCAGCGTCGAGCCGGCAATCTCGTAGGCAAGCGGCAGTCGGGCCTCGGCCAAGGTCTTGGGCCGCAAGACCCGCAGGATCTCGGCCAGCATCACTTTTTCCTTGGGCTTCATGATCGAGCCACGGCGCCAGAACAGCCGGGTGAGCAAGGCAAACATCTTCGACCGGCCTTCCGGCGACCGGTCGCGTGCCACCTGACCCAGTTCCTTGAGGTCGAAGCCCTCGCTCACACCCACGCGCTCCCGACTCACCGAAAGATCAACATCATTGGTACCCCGCGGCATGAGGCGGGTAAAGTTTTTGCTCGATTTGATGCAGCTTGATGCAGCGAGTTCGCTCTGCCTACCCCCTCTCCCTAACCCTCCCCTACGTTGGGGGGAGGGAACTAGAGCGAGGTCGGCATGGCAAACTGCTCCCTCCCCCCAACGTAGGGGAGGGTCGGGGAGAGGGGGTTTACTTCACCGGCGTGAGATGTGACCCATCGATCACCCGGCTGGATGGCAGGATGACGATGGCGCGGGTGCCTTCGCCCAGCGTGCTTTCAAGCCGCAGGTCGCCGCCATGGAGCCGGGCCAGGCTCAGGGATAAGGTAAGGCCGAGGCCGGTGCCTTCATATTTGCGGTTGAGGCCGCTATCGGCCTGCGAGAAGGGGTGCATGACCCGGTCCATATCCTCGGCGGCGATGCCGATGCCGGTATCTGTGACAGTCAGGATCAAATCGCCCGGCCGGTTGAGGCCGGCCCCGAGCGTGATGCGCCCGCCGCGCGGTGTGAACTTGACGGCGTTGGCCAGCAGATTGGCCAGGATCTGCTTCAGCTTGCGCTTGTCGGCATGGAGCCTGGGCAGGCGTGCCGGCAGGTCGATCTTGAGCTCAAGCCCCTGGGCCTGCAGCCGGTCCTGAATGAGGCGGGACACGGAATCGAACAATTCCTCGATATTGCAGGCGCTCTCATTGATCTCGGCCTGGCCGTTCTCGATGCGCGATACATCCAGGATGTCGTTGATGATGCCCATCAAATTGACGGCGCTGCCATGGATATCGCGCACATAGGTCCGGTATTCGGGATTTTCGACCGGGCCGAGAAGGCCCATGCGCATGACGTCGGCAAAGCCGATGATGGCGTTCAAGGGCGTCATCAGCTCATGGCTCATATTGGCCAGGAACTGCGACTTCGCCCGGTTGGCGGTTTCGGCGGTTTCCTTGGCGGCGCGCAGACCCTCTTCACGCCGGGTGAGCTCGGTGATGTCGGAGGCCGAGCCGCGATAGCCGCTCAAGGCACCGGTTGCCGGATCGAAGACGGGCAGCGCGCTCATCAGGAACAGCTTGCGCTTGCCGGTGGCGTCTTCGGCGTCGAAGGGCAGGTCGCGGAACGGAGACAGTTTTTGAAGCCGGCGCTGCAAATTGCTACGCAGCGCGGCCGATGCCACCAAATCCAGGAGGTTCCGGCCAACCAATTGCTGCGGCACCATCCCCAAGGCGCCGACAACACGCTGGGTCACCAGGCGCAGATTGAGCGCCGCATCGGTCTCCCACATCCAATCGGAAGAAAGACGGATGAAATCCATATGCCGATCGAGCGCGACCGCCGTCTCGTCGCGGCCGGTCATGCCGTCCTGCAGCAAGGTCAGCATGCCGCCGAACCCGGTCAGCAGGCCACCGGCTTCGATCATCGGCTCGAAGCGTGCGCGCAGGCGCTGCATGGCGCCGCCGGCCGGGAAATCCCAGTCGCGGAACACGGTGGTACGGCGGAAATCCACTTCCTCGGCGATCTCGGCCAAGCGCAGGCGCTCGCCAATGGTGCCGCCATCGATCCTGGTCTCGGCAATGCGCCGGCAGGCGGGATTGGCCCAGCTGATCTGGCCCTTCGGGTCGCACATCATCATGGCGGGGCCGAATTCGAGCAGTTCCTGGCGGAAAAGCTCGTTGAGCTTGTTCGGCGAGGCTGCTGCTTCGTTGGCCGGGCTGACCCGGACCTCGGCAACACGCCCATCCGACACTTTAGGCGCGCCGACGGCGGCAGCACTCTGAGTAAAACTGGGCGCCAAGGGCGTGACTTTGTTCATGCGCGTTTCTTCTCCTGCCCTTCTTCGATGGAGCGGATGGCGAACAGATAATCAGGATCGCGACGCCAGCGCGTCAAGACAGTATCGGCCGCCGCATGCGTCAGCCGGTCGAAAAACTCCAATGCCCGGCCGAGTTCCGCCGGCGCAAAGCCCGCTTGCCCAGCACGGGCGCGCCGGGTCAGCAGGAATATGGTGGCGAATTCCTCGCGGTTGAGGCCGATGCCGCGAGCAGCGACCGCCAGCCCCTGGCCACCCGGCTCATAGGCCAGGCGATTGATCAGTTTCAAGCGTAGCCCGCACATTTCTGCGAACATCGCCTCGAACAATTGCACTTCGCCCTTGCGCAAGGTCTGCAGCAGCAGGCGCGGGGTCAGCTGGCGGGCATCGCCGAGGGCACGACTGAGGACCGCTGCGGCACTGTCGGCTTCAGATTCTGCCACGGCTTCAGCGATTTCCTCTTTAACCACCGGCTCCAGCCGGTCATCCAGCGCGTCAATGTCGATCTCAAAGCGCTCAACGAGCGCCTGGCGCAGTGAGGCCGCCACCCAATAAACCATGCGGCGGGCAAGCTCGGCCGGCAGGTCGCGGCGGCGTACCAATGGCTCCTGGAACTCGTCGAGGGTCTTCGATTGTTCGACCAGATAGGCCAGCGTGATGCGCGCGATATTGGCGTCCTGGTTCTCGAGAAGTGCGCGGATGACGTCGCGGTCACCGGTCTCGACCAGCGCGTCGCTGACCGGGCTGGTGACGTCGCGCCTCATGGCGACGGCCAGAATATGCTGGCGCGAGCGGTGGCGGATGATTTCGATGAGATCGACATCCTGCAAGGCGTTCGAGCGCATCAGGATCGGTGTTGCCACCTCGATCTCGTCATTGGCAAGCAGCACGGCAAGCTCGCGCGGCAGGCCCGGCGCGTCGGCCAGCTTCAGGCTCAGCTTGCGCCTGACGTCGCGCGCCACTTCGCCGATCAGTTTTTCCAGAATGTCGAGCATGAGGGCGCGTTCCTGCGCGCTCACCACATCGTGGCGGTCGTGGAACAGATCGCCGATGACGGCAAAGAGTTCGGCCCGTCCCTCATCGGACCGAAGCCGTGCCAGTGCCAGCAATTGTGCGCCGTCGATATCGTCGTTAGCCATCACCGTGCTGCAAGGGATTCATGGGCGCCTTACACGCTAGAGCACATCCCATTCACCCTCGGCAGATCCCCCCGATAAGCCCCGATGACTGAAGGCTAAAGTTTGTTAATGGTTAAAGTCAATCTAATTTGCGAAGAATGACACCTACTTATATGATTCGTAAGACAATTTTTTTATCTAAAATGCGATCTAACCACTGGATCAGGGGCACGAGGGAGGGTTGAGGACTAAATACTGTGTATTTAGGACAAAGTGACACTTTCATCTCAGCTTCGCTTTCCGGTCGGCGGCCCCGTCCCTTCCACTCACCGGACTGTGTTCCCGCTCACTGCCGTTGCGGGCCTATTCGCGCTACATTGAAAGGTATGAGATTGATGGGACGCCATATCCTACTTCCCTTAGTCCGCTGGCCGTCTGTGCCGGCGGTCCTTATATTTATGGTGGCTTATCTACTGCTGGCCCCTGCCGCGATGGCGGAGCCGCGCATCGCGCTGGTCATCGGCAACGGCAAATACGGCAAGGAGATCGGGTCCCTCGTCAACCCGCCCAACGATGCCAACCTGATGGCCGACCGTTTGAACACCCTCGGCTTCAAGGTGACCAAGCTGGTCAATGGCGACCAGAAGGCGATGAAGCGGGCGATCGTCGATTTCGGCGAAGCCCTGACCGCTGCCGGCCCGGACGCCGTCGGCCTCTTCTTCTATGCCGGCCACGGCATTGCCGTCGACGGCGCCAACTATCTCATTCCCGTAGGTGCCCAGCTGACCCGCGAGGCTGATGCCGAGATCGAGGCGGTTAATGCCGATTGGGTGCTGAAGCAGATGCAGTTCGCCTCTGCGCGGGTCAACATCATCATCCTTGATGCCTGTCGCAACAACCCGCTGCCCCGCTCGATGCGCTCGGCCAGCCGCGGCCTTGAGCGCATGGACGCGCCCGCCGGCTCCTTCGTCGGCTATTCGACGGCGCCGGGCGAAGTCGCGGCTGATGGCGACGGCAAGAACTCGCCCTATACCAGCGCCCTGGTCGCAGAACTCGGCAAGCCCGGCGTCGCCATCGAGGAAGCGTTCCGCAATGTGCGCGTCGACGTCATGGCGAAGACCGATTCCCAGCAAGTGCCGTGGGATTCCTCGTCGCTGACCGGCGCCTTCTACTTCCAGCCCGGCACCAAGCCTGCTGCGATATCGGCGAGCGCCGAGGAGAAATTCTGGGATGACGTGAAAAGCAGCCAGGACGCGACCGAGTTTGACGCCTATCTCGCGCGCTTCCCCGATGGCGAGCACGCCGATCTGGCGCGCAGCCGTGCCGCACGCCTGCGCGCGACATCGGGAAAACAGACGGAACGCAGCCCGGCGACGCCAGCGCCCGCAACGACCACCACAACGGCCACCACCAAGGCAGCGACGGCGAGTGCGCCCGAACCTGCGCCCGTGCCGGAAACCCAGGTGGCTGCCATCGAGCCGCCTCCCCCGGCGCCCGTCGCCAACAGCGACCCCAACGCTGCCTTCCAGCTTTCCGAAAAGGTCAGCGGCCAGCTCAAGATCTATCTGTCGCAATTGCAGAACCGGGCCGGCGCCTTTGCCGTCTCGCCGGACGGGCAATTCTCCGGCTCCTTCATCTGCGAAGAAGTGGGCTTGTGCATCCCCGGCAAGAAGGGCGATCCGCGCAATACCGACCGCCGCTACCCGCAGAAGACCGCCTTGATGAAATGCGGCAATGTCTCGAAGCAGGAATGCGTCCTGGTGCTGATCCGCGACGACGAGCGGCATCCCTACACATTGGCTGGCCAGTAAGCATATCAGGCAATAACGAGATCAGGCGATCTGGGCTTCTTCGCGGCCGCGCACGCGGCTGGCCGGGAAGCGCAGCACGACGCGCGTGCCATGGCCGGCCTCGCTGCTGAGGTCGATCGATCCACCGTGCAATTCCATCAGCCGCTTGGTGATGGCAAGTCCCAGCCCGGTCCCGCCGAACCGCCGGCTGATCGTGGCATCGGCCTGGTGGAAGGCCGAGAACAGATGCTGCATCGCCTCCTTGGTCATGCCGATCCCGGTATCGCGGATGACGATCAGGAAGTCGCCGCCATCGCCCTGCCGTGCGGAGAGATAGACGATCCGGTCAGGTGGTGAGAATTTGACCGCATTGGTGAGGACATTGAGCAGCACCTGCGCCACAGCGCGGGCATCGGCATGGAGCAGCGGCAGGCCGCTCGCATAATTGCGCTCGATGCGCACATGGCCCTCGTCGGCGCGAGCCTGCAGCATGTTGAGACAGTCCTCGGCGACCGTGGCGACGTCGACTTCCTCCTCGAACAGCTCCACCTTGCCGGCTTCCAGCTTCGACATGTCGAGGACGTCGCCGATCAGCTTCAGGAGCATCTGCCCGCTTTTGTGAATGTCGGCGGCATAGGTCGCATAGCGGCCGGGTGCATCACCAAAATGCTGGTCGCGGATGACTTGGGAAAAGCCGATGACGGCATTAAGGGGCGTGCGCAGCTCATGGCTCATATTGGCCAGGAACTCGGTCTTCGACCGGTTGGCGATTTCAGCCGCGTTCTTGGCCTTCAGCAACTCCAGCTCGCGCTGGCGCTGTTCGGTGATGTCCTGCAGCGCCCCGCTGATCTCGATCAGCCGGCCCGTACTGTCGAAGGTCTTCTCGCAGATCGACCGCACATAGCGGATGCCGCTATAGCGTGACAGGATGCGGTATTCCTGGGTAAGGGTCGGCGCCGGCCCCCAGCGAAACGCCTCATAGCGCTGCCAGCTCCAATCGGCATCCTCGGGGTGCACGATCTTCTCGTGCCATGCCTGGTCGTCGAGCGCCACGTCCTCCGGCGCCAGTCCCAGAAGATCGGCCGTGTCGCCCGAAGATTGATAGATGCCCGGCATGCCGTCGGGGCTGTCCAGCGACAATTGCCAGGTCCAGTGGCAAAGGCCCGACATACGCAGGGAGCGCCGCAACTCCGCCTGGGCGCGCTGCAGGCTGCGTTCCGAGGCGCGCGTTTCGGTGACGTCCTGGAAGGTGCCGGCGATCTGGATGACCGTGCCGGCCTCATCGCGCAGCCGTTCGCCGGTCTCGCGGATATGCAGCACCCTGCCATCACGATGAAGGGCCCGGTATTCGATCGAATAGGCATCTTCGGCGCCATAGCGGAAGCCGGCATAAAGGGCGCGCAGCGCCTCCAGATCCTCCGGATGTGCCAGCATCTTGGCAAAAGAATCACCCTGGTTCGGCAGCTCTTCCGGCAGATAGCCGAACAAATCCTGTACCTCGTCGGAATAAGTATAGTGGCCGCGGGAATTGGTCGGGTTGAGGTGCCATTCGGCGCCGTCCGGCCGCCAGTGCCAATGGCAGAGCTTCGCCATGCGGTGTGCCAGGCGCAGATAGGTCTCGTTGCGCAGCAGTGAAATCTCGTTGCGCCGCAGTTCGGTGAGGTCGAGACCCACCTTGAGCAGCACCGCCGGCTGACCCGACGCATATTGCAGCGCCACGTTGGACCATCGGATCAGGTGCCGCTTGCCGCTCTTGGCAATCCATGATCCTTCACGAAAGACCGGCCCGGCGCTCTTGAATGCTTCGGCTTCGACCGCAGCCTCGGCACCGCTGTCGCTGGGCAGGAAGGTGCCCCGCCAGACTTCCGGCTTGGCCAGTTCCGCGCTGCTATAGCCCGACACGCGCTCAGCGACCGCATTGGCCTGCAGAAGACGGCCGTCGGCGGCCCGCAGAATAACGATAGCATCCGCCGCCTCGAAGCCGGCATCGACCAGGCGGCGTTGCGCCTCGACGGTCGCTTTGCCGGCATTGGCCAGACGGAACACGGCAACGGCCGCCAACGCGGACAGGATCAGGATCAAAATCGGCAGCGGAGATATGATTGACTCTGCCGCCTCCAGCATCGTTGCCACGATCGACGCGACGGCGAGGGCGGCAATCAATCCCAGCGTGCCAAGCAGGATTGAGGGATTGTAGATCGGCCGCGACCAGAGCGACGACAGATTGCGCGATACCTTATCTTCCTGCTGCGCGTTGCCCGGGCGTCGGGCCTTCGCTCGCGGATCGGCATTCTGCCAGATCTCGCCGCTGCCATTCTGTTCAGCTTCGATGCCGCTATCGCCCATGCCTGCCGCGCAATTTCTGCCGTCCTGAGGCCACAATCCTAGGCAAGCAGGATTAACAAGTCTTTACTCTGAATCCGGGAACCGGCCCGACAAGCATGCTGGCAGGCGAGCCGGCAAACATAGCTGGTATTTTATCTAAATGCCCTGGATCGGGATCCCGGCAGGAATGCCGTCTCTTAAGGAAATGTCAGCGAGTTGAAGAATAGAATGTACGGAATCCATTTCCGCTTGGCAGAACGTCATGGCAAAGGTCCGGCATATCAGGTCGCTGGCCCCGGAGTCGGATCAGCAGATCTACTGGCAGGCGATCGTCACCGATCTTGATGATGCCGTCATCCGTTATCGCCCCGACCTTTTATGCAAATGGTGCAACGACACTTATGCGCGCCTGCTCGGGTGTACGCAGAACGAAGTGATCGGCCGCAACCTCAGCGAATTCCTCGGCCCGGAAAGAACTGCGCTCGCTCTCGCGCGCGTTGCTGCTGTTCTGGAGCAAGGCTCGATCCGCGCCGTAGAACTGAATTGGCGCCTGCCCGACGGCACAACCCGCTGGTGGAGTTTCAATATTCAGGCGGTGAAATCGCCGGTGGATGGCAGCACCGAATTGCAATCGGTCGGCCGCGACATCCAGGCCTTGAAAGATCGCGAGGCTGAGCTGCAGACGGCCATGTGTCACCTGGGCGCGCAGGCCGTCGACATGACCCGGCTGATGCATGCGTTGAATGCGGCCAAGACCGATGCCGAATTCGCCAATGCGGCCAAATCGCGTTTCCTGGCCGGCATGAGCCACGAATTGCGGACGCCATTAAACGCCATCATTGGGTTTGCCGATATCATGAGGCTTGGCGTATTCGGGTCCCTTGGCAACCCGGCCTATGCGGAATATATCGACGATATCTGGCGTAGCGGCCGGCATTTACTGGGAATCATCTCGGATCTTCTGGACCTCTCTCGCGTCGAGTCCGGCATGCGGCGGATGCAGCCGGTCGAAATCGACCCTGCTGCCTTGGCTGAGGATGCGACGAGCATGATGCCGCCCCGCGACGGCAGCACTGTATCCGTGGCGGTCAAGGGAACCGAAAGCTGCGGTGCTTTCCAAGCCGACTCCCTTGCCATTCGCCAGGCCGTGGTCAATCTGCTCTACAACGCGCTGAAATTCACGCCGGAGACCGGCAAGGTCTGGCTCGCTTTCCATCGTCGTCCGGGCTGCGTCGAAATCGAGGTCGGCGATACGGGTCCGGGGCTGACGCCGCAACAGATCGATCTGCTGCTGTCGCCGATCGGCGACATCAATGACGACCGGTTGGTCGCGCGCAAGGGCCGCGGTACGGGCCTTGGCATCCCGATCGCGCGGACCTTGGCCGAGGCGCATGGTGGCGAGCTCCGCTTCGAGAGCGTGCCCGGTGCCGGCACCCGTGCGTATCTGAACCTGCCCCAGCCCCCAACCTGTTGATGGCCCCAACCTGTTGATGGCCCCAACCTGTTGATAGCCCCGACCTGTTGATAGCGGCCGCCTGCTGCTGCCGCTGGCCTTGACTAGGCCTGGATGTTCAGGTGAATGAGAAGGTTCTTGAACGCATCTTCGCTGGTTTCCGCCGGCTCAGCCGTCCAGGTTCCCGTCCTCATTGCTTCCTGCTGGCGCGAGATGCCCTTAAGCCCATCGACGAAATAGCGCAGCGTGCTGACCAGATGATCGGTCGCCTTCTGCTGGTCTTGCAGCGCCTGTGTTTTGCTGTCGACCGCGCGCGCTGTCGGCTGGGTCGTCTTGTCGCCGGATGGTTTGCCTGAGAGGAGAGCAGCGATGCCGCCAAGGTCGATCGAGTAACCCTGGCCCAGCCGTGCCGCCTTGGTCGTGTCGATGACTCGCTTGGCGAAACCGTCGATATCGTCGCTGCTGCCGATGAACGCCGTCGTCCCGTGACTGTTCTGGACTGCAATCGGGTCGACGATACTGAGATCGTAGGCGAGCGTGAAACTATTGTCGCCCACGGATTTCTCATAAAGCGTGTTGGCAACCGCGCTGATGGAGAGGAGAATTGACCCGTTGCCTTCCGCGTCCCGATACTCTGCCGAGAAACCGGCAAGGCTGCCCGTCTCGTCGAACTGCTTCTTGGCCTTGGCCGTCATGTCCTTGATGGCCTGCCCGAGTTCGGGATTGGTCAGCAGCTGATTGCGCGCCGAGGTAACAGACATGGGGAATTCCTCTGGCCCAGTCATGCCGACAGTCATGCCGACCATGAACAGTCGAAGATTCGTGGACTCCGTCAGCAGGCACCCGAAATGACCGGCATGCAAGAGAATAACGAACGATCTCTCTACACCTCGGAAATCCCGGCCCCCGATATTCCGGCCCCCGATATTCCGGTCGGCAGGCCGTCGATACTGGCCTCGTTCTTCTGGCGCCAATAGGCTTCGATCCCGTCGGCACCCTTGGCCTCGGCCCAGCGATCGAGCGTGTCGCGTTCGCCCCGATAGTCGAAGAGCGGCACCCCGAAACCGCAGGACGTCTGCACCAGGTCGATGTCCAATTTGACGATCTGCCGCGCCCCCAGCGGCGCGCGCCCGTCGTAGCTGACCGCCAGCATCTGACTATAGGCCTCGCTCTGCCGGTGGAGGACGGACCCGCGGCCATAAAGCCGCAGGATGTTCGGTGCGCCTTCGACGGCACAGAACATGAGGGTGAGCCGGCCATCTGCCTTAAGATGTGCGGCCGTTTCGTTGCCGCTGCCGGTGCGGTCCAGATAGGCGACACAATTGGCGTTGATGATGCGCAGGGCATCGGTGCTGCGCGGGGATATATTCACCCGCGTGCCGGCTGCGGCCGACCCGGTGAAAAAGATGTGCTGTCGCAGAATGAAATCGCGATGCTTTTCCTCGATCCGTTCGAAACGCTGTGCCATTCGGCTCCTCTCTTGCAGTGCAATACGTCTTGATCGGACCAGCATCGCGTGCGGTACCGGCCTGTGCAACCCCGATTCCCCGTCAAGCCGGCGCGGCTTCGCCCGAATAGCTTAAAAAACTGCGCGCCGCCCTGGCCCCGCGACACAATCGCAACGAACGAGGTGTTTTTGCGGTCACTCTCTTCCACACCATAGTGCCGGTGAAAAAAGACTACCCAAGTCGGGGTGAAGCCGGGATGATTGGACGGTTACGCATGACGGCTCCCCTGAAAAGGCTCCCTTGATAAGGATAGGCGATGACGGTGCTGAAATCGGCCATCAATACCAATGCGGAAGAGGCGCAAGCCAATGCCGCTGCGATGGCAGCCTTGGTCGCCGATCTCGACCGGCTGTTGGCCGAGGTGGGCGAGGGCGGTGGGCCGGATGCGCGCAAGCGTCACATGTCGCGCGGCAAGCTGCTCCCGCGTGAGCGCATCCAGCGCCTGCTCGATCCCGGAACACCCTTTCTCGAACTCTCCAGCCTCGCCGCCCATGGCGTCTATGCGGACAATGTCCCGGCGGCGGGTTTGCTCACCGGCATCGGCCGTGTCGCCGGCCGGCTCTGCGTCATCGTCTGCAACGATGCGACGGTGAAAGGCGGCACCTACTATCCGCTCACGGTGAAAAAGCATCTGCGCGCGCAGGAGATCGCCGCCGAAAATGGTCTGCCCTGCATCTATCTGGTGGATTCCGGCGGCGCCAATCTGCCCAACCAGGACCAGGTCTTCCCTGACCGCGATCATTTCGGCCGCATCTTCTTCAACCAGGCCAACATGTCGGCCGCCGGCATTGCGCAAATTGCCGTGGTCATGGGCTCCTGCACCGCGGGCGGTGCCTATGTGCCGGCCATGTCGGACGAAAGCATCATCGTGCGCAACCAGGGTACCATCTTTCTGGGCGGCCCGCCCTTGGTGAAGGCCGCGACGGGCGAGGAGGTCAGTGCCGAGGATCTCGGCGGCGGCGATCTTCATGCGCGCCGCTCCGGTGTCGTCGATCATCTGGCCGACAGCGATTGGGATGCACTCGACCGTTGCCGCGGCATCATCGGACGGCTCGGGTACAAGACACCTGCCAACCCGCCTGCCCAGGCGGCACAGGAGCCGCTTTACGATCCGGCCGACCTCGGTGCCGTCGTGCCCACCGACGCCCGCAAGCCCTTTGACGTGCGCGATGTCATCGCCCGCATCGTCGATGGGTCGGCCTTCGACGAGTTCAAGCAGACCTATGGCGAAACCCTGGTGTGCGGCTTTGCCCATCTTTATGGCCATCAGGTGGGCATCGTCGCGAACAACGGCATCTTGTTTTCGGAATCGGCCCTGAAGGGCACGCATTTCGTGGAACTGTGCGGCCAGCGCCGCATCCCGCTCATCTTCCTGCAGAACATCACCGGCTTCATGGTCGGCCGGAAATATGAAGCCGGCGGCATCGCCAAGGACGGCGCCAAGCTGGTGACCGCTGTCTCGACCGTCGCTGTCCCGAAACTGACCGTCATCATCGGTGGGTCGTTCGGTGCCGGCAATTACGGCATGTGTGGCCGCGCCTTTGGCCCGCGCTTCCTGTTCATGTGGCCCAATGCCCGCATCTCGGTCATGGGCGGCGAACAGGCTGCTTCCGTGCTGGCGCAGGTGAAGCGTGATAATTTCACGGCGAAGGGCGAGACCTGGGCGGCGGCCGACGAGGAAAAGTTCAAGCAGCCGATCCGCGATCAATATGAGAAACAGGGCCATCCTTATTATGCCTCGGCGCGCCTCTGGGATGACGGCATTGTCGCACCGGCCGATACCCGCCGCGTGCTGGGCCTCAGCCTGGAAGCCGCTCTGCAACAGCCGATCCCGGAAACCCGGTTCGGCATCTTCCGTATGTGAGCAACAGAGATCATGACCGATATCGACCTCATCAAATCCGG
Organism: Dongia sp. P2_B8; assembly: GCF_056404715.1. NCBI lineage: Bacteria > Pseudomonadati > Pseudomonadota > Alphaproteobacteria > Rhodospirillales > Dongiaceae > Dongia > Dongia sp. P2_B8. The sequence continues at coordinate 40,215 of NZ_JBFUDM010000005.1, read as the reverse complement.
CCGCGTGGCGCAGATCGTCATCAACCGGCCGGAGCGCCATAACGCCCTCGACATCACGATGATCGACGAGCTCCATGCGGCGCTCGATCAGGTGGCGGCGGACCAGAATATCCGTGTGCTGCAGTTGCGCGCCCGCGGCGCCAACTTCTGTGCCGGTGCTGACATCAACTGGATGCGCCGCATGGCGGAATACGATGCCGCCAGCAACATCGCTGACGCCAAGCGTCTTGCCGGATTGTTCGAGAAGATCGCCTTCATGGCTATGCCCACTATCGCCGTGGTGAACGGGCCTGCCTATGGCGGCGGCATCGGTCTCGTCTCGGCCTGCGATTTTGCGGTGGCGGCACCCAATGCCGAGTTCGTCCTCTCAGAAGTAAAACTCGGCCTTATCCCGGCCGTGATCAGCCCGCACATCATCCGGGCCATCGGCGCCAATGCGGCCAAGCGCCTGTTCCTGACTGGTGCCAAATTCGGGGCCGCCGAGGCACAGCGCCTGGGTCTTTTGAGCGATGTCGTGCCGGCCGATCAACTGGATGCGGCAGTTGAGACGCTCACCAAACAGCTGCTGGAGAACGCACCGGAAGCCATGGCGGAGGCCAAGGAACTGGTGCAGTTCGTGGCCTCTCATCCCCTGGGTCGCGAGGTTATCGACGGCACCGCAGAACGCATCGCCAAGCGCCGCGCCAGCGCCGAAGGCAAGGAAGGCCTCACCGCCTTCCTCGAAAAACGCACGCCAAGCTGGCGGCAGTCATGATCTCTCTGCAGCACCCCTCACCCCAACCCCTCTCCCCATTTCATGGGGCGAGGGGCTTTGCAGCAGACTCGGTCGGAACTCCCTCGCCCCGCGATAGCGGGGAGAGGGTCGGGGTGAGGGGCCTTTCGACACGCCGCATGTCTGGAGCCCACTAGATGTTCACCAAGATCCTCATCGCCAACCGGGGCGAAATTGCTTGCCGTGTCATGGCGACCGCCAGGCGCATGGGGATCGCGACGGTGGCTGTCTATTCCGAGGCTGACGCCCAGGCCCAGCATGTGCAGCGCGCGGATGAAGCTGTGCTGATCGGCCCGGCGCCGGCGCGTGAGTCCTATCTCAACATCGCGCGCATCATCGAAGCCGCCAGGGCAACCGGCGCCGAAGCCATCCATCCCGGCTATGGCTTCCTTTCGGAGAATGCCGGTTTTGCCGACGCCATCGCCAAGGCGGGTCTCGTTTTCATCGGCCCGCCGGCCAAGGCCATTCAGGCGATGGGTGCCAAGGATGCGGCGAAGGTCCTGATGCGCAAGGCGGGCGTGCCTGTGGTGCCGGGTTACGAAGGCAGTGCGCAGGACGATGCAACGCTCACCAAGGCCGCTGCCGGCATCGGCTATCCGGTGCTGATCAAGGCCGTGATGGGTGGCGGCGGTCGCGGCATGCGGCGTGTCGACCGGGCAGAGGATCTGACCGAAGCCCTGGCGTCTGCGCGGCGCGAGGCGCAATCGGCCTTCGGCGATGCTGCCGTCCTTATTGAAAAATACCTGACCCGGCCGCGCCATATCGAAGTTCAGGTCTTTGCCGATACGCATGGACAGGTGGTGCACCTCTATGAGCGCGATTGTTCCCTGCAGCGCCGCCACCAGAAGGTGATCGAGGAGGCGCCCGCACCGGGTCTCACCGACAACATTCGCCAGCGCATGACCGATGCCGCCATCGCCGCCGCCAAAGCCATCGACTATGTCGGGGCCGGCACGGTCGAGTTCATCGCCGAGGCTGACAATCTCGATCATTTCTACTTCATGGAAATGAACACGCGCCTGCAGGTCGAACATCCGGTGACCGAGATGGTGACCGGCCTCGACCTCGTCGAATGGCAGTTGCGGGTGGCAAGCGGCGAGAAACTGCCGCGCGCGCAGAAGGATATCGAGCTCTGTGGCCATGCGATCGAAGCCCGCATCTGTGCCGAGGATCCGTCGCGCGATTTCCGTCCGGAAACCGGGCCGATCCTCGACTGGCAGGTGCCGCAGGGGCCGGGCCTGCGTCTCGATGCCGGCATCGCGGTCGGCAGCGCCATCGGCAGCCACTATGATTCCCTGCTGGGCAAGCTCATCGCCTCGGGCGCCGACCGCACTGAGGCCGTCGGGCGCCTCACCGCGGCACTACAGGCAACACGGCTTGCCGGCATCGCCAGCAATCTCGATCTCCTGGCCCGCGCCAGTGCCCACGCCGACTTCCGGTCGGGCCGCATCGATACCGGCTTCATCGCCGACCATGCCGGCGAATTGCTGGCAGCCACCGCACCCGACGACACGGCCTGGGCGATCCTGGCCTTGAATGAACAGCTCCGCCTGCGCAGTGCCGATCCATCGCCCTGGGCAGCCACCGACAATTGGCGCTTGGGCGGCCCCGTCGCCCTCGACTGGCATTTCGAATGGGGTGGCGCGGATCACCTGGTGTCGCTGCTGACATTGCGCGGCGGCTGGCGCGCGGAGAGCCGCGACCTGCGCCTGATCGCGCAGGGTGACAACCTTCTCCAGGTGGAAGTGGATGGCCGTCAGGTGACGGCCCATCTCCATGCCGATGGCCCCTGGCGCTGGCTGCAGATCGGGTCCCGTCGTTGGCGTCTCCGCGCCCTGGGATCGTTTGGCCGGGCGCCGGCCCGGCGCGACAATGTCGGCGCGCGCACGGCGACCGTGCTGGCGCCGATGCCGGGCCGCATCGTGGCATTACAGGCCAAGATCGGCGACACGGTCGCCCCGGGCCAGATCGTGCTGCGCCTTGAGGCCATGAAGATGGAGCACAATCTCGCGGCCAGCATCGTAGGGCAAGTCGCCAGCATCCTGGTCAACCCGGGTGATCAGGTGGTCGAGGGGGCGGAGCTCATGCGCATCGACGCGGCGCCCGAGGTCGCGACATGAACCTGCCCAAGAAGGTCCGCATCGTCGAAGTGGGTCCGCGCGACGGCTTGCAGAATGAAAAGGCCGCGGTCTCGACCGCCGTCAAGATCCGGATGATCGAGGACCTCGCCGCGGCAGGGCTGACGGAGATCGAGGCCGGCGCCTTCGTCTCGCCGAAATGGGTCCCGCAGATGGCGGATTCCGCCGCGGTGCTTGCCGGCCTCACACGGGATCCCGCGAAAAGCTATCCGGTGCTCGTTCCCAACCTGCAAGGCTTTGAGGCCGCCATCGCGGCCGGCGCCCGTGAGGTTGCGATCTTCGCTGCCGCCAGCGAAAGCTTCTCGCGCAAGAACACCAATTGTTCCATTGCCGAAAGCCTCGAGCGCTTCCGCCCGGTGATGGAGCGTGCGGGGCAGGTTGGGATACCTGTCCGGGGCTATGTTTCCTGCGTCCTCGGCTGTCCCTATGAGGGCGAGGTGGCACCCGCAGCCGTGGCCTCGGTCGCTAAGTCCTTGATGGAGCAGGGCTGCTACGAAATCTCGCTGGGGGATACGATCGGTGTCGGCACACCGCTCGCCACCAAGCGGATGATCGAGACGGTCGCCAAGCAAGTACCGTTCCGGCAACTCGCGGCGCATTTCCACGATACCTATGGCCAGGCGCTGGCCAATCTGCTGGCGGCGTTGCAGCTCGGCATCAGCGTCATCGACTCTTCCGTGGCGGGCCTTGGCGGCTGCCCCTATGCCAAGGGTGCTACCGGCAATGTGGCGACCGAGGATGTCGTCTTCATGCTCGATGGCATGGGCATCGAAACCGGTGTCGATCTCGATGCGCTTGCTGAAGCCGGCTGGTGTGTGCTGCGTCACATCGGACGCGAACCATCAGCGCGCGTCTCGCGCGCACTCTGGCAGAAACAGCAGAAATCACAGGCCTAAACGCGATATCACGCGATTGGTGATTGCCGTCACTCGTCATTTATGGAATCTAAGCATATCTGTCTAAGCAAGTTGTTCCGCCGGAGTCTTCCGGTCACTTGCACAAGGTTGGATTAAGATCATGCGTAGCCGATATGAGTTTGACGACGTCCTCGAATTGACCACCCCGATCCGCTTGAAGAACGGCCTGCGCGGCTATATTTCCGGTCGCTGCTGGAACGTTCGTCGCTGCGTCGAGGAATATGACGCCATGCTCGAGGGCAACCAGATGATCCGCGGCCTCGTCGCCCAGGAATTCGAAGTGACCGGTCAGCCGCGTCGGGACCTGGTCCGGGCGGCTTAAAGCACCCCCTCGAAAAACCGCAGAAAACCGCCAGCTAAACGTTTAGCTAATCGATTAGCTAACAGGCTTATCCCTCAAACTCAGAAACACGCCATAGGTAGTTCTCGATTTGGACTAGATTCGACTCCACATTAGTTGAATCTGATCAACGGCTTCAGCCTTGGAATCCGCTGGCGGCCGGGTCGCGATTCGGCGACGATCGAGAATGCTCCGAAAGCTACCCAAGACCCTGTTGGACTTCCAGCGGATGTTTCCAGACGAGGCGACTTGCTGTGCCTACGTCCTGGCGCATCGTTGGCCCAACGGCTTCCATTGCCCGCATTGCGGCGTCATTGGCGCCACGGCCGTCAAGGACCGTCCCTGGCTCTATGAGTGCCATGGCTGCCGGGCTCAGGTGTCCCTCAAGTCCGGCACCGTGATGCACGCGACCAAGCTGCCGCTTACCCACTGGTTCTGGGGCGCCTACCTGGCGGCCACCCATTCGAACGGGATCTCGGCCCTGCAGCTCAAGAAGCAGCTCGGCCTGGGGTCTTACAAGTCGGCCTGGCTGCTGCTGGCCAAGCTCCGGCGGGCCATGGTCGACCCAGACCGGACCAAGCTGAACGGCGATGTGGAAGTCGACGAGGTCTTCATCAAATACCGGACCAAGAACGATCCGCCCGGCAATACCCAGGGCCGAAGCCCAGTCGGCAAGATGTTCATCGCCGTAGCCGTTGAAATCACTGAGTATATGAAAGGAGACGAGCTAAAAACGACGCCGCGACGCATCCGGATCGAGCCGATCCCGGATGCCACGAAGGCCACCCTCCACGGCTTCATACGGCGCAATATCGAACCGGGCTCCGGCATTCTGACAGACGGGAATAAGACCTATCGCGGGATGGAGGAGTATTTCCTGAAGCAGACCAAATCGGTCGATGATCCGAATGCCATGTTCTGGACCAACCGGGTCGCGTCTTTGATCAAGACCCAAGCCCTCGGCACCTACCATGGCTTCCGCCGCCGCTACATTCGGACCTACCTCGATGAGTTCGTATTCCGGTTCAATCGCCGGAAGCTGCAGCCCGTCGTATTCCACACCATGCTCGGTCTGACCGTCAAAACCGAGCCTCACCAGCTCTGGAGGATCGCTGCAGATCCGCGAGACGAGAAAGATCAGGTCATCGGCCTGCCAAACCCGTCTGGACGCAGGATGCCTGGCGGCATGTTAGGTGGGCTCACCGAACGCTTCTATCGGAAGAGAGGCTTTTTCATTGCCGAACCCGACGATTATCCCGAGTGAAGACCTGCCACCGATCGGTCAGAAGGCCTGGATTCAAGATCCAGTGGGTTTCTGAGTTTGAGGGATAAGCCTGTTAGCTAATCGATTAGCTGCGTGTTTGCGGGCACGATTTTTCCCCTTTCAGACTTCGTTAACGCCCGTCCTCTATCCTGCCGGAATACGGATTTGGATCAGGAGGGCATGATGAGCTTCGGCAAATGGTTAACGGACCTGATCACGGGCGGACCAGCCCTGCAGCCGGTCCCCGTGCGTGCCTTCACCCAGCAGCAATTGATGGAACAGCGCGCGAAACTGGCCACCCGGACCCTCACGCCGGAACGGGCTGAGCGGATTGCCCAGGCGTTTGAAGCCCAGGCGGCCCGCCAGCAGATCGACCGGCAGCTTCGCGATGTGCCCGGTGCCCAGAACATGACCGATGTCATGCGCCGCATGATGGGCGACAAGTAGCCGGGGCCGACCTAGCCCAACATTTCCTTAGTCTCCTTGCGGGAGTTTCCTCACCGGCCTGGCAACAGGCCGGTAATTTTATGTCCCTAATCCCGACCACCCAGCGTTGACATCCGGGCCACCCTGACCTGCTTCGCCCGGGGTTTCGGCGCGCGCGGCTCCTGGGATATAGTCCCGGCCGACTTGTCCGAAGGCACCCGATTCCAGGGGCCAGATTAAAAGAGGGATCATCACGATGACGTCGAATGCCAGTCTGCATCAGCGCCGGAACGCGGCTGTCCCGCGGGGCGTCGGCAACGCCTATCAGATCTATGCCGAGAGCGCCAAGAACGCCGAGATCACCGATGTCGAGGGCCGGCGCCTCATCGACTTCGCCGGCGGCATCGCCGTCATGAACACCGGCCACGGCCATCCGAAGATCATCAAGGCGGTGAAGGACCAGCTCGACAAATTCACCCACACCTGCTTCCAGGTGAACCCGTATGAGAGCTATATCCGCCTCGCCGAACGCCTCAACAAGCTCGCCCCCGGCAACACGCCGAAGAAGACCATCTTCCTCACCACCGGTGCCGAAGCGGTCGAGAATGCGGTGAAGATCGCCAGAGCCTATACCAAGCGCGCTGGCGTCATCGCCTTCTCCGGCGCCTTCCATGGCCGGACGCTCATGGGCATGGCCTTGACCGGCAAGTACATGCCGTACAAGGTCGGCTTCGGCCCGTTCCCCTCGGACGTGTTCCACGTGCCGTTCCCGGACCCGGCCTTGAAGGATGGCGGCGCGCAGAGCCTCAAGATCCTCGAGACCCTGTTCAAGGCCGATATCGGCCCGGACAATGTCGCGGCCATCATCATCGAGCCCGTGCAGGGCGAGGGCGGTTTCAACGTGGTGCCGTTCGAATTCATGAAGGCGCTCCGCGATATCTGCACCAAGCATGGCATCTGCTTCATCGTCGACGAGATCCAGACCGGTTTCGCGCGCACCGGCAAGATGTTCGCCCATGAGCATAGCGGCATCGAAGCCGACCTCATCACGGTCGCCAAATCCCTGGCCGGCGGCTTCCCGCTCTCTGGCGTCATCGGCAAGGCCGAGATCATGGATGCCCCCGCGGCCGGCGGCCTCGGTGGCACCTATGGCGGCTCGCCCATCGGCTGTGCCGCGGCCAACGCCGTCCTCGACGTCATGGAAGAGGAAAAGCTGGTTGAGCGCGCCAACATCATCGGCAAGCAGATGATCGACCGCTTGACCGAGATGAAGAAGCGCAACAGCTTTGGTAATCGTATTGGCGATATCCGGGGCCTCGGCGCCATGGTCGCCTGCGACATCGTCAAAAGCGATGGCTCGCCGGACGCCGATCTCACCAAGGCCATCACGACGAAGGCCGGCGAGAACGGGCTCATCCTGCTGTCCTGCGGTGTCAATGCCAACGTGCTCCGCTTCCTCATGCCCCTCACGGCAGAAGAGAAGCTGATCAACGAAGGCTTCGACCTCCTGGAGAAGACGATCGGCCAGGCTATCGAGGCCAGCGTAAAGGTCGCCTGAGCTATCTCTGCGCGGGACAGGTCCCGCGCTGGGTTAAGGTTGTTGTGACTGCAGAAAGCGCGTCGGAGAAATCCGGCGCGCTTTTTCGTTCTGCGTGACGGACGTCACGGATGGCGGCTTTGCGGGACTTGCGCCTCTTGTCCTATCTGGCCGCAGACCGCAGCTCTTCCTCATCGATTGCGATTGTCGCGATCTGGCTTAAGGGGAAGAGATCATGCGTATACGTTTGAAATCCATTGGCTTGTTTCTCAGCTTCGCCGCCAGCGTGGCGGCTTGGCCCATCCAATTCATGTCGCCGGCCTACGCTTTGCCCGCCGGCTATTTCCACCTGCGCGGGACGGTGCACGACGATTCCGGCGGCGGATCGCTCCGCGCGATCGATGTTCAGTGGGCGAATGGCAATGTGGGCAAATACATCCGCCTGAACAGCACCACCTATGCGAAGGATTCGCAGCTGTGGAAGGCGCGCTTCCCCCGCAACGGCACGATCGGTGTCATCCGCCTCGAGAACAAGCTGTCCGGCCAGTGCCTCGGCGATCAAAACCGCGTGGACCAAATTGCCATCTTGCTCCCCTGCAGTGACGACAACACTTTGTGGGAGGAGATCGCCATGAGCGGCGACCGGGCCGTGTTCCGGCGCGAGACGACCGGCACGCCGGTCTGCCTCGGCAAGGATCCCAACTATCCTGGCCTGCTGCTGACCCTCAACTGCTCCGACGGCTACACCGACAAGATGATCTGGCAAGCGTATATCTCTGGCTGAGGTCCTTATCGCGCGATACGCGGGCAAAGAGCGCGTCGGAGAAATCCGGCGCGCTTTTTCGTTTTGGGCGTCTCTCCTCGCCCGAGGTGTGGCGGCTAGCTCTTAGCCCTCTCCCCCTTGTCGGCGAAGGTCGGCAGGTGTCGGCGGGCGGGAGAGGGGGAGTCTCTTACCGATAGCTCGTTAACCCCTTCTCCCTTCAGGGGGGAGGGCCGGGGTGGGGGCGATCACAGAACACGGCGCCACCCTTCACAGTCTCATCCACTCCCTCGCCCCGCCTCGTTGGCTAAGGCCGACATGCGTCGAGGGCGGGGAGAGGGCGGGGGTGAAGGGCCCTTTCCCCGACTTCACCCTCAGCGCGTGACGCCGCGCACAGCTGGGCGGAATGCCGGTCCCTCCGGCCTTGCGCAGCCGGCCCTCCACGCACAGTTCCTGCCCCAGTTGATCACCGATCCCAGTTCCTCATGGTTCAAGGAGATAGGTCATGTCACAGAACTCAACCCTTTCGCTCGCTCTTCTCGCCGCCTTGTCGCTCAGTGCTCTGTCGCTGAGCATCGCGCCCGCCAGCGCCGAACGCATCAACCAGTTGATACAGGTGACGCAGCTCAAAGCTCAGAACGCCAATGACGAGGCGCTGCAGGGCAACACCGTCAAACAGGCGAAGGCCGGCCAGGTGGCGGAGCCGGTGGTCATTGACCCCCAGGCCGCTGACGCAAACCGGAGCCAGGCCGAGAAGCGCCTCAGCGATCACCGCAACGAAATGCGCCGGAACTGGGCGCCGTAACGGGGCCCCCGGGCCCCGCTTTTTTGTTTGAGTGGTTAACAATACAACTATCGGTTATTCTCCGTGAGAATAACTACGCAAGGATTAGGTCCATGCAATTTCTTACCAATGGCCCAGATATCCCAACTGAATTGCTCCATGCTCAAGAGCGAGGAGAAGCCGTCTTCATATGCGGTGCTGGCGTCTCACGAACCGTTGGGCTGCCATCATTTCACAAACTCACAAAAGACATTTACGAAGCTCTTCATGAAAGTTGGGCTACACACCCAGCAGAAGCAGAAGGGATGATCGAAACTAATCTCACTCTTGATCGAACACTCTTTGCTCTACAAATGCGCTTAGCAGGTAGTGACGCACGTCGCGCTGCTCAAGTTCGTCAGCAGGTCATTGCGGCGGTCCAAAAATCACTTCAGCCTCCAGACGTTAATCTGGCGCATCATTTGAATATTCTTCGGCTGTCGCGTGATATTGAATTGCGGCCACGTGTTGTTACGACGAATTTTGATACATTGTTCGAACGTGCCTGGAATGACTCGCGCCAATTCAAAATCCGTAGCTTCGCGGCCGCGGAAATGCCAGCTCCTGGTTCTGCCGATTTTGAGGGTGTACTACACCTTCACGGACGTATTGAAGACAAGAAACTCGAACTCCACCGTTCCGACCTAGTACTTACTAGTGCTGAATTCGGAGAAGCCTACCTCAGATCAGGTTGGGCCGCACGCTATGTGTACGATCTTGCTCGATCTTCGACTATTGTAATCGTTGGGTATGGGGTCGACGACCCTCCAATGCGTTATCTACTCGAAGTGCTCACAGCCGACCGCAGTCGCTTTACAGACCTTAAATCGATCTATGCATTTGTTCCATGTGATGCAGACGAAGCTTCTCAAGCTAAGCAGATCGATCTTTGGAAGGTTCGAGGTACGACCCCCATTCTCTACAGTCATGGCGATGGAAATGATCATAGTGGCCTCTATGACACGCTCGCTGCCTGGTCAGAGTATGCTGAAGACCCCACTAGATGGCGTTCCGAACGCGCTAGAACACTCTTAGCTGGAGATTCAGGTGAGCTTGAAGACGCGTCTTGGGGGCAGTTGATTTGGGCTCTTAGTCGAGGAGACGGAGCTCGCATCCTAGCGGACGTGAATCCTTCGCCGACATGGTTGTCAGTGCTGCATGGTCGCTGTGTTATTGGTCCCAATGGCTTCTCACCGGGACGTTGGTTGGTTAAGCGGCTTGATGATCAAGAAATGCTTGTTGCAGTGGTTGCACATCTTGATATCGAAGAAGAATTGGCAACCGACATAAACTGGGCACTAGAGGACGCACACCCTCTTAGTGAGACCCGAAAGTTTTGGCGGCTCTGCCTCGCCAATCGCTCCTCGCGCGCGTACCGTTGGGAGGGTAGATGGTTTGGACTCCTCAAACGGGTAGAGCGTGGCGAATTCGGGTTAGATGTTCGCAGAAATCTAGCGCTAATATTGCGCCCAATGCCTGTTGCGCGACGAGCTATTCGCTGGCCTGGTGATGCAGAATCAAAGAGTGATCATCTAGCAAGTCGAATTGATGTAGACTTTCAAGTACGCGACCATGTTGAGCCAGAAATGCTCGTAGTTGCGTGGCCGCCTGAACATGATGAAGCGTTACTCCGCTCGCTCATCCGTGCACTTTTTGACGCTTTAGAAGACGCCGTCGAATATGGCTTTGTGTCAGCCGAGTTTGATCGAGCGAGCCGTGACGTCAATTCGGTGGCTATTCATCAACAAGATCGATTGAGAGATGGATTTTATCCCATAGTACGCATTATCGCTGATCTCATTAGTCGCCTGGGATCGACAAATCAACTTGCAGCTCAATCAATCTCTCAAGAACTCGCAGCTTCGTCATATTTACTTCCGCGACGGTTGTTTTTGCACGCTCTTTCCATTCAAAGCATTTTTTCAGCGAAACAAGCAGCGACGGATCTTCTGAATCTCAGTGATGAGGATTTTTGGTCTTGGACCCTGCGCCGCGAAACGATGCGGCTTATGGCGGAAAGATGGGCAAATTTTTCTATGGAACTTCGCCATGCGATCGAGGAACGTATCGTTTCGGGAGTTCCCAATTCAATTCTAAGTGCAAATGAAGGATCAGAAGGACAGATTAAATCGATTCAAGATCGCGAGATCTTTGTCAGACTTGCGCGCTTAGAATCAATCTCACCGGGCCTGAGCGACGCAGGCAGAAATGAAATTGCGCGTATCCGCTGCCAGCATCAAAATTGGACACCAGGAGTTGGTGACCGAGATGATTTTTCATTTTGGTCGGAATCATCTATTGGCGAGCAAGGTGATCTCAAATTGCTGGCGACGATTCCTGATGAACAACTTGTAAGTGAAGCAATTGCACTAGCCAAACGTGACCCTTTCAATCAAGGCGAGGTGTGGCGAAAGTTCGTCCGCGCAGATCCTGCCAGAGCTCTGGACGGGTTAGTGGCGCAGTCTAAAAATGGGGAATGGCAATCAAGTGCCTGGACGCCCTACTTCTGGGCTCTCATAGAGACTGATCTTCCTGATCTGGAACGCAGGACTATAGATCATCTCTCAAGCGTGCCATTAGACCAGCTGAATGGGTTCTCTCATTCGGTAAGTGATTGGCTTCTGCGTCGTCACCGATCTATTATTTTGGCGTGTGCTGGGTCGACAACTGGGGTTCTTTCCCTTTGGGACCGTCTAGCCCAATGCATTGACCTTGATGCACAGAAAGTCGAGGCGCTCGATGAGAACGTAGTGTCCGCAATTCTGAATGAGCCGATTGGACATCTGACGCGTTTTCTAATAGCTGAGCTTAGTCGACGCAATCCCGTACCAGACTCTACATTTCAAGAAGATTTGGCGCGGAGGTTTTCTACGCTCACGGAATTCAAGGGCAGAGCTGGAATGCTCGCACACGCGGCACTGGTCGCCGATTTACCATATCTTCACTCGATTGATGCGGATTGGACTGAAAAACACCTTGTTCCGTTGCTCTCAACAAATGGGCCATGGATGCCGAGCATGTGGGCGACATTTGTGCGAAACAGAGGATTGGGAAACTTACGTCTTTGGCGAATGATTAAGCCAGTTTTCTTGAATGTGATTGGTCATCCGGCCCTCAGCCGGGAGACAGTTGACGGACTTATCGATCACCTCATTGTCAACATGATAGGTCGACAACTTAAGCATCATGGCGATGATGCTCCAACATGGTTGGAGGCGAAGGAGGCCCTGCTTCGCTGCGGCCCAGAGGGGCGTCGTCGTGCGGCGTATATTTTCTTCGAAAATATTAAGAAAGCAGGAGTGGGGGCCGCTCATCATTGGCGGCATGTCATGGGTCCAATCTTCACCGCAATATGGCCAATGCAGACAGCAGCACAAACTGCCGATACGACCTTATACTTGTCATGGATGACGCAGTATGTAGGGGAGGCTTTCCCCGAAGCGGTAGACGCTATTCATGCGGCGCTTGTTTCAAGCCCGCGGGCGCTGCATCCCCTGATAGATCATCCTACTGATGACAATAAAGAGCTCTACCGAAAGTTTCCCGCGGCAGCGCTGAGTTTGATTGAAGCCCTTACGGACCGAGAAAGCCCGTCGCGGAACCTAGCGGTTCGATTGGAAGATATCGCAGTAGCAGAGCCGGCTCTGCGACATGATCCTCGATTTGAGCGTCTATTAGGAATAGTGCGTCGTATATCAGCGTAGATAAGATCATAACGCAAGAGTCGTAACCTTACTATTGTGGCAGTATGCGTTCCCAGTCGATAAAATCGATGCGGAACCTGCTCTGAACATTACTCAGCGGATAGACGATCAAGTCTGATGGCATCAGGACATCGCAATAGGGAGACGAGCTAAAACAACCGAATGGCAGATGCAAACTCGTGGGTGGTCCGCCTTCGCGGACCATGACGATTGGGGACTGGGTCGATCCAGGTGGAGCCGCGATGGTGAGATCTTAATCCACCCAGCCGCAGCCGACTTTCAATGCTTGCCGGCACGCATCTTCATCTTCCGGGATGAAGCTGGTGATGTTCCCGTTTTCATCGATGCCGACGTCGGCCCAGCATTCGCCGTGGTGGAAGCGGAAGGTCTTGCCGTAATAGCGGTTGAGATCGGCGCGTTGGCATTCTTCGACGGTGTTGAGGCTGGGGAGGGGTGTCAGCGATTGCTTCTGGGGCTCGTCGGCTAGGCTCTGTTGTGCGACGGCGGTGAGGTGGCAGGCCAGGAACCCGGCGACGATGGCTCGGGTTGTGCGCCGTTTCGGGACGGTGTTCATGCTGCAGCTTCGGCCGGTGCGGCGCTACGGGTCGGCGGGTAGAAGAGCAGGCCCAGATACATGACAGCATCGAGATAAGGCAGCACAGCGAGATAGCTCCATCTCTGGGCGATACCAGCGTCGCGGATGCGGCGGACGAGGACAGGGGTGAGCACAAGGCCAGCCAGGATATGGATGAAGCTAGCTATGACGATAAGCGGCCAAGGTTGGTTCTCGATGAGAAGCGAGCTATCGGTGGCGGGATCATGGGTGAAGACAAGGTAGGAACTGGTGACGATCAGGGCTACCCCGAGGACGCCGATGCCCAACAGGCGCAGGAAAAGGGCAACGGCATAATCCCTGCGCGCAAGGTGCAGGGCGGAACGCTCGCGCCAGATGATCAGGGCCGTTGGCACGGCATGAAACAGCCAGCCGTCCAAGCCGAAGGGCATCAAGTTGGTTGGGTAGATGCTGAAGTCGAAAATGAAATCCACGATTGCCCTCGTGCTGCGCGGTGTCCCTGCTTGCTCCCCGGAAGTTAAGCCGGTTGTGGGGTGAGGTGAAGGGCGATTTTAAATGGTGGGTCGGATTGGATTGGTGGATAGAAACTCGTGGGTGGTCCGCCTTCGCGGACCATGACGATTGGGGTTGGCGGACCGGCGAGAGTTTTCAGTTGTTGGCATACCCCCCGCCCTTTCCCTCCCCCTCAAGGGGGGAGGGGATGAGGTGCCGGTGGGCAATGGTCATCAGTTGCGTCCCCTCTCCCTGACGCTCTCCCACCTTGTCGGCGAAGGCCGACATGCGTCGGCGGGGGGAGAGGGGAGGTGGTGCCGATGGCAATGGTCATCAGTTGCGCCCCCACCCTTACCCTCCCCCTGAAGGGAGAGGGGATGAGTCTCGATGGGCAATAGTCATCAGTTGCGCCTACTTCGTCATGGGGCTATCGGCCCCCGCTACTTCAACTCCCTGGCCCCATGCGCCTTGTCGAGGCTCGAGAGGACCTTTCCGAAGGTGATCACCATGTTGACGTGGATGTCGTCGTCGGAGAGGGGGAGGAGGATGCATTCCTGGCTCACCATGAAGCCGTTGGGGTGTGGGATCTTGGACCAGTCGTAGACGGGGCGGCGGTCGTCGATGACGATGTTGTAATTGCCCATCGGGTCGGAGCTGTCTTTGCCGATGGCGCATTCCGCCACCGTGCGGCCGGTGGGGTTGAAGCCGCGCACGGCGACTTCGGACTCGCCTACCAATCGGTAGACCAGGCTGCGGCCGGCGGGGCTGCCGGCGATGCCCGGGCTGCTGATGCTGGGTCTGGCCTCATGCACCTCGATCAATTGCAGGAAAGGGAGCCAGCGTTTCATCTCCAAGGGATCGATGGCGCTCCGGGGTGGCATCAGGCGTTTGGTGCCGTCCGCTTGCACGCGCTTGCTGTCCCAGTATTTGTAGAAGCCCAAGGTTTCCGGAAAGCAGCGGCGCGCCATCTCCGCCATGTCGGTCGTGCGGGGATAGGGGGCAACCTCGGGCTTGTCATCGGGCATGCGTTGAGGATAGCCGAGGTGCGGCCCCAATCAAGTGCTCGTGGGATCAGACCCTCCGTGCGCAAGCCGGGCCGCGCTCGCCCCCGATGATCACGCACACCCTAGATGACGGGCTAAGATGACGGGCCGTCATACGCCTTCTGCAGGGTGGGGAGGTCGAGCTTCACCATCTGCATCATGGCGGCAAAGACGCGGCCCACCCGCTTTTCATCCGGGTCGCCGATCATTTTCAGGAAGGGCTTGGGGATCACCTGCCAGGAGAGGCCGTATTTGTCGGTGAGCCAGCCGCATTGCGATTCCCGGCCGCCATCCTTGAGGAGGGCTGCCCACAGCCGGTCGACCTCCTTCTGGTCGTCGCATTTGATGACCAGGGAGACGGCGGGGCTGAGCTGGTAATGCGGGCCGCCGTTCAAGGCGAGGTACTCGGTGCCGTCGAGGGTGAAGGCCACCTGCAGCGCCGTCCCTTTGGGCAGCGGTGCGCCTTCGCCATAGCGCATCACGTGGGTGATCTTCGAATTGGGAAACAAGGAGACATAGAAATTGGCCGCGTCTTCGGCGTTGCGGTCAAACCACAGATTGGTAGAAATGCGTTGTTCGCTCATGATGAGTGTCCGTCCCATTTTTCTGTTTCTGCTTGACTTGATAGGTTGATATCAACATTATGTCGGCATGTCAAAAGTGCAAAAGCGCGTGGTTGCCGTTTCGCCCAATAATTCCGGGGATATGCCGGCGGTATGTGAGACGGGCGAGATCCCCTACGCAACGACGCTCTATGTGCGCGATCATTGCCTCTGTCTGCATGTACAGCGGGCAGCGCGTGCTTTGGCGCGGCGCTTCGATGAAGATCTGCGCCCGTTCGACCTCACCAACGGGCAATTCTCGCTGCTGATGTCCTTGAACCGCCCGGCACCGGCGGGCATGGGATCGGTGGCGCAGGTGCTGGCCATGGACCGCACCACGCTCACCGCGGCGCTGAAGCCGCTGGAGCGGCGGGGGCTCCTGAAGATCAGCGTCGATCCGGCCGACAAGCGCAGCCGGCTGTTGACGCTGACCGCGGCCGGCCGGCGGCTCCTGGCCAAGGCCCTGCCGGTCTGGCAGGCGACTCACCGCGAGATCGAGGCGGGGCTGTCGGCCCCGGATCGTCTGCGCCGGGACCTCATCGCCCTCGGTTGAGGTTCGATATCACACCCTTATCCGTCGAATACGAAAATAAGTGAACCTATCCACAGCAGGCGGAGAAATCTCGCTTGCCCACTTTCCACCAGTCTCACACGATGATCCCAGGTACAACCATCAAGGGATTAGATAAAATGCAAACTATCGCGATGACGTGCCTCGCCGTGGCGACTGTGCAGAGCGCCATTCTCCTCGGGACCCTCTGGTATATGGCCGAGACCGGCCGCCGCCCTGCCTGGCTGGCCAAGCTGCTCGGCTAGGCGACAAACCGGGCCTAAACGAAGCGGGCGGGCGCATAGCGCGCCAGCAGGGGATCACGCGGGCCGCCGAGGATTTCGGTGGCGGCAAAGCGGCCGATCGCGGGCGCCAGCGTGATGCCCGAATGGGTGACGGCGAGATAGAGCCCGGCCCTCTCCGGTGCCGGACCCACGATCGGGAACCCGTCCGCCGGCATCGGGCGGTGGCCGATCTGGTAGCGGTCGAAGGCGAGGGTGCCGCCGCCCTTGAACATTTTCTGAAGGCCGGCGAACACGTCACGTGCCGTCGCCGCGGCATCTGCCCCTGGATCGGAACCGCCGAAATCGGCACCGGCCAGCAGGCTGCCATCCACCAACTGCCGGACATGCATCTCCGGCGCCATGACGAGGCCGTTGAGCACAGGCTGCGTGGGCTTGGTGGCCACCAGCAGGCCAGGCGGCGCCGACATCGGCACATGAACACCAACAGTGGCGGCAAGCGAGGCTGTGGCCGTCCCGGCAGCGATCACCACATGATCGGCAGCAAGGCGTTCGGTCGGGGTGACGACGCCCGTGACGCGGCCGGCTGACACATCCAAGGACAGGACTTTGACGTTGCTGCGGAGATCGGCACCGCGTTGGGTGGCGGCTGCGAGCAGCGCCTGCGCCGTCGCGAGAGGATCCAGCGCACCTTCTTCGGCGACATGGAGCGCCAAGGCCGGCGGCGCTGCCAAGGCCGGTTCCAGCCGCGCGATGGTCGAGGCATCGACGCGGGCGATGCCATAGCCCCAGCGCGCATGTTCCGCGGCGTAGGCGTCGAGCTCGGCCGGCGGGAGATCCCAGAGCAGGCCGCCCAGCCAATGGACACGGATCGCCGGCACCTCGCCGGCAAGGCGCCGCCATTCCGCCATCGCGCGGATACGCAGGCGGAAATAGGGTTCCGGATTGCCCCAGCTCGCATTGATCCAGGCCCAGGAATGGCGCGTGGCGATTCCGCCGGGCTCGGCTGCCTCAAGGATCGTGACGCGGGCACCCTCCCTGGCGAGATGCCAGGCGATCGCGGCGCCGATGATGCCGGCGCCGATGACGATGATCCGTGGTCGGCCGGCAGGATGGTCAGGCATGGTCGCGTCCTTGATCTACCGGTGGCTCGCTGCGCGGCGGCCGGGGTCGGCACGGTGAAGATAGCCCGCAAAGACATCGCTTGATGTCGCATGGGATATCTGCGGCAGCAATCGGCCAACCTCGCCACGATGATAGCCGCCATGCGTCATCACATGAGCCAGCATCTCTTCGCGGGACATGCGCCCTGGCTTGCCGTCGGTGAACTTGAAATTGATTTCCTCGGTGAGCTTCTCACGGGAAATGGCAGAGACATAGTCGACATACCAGCGGTCTGTATCTCGAACGTTTGCGAACAGTGTTCCCAACGGAGGCGCCTCGAGCGGCTCGTTGGTCTCATAGGCGTGGGGGACAGACTGCAGGTTGGCCATGAATATGCGATCGACAATGTGCGCGTGATGGAGGATGCGGATCGCCCCATCAATTTCCGGCGAGGGCTTCTCGCCGGCGAGGGAAATCATTGCGCCGACCAGCATGTCGTCGGCCCAGGCTTTGTACTGGAAGAGCGATATCAGCAGTGTGTGCGTGCCCATTTGACTCCCTCGACAGGTCCGGCAGTGAAAAGCGCCCCTGCGAGAGAAAACTTGCATTGCCCGAGCATTCAGGCAAATTCCAAATCAGGCATTATCAATAAGCAGATATTATGAAGGCAGCGATCAACCTCCGGCAGGTGGAAGCCTTCCGCGCCGTCATGCTCGCGGGAAAGATGACGGCCGCCGCCGAGCTCATGTCCGTAACCCAGCCAGCCGTCAGCCGCCTGATCTCGGACTTTGAGCGTGCGACCAGGCTGCGATTGTTTGAGCGCAGGGGCAATCAGATCAGCCCGACGCGCGATGCGGTCGAACTGATGCGGGAGGTGGAGCGATCATTTGTCGGGCTGAACCGGATCGCCGTCGTCGCGGATGAGATTGGCCGGCACTCGGCAGGCACATTGCGCGTGGCGGCCATGCCGGCCCTTGGCAACGGTCCGCTGCCGCGCTTTCTGGCCCGCTTTCTGAAAGACAAGCCGAAGCTCAACGTTTCCCTCAGCGCACTTCCATCGTCGATGGTCATCGAGGCGGTGGCTGCAGGCCAGGTGGATATTGGCTACGCGGACGAACCATTGGACCGGCCCAGCTTCATCATCGAGGCCTATCCTGCGGCTGCGATCGCCGCCATTCCGGCCGACCATGTGCTGGCGCAGAAAGACATTGTCGAGCCGATCGATCTTGCCAACCAGCGCGTCATCAGCCTGGATCCGGGCACGATCTTTGCCATGCGGGTTGAGATGGCACTCGCCGGTGTGCCGCGCCTTGCCACGCTGGAGACGCGGTTGTCGCATACAGCGCTCAGCCTTGTGGATGAGGGGGCGGGCATTGCGCTCGTCGATCCGGCTTCTGCCAGCGAATTCACCGGACGCAACATCGTCTTCCGCCCGTTCAGCGTCTTCATCGATGCCGGCTTCCACGAGATTCGCCCGGCCAATCAAAGCCGCCTGGATATCGCGGATCGGTTCGCGCGGGAGTTTGCCGGTCATCTGAGAGAAGAACTGAACAGGCTTTGACCTGTGTATCCCTGAGCGCCGAAATGATCGCCATGCGGCGGAAGGTCGATCTTGAGCTCAAACAAAAATCCCCGCCGACCATAAAGGTGGCGGGGATCTTGTACCGGTAGGTGTGGCCCCAGCTCCCTAGAGCGAGGCTACCTTCTTCTTCAGGATGTCGATGAGCGCCTGGACCTTGCCGCCATTCGAGCTGATGACCGAGGCGAATTCCTGGCGGTGGGTTTCAGCCAGGCTCAATCCTTCGACGCGAACGTCGGTGATCATGTTGTGCCCGCCGGCGGTGTTCACATCCCAATCGACGCGGGGTTCGCCCTGGGCGCCCTTGACGATGGTGAACACGGTCGAATTGTCGCCCTGTTCGTTGATACGCTGTACAGCCAGCGATTGGCCGGAATATTCAGCAAATCGCTTGCCGTAAACGGCGCTCATATATTCGGTGAACACGTCGACATAGGCGGCCTGCTCTTCCGGCGTCGCCCGCTTCCAATAGGCGCCCAGCGTATGCTTGGCGAGCTTGGGCATATCGAAGAATTCCTGGAGGATCGGCAGCAGCTTGGCTGCGCGTTCCTTGTCATTGCCGGCGGACTGCAACTCGGTGATCGCCTTTTGCGACAGCGAGTTGATGAAGCCCCCCCCCCCCCCCCCCCCCCGCCATGAGGGATCTACGTGTCAGCATGGAGCTCAGTAGGCCTCCGAGAGCTGATCGTCGGCCTTTACCGGCGCCGGCTGAGTGGAGGCCGAGGGTGACGTCGGCAGGAACACCGACGGCAGTTCCGCACCATCTTCCGGGATCATCTCTTCGCTGGTCACCTTGCCGACTGCTGCTTCCGGATCTTCGCCATTCTTGATGGCGTCGTTGCGGTGCTGGCGGTAGAGGCTGCGGATCGTGGCGTAGAAGTCGACGGAGCCCTTCTGCAACTCGGCAATCGTCTCGAGATTGCGGGCGCGCGTGTCGATGCCCTCGACCATGAAGCGGGTCGTGTTGATCCAGGAGACGTTATAGACATAGCCGACCCAGGTGAGCGGATCCAAAACGTAATCGACCAGCTTGCCACCGGCGTCGCGCGGGTTGCTCGGGCCCAAGAGCGGCAGGTGCAGATAGATGCCCTCGCCCGAACCCCAAACCGCCAGCGTCTGGCCGAAATCTTCGTCGTGGTAGTTAAGACCGAACCAACTGGCCGCATCGAGGATGCCGCCGACACCGAGCGTGGTGTTGATGAAGAAGCGCGCTGCGGTCGTGCCGGCGCGGCTGCCTTCACCCTGGAACAGATCGTTGAGCAGGATCACCGGCGCATGCAGATTGCGCAGGAAATTACGGATGCCATCCTTGGCAGGATCCGGCAAGGCGATGTTGTAGTAGCCCGCAAACGGCTTCACGAGCAACTCGTCGAGACCGTGGTTCACTTCGAAGAAGTAGCGGTTCATCGGCTCCAACGGGTCATTCGCCTCGTTGAATGCCTGCACGGCAGCTTCGTCACTGGGATCCGGCGGCGTCGCGCAGCCAGAGGCGAGCAAGCTCACCGCCATGGCCGTGACAGCCAGTGTCGTCTTCGTGAAATTCATGACCTTAAACATAGAACCCCTAACCCTTTCCGGTAGCCCGGTTTCGAAAAGTTGATCTGCTCTTCTAGCGAACCGTTGCACCGTCCCCCGATAGCGGTCCCCGTCTGTCCCTGACCGCAGCATTTGAACGTGCTGGTCCCAAGTCCTCACTGCCACATTGCGCCGCTGTGACAGTGCAGCAGGGCCACATCGTCACAGACACATTGTCGCGGTCAAAACTTAACCGACCGTTAGTCGCCTATCTGGCGGACTCGGCTCGGCCAACCCGTGCGCTTTGATAACACACGTGTTTTAAGAGTGAAAGACGAGTCCGAACCGAGGCTTATCTCGCCCGGAGCCGATGTGGCAGAAATGCCTCAGTTATGTTGAGCTTTTGGGAAACCATTCCAGAATAAGGGCCTATCCCCTCTTTTCGCCGGCTTCCGGGGCGTCCGATCAGACACATTCCGTCATCGAAATGGCAGGATTCCTGGGATTTTCTCTTATGGATATCCACTTCATATCAGCAAAAAATGTGGAATATATTTGTGGAAAAGGTGCGAATTTTTTCGCTTTGGCGCCAAAAGAAAGCGGCGAAGGCCCCTGCGACAGCCGCCGCAGCCCTTAAGCCCCCTGCACGCCGACGATAAAGGACTGGACCTCGCCGGCCAATTCGCCTGATTCCTTGGCAACAGCGCGAGCCGCCTCAAGCACTTGGCCGGCGGCAGCCCCGGTATCGCCGGACGCATGGCGAATATCTGTCATGCCGGCCGCAACCTCGCGGGCCCCGGATGCGGCCTGCTGGATATTGGCAGCGATCTCGCGGGTCGCTGCATCCTGTTCCTCCACGGCATGGGAGATATCGGCAGCGATCCGGCTTAGTTCACCAATGGTTTCGCTGATGGCGTGGATCGAGGTGACCGCCTCGGTGGTCGAACTCTGAATGCTGGTGACATGGGAAACGATCTCCTCCGTCGCCCGTGCGGTCTGGTTGGCAAGATTCTTGACCTCATTGGCGACCACGGAGAAGCCCTTGCCGGCTTCGCCGGCACGAGCGGCCTCAATAGTGGCATTGAGGGCCAGCAGATTGGTCTGCTCGGCGATCGAGCGGATGATGCCGATTACCTCACCGATCCGCTGCGCGCTTTGGGCCAGCATATCGACGGTCGCATCGGCGCGCCCGGTATCCTGCACTGCCGTCTGGGCGATGCGTGTCGATTGATCGACCTGCCGGCGGATCTCGTTGACGGACGCGGAAAGTTCTTCGGTCGCGGCGGCGACGATCTGCACGCTGCCGGTAGATTGTTCCGCACTGTCGGCGACCACGATCGCCCGCTGATTGGTCCGCGCAGCGATGTCGGTGAGCGACCGCGCCGTTTCTTCCAGGGCCGCCGCGGACTGCGTGAGGACGCCCACCATCTGGCCGGCCTTGCCTTCAAATCCGGTCTGCAGGCTGTTCATCGCCGCGGTGCGCGCCTCCTTGCGCTGCCATTCCAGACGCTGCGCCTCATCCATGTTGCGGGCATGAACCATGGCTCTGTGGAAGACATCGACGGCGCGCGCCATGATGCCGACCTCGTCCCGCTGCCCCTGGGCCGGTACCGCGATCTCAAGATTGCCGGCGGCAAGGTCGGTCATCGCAACAGTCATGGCGTTGACAGGCCGGACGATGCTGCGACCGACCTGCCAGGCGATGCCAACGCCCAACAGCAGCGATAATCCGCCGACAAGCAGGCACAGCAAGGTCAGGTGATTTGCCTCCGCCATGATGCTGGCCTCGGGGACCGCCACCAGCAGGCTCCAGCTGCCGGCAGCCTCGCCGAAGGGAACGGGGATGAGATGCAGGTAATAGGTCGTGGCGCCGATAGCGCCGCGCCCGTCGAAGGCCCGGCGCGCCTTGGTGGCGTCCTGTAGTGCTGCCGGCAGGTCGTCAGCCGGCTGCGACAGCTTCGTCCGGTCGGGATGGGCGATGTAGGCGCCATTGGCGGAGATGACAGCGAGAAACCCGTCGCCATAGGGGCGTTGGGCACTGATCGCCTCAGTCAAGCCGGCCAGCGAGATGTCGATCCCGGCAACGCCCAGCACGGCGTCGTTCTTCATGATCGGCATCACGGCGCTGGTCATCAGCAACTTTGTCAAATCGTCGAGATAGGGTTCCGTCACCGCCGCGCGCCGTGCTGTCGCAGCGGTGCTGTAATATTCCTTTTTCTCCACCTCGGCGTAAGACAGCCCCGCGCTGGCATCGGCGACCGGCTTGCCGCCGTCCCCTGGCAACCAGAGCAGGCTCATGCGGCCGGAACCGGGCAGGCCGAGAATTTCCGAATCGCGCGTGCCGAACCGCGCGTCGTCACCATCGAAGGCGTTGTCCGCCATGTCGACCCAGACGCCTGCATAATGCTTCTTGTCGGTCATGAGGTGCTGCAGATAGCGGTTCACCGCCGCGCGGCGCGGTTCGGCAAAAGTCTGCTCGGTTTGAATGACCCGGGCGATGCTGCGGCTATCCTCGATGGCATGGCCAATATCCATGCGAATTTCGGCACTGCGGCTGTCGCCAATCTCCTGGACCAGGCGTATCGCAGACGCTTCTGCTGCCGGCCGCGATACGGCCAGCAAGGTGGCGCAGATGGCGCCGATGCAGATCAGCACGACCACCGTGGTGCTGAGAATGATTTTGGCCTTCAGCGTCATGTGTTGCCAGGCGAGCGTCATGTGGCAATGTCCGTCCTTCGGCAGGAACTGTTGCGGTGTGTATTGCACGAGCATGCCATCGACAGTTGTCCGAAGACAAGCATGAGACCGCAGGCGGCACATCGCGCAAACACCTGTTGTATTTGATCAAAATGCCCACGAAGCTGCGCAGCCGTGGCGGCGATCAGCGAGGATCAGACGTGGTGCGTAAACTGCCGAAGATCGCGATGGCTGCAGATGTGACGGGAAGATTGCGTGCGCACGGCGTTACGCCGGCGGTCTCACGGCGCACATGATTCTTGAAAATCCGCCCGAAACTTACGCCAGTTGTTCCGCATGATGGCAGGCGACATCCCTGCCATCGACCGGCCGCAATTCCGGGCGCTCGGAGGCACAGATCTCAGTCGCATAGGGGCAGCGTTTGTGGAAGGCGCAGCCCGGCGGCGGATTGAGCGGGGAAGGGAGTTCACCCTTCACGGTCAGGCGCTTCGAGCGCGCCTTGGGATCGACCGAGGGCGTCGCCGCCAGCAGGGCCACGGTATAAGGGTGGCGGGGGCCGGCGAAGATGATTTCCTTGGGACCTTGTTCCACGGGCCGGCCCAGATACATGACCATGACGTCATCGGCGATGTGCCGCACGACCGAGAGATCATGGGAAATGAAGAGATAGGCGAGGTTGAGTTCCGCCTGCAGATCCATCAACAGATTGAGCACCTGGGCGCGGATCGAGACATCGAGCGCCGAGACCGGCTCGTCCGCCACGACGATGCGCGGGCTGAGCATGAGGGCGCGGGCGATGGCGATGCGCTGGCGCTGCCCGCCGGAGAACATGTGTGGATAGCGGCTATATTGTTCGGGACGCAAACCCACCTTGGCCATCATGGCGCGGGCCGCGGCGGCGCGGGCGTCGGCATCCAGGTTGGTGTTGATCTCAAGTGGCTCTTCGAGGATCTGGCCGACCTGCTTCCGGGGGTTCAAGGAACCATAGGGGTCCTGGAACACCATCTGCACCTTGGAGCGCATGGCCTTCACGGTGGCGGCATCGGCGCTCGCCACATCGACGCCATCGATGGCAAGGGTGCCGGCGGTGGGCGTTTCGATCATGGTGACGAGGCGTGCGAGGGTCGACTTGCCGCAGCCGCTTTCACCCACGACAGCGAGAGTGCGCCCGGCGGCGAGTGTAAAGCTGGCGCCATTCACGGCGCGAAGTTCGGCATGGCCCCTGAACAAGCCGCGGCCGACCCGGTAATGGCGATGCAGTTCACGCGCTTCGAGCACCAGCGGGTTGGCACTGGTCTGATCGCGAATGTCGACGAAAGCCGGCGCCGTATTTTGAGAAGCGGGAGACATCACGCAACCTCCTGCGCGGCAGGGCGGTTGGTCGGCGTGCCACCTTCAAGCGGATAGTGACAGCGCACACGGCCGCCTGTGGCGGTCAGCGAGGCATGGCCAATGAAGGCCGGCTGTTCGGCGCGGCAGCGCGCATCGGCAAAGCTGCAGCGCGGGTTGAAGACGCAGCCTGTGGGCCGGTCGAGAATGCCGGGCACGACACCTGGAATGGTCGAGAGGCGTCGCTTGCCGACGCTGCGCTCGGGCAGCGCCTCAAGGAGGGCCGCGGTATAGGGATGATGCGGGTTGGCGAAGAGGTCGACGGCTTTCTGCTCTTCCACCTGCTGGCTGGCATACATCACCATGACACGTTCCGCGGTCTCCGCGACGACGCCCATGTCATGGGTGATCAGCACCAGCGCCATGCCGCGCTCGCGCTGCAGATTGACCAGGAGATCGAGGATCTGTGCCTGGATGGTGACGTCGAGGGCGGTCGTGGGTTCGTCGGCGATCAGCAGGCGCGGATTGCAGGCGATCGCCATCGCGATCATGACGCGCTGGCACATGCCGCCCGATAGCTGGTGCGGATAGCTGTCGAGGCGTGTGCTGGCTGCCGGAATGCCGACCTGTTCCAGCAATTGCACGGTGCGTTCGCGGCGTTCGCGGCGCGAGCCGCCTTCATGAACCTTCAACGTCTCCATGATCTGGAAGCCGACGGTGAAGCAGGGGTTGAGGCTGGTCATCGGTTCCTGGAAGATCATGGCAATGTCCTTGCCGACGATCTTGCGCCGTGCCGCCGGCTTCAGGGCCATGAGATCGATGCCATCGAACATCATGCGGTCGGCCGTGACCTTGCCGGGCCAGGGAATGAGACCCATCACCGCCAGCATGGTGACGCTTTTGCCGGAACCGGATTCGCCCACGACGCCGACCAGTTCGCCCTTGTCGAGGTCGAGGTCGATGCCGTCCACTGCACGGAACGGGCCGTTATGTGTCTGGAACTGGACCGACAGATTGCGGATTTCGAGAAGTGCCATGATGCGCGGGTCCCTCAGCGCTTCAGCTTCGGGTCAAGCGCATCGCGCAACCCGTCGCCCATGAGATTGAAGGCCAGCACTGTAATGAGAATGGCAAGGCCCGGGAAAGTCACGACCCACGGGGCGCGCTGCAGGAATTTCAAACTATCGGCCAGCATGGTGCCCCATTCCGGCGTCGGTGCCTGTGCACCCAGCCCCAGGAAGCCCAAAGCCGCCGCATCGAGGATGGCGGTCGAGAAGCTCAAGGTCGCCTGCACAATAAGTGGCGCCATGCAATTGGGCAGTACTGTGTTGAGCATCAGGCGCTTGGTGGAGGCGCCGGCGACCCGGGATGCCGTCACATAATCCTTGGAGAGCTCCGTGAGGACGGCTGCACGCGCCAGGCGCGCATAATGCGGCACATAGGTGATGGCGATGGCGATCATCGCCTTGGTGATATCGGGCTTGCCCATGATGGCCACGATCACGATCGAGAGCAGCAGGCTGGGTATCGAGAGGATGATGTCCATGAAGCGCATGATGGCGATATCGACAACACCCTTGAAGAAGCCGGACATCAACCCGAAGAAGATGCCAAGGGCCAAGGAAATCGTGACGACGATGCTGCCGATGAAGAGCGACAGCCGCGCGCCGTAGATGATGCGCGAAAGGATATCGCGGCCGACATCGTCGGTGCCGAGCGGGAAGGACCAGGAGCCACCTTCCGCCCAGGCCGGCGGCTGCAGGAAATTTTCGCGGAACTGCTCGATGGCGCTGTGCGGTGCCACGACATCGGCCAGGATCGCAATCACGATCAGGAAGACGATCACGACAAGGCCGGCCATGGCACCCTTGTTGGCGCGCATGGAGAGCCAGATCTCGCGCCGTGGCGAGACGACTTTAGCCGGTGTCTGGGTGGGTGTGGTCGCGGGTGCGGTGGTCATCTGCTGGCCCTCAACGCTTGTGCCGGATGCGGGGGTTGAGGAAACCGTAAAGCAGGTCGACCCCGAGATTGATCGCCATGACCAGGCAGGCGATCAGGAGAACGCCACCTTGCAGAGCCGGATAGTCGCGGCGGTTGATGCTCTCGACCAGCCATTTGCCGATGCCGGGCCAGGAGAACGTCGTTTCGGTCAGAACCGCACCGGCCATCAGCGTGCCGACCTGCAGGCCGATGACGGTGACAACGGGGATGAGTGCGTTGCGGAGCGCATGGACGCCGACCACACGCCAGGTCGAGAGCCCTTTGGCGCGTGCGGTGCGGATATAATCCTCGCCCAGCACTTCCAGCATGGCGGAGCGTGTCATGCGCGCAATCACGGCCAAGGGAATGGTACCCAGGACGATGGTGGGCAGGATGAGGTGGGAGAAGGCGGAGGTGATGGCGCCTTCTTCGTCGCTCATGATCGCGTCGTAGATCATGAAGCCGGAGGTGCCCTCGAAGAAGAAATCGTTGCCGATGCGCCCCGAGACCGGCGTCCAGCCAAGGCCCACGGAGAAGGTCAGGATGAGCAGCAGGCCCCACCAGAAAATCGGCATGGAATAGCCGGTGAGCGAGGCGCCCATGATCGCGTGATCGAAGATCGAGCCACGCTTTACGGCGGCAACGACGCCGGCCGGCAGGCCGACGGAGAGTGCCAGCAGCATGGCAAAGAAGGACAGTTCCAGCGTGGCCGGGAACAAGGTGAAGAATTCGTCGAGCACCGGCCGATGGGTAATGACCGAGACGCCAAGATCGCCTTCCATCACGCCGCCGACATAGTCGAAGAACTGCACATAAAGCGGCCGGTCGAGACCCATGTCATGGAGCAGCTGGGCATGGCGCTCTGGCGAGATGCCGCGCTCGCCAACGCGCACTTCGACCGGATCACCGGGCACCAGACGGATCAGAATGAAGGCCAGGAAAACGATCCCGAGGAAGGTCGGGATGACAAGACTGGCGCGGGTCAGGAGGAAACGGACCATGGCTGATTATGTCACAAAAGAGGGCTGGGTCGCAAAAGAAGCGGCTGTCACAGAAAAGAACGGCCCAAAAAATTGCGGCCAAAAAAATTACGGCGGAGGGAATGAAAATTCCCCCCGCCGCTTGGTTTCTAAGACTGATTACTCGTCGATATCAACGCCTTCGAAGATATGCGTACCGAGCGGATGGATCTTGTAGCCCTTAACCTTCTTGCTCATCGGCATGTAGACGACCGAATGGGCAATCGGAACCCAGGGGGCCTGGTCGTGGAAGATCACCTGCGCCTGCTTGTAAAGCTCGGTGCGCTGGGCGACGTCCGAAATCTTCGCCGCATCGTCGATCAGCTTGGTGAAGTCTTCGTTGCACCATTTGGCGATGTTCTGGCCACCTTCACGGGCCGAGCCGCAGGACAGCAGCACGCCTAGGAAGTTGTCGGGATCGCCATTGTCGCCGGTCCAGCCCAGCATGCCCGTCTGGTGCTCGCCCGCCTGCAGACGCTTGCGGTACTCGCCCCATTCATAGGTCTTGAGCTCGGCGGTGACGCCGATCTTGGCGAGATCCGCCTGCATCAGCTCGGCCACTTTCTTGGCGTCCGGGTTATAGGGACGCTGCACCGGCATGTACCAGAGGTCGATGTGCAGATCCTTCACACCGGCTTCATCCAGCATCGCCTTCGCCTTTTCCGGGTCGTAGGGATAAGGCTGGATGTCGTTGTCATAGGACCAGATGGTCGGCGGCAGCGGGTTCTTGGCCGGCTGGCCAGCGCCCTGATAGACCGCTTTCACGATCGCGTCCTTGTCGAACGCCATGTTGAAGGCCTGACGCACCTTCACATTGTCGAACGGCGCCTTCTTCACGTTGAGGGCGAGGTAGCCGACATTGAGGCCTTCCTGCTCCTGCACGTTGAGGCTGGGGTCCGCCTTCAGCTTTTCGACGTCGGCCGGGCCCGGATAGGGCGCGATATCGCATTCGCCAGCAAGCAGCTTGGCGGTGCGGACGGCCTGGTCCGGGGTGATGGCGAAGATCAGCTTGTCGATCGGCTGCTTGCCACGGAAGTAGTTGGCATTCGCCTTGTAGAGAATGCGCGCGTCCTTCTCATAGGCCTGCAGGATGAACGGACCGGTGCCGATCGGTTCCTGATCGACGCGTTCCGGCGTGCCCGCCTTCATCATCAGATCCATATATTCCTTGGAATGGATCGCAGCGAAATCCATCGCCATGTTGGCGATGAAGGGTGCATTCGGCTTGGTCAGCGTAAACTTCACGGTGAGGTCGTCGACCTTGTCGATCGACTTGATGAGGTCAGGCATGCCCATGTCGTTGAAGTAATCGTATGCACCGCCCGAAACCTTGGCGTAGGGGTCGTCCGCCTTCCACATGCGGTTGAAGGTGGCGATCACGTCATCGGCGCCGAAATCGCGCGTCGGTGCGAAATCCTTGCGGGCGTGGAACTTCACGCCGGGCTGCAGGTGGAACGTGTAGGTGAGGCCGTCATCCGAGGTTTCCCAGGATTTGGCCAGGCCCGGCATGATGGTGGTGGTGCCGGGTTCGAATTCCACCAGGCGATTGAAGATCGGATAGGCTGTGTCGAAGCTGGTACCCGTCGTATTGATCTGCGGGTTGAAGTTCTCTGGGCTGCCTTCCGAGCAATAGACCAGAGTTTTGGCTTCGGCGGCGACGGCGCCAAAGCCAACAACAAGCGCTGCGGCCGCAACGGCCCCAAGCAGGCGATGTTTCATCTTGGATTCTCCCAAAAATAAAGCAGTGATCGGGCAGCCCGCGGTTTGAGCCCCATCTGTTCGTTAATTTGGGGGGCTGCCTTGAGGAAAACCGTAAGCTCGATGAACGGGATAAGTCAACGACGCCCTTGACCGTATGGTTACAATTCCGGCTTCCGTCCGGTCCCGCCACCCATTCGCCGGGCTTATCCAGCAGATTGCCGGGACACGCGGGACGTGTGGCTAAGGGCGTGCCGTGTCTGCGCAGATGTTAACCATCGGCTTGACCACCACCGGGGTGGAAGGGCATCGTCGCGCCATGAAAATGACTGCTGATTCTCCGATTCCCACGCCGTTCGTCAGCCTCGGTCAGAAGGTCTTGCCGCAGTGGATCGACGGCAACGACCATATGAATGTGGGCTGGTACCTGCGTGCCTTTGATGAAGGCTTCGACACCACCTACGAGGCGCTGGGACTGGGCTATAGCCTCATCAAGGAGCGCGGTTTTTCGACCATGACGGTCGACACCCATGTTTCCTATCACCGGGAATTGCTGCTGGATGCGCCCTTGCGCATCACCTGCCAGCTGGTCGATTGCGACCGCAAGCGCGCTCATTGGATCCAGGCGATGTATCACGGCGACGCGGGCTATCTCGCCGCCACGGCGGAATGGCTGATCCTGTTCATCGACATGACCAAGCGCAAGGTGGCGTCGATGCCCGACGATATCTATGCGGGATTGGAGCGGGTGAAGGCCGCCCATGCCAGCCTCGCGCTGCCGGTACCTCTGGGGCGCACGATCTCAATCAACAACCGCAAGACCTGAAGCGCACCGGCCCGCGGGTTTCGCCGATTGGGGATCGCTTACTGGCCGACGACGGCCTTCAATTCCTCTAGGAGGCCCGGGCTGGGCTGGCCGTCATCGGGGAGGCCGGCCGCCTGCTGGAAGGCGCGGATGGCGGCTTCCGTCTCCGCATCCATGACGCCGTCGATGGTGCCAGGCGTGAAGCTGAGATCGCTCAGCAGCTGTTCGATTTCCTGCACCTGGGGGCTGGCGGCTGGGGCCCGGTCGGCCGCGTCGGGGGCGCCGACATCGTGCCATATATATAGGGTGATGCCGATTGCGACCGCGAGAACCGCGCCGACCACGCCCAGGTTGATAAACAGCGGATTGATGGCCGGGCGATGGCCGAAGGCCGGGCCTGTGCTCAGCCTGGCCGTGCCGATCCGGTCGGCAGCACTCGGCCTCACGCCGAGCTTGGGGCTCCGCACCTCATCCATTCCGCTGCACTCCGACCTGATCCCATTCGACTGGGGGAGCATAGGTCTGATGTACATCCCGGGCAAGATTCGGGGTGCCTGCCGGAGTCGATTCCGGTGTGTTTTTTCGCGGAATTCCGCCATCGGCGGGTGGCAAACGCACGTCTTGCTCTTCCGCCGGCCTTTCCCTATGTTACGCCCCGCCGCGCGACCCGGTCCTGCCGGGTCGCCAGGATTGGGGCGTAGCCAAGCGGTAAGGCATCGGTTTTTGGTACCGACATTCCCAGGTTCGATCCCTGGCGCCCCAGCCAGCACCCGCTTTCGATTCTATTTCAATAACTTGGCGTACAGCGCCTCAGTCCGGTAGTACACGCCAGTGGTACACGCTGGTAGCACTTGTGCGGATGGCGCCTTCACAGCGATAGTGGTTGCAGACGTGCACCTCGACAACCGCCGGGAGCGCAATGGAAGGCAGCGAGTACAGATTTCGGATTGACAATGCGACGCCCGCCTCTCTTCCGATGAAGCGGCTTGCGGAGTATCTCGCTCAACTCTCGCTGCTGTTTGGCAACTCTGATCACGTTCATTTCGACCGTGTCGAGGAAGGCAGTGCCATCCTCAAACAGCGCGTGGATTGGAGTGCCGACGAAGAGGTGAGCACTCGCCTTCGCGCTGTATCCTATGGCTCTGGACCAGAGGAAGCGATCAGGGCCGAAAAACGCATCAATGCCATGCTCCGTGACGATGGCTCGTCTGCGCAACTGCTGAATGAAGTCGGCGCACAGATCATTCAGTTTCCTGGCAGAGAGGCCGTCAGGAGTGAAGCAGTCGGCCCGATCACGATGGAGGGTAGCCTCGACGGCCGGCTTATCAGAATCGGCGGAAGAGATGACACCGTGCCCGTTTGGTTGGAGAACCGCGACACGATTTGGAAGTGCAATACTTCTCGCCACATCGCACGTGAACTCGCGCCGTTTCTTTTCGGTGTCACCCTGCGCGTGTCTGGGCGCGGTCAATGGCACCGCGACGAAGACGGGAACTGGGAGTGCAAGCAGTTCACGATTAGATCGTTTGAATCCCTCGGCGATGCATCTTTCAGCGAAGTGCTTGGGCAGTTCCGTTCAGTGGAAGGCTCGCGATGGCAGAGCCTTGATGACCCACTTCAGGAAGTGAACAAGCTTCGTCATGGCGATGACGGGGACGCCAGCGGATGATAGCCTTCGATGCGAACATGTTGGTCTGGCTGCTCCGCCCCGGTGAAGCGCCAGACGATCCCGATACGGGTCTGCCTCTGACATTTTCCCGGGAGCGGATTCAGCATCTGGTCAACCAGATCGATAAGTCTGGCGTTCAGATCATAATTCCAACGCCCGCGCTTACTGAGTTTTTGACCCACGCTGATCAAGGCATCGCGCCGTATCTTGCCATTTTCAAGAAGAACGCGGTTTTTCGCATAGCGCCATTTTGTGAAGCTTCAGCGATTGAAGCGGCAATTGCTTTGGACCGCGCCATTCGAGCTGGTGACAAAAGATCTGGCAGCGCATCTCCCTGGTCAAAGGTGAAGTTCGATCGCCAGATTGTGGCCATTGCAAAAGTGCACCGCGTGCATACGATCTACTCAAATGACCACGACATAAAGACGCTGGCAGGTGCAGAGAGCATTCGAGTAGTTCGACCTCATGAGCTGCCCTTGCCACCTGAAAACGCGCAGGGGGCATTCGACCTTTGACTTAGGGCTTCTGGCTGATCGAGCGAACCAACCAAGCCATAGCCTCCCGCGCCTGCTTCCGGCCCGCTCGATCTTCGGCGGTGAAGGCTGCCTTCAGGATACTCTTGGCGTTCGGCGACACCTATTCAATAACAACACTCTGCCGACGGACAAATCGATGACATTCTGGCGGAAGCGTGCACGCGAAAGTCCTGCCGTTACCCCATAGCTACTATTATATCAGTATCGACTGCGACCCGCACGTTGCCAGCCGTATAGATTGCATAACCAGCAAGTGTCACAGCGTCGGCAGCACTCCAATGGTCACTGCCGAATAAAGCAAGCGTGTCCGCAGAGTCGCCATCGATCCGCAAAACGTTGTCTAGGGTCGCTACGCCGACCAAATTGGCCGTATGTGGCTCTATATCGAGGACGTCTGCCAGATGCAGAGTCAGCGCGTTTGCCATTCCATTGCTCAGGTCGATTATCTCGATCTCTGTGATTCGCCCGCGATCCGATGTCGTCGCATCGCCATCGAGGTCTCCAAGATCGATACTGCTGCCGAGGTCGAGATACAGGGTATCTACCCCGGCGCCACCATCGGCGCGGATAAACGAAAGGTCGGAAACTTCGATTCTGTCGTTGCCGATACCGCCATTGAATGCATCGGTCCCACCATTGCCGATAAGCACATCATCGCCCAAATTACCGACGAAGCTTTCGGCAACATTTGAACCGGTAAACATGTTGGCCGTATCGTCACCCACATGGGCGACAGCACCGGTAAAGTTGCCGCCAAAGAAGACAATGGCTGCGCCACCGGGATCAGCGCCGTAGGCACCGAGGAGAATGTCTCCATATCCGTCACCATTGACATCTCCCGCTGGCGCCACATGCTGGGCCCAGAGGTCGGTATCCGCCACGCCATCCAGCCTGAAACCGGTTGTTCCGTTGACGCGATCCAGATCGATGCTTCCGTCGAGCACAGAATCGGCCAAATCCAAGGCCAGTAAACTGTCCTTGCCGCCGTAGATGACGTAGGCAGCACCCGACTCACTGATCCCATCTGCATCATACCTAAAGGCCCCAATCAGCAAGTCATCGATCCCATCTGCGTTGATGTCGCCG
This sequence comes from Dongia sp. P2_B8, assembly GCF_056404715.1. NCBI lineage: Bacteria > Pseudomonadati > Pseudomonadota > Alphaproteobacteria > Rhodospirillales > Dongiaceae > Dongia > Dongia sp. P2_B8. The sequence goes on along the minus strand of NZ_JBFUDM010000005.1, from coordinate 7,014 downwards.
GCCGAGGATACGGACGACCCGGCATAGTCGCCGGAAGCATACCCGTCAAAGCGATAGCCGTTGCTGCCATTGATGAAATCGACCCTTATTCCTCCGTTTAGATCGCCATCGGCCGCATCAAGCAATGCGAGATTTGAGGCCCCACCGAAAACGAGGAAAGCCTGCCCGGCAAAATTATGCCCATCTGGTGCTCCGTACGCGTACCCGATAATCAGATCATCAACGCCATCATTGTTGACGTCGCCGGCCGAGTTGACCGACGCGCCGGAACCATACCCGCCTGAAAATCGGTAACCGGTCGACGCATTTAATGCCGAAATTGCTAGGTGTCCGTCAGCAGCGCCATCTGCCGCGTCGAAATTCGTCAGATTTCCCTTACCACCATAGATCACATAGGCTGTTCCCCGTTCTTGCGATCCCACAACCAGATCTGAATATCCGTCACCATTCACGTCGCCGGATGCGCCGACATAGAGGTAGCCAGTACTATTATCTGCAACATTTGCGGCATACCCATCCACCCTGTAACCGGTCGTGCCATTTAGCGCGCTGAGATTCATCTTGCTGTCGACAACGCCATCGGCCGCGTCGAGCACGTGAAGACTGTCCGTACCGCCGAAGACAAGATAGGTCGCGCCAGCATTGTTGAAGTTATTACGATTAGCACTGCGTGCTCCGACGAGCATATCGTCGTATCCATCTCCATTAACGTCCCCAGCGGATTGCACTGTCCAGCCGCTTTGATCTGCGCCGCCAACGCCGTCGAGGCGAAAGCCAAGGCCACCACCCACCTGAGCCAAGCTTATGACCCCATTGGTCCTGCCGTCCGCGCTGTCCAAAGCGCCAAGATTCGCCGTCCCACCATATAAAACATAGGTCGCACCAGCGTTTCCGATGCCATCCGCGTCAAAGTCGCGGGAACCAATCATCAAATCATCTATGCCGTCAGCATTGACGTCGCCTGCGCCACTCGCTGAATACCCACTGAGATCGCCGGCCGTGACGCCATCGATCTTGAAGCCGTTGCTTCCATTTGTGAATGCAAGGTTAATTTGCCCGTCGACCTTCCCATCTGCCAAGTCGAAGTTGGCAAGATTTGCGGCGCCACCATAGATCAAGTATGTGGCACCAGCCTCACTGGCCCCGTTCACGGTTGCGCCGAATGCTCCAATGACAACGTCGTCATAGCCATCGGCATTGATATCTCCAGCAGACCAGACTGAATATCCAAGTCGATCACCAGCGTTGGCACCATTGAAACGGTAGCCATTCGCGCCGTCGATATCGGCAAGATCTTTCGATGCCTCCGGCCAGTTAATCTCAATGGTCTTGTCGGCAAATTGCAGCCATTGCATATGAGTGATGGTGTCGACGCCTTCATCGCCAGCCTTATTAGGGGCAAGATCGGCGACCGTCAGAGCACCACTCAAAAACGAAAGAGCGTAATCGGTACTCATGCCCTGGAAGATCGCGGTGTTGGCGCCAGATCCGCCGTCCAAGACGTCGTTTCCGCTGCCCCCTTCCAAGCCGTCGTTGCCTTTTCCGCCGGCTAACCTGTCATCGCCAGCGCCGCCGACCAGCAGATCATTACCGGCATCCCCAAACAATGCATCGCCTCCATCCAAGCCGTTGAGGACATCATCTCCCACTCTGCCTTCGATGGTATCTACGCTACCGGTGCCAATAATATTATCGTCGTTTATCGTCCCAAATTTCGGATCAATGTCGAGCAGGTCGCTGCCGTAGACGATGATCGCAGCACCTGTCGAGTTGCCTTGCGAATCATGGCCCGGCGCCCCAATCACAAGGTCATCGAATCCGTCACCGTTGAGATCCCCGGCGGCCGCAACTGACTGTCCCGCGCCATCGCCCGCAATGTCACCCGACACCCAGAATCCATGCTGCGAATCGAGGTTCTGTAGATCGACCGTGGCTGTGAAACCACCCGCCTGCCCAAACAGCACATAGGCATTGCCCTCAGAGTTCGAGCCGGCGTTCGGCGCGCCGATGAGGAGATCGGCATAGCCATCACCATTGACGTCGCCGGCCGACGAAACCGCCTGGCCAGATAGATCGCTCGGATGCAAGCCGATAACCTTAAAGCCATTGCTGCCGTCCAGCGTCGAGACGCTGATGCTGTTGATGCCACTATCCGTGCCGAAGACGACGTATGAGGTCCCGCTTGAGCCACCTGCATCGGGTGTGCTGACGATAACGTCATCGAAGCCGTCGGCGTTGATATCGCCAGCGCCAGCAACGGAATACCCGACCGTATCGAGTTGCACCGAACCGGTGATGCGGACCACGTCGGTGCCATAGCCCTGCTCCAGACTTTGTTGGGCGGAGAACGGACCGGTACGGCCGAAGACAATATACGCCGCACCGGCAGTCTTGCCCCATCCATAGTCGTCCGGCACACCCACGATGACATCGTCGATACCGTCCCCATTGAAATCGCCAACTGAGTCAACGGACCAGCCGGCATTGACCGCCCTGGGTTTCGGACTCGTAAGTTCGAACCCGTTGCTGCCGTTGAGCGCCGTGAGATCGAGGCTTGAGGCGAACGCCCCCTCATGGCCGAACACTACATAGGCGGAGCCAGCACCGTGCCCGTTCGCGCCGATGATAATGTCTGCGAAGCCGTCACTATTGAGGTCGCCGGCCGACTGTACCGATCCGCCGGCAAAGTCGTCCGTCGCAGCGCCGTACAATTTGAAACCATTGCTGCCGTTCAAGGCGCCGAGATCGATATCCGCCGCAAAGCCACCTGCCTTGCCAAATACCACGTATGCAGCGCCGGAGGCGGATCCATGCGGATCCGCCGACCACGCTCCCACGACCACATCGTCATAGCCATCGCCGTTGATATCCCCAGCGGATGCGACGCTGAAGCCGGCTTGGTCGCCCGCTGCAGCGCCGGATAGGCGGAACCCATTGCTGCCGTTGAGCGTCGCAAGCTGGAACCCGTCGGCAATGCCAGCAGCGCTGCCAAAGACGACATACGCAGCACCGGCATCGACGCCCTTACCGTCTGCTGCCGATGCCCCGATGATAAGGTCGTCAAATCCGTCATGGTTGACATCGCCTGCCGAGGCGACAGACATGCCGACGAGATCGCCTGCCGCTGCGCCGTGGATGATCGGCTCGGCGCCAATATCGATCGTCTTGTCAGCGAACTGAATGTGTTCGATGCCGAACAGGCCATCGACACCATCGCCGTGGCCGGCGATGTCGCGTACGAACAGCCCGCCGATGCTGTAGACGAACTGATAGTCGTCAGCATTGCCGCTGAAGACTGCCGTATCGTTCCCGGAACCACCGTCAATTGTATCGTCGCCACCACCGCCACTCAGCTTGTCGTCGCCGCCCAACCCCAGAATGACTTCCTGGCGGACGCCACCCGATAGAATATTCGCGCTGTTGTCGCCGGTCAGGACGATCGGCACGAAATCGTCTGCGCTGAGGGTCAACTTGCCGCTCAACTCGATACCGAAATCGGCGACGCTGTCACCGTTTGTATCCCCCTCGACGATAGTGATGTTGTGGGCGGCATCATAGACAGTGTGCAGTTCGCCCGCTTTGCCGCTGAATCCAGCGGTACCAACGAAGGTAAAGGCATTCACCCCTGATATCGCAGCATTCGCATCGATCTGCGACAGATCGAGTTGATCAATCCCGACCTTATAGTCCGTGATCAGATCCCGACTGCCGGAGGTCACGCCACTATCGCCCGCAGCGAAAAAGAAGACGTCACCGCCGGCACCGCCGGTCAGGATATCGGCCCCGCCGCCGCCACCTATTAAATTGGTACCGCCATTACCCAGGATCGTATTAGCGATGCTGTTGCCGAGGCCGTTGATATCCCCGGCGTCAGTCGCCAAAGTCAGATTTTCAAACCCGTCGGCCAAAGCGTAGCTAACTTTGGAGACAACAGTATCAACACCACTTTCCTCCGTGAGGACATCGTCTGTGCTGTCAACGAGGTACGTATCGTTGCCGGCGCCACCGTACAGGCTGTCAACGCCTGCCCCGCCATCCAACTGATCGTTACTGCCTTCGCCGAAGAGCATGTCATTGCCGTCGCCGCCTTCTAAGGCATCCTCTCCAACGTCACCGAAGAGACGATCATTCCCGACACCTCCGTCCAGAAAATCGTTATCGCCACCGCCAAACAGATAGTCGTCTCCCTCGCCGCCCAACAGAATGTCGTCGCCACCAAGACCATAAAGCCGGTCGTCACCAAAGACGCCAGACAGGTTGTCGTTCAGGGCCATACCTAAATAAGTGTTGAAGGCCGCATCGCCCACCCAGATAATCGGCTTCACAAGGCTCCAGAAAGTGAAGTCTGCTTCACTCAACACCACCTGGCCGCTGAACTCGATACTCCAATCCGCATTCTTGTCGCCATTCGTGTCACCAGACAGCCGCGTAGTGTTATCAGCAGCATCGTACACGCTGTGCAGCTCGTTGGCCTTGCCGGTGAAATCCGCCGCGCCGAGGAAGAAGAAGCTGCCCAGACCGGAAATTTCGAGGAGGTCGACATTCGGCATGAAATCGGTGATGAGGTCACGGCTGCCCGCGCCCACACCGGTATCGCCATTTGCGAAGACAAAGGTATCCGCACCGGCTCCGCCCGTCAGGTGATCTGCGCCGGCTGCACCGGCAATGGTGTTCGCGCCACTATTGCCAACGAGGATGTTGGAAAATGCATTGCCCGTCGCGGTAGCATCGCCGGCAGCATCTAACAAGGTCAAGTTCTCGACCCCGCTATTCGCAAGCGAGTAATAAATGGACGCGAAGACGGTGTCGATCCCCATGGTGGGGTCGTACAACTCTTCGGCTCTATCGAAGATCGAGTCGACGTAGTAGGTGTCATTGCCGGCGCCCCCCAGCATGACATCGTAACCGGTGCCACCGTCCAGGATATCGTCGCCGCCGTTGCCTTGCAGCGAATCGTCACCCCCGGCACCCGACAACGTGTCACCAGATCCCTTGCCGACAAGGAAGTTGGCCTTGTCATCGCCAAGGAGGACGAGAGGAGCCACCAGACTATTGGCGGTGAAATCGCCGGAATTGATTGTGATCTTGCCAGTAAATTCGATGGCGAAATCAGAAACGAAGTCTCCGTTGGTGTCGCCTTCAAGAACCGTGACATTCCGACTTGCATCGAAGACGGTGCGCAGATCGCCAGCGGTACCACCGAACGATGCTGTACCTAAAAAATTAAAGCCGTCGTCACCGGCGAGCGTCTTGTCCGCATCGATGGTCGAAAGATCAAGCTTGTCGATCCCGGAGACGAAATCAGTGACGAGGTCTCGGTCGCCCAGCGCCAGGCCCGTATCACCGTCCGCAAAGACAAAGAAATCCGTGCCGCCGGCACCGGTCAGCCGGTCGGCCCCGACACCACCCGTGATCTGGTTGTTACCCTCATTGCCGGTCAGGATGTTCGCGGCCGCATTGCCGGTCGCCGCGAGATCAGCTGTGCCTGACAGCAGCGCATTCTCGATCTGCCCTGCAGCAAGGGTCGACAAGTCGACGCTGAACGAGGCCTGGACCGTGTCCCCCTTGTCCTTGTTCCCCTGCTCATCGATGGTCACCAGAGCATCAATCGCGACGTAGACATCGTTGCCAGCGCCACCTTTCAATGTGTCGCTGCCGCCGCCACCGACCAGCGTATCGTTGCCCGCACCGCCATCGAGAATATTGTTGCCCGTATTGCCGGTGATCACATTGTCGAGCACGTTGCCCGCGCCGGCGAGATTGCCTGCAGCGGCAGCAAGGGTCAGATTTTCAACATTAGGCGTGGTTGTCAGATCAAAGCTGACGGATGAGATGATGAGGTCCATGCCGCCCGTCACACCAGCAACGGACTCGATCACCTTGTCGCCAGCACTCTCGACGATATAGGTGTCGTTGCCCTGGCCGCCCGTCAGCGTATCGCTACCGCCGCGGCCATCGAGCGTGTTGTCGGCGGCGTTGCCGACGAGAATGTTCGCGAGGCCGTTGCCAATCGCATCGCTGTTGCTGGACCCAGTCAAGGTCAAGTTCTCAACATTGGCGCCCTGGGCACCAAGGTCGAAGCTGATCTTGGAGGCGATCGTGTCCGTGCCTTCGTTCGCATTCTCGACGACCATGTCGCCGGCATTGTCGATGAAGTAGGTATCGTCGCCTTTGCCCCCGGCCATCAAATCTGCGCCGGCGCCGCCATCAAGCTGGTTTGCCGCCGCGTTGCCGGTAAGAGTATTGTCGGTCGTGTTGCCTGTACCATTGATGGCAGTGACACCTGCCAGCGTCAGGTTCTCAAGCCCCGCTGCGAGAACGTAGCTGATCGAGGCCTTGACCAGATCGCCCGTATCGGCGCCAAGCTCAGTGACGATGTCGCCCGCGTTGTCGACGACATAAGTGTCGTTGCCCATCCCACCGACGAGCTTGTCGGCGCCCAGCCCGCCATCGAGGATATTATCACCCGCATTGCCGATAAGCGTATTGGCGGTCGCGTTGCCGATGGCATTGATATCGTCCGTGCCAGTGAGCGTGGCATTCTCGATCTTGCCAGCGCCGAGGACCTGCAAATCGACCGAAATGCCGGCAAGCGCAGTATCGCCGGTGCTGGTTTCCTGCAACTCATCGATCGTGTCGATGCCGTCGGCAATGAGGTAAGTATCGTTACCGGCACCGCCGATCAGCGTGTCAATGCCGGCGCCACCGTCGAGGATGTCGTCGCCGAGCCCGCCCAGCAGCTTGTCGTCGCCCTTGCCGCCTTGCAGGAGATCGTTGCCAGCGCCACCATCGAGGATGTTGTTGCCATCATTGCCGGTGATCGTGTTGGCGAGCGCATTGCCGGTGCCGTTGATGTTGGCCAGGCCCGTCAGGGTCAGATGATCGACATTGGCGAGTGCTGCCAGGCTGAAGGTGATACTGCTCTCGACCCTGTCGATGCCGCCGGTCGCGTTCGCAAGGCTCTCCACCACCTTGTCGCCGATATTGTCGACCACATAGGTATCGTTGCCCTTG
>NZ_JBFUDM010000004.1:0-341395 GCF_056404715.1 Dongia sp. P2_B8 | reverse complement strand
TAAAACCCCGGCCACAGACTTAACGCGGGATGGAGCAGTCCCCGTCCGCAACGCGGACAAACAATGCTACCGGGCATAAAACCCCGGCCAAAGACTTAACGCGGGATGGAGCAGCCCGGTAGCTCGTCAGGCTCATAACCTGAAGGTCGYAGGTTCAAATCCTRCTCCCGCAACCAACACAAAACCCCCGCGCAATAAAAGCGCGGGGGTTTTTTGATTCAGGTCGCGTGCTCAATGCGCGGACTTGGGCTCGACAGATAGAGGCTTGGTGTCGCTCCAGTTGGCCGCCAATGCCAATCGAGCCAGTTCCGGTAGAGAGGCTGCTCCGGTCTTCTTCATGATTGCGGCGCGATGGTTCTCGACCGTGCGTTGGCTGAGGCCGAGTTCGGCGGCAATGATTTTGCTAGGTCGCCCGGCAAGGACAAGTTCCATGATTTCGTGCTGGCGTGCCGTGAGGCTGCTGAGGCGGTCGGCCGCCGACGTCTGCCAGGCGAGGAGCTTACTGGCATCGCGCGATCGTTCAAAAGCGCGCTCGACACCCGCCAGCAAATCGGTTCGCCCGATTGGCTTTTCGATAAAGTCGAGAGCCCCCGCTTTCATCGCCTGGACAGCCATTGAAACGTCACTGTCGCCGGTGATCATGATCGATGGCAACTGTCTGTCAGATGCCTTGAGCTGCTCCAGGAGTTCCAGCCCGCTCATACCAGGCAGATACGCGTCGATCAGCAGGCAGGCCTTGCCGCCCGGCGTATAGTGCGCCAGGAAGGCTTCACAGGATGGGAAGTCCTCGACAACATAATTTTGATCTTCAAACACACTACGGATCGCCTGGCGCACCAGGGCGTCGTCATCGACGATGAAGATGACCGGTGTGGCCGCTTTGTCCGGGCTGATCGATGCGGGGTGTTCAGGATGCGCTATCGGTTCGGGCAACAGCCGTTGGATTGCCTCGTTCAGCTCCTTGACCTTGACGGGCTTGTTGAGTTGCAGACAGCGCGCCAGTGCGATGTCCCGCAATGTCCCGGTCGAAATGTCGCCCGTCAAAATGATCACGGGCGTGTCTCGATGCAATTTCTCGCGCAACGCCCTTGTTACTTCCAAGCCGTTGAGGTCGCCGGGCAGATTGTAGTCGGCGACGATGAGGTTTGGCCGCAGGTTGCCGCGCCGCAAATGCTCAATCGCCTCGACACCGTCACGGGCGGTCGCGACAAGGTGCCCTTCGCCTTTGAGAAACAGGTCAAGAAGATCACGCACTTCCGGGTCATCTTCGACAATTAGGATCGTGCCGGTGCGACCACCAACAGCTTTCGCGGGACCACGTATCTCTGGCCTCCCCAGATCCAGCGAAAGGCCCGCAGAGGCGGTGGGCAGGTCTATGTCGATGGAAAACACGGAGCCCTTGCCGAGCCACGAGCGAACCGTGACATGGTGATTCATCAATGCGCTAAGTCGCTGCACAATTGAGAGGCCGAGCCCAAGGCCGTTACTGCGCTCCCGGGCCACATTATCGAGTTGATGATACTCCTGGAAAATTGCCTGCAGCTCGGTACTCGGCATACCGATGCCAGTATCCCAAATTTCGATATGAAGTTTGTCGCGCGTGCGGCGGCAGCCCAGCAGGACCTTGCCTTTTTTTGTGTATTTGAGGGCATTCGAAAGCAGGTTGCGAATGACCTGTTCCAGCAAAAGAGGATCGCTGACAATATCCAAGCTGCAGGGAACCACATGCAGTTCCAGCCCATGCACCTGGGCGTGATAGGAAAATTCGTCCTTCAAACGATCGAACAACATATTCATCGAGAATCGGCTGTCCTTCACCTGAATGATGCCAGCGTCGATCTGGTTGATGTCCAGCAGCGTGTTCAGCATGCCGGACATGGCGCCAAGGGTCTGATCGAGCAAGGTCACCAGCTTTTCTCCTGGTGCGCCCTCGACCATTTTGGCCAGGAGACCCTGTACCAACGCCAGTGTCTGAAGAGGTTGCCGGAGGTCGTGACTGGCGGCGGCAAGAAACCGCGACTTCGCGATATTAGCGCGCTCTGCCTGCAGTTTGGCGGCTTCCAATGCTTCTGCCGTCCGCTTGCGTTCGGTGATGTCGGTGAAAGTGATGACGACACCCTCAACGCCGTTGTTGTCAGTCCGATAGGGCAGGATACGACGGATGTACCAAGAGTCGCCCTGACCCGCAATTTCCTGCTCCAGCGGTTCAAGCTCATGGAGGACGGTCTGGGCGTCGGCCAGCAGAGAGATGTCGGTCGCCAGGGACCGGAGATCGGCAAGGGGCCGGCCGATATCGCCCGGGATAACGTTGAAAAGAGACTTGGTAGCAGGCGTGAAGAAGCGAATATTGAGATCGGTATCAAGGAAAATCGTGGCAACATTTGTACTGTAGAGGACATTCTGCAGGTCATTGGACGTGGTGCGCTGCCGTTCCAGTGTTTCCTGAAGCTGGCTGTTGAGGGCAGTCAACTCCTCGTTGAGTGATTGCAGCTCCTCTTTTGAGGTGAGCAGTTCTTCATTGGTGGATTGGAACTCCTCATTGACTGAGAGCGCTTCCTCATTGATCGCTCTCTGCTCTTCAGCAGCGATTTCGAGATTGTGGATAGCGCCCCGTAGCTCAATCTTAGTCTCGTCGAGCTCGCGCTCAAGTTCAGCGATGCGTGGTGCGTTTTCTGGCGTTGCCTGGATAAGATCACCCTTTCCCGGCGCCGGTTCATCCACAAAACAGATCAGTAGCAAATCCTCGCCATCGATCGGCGCTGGTTGGGCATCGATAGTGAAGGCAACCGAAGTATCGTCTCGATCGAGCAAGGCACCCTTGATCACGACGCGCGCATTGCGCTGGCGCGCCTGTTGGATTGCGGAACGAAGCTTTGTACGCATCCCTTGGGGCGTCATGGCGAGCAGATCATGCGTTGGATGTCCAGGCGCCACGCGCAGATAGCGCTCGGCCTTGCCCAGGAAATAGACGCATTCATCCTTTTGGTTGATCAGGATCGCCGCCGGGGCCAAAGTTTCCATTACTAGGCGCCGACAAAGATCGGCCAGCGCTGTCTGCCGGGATGGCGGTTGGCCAAGTCCAGCGCGCAGGGGAACGCGCACGCCGTCACTGCTATTCTTAAGGAAGGCGAACTCGCCCGGGCGGCTGCGACCGATATGCCGGTAAAGCCGCTCCGTTTTCGAGATCAGTTCAAAGCGACCGCCTCCGTTGCTGATGGTTTCGGCGTTGCCGAGCAGCAGTATGCCACCTTCCCGGAGAGCGAAGTGAAACAGGGAAATGACCTTGGCTTGCGCTTCGGGCAGCAGATAGATCAGCAGATTGCGGCAAGATACGAAATCGAGGCGCGAGAAGGGCGGATCGGCCAGCACGTCTTGCACCGTAAAGACCACCACGGCGCGGAGCTCCGGGATGACTCGGTAACCGTGGTCTTCCTTGACAAAGAATCGCGCCAGCCTGGCCGAGGAGACATCTGCTTCAATCGTCTCAGGGTACATGCCCTCGCGCGCACTGACGACGGCGTCGGCGTCGACATCGGAGGCAAAGACCTGCAGCTTGATGGTTCGGTTTTGTGATTTGATCTCTTCGAGAAAGAGCATAGCGAGGGAGTAGGTTTCTTCGCCTGTGCTGCAGCCGGCGACCCAGATGCGAAATGTCTGGTCGATTGGGTGTTTGCGAATGAGATCAGGTATGATGCTCATAGAGAGAAACTCAAATACCTTTGCGTCTCGAAAGAAGCTGGTGACGTTGATCAGCAAATCGCGAGCAAGTAGCTCCAGTTCCTTAGGGTCGTTCCTGAGGACACTGAGATAATGTTCCATGCCTTCTGTCTCAACCGCTGCCATCGCCATGCGCCGATCGATCCTGCGCTGTAGTGTGCCGGTCTTGTACAAGGTAAAGTCATGGCTTGTTTTCTCACGTAACAGAGTCACGATCTCATCTAGCCAGTTCCGCACGGTCGGCTGCGGCCTTTGACTGCGTCCCGCCCGGACACGTCCCATACGGCGATCAAAATTGACCAGAGCTTCCGGAATTTTTGCCAGAGACAGAATTAGATCGACGACGCCTGTCGAGATGGAATTGCGCGGCATGCCGTCATAGGCGGCCTCCGCCGGATCTTGGGCTATCACCAGCCCGCCTTGTTCCTTCACGGCTTTAAGGCCGATGCTCCCGTCGGCGCCGGTGCCCGACAGGATCACGCAGATGGCGCGCGCTTGGCAGGCTTCGGCCAGAGACTTCAAGAGGAAGTCGAAGGGGAGGCGGGCGCCGTGACGTTCTTGCGGCTTGGAAAGGCGTAACGCGTCGCCTATCACAGAAAGATAGGTTCCGGGCGGAATGACATAGAGATTCTCGCGTTCAAGCGTCATGCCATCGGCTGCTTGTCGCACCGCCAATGCGGTGTAGCCAGCGAGCAGGTCGACCATCAGGCTTTCATGGTGTGGATCAAGATGCTGAACCAGGATGAATGCCATGCCGGTCGGTGTAGGAAGGGCGGCGAGAAGTTTGCGGCAAGCTTCAAGACCGCCCGCGGACGCGCCTATGCCAACGACCGTGAAATCGCCTGGATGACGGGACGGCAGGAGCGCAGGTCCAGGGCCATCGCTCGCCCCAGATGCACTCAAAACCACCTCATCGTGATGACGCCCCGACATCTCGATGCCTATCTGTTGAGAGGTATCCTCCGCATTGGAGGATCATGCCGGTACTATATTAATACGATTAACGGTATGTGTCTCTTATTGCATTGCAGTAGCTGCTTTACGGTCATTAATGTCAAGCTATGCTGACCTCGCCGTGTGCATAGGTAGTTTCCGATGGTGGCGCCATCACCTTGGCAGTGACTAGTGTGTAAACGAATTGCGACTATCCCGCTTCGGTCGCCTTTTCTGTTGGGCGATTCAGCCAGCCCAAATGAAAGAACCAAGCCATGTCACTGACTCCAAGAACGAAAGGCCCGAGCGCTGATATGCAATCGAGTCATCTGCGCGGGGCCAGTCCTTTGCTGAAATGAAACCAGTTCGCGTCCTGCTGGCCGAGGATGATGCGCTGATCGGCCTACATCTTTCCGATCTCCTTACACAGATGGGATACGAGGTTTGTGCGGTCGTCGACAGTGCTGCAGCCATGCTTGCAGCATCAGTGCAGTATCGACCAAACCTTATGCTGGTGGACGCCAGGCTCGGGATGGACAGCGGTATCTCTGCGGCAACCGAGATTCTGCAGACAGAGTTCATCCCCCACATTTTCATGAGCGGCATGTCGTTGCATGACCAGGACCTACCACCCAGCTCGGTGGTCTTGCAGAAGCCGTTTAATGAGTTTGAGCTTGCGCGAGCGTTGCAACGCGCCTTGGGTCTGGTGGAAGTGCCGATCCCAGCGGCTGAATCAACGATCGATCATAAATCATAAATAGGTAAAGCCGCCGGCCTTGGGAAATGGGCCGGCGGCTTTTATATCGCAAGATCCTGGTGAACGGGCCCGGGGCGCGGGTCGCTACGCGGATCGCACGCGGCAGAACGCAAAATGATCATTTACAATAAGGCTTGTTGCTCAAGCGTGCCACAAGGGTGGCCCATTCGCGCGAAAATGCAGCATCGCCGACTCTACCGCTTGGAGGCCTTCGGGACGGGACGACCCTCCTGCCTTGCCGCGAGTTCGGCGTAGCGCGCAGACAATTCTGTGAACTGGCCTTTCAGGTCACGATCTTCGACGGCATCTGCTTTGTCTCGGTACTCAATCGTCTTGAGACTCGCATCCAGCGTCAAATGGTTGCTTGCGCTCACAATATATCCTTCTTCAGAATAGAAGGACGGTACAGCTGCACCAATCGGCCGTGAAGGCTCGGAAAATACCTAGCCTCCACCGTCACGATCAGAAAAGTAGCCGTAGGCCGGCATTTTAGGCAGCAAATCGAGCGCTGTTGCCGGTGCGGCCGTCCTATCGCTGAATAGCGCTGCCGCCAATTCATGAGGGTCGACCGTCGCAATGGATGCTATCGGCTGCGGGCTGCCGGGGGTGACGCGCTGTATCATGGTCGCTACGCGGCGGTAGGCTGGGAAAGATACATCCGGCAGCGTTTCTTCATCGGTGTCGACCGAATACTCGCCGGCCGGAAAGGCCTTATCGAAACCATCCAAATAGAATGGATGCGCAAAAGTAATAGAGGTTCTTGTCGTGCGCATGGTCATGTCTGTCTTCCTTGAGCGCAGGCCGTCCGACACATTCGACTGTTTTCCAACGCTGACTCCTTAAGTGGGGACGCGGTCGCCCGTATGCGAACTTAAAGACAGCACCGCTCCTTTCTTCTCCGACCTATCGGCAACCTTCCTGCGTACCTGCTGTTGAGTGTGCGGGGAAAAGTCGTCGCAGATGACCCGGACCGTGCGATCGACAAGACGGCGCAATCCATAGGAGAACAGCATGAGCAAGACTCAGAAACGTGGCAATCGTGAACAAAAGAAGCCAAAGCAGGACAAGCCGAAGGTGGCAGTTGGGACAGCAGGCATGACGGATTTACCATTGAAAACGGGCGGATTGCCGCGAGGAAAGAAGATGTGATCAGCGTCTTTGCATAGTTACCACAGATATGTCTGCCACTCAGACTGCTGCGGAGATGTATCCTTGGGTCATTATTTTTTTGAGAGGGAGGTAAGAATGATAAACATTCGTACGATTGCATTAGCTGGATTTCTGGTACTTGGCCTGGGCGCGCCGAGTGCGTCTGCATCGACCTTTGAGCTTGGTAGCTTGGCTGCTGGAGACACAAAATCCGGCTTTGTCGCCAATTTCAGTACGGACATCGTTGGCTTCGATGATCACATATCATTTTCGTTGGTTGGCTTGTTTACAAGCCTTGCCGGCTCAATCTCCGATCTGACACTGCTGTATGGCGTGCCTTTGGACTCGTTCAACTTCCAGCTCGATCTGTACAATGACCTTGCACCGACGACCTCGCTTGGTACCTATGTTGACCCGTCGGGGACTGGCATCGAATTCAGCTATGTTAATCTTCTTGCAGGAGATTACTTCTTCCGGGTACGAGGCGATACCGGTCCCATGGGCAATGCCTACCAATACCGGATTGCGGTCAGTGCGGTGCCGATACCACCGGCGCTCCTATTGTTCGGGACAGCGCTTGGGGGGATGGCGCTTGTGGCCTACCGGCGTCGTAAGCTGAACGGCTAGTCGATGCACTGACACAGGCCTACCGATATCGTGCGATGATATTGACCCCCGGGGGCATCTTTCCCGGGGGTATTTCTATGCGATTGCCAGGTGGAGATCGTGGATGGCGCCGTCGTCGACCAACTGGATGTGGGCGGGCTTGACCACGACGGCGCCGCCATCCGAGCGCGTGACTGCGATATTGTAAGTCGCTGTCTTGAATTTGTACGTGACCTCAAAGCCTGGCCAGTCAGGCGGGATGCAGGGGTTGATAACAAGTTCGTCGCCAATCTTGCGGATGCCAAGGATGCCCTCAAGCCCAGCGCGATAGAGCCAGCCGGACGAGCCAGTATACCAGGTCCAACCGCCACGGCCGACATGGGGTGCTACCGAATACACGTCTGCGGGGACGGCATACGGTTCCACCTTGTAACGGGCGACGGCCTCCGGCGTACGGGCGTGATTGATGGGATTAAGAAGATTGAAAAGATCAGCCGCCTTTTTTCCGTCACCAAGTTTGACAAAGGCGAGCACGGTCCAGGTAGCCGCATGGGTGTACTGTCCACCGTTTTCGCGCAGACCGGGCGGGTAGCCCTTGATGTATCCCGGCTCCTGCAGGGAGTGATCAAAAGGTGGGGTAAACAGCATAGCGACCTGATCGGCGCGATTGATCAGCTGTTGCTCAAGCGAGGCCATAGCCTGCGCGGCACGATCTGGTGCGGCGGCACCGGAAAGAACTGCCCAGGATTGTGCGATGGAATCGATCTGGCATTCTGTGCTGAGATAGGAGCCGAGTGGGCTGCCATCGTCAAAATAGCCACGCCTATACCAGTTGCCGTCCCAGGCCTCCTCTTCCAGGGCGGTCTGTAGCTCAGTAGCGTGTGCCCGCCATGCGCCCGCCCGTGCCAGATCGCCAAGGGAATAGGCCAGATCTGCAAAGGTCATCAGAGTTGTGTATAGAAACCAACCCAGCCATACGCTTTCCCCCTTGCCGTCCTCGCCTACCCGGTTCATGCCGTCATTCCAGTCACCTGTACCGATCAGGGGCAGGCCATGTGCGCCCAACTCGAGACTGCGGTCGAGGGCTAAGGCGCAATGTTCGTAGAGCGACGCTTTCTCCTCAGAGATCATGGGCTGGAAGAAAGCGTCATGTTCACCCGGCGCCAAAGTCGGACCATCCAGAAAAGGTAGAATCTCATCGAGGATGGCGCGATCGCCGGTCGTCTCGACATAGTGCGCGGTGGTGTAGGCTAGCCAGACGCGATCGTCACTGATGCGCGTGCGAACACCCTGTCCTAGCGGTGGCAGCCACCAATGCTGAAAATCGCCAGTGACAAATTGCCGGCCGGCGGCACGGAGGAGATGGACGCGCGTGAGATCGGGCCGTGTTGTTGCCAGTGCCATGCCGTCCTGTAGCTGGTCGCGGAAGCCGAAAGCACCGCTCGCCTGATAGAAGCCGGACCGTGCCCAGAAGCGACAGGCGAGGGTCTGGTAGAGCATCCAGCCATTGAGCATGACGTCCATCGCACGGTCGGGTGTCTTGATCTGCATCTGGCCCAGTACGTCATCCCAATGGTGGGAAACATCCGCAAAGATCGTATTGAGATCAACTGTACGGTAGCGTTTGATCAAGGCGCGTGCTGCTGTCTCGCCGGCAGCGTCGCCCAGGAGGATCACAATTTCACGGCTGGAGCCGGGGGCAAGTTCGATTTCAGTCTTGAGTACGCCACAGGGATCGTACCCGGCCCCCACATTTCCCGAGAATACCAAACCGTCCGTCAAACCTGCGGGTTCATGAAGACCGCCATTGCGCCCGATGAACTCTCGTCGGTCGCCAGTCCATTCGGCTTGAGCGCCTGCCAGATCGAAGAAGGCGACATTTCCTTGGAAGGCGGCGTTCCAGCTATTTTTCGCGAACAGCGCGCCAGTTTCGTTATCGAGGGTGGTAACGATAAATGGCGCAGTCGAACTACGTAGAGCACCCAGCACCCATTCTACATAAGCGGTGATTGACAGGTGTCGAACGCGGTCTGTGGTGTTTGTCAGGACCAGTCGGGAGATCTTGATCGGATCGACGAGTGGAACGAACTGCACCAGGTCTGTTGCGATACCGTGCGCGATACTCTCAAACCGGGTGTAGCCGCGCCCATGCCTGACAATATAGCTGGCTCCCTCACGGCGCACGGGCAGGGCGGTCGGGCCCCAAATGTCGCCGCTTACCTGATCAGAGATATAAAGGGCTTCGCCAGCTGGATCACTGACGGCATCGTTTGACCAGGGTGTCAGCTGATGTTCCCGGCTATTGATCGACCAAGTATTACCGGTTCCTTCGGTGGCGACATTGAAGCCGAAGTTGGGGTTGGCGATCACATTGATCCAAGGCGCCGGCGTCCTTCTTTCCGCTGTCAGAAAAGTTGTGTATTCACGCCCATTGTCGGAAAACCCACCGAGACCGTTAAAAAATTCGAGGGTCGATGTATCGAAGGCGTCTTCCACCTGCATGCCGCCGATCTCAGGGCGCTTGTGGTTCCGTGCTATCGCGGAGGGTAGCGCCATTCTGATCCGGTCCAGCTGGATTTGTAGTGCACCGCGCCGGGCGATCAGCATGATGCGCGCCGTCGCGGCCAGAAGACTGCGCATTTCCAGTGAGATGATGTCAGCGCGGAGGATGAACACAGCGCCCCGGCCAGGAGTTTCGCCAGGCGCCGGTCGTGATTGGCTGGCCCGAACCGCAGCCTCGATCGCAAGCTGAAGATCTTGGGTATAGGAGGTCGCCCGTTCATTGAGAATGACCAGGTCTACCGAGATCTGCTTCATACGCCAATATTCATGGGCACGCAGAGCCTGCTGCACGACCGCGATGTCCTCGATGTCATCGATGCGGAGCAAGACAATTGGTGCATCACCGGAAATACCCTGGGACCAGAGACCCGACTGTGGGCCCCTGCCGCGGCGAATCATTTCTTCCGCCGGACGAAGGGCACTGTTGGCATAGAGAATGTGACTGGCGAGTTGCTGGAACGTGTTGGCTTCTTCAGATGTGACATTTAGGTGCCGCAACTGCACTTGCGCCTGCGTCCAGGCCAAGGTGGCTGCGCGTTGGAACGCATTGGCGTCTTGATGCTTGTCAATCAGGTCGAGCAGCTTCTCTCGGGAAGAGGCGACAATGGTCCAGAATGCCACTCGGGTGGTTGACCGACCTTGAATATGCAGGCGGCGTCGCATGGCAAAGATGGGATCAAGCACCGTACCTACCGTGCCGGACAGGGTATCTTGTGTCATGCCGACGGCGGATTGCAGATTGCGGCCCCGACCCAGGAATTTGGCGCGGTCGGTTTCTATCTGCAGCTCCCCGGCCGCATCGCCTTCGACGACCATGATTTGGGCCGTCCAGATCTGCGGTTCAGACGGCGAACGTTGTCGCCGAGTGGCAATTAGGGCACCGAGAGTCGATAGATACTCTGTCTGGACAAACATTTTTGAAAATGCTGGATGGGCAGAATCGGCCGCCGGCGGCGCCAGGACAAGTTCGAGATAGGATGTGACATCTATCTCCGCCGACTGTCCGGCAGCGTTTGTGATCGACAGGCGCCGCACTTCTGCATCGTCTTCCGCGGAAACGACGACTTCCAGCGTCGTCGTCAAAGAGCCGTCGCGACGGATGATTTCGGCACGGTCCTCCGCAAAGGCGACACGGTATCTGTCTGCATCGACCCCACTGGGTTGCGAGCCTGCCGACCAGACCTTGCCAGTCTGGCAGTCGCGCAGGAAAATGTAGCTACCCCAATCATCGCGCGTCACGTCTTCGCGCCAGCGGGATACAGCGAGATCTTTCCAGCGACTATAACCGGAACCAGAAGCAGTCAGCATGACCGCATAGCGACCATTGGAAAGGAGGTGCGTCTCAGGGATAGCACTATGTGGCGAAGTGAAACGCCTTATCTTTGCTGGTGCGAAATCCAAGCCCTTGCCCAACGTCGCGATCTCTTCAACCTTAGGTCGCTCCAGCGCCACGTCGCGCGGGGTTCGCTCCTGCAGAAGGAGTTCAGCCGCTTGAATGACCGGTTCGGCATGAAACCGTGATCGCGCGGCCCCATCGAATAGAGCGTTGGCAATTGCGACGATGCTCATGCCTTGGTGATGCGACATGAAAGCGCGAACGATAGCAACGTCCTGTCCGGCCGGAAGGCGCTTGCGAGTGAAATCCATGGCCTCATAGAAGCCGTAGCGCCCTAGCCCCCCAATTCTCGAGAGATGGGCGAAGTTCTGGAGCGATGCAGCCGGGTCGACCATCAGGGCCAGTGCCGTTGCGTAGGGAGCAATGACGCTGCTTTCGCCCAATCCCCGCTTCAAAGCCAAGCTTGGTACGCCAAATGGCGAATACTGATAGGTAAACTCAAGATCGCGAACGTTATAGGCTGATTCTGAAATACCCCAGGGCAGACCTAACTGCTTGCCATATTGGATCTGGCGTCGCACAACGAGACGGTTGGTGCGCTCCAAGAGAGTTCCGGCCGGTGCGCGCATGACCAAGGATGGCATCAGATACTCGAACATGGAGCCAGACCAAGAGATAAGAGCGGCTCCGGCACCGACTGGCGTGACGGTTCGCCCGAGCCGGAACCAGTGGCTGGTCGCCACGTCGCCCTTGGCAATGGCGAACAGGCTGGACAGACGTGCTTCCGAGGCGAGCAGGTCGTAGCAACTAGGATCAAGGATGCCCTCTCCAACCAGGTAGCCGATCGACAGGAGCTCCCGTTCTTCATTCAGAAGAAACGAGAAGTTCATGGCAAACGCCAATCGCCGGGCCAGCTCCTCAATTGCCGTCAGCTGGTCAGCGCAAGCGTCCGCGGCGGTGGCCAATAAAGTCATGTCGTGGAGATGACCACTGACTGTCCGTTCCAAAGAGCCAATCCAGAACAGGAGATCGGTATTGCTATCCGGGCCACCGGCGCGCGTTTTGGCAGCTGCAATCGCCGGCAAGATGTCCGCCAAGACAGAGACGAGATTTTCTGGATCGGCCCGGCCGCGCTCGATGAGGATCGACAGGTCTGAAAAGATGTCGTCCGGCAACGAGGTCGGATTGAGCTCATGCAGCGAGCTTCTAGCTAGCTGCATTTCGTCGGAAATACCCTRCAGAATCCGGTCTGCGCCAAGCCGGGGTTGTTCGCGCCAGAGTCGACAGGCATTGGCGACAGCTATCAAGTGTCCGGCAAGATTGCCACTATCAACCGTCGAAATATATCTGGGATTGAGCGGGCGCAGATCGCGCGTATCATACCAGTTGAAGAAGTGCCCGCGATACTTCTCGAGGCGCTCCATCGTTGCGAGGGTGTCAGTCAAGCGCGCCACTGTGTCCTGCAGGCCTAGCCAGCCAAAATCCCGCGCACTCACTGTAGATAGGAGATAGAGGCCAAGGTTCGTAGGCGAGGTGCGGTGGGCGAGTACCGGTTTCGGATCTTCCTGGAAGTTGTCCGGTGGCAGCATATGGTCGTCGACAGTGACAAAAGTCTCAAAATAGCGCCACGTCCGACGAGCAATGAGCCGCAAGACCTGCATGTCGGGCGCTGCGATAGCCAAGCGGCCTGCATCGCGGGGAGATCGACTGATCCAGTATGCGGCGACAGGCGAAAGAACCCAACAGAGAATAATGGGAAAACCGATTGGCCATGCTGGCGAATCCGTTAGCCGGATGGCCAACCAAGCACCAAACGACAGCGCCAGGCCACCAGCCATCTGCCGTAGAAAGGCAGAGAACCGGAATTTGCGACCGACGGTCGCCTGAGCCGCAGTGATCCATTCCAGGAGAGCCCGATGGCTGAAATAGACGCGATACAGTGTCCGCAGGATTGCATCGCACATCAGCCAAGCCTGATGTGGGAGGAAGACAATTTGACTGACGATCTGCATCGCTACCATGCGGAGGTCACTGCCGAGCGCGCGAATATGGCTGCGCGCCGTCACATTGAAGCGGTGCGGGATGATGGCAGAAAAGAGCGGAACAAGGGCGGAGGTAGCCATCGTTGCCAACAAGAAGAGCGACCATATGGCAGACACTCGTAGCGGCAGGGTCCATCCGGCGATAAGAGCGGCCAGCATTGTGGGTGCCGCTAGTGAGCGTCGCAAATTGTCAGCCATTTTCCAGAAACCCATGGCCGGCAAAGCATCACGCTTGTTTGTTCCGCCGTGGAGGACATGGCGCAGCAGCCAGGGGAGCAACTGCCAATCTCCGCGCGCCCAACGATGTTGGCGAGCAGCGGCCACGTCATAGCGGGCCGGGAACTCCTCGACGACTTCGATGTCGGATGCGAGACCCGCGCGGGCAAAGACACCTTCGAACAGATCATGACTGAGGACCGTATTTTCCGGGATACGCTGGGCGAGTGATGCTTCAAAAGCGTCCAGGTCATAAATGCCTTTGCCTGTAAAGGAGCCTTCACCGAAAAGATCCTGATACAGGTCGGACGTTGCGGCCGCATATGGATCGATACCGCCGGGACCGGAGATCATCCGCTGGAATAGAGAGCCTTCGCGACCCATGGGCAAGGAAGGTGTGACACGCGGTTGCAGCACGCCATAGCCATCCATGACGCGAGCGGCGACGACATCGAAGCGCGGATGATTCAGCGGATGGGCCATCTTGCCGATGAGGCGTCGAACGGCCTCACGGGGAAGCTTTGTGTCGGCGTCCAGGGTGATGACATAGCGAATATTGGCTGGCGCCAGGGACGCCACATCGCCAGTGCTTATGAAACTTGTGTCGGTGGCCCCACGCAGCAATCTATTGAGTTCATGCAGCTTCCCGCGCTTTCGCTCCCATCCCATCCATTGCCCTTGCGCCGGATTCCAGATGCGCCGACGGTGAAGCAGGATAAAACGCTTATTATCGGCTGGATAGCGGCGGTTGAGGGCAGCAATGCCTTCGCTAGCTAGGTGCAGAAGAGCATCATCGCCCTCCCGATGTTCTGTCGCTGCATCTTGCCAGTCGGACAACAGGGCGAAATAGACGCCGCCCCTGGGACTGGTCAGGTAGTGAATTTCCAACCGCTCGATATGTTCCGCGATGGCGGCTTTGCTGGTGATCAGCGTTGGCATGACGATAATCGTGCGAAGGTGATCCGGAATTCCGTCGATCAATTCCATGCCAGGCAGGATGACGGGTGAAAATCCTCGGGTAACATCACGATTGATGAGCGCCGTGGCGAGATCGAGTGCCGGGATAAAACCAAGGCAGGCCAGCAGCACCATCATCCCATCGCCGATATGATATGTCGACAACAGGATCATGGGTAGGGCGAGGAGAAGGAGGGCCAGCAAGACTGTGCTGGCAACATACCCACCAATACCACGGCCGACCAGAAAGCGTCTGAATCGCAGCCGCCGTGGAACCCGGAAGCCGATGATGGCCTCAAGTGCGGAACGACCGTCGGCAATCAGATAGAAACCTGGCTCATGCTGGCGCGGGATTTCCGGATCGGCGGGAGTGATCGGCCGCCGTTTCGCCTTATCGGCAAGCGCCAGCGCGTGATGGGCAACATCTATTTCTGCGGTATCGGAGCCTCGTGAAAGCTCCTCGATGGCGCTCCGGTAAAGATTGCGTGTCGGAAAATCCATCTCATTGAACAGGCTGTCCTTTCCGAGAACTGCGTCGACGAGGCTGATGCTTTCGACCAGATCTGCCCAGTTCACGCCAGACACCAGCCGCATGCTGGTGATGATGTTCCGCACGGTCAGGTTCGATGCGCCTTGACGTTGCTGCTCTTCCCGCACGATCGCTTCGGAGGACGTGTTCCATTTCGCAAGATGTGTTTCAAGCCAGTCCAGTGCGGGCGTCACGCGGGGATCCTGGTCGCGCAATCGCTGCACGAGCTGCACCGCCAGGGCGGGGGGCAGCATCTGGCCGCCTAAAGGGTCCAGGACAGCGGATACGGCTTCAGGAGGGATGTCCTTGGTCCCGAGCAGCCGATCGGCCAGCTCGTCAGCTTTCTGGCGCCCGGCGCGGGCCGCAATGATACGGATGGCGGAGCGGCGTAGATTTTCCACCAGAACAATACGAATGGTGATGGCGATTGCCCATAGTTCGCCGATCGTCAGCGGCTGGATACGCTGATAGGCATGAACGAAGCGCTGCAAGGCGGCGGGATCGAAATGACTGTCGGTATGTGCCACAAAGGCCCAAGCAAGGCCAAAGACGCGGGGATAGCCGGCGAAAGGCCCGTCTGCCAGCTTGGGCAGCAAGCGGTAGTATCCGTCCGGCAGATCTGTTTGAACTTCTCGCACCTGTGCCGCGACCACATGATAGTTGTCGACCAGCCACTCGGCGGCAGGCGTTATGAAGCGGCCTTCATCAAGCGCCAGGGCGATCGTTTGATGAGCTTTCAGCAGGATCGCGGAATTGACCTTCAGGCGTCGAACGAGAGACGGTACGCGCGGCGATTTTGCGGAGATGGTCTGGGCAACTGCCAACGTTTGTGCATGCTGCTCCAATCGATCAACGCTGAAGAGCTCTTCGCGGATCGGCACATCGCTGTCCCAGGGCGAGAAACTGCCAACAGTTCGGAACGATGCGATGAAAGATGTGATCAAAATGTCTCCTTTTGCCTGAAGAAGTCAAAAGGCAGGCGGCCATCTGTTCCTTAGGTCGTTTGGCGGGTTACATGCTGCCGATGGAGCAGATGCCTTGTCCTGCAATGCAGAACCTCAGCGTGGTCAAGTGACACGAAATGTCTCACGAACGAAGTATCTCGCGCAGCAGGTTGTTCTGCTGGCATGTGCCGCATCAAATGTCGGCCGCGAGTACCTAAAGTCGAGCAAATGGATGATATGAGATCATCGTCTGATCATATGGTCACACTTTGTGCGACCTTGGGAAATTATCTCGATTTCTTCGGGCAGTTGCCTGAGCGACGGCGACCGATGCCTGGTGGCAAGGTGTGCGGCTGCGACCATTTATCATTCTGTTTTCAACAGATGCACCGAGGGTGTGGCTGGTGCATCAATTGCGCTCGCCATGTCAGTTCGAGGATCTGCCGTTCTTTAGAACTGTGATTGCAACTGTCTATCTGCGTGCGATGCAAATGATACTTAAATATAGGAATTAAAGACCAATTCATCTAAGAAGCCAAGGTTTCTGCGGTTCTGTCTCACACCGAAATCAAGCGCCGTACCACCTCAGGATCCAGATTTTCCGTGGCATCGTCGACAACGACTTCACCGCGGTCCATGACCGCGATGCGGTCGGCGAGCTGGCGGGCGAAGTCGAAATACTGCTCCACCAAAAGAATCGTCATGTCGCCGCGCGACGCGAGCAGGGAGATGACGCGGCCGATATCCTTGATGATTGACGGTTGGATGCCCTCGGTGGGCTCATCAAGCAGCAGCAAGCGTGGCTTCATGACCAAGGCACGCGCGATGGCCAGCTGCTGCTGCTGCCCTCCCGAAAGATCGCCGCCGCGCCTTCCCAGCATACTGGCCAGAACCGGAAACAGTTCGAATATTTCGGCAGAGACGCGTCTTTCACCGCGCGGCAAGACGGCGAAGCCGGTCTCAAGATTCTCCTGCACTGTCAGCAGCGGGAATATCTCGCGTCCTTGCGGTACATAGGCGATGCCGCGCCGCGCTCGTTCATAAGGCCGCAATCCGCCGATGTCGGTGCCATCCCATTCTATGCGACCCGATCTCACTGGGTGATGTCCGATGATGGCACGTAGCAGGCTGGTCTTGCCGACTCCGTTACGGCCGAGAAGACAGGTGACCCGGCCCGGCACGGCATGCAGCGACACCTTCTTCAGGGCGATCGCGGCGCCATAGTAGAGATCGATGGAATCAACGGCGAGCATTGTCAGCGCCCCAAATAGACTTCTATCACACGTGGATCGGCGCTGACATGATCAAGGGATCCTTCGGCCAGCACAGCACCCTCGTGCAGAACGGTGACTTTGACATCGAGTGCGCGGACGAAGGCCATGTCATGTTCCACCACCACAACGGTGCGGGTCTTGTTGATCTCCCGCAGGAGTTCACCCGTATCCTCCGTCTCGGCATCCGTCATGCCGGCCACGGGCTCGTCGACTAGCAACAGTTCGGGTTCCTGGGCCAAGAGCATGCCGATCTCGAGCCATTGCTTTTGTCCATGCGATAATTCGCCTGCCAATCGTTCGCGCCGTCCGATCAGTTTGACGATGGTCAATATCTCGTCGATGCGGTCGCGCTCGGCCGATGTCTCCCTGGAGAACAAGACACGGGTGGGACGGCGATCTGTCTTGAGTGCCAGAAGGAGATTGTCGAACACGTTTTGATTCTCAAAGACAGTCGGCTTCTGGAACTTCCGACCGATTCCCAGTTCAGCGATCGCTGCTTCGCTGAGGGTGGTAAGGTCGGTCGTACCGCGGAAGTACGCGCTGCCTACGTCCGGGCGCGTCTTGCCGGTAATGACATCCATCATGGTTGTCTTGCCGGCACCGTTCGGTCCGATCACGGCCCGCATTTCCAGCGGCGCTACCACCAGCGACAAGGCATTCAGTGCGCGGAAACCATCGAAGCTGACGGTGATGCCGTCGAGATAGAGCAGCGGCTGCAAATGTTCGGGCGTTATGCCGATCTGATGTGTATTTGTCATTCTCCGGCCTCTGGCTCTTTCATCGGCAATGCCCCGCCAGTCGGCCAGCGCAGAGGCTTCAGCCGTTTCATCAGGCTTGGCCAAAGCCCCATGATGCCCTGCGGCATGAAGAGGGTGACAAAAATGAACAGGCCACCCAAGGCGAAAAGCCAAAGCTCAGGCAGGATTCCCGTGAAGATCGTCTTGCCGAAATTGACCAGGATCGCGCCGATAATGGGGCCCAATAGGGTACCGCGGCCGCCGACCGCGACCCAGACGACGGCCTCGATGGAGTTCGCCGGTTCAAATTCACCGGGATTGATGATTCCCACCTGCGGCACATATAAGGCACCTGCGGTTCCCGCCATGACGGCCGAAAAAGTGAAGATTGCGAGCTTGTAGCTCTCGACCCGATAGCCGAGAAAGCGCATGCGACTTTCCGCATCGCGGACAGCGATCAGCACCTTGCCAAATCGTGACCGGGTAAGATGGCGGCAGAAGATGTAAAAGGCACTCAACAGTCCGGCACTGACGATCAGGAGCCCCGCTTTGGTGCCGGCAAGTTGCAGATCAGCGCCGACAATTTCCTTGAAGTCGGTCAATCCGTTATTGCCGCCAAAACCCATGTCGTTGCGGAAGAAGGCCAGCAGTAGGGCATAGGTAAGGGCCTGAGTGATGATGGAGAGGTATACGCCAGTCACGCGACTTCGGAAGGCGAGAAACCCGAAGATGAAAGCCAGCAAACCAGGGACAAGGGCTACCATCAGCATGGCAAAGGCGAAGTGATTAAAGCCATACCAATACCAAGGCAGTTCAGGCCAGTTCAGGAACACCATGAAATCCGGTAGGATCGGATTGCCGTAGACCCCGCGGGATCCGATCTGGCGCATCAGGTACATGCCCATGGCGTAGCCGCCGAGGGCAAAAAAGGCGCCATGTCCAAGACTGAGAATGCCTACATAGCCCCACACCAGATCGACACTCAGTGCCAGCAACGCATAGCAAAGATATTTTCCCAGCAAGGCGATGGCGTAACCGGGGACATGCAACGCTGATGTTTCCGGCAGCAGCAAGTTGAGGAGCGCCGCCAGAATGGCAAAGACCATGATAGCCAGCGGCACGGCAGACGCGAAGCCGGACCGAAACAGGCCAAGGCGCTCGGACATCATGATTCCACCGCCCGGCCCTTGAGCGGAAACAATCCCCGCGGTTTGCGTTGGATGAAAAGCACCAGCAGGATCAGCACCACAATTTTACCAAGAACGGCGCCAGCGACGGGCTCCAGAATCTTGTTGGCGATGCCAAGGGAGAGCGCCCCGACCAGGGTTCCCCACAGATTGCCGACACCACCGAACACCACCACCATGAAGCTGTCGATGATGTATGCCTGGCCAAGATTGGGGCTGACATTGTCGATCTGGCTGAGAGCCACGCCGGCGATTCCAGCAACGCCAGATCCCAGGCCGAAGGTCAATGTATCGACCCAGGCAGTGCGAATGCCCATCGCTCCTGCCATCCGGCGGTTCTGCGTCACGGCACGCATCCTGAGACCAAGCGAGGTTCGCCGCAGGATCAGCATTAGCAGTGCGAACACCACGACGGCAAAGACGATGATCCACATGCGATTGTAGGTGAGGGTCAGGCCACCCAGGTCAAAGGCACCGCTCATCCAGGATGGATTTCCAACTTCGCGATTGGTCGGGCCGAAGATGCTGCGGATCGCCTGCTGCAGCACCAAGGACAGCCCAAAGGTAGCGAGTAGGGTTTCCAGCGGCCTGCCGTAGAGAAAACGGATCATGGTCCGCTCGACGGCAATGCCCGCGCCGCCAGCGACGAGGAAGGCGAGGGGCGTTGCGATCAGCAAAGAATAGTCAAACAGGAAGGGCGCACTGTCCCGAATCGTCTGTTGCACGACATAGGTAGTGTAGGCGCCGAGCATCACCATCTCGCCATGGGCCATGTTGATGACGCCCATGACACCGAAGGTAATGGCGAGGCCGGTTGCGGCCAGCAGGAGGACCGAACCCAGGCTGAGGCCGTAATAGACGCTTTGCACAGCTGACCAGATCGCGAGGGACCAATCGATTTTGGCGAGAGCCGCGTTTGCCGCGTCTGCCACCGCTGCCGATCCCTGATTGGCCGCGGCGTTCAGAAATGACTTCGCGTCCTGGTCGCCGCGCTCTGCCAGCACAGCGATGGCGGCAATCTTATCGTCATCAGTCGCGTCGGATTTGGCGAGGATCATCGCGGCGCGCGCTTGTTCCAGTTCAGTTTTGATCTTCGGATCGGATTCTTTGGCAAGGGCGGCCTCAAGAGGTGCCAATTGAGCGGGATCAGGGGCATGAAAGGCAGCTTCTGCTGATGCAAGGCGCTGCGCCGGATCGACCGAACCCAGGGTTAATTGGCCCATGGCGGCCTCGACTGCGCGCCGCACCTTGTTGTTGACCTTCACCGTTTTGAGGTCAGCAGGGGCGTCTCCGGCCACGGCTTGCCCAGATCGCGCGGCCAGGATCGCGCCATCCTCAGTCTTGATGAATAACGCCTTGTCCGGAGCGTACATCAGCCGGCCGGCAGCGAGGGCGGTCAGAATGGGAGCCGCGGAGGGATCGCCCGATGCGGCAAGGGCAACGACGGTTTTCTCGATATCGGCATAGGCCGTGCTGGCAAAGCCACTCAGTGTGTCGTCCATTGCATCGGCCTGCGCTGGACACGACCAGAGCCCCGAAACAAGCAGGCCAAGTAGTATAAATGCAAAAGAAAAACGCGTCACAGGCAAGGCTCCGGTGAAGGGCAGGCGAAGGTCACGGCAACTGCCGGTGGACGGGAGCTCCGATCCACCGGCAGTGACGCTCTAGTCGGCCGTCATTGAGTGACGACGGTACCGCCACATTTGCCTGTTTTGACGTTGAAGTTTCCGCAAGACAACGGCTTGCGCCAATCCGAAATCAAATCCTTCGATTCCTCGAGATAATCCGACCATTCGTCACCGGCGACGAGGCCAGACGTTTGCCACACGGTGTTCAACTGCCCGTCAGCCTGGATCTCGCCGATCAATACCGGCTTGGTGATGTGATGGTTCGGCATCATCGCCGAATAGCCGCCCGACAGATTCGGCACGGAGACGCCGATCATCGCATCGGCCACCGCATCGGTATCGGTCGTGCCGGCTTTCTCGACTGCTTTCACCCACATGTTGAAGCCGATGTAATGAGCTTCCATCGGGTCATTGGTGGTGCGCTTGTCGTTTTTGATGAACTTGTGCCAATCCTTGATAAAGGCTTTGTTCTCCGGGGTATCGCCGCTCATGAAGTAGTTCCAGGCCGCGAGATGCCCGACCAGTGGCTTGGTGTCGAGGCCGGCAAGTTCTTCTTCACCCACGGAAAAGGCAACGACGGGGATGTCCGTGGCCTTTACGCCCTGGTTGCCCAGTTCCTTGTAGAAAGGGACGTTGGCATCGCCGTTGACTGTCGAAACCACCGCTGTCTTTTTGCCGGCCGAACCGAATTCTTTGATCTTGGATACTTCGGTCTGCCAATCGGAGAAGCCGAACGGCGTATAATTGACCAGAATGTCGTCTGCCTTGACGCCCTTGGACTTCAGATAGGCTTCGAGGATCTTGTTGGTGGTGCGAGGATAGACATAGTCCGTGCCTTCGAGCACCCAGCGCTGGACGCCTTCTTCGTTCATCAGATAGTCCACCGCCGGGATCGCCTGCTGGTTCGGTGCAGCGCCGGTATAGAAGACGTTTTTCGAGCTCTCTTCACCCTCGTACTGGACCGGATAAAACAGCAGGCCATTATCGTGCTCGAACACCGGCAGAACCGATTTGCGGCTGACCGACGTCCAGCAGCCGAACACGGCCGCGACCTTGTCGACTTCAAGCAACTGCTTGGCTTTTTCGGCAAAGAGCGGCCAATCCGACGCAGGATCGACAACTACCGCCTCCAGCTTCTTGCCGAGCAGTCCGCCTTTCTTGTTTTGCTCATCGATAAGCATCAGCATGACGTCCTTCAGCGTTGTTTCGCTGATCGCCATGGTGCCGGAAAGCGAATGCAGAATGCCGACCTTGATCGTGTCCTCCGCAAAGGCTGGGGCTGCGGCCATGCCGGTCGCAGCAAGCATCAAAGCGCCCCCGAGAGCGCCCAATTTCGTTGAACTCACCATCTGTAACCTCCTCTATTTATAAGATATGCGATGTTGCATCGCACACATTTGGGCATTTGAAAGGTATGCCGTGGAGCGGGGGAGATCTGGCGCAAAGCAGGAAAACCCCAATCTTTCCGATCCTTAGCAACGCTACGCCGGTCGGAAGCGGGCGGGTATGGGGTGTTTGACGTATGTTGCCGCAATGCAGCAGAATGCACTCTGATGCAGCGTGGTAGGTGGGGCATGCAGAACCAGGGGGAAGCGTCGGCCAGGCATCGATTGCAGGCAGGCAGGCGCTTGCTGGGCGAGTTGGGACGATGACAGGGCGGCAACGCATTGCGCGTGTGCGGCGGCAATACAATCAATGGGTCGGTGATCAGACCCTGGAAGACTATGCCCTGCGCTTCACGGCACATTCCGCACGCCGCTGGTCACGTTTCCGCGTCGCAAACACGGCCCTTGGCGCGGCATCCTTCCTGGCCTGCGAAGCTATCGGCGGATCGCTGACGCTGGATTACGGCTTCAGCAACACCTTCACCGCTATTATGGCCGTCGGCGTCCTGATCTTTCTGACCGGCCTGCCAATCGGCTATTACGCGGCGAAGCATGGGGTCGATATCGACCTCCTGACCCGCGGTGCTGGCTTCGGCTATCTGGGCTCGACCATCACGTCGCTGATCTATGCCTCCTTCACCTTCTTATTGTTCTCGGTTGAAGCCGTCATCATGGCGTTGGCGCTCGAGATGTGCTTCGGCATCTCGTTGCCGGTGGGTTATGTCATCTGCGCTTTGGTGGTCATACCCATTGTCACTTATGGCATCCGCTTCATCAGTGGCATGCAACTGTGGACGCAGCCGATCTGGCTGGTGCTACAGATCGTGCCGCTGGTCTATATCGCTTTTAACGACCACACGGCGATCGACCATTGGATTGCTTTTCCAGGGCGCGATGGGACGGCCAATGGCGGATTCGATCTGTTCCTGTTCGGCGCGGCGGCCTCGATCCTGATGTCCTTCGTGCCGCAGATCGGCGAACAGGTCGATTATCTACGTTTCCTCCCTGAACGGCAGCAAGCCGGTTCCGGCTGGCGCAGCCGATTGGCCTGGTGGGCGGCGATGTTGCCGGCTGGTCCGGGCTGGGTCTTTATCGGCGGTGGCAAGCTGCTGGCGGGGTCATTCCTGGCGGTACTCGCCCTTGATTACGGCGTGCCATATGAGCATGCCGCGGAGCCCACCCAGATCTTCCGCGTCGCCTTCGAATCCATGTCGCTGTCGCCCAGCATGGCCATCATCCTTACCGGCATCCTGGTCATTACCTGTCAGATGAAGATCAATGTCACCAACATGTATGCGGGCTCCATTGCCTGGTCCAACTTCTTCTCCAGGTTGACCCACAGCCATCCGGGGCGCGTGGTCTGGCTCGTGTTCAATGCGGCCCTCGCATTGCTGCTGATGGAACTGGGCGTGTTTGAGGCGATCGAGAAGATTCTCGGCCTCTATTCCAATTTCGCCGTGGGCTGGATCGGCGCGCTGGTGGCGGACCTTGTCATCAACAAACCGCTGGGCCTTAGCCCCAGCTATATCGAATTTCGCCGCGCCCATCTCTATGACGTCAACCCGGTCGGCGTGGGCGCCATGCTGATCTCGATCGTCGCCTCGACCGCGGCTTTCTTTGGCTTGATGGGCGATGCCATGCAATCTCTGGCACCGTTCCTCGGTCTCTTCGTCGCGATCGCGGCGGCGCCCATCATCGCCTATCTCACCAAGGGCCGCTATTACATCGCTCGCGCACCTGAGAGAGACCTTGGCGGCCAGGGGGAAGTCGCGTGCTGCATTTGCGAGCATGCATTCGAGCGTGAAGACATGTCTTTCTGTCCTGCCTATGCTGGACCGATCTGTTCACTCTGCTGCACGCTTGATGCGCGCTGCCATGATATGTGCAAGACGAACAGCCGCTTTAGCGAGCAATTGCAGCTGTTATTGGGAAAGCTGCTGCCGTCGCGTATAGCGCTCGGCATGAACACGCGCCTCGGCCATTTCGCCGGCGTCTTCATCATGTTCAATCTGGTGATCATGGTGGCCTTGCTGTTGATCGCTGTTCTTGAGGGGGGCGTGGGTCTCGGCGCGAACGCCGCTGCCTTGCGCGGGACGTTGCTGTCGGTCTACTTCGCCCTCTTCGTAATCATGGGAGTCGCCGCCTGGCTGATGGTGCTGGCACAGGAAAGCCGCCGTGTCGCGGAAGAGGAAAAGGAACGGCAAACGCAAGCGCTGACGCACGAAATCGAGGCGCATGAAAAAACCTACGAGCAACTGCAGAAGGCAAAAGTGGCGGCGGAATCCGCCAACCTCGCGAAGAGCCGCTATGTCGTCGGCATGAGCCATGAAATTCGCTCGCCATTGAACGCGATCTTTGGATATGCCCAGTTGTTGGAGCGCGATACGGGGGTGCCACCGCACCGGCAGGACGCCATCCGTGTTATCCGCCGCAGCGCCGAACATCTGTCGACCTTGGTGGATGGCCTTCTGGATATTGCCAAGATCGAGGCGGGACGCCTGCACCTTAACCGGGACCGGATTGCTACCAACGACTTTCTGAAGCAGATCGTCGACATGTTCCGGATTCAGGCGAAGGCGAAAGGGGTCGATTTCACCTATGATCGATCCTCGCATCTGCCGCCGTTCGTCTATGCGGATGAGAAGCGTTTGCGCCAAATTCTGATCAATCTGCTCTCCAACGCGGTCAAATATACCGACCGTGGTCGGGTGACACTGCACCATCGGTACCGTGGGCAGGTCAGCGAATTCGAGATCACCGATACCGGCATTGGCATCCCGACGGACGATATGGTGCGGATATTCGAGCCCTTTGAGCGTGGCTCGGCCATGGCGGCACGTGCGGTTCCCGGAACGGGGCTTGGGCTAACCATCACCAAGCTGCTGACCGAGATCATGGGCGGTGAAATTTCCGTTGAAAGCGTGCCTGGGCAGGGTAGCACGTTCCGGGTCCGCCTGTTTCTTTCCGAGGCGCCGGCACCTCTGCCGTCGATTTCGGAGAGGCGACAGGTTCTGGGCTATCTCGGGCGTCGCATCACCGTTCTGGCAGCAGATGACGATGTGGCGCATCTTGATCTTCTACGTGACATCCTGGTGCCGCTGGATTTTTCGCTGTTCTGCGCGTCGGATGGAAATGCTGCCCTGAAGTTGGCGGATGAGGTCCACCCCGATCTGCTGCTGCTCGACATTTCCATGCCGGGTTTGACCGGTTGGGAGGTGGCAAGGCAGCTGCGTCAATCCGGACATCGCGAAGCGGTGATCATCATGGTGTCCGCCAACATCGATGAGACGAGAGCCGGAGGCGGTCCGGATGACGATCACAATGCCTTTATCGGCAAGCCGACCGATGTCGGGCTGTTGCTGGAGTCGATGCGGACGCTCCTCGGCCTCGATTGGGCATATGAGGTTGCCGATCTGCCGGGGCGTGGTGCCTTCGGAGATCACCATCTCCGCAGGCACCACGCCATTGGCACAGATTCCGCCGCAACGTCATCTCGATGAACTCCATCAACTTGGATTGATCGGTTACGTTCGCGGTATTGAGGCCAAGTTGTCGGAACTGGAGGAGATCGACCCCACGCATATTCCCTTCGTGACCGATATGCGCGCCTTGGTAAAGAGTTTCGAATTGAAGCAATATATGTCCGTTCTGGAGGCGCTACGTGATCGGGAACTCTAGCCAGATCGATCCCGTCGTGCCGCCCGGCGAGATTGTGCGCCCGCGCGACATTGTGCTCGTGGTAGACGATTCACCAGAGACACTGAGCTTTCTGACACATGCGCTGGAGGAGGCCGGAATCACGGTACTCGTCGCTGTCGATGGTGCTGCCGCTCTCCATCTCATGGAGCAGATCACGCCAGACCTTATCCTGCTGGACGCAGTGATGCCCGGCCTGAGCGGATTCGAAACATGTCGGCGCTTGAAGCAAAACGACGATCTTGCTCACGTACCGGTAATCTTTATGACCGGGCTCACTGAGACCGAGCATATTGTGAACGGTCTCGCAGCGGGTGGCGTCGATTATGTTGCCAAGCCGATCGTGGTCGACGAGCTGATGGCGCGGATGCGTGTGCATCTGACCAATGCAAGGCGATCACAGGATGCGCGCGTGGCGCTTGATACAGCCGGCCGGTTTCTCCTGGCCGTGTCTGGAGACGGCCGGATTCTCTGGAACACGCCGCAAGCGGCCAAGCTGCTGAAGCAATCCTATCCGGGCTTGGAGGAGCTTGATTTTCGTCTGCCCTCCGATATCACGGCGTGGCTAGAGCGGGCCGCTGGCAGCGGCCGTAACGCCGCAACATGGACCGGTGGTACCGATGGCAATCGCCTGGAGCTCTCCTATCTTGGTCAGGTCCGCGCGGACGAGCATGTCCTGCGCCTCGCTGGTACACAGGCCGGTAGCGAAATTGCGACGCTGCGGCATCGTTTGTCGTTGACCGCCCGTGA
The DNA here is from genome assembly GCF_056404715.1 of Dongia sp. P2_B8. Taxonomy (NCBI): domain Bacteria; kingdom Pseudomonadati; phylum Pseudomonadota; class Alphaproteobacteria; order Rhodospirillales; family Dongiaceae; genus Dongia; species Dongia sp. P2_B8. Next base: position 314,990 of record NZ_JBFUDM010000004.1, on the reverse strand, counting down.
AGCCGAAGTGCTGATCTGGCTGGCACGCGGCAAATCCAACCGCGACATCAGCGATATCCTTGGTATCAGTCCGCGCACCGTTAACAAGCATCTGGAACAGATCTACGAGAAGCTCGGCGTGGAAAATCGCGCCTCTGCCACGGCCCTGGCCATTCGCTCATTGGACGGTGGCTGAGCCCGCGGAATCGCCTCAAGCCGGAGGAGTGGGTCTCGATTCTGTTGGTGTTTCCAAAGTTCTAATCTGGTATATGACCCGACCGCAGGCGGGGCAGGTCCATTCACTTGGCCTAAAACCCTGACTTCATAGCGGGATATGCTCCAACGCCAGACGAAGGCCTGCAATGCGCCGCTCGTCCTTTCAGGAAACGGCAGCATGGATTTTGCAATTGCACATGTGTCCGGGCTCGATCTGCTGATTGCCGCCGTAGCGGCGTTCATCGCTGGCACCTGCGGTGGCATGACCGGTTTTGGCGGCGGGTTGCTGCTGCCACCGGTTCTAGCGCCCATTCTCGGCGTGCAGAACGTGGTGCCGGTCCTGAGCTTCGCCATGCTGATCACCAATTTGCATCGACTTTGGCTCTATCGCCATGGGCTCAATCGTAAACTGACATTCGCCGTTCTGGTCACGATGATCCCGGCGGTGACTGTCGGCATGGCCATCTACATGAGCTTGCAGCGCGATACGATTGCGATCGTGCTGGGGACGTTTCTTATCATATCGATCCCGATCGGCCGATTTCTTCAGCGGCGCCAGATGCGGCTCGACCGATTGGGCCTGGCCGTCGCCGGCGGATGTATTGGCGTGATCTCGGGAACGACGCCGGGTGCCGGCATGTTGATGGTCCCGGTTCTGCTGGGGGCCGGTCTGGTTGGTCCAGCTTTCCTGGCAACGGACGCGTCGATTTCGGTGTCGGTCAATTTGACCAAAGCCATCGTCTTCGGTGGCCTTGGTAATTTGCCGATGGGCCTTCTTTTGGCGGCCGGCTTGGTCGGCCTGTGCACGGTTCCTGGAAATTATCTCGCGCGCTGGATTCTGCAACGCACGTCGCTGCGGCTGCATGCACGGATCATGGAAACTGTTGTTTTCATTGGCGGTCTGTCTTTGCTTTGGCGGCCGCTCTGGGCGGTTATTCAATAGCCGCGAAGTCAATTGGATTTAGATCATTATGCAACAATATTATTGTGGCCTCGACTTCGGGACCTCGAATTCCACTGTCGGCCTTAATATCGGCAATGGCTTTGTGCTGTGCCCATTGGAGGGTGACAGCGTTACGCTGCCCAGCGCCATCTTCTTTGACTACGAAGATCACAAGGCCCGCTTTGGTCGTGATGGTATTGGTGCCTATATCGAGGGCACCGAAGGCCGCTTGATGCGCGCCCTGAAAAGCGTCCTTGGTTCCAGCTTGATCGACGACACGACGCTTGTTCAGCGCAAACGCGTGGCGATCCGCGACGTTATCGGCATGTTCATGCGGCATCTCAAGGCACAGGCAGAACGCAAGATCGGTGGCCAGGTGGAACATGTCGTACTGGGTCGGCCGGTGCGATTTGTCGACGACGATGATGAAGCGGATCGTCAGGCAGAAGCGGAACTGATCGGCATCGCCAAAGCCCAGGGTTTCCGTCACGTCGAGATGCAATTTGAGCCTGTCGCTGCGGCGTTGGCATATGAGCAGTCCTTGACGCGGGAGGAACTCGCCCTGGTCGTTGATCTTGGTGGCGGCACATCCGATTTTGCGATTGCCCGGCTGTCGCCGGAAGGTTTGCGGCGGCATGATCGATCTGAAGATATTCTGGGTCGCAGCGGCGTCCACATTGGCGGCACCGATTTCGATCGGCGGCTCAGCATCAATCGTGTGATGCCGTTTCTTGGTTACGATGCCCTCATTGGCCCCAAGAAGTTGCCGATGCCGAGTCATTTGTTTCACGATCTCGCGACCTGGCACCGCATTCCGACCCTCTACACGCCGCAGAATATCAACTATCTACGATCGATCCTGGCACAGATTGACAAGCCCGCGTTGGTGGAACGGTTGATCAAGGTGTTTGTCGAACGCAAAGGCCATCGCATCGCCGCCGAAGTCGAAGCAGCCAAGATCGCCTTATCGGAACGCCCCGAAGTCGACCTTCATATCCCCCTGGACCCTCCGGTGGATACTGTGCTGCATCAAGGCGATCTCGATCATGCGGTCTATGACGATGGGATTCGGATCGTGCGGGCGATCGATTTATGCATCGCATCGGCGGGCATTAAAGGGGCAGATATTCAATCGGTGTTCCTGACGGGTGGTTCGACAGCTGTGCCGGAAATCCGGCGTCAAATCCTCACCCATCTGCCAAATGCGCGTCCTGTGACGGGCGACTTGTTTGGCAGCGTCGGATTGGGACTTGCCATGGATGCCGCCCGTAAATTCGGCAGTTAGTGCGATCAGGGGTGTACGTCTTCTGTGAACCAGTCGGTTGGCAGATAATGACCCCGGCCCAGTTCGACAGCCTTGCGATAGAGCAGGGCACCAAGGGCGGCAAATTGCAGTCCGACGCCATGGTAATTGAGGAAACAGGTGATCTCCGCGGCGTTCTGCCGCCCGCCGATCTCGCCACCTACCAACTCCGCAAGCGACGGTGCTGAAACGAGCCTGCTGGTTCGGGGATCCTGTCCCAGCTCCTTGCGTTTTTCTTCGAAGACCGCGCCTTTCGCGATGGCGACATGCTGGCCAGTGAGGTTGTCCCGATCGTGGACGACCACCAAGTCTGCGCGTGCGATGGCGGCCGGGCCAAGTTCGCGATCACGGATGCTGCCGACATGCATACCGGCTTCCAGCCATTCTTCATGAAATACATGACCGCTGCTGTTGGTCGCGCATAAGACGATGTCAGCGCCGCGGACAGCATTTTTAGGGGATGTCATGGCGTGGGCCGGTATGCCGAGGGCGTTTTGAATTTTCGCAGCAAAGGAGTCCCGCCGGTCGGGATTGGGGCTGAAGCAGCGAATTTCCCGCAGCGACCGAACGGCTGCAGCGGCCAGTACCTGCGCCTCGGCTTGCCAACCCGTTCCCAGAATGGCCAGGACGGCCGCATCAGTTCGCGCCAGGCGACCAACCGCGATGCCGCTGGTGGCGCCGACGCGCATGCGCTGCACGACCCCGTCCGGAAAGATCGCCAGAGGCTCGCCGGTCTCGGTGCTGAACAGTAGAACCAGCCCGACCCAGCGGTCACCGGGAGCAGCTGGAACTTTGACACGCCGACGCTGAGATCCTTCGGAAATCCAGTTGAAGAGGTCGGAGTTGATGCGGACGGCGCCCACTTTCAAGTCAGGCTGAATAGCGCCCATCATCTTGAGGACATAGGCGCTGTCGGGCGAACCTGCGGGTCCGACCATGTCGGAGCGCCGGCCATTGATCGCCGTGCCGGCGTGGGACGCGGCGTAGGTTTGCTCCAGGATCGCCACACAATCTGCCATGTCGAGCAAAGCCTGCGCGTCGTCATTGCTGATGAGGAGGGTCAAGGCATCTTTTCCCGGCGTCTGGCGATTGACAGTTTGGGAGTTTTATATCTTATATAAGACTTAGGCAATATCGCTTCGCAAGGCCGGGACTGGTCGATGGATTCTTTGTTGCAGGACAAGGCGTTTCCTTTCATTCGCGTGACGCCGCGCACCGCTAACCCGCGCGATGCCGGCCTCACGGTCATGGCAGATCGTGGGCTGGGTACCCGTCGGCAACTGGATCTTCTGGAAACTGCCGGCAGCTATATCGATGTCGCAAAAATGGGTATCGGTGCCTGGCGTCTGCAAACTGCCGACCTGTTGAGACGCAAGATCAGCACGTACCATGAAGCGGACATCAAGGTATTTCTCGCTGGCGATGCGACCGAAGCGGCCTTCCAGCAAGGTGTCTCGGCACAGTTCTATGCCGCGGTGCGAGAGCTGGGGGCCGATGCCGTGGAGGTGTCGAGCGCCCAGGTGACAATGTCGTTGGCTGACAAAGCTGCGCTGATACGTGCGGCCGCAGCGGAGGGGCTCGATGTCGTCGCGGAGGCTGGGCAGAAAGGGCAGGAGGATTGGACCCGTAGCCTCTCCTACGTCCTCAAGCAGATCGAGACCTACCAGTCGGCCGGTGCCTGGAAGGTCCTCATTCAGGCTGAAGGCATCAGCGAAGATGTCGAAAAATTCAAGGGCGAGTTCGTGCTGGCGATCGCCGCGCGCTTTGACATCGCCGATCTGATCTTCCAGGCCAAGGATGCACGGGCGCAGCTCTGGTATGTCTCGACCTTTGGCAATGCCGTCAATCTCGATGTCGATGATGATCAGGTATTGGACCTGGAACTGCTACGGCGCGGCATCCGCAAGCGTGGCGTATTTGGCCTGCTGGGAGCGCTTTAGCCCATGCAAGCGACGATGGCCGCCGCCTTTGAGCTGATGACAGACGGGTCCAGCTTGACCGAAACCATGGTCGACCGGCTCCAGGCATTGCCCTTTGCTGATTTGCCGGAAAAAGCGAAAGAAATTGCTGTCAACGATCTGCTCGATATGGCCGGAAACTGCCTGTCGGCGCGCCAGACAGATTACATGCAAGCGCTGCTGCGTAGCTGCGACGATGAGGGGAACTGTACGGCGATCGGCTATGCCCGGCCGTTGCGCGCTGCCGATGCGGCGCTCATGAATGGCACCGGTACGCATGGTGAGGATTTTGACGACACGTTGGAAGGGGCGCCCATTCGGGTGGGGGCAATGGTCATACCAGCCGTGCTGGCAGCGGCAGAACGGTACGGCCGCAGCGGTGCGGAAACGTTGCGCGGCATCATTTTCGGGCTGGAAATGATATGCCGCATGAATCATGTGGCGCCAGGCGCCATTCACAAGGCAGGCTTTCATCCTGTCGGTGTGATTGGCGCGATCGGTGCGGCTATGGGCGCAGGCATCACGCTGGGCCTTGACCGTGCGCAAATGATCAACGCGTTGGGGATTGCCGGCAGTTTATCGTCGGGCATTCTCGAATATCTGACCGATGGCGCCTGGACCAAGAGGCTGCATCCCGGCTGGGCAGCGCAGTCGGGACTGCGGGCCGCGATGATGGCGCGGGCCGGCTACAATGGCCCCCGCACCATGCTGGAAGGACCGCATGGCTTCTTCCGGGCCTTCGCACCGAGTGCCAAGCCACGCTTCTCCTACCTGACCGATGGGCTCGGCGCGCAATGGCTGATGGAGGACATCGCCTTCAAGCCTTACGCCTGCGGCACCATGATCCATCCCTTCATCGATTGCATGATCCGCCTGCGCCAGCAGGGCGTCGACCCGGATGATATCGTTGCAATCGTTTGCGAAACGGGCGAGGGGCTGGTCGATAGGCTGTGGGAACCCCTGGCATCAAAGCATCTACCGCCCTCAGGTTATGCCGCCAAGTTCAGCATGCCGTTCTGCATGGCGGTAGGCTTCTTCGATCAGGCGGCCGGGCTGGAGCAGTTCACCGACGAAAAAGCGAAGGACCCGCGCATCCTGGGTCTCGCGCAGCGTATCAGCTATGTGATCGACCCGGACAATGAATATCCAGTCAATTACTCCGGCCATATCCGCGCGACCATGCGCGACGGCCGAACGATTGAACTTCGCCAACCGCATATGCGCGGCGGCAAGCGCGAACCGCTCGACCGGGATGAGCTGGTACGCAAGTTCCATCGCAACGCACTCTATGGCGGCTGGCGGGAAGGTGATGCCGCCGGCTTGTTGGATTTCTGCCTGACGATTGCTGGTCAGAAGGATCTGACTGCCCTCGGGAAATATCGAATTTAGCCGCCATACCGCTTGTTTGAGCCACCTATTGAGATGATCAGGGAACACAAAACGTCATGACCTATACGCCGACCAATGTCACCCGTGCCGCCTGCGACTTTATCGAGGCCAGCAGCTTCGAACGTCTGCCATCCGAAGCGGTCCGGATTGCCCGCCGTTGCATTCTGGATGGCTTGGCGCTCTATGTCGCCGGCAGTGATGAAGAATCGGTGCAGGTGCTGATCGAAGACGCGAGTGATGTGGGTGGCCGCGCCGACGCGCTCTTGCTGGGCGGTGGCAATATCAAGATCCCGGCAGCACTGGCGGCGCGTGTCCTGGGAACCGCCGGTCATGCCCATGATTGGGACGACACGCAGGTCTCCCGGGATCCCGCCCATGTCTACGGTCTGCTGACACATCCCACCATTCCGCCACTGACCGCCGCCATGGTCATGAGCCAGAAGCTGGGCGGCATTTTCGGCCGTGATTTCGTGAATGCTTTTGTCACAGGCGTCGAGGTCGAATCAAAGATTTCTGAATGGATGCTGCCGGATCACTACAAGCGCGGCCTGCATTCCAGCGGCACCGTTGGCACCTTCGGTGCTTGTGCGTCGGCGGCAAAACTGCTTGGCCTGACCGGCGTCAAGCTGGCGCACGCCATGGGCATTGCTGCCAGCCTCGCTGCCGGCATCCGGTGCAATTTCGGCACCATGACCAAGCCGCTGCATGTTGGACGTGCTTCGGAAAACGGGGTGACGGCTGCACTGCTGGCGGCGCGCGGTTTCACGGCGGATCCGGAAGCGCTGGATGGTCGCTGGGGCTTCATGATGGTCCAGGGTGGCGGTGCCACGGAAGCCAAGATTTCCCAGGGATTTGGCAATACCTGGTCGATTGTGGATCCCGGCATCAGCATCAAGCCCTATCCGAGTGGAATCGTGACGCATCAATCGATGGATGCGATGCTGAAGCTGGTGACGACGCACAATGTCGATCCGACCCAGGTCGAGCGTATCGATTTTTATGCCGGGTCGAACATCCTCAACCCGATCCGCTATCCGATTGCGCAGAACCATCTTCAGGCCAAGTTCAGTATGGCTGCCTTGCTGGCGATGATCGTGCTTCGCCGGCAGGCCGGTCGGCAGGAGTTCACCAACGCCTTCATCCAGTCGGCCGCAACGCAGGACATGCAGAAGCGCATCAAGACGCAGCTCGATCCGGAGATCGAGGCCAAGGGCTGGGACATCATTCGCTCGCGTATCGAAATGACGATGAAAGATGGCAGCAAGCTGGTGGAATGGGCCAACGAACGCTATCGCGGTGGACCGGACAATCCGATGACGGACAAGGATCTGGAAGGAAAAGTCGCGGCCTGCACGGATGGTTTGCTGGATGAAAAGCGGCGCAGCGACCTGATTGCGGCGGCGCATGCTGTCGAGAACCTCGACGATGCCGCGAAACTGGCGAAGCTGATCCAGCCATGAAGGCTGCAGCCAAGAGCGCCATGGCATCGAAATCCGTGTCCGGATATTTGGCCGACTGGGTTGGGCAATTGACGCCTGATCAGCTGGATGCCGACATGGCCCGGGCGGCGCTGGAAACGGTGATTGATGTGCTTGGCCTGTGTGTCGCGGCCCGTAATGCCGACTACACGCAAGCCACCATTGCAGCTTGCGACGATCAAGGCGATTGCACGGTGATTGCGCAGCCGATGCGCCTGTCGCCTTATGCTGCGGCCTTGATCAACGGGACGGCGGCACATGGCGAGGATTTCGACAACACGTTCGAAGGCTGCCCGGTTCATTCCGGCGCCGTTGTCGTACCGGCGGTCCTGGCACTCGCCGAACGGCACAAGCTTGATGGGGCGCATACGCTGCTGGCCATAGCGGCCGGCATTGAGGTCATGTGCCGTCTGGGCCTGATTGCCGACAAGTCGGTCCATCAAGCGGGTTTTCATCCAACTGCCGTTCTCGGCACCTTTGCTGCCACCGTGGCCGCGACGATTGTCACCGGCCTCAAAGGGCAGGCAATCGTCAATGCCCTTGGCGTTGCCGGCAGTCTTTCCTCTGGCATCATCGAATATCTGGCAGATGGGTCTTCAACCAAGCGGCTGCACGCTGGCTGGGCGGCCCAGTCGGGCCTGAGGGCGGCGGCTTTGGGTGCCGCCGGTTTCACCGGTCCGGTGACGGTGTTTGAAGGCACGCACGGTTTTTTCTCGGCTTTTGCTCCGTCGATCAAGCCCGATTTCTCGCTTCTGCTGGATGGGCTCGGCAAGAACTGGGTCGGTAGCCAATTGGCCTTCAAACCCTATGCCTGTGGGACCATGGTGCAGCCTTACATTGATTGCGCACTGGCGCTGCGCCAGCGTGGGATCGTCGCACAGGAGATCGCGAAGATTACCTGTGCGGTAGGCGAGGGGACGGTGCATCGCCTGTGGGAGCCGCTGGCGCTCAAGCAAAATCCGCCGACCGCCTATGCGGCAAAGTTCAGCACGCCCTATTGTATGGCGGTGGCGTTCCTGGAGGGCGATGCCGGGCTCGCGCAGTTCACCGAGGCGAAGATCAAAGACCCGGCGGTTCTGCAACTGGCGGCGAAGATCGGCTTCGACGTGGATCCCAAGAACGAATACCCCAAGAACTATACTGGTCATCTCCGCGCGACCCTGGCCAGCGGCGATGTCATTGAACTTAACCAGCCGCACTTGCGCGGCGGCAGCCGGGACCCGTTGTCACGTGCCGAATTGGAGCATAAATTCCTGAAGAATACGGCGTTCGGTGGCTGGTCGGCGGGACGGAGCGAGGCTCTGTTGGCCTTCGCAACCTCGCTGCCACAGCAGCGCAATCTGGCGGAGCTAGGCAAAGTCGGGGGTGACAACGCACATGCGTGAACTGGATGGTAAGGTCGCGTTGGTCACGGGTGCTGCGCGTAATATCGGCCGCGCCATCAGTCTGGCATTGGCCGAGGCAGGGGCCAGTATCATCGTCAATACCCGGGCCTCGCTCGATTTTGCGCAACAGACCGTGGACCTGATCAAGGCCTCTGGTGGCAAGGCATTGCTTGCCCAAGCGGACGTGACGGATCAGGCTGCCGTCGACCGGATGGTAAGCGACGGCATTGCGGCCTTCGGGGGCATTGATATCTTGGTGAACAATGCTGCCGTCCGGAAGGAAGGCACGCTGGAGAGCATTTCCCTCGCCGAATGGCGTGACGTGCTATCGATCATGCTCGATGGCGCGTTCCTCTGCAGCAAAGCATGCGTGCCAGCCATGCGCGCGCGGGGCGGCGGGACGATCGTCAATATCGGCGGTCTCACCGGTCATAGCGGCGCCAAGCAACGCATCCATGTCGTGACGGCCAAGGCGGCGATCGCTGGTTTTACCAAGGCGTTGGCCCATGATCTCGCGGCCGACAATATCATTGCCAATTGCGTGGTACCGGGGCTCATTGAAACCGAACGTGGGCAGCACAGCGCAATCAATCCGCAGCATCATGCGGAACGGAAACGCCTGATGGACCGTGGCGGGCAACCGGGTGAGGTAGCTGCCATGGTGCGCTACCTCTGTGGTCCGCATGCCCGCTATATTACCGGCCAGTCTGTGCATATCAGCGGTGGTGCGCTGATGCCCTGACCGCCCCACGGCCCGGCAGGGGCTGGGAATCCTCGCGAATCAAAGCCGATCTCTGTGATATAGTCGCTGAAATTGCGCAATAATCAGGCAGGGTCGGGGTTTGTCCAGAATGGATAAGAAAGTCGCAGCAGTCGAGAAGGCCGGGGAGCCAAAGCCGGAATTCCAACCGCTTTACCTTCAGATCAAGCAATTGCTTATCCAGCGGGTCCTATCCGGTGAATGGCGCCCCGCACAGCTCCTGCCGAGCGAAATGAAGCTGGCGGAGGAATATGATGTCAGCCAAGGCACGGTTCGCAAGGCGATCGAAGAGATGGCGGCTGAGAATCTGGTGGTGCGGCAGCAGGGCAAAGGGACCTTTGTTTCCACGCATCGCAGCAGCAGTCAGCCGTTCCGCTTCATCCGCTTGATCAGTGATGCCAGCGCAGAGCGGCATCCGGCGACAAAGTTCGTATCCATCAAGACAGGCGCGGCGACGGCGATCGAGCGGCAGCGTCTGGAACTCCCCAATGGCGCGCGCGTGCTGCGTACTGAACGGTTGCGCAGTTTTGCCGGCCAGGCATGCATTGTCGAACACATCGTTCTCCGTCTGGATGGCTTCCCGGGCCTTGACGAGTTGCTGGACAGGCTGCGGCCGGGCTCGATCTACAGCCTCCTGGAGCAGGAATATCGGGTGATGATCGTTCGGGTCGCAGAACAATTGCGCGCTGTCGCTGCCGACAAGGTGGACGGGAAGCTGCTCAACGTGTCCGCCGGTCATCCGCTGCTGGAAATTGATCGGATCGCCTTCAGCCTGGACCAGCGGCGGATCGAGTGGCGGGTAAGTCGTTGTGATTCCCGCTTTCTGCATTATGCAGCCGAACACACCTAGATAATTGACTTGGGGACCCTCCTCTTATATCTTATATAAGACATAAAGCCACAAAGGCGGTAATAGACTCGGGAGGGTCGCATGCGTCAGTTCGTTAGAAACACCTTGGGTGCCGTTGCGTTATCATTGCTCGCCATGGCGCCTGCCGCGGCCCAGCAATATCCGGTCGAAACCGTCACCATCTATACCCATTCAAAGCCGGGCTCCGGTTCCGATCTCTTCTTGCGCGCGATCAGCGGGCCTCTATCAAAGTATCTCGGCGCCAATGTCGTCATCGACTATTGGGCCGGCGGTTCGGGTGCCAAGGCGATGGCCAATCTGGCGGCTGCACCCGCCGATGGCTCTGTGTTCTACGCCACCACACCGACGCACATCACGACCTCGCTCCTGAGCAAGCCGGAAAAGACGTTCAAGGACATCGACTATGTCGTGAACTTCTTCTACGATCCGGAAATCTTCTACACCAAGGCAGACAGCCCCTTTAACACGATCAAGGATGCTGTCGATTTCGCGGTCGCCAATCCGGGCAAGGCGAAGTGGGGCGGTGCCAGCGCCGGTTCGCTGGAGCGCCAAATCCTCGAGAAGATCAAAAAGAAGCAGAATGCCAATGTGGCGATCATCCCGCACGAGGATGGTGCCGGCCTGCTGATCAACGTGCTTAACGGCACGGTCGATATCGGCATCGGCGAGCTTGGCGAATTGGCCGGCCAGATTGCCGGTGGTGAATTGAAGGCCATCGGTGTCTACATGCCGGAGCGGCTGCCAACCTTGTCGGAGGTGCCGACGGCGAAGGAGCTTGGTGTTGATGACGAAGTCATCATCAAGTTCCGCGGCCTGGCGGGTCCCAAGGGCATTCCGGCCGAGACGGTAGCCCTCATGGAGGCCGCGGCCCAAAAGGTCCTGGCCGATTCCGATTTCAAGCAGGAGTACCAGGCCCTTAACCTCATCCCAGGTTATATGGGGCAGGAAGAATATCGCGCCTATATCGCCAAGTTTGTTGAGGCGCAGTCCAAATTCTATGCTGACTTCGGTGTTTCGGCCGAATAGCGACAATCTGCGCGGAGCTTGCACGTGCGTTTGGTCCATAAAGATATCGCCGCCGGGATAGCCTTCATTATTCTGGCGGTCGCCTACTGGCTCGGTGCCGATAACATCCCAAAGAGCTTGCTCGAGGGTGGCGTCGGCGCCGAGGCCCTGCCGAAGATGCTCGGCGTCATGCTGCTGGTTCTTGCAGCCATCCTTGTTCTACAGACAGCCCTTGCCGGAAGGCGACTGAAGGGCTCGGCTGAGGCGCCAGATGGGGATGATGAGGAAGAGGGGCCGCCGCAATCCAAATTCTATCGCCATAAGCGGGCTGCCGGCATTCTGCTGATCGGCATTGGCTATATCTTCATCGTAGAGTTTGTCGGCTATGCGCTGGCTATCGCTTATCTGCTGGGTGCAGTCCTGTGGTATGCGGGTGGCGCTTCACGTCGCACCGTTACCATCTTTGCCGTCATCGGTGCTGTCTTCTTCTGGCTGCTCTTCGTCGAGACGCTGGGGATCCGGCAGCCGCAAGGCTTCTGGCCAAAATTGTGGCACCAGATCAGCCATGCCGAGACGACCTCAGCTGCAAAGCCAGTCGGCACAGCCACTCTTTAAGGCGAAAGCGTCATCATGGAAGCGTTCAATATTGCCTTCGGCGTGCTGTTTGGAACGCCTGCCATTCTTGCCGCTTTTGCCGGTGTTGCCTATGGCATTGTGGGCGGTGCCATGCCCGGCATATCGCCGTCAGTGGCGATGGCCTTGCTGGTGCCGTTCACACTGACGATGGACCCGACCACGGCGATCATCCTTCTGGCCTCGGTCTATGTCGGTGCTGAATATGGTGGCTCAATTCCGGCCATTCTCATCAATACGCCGGGCACCAACGCTGCTGCTGCCACCACCATTGACGGCTACGCGCTGCATCAACAAGGCCGAGGCGGCGAGGCGCTGGGTATTTCGCTGATGGCTGGTGTCGTTGGTGGCCTGTTTGGCGTCATTATGCTGGTTGTGCTGACCGAGCCGCTGGCCAAGCTCGCTTTGGCTTTCACACCACCCGCGTATTTTGCATTGGGCATTCTCAGCCTCAGCGTCATCGCCAGCTTGACCGAAGGATCGCTGGTCAAGGGACTGATCGGTGGTGTGCTCGGCCTGATGATTGCCACGGTGGGCTCTGACCCGATCTCTGGTGTCACACGCTACACCTTCGGCTTTCCCGATCTCTACGGCGGCATCAACTTCATCCTGGTGATGATGGGCGTGTTTGCCGTGAGCGAACTGCTGATGCAGGTGAGCATCGTCGACAAGGACCGGGCCGGCCGCGATACGCGCATTAAACTGCCGAAGCTCCGCGACTGGAAGCGCTTGTGGTTGCCGGTCTCCGTGGGTTCGGTGCTCGGCGTCTTCGAAGGTGTTACACCTGGCGGTGGTGGCGCGGTGGCCTCGTTTCTGAGCTACAATGAAGCCAAGCGTTGGTCGCGCCACCCGGAGGAATTTGGCAAAGGTTCAATCGAAGGTGTTGCCGCGCCGGAAGCTGCCAACAACACGGTGGCCGGGACGGCGCTGATTCCGACCTTGTCCTTTGGTATTCCGGGATCGAATTCGACTGCTGTGCTGTTGGGAGCGCTCCTTGTTCATGGCATGCAACCGGGACCGATGCTGTTCAAGGAAAATCCCAATGTGATGTACGGCCTCTATGGCGGCCTGTTTGTCGCCAACATTGCTCAGCTGGCCATCGGCATGCTGATCATGACGCCCTGTATCTGGCTGGTAAACCGACCCAAGCGCTACCGCCTGGCCGTGATCTATGCCCTGGTCTTCTCCGGTGTGTACTCGATCGACAACAGTCTGCTTGATTTGATTGTGGTGCTCATGGCTGGCGTACTTGGCTATGTGCTGAAGCTGCTCAAATTTCCGATGCTGCCTTTGGTGCTCGGTTTGATGCTGGGTTATATGGTCGAATCCAATTTCCGCCGGTCGTTGATGGTTTCCAGCGGCGATCCGATGATTTTCTTCCAGGACCCGATTTCGCTCGGCCTCCTGATCCTGTCCGGTGTGATGATCTTTGGCTCAGCCATCTGGCCCGCCATCAAGCGTGCTTATCGCAGCAGGATGGTAGAGGGCTGATGCAGGTCGATTTAGAACCGATCAATCACCGTAACCCCCGCGCCCTGATAGCGGTCCATGGCTGCGATCGCCTCGCCAGAGTCAGCAAGTGAAATGCGGCGCGTGACGAGGCGGGATGGGTCGAGCCTTCCCGCCGCAATCATACCGAAAAGGGCAGGGAACCGGCTCGCTGCAATGCCGCGCGTGCCCATGATGCTGATCTGCCGTGAATAGACCGTTTCCAGCAGCGGAATGCTCGGTGCGGCATGTTCTTCCAGCGGCATGCCGATCTGGACATGGCGACCAAGCTTGCGCAGACCGCGGATGGAATTGTGAAACGTCGCCGTGATGCCGAGGGCGTCAATCGAGACGTGGGCGCCGCCACCAGTCAGGGCGCGTACATCTTCCGCAACGTTGCGCGAGGTAGCGGCGTTCAAGGTCTTTGTGGCACCCAACGAGCGTGCGAGCGTCAAGGCATCCTCATTAACGTCGATTGCCAGAATCTGCGCGCCAATAGCTGCAGCGATCATGATCGCGGAAATGCCGACGCCACCGCAGCCATGGACGGCCAGCCATTCACCTGGCCGCAGATCTGCCCGGTCGATCAGGCCGCGGAACGCCGTGGTCAGGCGGCATCCCATCGCCGCGGCTTCGGCAAAGTCGATCTCTTCTGGCAGGCGTACCAGATTGAAATCCGCATGCGGGATGGCGACAAACTGCGCGAAGGCGCCCCAGGCTGAAAAGCCGACCACGAATTGATGTGCGCAGACCGTGGCGTCACCGCCGCGGCAATCCGGGCACTCACCGCAAGCGATGATGAAGGGTGCGGTGACCCGGTCACCCTTTCGGAAGCCGCGGCAGTTGCTACCGGTTTCCAAAATGGTGCCGGCGAATTCATGCCCCGGCACGTGAGGCGCCGAGACGTCGGAATCAGCGCCCTTCCAGGCATGCCAGTCTGACCGGCAGACGCCGCAAGCCTTGACCTCGATGACGACACCATCCTCGGGACAGGCTGGATCTGGCACGTTCTGGACGGTGAGCGGCCCACGAAACTGTTCAAACACGGCAGCGCGCATGAATGGCCTCTGTCAGCATTGGCAGGTCTTGCGGGTCGAAAACTGGACCTCCCCATCGATTTGGGCAAGAGGCAAGACCTCCGGCAAGGTCGTGATCTATATCGGGCCCGATACGTCAGTTCTTGTCGCCGCTTAGAATCCGCAACTCTACCCCGGACTCCCGAACGGCTTCGACGGCCGCTGGATCAGGTGAGCCGGCGGTCAGGATCATGTCGATGTCATCGAAGCCGCAGACACGTACCAGGGAGGTCTGCGTGAATTTGCTGGCGTCGGTGACGACGATGCCTTGCCGGGCGGCCTTCAGAATTGCCTGCTTCAACGCGGCGTCCGGCAGGCTCAGCCCCATGATGCCGAAGGAGGGGTCGACGCCGTTGCAGCCAATAAAGGCAAAAGACGCACGGATCCGGTCGAGGATCAACGTGCTTACCGGCCCGACCAGGGAATGCTGCTGTGGTCGCAGAGTACCGCCGGTGACCACGACCTCCACGCGCGGAATGGCGCGTTCCAAGGCGAGCGCGATATTGAGCCCAGGCGTGAAGATGGTGAGGTTGGTGAGATCGGGTCGGTCGACGATGGCGTGGGCGATCGCCATCGCTGTCGTGCCGACGTCGAGAATTAGGCTGTCGCCGGGTGATAGCATTGCCGCCGCGGCCAGGCCGATGAGACGCTTTTCCGGCAGATAGCTCGCCGCCCGCGCTTCGTAATCGACTTCGGGAACGGCCTCGACGATCCGCATGGCGCCACCGCGCACACGCCGGATGCCGCCGGTGCGCGCCAAAATATCGACGTCGCTCCGGATCGTGACTTCAGAGACGCCGAATTGTCGCGCCAAATCATAGATGCGGGCAAACTCATGGGCCTGGATGAAGGACAGCATCTGTCGTCGCCGCGTCTCCGAATTTGTGGATTCGGGCCCGGCAATCGCCGCCATCGCGTCGTCTTCGAAGGTTTCGCTACCCATTGCCCCGGTCCAATCTGCCAGCGCGCATAGAAATCGAAAGTCGGACGGAACGTCAAGTTGAGGCAAGGAACCGCAGAAAACAGCCAATCGCGGATCAGGCTTGACATTCGACTTTCGATACGGAAGTTTCTATATCACAAATCGAGTAGCAAGCCAAAAGCTGCCGAGCCAGAGGAAACACTCTGAGGAAATGCGATGACAGGGACCGCCTCATGACGGAGACGAACAACGTCTCGCGTCCCACGATTGCACCGGACGATGTCGTGCCGGAACTTGCCATGCGCAACATTGGCAAGAGTTTCGCCAATATCCGTGCCCTTTCCAATGTGTCGTTCTCCGTTCGTGGTGGCGAGATCCACGCGTTGATGGGTGAGAACGGCGCCGGCAAATCCACCTTGATGAAAATTCTGTCAGGCGCCTATCGCGCCGACCCGGGCGGTGAGATCCGCTTGCGCGGTGAGTTGGTGGCCATCGATGGTCCGTTGGCCGGACGCCAGCACGGCATTGCGGTCATTTATCAGGAGCTGTCGCTGGCGCCCAATCTCAGCGTCGCCGAGAATATTTTTCTGGGCGAAGAGAAAAAGCGCTTCGGCTTTATCGACCGTAAGGCCATGGAAGAAGCAGCGCGGCCTTTGCTGGAGCGACTGGACGCACCGTTCCGGCCGACGGACCGGGTGGCAAACCTGTCGATTGCCGAACGTCAGTTGGTCGAGATTGCGCGTGCCTTGGCGGGACATCCCCGCATTCTGGTGATGGATGAACCCACCACCAGCCTCTCGTCGCGCGAAGCCAGTCGTCTCTTTGGCATCATCCGGCAAC
Organism: Dongia sp. P2_B8; assembly: GCF_056404715.1. Classification (NCBI taxonomy): domain Bacteria; kingdom Pseudomonadati; phylum Pseudomonadota; class Alphaproteobacteria; order Rhodospirillales; family Dongiaceae; genus Dongia; species Dongia sp. P2_B8. The sequence continues at coordinate 298,744 of NZ_JBFUDM010000004.1, read as the reverse complement.
TGAAGAGCGAAGGTATTGCGATCGTCTATATCAGTCATCGGATGGCCGAAGTCTATGAACTGGCTGACCGTGTGAGTGTGTTGCGTGATGGTACGCTGATCGGCACGCTGGACAAGGACGAGATCACCGCCGCCGCCCTGGTGCGCATGATGGTGGGACGCGAATTGTCGTCCTTCTATACCAAGGAACATCGCCACCCGACGGAAGATCGTCGGCACGTGCTGGAGGTCGAGAATATCGGCGACGGCAAGTTCATCAAGGATTGCAGCTTTTCGGTGCGGGCCGGGGAAGTGGTCGGTTTGGCCGGCCTCGTCGGTTCCGGCCGCACGGAACTCGCCCGGTTGATCTACGGCGCTGATCAGAAGGCCAGCGGCCGTGTCCTCGTCGATGGCAAGGAATGCCAGATCGCGACGCCGCTGCAAGCTATCAAATCGGGTATCGTCTATCTGACCGAGGATCGCAAGGCGCTGGGCCTGTTTCTCGACATGACGATCCGCGAGAATATCTCCGTGAGCGTGCTTGATGAAGACGCACTGCCAGGTGGCGTTCTCAACCTCAAGGCGGCACGCAGCCGGGCGGTTGCAGCTATCAAATCCTTAGGGATTCGCACGCTGAACGCCAGCGTTATCGTGGGCTCCCTGTCCGGCGGCAATCAGCAGAAGGTGTTGCTGTCTCGTCTCCTGGAAACGAAGCCCCGGGTCCTGCTGCTGGATGAGCCGACGCGAGGGATCGATGTCGGTGCCAAGTCCCAGATCTACCAGATCATCGATGCCTTGGCGCGCAATGGCGCCGCCGTCCTCGTGATCTCCAGCGAACTGCCGGAGATTGTCGGCATCTCCGATCGGGTCCTGGTGATGCGGGACGGTCATATTGTGGGCGAAATCGAAGGCCGTCCGGAGGCGCCGATCACACAGGAAAAGATCATGGATATCGCCACCAATACGGCAAATGTACGTGCTGCCTAGACGTCAGAATGTTGAGATCGTGGTAAAAAGGGATTGGGTATGAGCGAAACATCGTTGGACGGCACCGCTCAGGATCTGGAAAAGGCCTCGTTGGCGCGCAAGCAACGCATGCGGTCGGTGCTGCAGATAGTCGGAATGCTGCCGATCCTGATTATTCTGGCCGTGTTCTTCGAGGTATCGACCGACCGCTTCATGAGCTGGATGAATCTGTCGATCGTGGCGCAGCAGGCCGCAATCAACATCGTGCTCGCGGCCGGCATGACCTTTGTCATCCTGACGGGAGGTATCGATCTCTCGATCGGCTCGATCCTCGCCGCCTCAGCCATGATCGCCATCATCGCGTCGAAGGAAATCCCAGAATTCGGTCTGCTGGGCGTACCGGCCGCGCTACTCATCGGCCTGTTGTTCGGCCTGATCAATGGTCTGCTGATTGCGGCCATGCGGCTGCCCCCCTTTATCGTGACATTGGGATCCTTGACCGCGGTGCGCGGTGTGGCGCGCCTGATGGGTCAAGACACGACAGTGTTCAATCCGGAATTATCCTTTGCGTTCATCGGCAACGGCACATTATTCGGCGTGCCATGGCTGGTGATCATCGCCTTTGCCGTGGTGATCATGTCCTGGTTCATCTTGCGCAGGACTGTCCTTGGGAACCGCATCTATGCTGTCGGCGGCAATCCGGATGCGGCGCGGCTTGCCGGTATCAAGGTCTGGCAGATTCTGCTGTTCGTCTATTCGATGGCGGGCTTGCTCTCCGGTCTCGGCGGCGTCATGTCGGCAGCGAGACTCTATGCGGCCAATGGCCTGCAATTGGGCCAGAGCTACGAATTGGATGCCATTGCCGCGGTCATCCTGGGTGGCACCAGCTTTACCGGGGGTATCGGCTCGATCTGGGGCACGCTGATCGGCGCGCTTATCATCGCCATTCTGACCAATGGCCTGATCCTCCTCGGGATCTCGGACATCTGGCAATACATCATCAAGGGATTGGTCATCATCTGTGCTGTGGCACTCGACCGCTATCGCTTGCGGGAAGGTGGTCGCACATGACGGGACCATGGTTGCCGGCGCTCAAAGAAGTCGCTGGATAGAAAGCCGTATCCTGGCCGCTTCAAACGGTCGGGCCACGTAAATCCAACAGGAGGAAACATGAAGCTCTCTCGTCTCGCCCTCGGGCTGGTGGTTGCTGCTGGCCTGGCTGCGCCAGCCGCAGCCCAGGAACTGAAGAAGGTCGGCATTTCGGTGGGGTCGCTCGGCAACCCGTTCTTTGTCGCCACCATCAAAGGCATCGAAGACAAGGCCAAGGCGATCAATCCGGATGTCGAAGTGACGTCGGTCTCGTCGGACTACGACCTCAACAAGCAATTCACCCAGATCGACAATTTCATTGCCGCCGGCGTGAACGTGATTATGCTGAATGCGGTCGATCCCGTCGCGATCGCGCCCGCCATCAAAAAAGCTCAAGCAGCCGGTATCGTTGTTGCAGCCTTCGACGTGGGTGCCAATGGCGCTGACGTCACGGTGATGACCGACAATGTCAAGGCGGGTGCCTTGGCTTGCCAATACATCGTCGATCATCTGAAGGGCAAAGGCGATGTGCTCATCGTCAACGGCCCGCAGGTGACCTCGGTCACCGATCGCGTCAAAGGCTGCAAGGAAACCTTCGCTAAGAACCCGGACATCAAGATCCTCTCCGACGATCAGGACGCCAAGGGCTCGCGCGATGGCGGTTTTGCGGTCACGCAGAGCCTGCTCACCCGCTTCCCCAAGGTTGATGGTATCTTCGCGATCAACGATCCGACCGGCATCGGTGCCAGCCTGGCGGCGAAGCAGCTCGGCCGTAGCGAATTCATCATCACCGCCGTTGACGGCGCCCCGGACATCGAGGCCGAACTGAAGACCGGCACCTCGCTGATCAAGGCGTCATCATCGCAGGATCCTTACACCATGGCTGGCCAATCGCTGGAACTGGCTGCCGGTATCCTTGCTGGCAAGAAACCGGATCCGAACGTGATCCTGCTCGACCCGGTGCTGATCACCAACGAGAATCTCAGCTCGTACAAGGGCTGGACGTCGCACTAACGAACAACCCGCCGGCTGTGTGCTCAAAGCTGCAGCCGGCGGTTTCTTTTCAAGGGTTGCAAGATGCTGAAGGCGTTGCGGGAACAGGTACTCGAAGCCAATCTCGACTTGGTCAAGGGTGGCCTCGTTCTCTACACCTTCGGTAATGTCAGCGGTATCAGCCGCGACGATGGCTTGGTCGTGATCAAGCCGAGCGGCGTACCTTATGACACGATGAAGGCCGATGACATGGTGGTCACCGACCTCGATGGCGAGAAGGTCTTCGGGGCCCTGAAGCCCTCTTCGGATCTCGCAACGCATCTGCTGCTCTACAAGTCTTTCCCCAAAGTGGGTGGCGTGGTCCATTCCCACTCGGAATTTGCGACCATCTGGGCCCAGGCAGCGCGCCCGATACCAGCCCTCGGCACGACGCATGCTGACTATTTCCATGGGCCTGTGCCGGTTACCCGCTCGCTGACCGATGCCGAGGTCGCAGGCGATTATGTGCTCAATACTGGCGTTGTTATTGTGGAAGCGCTTGGCAACAAGGATCCGATGTCCATGCCGGCTGCCTTGGTTGCCGGCCACGGCCCATTCTGTTGGGGTGCTGACGCCGCAGGCGCAGTCCACAATGCAATCGTGCTCGAATCCGTGGCGCGAATGGCGCTTCATACGATGAGCCTGCGGCCCGACAGTGCCGGTATTTCGCAAGCGCTTCTCGACCGCCATTATTTCCGTAAGCATGGCGCTGCGGCAACTTACGGACAGGCAGAGGGCTGATGTCCTCAATTGTCGCAGGCGTCGATTTCGGCACCCTCAGTGTGCGTGTCACTCTCTTCTCCGACACAGGCAAGGCGCTTGGCAATGCCAGCGCAGAATATCCGCTGCACCGCCGCCGCGACGATCCCGATCACGCGACCCAGTCTCATGACGACCAGATGAATGCGCTCGCCGGCGCCTTTCGCAAGGTGCTGGCCGAAAGCGGCGTGCGCGGCAGCGACGTCGATGCCCTGGCGATCGATACGACCGGCTCCAGCGTCATCATGGTGGGTGAGGGGCTCCGGCCGCTAGGCGACTATTATCTGTGGTGCGATCATCGCGCCAAAGCCGAGGCGCAGGAGATCACCGAGCGGGCACATCAGGATGGTTTGGAAGCCATCCACTGGTGCGGCGGCGTCTATTCTCATGAATGGGGCTTTGCGAAGCTTCTGCACTGGCTGAGGCACAATCCCACTTTGCGGCCGCAATTCGTCACAGCACTGGAACATTGCGATATGGTGGCGGCCACGCTGACCGGTGTCACCGATCCGCGCCAGATCAAGCGCAGCATTTGCGCCATGGGCCATAAATGGATGTGGAATCCGCGCTGGGACGGGTTGCCATCGCAGCAGTTCCTTTCCAGTGTCGATCCGCTCTTCGATAATGTCCGGGCCAAGATCGGCGGAACATTCAGCACGTCCGATAAGATCGCTGGGCATCTATCTAGTGCCTGGGCGGAACGCCTTGGCATCAAAGCCGGCATTCCCATTCCGGTGGGTGCCTTCGATGCACATTGGGATGCGCTCGGTGCAGGCTGCAAGGTCGGTGACGTGGTCAACGTCGTCGGTACTTCTACCTGTATCATTGCGACCGCGCAGAATGTCGACCTGATACCGGGATTGTGCGGAATTGTGCCCGGCAGCGTCGATCCAGATCTGATGGGGATCGAGGCGGGGCTTTCCGCAACCGGTGACGTTTTTGAAGCCATCGCCAGGCGCGCCAATACACGCATATCCGACCTGTCGCAGGGCCTGGAGACTTACCGCGCCGGGCAGACCGGCCTGCTGCGCATGCCCTGGGACAACGGTGATCGGACGGTCCTGGTTCGCCCCGATCTCGGTGGCATTACGCTGGGCTGGAACCTGCTGCACACGGCACAGGATGAACTTTTTGCCGCCATCGAAGGTACCGCCTTCCACACAAGACTCATCCTCGAGCGGATGGCTGAAGGCGGTGTGCCGATCGAGCGCATCATCAATGGCGGCGGCATCCCGCAGCACAATCCTGTCCTCAACCAGGTCTATGCCAATGTGCTCGGCAAGCCTGTGCTGGTGCCCGATGGCGTGCCGACCGGCTTCGGGGCGGGTATCTTCGCCAGCATGGCGGCGGGTATCCATCCCAGTATCGAGTCAGCGCAGGCGGCAATGTGCCTACCGTACAAAATTTGCACACCCGAGCGTTCTACACGCGTAGTCTATGAACGCCTCTATGCTATGTTTCGCGATCTTTATCGTGGATTTGGCGGCGTCGAGGCAGCGACGCCGTTGGGTGGAGTGTTGCCTGAATTGCGCCGCATCGCCCTTGCCGGTGCGGCTTAAGAAACGTCGCCAATTTCGGAGATTGATGCTGATGACGACCCGCCTCGACCAGAAGCTGGCGCGTATTCGTGCCGGCCAATATGCCCGCAGCGACTTCATCATCGCCGATGCCAAGGATGGCGACATGGGGCCTAGCATTCCATCCACCGGGCCGCTGCGGCAGGCCGACGGCAGCTGGACGCGCTATCGTACCCGAGCCGAATTTCTCGACCAGGTGCGGGCGATCGTGGCGCAGGATGTGGTCGACATCATGCTGCTCTCCGCCTCCAATCTGGAGAAGCTGGCAGGCGAGGGGGTCTTTCAAAAAAGCCTAGTGAAACCAGCCATTCGCGCCAACGACACGACCGATATCTGGGTTGGCCGCGGTGCTACCTACAACAAGCAGCCCTCCCGGCCGTTCAGATCGGCGTCGCTCCCGCGGGTGCTGCATGGTGGCAACGGCCACCGCCAGGGTGCTGCGGTCACGGGCACCGATCTTGGCCTCTATTCGATTACCTTCAACAATGACCTCGACGCGGATCACCGGTCACTGGAGGCATTTGCCGCCTTTCGCGATGAGGCCAGCCTGCATGGCTTCAAATATTTCCTGGAAGTTTTCAACCCGAATGCCGGCCGGGACATCGCTCCCGACATCATGCCGCATTTTGTGAATGATTCGATCGTGCGATGCCTTGCCGGAGTGGCGCAGGCGGACCGGCCGCAGTTTCTCAAGATCGCCTACAATGGCCCGGCCGCGTTGGAGGAACTGGCCAGCTATGATCCCGGCATGATTGTCGGGGTCCTGGGTGGTGGTGCGGGTACCACCCGCGACTGTTTCGAACTATTGTCCCAGGCCGAGCGTTACGGCGCCCGCGTCGCCTTGTTCGGCCGCAAGATCAATCTCGCCGAGGATCCGCTGGCGATTGTGGCCCTCATGCGCCAGGTGGCCGATGGTGCAGTGACACCCTCCGAAGCTGTGCGCGCCTATCACGGTGATCTGGCAAAACGCGGCATTTCTCCGGCCCGGCCGCTTGAGGCTGACAGCGCCATTACCGAGCCGGCTCTCCTCCGCGCCGGGTGAACCGAGCGATCTCCTCTGGATTCCGCGAGAGTCCGTCTGTAGAGAAGAGGGCATGACACATTCGCGGCGCGGCATTGTCACGGGGGGGATGTGGTGCGTTGATCGCAATCGGACGATCGACGCATGGCCTCATGAAGATGGCGTGGCTGAGATTTTCGCCATGGAGATCTATGGCGGCGGCTCTGCCTGCAACCTGGCCCTCGACATCAAGAAGCTCGATCCATCCTTGCCGGTGGAAACTATCGGTCTTGTCGGCGACGACGATGACGGACGATTCCTCCTGGCCCAGGCAGATGCGCATGGTATCGACCGCACGCAGCTTGTGGCGATGGAGCAGGCAGAAACGCAGTTTACCGATGCCTATGTGTCGAAGAGCACCGGCCGGCGCACGCATATTTTCTATCAAGGGGCCAGTGCACTGCTGACGCCGGATCATTTTGACCTGGCGCGCACACGTGGTCGGATCCTGCATCTCGGGCTGCCGGGTGCGCACAGGCGGATGGATGCACCTTGGAAAGGCGATCCCAACGGCTGGGTGACGGTGCTGCGCCAGGCGCGCGCCATCGGACTGGAAACCAATCTCGAGCTCTTCAGCATTGCACCGGAACGCATCGCAAGCTTGATCCGGCCGTGCCTGCCGCATCTCGACTATCTCATCGTCAATGACCTTGAGATCGGGGCCATCGCCGGCATGGAAACCTCCCATGACGGTGTGGCCGTGGTGAAGGCGTGTGTCGAGGCAGCAAGGAACGTGCTGGCGGAAGGGAACATGCGCCTGGTCGTCGTGCACTTTCCCGCCGGTGCCGTTGCCATCGCCCGTGACGGCCAGATCTGGACGGCCTCTTCGGTCAGTATCCCGCAAGCCGAGATTGTCAGCGCCAACGGTGCCGGCGATGCCTTCGCGGCCGGCGTCCTTTATGGACTGCATGAAGGTTGGAGTGTGGATGCGGCGCTTGAGCTGGCGCATGCTTGTGCTGCCATGTCGCTGCGCGGCCTCTCAACTTGTTCGGCCGTCGACACCTATCAAACCTGCCTCGCCCAGGCGAGACTCTGGGGTCATCGCCAAGCCATTTAGGGGCCGCGGATTTTCACCAGAATCGGTTTGGGTCGACAGGTCGCAGGCACCACATGGGGCGCCGCTTTCAGGATAATTCTTTTGGAAATTGACGGGGTTAGGACAAACACCTTGACGCCGGGGCAGGGTGGGGGCGATGTTCCATTCGTCGATGGTTCCCCGAAGGATGAACTCCTGGGGATTAATAGGGAACACGGTGCGGACGACCCAAAAGGGGCCAACGCCGTGACTGCCCCCGCAACTGTGAGCGAGGAGCGGACACCGAAGTAACCACTGGTTGTGGTCTGAGACTGAGCCCGATGGCTCGTTTCGGACGAAGACTGGGAAGGTCGGTGCCGCGCGGAACTCGTGAGTCAGGAGACCTGCCACCGACAGGAAGAATCCGTATCTATGGACGGGGTGTCCACGCGGTGCTGACTGTTTCGGTATCGATTCTGCACCCCTCCATGCGCCGCTCACGACAGCTACATGACGTGGCTGGGTAAACACCAAAGGGGATCCATCATGCAGACCACCAACATGTCCGCCACCGCTCTCTCCACCAAGACCAGCACGCGCGCCGAAGCGCTCACCGGCGCCTTCATGGCCGCCGTGCTCGGTGTCGTCCTGGTTTGGGGCGTTGGCTTTTCGCATATCGAAGCCGTCCACAACGCCGCCCACGACACGCGCCACGCTAACGCCTTCCCCTGCCACTAAGGGCCTCGGGGCATGGAAACGTTTCGGCGATTGTTCATCGTCGCGGCGCTGGCTGGGTTGATCGCTGGTGTCTTCATCACCATCGTTCACCAGGTCAGCACGTCGCAGATCATCCTCGCGGCCGAAGTCTTCGAGAACGCGGCTGAAGCTGCGGAGCCGGCAGCTGCCGAAGCACCCGCGGCCGATGCCACGGAGGCTGCAGCTGGCGCCGAAGCCCACGATCACGAGGCGCATGACCATGGAGCGGAAGCCTGGGGTCCGGCAGATGGTCTTGAGCGTACGCTCTACACCGCTCTTGCGGACATCCTGACCGGTATCGGCTTCTCGCTGCTGCTGGTGGCAGGCTATCGCATCTGGGGTGGCCAGATGAATTGGCGGACGGGCCTTTATTGGGGGCTTGCTGGCTTTGCGGCGATCGTATTGTCGCCCGACCTCGGTCTGCCGCCGGAAGTGCCGGGGACCGAAGCTGCCCCGCTGCTGGATCGCCAGATCTGGTGGGTGGCAACAGCCATGTTGACCGCAGGCGGACTTGCCCTGGTGTTCTTCGGCAAGCGCTACTGGTGGGCGGCCGTCGGCCTTGCGCTGATCGTCCTGCCACATGCCTATGGCGCGCCGCAGCCGGCAGAGCATGTGAGCGTTGCGCCGGAAGAGCTCGCGCATCGCTTCATCGTGGCGGCGACCATTGCCGGCCTGCTGTTCTGGTCTGTTCTGGGCACCGCGACAGGCTACTTCTACAATCGCGTCTTCAAGGATGCGGCTGCCTGATCAACGAGATCTGCTCTTTTGCGCGGAGACAAAAAAAGCCGGGCGATCCTGTAGGGGTCGCCCGGCTTTTCTATGTCCGGCGTTCTAAAGCGCGCGCACGTCGTGGATGAAGCGCTCGATCGTGGTGCGGATGGTCGCGGTATTCTGCCCCAGCTGACGTGCGGCGGAGAGGACCGTCGCCGTCGCATTCTGAGTCTGGCCGGCGGCTTGCGCCACGAAAACAACCTTCTCAGAAACTTCCTGGTTGCCGGCGGACGCTTCCTGAATGTTGCGCGAAATCTCCTTGGTGGCGGAATTCTGCTCCTCGACCGCCACGGCAACACCACCGGAAATTTCCTTCATCTGCCGGATCTGGTCGCCGACGGCGCGGATGGATTCGGCCGTCGATTGCGTCGACGTCTGAATGGACGACACTTGGACGGCAATGTCCTCGGTGGCGCGCGCTGTCTGATTGGCGAGGCTCTTCACCTCGTTGGCGACGACGGCGAAGCCCTTGCCGGCCTCGCCAGCGCGGGCGGCTTCGATCGTCGCATTGAGCGCCAGAAGGTTGGTCTGCGCCGAAATCTCGGTGATCAAGCGGACCACATCACCGATTTTCGTCGATGCTTCTGTGAGATGGCCGACCCGCTCCGTGGTTTCGTCGATGGCATGTGTCGATGCCGTGGCGATCTCCGACTGCGCCGACACCTGGCGGGTGATTTCCAGGATCGAGGCTGACAGTTCCTCGGTCGCGGCGGCCACGGTACTCACGTTGGCGCTGGCTTCGGTTGCCGCAGCGGCCACCTTCTGGACCTGCTCCAGGGATTCAGTCGAAAGCTTGGTCAGCGATTCCGCGGTGTGATCGAGTTCGTCAGCCGATTTGACCAGCGCCTGCAGGATGGTCTCGACTTCCTGGTCGAAACCGCGGGCGAGGTTGCTCATCTGTGTGGCGCGGCTCTCGCGGGCCTTTTGCTGCTCGGCGGCTTCGGCCTGGAGGCGTTCATTGTTGCGCATATTGTCGGCGAACACCGCGACGGCGCCGGCCATATTGCCGACTTCATCAGCACGTTCAGCATAGGGAATATTGACTGCGGTATTGCCAGACGCCAATTCCTTCATCGTATCCGTGATCATGCGGATCGGTGCACCGATCTGGCGCGACAGAACGAAGAAGAACAAAACTGCCGCCACCAGCATGACGATGGCGCTGATGATGACGGTACGCAATGTCCATGAAAGTGCTGCAGAGATTTCGGCATTTGCCGCTGCGGAATTGGCGCTGATCGCGTCGGCCAATTGCTTGCCGGCAGCTTCCAGTTTTTCCGTCAAGGTTTCGCCGGCGCCGGTCACTTCGATGGCGCGCGCCTCGTTCACCGTCGAGGGGTGCCGCATGAGTTTGAGCTGTTGCGTGACAGGGCCGCTGCGCCATTCATTGACCGCGTCCCCGATGGCGCCGAGAGGCGTCATGAGGTCCGGATCGCCGGCAGCATTGGCCACCGCTGTCTGCAGCAGCTGGTCGAAGTTTTCACTGAAGGCCTGATAGTTGCGGGAATATTGCGAGCTGCCGGTCACCAGCAGGCCGCGGATGGCCGTCTGCATCTTGGCGGCAATCGCCAGGCTCGCATTGATCGAGCTTGCCTGGCGTTCGGCGGCGTCGCTGATCGCATTGGCGCGGTCGATACGCGCTGTCAGCATGATTGAGATGAGGCCTGAGATGACGATGACCAGGCCCAGCAGCGAGAAGGCGATGATGAGTTTTTTGGCAACGGATAGGTTGGCGAATTTCATTTTCTTGTTCCCCGTTCCCAATCAGCTCTGCAAACGACGCTGCAGTTCGGTGAGGTTGAATTCGACGGTCACTGCGCCGATTGACTGCTTGGTAGCGGGATCGACGACCGTGAAGTCGACCTGGGTTCGCCAGGTCTTGGTGGCGTCGTCGAACTCGGGCTCATCAACGAAAACGGCATCCGGGCCGACGGCGAAGGTCTTCTGATATTTGTCCTCATCGCCCTGCCAGTAATCTGACGTCACCGAACTCTGGCCGACATTGAGACCGAATTTGTCCATCACGAAGATTTCGGTAAAGAGACCGGCGGAGCTTGCCTGGATATAGAGCAGGTAGTTGGAGAGCGGGCTGCTGAGGATTTCGGCGATGAATGGCTGGTCGTCCGATTTGGCTTCAGTCTTCCACGCTTCGTCCATTTTATCGATCGCCGCCTGGTCGACGCCGGTATGTGTCTTGTTGGCGGCGTTGATCGACAGGATGGTGACCTGCTGCACGATGCGCTCGCGCATATCCTTGATCACGTCGGGTGTAATGATGCTGGCTGAAATTGGCGTTGGGCCAGTGGCCGCGACCTCCGCTGCGGCCTGTGCCGGTGCGGGTGCCGGTGCGGGTGCCGGCGTCGCGGGCGCTGCGGCGGGAGCTGCAGCAGCGGGTGCCGCGGCAGGATCGACTGCAGGTGCCGCTGCGGCGGGCGCTGCCGCTTCAGCTGGGGCAACTGCAGCCGGCGTGGCTGCTGGATCGACGGCGGGCGTCGCTGCTGCCGGAGTGGCGGCCGCGGGTGCCGCAGCTGCAGGCGCTGCAGCTGGATCGGTTGCTGGAGCAACCGTCGTCGTATTCGTCGTGTTCTGTGCCGTGTCCTGGGCGAAGGCAGGGGCAGCTAGCGTCATGTTTGCGGCCAACGCAACGGCGGCAATTCCTATGCCGAGGCCACGTTGATGACGGGAACGATAGTCCTGATACATGTACCGCTCTTCAGATGGATTACAGATACTTTGACTAAAACCCGAATTCGTAAATAAATTGTTACGGCACAATAGAAAGGGCTGATATTCCTAGGTAATTGTTACTTGGAGTTATTCCAGCATAGAGTCGGAATAGCCGTTTTACGGGTAATTTCTGCTAGCGTTCGCGGCAGTGCAGCAGATTTCCTGGCGCCGCATAGCCGGATCGCACGTACCGCAGTCTGCGTGATATAAGCCTAGGAATCATAACGTTGAGAGGTCACCGCATGGCGGAGGGGTCAGACCAGCAGGCGGCGGACGGGCTGCAGCCGAGCATCACCACCGCCGAGCGCGCGCGCGAACTGGCGCAGCGCGCCAAGGGTGCGACGTCGAGTTTTCTGCCCTATGTCTGGCGGCGCTTTCAGGCGGACGGTTGCACGGGGGTTGCTGCTGGCCTCAGCTACACCTCGTTGCTTGCCATCGTGCCGATGCTGGCGATCGGCCTGGCCATGTTTGCGGCCTTTCCGGCCTTTGCCGATCTGCGGGACGATTTCATTATCGTGCTCGCCCAGAATCTGGCGCCGGACCTGGCCAATGTCGCCAACGAATATCTCGGTACCTTCGTCAACAATGCGGGCGGCACGTCGGCGGCCGGCGTCATCGGCATCGGCGTCACGGCCATTCTGCTGGTGAATACCATCCAGACAGCGTTCGACAAGATCTGGGGCGTTACCACCCATAAGCACAAGCTTCACCGTCTGCCGGTCTATTGGGCGATCATCACCTTGGGCCCGTTATTGTTTGGCGCCTCGCTGTCGATCTCGACCTATGTCTTCTCGATGGCGAACCGCGGCGAATTCTATGGCCTTTCCGCAGGCCTCAAGATTGTCGGCGCGATCCTGCCATTCCTGTTGGAGACCGCAGGGTTTACCCTGTTCTACCGCCTCATCCCGACGCGGCCGGTGCGCTTTGCCGATGCCGGCATGGCGGCGATTATCGCTGCCATCCTGTTCGAGGTTCTCAAGCGCTGCTTCGGCCTCTATCTGCAGTTCTTCGGCTCCTACCAACTCGTCTACGGTGCCTTGGCCACAATCCCGATCTTTCTCATCTGGATGTATCTGGTCTGGGTCACGGTACTGATCGGCGCAGAAGTCGCTGCCGCCTTGCCCGAATGGCGTTCCGGCCGCCGTCAGATCGGTGAAACCCTGCGGCGTGGCGATCTCCTCAGCCTGGCGCTGGGCACCTTTGCCGAACTGGCCAAGGCCCAGGCGCATGGCGCCTGCGTGCGCATGGAATATCTGATCCATGCCCTGGCAGCCGATCCCGGCCGTCTGGTCTGGCTATTGGATACGCTGAAAGCCCACCATCTGATCGCACGCAGTGACAATGGCCGGTGGGTCCTGGCCCGCGATCTTGCGACCTTCACCCTCCACGATGTCTGCCATGATCTCGGCATTGCCCTGGGCGAGACATTGGAGGAGACGGTGCCGCTGGTCGATCCGCTGATGCGCCGCATCGCCGAGACCGAGAAGGCAGCCCTCAGTGACACGGTGGCTGTGGCACTCAAAGATATCGGCGCAATTTGAGCTGATATGCCATTTTCGCTTTATGCTGCGGCGCGGCCACCCTATAAATCGGGCCAGATCGTTCGCCAAATCCTACCCAATTCGCCCAATACACTTCGAGGGAGCTGCCCATGACCGCCATTATCGACCTGCACGCGCGCCAAATTTTGGACAGCCGCGGCAACCCGACGGTTGAGGTCGATGTCATTCTCGAAAGCGGGGCAAGCGGCCGGGCGGCGGTGCCCTCAGGCGCTTCGACCGGTGCCCACGAAGCGGTCGAGCTGCGCGATGGCGACAAGAGCAAGTATCTCGGCAAAGGGGTCATGAAGGCGGTCGAGGCCGTCAATGGCGAGATCTTCGAAGCCGTCTCTGGCCTCGACGCTGAGGACCAGGTCAAGATCGACCGTCTGATGATCAATCTCGACGGCACGCCCAATAAGGCGCGCCTTGGCGCCAATGCCATTCTGGGCGTCAGTCTTGCGGTGGCCAAGGCTGCCGCCGCTGACGCCGGCCTGCCGCTCTACCGCTATGTCGGCGGCACCTCGGCCCGCACCTTGCCGGTGCCGATGATGAACATCATCAACGGCGGCGCACATGCCGACAATCCGATCGACTTCCAGGAATTCATGATCTTGCCCTGGGCGGCCTCAAGCGGCAGCGAAGCGCTGCGCTGGGGTGCCGAGGTGTTCCACGCCTTGAAGGCGCAATTGAAGGCTGCCGGCCACAACACCAATGTCGGTGATGAAGGCGGCTTTGCCCCCAATCTCAAGAGTGCCGACGACGCCTTGGCCTTCATCATGAAGGCGATCGAAAAGGCTGGCTTCAAGCCCGGCGCCGACATTGCGCTTGGTCTCGATTCCGCCTCGACCGAGTTCTTCAAGGACGGGAAGTATCATCTGGAAGGCGAGGGCAAAGTACTCGACGCCGCCGGCATGGTCGATTTCTACGCCAAGCTTGCCAAGGCCTACCCGATTGTCACCATCGAAGACGGCATGGCGGAAGATGATTGGGACGGCTGGAAGGCGCTCACTGACAAGCTCGGTGCCACCGTGCAGCTGGTTGGCGACGATCTCTTCGTCACCAACCCGACGCGCCTGAAGAGCGGTATCGAAAAAGGCGTTGCCAACGCGATCCTGGTCAAGGTGAACCAGATCGGGACTTTGACCGAGACCCTTGAGGCGGTCGAAATGGCCCACAAGGCCGGCTATCGCGCCGTCATGTCCCACCGGTCTGGCGAGACCGAGGATTCGACCATTGCCGACCTCGCGGTTGCTACCAATTGCGGGCAGATCAAGACCGGCTCGCTCAGCCGTTCTGACCGGATTGCCAAGTACAACCAGCTGCTGCGCATCGAAGAAGGGCTGGGCTCGGCCGCGGGCTATGCCGGCCGCTCCGCCATCGAAAAGATCCGTAAGTGAGGGTCGGGCGCTCATATTCGACTCAAATCGCCGCTTCTAACGTCTTGAATCGCTTTTCTATTGACGGCTGGAATCGGAGTGTGATTCGCTAGGCGCATGGAAATTGGTCGCGAAATCCGGCGTCGCTTGCGCCAAGTTGCATTGCCTCTTCTGGGGGCGTGCCTCTCTGCCTATTTCGTGTTCCATGCCATTCATGGCGATCGCGGTATCCTGGCTTGGCTGCACCTCAACCAGGAACTCAAAGCCGCGACCGCTGAGGCTGCGGAGGCGGCAGCGACCCGCAGCGCCATGGAGCGGCGGGTGACGCTGCTCTCCAACACCTCGCTCGACCTCGACATGCTGGAAGAGCGGGCCCGGGTTATGCTGAACTACGCGCATCCCGACGACCTCATTATCTTTCTCGGAAAGTCGGGCGACACCGACGCGAACGGCACCCACGCAACTAATTAGCAGTTGCAGGGCCGAAAGCCCGCCTTCTTGTCCTAATCATCATGATCCACGACGGCGGGTCATCCCCGAATTTACCCGCGGCAGCGGCGCATTTTGGCCAGAAGCGCATGGATGATCCGCCTTCCAGGGCCATGACGATAAATGCGATTTCGGCACGGATTAACTATAAATGAGTTAATTCATACTTTATGTCACAGAATCAATACATTAACGATTATTGATTTGTGCGGGATTAACCACGATAATCCGGCCGTCGAGCGAGATGCTGCGCCTGTGGTGCCGAAGGTCGACAGGCCGAGACAACGGCCTATAGTAATCAGCCAAAACCCAGTCAGGGGGGTCTAATGGCCAAGTCAGCGTCGCGTCCGGCAGCCAAAGCCGGCGCTCAGGTAACTCCGCAAGATCTCATCCAATATTATCGTGACATGCTGCTGATCCGCCGCTTCGAAGAGAAGGCCGGCCAGCTTTACGGCATGGGCCTCATCGGCGGTTTCTGCCACCTCTATATCGGCCAGGAAGCCGTGGTGGTCGGCATGCAGGCAGCTGCCGAAAAGCAGGACAGTGTCATCACCTCGTACCGTGATCACGGCCATATGCTGGCGTGCGGCATGGACCCGAAGGGCGTCATGGCCGAACTGACCGGGCGCCGCGGTGGCTATTCCAAGGGCAAGGGCGGCTCGATGCACATGTTCAGCCGCGAGAAGAAATTCTATGGCGGCCACGGCATCGTGGCGGCTCAGGTGCCGATCGGCACCGGCCTCGGCTTTGCTCACAAATACAGCGAAGATAACGGCGTCAACATGGCCTATTTCGGCGACGGCGCGCTCAATCAGGGCCAGGTCTATGAGAGCTTCAACATGGCAGCACTCTGGAAGCTGCCGGTCGTCTATGTGATCGAGAACAACCAGTACGCCATGGGCACCTCGGTGCAGCGCTCCGCCGCGGGCTTGAAGCTGTGCGATCGTGGTGCCGCTTATGGCATTCCCGGCCAGCAGGTCGACGGCATGGATGTCGTCAAGGTCAAGGAAGCGGCTTCCATGGCGCTGGCGCATGCGCGCTCTGGCGATGGGCCTTTCATTCTCGAAATGAACACCTATCGCTATCGCGGCCATTCGATGTCGGATCCGGCAAAATACCGCACCAAGGAAGAAGTGGCCAAGATGCGCCAGGAACACGACCCGATCGATCGCCTGCGCGAACGCCTGCTCGCTGAGAAGGTGATCGATGAAGCGGGCCTCAAGAACATCGACCGCGAGATCAAGGATATCGTCTCGCAGGCGACTGAGTTTGCGCAATCCTCACCGGAACCGGATCCGTCGGAAATGTGGACCGACATCCTGGTAGAAGCCTGAAGGGGAGGGAGCGCGTTATGCCCACTGAGATTTTGATGCCGGCCCTCTCGCCCACCATGACTGAGGGCAAGCTGGCCAAATGGCTGAAGAATGCCGGCGACGCCGTGAAGCCAGGCGACATTCTGGCCGAGATCGAGACCGACAAGGCGACCATGGAAGTGGAAGCCGTCGACGAAGGTATCCTGGAAAAGATCCTGGTCGAAGCTGGTACCGAGAATGTCGCCGTCAATGCGCCGATCGCCATTCTGCGTGGTGAAGACGAAGCTGCTGGAGCGGCGCCCGCTGTCAAAGCCGCAGCATCGCAAGCCGCTGCCCCACAGGCAGCGGCACCATCACAGGTCGCTGCACCCGCGATCGTTCATGCCAGTGTGGCCGAGCCGGAATATACCGGCGCGACCGCCACGCATACGGTGCGCGAGGCGTTGCGCGATGCCATGGCTGAGGAAATGCGGCGCGACCCCAAGGTGTTCCTGATGGGCGAGGAAGTCGCTGAATATCAGGGCGCCTACAAGGTGAGCCAGGGGCTCCTCGAAGAATTCGGCCCCAAGCGCGTCATTGATACGCCGATCACCGAGCATGGCTTTGCCGGCCTCAGTGTCGGCGCGGCCTTCGGCGGTTTGCGCCCGATCGTCGAATTCATGACCTTCAACTTCGCCATGCAGGCGATCGATCACATCATCAATTCGGCTGCCAAGACGCTCTACATGTCTGGTGGCCAGATGGGCTGCCCGATCGTGTTCCGCGGCCCCAATGGTGCGGCTTCCCGCGTTGCCGCCCAGCATTCGCAATGCTACGCCAGTTGGTACGCGCATTGCCCGGGCCTCAAGGTGGTCTCGCCTTATTCCGCGGCCGACGCCAAAGGTCTGCTGAAATCGGCGATCCGGGATCCCAATCCGGTCATCTTCCTCGAAAATGAAATGCTCTATGGGCAATCGTTCGAGGTGCCGACCGATCCGGAATTCATCGTGCCGATCGGCAAGGCGCGCATCGTGCGTGCTGGCAAGCACGTTACGATCACCGCTTTCTCGAAGATGGTCGCGGTTGCCCTGGCGGCAGCCGACATCCTCGCCAAGGACGGGATCGAGGCGGAAGTCATTGATTTGCGCACCATTCGTCCGCTCGACACGGAAACCATTCTGGCGTCGGTCAAGAAGACCAACCGCCTCGTGACGGTGGAAGAAGGCTGGCCCTTTGCCGGCATCGGCTCGGAACTCTCGGCAGTGATGATGGAACATGCCTTTGATGACCTTGACGCACCTGTCGTCCGGGTCCATGGCGCTGACGTGCCGCTGCCCTATGCCGCCAATCTGGAAAAGCTGTCCTTGCCGCAGCCGGATTGGATCGTCGATGCCGCCAAGCGTGTCTGCTACCGCTGATAGAGGGAGGGTCTGATGCCGATCAATATCCTGATGCCCGCCCTCTCGCCGACCATGACGGAAGGCAATTTGGCGCGCTGGTTGAAGAATGAAGGCGACAAGGTCAAGGCCGGCGATGTGCTGGCCGAGATCGAAACCGACAAGGCGACCATGGAAGTGGAAGCCGTCGATGAAGGCACGCTGGCCAAGATCGTCGTTCCCGGTGGTGCCCAGGGCGTCAAGGTGAACGACGTCATTGCGGTGCTGGTGGAAGAGGGCGAGGATGCAGGTGCCGTGAGTACGGCACCTGCCGCCAAGCCCGCACCCACCGCGACGGCACCGGCCGCTGCGCCAGCGAAAGCTGAAGCTGCACCCGCGGCAAAACCCGCTGCTGCCGCACCGAAAGCGGGTGGCCGTATCGTGGCGAGCCCGCTTGCCAAGCGCCTGGCTGAACAGCAGGGCATCGATCTGGCCAATGTGACCGGCAGCGGTCCCAACGGCCGTATCGTGAAAGCCGATCTTGAAAGTGCCCCCAAGGGCGCTGCCAAGCCGGCACCAGCCGCTGCGGCTGCCAAGGCACCGGCTGCAGCACCGGCCATCGCCGGCACCCCGCAATTCGGCGAACCGGCCTTCGATCTCGTCCCGCACACCTCGATGCGCAAGACGATCGCCCGCCGTCTGCAGGAATCGAAGCAGTTCGTGCCGCATTTCTATCTGACGGTGGATTGCGAAATCGACCGCCTGCTGAAGGTGCGCGAGGAAATCAATGCCGGCGCACCCAAGGAAGGTCCCGGCGCCTACAAGGTCTCGGTCAACGACTTCGTCATCAAGGCCTCGGCCCTGGCACTCATCCAAGTGCCCAATGCCAACGCCTCCTGGTCCGACGATGGCGTCAAGATGTACAAATCCGCCGATATCTCGGTGGCGGTCGCCATTCCCGGCGGTCTTATCACGCCGATCCTCAGGAATGCTGAAAAGCGGCGCCTCTCCGATCTTTCTGGCGAGATCAAGGAGCTGGCCGCCCGCGCCAAGCAGGGCAAGCTGAAGCCGGAGGAATATACCGGTGGCAGCTTCTCGGTCTCCAATCTTGGCATGTTCGGGATCAAGGATTTCAGCGCCATCATCAATCCGCCCCAGGCCTGCATTCTCTCCGTGGGTGCCGGTGAGGAACGGGCGGTCGTGCGCAAAGGCCAGTTGGCGGTTGCCAATGTCATGACCTGCACGCTGTCGGTCGATCATCGCGTGGTTGACGGCGCCACAGGCGCGGAATTCCTGGCGGCGTTCAAGCGCCTCATCGAAAATCCGCTCGGCATGCTGGTCTGATGATGCGAAAGATTGTTTTGGTGGTGGCCTTATCCGCTGCTTTCGCGTCGCCATCATTGGCGGATGAATTGCGACCACCGTTGGAGAAGCAGTTCTTTGACTATTTCACCGGGCAATGTGTGAACGCTCTTGAGGTTCAAGCCAAAGCCAAAGGCAAGCGGCTCGATAGCGGCAATCTGGCGGACAATATCAGCGCCTATTGCAAATGCACATCGCAGGCGGTGGTGAGCTACTTGTCGGCGGAAGAGATCATTGCCTTTGCGATCAATCCGGAGAATGAACCGGCAGCGTCCAAGATGAAGCCTCATTTTGCCGGCTGCCAGGGCAAGACCCTTTAGCGCCCGATGAAGTGGGTCGCGCGCTATCTCCTGATTGCCATCGTCGCGACGATTGTCGGTGGTGCTTTGGTCTTTGTCTGGGCGATGCAACGGGAGATCGACGTCTCGACACCCGAAGCCCGCGCCAAGCAGGTGGAGGCCATGGTGCTGGGCTGCAAGCTGCGCTTGCCCGAGGTGTTGAAGACGGCGCAGGTCGATCGCAGCTTGGCGCCGAATGAGACGAATGAACTATGCGGTTGTGCCGTAGGGCGCATCGTCGACACCTATGCTGTCGCCGGCAAGATCAAGCCGAGCGACATTGCCGAGGAAGAGATCGATGCTGCCGAGCTGGCCTGCCTGAAGGAATTGACCGCCCCATAAGAGGCCCAACGAAAAGGGATGAGCGCTATGACGGATAACTCTTTCGACCTGGTGGTGATTGGTGGCGGGCCCGGCGGTTACGTGGCTGCCATTCGTGGCGCGCAGCTTGGCCTCAAGGTGGCGGTGGTGGAGCGTGAGAATCTGGGTGGCATCTGCCTCAACTGGGGCTGCATCCCCACCAAGGCGTTGCTGCGTTCGGCCGAGGTCGGTCATCTGCTGAAGCATGCCGATGCCTATGGCTTCTCGGCAACCGGCGTCACCTTCGACCTCGCCAAGATCGTCGATCGCTCGCGCAAGGTGGCGGGCCAGCTGTCGGGCGGCGTCAAGCATCTCCTCAAGAAGAACAAGGTCACGGTCTTCGACGGCCATGCGAAACTCGCTGGCGCCGGCAAGATCAAGGTCGAGAAGGACGGCAAGCCGGTGGCCGACCTCGCCGCCAAGAATATCATCCTCGCGACCGGTGCCCGGGCGCGCAGCTTCCCGGGCTTGGAACCGGACGGCCAGTTGATCTGGACCTATCGCGAGGCGATGGTGCCCAAGATCATGCCAAAGTCGCTGCTGGTCGTCGGCTCCGGTGCCATCGGTATCGAGTTCGCAAGCTTCTACCGTAATCTCGGCGCTGAGGTGACGGTGGTCGAAGTCATGCCGCGCATTCTCCCCGTCGAGGATGCCGAGATTTCCGCCTTTGCCCAGAAGGCATTCGAGAAGCAGGGCATGAAGATCATGACCGGTGCCAATGTGAAAGCCTTCAAGAAGGGCGCCGACAACGTGACGGCGACCATCGAGGTTGGCGGCAAGACGCAGGACATCACTGTCGACCGCGTGATCTTGGCGGTCGGCATTGTCGGCAACGTCGAAAATCTTGGTCTCGAAGGGACCAAGGTAAAGGTGGAGAAGACCCACATCATCACCGATGGCTATGGTGCCACCGGCGAGCCCGGCGTCTACGCCATCGGCGATCTCACCGGCGCTCCCTGGCTTGCCCATAAGGCCAGCCACGAAGGCGTCATCTGTGTCGAGAAGATCGCTGGGCTGAAGGACGTTCATCCGCTCAATACGGCCAACATCCCCGGCTGTACCTATTGCATGCCGCAGGTGGCATCCGTCGGCCTCACCGAACAAGCCGCCAAGGATAAGGGCCACGAGGTCAAGGTCGGCCGTTTCCCCTTCATCGGCAATGGCAAGGCGATTGCACTGGGCGAACCGGAAGGCCTGGTCAAGACCGTCTTCGACGCCAAGACCGGCGAATTGCTGGGTGCTCACATGATCGGGGCGGAGGTGACGGAACTCATCCAGGGCTATACCATCGCCCGCACGCTTGAGACCACCGAAGCCGAATTGCTGCACACCGTCTTCCCGCATCCGACCATCTCCGAGACGATGCATGAAGCGGTCCTTGCGGCCTATGGTCGGGCGATCCATATCTAGGCGAAGGAAAACGCTGTGACCGCTACACCAGAACTTCGCCATCCCGAGAAGGCCAAACGGCCGGATTCACCGATCCAGCGCAAGCCGGATTGGATCCGCGTGAAGGCACCGGGTGGTGAGGAGTACAACAACACTCGTGCGCTGATGCGCAAGCTCGGCCTCAACACGGTGTGCGAGGAAGCGGCATGTCCGAACATCGGTGAATGCTGGTCGCAGAAGCATGCGACCGTGATGATCCTGGGGTCGGTCTGCACCCGCGCCTGCGCCTTCTGCAACGTGGCGACCGGCCGCCCCGACAAGCTCGACCCGCATGAGCCGGCGCATGTCGCCGAAGCCTGCGCTGCGTTGGGCCTGAAGCACATCGTCATTACCTCAGTCGATCGCGACGATCTTGAGGACGGTGGGGCGGCGCACTTTGCCGAAACCATCCAGCGCATCCGTGCGCTCACACCCTCGACCACGATCGAAGTGCTGACCCCGGATTTTCTGCGCAAGCCGGGGTCGATCGAAATCGTGGCCAACGCCGCACCCGACGTCTTCAATCACAATCTCGAAACGGTGCCCAGGCTTTACCGCAATGTCCGGCCAGGTGCCCGCTACTACAATTCCCTGCGCCTCCTCAACCGCGCCAAGGAAATCAACCCGTCGCTCTTCACCAAGTCCGGCATCATGGTCGGTCTTGGCGAGACGCTGGAGGAGGTGGGCCAGGTGATGGACGATCTGCGTGCGGCCGAGGTCGACTTCATGACCATCGGCCAGTATCTGCAGCCCACCAAGAAGCACCATCATGTCGATCGCTTCGTGACACCGGATGAATTCGGCCAGATGAAGCGGATGGGGCAGGGCAAGGGTTTCCTGCTGGTGGCATCGTCACCGCTGACGCGCTCGTCCCATCACGCCGGCGAGGATTTCCAGCGCCTGCGTGCCGCTCGGGAAGCACAGTTGGCGGCGGCGAGCTGATATAAGTCACCCATGACTGCCCGCGTCCATACCGAGGAACGAATATTTCCCTATCGTCCGGACCAGATTTTCGATCTGGTGGCCGATGTTGCGAAATATCCGGAATTCCTCCCCTGGTGCACCGGCGCCCGTATTCGTGAGGCGCGGGAGGACATGATTCTTGCCGACCTCATGATCGGCTTTAAAATGGTGCGCGAGAAATTTACCAGCAAGGTGTGGCTCGACCGCAACAACATGCGTATCGATGTCGAGTTCGTCGATGGCCCCTTCCGCTACCTCAAGAACCATTGGACCTTTGCCGATACCGGCGACGGCCATTGCCGGATCGGCTTCTATCTGGAGTTCGAATTCAAATCGATGATGCTGCAGAAATTGATCGGCGTGCTCTTTCATGAGGCAGTAAAGCGCATGGTCGCGGCATTCGAGAGCCGTGCGCGGCAGCTCTACGGCCCGGCACTCCGGTAATTCCCCCGAATCTGCCGTGATAGCTCAGGTGAATATTGGGCTATTCCCCTTTGTTCCTAAAGGATATTGGCGCGATGCTTGAAGGCATCCGTTGACGGAGTCGCAGGCCGCGTCGTCCGTAGGCCCGAAACTTGCGTACAAAAAACGGTCATGATTTCAAAGGGCTGCCGTCTCATGCGCATGACACTTGAATGCGCGTTAACGGTTGCCCAAATTGTTAATCGAAGGGCGGTACTTTCCCGAGAGTTCGAGGCCACGGTGCGCCGCTTCGTCCGTGCTTGAACGAGTGAGGCTAATGGCTGCGCAGTTGCGGGTCGTAGGTCCCAGGGATAGTCTGCTGCTTATCGAGAAAGGCGCAAAAACCTATCATGTCTGACACATCGCCGAAGACCCAGAACTACCCCGTCCTGCCGCTGCGCGACATTGTGGTGTTTCCCCACATGATCGTGCCGCTCTTCGTTGGCCGCGAGAAATCCGTGCGCGCCCTCGAAGATGTCATGAAGGACGACAAGCAGATCCTCCTTGCCACCCAGAAGAACGCTGCCCAGGACGATCCCGGCGCCGGCGATATCTATGAAGTGGGTACGGTCGGCACGGTTCTCCAGCTCCTGAAACTGCCCGACGGCACCGTGAAGGTGCTGGTCGAGGGCGGTCAGCGCGCGCGCATCACCAAGTTCGTCGACAATGACGCCTTCTTCGTCGCCGAAGCGGCGCTTGTCGTCGATGGTGCCATCGAAGGCAAAGAGATCGAGGCGCTGGCGCGTTCGGTCGTCTCGCAGTTCGAGCAGTACATCAAGCTCAACAAGAAGATTCCGCCGGAAGTCCTGGTCTCGATCAACCAGATCGAAGACCCGGCGAAGCTGGCCGACACGGTCGCCTCGCACCTTGCGCTCAAGATCCCTGAGAAGCAGGAGATCCTGGAATGCGGCACGGTCGCCGAGCGGCTGGAGAAAGTCTATGCCTTCATGGAAGGCGAGATCGGCGTCCTGCAGGTTGAAAAGCGCATCCGCAGCCGCGTGAAGCGGCAGATGGAGAAGACGCAGCGCGAGTACTATTTGAATGAGCAGATGAAGGCCATTCAGAAGGAACTCGGCGAGGGCGAAGAAGGCCGCGACGAGGTGGCCGAGATCGAAGACCGGATCAAGAAAACCAAGTTCAGCAAGGAAGCTGCCGAAAAGGCCTTAGCCGAAGTGAAGAAGCTTCGCACCATGAGCCCGATGTCGGCAGAGGCGACGGTCGTGCGCAACTATCTCGATTGGCTGCTGTCCATTCCATGGAACAAGCCGACCAAGGTGAAGCGCGACGTGCGTCTCGCGGAAAAGGTCCTCAACGAAGACCATTACGGTCTCGAAAAGGTCAAGGAACGCATCCTCGAATATTTGGCCGTGCAGCAGCGCCAGAAGAAGATCAAGGGGCCGATCCTGTGCCTCGTCGGCCCTCCGGGCGTCGGCAAGACCTCGCTTGGCAAGTCGATTGCACGCGCCACGGGCCGCACCTTCTCGCGCATCAGCCTCGGCGGCGTGCGTGACGAGGCGGAAATCCGCGGCCACCGGCGCACCTATATCGGCTCGATGCCCGGCAAGGTCATCCAGGCGATGAAGAAGGCGAAGTCGTCAAATCCGCTGTTCTTGCTCGACGAAATCGACAAGCTCGGCTCGGATTACCGTGGCGATCCGTCATCGGCCTTGCTTGAGGTTTTGGACCCTGAGCAGAACGTCAACTTCAACGACCATTACCTGGAAGTCGATTACGATCTTTCGGACGTCATGTTCATCACCACGGCCAACAGCCTGCGCATGGCGCAGCCGTTGCTGGATCGCATGGAGATCATCCGCATCCCCGGCTACACCGAGGATGAGAAGGTCGAAATCGCCATGCGCCATCTGCTGCCCAAGCAGATCAAGGACCATGGCTTGAAGAAGGGCGAATGGGTGTTGTCGGAAGACGCCATCCGTGACCTCGTGCGCTATTACACGCGCGAAGCCGGTGTGCGTAGCCTCGAGCGTGAGATTGCCAACCTCGCGCGCAAGTCGATCAAAGAGATCCTGATGAAGGATCTCAAGAAGATCACGATCAACCGCCGCAACCTTGGCAAATATGCCGGTGTGCGCAAGTTCCGCTACGGCGAAGCTGAACTCACCGACATGGTCGGCGTCACCACCGGCCTTGCCTGGACCGAAGTGGGCGGCGAGATCCTGACCATTGAAGCCGTGACCGTTCCGGGTCGGGGCAAGGTCATTGCGACCGGCAAGCTCGGCGACGTGATGAAGGAATCGGTGCAGGCCGCCGAATCCTTCGTGAAGTCCCGCGCGGTTGAATTCGGCATCAAGCCGACCCTGTTCAATCGCAAGGACATCCATGTGCACGTCCCGGAAGGGGCGACGCCCAAGGACGGTCCATCGGCCGGTATCGCCATGGTCACCACCATCGTCTCCGTGCTGACCGGCAATCCGGTACGCCGCGACGTGGCGATGACGGGCGAGGTCACCTTGCGGGGCCGTGTGTTGCCGATCGGCGGTTTGAAGGAAAAGCTGCTGGCGGCTCTGCGCGCCGGCATCAAGACGGTGCTGATCCCCAGTGAAAACGAAAAGGATCTCGCCGACATT
This sequence comes from Dongia sp. P2_B8, assembly GCF_056404715.1. Classification (NCBI taxonomy): domain Bacteria; kingdom Pseudomonadati; phylum Pseudomonadota; class Alphaproteobacteria; order Rhodospirillales; family Dongiaceae; genus Dongia; species Dongia sp. P2_B8. Next base: position 273,439 of record NZ_JBFUDM010000004.1, on the reverse strand, counting down.
CCGGACAATGTGAAGAAGGGCATGCAGATCATTCCGGTGCAGGCGGTCGACGAGGTGTTGAAGAACGCCCTGGTCAATCCGCTGGTCCCGATTGAATGGGTCGAGCCGCCGGAAGTCGACCATACCGTCAAAAAAGATGGCGAAGATGAGGTGGGTGGTATCGTCACCCATTGATCACGCGCTGATTTGTCTCAATAAAATCGCGGCGCCCGGGGAAAAACCCCTGGCGCCGTGATTGATTTTTGGGGGCTGCCCGCCGTAATATCCGCCCGCCTTCTTGGCAGGGGATGGGCGAGCAGGCTTTCGCGATCCAGTAAGAAAAAAGGGGTTTTCCGTGAATAAGAACGATCTGATTGCCGAAGTGTCCCAGGACACGGGCCTTTCCAAAGCCGACGCCGCCAAGGCGGTCGATTCCGTGTTTGATGCCATCACCCGCTCGCTGAAGTCGGAGCAGGAAGTGCGCCTGGTCGGTTTCGGCAATTTCCACGTTGCCAAGCGCGAAGCCAGCGTCGGCCGCAATCCGCGCACGGGCGAAGAGATTCAGATCCCCGCGTCCAAGCAGCCGAAGTTCAAGGCTGGCAAGGGCCTGAAGGACGCGATCAATTAAGATACCCAAGTCAGGCGAGACTCTTTTTCTAGCAAGAGAGTCCGCACCTGGGGGCGATTAGCTCAGTTGGTAGAGCGTCTCGTTTACACCGAGAATGTCGGCGGTTCGAGTCCGTCATCGCCCACCATCCTGCTTCGCGCTCCGCGCTTCGCAGGATTTGCCATGATCTAGATGCGAAGCAGGATGCCCTCCGAAGCCGCAGGCGAAGGAGGGCTCCTTCTTTTTCTAGCTCCACGCGTCGTAGAATTTGCTGATTCCCAGATTGCAAAGCAGAATGTCCTCCGAATCCGCATACGTCTAAGTTCGCTCCCTGGAAGGTAACTACCTATCTCGCGTTTTCGGATGACCAAAAAGCTCTGATTTTCGAGCGATACCTGAAATCTGGTTCAGGCCATGCGTTCGCCAAGAAAAAGGCTTTGGTGAGCGACGTTGCGAAATAGCCGACCCATCTACTTCAACTCCCACAAAAACCCGATCACCGGAAACAGTGCTCCGCCAACATTCTCCTGCCGGCCGGCTGGGATGCGTTTGCCGTTCAAGCGCCGATAGAAGCCGATCGCGGAGGTATTCTCGGCGAGGCACCAGATGCTGACGGCGTCGCGCCCCATCTCCTTGAGCGCCTCGAACGATGCCAGCACCAATTGGCGGCCGATGCCTTGATCGCGCCAATCGGTTGCGACATAGAGCATGAACACTTCGCCCTCGCCGGACGGGCATCCTTCGCGTGCCGAGCCGAAATTGGCAAAGCCGACGACTTCCTCATCGGCGATGGCCACCAAAGTATGGCGTGGTCCCTCGACATGGCTGAGGCTGCGCGACCAGGCCATGGCATGGGTCTGCGCGTTGAGCCGCAGCAGATGCTTGTCCGGCAGCAGGCCGGCATAAGCATCGCGCCATGTCTCGACATGGACACGCGCAATGCCGGCGGCATCCGCGGCACGGGCGGCGCGGATCAAGGCAGCGGGCGTTTCCGGGACAACCTCCATCACGGCCTCTCAAACGCAGCGAGCAGATGAAACATTGTACGCGCTGCGGCAGGTCCTTGATAGCAGGTGTCTCGGAAACGCAGTGCGTCCTCACATGCCCGGCAGGTAATCCGCCAGACGCTCCAGCATTTGCGTGGTGCCTTCGCGCCAGCCCATTCCCTTGATCGTGTCCCGGTCGGCGGCAGTCGCACAGCGCACGCGGATCGTGACCTGTGTCCGGTTGTCGATTTCATCGAACGTGACGGTCCAGACCAGGTCTTGCGTCGGCTTCTCTTCCTGGTCCCAGCTGTCAGTCATGACGAGACGCTCAGGCGGCGTGATCTCCTGGTAGACGCCCCTGCTGGGATAGATGGTGCCGTCCGGCCCTTGCATGTGAATGCGCCAGATACCGCCCGGCCGCACATCGAGTTCCACCAGCGGATTGGTGAAGCCCTTTGGCCCCCACCATTGCGCAACATGTTCCGGCAGCGTCCAGGCTTTGTAGACGAGGAGGCGCGGCGCTTCGAAAATGCGGGTGAGGACAAGTTCCCGATCATCGACCGGCTGTGCTTCTGTAAAACCTTTCATGGCCATTCCCTTACTCTTCCGCAGCTGATTTCAGATTGGCCAGACCGACTTCGAAATCCGTGCCGACCATTTTGTCCATGTTGAAGAACACATGCATGATCTTGAACATGTAGGGCAGGGGACCCTGCATGTCCCAGGTCACAAGCGTCGCATCGCCTTGTGGTGCCAGGGTGAATTCCACCTTGTTATGTGCCTCGAACGGTTTGAGGAAATCGAGATTGAGGGCAATTCGGCTGGGCTCGGCGGAATCGGTGATCTCCATGCTGCCGATGCCGACATTCTTGTCGCCTTCCCAGGCATAGGTCGCCCCTTTGCCGGCGGTCGTGGCGCTGAAGGTCCGCCTCATCATCGGATCCTTCTTCTCATAGGGTGACCAAGCATGCCATTTGCTGAAGTCGTTGATGAAAGGAAAGATCTTCTCCGGTGGCGCCTTGATGGTCGCGGTGCGCTGAACACGGAAAGTGTCGGGCTTGGTCGCTGCCAGGGCGAGCACGATTGCCACGCCAACAACCAGCAAGACCACAATGACCAGGGCAATAGTTTTTAGCATCTATTTCTCCGATGGAAGGATAATGCGAGCCGGCGGGCGGGCTATTTCTGCGTTGCCAGATAGTCACCGAGATGCTGGAGCATGTTGCTCCAGCCTTCGCGCTGCTGTGCCTCGCTATACACATTCTCAAGCGTCAAATTGAGGTCGAGCCTGGTTTTGCCGCCTTCGTCCGTGAAGTTGAGCGTCACCGGCCTGCCATCGGCGATGGTGTAGACGATACGCTCCGGCACCGTCACCTCTTGATAGGTGCCTTCAAAGTCGAAATCGTTCTTGCCATCCGGCGACTTGAAGCCGATGCGAAACTTACCGCCGGCTCGCGGATCAGTTTCGGCAAAAGGTGTCGTCCAGCCTTCCGCTGCATAATGCCAATGCACAATATGCTTCGGGTTGATGCAGGCATCGAACACCAGGGCGCGTGGTGCGCTGTATTGGTGTGTAATGGTGATGTTGCGGGCCTCCCCCGCTCTGGTGCTCGTGACAGCCGTCATGCGTCTCTCCCAATCACATTTCTTGAAGGTTGTTTTTCTTCAGCGCTACTATTGTCAGATCAGCCCTGCGACCACAGCGGCCAGGCGATCGAGGCTCTGGCCCATGCCCTCGATGAAGCCCATCCTTACCATCTCGTCGCGTTCCTTGATGCTCACAAGGCGCGTCACAATGCGCATCGTGGTCTTGCCGTCCAGTTCGTCGAAGGTGACGATATGCATCGCCTTGTGCGGAATCTCGCTGTGCTTTTCCCAGCCCTTGCTGTAGTCGGTGACGTCGTGAAAAACGAGCCGTTCCGGCGGCACGACTTCATCGAACATGAAGGTATTGGGGCAGTCAAAAGTTCCATCGGGGCTGCGCATAGTCGCGTGCCACAGGCCGCCGGGCCGTACATCCATCTTGCAGACGGGGTTGGTGAACCCCTTCGGCCCCCACCATTGTGCCATGTGCGCGGGATCGGTCCAGACCTTCCACACCAGCGCGCGCGGTGCATTGAACACGCGCGTCATCAGGATGGTGGGTTCGTGCGACGGTGCGAGGTCAGTGCTGGCCGTCATTGCCATCTCCCTTCTGAAGGCGCTGTAGATAGAGGTCGAGCCGGTCGAGGCTCTCTTCCCAAAAGCGCCGGTAATGTTCCAGCCAGCCCGCCACATCCTTGAGCGGCCCGGCCTCGAGACGGCAGGGGCGCCATTGGGCGTCGCGACCGCGGGTGATCAACCCGGCACGTTCCAGCACCTTCAAATGCTTGGAAACAGCCGGCAGGCTCATCGCGAACGGCTCGGCAAGTTCGGTGACCGAGGTCTCGCCCAACGCCAGCCGCGCCAGGATCGCCCGCCGCGTGGGGTCCGCCAGGGCCGAAAGCGTCATGCTGAGCCGATCGGTCGACATCTATATTAAACTCTGAAGTTAATTAACTGATCGGATAAATAATAAAAAACAGGCGATCTGTCAAGCGGGTGCGAACGGAGCCTGTTCCGGTGGGTTTCGAGCAAAGAAAACGCCGGCATCGGGGTCCGATGCCGGCGAGTTGCTTTAGGGGGTCGAGATGATCTGTCGAAAGCTACAAGCGATGGCTGCAATCCATCCAAGATCCCATCGCAACAATGCGACTATAACAGGTAGCAGGTTGAAAAAGGATGAGTCGGCCTGCATCATCGTGTGCGGAAATGTCGGCATCAGCGCCGAATCGGATATTTCTCTTCGTCGGCATCTACACAGCCGCGCGTGCCAGGGGCCCGCATAGCAGCCCCGCGAAGGCACAATTGTCATATCTATCAATGTATTAGATGGTATTGCGGGCTAATTCACACCCCATTTACCATTGTCTGCAGTAGACATAGGCCCATATGTCAGGTTTCCTTGCTTATGAATGCTAGGATTCGCCTAGGATAAGGGCCATTAGCAGACGCTTTCCAAACTGCGATGACCCAAGCGAGTACTGCGGAGGTCCAATCTTGAAGCCTTTTGCTATTGCAGGCATCCAGATGTATCTGAACCACGGTTCGAACATCGACGCCATGCGCCAGCGTATCGATCTCACCATGCACCTTTATCCCTGGGTGCAGATGGTGATGTTCTCTGAACTGGCCGTGTTCGGCCCGATGCTGCAGCATGCGCAACCGCTGCCGGGTACTTCCGAAGCAGCCTTCCAGGAAATGGCCCGCCATCACCACATCTGGCTGGTGAACGGATCCATGTATGAGCGTCGCGAGGGCGGCATCTACAACACCACGTCGGTGATCAATCCCGACGGTGAGGTGGTCGGCCGCTATCGCAAGATGTTCCCGTTCCTGCCGCTGGAGCAGGGCGTGCAGCCCGGCAATGAATTCTTTGCCTGGGATATCGAGGGCGTCGGCAAATTCGGCATCCTGAATTGCTACGACATGTGGTTCCCGGAGACCTCGCGCCAGCTTTCGGCGATGGGTGTCGAAGTGATCCTGCATCCGGTGATGACCCATACGATTGACCGCGATGTCGACATCGCCATCAGCCATGCGACGTCGGCGATGATGCAATCCTATGTGTTCGACGTGAACGGCCTCGGCGCTGGTGGCAACGGCCAATCCTGCGTCTTCGATCCGGCCGGCCGCGTCCTGCATCGCGGTGACAATTCCGAACAGATCATCCCCATCGAGATCGACCTTGAGCAGGTACGCCGTTCGCGCGAGCGTGGCATCCGCGGCCTTGGCCAAATGGCGAAGAGCTTCCGCGACCGGCCGGCCGATTTCCCGGTCTACAGCCGCGGTTTCGATACAGGTTATGTCGACAGCCTCGGCCCGCTCGCAACGCCGCGCCGTGTCGACGAGCCGACACCTGCCAACGTCACCACGCTGCAGGTTCGCCGCAGCATGGTGAAGTAGGGTCTCAGTTCAGAACATCTTGTGCGGCGAATGAAACGACGGCACGGCAACCGGTGCTGACGCCGCTTTCAAAGGCGTTGCCTGGAACTCCGCGTTGATCGCCGCCACCCATGCCTTGGCACGGTCGGTGAGCTGGCGATCGTCGGTCTGGAAACGGCCGCGCGACACCAGGATGCCCATATCGGCGCCATGATAGCGATAATCGCCTGCCGTATAGACGCGCAGGTAGAACGCTTCATCCTCGCCCGACACCAGGAACCAATCGATCGATTTGCGGGTGAGATGGATCTTGCCATTGGCCCCCATGCGCCAGATGCCGGATGAGGGCGCCTTGGTGATCATCTCCACCTGGTCGACCGGATATTTGAGGATCAGCTGGCTCCAATTGTCGAACTCCGCCCAGCGTTTCTGCACCTGTGCGAGATCGAGCTCCCAATCCACATCCATGAATTCCAGCAAATGGAACATGTAGATCGGGCAGCCGCCATAGGTCGAGGTGATGAGATTGGTGAGCGGCGAAGCACCTGAAACACGCGGGTTGATCTCGCCCAGATAGACCTTCCTGGTATCGGTATCGATGAGGAAATCCATGCAGAAGGCGCCCTTGTAGCCGGCCTTGTAGAGCTGGTCGCCAAGCTTCTGTGCCATCTTGAGAACGGCCTTGCGTTCCTTGTCATAGCCGCCGGTGAAGACATCGTTGCCGCACCAGCCGCCCTTATAAGGCGTCACCTCGGCAAAGCCGGTGATGTCAGTCTGCATCGGCCCGACCAATGTGCCATGCCGCGTCGCCACCGCTTCCACCGTGCCGGGCAGATGGTTGATGCGTCGCATGATCTTGAGCTGTTCCTTGACCAGATCCTTCTCGTACTTCTTCCAATCGGCTTCGGATTTGATGAAGAAGGTGGTGCGGCCGGAATCGCCATAGGGTGTCTGCACGACGAGATCGCTGCCGAGCTTTGCCGTCCGTGCCAAGGCGACGAGCTCGGCATAGCTCTTGGCCTTGCCCATGGTGTTGGGTGCGCTCTCGATGCCGGCCTCATTGCCGAGCTTCGTGGTCGTGATCTTGGAATCGATATGCTTGCGCAGCTTGGCCGGGGGCAGGGCGATCTTCTGCCCGAGTTCCTTGGCGAGCTGTTCCGTCTCCTCGTCGAACATGACCAGCATCAGCAGTCCGGGGCCATTCTCCTTCAGCTTGGCCCTGACTTCCTTGTGGCGGAGCAGGTAATTGTTAACGTCCTCGATCGACTTGAACTCGTGATTGCCGAATTCGCGCGGCACCGTGATCTTGGGGTGGCTGCCGTCAAAACTGTCGAAGAAGTTGATATAATGGAATTTATTGATCCACCGACCCAGCCCGAGAACATTGTAGGGGGTCGGCGACAGAAAGGTGATCGGCGTCTGGTTTTCACGAAAGAACGCATAGATATCGGACAGGCTGGTCAGCTTCTTCCGACGTGCTGCTTTGGCCATTTGCCCCCCAAAGGCTTGTTTTGTTGGCTAATTGTCAGCGTTTTCCAAGCCTTGGCAACAGCAAACTCGCACCGCCCGCGACAGAAATGAACGAACATGCCGGCATTCGGGCAACTGCCAGGGGAGGCGCGGGCCCAAATCTTTCCCTCAAACGATATCGTCCAGCACCTGGTTGAGGCTCGCTTTCATGATGTCGACAATCTCCGCCAGCTGCGCGCGGGTGGCGATATAGGGAGGTGACATGATGGCGATATCGCCGGCCAGCCCATCGACATTGCCGCCGACCGGATAGCAGATCAGGCCATTGGCGAAGCAGCGGTCGCGCAGGCGCTGATAGACGGCAAGGGCCGGATCGAATGGTGTCTTGGCGCTGCGATCCTTGACCATCTCGATGGCCCAGAAGAAACCGCGGCCGCGGATATCGCCGACATGTCGGTGCTCGGCAAAGGCCGCGCGCAACAGGCTTTCCAGATGCTGGCCATCCTCGCGCACTTTTTCGACCAGATGATCTCGCTGGACCACCTTCTGCACCGCGACGCCGGCCGCGCAGGCCAGGGTGTGGCCCGTGAACGTGTGCCCTGTCAGCAATCCGCCGTCTTTGGTGAACATCGGCCCTTTGAGGCGGTCGTGATAGATCGTACCGCCGAGCGGCACATAGCCGGCGCCCAAGCCCTTGGCGACCGTCATGATGTCGGGTTCGACATCATCATGCGCCAGCGCGCGCCAGGTACCCGTGCGCCCAGCACCGCACATCACTTCGTCGGCAATCATCAGCACGCCGTATTTATCGCAGATGGCACGTACCAGCCTGGCATAACCCGGCGGTGCGGGGATGCAGCCACCGGCAGCACCCACCACCGGCTCGAACACGAAAGCGGCGACTCTGTCAGCACCCAGTTCTAGGATCTTGTCTTCCAGCTCCTGGGCGCAATAGGTGCCGACGGCTGCCGGATCGATCGGCTTGCCGGCGTTCTGTGCGAGATAGCCGGCTGGCGGGCGATAGCTGTTGGCCGGTGACAGAAGATGCGAGGGCATCAGCGCGCCCTCGAACGCCGCGCGCCGTGCGGCGAAGCCGGAAATCGACGTGGCCCCCATCGTATTGCCATGCCACGAGCGCTCGCGGCTGATGAACAGGCGGCGGCTCTTCTGGCCGATGGCGGTCTGATATTGAAGGGCGATCTTGATCGCAGATTCGATTGCCTCCGAGCCACTGGAATTGAAGGTCATGTTCCTGAGGCCGCCACCACAGCTCGCCGCCACCATGGCCGTCAGCTCCTCCAGCGGGTCGCTGGTGAAGGTATAGCGATAGCCATGGGCGATGCGGTCGAGCTGCGCCTTGATGGCCTCGTTCACTTCCGGATGTGCGTGCCCCAGCGCATAGACCGCCGGCCCCGCCGACCCATCCAGATAGCGTTTGCCCTGGGTGTCGAAGACGTAGCAGCCCTGGCCATAATCGACCTTGGGCAATTGTCCCGGTTCCCAATCCATCACTTTGTCCCTGGCCATCACCCTGTCTTTCCTGGTCGTTGCCTTCGTCTGATTTGCCTTTTGGCGCGCTTGTCATACCTGGTCCATCTCCTTAACATCCATCTGAGCATGCCATGGGAGGCAGGATGACTGACGTCGCGGGCGAACTGGACGGTCTACTTGCGAAGCTCCGGAATACTGCCGGAAAGGAGCTCGCCCGGGCAACGGCGATTCCCCCCGAGCTCTATCGCAGCGAAGCCTTCCTGGGTCTGGAACGAGAGCGTATCTTTGCGCGCGAGTGGCTTTCGCCGGGCCGGGCCGCCGATATTCCCAATCCAGGCGACTACATCAGCTTCTCGATCAACGATCAGCCGGTCTTCACGATTCGCGGCCAGGATGGCGGGATCCGCAGCTTTTCCAATGTTTGCCTGCATCGCATGATGCGACTTGTCGAGGGGCCGGGACATTGCACCCGCATTGTGTGTCCCTACCACGCCTGGACCTACGATATTGACGGCAGTCTCGTTGGTGCGCCGCATATGAAGCGGTCGGTGGATTTCAATCCACGCGATCACCGTCTGCCCGAAATCCGCACCGAGATTTGGCAAGGCTGGATCTATATTACCTTGAACGACACCGCGCCCAGCGTCGCATCCCAGCTTGCCTCCTTGTTGCCGGTCGTCGAGCGTTATCGCATGGCCGACTACATACCGTGCGCTACCGAGGATTTTACCTGGAACACCAATTGGAAGCTGCTGACCGAGAACTTCATGGAAGGCTATCACCTGCCGGTCGCGCATCGGAAAACGGTGGGCGCCTGGTTCCCGGCAGATGAAACCGGTTTTCCGGAAGAACAGTTCGATGCCTTCACCTATCAGACCTTCATCAAGGACCAGACCGCGAAATATGGCTTGGCGCACCCAGCCAATACGGTGCTTGAGGATCGCTGGCGTTACACTTCCGTGATGCCGACCGTGTTCCCGACGCATATGTACGTCTTGGCACCGGACCATCTCTGGTATCTGTCGCTGCGGCCGAAATCGGTGGGCGAGGTGCAGCTTCGCTTCGGTTATGCGCTGGCGCCTGAGGTCTATCATAGTCTGGAAAACCGCGATGCCTTCATTGCTGAAACCAACGCCTTCTTCGACGAGGTCAACGATGAAGACAAAGCGGTGGTCGAGGGAATATATCTCGGTGCCAAGGCGCCGCTCGCTGCTGGCGGTCGCCTGAGCTGGCTGGAACGCGAAATCCATGACTTCATGAACTATCTGGTCCGCCGTCTCGATGGCCTCGAGGCGGACCACAAGCGCGGGCCGTCGCTGAGAGTCATGACCTAGATCATGGCGTCCAGGCAGGTTATCGTGCGCTAAGCAATACGACAGGGCAGGGGATAGATGGCCATTCTTTATGCTGCGGAGCCGGAAGAGGCTGCGCAATGGACAGACTCGCTGGCAGCACTCGACCATCGCCTGAAAATGCGCTTCTGGCCCGATTGGGGCGATCCGGCGGAGATCGACTTCGTTATCGTCGGTGGGAAATCGCCGGGCGATCTTTCGATCTTTCCGCAACTCAAAGCCATTCAATCGACCTGGGCGGGGGTCAATCATCTGCTGCGTTCGCCGGGCCTGCCGGCCGGTGTGCCGATCGCCCGCATGGTTGATCGTGGCCTCACCGGCAGCATGACCGAATTCGTGGTCTATCAGGTGCTCGACGAAGTGCGCCGTGGTCCGGAGCTGCGCGCGGCGCAGAAGGCCGGGATCTGGCTCGATCAGATCGCCCGCCAGGCAAGCGACCTCAGCGTCGGCATCCTGGGCCTGGGGACGCTGGGTTCGGACATTGCTGCAAAGCTCGCTGTCCTGGGCTGCAAGATGCGCGGCTGGAGCCGGTCGGCCAAGGATGCCGGGCCGGGTGTCGAGAGCTTCGCTGGTGCTTCGGCCCTGCCGGCCTTTCTCAAGGATCTCGACATCCTCATCTGCCTGCTGCCGCTCACCGGCGACACGGAAAACATCCTCGATGCCGGGCTGTTCGCTCATCTGCCTGCGGGCGCCGTGTTGATCAATGTCGGCCGTGGCGCACAGCTCAACGAAGCCGACCTCATTGTCGCCCTCGATAGCGGCCGCCTTGGCCGGGCCATCCTCGACGTGTTCCGCGAAGAACCGCTGCCCGCCGACCATCCTTTCTGGCGCCACCCCAAGATCACCATCACGCCTCATGTGGCGGCGATCACCCGGGCAGGGACCGGGGCTGACGACATTCTGGAGAACTACCGGCGGGCGCTGGCCGGGCAAGCGCTCCGAAACCAGGTCGATGTGACGAAAGGATATTGATCCTGTTCAGGGGTTTAACGCGGCTTTAACAAGCTTGGGCCATGCTGACGGCGTCCCCGGGAAGGGGCCAGGACAGGAGCGCCCGGTTTGGCGATCAGACGGCACCATCTTATCGAAGAGGCCAAGGCGGAACTCGATCTCGCTTACGAGGAAGTAAAGCGAGCCGAGCACGCCGTGATGGAACTTGAGTTCGAATATAACGAACGCCTGCGCGACGTTCCGCAATCCAGCCCCGAGCAGGGCCGACTGATCGCGGAAAAAGAGCAGAAGCAGGAAGCCCACACCCTCGACGCCCTCTATGAAATGCAGAACGAAACCGCCCAGCGCTTTGCCCTGGTGAGTGCTGCTTTTGCCATCGTCAGTTCGGTCCCGGACGAGGACATGTCCCTCGACCTCATCAAGCGCATCCTGTTCCGGCGCGATTTCCTGCGGCGGAACAAGATGGAAGTCGACAAGCATGTCCGCGGCTTCCACCGCGGTCTCCGGGACTACATGCGCAAGGAAAGCAGCCCGGAAGCCGATTCCACCGTCCGCGCCTCCTGGGCTGAAATTGAGCGGATGACTGCCCTCCAGGCCAAGGACGCCAAGGCGGCCTAAGGCCCACCTGCACGGCCCCCGGGCTGCTCCCACCATACCCTCGTAAATGTAATTGCGAATGAGTTGCAAATGCGCCCCTGATGGGCTAGGAAGCTGCATATGCGTCTCATTTCCATTCGCATTTTCAAGAGGGGCCAATGACCACACGGCAAAAATTCATCGCGGGTTCGGCATTCATTCTGGGCTTCGGCCTGCTGGCCGCCGGCTGCGCTGGCGCCAAGGCGCCGGACAACAAGGCGGTTGTGAACAACTATGCCAACATCGCCGAGGCCATGTATGGCGACGCGATCACCTCGGCGAAGGCCCTGCAGGTTGCGGTCGATGCGTTGATCGCAGCCCCCACCGACGCCAACCTCAAGGCGGCCCGCAAGGCCTGGATCGATTCCCGTCCGGCCTACATGCGCACCGAAGGTTTCCGCTTCGGCAACCCCGAAGTCGACGATCTCGAAGGCCTGGTCAATGCCTGGCCGCTCGACGAGGGCCTCATCGATTATGTCGATACCTCATCCTATGGCACGACGTCCGACAGCAATCCGTTCTATACGTTGAATGTCATCGCCAACAAGGAGTTGCAGATCGGTGCCGACAAGGTCGACGCCTCGGTGATCGACAAGAAGCTGCTGCAGTCGCTGCAGGAAGTGGGCGAGAACGAAGCCAATGTGGCGATCGGTTATCACGCCATCGAATTCCTGCTCTGGGGCCAGGATCTCAACGGCACGGGTCCGGGCGCCGGCAACCGTCCCGCGACCGATTACGACACCGCCAAGTGCACCAACGGCAATTGCGATCGCCGGGCCGCCTATCTGAAGGCCGCGACCGAGCTGCTGATCGACGATCTCGGCACCATGCATGAGATCTGGACGGCGAACGGCGCCGCCCGCAAGCGCGTGGAAGGCGATCCCGTTGCTGGTGTCACCGGTATCCTCACCGGTCTCGGCAGCTTGTCCTATGGCGAACTCGCCGGCGAGCGCACCAAGCTCGGCCTGATGCTGCATGATCCGGAAGAGGAACATGACTGCTTCAGCGACAACACCCACAACTCGCATTATTACGACCAGGTCGGCATGGTCGACATCTATAACGGCAGCTATACACGGCTCGACGGAACCGTCGTTTCCGGTGCCAGCGTGAAGGATCTGATCTCTGCCAAGGACAAGGCCGTGGGCGACCGCGTGGTCGGTGCCCTCGCCACGACCAGCAAGGCGATGCAGGTCATGAAGGACGAGGCCGACAGCGGCAAGGAAGCCTATGACCAGATGATCGGTGCCGACAATCCCGCCGGCAACAAGATCATCCAGGATGTGGTCGACGGTCTCGTCGGCCAGGCCCATGCGGTCGAAGCGGCCGTTGCGGCACTTGGTCTCAAGATCACGGTTGAAGGGTCGGACAGCCTCGACAATCCCTCGGCCGTGGGTCAGTAATAGGGGCATAGATCGCCCCCAAATCTACTGCACCAAAGGGACGATCGCAGGATGGATCTTGCGACACATGGCTAGGTTCCCGGGTCATCGCCCGATCAACCGCCGCCGAGCGATCCAATCGCTCGGCGGCGTCGTTCTTGGGGCCGGCGCCCTTAAGGTGGGTGCCGCGCATTTTGTGGCGGCTGCGGCGGCGGATGTGTCGGGGAAGGGCGCGGCACAATCCTATCCGGTAGCGCCGCCCATGCCGGCCGGTGCCAAGGTACACAAGGCGAGCCTCACGGCGATCCTCCAGTCGCGGCAATTGGTGCCGCCTCCCGCAGCCCCCACCGATGCCCTTGGCTACACCGATGGGCCGACCGTCATTCGCCTGCAGCAGGGGGAATGGCTGGAGGCGACGCTCGCGAATTGCCTTCACGAACACACGACGATTCATTGGCACGGCATCCGCCTGCCCAACGCCATGGACGGTGTTCCCTATCTGACACAGAAGCCGGTGCTGCCTGGCGATAGCTTCACCTATCAATTCCAGCCGCCCGATACCGGCACCTTCTTCTTCCATCCGCATTGCAACACGGTGGAGCAGCTCGGCCGCGGCCTTGCCGGCGTGCTGGTGATCGAGGGTGATGAGACGCGGCCCCATGACCATGATCTGGTGTGCGCCTATCGCGACTGGCGGATCGACGCGGCTGGCAAGTTCACCCCTCTGATGACTGATGCCGGTGCCAGCAAGGCAGGCACCTTCGGCGATCACCGCACCGTCAACGACGAGGAACATCCGGTTTTCAAGGTGCCCGCAGGTGGCGACATCCGGATCCGTTTCCTCAATATCGACATGGCGCGCGTGGTCGATCTCGGCGTCACGGGTGCCGATGCCTGGGTCATTGCCACCGACGGCAACGCGCTGCTGCCGCCGCAGAAATTGAAGACCTGGCGCTTAGGCCCGGCGATGCGCGCCGACCTCACCCTGCGCGCGCCGGTAGAGGCGGGTACGCGCATCCAGCTGGTGAACTATTACGCCGCCCAGCCGATCGTGCTCGCGGAACTGGAAGCGACCGGTGTGGCCCTCGCCCGTCCGGCCTTTGCGCCGGCGCCGCTCAAGCTTTCAGCCATTCCGGAACCCGATCTCGCCAACGCAGAAACGTTCCAGCTGCGCCTGAGTGCGAGTTCGGCCCCCGCCAATCTGCCGCCGGACCTGGTGCTGCCGGACGGGTCCGTGCTGCGCTATGCCGATGCGCTGTGCCTGGCGCCAAAGACGTTCTGGGCCTTCAATGGCCAGCCCTGGCCGAGCGCATCCCACGAAGTTCTGCCACCGCCTTTGGTGACGTTCCAGAAGGGCCGCACCTATATTATCGAACTCATCAACCAGACGCCGCACATCCACCCGATCCATCTTCACGGCCACACTTTCAAGGTGATCGGATCGAGCAAGGGCGATGTTATCCCGCACTACGCCGACACCACCATCGTCGCACCCAAGGAGCGCGTGAAAATCGCCCTCGTCGCCAACAATCCTGGCGACTGGATGATCCACTGCCACATCATCGAGCATCAAGAAACCGGCATGATGGGGATCTTCCGTGTCGCATGAGATGAAAATGGAGAGCTCCCACCCAACCCTCCCCCTAAAGGGAGAGGGCCTTGGCGCCGAGTTTGCACTCTCATCTCGCTCTAGACCCCCTCTCCCTTCAGGGGGAGGGTTGGGGTGGGGGTCTGCCATCCTCGGTATCGCAAGCATTGCCACAATACTGACTGCAAGCACACCAGCCCGCACCGAAGAACCCGCCAAGCACCACCACGTCGTGAAAGTCATCCGGGACCCCGCTTTGGGCGATGACGATGCCGTGGCGCGGATGGAGAATGTCATCGGGCAGTCGATCTTCGAGCGCATCTGGGTCTCGGCGCCGTCGTCGACAGAGGCTGCCGATGGATTGGGGCCATTGTTCAATGCGCGCTCCTGCGCTGCCTGCCATCCCGGCGGCGCGCGCGGCACATTGGTGAACAAGGATGGCAGCTTCAGCCCGTCCTTGCTGGTGCGCCTGGGCCTCGCCAAGGACGGCGCGGCCGATCCCATCTATGGCCACCAGCTGCAGACCGACAGCGCGCGCGGCGTTCCGGCCGAAGGCAAGTTCGAGATCACCTATGCCGATGCGGCGACCAAGCTCGGCGACGGCACCGTAGTGGCACTGCGGCGCCCCATCGTCACGGTGTCGACCCTCGCGCAAGGACCGCTGGACAAGGAGACGCGCCTCGGCCTGCGTCTCGCGCCGGCCATTCACGGCATCGGACCCCTCGACCGCATTCCGGCGGACGTGATTGCCGCGGCCGCCGATCCCGACGACAAGAACAATGACGGCATTTCCGGTCGCGCGAATTGGCTGGACCCGGACCACAAGCTCCTCGGCCGGTTCGGCTGGAAGGCGGGGCAGCCCAGCATGGAAACTCAAAACGCCCATGCTTTCATGGCTGATATGGGCCTCTCGACACCGCTCTTCACGGATGCCTATGGCGAATGCACGGCACAGCAGCTTGATTGCCGAAAGGCGCCCAGCGGCGCCTCGCCGCAATTCGAGGATCTTGAAGTCTCCACCACCTTGATGAAAGTGCTGGACCGTTTCGTGGGGGAGGCCGTCCTGCCTGCCGGACCCAAATCGAAGAGTCCGGCTGAGGCCATCGACAAAGGCCGCGCGATCTTCGCCGCCGCCGGCTGCCAGGCCTGCCACCAGCAACAAGGCTTTGATGTGGTATGGCCGGCCGACAGCCGGAAGCTGCGCCATATCTCGCCCTATACCGATCTGCTGCTGCACGACATGGGCGATGGCTTGGCGGAACCCCTGATCGAGGCCGGTGCCGCCGGCAATGAATGGCGCACGGCGCCGCTCTGGGGCCTGCGCTGGGCGGTGGATGGCAAAGGCGAGGGCGCCTTGCTGCATGACGGCCGCGCCCGCAATCTTCTTGAAGCGATCCTGTGGCATGGCGGCGAAGCGCTGCCGGCGCGGGATCATGTGGCTGCCTTGCCGGCAGGCGATCGGCAGGCCTTGATTTCCTTTCTCTCCAGTCTGTGAAGGCGCGACATGACCGATCGACCGCTTGATAAAATCACCCGTCGCCAAACCTTGGCCGCCATGCTCGCAGCTTCCATGGTGCCGGCCGTGGCGCGTCCAGCCAGCGCCGCGGGTCCCGATTTTGGTGCTTTCAATGCAAGCTTCGCCGCCAAGATCATTCTCCCGGCCTTCGACAATCTGGTGAAGGTGACCGCAGCCTTTGCCAAGACCGCCGAAGCGTTCGATACAGCGCCCGATGCTGCCGGCCTCGACATGGTGAAGCAGGGCTTCAACGACGTGGCCGATGCCTGGGCGTCGGCACAGCAATTCCGCCTCGGTGCCTTGGCACAGGAGCAGCGCTCGGAACGCTTTGCCTATTGGCCGGAACGCCGCAATGTGGTCGAGAAGCAATATCTGGCCTTGCTCGCGGGCAAAGGCAAAGAAGGCTTGGATGCAGCACATTTTGCCGCCGCCAGCGTCGCCATTCAGGGCCTGCCGGCGCTCGAGCGCATTCTCTATGGCGAAGATAAGGGCCAAGACCTGCTGCAAGGCGACAGCGCCCCCCGCCGACGCGCCATTGTCGCCGCCATCGCGCAGAATCTGAACACCATCGCCTCTGAGACCAAATCCGTCTGGGAACAGACGCTGAAAGACCCAGCGAAGGCTGCTTCGTCCTTTGCCGCCAGTCCTGCCGAGGGCACCGCGCAATCCTACACCAACCTTCTCACCATCACGCAGATCGTTGGCGACCAGAAGATCGCAGCGCCCTTGGGTGCCGATGCCGCCGGTGCCAAGCCGAAGGCCGCCGAGCAATGGCGCTCCGGCCGGTCCATGCGCAACATCGCTCTGAACCTCGCGGCCGCCAAGACCTCCGTGCTGGCGCCGGGCGGCTATGCTGATCTCTTCGGTCCCGACCAGGCCGGTTTGAAAGCGGATCTCGCCAAGGCTTTCGATGATGCCATCAACGCTACCGAGGCTGTCGGCGACAATTTCGCCACCGACATCACTGAGAAGGACAAGCGCAAAGCGGTGACCTCGCTCTATGTAAAGGTCAACCACCTACGCGACCTCCTGCGTCAGCAGGTTCCGCCGGCGATCGGCATCACCCTGGGCTTCAACGAACTGGATGGCGATGGGTCTTGATGCAGCCGTGGCGTGCGGAATAAGATAACTGTTCTCGTCCCGCGTTAACCAGTGAGTGCGCTATGGCGATTGGATCCGGTCACGTCATCACGCGCCGTCATGCCATGGCGAGCTTAGCGGCTGCAGCTTTGCTGCCGGCGCTGTCTCGTTCGGCCGCAGCTGCGATGCCGGACTATGCGGCGTTCAATAGAAATTATGTCTCGAATATCGTCCTGCCGCGTATAGGTAAGCTGCGCATGGCCTGCGCGGATTGGAATGAGGGCCTCCTTGCCCTGTTGAGCAAACCATCAGCAGCCAAGGTCTCGCTGATCGAAGGCGATATTGAGCACGTGTCGAATACCTGGATGGCCGTGCAGCCCTTTCGCTATTTGCCGTCCGGTCGAAACGACAGAAATGATAGTCTGGCGCATTGGACGGATGAAACATCCGATCTTGAGGGCGAACTTCAGAGGCTACTGGTAAGCAACGACCTGGCAGAGCTGACTCCTGCACGCATGGCGCAGTCGGTTGTCGGCCGTCAAGGGCTAGCGGCAATTGGCCTACTACAGTACGACGATAAGGGTCGTCGAGACATGATCAACGATTTCTATCTCGACGAGAAGGCAGAGCGACGCTGTGCCATTCTTCAGGCGATCGTTGCGCATCTTCTTTCTGCCGCAGATGATGCAGAGAAAGAATGGTCATCGGCCCTTGCTCAAGATGCCAGCGCCTTTGGTAACTCCGCGAAGGAAACTACTGCTCGGCTTCTGATCGATCAAATCGACATGCTGAAGATCGTGGCAAGGCGCAAGATAGCACTATCGCTTGGCGCGGATGCGAACTCGATGAATTTCAGAGTGGCAGAACAATGGCGCATGCGGCGGTCTACGGAGAACATCCGCATCAACCTTCAGACAATTGATCACGCCATGGTGTCGCAATTCGGCTGGGTAAATTTGTTGCCGGCGAAAGAGGCTCAGTTAAATGGCGAACTGCGTGACTCTGTGGCGTTGTTGCGCTCCTGGATTCGATCGGGCCATATATATGTTCCCCCGCCGCTCATCACGAGCCTGTCTCTAGTAGGTATGTGCGAATTCTCGTGTCCGGACCCAAAGACCTTAGAGCCGGAGGCCGCACGCCGTACCGAGGAACTTCGAAATCGGGTCATCGTCCTCATGGTCAAGATCAACGAAGTGCGAACTTTGCTGCAAACAGATTTTGCAGGTGCCGTTGGATTGACGACAAACCTACGTGAGATGGATACTGATGAACTTTGATCGACTTCTGAGGCGTCGGGTAGGCGGGCGCGATTTTCTCGAAGTGATGCCGGCGCATCTTATGGCCTGCGGCGACAATGCGGGTGGCAAGAATGGCTTTGCCGCCATGGCTTTCGATGATGCCGGTGAGCAGCTTTGGCGGCGCGACCTTAATTACCGGGCGCATGATGTCATTGCTGATCCAGCCTGCCGAATCTGTGCCATCGTTGGGCGCAAACCGGGACCAAGGGTGATGCTGTGCGATCTTGCCAACGGCACCGTCTTACGCAGCATCGATCCCTTGCCGGGCTGCACCTTCGATGGCCACGCGATCTTCTCTGCCGACGGCAGCAGGCTCTACACCACGCAGAGCGAGGGCAGGGCGCAGCTCGGTCATATCGCGATTTACAACATCGCCGACGGCACACTCAGCGCGCGTTTCTCGAGCCATGGCATTGAGCCTCATGAACTTCTCTGGTCGGCGGACGGCCGGACACTGATTGTCGGCAATGGCGGCATCATTGACCGCAATGCGACGGATCCCATTCATTCCAGCCTCGTCTGGCTCGATGCGTTGACTGGCGCCTGCCAAGCCATGATCGTGCTGGAGGAGGATCTGGAGACGCTCTCGCTGCGCCATCTGGCGCGCCTTGACGATGGCCGCATCGTCTGTGGCGTTCAGGACCAGGACCCCGCCACCGATCTCCGACCATTGGTGATGGTCACGGATGAAGCAGGTGCGCTGCAATTCCTCGACATGCCCCCCGACATTCATCGCCGCATGGCCGGTTATGTCGGCAGTGTCGCCATCGATCGCAGCGGCCTCTTCATCTGCGCCACCTCGCCGCGCGGCGGGCTGGCGGCATTCTGGGCCGCAGACGACGGCCGCTATCTCGGCTCCGTCGATCTGCCCGATACCTGCGGCGTTGCTGGCCACGCTGACGCAGGCCAGTTCCTGCTGACATCAGGTTACGGTGCACGTCTCACTGTCCAGGTGGATGCGGCAGCGGGCGTGCTGACTGGCTCAAAGACGCATTGCAGCGATCCGCTGCAATGGGACAATCATCTGTCGTCGACGCGCAGCTAAGCGGCCATGCAGATTCTCGAGACCGAACGACTTGTCCTCCGGCGCCTGCAGCCGGACGATCTCGACAGTCTGTTCGCGCTCTATCGCGATCCGGACATCAGGCGCTATTTCCCGGAAGGCACGCTCAGCTATGAAGAGACGCGCCGGGAGCTTGACTGGTTTGTCGGTGGCGGCGATCCCGATCATCCGGCGCTTGGCCTCTGGGCGACGATCCACAAAGAGAGCCGGGCCTTCATCGGCCGCTGCGGTCTCATTCCCTGGACTATCGATGGCACGCTTGAGGTCGAGATCGCCTATCTGCTGGCCAAATCCTATTGGCGGCTGGGATTGGGTCGCGAAATCGCCCAGGCACTGGTCCGTTACGGCTTCGAAAAACTGCATTTGTCGCGCCTCATCGCCCTTATCGATCCTGACAACGAAGCGTCCCGTCGTACGGCGATGGCCGCCGGGCTGCGCCACGAACGTGATCTCGTGCTCGACGGGACAAATTGCAGCCTTTACGCCATCTCACGAACTGACTGCTGACACGCAGTTGTCAGCAGCTATTCTTTAATTTCTGTCGGGGTGAAACATGCCGACGGAGAGTGCGATGCTGGGGACGAGCTTTGAAACGACATCGGCGCGGATGGAGCCGCTCTATCTGGTGACGGTGCAGGCGCCGGCCGAAGATGTCGATCGCATCATGGAACGTGTGGCCGAAATCGTCCCGTTGGCCATGGGCAAGTATGACAATAATGCCTATCAATCCGCGGCGGGCATCGAACGCTACCGGCCGCTCGAAGGTGCTGCGGCCGGGGCTGAAGCAGGCATCCGGAAGCGGCCCGGCGTTGTGACGGTCAGTTTTCAGATTGCGCGCGATCAAGCGCTGCTGGCGGAGATTGTCGAAGCCATCTTCCAGGTCCACAGCTATCAGGAACCATCGATCACGGTGGAGGAGCTGCTGGCGTCCCGCTCGAAGGGCCTCGACGATTCCAAGAATCCCCATCGTTGGTGGAACACCAGCGGCGATTGGAAGAAGCAGGCCTAGGGTCGGCTCTTACGCCGCATCAGATGCCAAAGGGCTTGGGCCGCCAGCGTGAGCGGCACAACGACAAATGAGAACCAGCCAGCGAACTCGGCGGCCCACAGCCAACGGGCGTGCCAGTCGATGAATTCCGGCAGGCCATTATCGTCGTAATAGGGATCGATGCAGAGTGCGGCCAGCGCCAGTCCATATGAGAGAACCATTCCGACAAAGACAGGTGCCAGGGTGGGGAAAGGCCTGCCTGTCTTCCGGGCGACGGCCCAGCCGATTGCCGTGACGAGCAAAGCCAGCAGATAAAGAGACGACATCAGCACGGTATTGCCGCCGAAAAGTTTTGTATGCTCTCAGGCATCAGGCTTGTCGCTGCCAAGATGTGTCCTATGCGCCGCCCACACCGTCGCGGAACGCCGACATCCTGGCCAGCATCATGGTGATGTGGTTGCGGCGGATATAGCCGACAGCTTCGAAGTCGCTGATCTCCAGCGCACGCAGGGTCTCCTCGACTTCGTGCTGGAAATGCGTGACCTCGATCCGGATATCCGCCTGTTCCATCCAACCGAACCAGAAGCGATCGGTCTGGTGATAAAGGATCTCGATGAAGTCGCGCAGCATGCGCGATCCGATGACGTCGTTGACGATGTTGTGGAACCGCTCGCACAGTTCGGAAAAGGCGGTGAGCGAGGGTGCGCCGCGCCGTGCGAGCAAGGCCTTTACCTGCACCAGCAATGCCTTCAAATCCTCAAGCCCCGCCTCGGCAAGCGGCTTGGGCGATGTATGTCCGATCATCGCTGCCAACTGGCAACGCAGATAATAGGCCTGGTCGATTTCCTGCCGGTCGAGATCGGTCACGGTGACGCCGACGCCGTTCTTGATGCTGACCAGGCCATCGGCGGCCAACCGCTGCAGGGCTTGGCGCACCGGTGTGCGGCTCAGACCGAATTCCGCGGCAAGATCGGATTCGCTGAGGCGCATGCCCGGCGGATAAGTCCGCGTCGCGATACGCTGGCGCAACTGGTCGAAGATCTGGGCCGGCGAAACGCCGACCCGCGATGCTGCCAGCGGGCTGACTTTGCGGTTCCTGGCGGTCTTGCTGGCTTGTGCGGCAGATTTCGGCATAACGGCCCATGGACTCGTGTTTACGCGATCCATTCTCTCTATAGGGAAGGCGGCGCGTGTCAATAAGCAGCTGTATATAGGCAGGGCGATTTGCCGCAATGCGGGAGAAGCGTTTGCTCCGGACTGGATTTGCGCGCGCAAAGGCGCCCATACTGGCATCTTCTCGGGGGTGGGTCGGGTCACAATGGACGAACATATCGCCAGCATCCTTGCTGCGGCCGAACATCCAATCCTCAGGCGCATCATCGCGCTCTGGGATGCAAAGCGTGCTGGCCGGCCCTTGCCGTCGCGGGGCGATTTTGATCCGGCCGAAATGAAGTTCGCCCTGGGGGACCTCAGTCTCTACGACGTCGAGGATGCGCCGCGGCGTTTCTGGTGCCGGCTCGATGGGACAAGGCAGGTGGAACTGTTCGGCGTCGATTGTACCGGCCGCTATCTCGACGAATGCTTCCCTGCGGATTATTACGCTTTGGCCCACGCCAGCTTCAGCAGCGCGGTCGATGGTGGGCAGCCGGGCTATTATCAGCGCAAAGTCCCCTATGCCGGCCGCATCATTCGCTATGAGGCTGCGATGCTGCCTCTGTCGTCGGATGGCCGGAAGATCGACAAGTTGATGGTTGCCCTCACGCCGCACTGGGACTGAAGGTCCCGACATGCGATGGAAATCCAACGGGAATCCCACTGAAACTACCCGCTGAACCCCGCACAAACCCGCGCAAAACTGTGCGCGGCATCACGCCCTCTCTGTGTCCCCGGTCACTGCGGAAAATCCAAAGATCCCCTAATTCTTGAAGCAACGGGGCCGGTCACGATGACCTGGTGACCCAAAGCTGAAAACTTGGTTGGGAAAGGGATCAGATCATGAAACGCCTTCTTTTGGCTGCCGCCCTGACACTGCTGTCGTCGAGCGCCTTTGCGCAGACCTATCAGCCTTATCAGCAGGTCGGTGCCAACACCTATAACCAGGACCTGGCCGAGTGCCAGGCCTATGCCAATCAGGTAAGCCCGGTCCAGGATGCGGCCGTGGGCGCGCTCGGTGGTGCTGCCGGCGGCGCTGCCCTGGGCGCGCTCTCAGGCGCCCTGTTCAAGGGTGTCAGCGTCGGTGAAGGTGCGGCGGTCGGTGCCGCCGCCGGTGGTGTCTTGGGCCTTGCGGGCGGCGCCTATACCGGTACCCAGAACCAGAAACAGGTGCTCAACAACTGTATGCGTGGCCGTGGCTACAGCACCTACTATTAGGTTCCAAAACCTCGATTTGCCGGTTCCGGTCACTTAAATTTGAGTGTTCGAGGGGGCAGGGAACCGATCTATAATACGTGTGAATTTACGGCTATCTGGCGCAGGGTCCAAAACGGACCTGGCGCCGGGACGAGAAGCAAGAAAGGAACTAAAAAATGAAGCGGATTGTGGCGGCGATTTTGACGGCATCGATGCTGGCGGCGTGTTCCAGCTACAGCCAGCCAATGGTCGATACCAAGGGGGTCGATTCATCGCGCTACTCCCAGGACAATTACGAGTGCGAGCAGTACGCCAACCAGGTCAGCCCGGTCGGCGATGCCGCCGTGGGGGCGCTGGGTGGTGCTGCCGCGGGTGCGGCCTTGGGCGCCATCACCGGCGCGCTGGTGGGTGGTGTCAGCGCCGGGACCGGTGCCGCGGTGGGTGCCGCTGGCGGCGGCGCGCTCGGCCTTGGCGGTGGTGCGGTCACAGGTGTCCAGAATCAGCGCGAAGTCTATCGCCGCTGCATGGCCGGCCGTGGCTATAACGTCCTGAACTAAAACTCTATTCTTTCGGAAAACCCCGCTTCCGGGATGCCGGCGGCGGGGTTTTTTCGTGACTATTGTCGCACAGCGCGCTTTTTTCTTGCGAAGCGGGGCATCTGGTCTTTATTTGCAGTGCAGCAAAGTCGCGCCAAGTGGCGCGCCGCAGCGTGAAAGAGACCATCATGGATATCAGCAAGATCAAGATCGGCGAGAACCCGCCCTACGACCTCAATGCCATCATCGAAATTCCGCTCGGCGGCACGCCGGTGAAGTACGAACTCGACAAGGAATCCGGGGCGATGTTCGTCGACCGCTTCCTCTATACGGCGATGTTCTACCCGGGCAATTACGGCTTCATCCCGCACACTTTGGGCGGCGATGGTGACCCCCTGGATATCATCGTCCTCGGCCCCACCCCAGTCGTGCCGGGCGCCGTTGTGCGCTCACGCCCCGTGGGCTGCCTGATGATGGAAGACGAGGCCGGCGGCGACGAGAAGATCATCGCCGTCCCGGTCGACAAGCTGCATCCCTTCTACTCCAACGTCAGCTCCTACCGCGATCTGCCGGAAGTGCTGCGTGAGCAGGTTCGCCATTTCTTCAGCCATTACAAGGATCTGGAGAAGGGCAAGTGGGTCAAGTTCTCGCGCTGGGCGGAAACCGAAGAGGCCGTCCAGATCATTCGCAAGGCGATTGAAGACGGTAAGACGGTGAATCACAAATAAAGCGCAATAAACGAAACAAATATTGCGCAATACGCGCATGTTTATTGCGTATGCCTTGACTTGAAGACGTCGATATGCCATATGAAGGGGAAGCGCTTCTGGAATCTTCCAGCGCCGCATCCCCTTCGCAGGAGAACGGGGACAGCTGGCTTCGCGGAAGGTAATCCCGCCAACTTGAAGCAGGAGGGTGATTAAGAACCATGACTCCACCGGCGATAAGTTCCTACAATCTGATACTGACAGCAGATTGAGCACTCAGCTCTTAACCTGAGATCCAGGGATTCCGAGGGGTTCGTCATGAACCTTAGGGTCGGCCAGCGAGGCAGGGGTTCTCCCTAATCCCGGCGCGGCCCAGCTAGATCCCTGCGACAAACCCAAAGAACGAGACCCGCCGGGCCAAGGCCGCGGCGGGTCTCTGTATTTTGAGGTGCAGTCTTCCGCTCTCGCCCTTTCACATCCGCCATCCATCCAGGCATAGTGCCTGCCAGAAAAAGAACAGTCAGGGGCAGCGATGGCGGATTTCGATCTTTCGCGGCAGGTGGCATTGATCACGGGGGCATCCGGCGATCTCGGGCGCCATTTTGCCGGAATTCTGGCTGCCGCCGGTGCCGCCGTGGTGCTGATGGCCCGGCGCGGTGATCTTGTCAGCCAGGAGGCCGAGCGCCTGCGGGGCCTTGGGCACCGCGCCGCCGCTGTTACCGGCGACATCACCTTGGGCAAAGGGATCAACGCCGCCTTTGCCGCCGCCGAAAGCGATGTCGGGCCGGTGACACTCCTCGTCAACAATGCCGGCATCTCGCTCACCACGCCGTCGCTCGACCTTGCCGACAGTGACTGGGATGCGGTGATCGATACCAACCTCAAGGGCGCCTGGCTCGCCAGTCGCGAGGCGGCACAGCGCTGGGTCACCGCAAAACGGCCCGGCAACATCATCAACATCGCCTCGATCCTCGGGCAGCGCGTCGCCAGCCAGAGCCTTCCTTACGCCGTTTCCAAAGCCGGTCTCATCCAGATGACCAAGGCGCTGTCGCTCGAATGGGCGCGCCACAATATCCGCGTCAATGCGCTGGCCCCCGGTTACATCCGCACGGCCCTCAACGACGAATTCTTCAGCACGGAAGCGGGGGCAGCACTCATCAAACGCGTTCCGCAGCGGCGCTTGGGGATACCACAGGATCTCGACGGGCCGCTGCTGCTGCTGGCGTCCGAAGCCTCGTCCTACATGACCGGCACCGTGCTCACGGTCGATGGTGGCCATCTCAATTCCAGTCTCTAGGGGACACGATCATGGATTTTTCGATCACCAAGCGTGCGGAAAACTATGTCCGCCAGATCGACGATTTTCTCGACGAGCATGTCATTCCGCTGGAGAAGGACCGCGCCAATTTCGATGCCGGTGAGAACATCCGCGAGGATCTGCTGCAGCAGCTCCATGCCAAGGCGCTGGCAGCCGGCCTGTGGAATTTCCAGCTGCCGGAGAGCCTCGGCGGCAAGGGCCTGAAATTCACCGAACTGGTACCGATCTACGAAGCCGCCGGCCGCTCGATCTTCGGCCCGGTCTGTTTCAACATCGCCGCTCCCGACGATGGCAACATCCATCTGCTCTCGCGCGTCGCCACGCCGGCGCAGCAGGAACGCTGGCTGATGCCGATCGTCCATGGCGAGGTGCGCTCTTCCATCGTCATGACCGAGCCGGCGCCAGGCTCCGGCTCCGATCCGGCCGGCATGATGCGCACCACCGCCGAGAAGGTCGGCGACAAATGGATCATCCGCGGCCACAAATGGTTCATCACGGGCGGCGAGGCGGCGGAGCATTTCATCCTGCTGGCCCGCACCTCCGACGATCCGCGCCGCGGCCTCACCGCCTTTCTCTTCGATAAATCCGCACCCGGCTGGCATATCAAGCGCCGCATTCCGATCATGGGGCCGGAAGAACATGGCGGCCATTGCGAGCTCATCTTCGACGGTCTGGAAATTCCTGACGAGGACCGCCTGATGGAGGTGGGCGAGGGGATGAAGGCGGTGCAGATCCGCCTCGGCATCGCGCGCCTCACGCATTGCATGCGCTGGCTTGGCCTCTCCAAACGCTCGCTTGAGATTGCCGGCCGCCATGTACAGAAGCGCGAAGCCTTCGGCACCAAGCTCATGGACCATGAAGGTGTGCAATGGATGCTGGGTGAGGCGGCGCTGCAGGTGCAGATGGGCCGCCTGCTCACCTTCCATGCCGCCTATCAGCTCGATCTTGGCCGCCGCGCGCGCAAGGAAGTCTCGATGGCGAAGATCGCCGTCGCCGATTGCCTGCACAAGGCGGTCGACACCGCCATCCAGTTGCTCGGCGCCAAGGGCTATTCGCAGGACACGATCCTGGAATGGATCTACCGCTATGCCCGCCAGGCACGGCTGGTGGACGGCGCCTCTGAAGTGCATAAGATGGTGCTGGCACAACATCTGGGCCTTGAGGGGCGTGATTTCTGGAAGTGGGGTTGACACGCGTGCTTGCCAACAAGATTGCCACCCTCGAAGCCTTTGTCCAGCAACAGGCAAAGGCTGCCAAGGTCACCGCAAAACTGATCGGCCGCCTCGGTGGCGGCGCCATCCAGGAAAACTGGGCGCTCGACCTCGACATCGATGGTGTCCTGCATGAAACGGTCCTGCGCGCCGATGCACCGAGCGGCATCGCCGAAAGCTGGGGCAAGGCACAGGAGTTCGCGCTGCTGAAGGTGGCGCACGCGGCCGGTGTCAAGGCACCGCAGCCGCTGTGGCTGGAATCGAGCGGGCAGGTGATCGGCCAGCCCTTCCACATCACCAGCCGCCTTAAGGGTTCCGCCGATCCAAGGAAGCTGGTACGCGCACTTGAGGAAGAGGCGGGCGATGCGCTGGCGCATGAACTCGGTGCTGAACTGGCGAAGCTCCACAAGGTGATTCCAGCCTATGCGCCCAAGGATCTCGCCTTCCTGCCCGCTGCGTCGACCGATCTCCTCGCATCGCGTATCGCCCGTTTCCGTGGCCAGCTCGACCAATTGCCCGAAGCGCAGCCGGTGCTGGAATGGGCCATCAACCGGCTCGAAGACGAAGCACCGGCATACCAGCGCGGGCTTGAGACAGTGACCTTCTGCCACCGGGATTTCCGCACCGGCAATTATCTCGTCGCCGATGAGAAGCTCAGCGGCATTCTCGATTTCGAGTTTGCCGGTTGGTCGGATCCTTACGAAGACCTTGGATGGTTCTGTGCACGCTGCTGGCGTTTCGGCATGGCGGGCGCAGAAGCTGGCGGTATCGGCAGCCGCGCCGCGTTCTATGCCGGCTATGAAGCCGGCAGCGGTCACGCGGTCGACGACGCGCAGGTCCGCTTCTGGGAACAGATGGCGGCGGTGCGCTGGTCGATCATGGCGCTCGAGCAGGCCGAACGGCATCTCTCCGGCCGAGAGCGTTCGCTGGAACTGGCGCTCACCGGTCTCGTCGCCCTGGAGACCGAATATGATCTGCTGATCGATCTGCGCCTGCCTGGATTCAAGCCGGCGCCCAAGAAGAAGCATGGCGAAGGAGACGCTTCATGAAGAAACGCCCTGGTGCCACAGCCCTGCTCGACGCAGCGCTGGCCACCTTGCAGGAAGATCTCCTGCCGACCCTGAACGGGCGCCAGAAATTCCTGGGCGCCATGATCGCGCGGGCGATCTCGGTGGCAAAGCAGGACATCGCCGGCGCTGCCGGTTCCGCCCAGGTCGAACGCAACAGCCTGGCGCGTCTCTATGGCCGGGCGGACGATGACGATCTCCCCACCTTGCGCAAACAACTCGCCGCCGACATCCGTGCGCGCAAGTTCCAGCCCGGCACACCGGCCGAAACCAAGCTTATCGATCATCTCGTCGAAACCACGGCGGAAGAACTGCGGACCAGCAACACCAAGTACCTCGCGCAACGCCAGCGCGGGCGCGGGGCTGAATCGGCAGTGTAGCTGACGCTTGTCCAGGCTGGTGTGATCGCGCCACAAAAGCCCTGCCGGCAGCCAGTTTGACGCACGGCTCAGCCAACAATCTCCCCGAATCTAAGTAATGTCGACGCGATATTTACGGGTGCTTAACTACTTAGGGATGTAGACTGTCTCCTGGATCTGGGACATCCGACTTGGGGGTTCATTCCGCGGCGATGAATGATCTTCAGCTTCCGACAACAATCGCATGCCTCACAAGAGCGGAGGCGCGCCGTGATTTCGGCACAAACTCACATGCCCGGCGCGTGGCCGCCATTGTCGAGCGGCTGGCACTGCAGATCGGCGTATCGGTCGGCGAAAGCCGAAAAATCTCCCACGCGGCCATCTTGCACGACATCGGAAAAATGTCTGTGCCAATCGATCTGCTGCAGAAATCAACATCTCTCTCGGTCGAAGAATTCGCGCTGATCAAGACGCATTCCCAGTCAGGGCATGACATTCTGGCTGCCACCGGCAATGCGATGATGAATCTGGCAGCGACCATCGCCCTTCACCATCACGAACGATATGACGGATCAGGCTATCCCTTTGGCCTGGTGGGGGACGCAATCCCGCTGCCGGCCCAAATCCTCTCCATCTGCGACACCTACGACGCGCTGCGGCAAGACCGCCCCTATCGCCGCGGCATGACCCATGACACAGCGGTCCATGTCATCGTCAATGGCGATAACCGCACCATGCCCGCACATTTCGCGCCCCGCGTCTGGCAAGGATTCCAGGCGATCAGTGAATTTGCCGGACATGTCTTTGACGGTGCCGCGAACGCGTAACGCACGCAACGGGTGTTGCGCCAGATAGTTCGCATGGATCCGCAGGCCGCAATCGGCCTGCGGATCCATGCGTGTGATCAGTCACAACGCCCGGAGCGTGTCAGGTGGCAAGTCAACACCTGGACCAATGCGGCAATGACGCGGCGGGAGGCATAGGAGACGTGGGGTTGGATCCCCCTCTCCCTAACCCTCCCCCACGTTGGGGGGAGGGGACTAGAACGAGTGTAATCTCGATGCCCGCAACAATCTCGATGGGATTCCCTCCCCCCAACGTGGGGGAGGGCTAGGGAGAGGGGGTCTTTCTGCCAATGCACCGATGTAGCTACAACACCACGGGCCGATCGAACGCCTTGCCCCACGCCAATATGCGATAGCGTCGGCAGGCCGGCACGAAATAGGGATCGCTCTCCACCAGCGCCACGACATCATCGCGGCCTGCGGCCTCAACCACCCAAAGGCCGCCGACATAGGGTTCGCCCGGCAGGTCACGCAGGCCGCCGGCAATCTTGATCTTGTCGCCATGCTTTTCGAGATAGCGCAGATGATCCGGCTCACGGGCCTTGCGCACCTCCAGCATGGCCGGCATGTCGTCGAAGATAACCACCCACCGTGTCATGAAGCACTCCCCAACTATGCGACCCGGCCACCGATCCGGCAGACGGCACCCTATCCAAACGCCCCATGGTCGACCAGCACCTTCACGCCGATCGCGACCAATCCGATGCCGCCGGCAAATTCCGCCCAGCGGCCAAGCAATGGACCCGCGGCGCGGCCGATGAGCACACCGCCAAAGGCCATGGAAAAGGTGACGGCGCCGATAAGGGCGATGGTCATCGGGATATGCACGTCCATAAAGCCCAGCGTGATGCCGACGGCGGTCGCATCGACGCTGGTGGCCAGTGCCGTGGCGATGAGGGCAAGAGCGCTATGGCGACTGGGCTTCGGGGTGTCGTCGTCAGTGCTGCCAGCCCAGGCGAGATAGGACATGCGGCTACCAACCACCAGCAACAGCGCAAAGGCGATCCAATGATCGACTGCCTCGACATAGCGGCCAACGCTCCAGCCCAGAGCCAGACTGCCCAAGGCCAGCCCGACCAGGGGCGTCGCCAGTTCGAAGGCGCCGAAATAGGCGCCGATGCGTGCGGCTTCGCGTAAGTTCGGCCGGTGGAGGCTGGCACCTTTGCCAAGCGACGCGGCGAAGGCATCGGCGGAGAGCGAGAAGGCGAGGGCTAAGGAAGTGGCGATCGGCATGTGGCGGTTTCCGGGGCCAGGTGTTGAGATCAGCGGACACATGCCGATCCCCCTGGCCTGCAGAGACGGCGTGTGCCACTGGTCTCGCCTGGATCCGATCCGCCGACATCCAAGATGGATATCGAAATCTGGCGGGCCGGAACTGCGCATACCATGAGAACTTTCGCGCTCAAGTATGTTGATATGCGCCCTGCTTGAAAGAATGCAGGCAGCTACTCCCCAATGCGTGCGTTGGACTTAGGCCCACGTCGCGACCTTGTCAAGCCGATGCGCTCATTGGGTGATGAGTGCCGGCGGACGGTATACCTAACAGGGAACATCGATCCGGTGAATGCGCTGCTTCTCACGCCTGCGCCGCCAGCCTATACTTTGTCATTGCAAGGCCGGCAGCGGGGTCGACGGGATGCGGCTGTTCTCACGGGGCAGATTTCTTTCGCTTTTGACGATACTCGTGATGCTTTGTGGATTCCTGTGCGGACCCAGTCTCGCCGACGGCACGCGCGTGGTTTTCGTGACCCACGGACAATCGTCCGATCCCTATTGGACGATTATCAAGAACGGTATGAACGAGGCGGCGACAAAGCTCGGTGTCACGGTCGAATATCATGCCCCGGCCACTTTCAGCACGGCTGAGATGCAGAACATGATTGCCGCCGCCGTGGCAACGCGACCGGATGGTCTGGTGGTCAGCATGCCGGATGAGAAGGCATTGTCACCCGCGGTGAAAGCGGCGACCGCGGCCGGTATTCCCGTCATCATCATCGATTCCGGTGGGCCGACTTTGGCCAAGAATCTCGGTGCCCTGTTCTTCATGGGACAGGTGGAATTTGGTGCGGGTATCGAAGCCGGCCGGCGTGCGCATGACCTCGATATCAAACATCCGGTCTGTATCGATCATGAAGTCGGCAATGTCAGTCTGGAAGCCCGCTGCCATGGATTCAGCAGTGGCTTAGGTTTCAAGGTGCCGGTCCTGGAAACGACGCTCGATCCGGAGGTTACCAGAAAGCGGCTCAAAGACTATCTGGCACAGCATCCGGAAACAGATTTCATCCTGACCCAGGGAACGGTCGCGGCCGAGACGACACTCGACACGATTGCCGCCATGCCGGGCGACGCACGGCCTTTGCTTGGCACCTTCGACATGTCACCCAAGGTGCTGGACGCGGTGGCCGATGGCCGCATACTCTGGGCCATTGATGCTCAGCCCTATCTGATGGGCTACATACCGGTCGTGACGTTCGATCTGCTCAAGCAGAACAAGCTCAAGCCAGTGCGGCAGGACTATATGTATCCAACCGGGCCCAGTTTCGTCGAACGTGAAGATGCCCTTGCCATGAAGGCGCTGGCCCAGGCCGGCATTCGCTAGCGCGCGATCAGCCCCATTGATCCTTGGCGCCCTGGCGCTTGCCGTGGCGCGCACCATTGCCATTAAAGACGGGAATCTCCGCTGCCGGACGGCCATAGAGCCAGCCTTGGCCCAGATCGACACCGAGTTCCAACAGGCATTTATGCTGGTCTTCCTTCTCAACCATCTCCGCCACCGTCTTGATATTGAGGCAGCGGCAGGTGGTAAGCACGCCCTGCACAATGGCGCGCTCGCGTAAGGAGTCTGTGATGGTTCGAATATAGGCGCCATCGATCTTGACGAAATCGACCAGCAATTGCTGCAGATAGGGCAGGGACGAGGCGCCGGCGCCGAAATCGTCGAGGCAGACGGAATGACCGGCGCTACGCAGCCAATCGACGGCGAGTGCTGCCTTGGGCAGATTCTCAAGCTTCGCCGATTCCGTGATCTCGACGATGAGCTGCCTGCGACTCTTGCCCATGGCGCCTGCCAGTTGCTCGAACATCGCCAGAAAAGTGTCATTCAACAATGAGCGTGCCGACATGTTCACGGCCAGCCGCAATTCCTGCCCTTTCTTTTCCGCGGCGAGAATGCGGGTGATGGCGCCTTGCGTGACGGCGAGGTCCAATTCGTGGACGATGTTGATCTCTTCGGCGAACAGGACATCTGCAAACGGCGAGCGCCCGTCTTCAAAACGCAGCAACACCTCGTAATGATGCGGTGCCCGATCTTGCATGTGGATGATCGGCTGGAAATGAAGATTGATGCGATGCTCGTGAATGAGGTCGCGCATCGCGACCACCCGGCTCAAGACCTCCGCCGTCATCCGCTTCAAATACTGGTCGGCGGAAGCGGCATCGAAGTTCTTGACGCCGTCGGCGCTGAATTTCCCGACGACATAGGACAGGATGCTCTCGACATCCTGGTCCGCCAAAGAATTGCTGTTGAACGAAATGGTACGGCCACTGGCATTGATCATGTCCCGGTCGACATCGAAATTGTCGCCGACGCGATTGATGGCCTCGACAATGGTGCCGGTATCGGTGTCTTCGGTATGGGTGACGCCGAATTTGCCGTCGCCCAATTTGGCGGCCGATTCAGGGTCGATCGCATGCAGTTTCAGCTCGGCGCCGATTTCCGCCAACAGGGCCTCGGCGCGTTCAGGGCCCATGACGCGGTTGAGCTCTTCGGTCTCGCAGATTTCCAGCAGCGTGAGGCAGGCCGATTTACCGGACTTGCGTGCCTCCTGCACCGCATGGGTGGCGGCATAGGTGAACTCGACCGCTTCAGCAAGTCCCGTCACCCGGTCACGCCGCCGCGCGCCGCTATGCGGCACGGCGTTGTAGGCGGCATTGGACAGGGTCATGAAAAAATGCGGCTGGTCCTTCTTCAGCGAACGGTTGATGCAGGTGGACACGATGAGCCGCTTCTCCGACACATCGCCATTCGTGGAACCGCTGCCTGCCGCAGGAGACGTGCGGTCAAGCAGGACCAGATTGAGATCGCGGCGCCGTTGTCCGGGGCCAAGATTGCGCAATGCCGCTTTCAGCAGTACGCCGTCAGCTGGCGTTAGGATGGTGGTGAGGGGCTTGCCGGTGAGATCGGCATTCTCGGTACCCAGAATCGACTTGATGGCGCCGCCAGCCCACAGGACCTTGCTGCTCTCATCCAGTTCGAGGAGGACGTCCGCATTGGAGAAGGCGAATCCGACAAAACGGTCGCGTTCTGCTCGCAGGCGATCGGCAGTCGAGGCGGCCATACAGGTCCTTGCTATGGGCAGGAGTTCGTCGGTAAGTCCTCAAAAGTCCGACTAATTTCGACCATTAAGCTTAATAAATGGTCAATTGTTACGCATAGATGTGGGCCGAGTTTTTCTTTTGGAGCCACGAAATCCGCCAAAATCCAGGGTCGAACCCCTGCTGTTTCCCTTGGCAGCCTTCTTCCGGCGCGCTATCCATGGTCCGAACAAGCCCACAGGGAGACTTCAAATGCGCAAGATACTGAACGGCCTCGCCGCCGCAATCATGGCGGTTGCCCTCGCTTTGCCGATTTTCGCGAGCCCCGCCCAAGCGGACGGCACCAAGTCGCTCCTCGACCAGATTCTCGAGCGCGGCACCCTGCGGGTTGGCACCACCGGCGACTACCCGCCTTATTCGGAATTGGACCAGACCAGCAGCACTTATAAGGGCTATGAAATCGACGCGGCCACGCAATTGGCCACCGATCTCGGCGTGAAGGTCGAATTCGTGCCGACCAGCTGGGAAACCCTCGCTGCCGGCATCCAGGCTGGCAAGTACGATGTTGCTGCCTCGGGCATCACCATGACGCTTGACCGCCTGAAGAGCATCGGCTTCTCCGACGCCTATCTCGACGCCCCGCTGGTGCCGCTCGTCCTGACCAAGGACGGCGCCAAATTCGCCAGCTGGCGCGACCTCGACAAGGCCGGCATCCGCATCGCCGTCCAAAGCGGCACGTCGGCCGAAGGCTCCGCCAAGGCGAATTTCAAAAACGCCGAAATCGTGCCCATCGTTGCCCCAGCCCTCGACTATCAGGAATTGTTGTCGGGCAAGGTGGACGCCGCCATCACCGACACGATCTTCATCCAGAAGGCGCTGGCACAATATAACGACAAGCTGGTGGCGGTCGACCCGACCCATGCCATCGAAGGCCAGCCGATCGCCATGATGACCGTGCGCGACGACCCCACCTGGCAGCGCTGGCTGAACACCTGGGTCGCCTTGAAGAAGCAGTCCGGCTTCTTCGACCTGCTGTTCGCCAAGTGGATCGCAGGCAGCTGATCACAGATCGTCATGCTCATTCTATCGTCATGGTCCGCGAAGGCGGACCATCCACGAGTTTCTATCCGTATAAAAGGGAAGTCGTGGGTGGTCTGCCTTCGCCGACCATGACGCTTTATACTCCAACTATGCGCCGCATATTTCGACCAATCATTCTTCTCACACCGCTGTTCGTCACTGGCTGCGGTGACTGGACGCCGCTCATTCCCGGCACGCCGGCCGGTGACAAGAATTTCTGGATCCTGACGGCCGGGCTTCGGTACACGTTGCTGATTTCGATCTATTCCATTGTGCTCGGCTCGATCATCGGTCTCGTCGGCGCCTTGCTGGCGCGCAGTCGCTTTGTTTCGTTGCGGCGAGTGGTTTGGCTGTACGTCGAGCTGTTTCGCATGGTGCCGCTTTTCGTGCTGTTGTTGTGGATTTATTACGCACTGCCCATTGCTATCGGCGAGTTGCCCGATGCCATGCATAATCTACCGGGCCTAGAAACGCTTCGGCGCATGGAGCCATTCACGGCTGGCGTGATAGGGCTTTCGCTCTTGTCCGGGGCGTTCATGGTTGAACTGTTTCGGGCGGGCATTGAAAGCGTGGGGCGCCCGCAAATCGACGCCGGTTTCGCCTTCGGTATGTCGCGTTCGTTGGTGATGCGCCGAATTATTCTTCCTCAGGCGATAAGGCGCATGTTGCCCCCAGTGACGAACCAGTTCATCTCAACGACCAAAGATTCATCTTTGGCGGGCTTTCTGGGCGTGGCTGAGTTCACCAAGCGAGCGATGCTCTTGCAGACCCAGATCTTGCATCCCCTGGAGATCTACACATTCCTCGCGATGGAATACATCACCATCTGTGCTCTCTTGACTTGGCTCGCCCGATATCTCGAGCGGCGCTATCCCCAGCACAACTGATCGCTAGTCGAGCAGCTTTTCCGCCCGGGCCATCGGCTCGTCGGCAGCCTGGATCAAGGCTTCCAGGAATGCCCGCAGCTGTTCGCAGCGCAAGGCCGAGGCTTGCAGCAGAATGCGGCTCACCACCTTGTGCCTTGTATGGAACTGCACCAGATCGACCGACACTTCGCGCGGCAATGTGCTGAGCCGGTTGGCATTGGCCTCGAACACGGTGGCTGGCGGCAAGGCAAGGCCTGAGAGCTGCGCCGTCGGGATCGGCAGATCCTGAATGAGGTTCGCCGTTGAGTCGAACGCCGCCTGCGCGGCGGCCCGGATCGCCAGCACTTCGCCCAGCAGCAACGCCAGCAGCGCCTGCATGTCCGTCTCCAGGCGATCTTCGGCGGCACGTTTGCGGCCATGTGCCACGAAAAGGGCGATGATGCCAGCCAAGCCCAGGAAGATCAGTGCCGGCGCCTGGATCAGCCAACCCCGCAGCAGATCCTTATCCATCCCGGTTTCCGGTGGCGGGGGCGTTTGCTCCACTGCGATCTCATCTGGCTCCGGTGCCTTCGCCCAGATCCCGAGATTGCGGCCGCGCGCTTCGGTTTCGGCGGCGTCGTAGCGTGCTGCACGCTCGCGTGCCTTGGCATCCGGGTTGGTCGATTGGCGATAGACCGCCGCCATGCCGCCTGCCAGCATCGCCTCGGCCACATCGTCCTCGCCGACATGGCAGACACCAGAAAGATGCTGCGTGTCACCCCCACGGTCAAGCACATCGCAGGTGAGGCGCTGCCCGTCGATCAATGCCTGCAGCGCCACCCGTGCTTCCGGCCCCAACGGCACGGTCATCAACGGGGCTGCAATGCCATCAAGCCGGAAGATCACGTCACCAATGGCGATCTCATCCCCGTCAATCGCTTGCCCATTACCTTCCAGAGCCGGCGGTGCCAGGGCTTCAAGGGGTGCCACCTCGACCTCACCGACCGGCACGGCAGGTGGGGGTGGTTGGGTGGGGTTCTTCTGCTTCGCCAGCGCGGGGTCCGCAGCCAGGGTGAGGCAGAGCAGGGCGGTGGTCGCCATCCAGATCTTAATCTTCATTGAAATTCCTAGTCTTTTTGGGCGTCCCTCGGGGTCTAGGTAAAGGTGCCCGCCGGTGAGGTCAATGCCGGATCCCGAATCTTGCTGGACAGGCGATTTGAAACTGAATAAGCATTCAGTAATTGAACGGTCATTCAGTTTCAGGGGCGGGATTCCATGGCGACCAAATACGACGCGATTGTGATCGGCGGCGGGCATAACGGCCTCGTCACCGCCGCCTATCTCGCCAAGGGCGGCGAGAAGGAGGGGAAGAACAAGCTGAAGGTCCTGGTCCTCGAGCGCTATCACAAGGTTGGTGGTGCGGCGATGTCGGAGGAGATCTATCCGGGCTTCACCTATTCGACCTGTTCCTATGTCTGCTCGCTCTTGCGACCGGAGATTTTCCGGTTCCTCGATTTGCCGCGCCATGGGTTGCAGGTCATTCCCTACGAGATCAACTCGTCGCCCAATCATGAGGGCGAGGGGATCGTCACTTATTCGGACCATGACCGCACACGTGAATCGCTGCGGCGGCATTCGATCAAGGATGCGGAAGCATACGACCATTACGCGGCTGAAATCAGCCGGCAATGCCGTTTCATCAAGCCGCTCCTGATGGTGACACCGCCCGATCCCACACGGTTGAATCCGTTCGCGCAGAACAAGATCAATCCCTGGGGCAAGCGCAACGATTTGGAAGGCTTGCTGAAGATCGGCCGCGAGTTCGGGCGCATGGGTGAGAAGCAGATGTACGAGATCATCCGCTTCTGGACCATGTCGATCGGTGATTTCCTGGATGAGTATTTCGAGCACCCGAAATGGAAGGGCTTCTCGGCGGCTTCGTCGATCATCGGGACGGCGCTTGGGCCCTATTCGCCCGGCACCGCCTATGTGCTGCTGCATCATTATATGGGCGAGGTCGACGGGCAGATCGGCGCCTGGGGCTTTGCGCGCGGCGGCATGGGCTCGGTCTCGAAGGCCATCGCCTCGGCCGCCACGGAAGCCGGTGTCGAGATCCGTACCAATGCGGAAGTGGCCAAGGTGATCATCCGTGGTGGCAAGGCGGTTGGCGTCACATTGGCCAATGGCGAGGAGATCTATGCGCGCACTGTGGTCAGCAATGCCGATCCGAAGCGCACCTACCTCAAGCTTATCGACAAGTCCGATCTCGATGCCATCGACCCGGATATCCATACCTACGCCAACAATTTCAAGATCCGTGGTTCGTCCGGAAAATTGAACATCGCACTCGATGGATTGCCGAAATTCGCCGGGCTGCCGAAAGAATCGGCCTGGGGCACGATCGATATCGGCGGGGATTTTGACTACATCGAACGGGCCTATGATGATTATAAATACGGTTCCTGGTCGAAACGACCGTTCCTCGATATCGTCATCCCAACCACGGTCGATCCCACGATGGCCCCGCCGGGCAAGCATTTCATGTCGGTGTTCGTGCAGTACGTGCCCTATAAACTGGGCCAGCAGCCCTGGACGCCGGAGATGAAGTCGGCGTTCGAGAAGGATGTTCTGGACACGATCGAGATGAACGCGCCGGGTTTCCGCGATCTCATCCTGCACTGCCAGACACGCACACCCTGGGACATCGAGAATGAGGTGGGCTTGACCGAAGGCAACATCTTCCAAGGTGAGCTCACGCTCGATCAGATGCTGTTCAACCGGCCGTTCCCAGGCCTTGGCCAATATCGCGGGCCGTTCGACAATTTCTACATGTGCGGATCGGGCACCCATCCCGGTGGTGGTGTGATGGGTGCACCGGGTGCCAATGCGGCCCGCGAAATGCTGCGCGATTTCAAGCATGGGGTGGTGTGAGATGGCTGCACAGAACTACGACGTTATTGTCATTGGTGCAGGACACAATGGTCTGGTGACCGCTGCCTATCTCGCCAAGGCGGGACAGAAGGTACTGGTGCTGGAAGCCGGCGAGCAGCCAGGTGGCGCCGCGCAGACGCGCGAATTCGCCAAGGGCTATCGCACCTCGGCTGTCGCCCATATCCTCCATGCGCTGCATCCCAAGGTGATCGCGGATCTGGGGTTGGAAGGGCACGGTCTCAAGGCGACGCAGCATCGCATCGGGACGTCGGCGATGCTGCCGGGCGGTGCACGCCTGGATATCACGGATGACAAGGCCGCAACGCAAGCATCCATCGCTCGTTTTTCACAGGCCGATGCCTTGGCCTATCATCCGCGCATGGAGCGACTGCTGAAGCTTGCGGGTGCCCTCGGCAGTTTCCTGCTGAAGACACCACCCAGTCCGTCGCCCGCTGCCAATGATTTCCAGACCAAGCTGGCGCTCGGCATGTTCGCGGTGCAGCTGCGCCTGATGGGCAAAAAGGACATGTTGGAAATGTCCCGCATCCTCACCATCAACGTAGCCGATCTCGCCAACGATTTCTTCGAAAGCGATATCATCAAAGGGCTGCTTGGCTTCGAGGCGACGCTCGGCGTCTATCTGGGGCCACGCTCGCCGAATACGGTGTTCAACCTGCTCTATCGCCTGGCTTCGCTGAACACAAAGCACGGGCAGGGCGGGTTATTCCTGCCACAAGGTGGCATGGGCGCCGTGATCGATGCCCTGGTGAAAGCAGCGAAGGTGGCCGGCGCCACCATTCGCACCCAGGCACCGGTCGATCATATCCTCATTGAGAAGGAAGTGGCCGTCGGCGTGGTGCTGGCGGGCGGCGAGGAAATCCGTGCGCCGATCGTGGCATCGAGTGCCGACCCGCAGCGCACGCTGCTACACCTCGTGCAGCCCGGCAATCTCGATACCGAATTCCTGCGCCGCATGCGGCATCTCAGGATGAACGGCTGTGTCGCCAAGGTGCATCTGGCCCTGGATGGCTTGCCGGAAGTGCTGAGACAAGCGCAGGGCCGCATGGTCTTCGCACCCTCGACCAATTATGTCGAACATGCCTTCGATTGTGCGAAGTATGGCCGGGTCGCGGATAATCCAGCCCTGGAGATCGTCATTCCGACCTTGAGCGATCCGAGCCTGGCGCCGTCGGGCAAACACGTGGCGTCGATCCTCTGCCAATACGCACCCTACAAACTCCGCGAGGCAACGCAGGATGAGGCGCGGGCACAGGTGCTGGAGCGCACCTTGAATGTGCTGGAGCAAGTGGCACCAGGTGTTCGCGCTCAGGTCACGGCGTCGGAAGTGCTGACGCCGCACGATCTCGAAACCAAGTTCAACCTCTCCGGCGGTCAGTGGCATCAGGGTGAGGTGACGCTGGACCAAGTGTTCTTCCTACGGCCAGCCGCCTCGTTCCAGCAATACAAGATGCCGCTGCCGGGCCTGTGGCTGTGCGGGGCCGGCGCGCATCCGGGTGGCAATGTCTCCGGCGCGGCGGGCGCCAATGCGGCGCGGGAGATCTTGAAGGATATCCGGCTCGGCCGGAAGGGGAGCAGTGGTCATGCGGCTTGAATTGATGGTGCGTCATTTCGATGTGGCTGAGCGCATGCTACCCCCCTCTCTAACTCTCCCCCTCAAGGGGGGAGAGGACTGGAACAAGCCTCTGACTAGGTCGGTGCGAACTCCCTCCCCCCTTGAGGGGGAGGGTCGGGGAGGGGGGTATCTCTCCAGCGCACTATGCCAGACAATTTGGGGAGCTAACTCATGACTCATGTCCAGCATTTGAAGCCGTTCCTGAAAAGGACGCCGTTTCACGATTCCATGGAAGCGATGATGCATGGGGCGGGCTGGATCCGGTGGCAGGGCTATTACTCGCCGGCCTTTTATGATTCCACCCAGTCGGAATATATGGCGGTGCGCAACGGGGCCACGGTCTATGACGTGTCGCCACTGATCAAGTACGCCATCAAGGGCAAGGACGCAGCCAAGTTCGCCAACTATCTGGTGACGCGCGATCTGACCAAAGTGGCGCCGATGAATGTCGCCTATACAGCTTGGTGCGACGATGACGGGCGCATGGTCGAAGAGGGGACACTGTTCCGCCTGGGCGAGAACGACTTCCTTTTGAACGCCGCCCTGCATCAACTGCATTGGCTCAATGAAAGCGCCTATGGCTTCTCGGTCGAGATCGAGGAGGTTTCCGACCAACTCGCGGGCCTGTCGCTACAGGGGCCGAATTCCCGGGTGATCCTGGAAGTGCTGGGCGTGCAAGGGATCGGCAAGCTGCCGCATTTCGGTATCATGGAAACCAGTGTTGATGGGCATTGGCTGCGCATCGACCGGGCCGGGTTCACCGGCGACCTCGGCTACGAAATCTGGGTGAAGCCGCAGGATGCCTTGTGGCTATGGGAGAGCCTGTTCCGACTGGGTGATCCCTACAAGATCGCCCCCATGGGTGGGCATGCGCTGGAGATGACGCGGATCGAGGCCGGGTTCATCCTGGTCGATGTCGATTACATTGGGTCGCATCACGCGATCCGGCCGACACAGCGGATCTCGCCCATTGAGGCCGGTATCGGCTGGGCAGTCGCATTGAAGAAAGATGCCTATTTCGTGGGCAAGCGGGCCTTGCAGAAAGAGAAGGCGGAGGGATCCTCACGCTTCATCCTCTCTGGCATCGAGATCGAAGGCCGCAAGCCGGCACCCGGCGCCTTCCTTTATGCCGACCAGAAAGGCACCAAGGAACTGGGTCTCACCACCTCGGCCATGTGGTCGCCGCTGCTGAAGAAGAACATCGCCTTTGCACAGATTCCACCGGCCTATGCCAAACCGGGGACTGAAATGTGGATCGAAATCTGGTATCCGAAGGAGAAGAAGATCGAACGCAGCATGGTGAAATGCTGGACCCGGAACCGTATGTTTTTTGATCCGCCGCGGAAGAAGGAAATCGTGTGAGGATGATAGTTTTTCTGTCGGCAGTGGATGCCCGGGTCAAGCCCG
This sequence comes from Dongia sp. P2_B8, assembly GCF_056404715.1. Lineage (NCBI taxonomy): Bacteria > Pseudomonadati > Pseudomonadota > Alphaproteobacteria > Rhodospirillales > Dongiaceae > Dongia > Dongia sp. P2_B8. Next base: position 232,487 of record NZ_JBFUDM010000004.1, on the reverse strand, counting down.
GGCATGACGTCGTTTATACTATTTCATCATTGCCGGGCTTGACCCGGCAATCCACTTGGTCGACTGGCTTCGGTGCAACATAGCGTCATGCCCAAAAAAGCCCCCGTCCGCAGCAACCGGAAGAAAGAGCTCATCGAGGCGACCATCGCGGTCATTGCTGAGCACGGCTATCATGGCACAACTGTGAGCCGGGTGGCGGGGTCGGCCATGGTGTCGACCGGCCTGATGAACTTCCATTTCAAAACCAAGGACAAATTGTTCGAGGAGGTGTTCAAGCATCTCGCGGACGAATTCATGCTGGCCTGGCACGAACGCGTGAAAGCGGCCCCCGTGGAGCCCTGGGCAAGATTGCAGACGATGGTCGAGACCTATTTTGACCGCGGCATCTTTACGCCGGCGAAACTGGCTGTCTGGTTCAGTTTCTGGTCGGACCCGGCGCTGCGGGACAAGTTTCGCGACGCGGCAACGGCGGTCGAGCGCTATTATGTGCGCGAGCTGGAAGGGCAGATCTATAACCTTGTCATTGCGCGGCCCGGGGACAAGTCCAACGCCAAGAAGATCTCGGTGCGCGTGGCGGCTGCTTTATCTGCCATGATCGACGGCTTCTGGCTGCAGGCACTGCTTTATCCCAAGGCCTACAAGACCAAGGATGCGATCAAATCCTGCATGGCCTTTTTGCAGCTCCATGACCTCTATTACGCGCAGCGCGAGAAGCTTGCTGAGACGGATGGCGCAAAAGCCGCGCCCGAGGCATGATCGGCCGCTGCAGCTCATGCGGGGGTAGAGATGCGTTTCAAAGACAAGATCGTCCTGGTGACCGGTGGCACGACCGGGATCGGCTTTGGCATCGCGCGCCGGGCAGCACTGGAAGGCGCCAAGGTTGCGATCGTCGGGCGTAATGCCGATAAGGGCGCTGCTGCGGCCAAAGAGCTGGCCAAGGTGGCGGCCGATGTCGCGTTTTTTGCCAGCGACGTTGGCGTTGAAGATGCCGCGAAGCGCTTGATCGATGATGTCGTGGCACGGTTCGGGCGCCTCGATATCGTGGTCAACAATGCCGGGGCGGGTGCACGCCGGTCGGGCATCGAACCTCATGACAGTCCCAGCGTGCGCCTGGACAAGATCATGGCAGCCAATCTCCACTCCGCCTACTTCGTCTCGGCCTTTGCCTTGCCGGTACTGAAGGCAGGGGGCGGCGGGGCCATCGTCAATATTTCCTCGACCGCTACCTTGCATGGCAATTGGGGCAGCTATGGCATGGGCAAGGCGGCGCTGGAATCACTGACCCGGTCGCTGGCGACCGAAGGCGCGCCGCACGGCATTCGCGCCAATGCCGTCTCGCCGGGCTGGATCAAGACGGAAACCACCGGCGGTAGCGGGGCTGCCGACGATTGGGAGAAGGGCGCCTCGCTGCTCAGGCGCATGGGTACGCCGGACGAGATTGCGCGTGCCGTAATGTTCCTCGCCTCCGACGAAGCATCGTTCGTGACGGGAACCGTGCTGACGGTCGACGGCGGCCTCACCATCACCGACTATCCGTCGCTGCCCTATCTTGATGCTGTGGGGGCCTGGAAGCTGTTTCCGGGGACGTTATAGATAGGTGATGTCGCCGTCGGACAGGTCGGCTTTTGTCAGGCCTTCCAGCAACATGGTGGCACCGGTCGCCGAACTGGTGATCAAGACACCGTCGGCCGTATCCGTGACATCGGTGTCAAAATGGAAGTTCTGGTTGAAGGATGGATAGGTCAGTCTGATCATATCCCCTTCATCGGCATTGAAGTCCGTGACGGTATCGTGGCCGGTCCCGAAGACAAATTGATCGGCCCCGGCGCCGCCCGTCATGACATCGTCGCCGGCGTCGCCGCGCAGATCGTCATCACCGCCGCGGCCGTGCAAGGTGTCGTTCCCACCGCCGCCCCAGATAGAATCCTTGTTGTCGCTGCCACGCAACGTGTCATCACCAGCAACAGTCCCACGCCTGATGTTCAGGATCTCGAAATTCTGGAAGGTGAGGCCGGAGCTTACGGTGCCGGCGTGGCCGTCGACTTCAAGCGCGCCAGGGCGAAATAAGCGCAGAGTAAGGTCATCATCGAGACCGCCCCCACCATCAAGGCTTCCGCGATGACCGGCATAGATGGAGTCCCGGCCATCTCCGCCGATCACGACGTCAAAGCCGCTATCCTGGCCATTGCTGACATCAATGGTATTACGGCCGCCGAAGACCTGGATGATATCGTCGCCAGCACCCGTGATGATGCTGTTGCCGGCTGATCCGCCGACGATATGGTCGTTGCCGGCGCCGGTATAGACCCATCCCGCTTCGAAATTCTTCAAGGTGGCGAAGCCGGTCGCCGTTCCAGCGACGAGATCGACGGTGACATCTCCGCTGAAGAAGGGCCGGTAATCGATGTGAATCGAATCATAACCGGCGCCACCATCGACGAAATCGCCGCCGGAAGTCCCTTGCACGGAATCATCGCCAGCGTCGGCGAGAATGACATCATTGCTGTTGGTGCCGGTCAGGGTGTCGTTGCCCTGCGTTCCATGAACCTCCACGCGTTCAAATCCCGTTGCCGTCAGCGTCACATTTGGTGGCGTCAGAAAGTTGGTCGTGTAGCTTGTGACAATGGTGCCGTCGGCGGCAACGGTCATTCGGGCGCCGTAGATATTATGTGGGTCACGATTTTCAAAATTGAGAATCAGCGTATCGACGCCGTCACCACCGTCGGCGGCACCTTCACCGATGGTGGTGACGGTGTCGTCGCCCGTACCGCCGCTGAGTATATTGTTACCACTGGCGCCATTCAGATCGTCGTTGCCGGCACCGCCATAGAGTGCGTCGTCGCCGACGCCGCCATGGAGGATGTCATCGCCGCCGGCGCCGTCGAGATAGTCGTTTCCCGCATCGCCAATCAAATGTTCGTTGGTGCCGCTGCCCACGATGTGGTCTGCGGCTGTGGATCCGCGAACACCCTCGATCGAGACGAGTTGGTCGCCCTCAGCATGCCCGCCGTGCTGCAGGGTGCGGGTGAGGTCGATATCGACACTGGTCGAGCCACGATAATCAACAAAATCGATGCCGGCGCCGCCATCGATATAGTCACCGCCCTTGCCACCGGAGAACTCATTGTCCTTGGCGTTGCCAACGAGGCGATCAGCGTGGTCGGAGCCGGTCAGTTTCTCGATGCTGTAGAGTCTGTCGCCTTGAGCATCGCCACCGATCTGCACCGCGCGGGTGAGATCGACGTCCACGCCGGCATCCGAATAAGCGTAGCTCGCCCGGTCGTGGCCGAGCCCGCCGTCGATGGAATCCGCACCCTTGCCACCGCGGAAATAATTGTCACCATCATCGCCTTGCAAATCATCATTGAACGGTGATCCGACGATGCCTTCGATGTCGGTGAGGTAGTCGATATGGCCATTGAGCTTCTCGAGTGTGACATGGCCGCCAGCGCCGACACTGGAGACAATGCTGGATTTCGAGTTGGTATAGACGACGATGTCGAAGCCAGCGCCACCGTTCAAAGTGTTGAAGGGATAGGATCCGCTCGGCAAGCTGCTCCAGAGGATGTCGTTGCCGGCGCCGCCGATGATCTCCGCCATGATCCGTTCCCCTCCCATGTGTCGTGAGGATCAGTTTAGGCAGTGTCAAAAAGCACGGTCAAATGTTGATCATCTTGAGGGTTTCGCGAAATCCTACATTGCGAAAATTTTCGCTAATGCCGTGCCTGACGATGCTGATGTGTGCTCGGAAAGAAGTGGCCGCTGTTTCATGATCGGAACGCCAGCAATCCTGCGCCGGCTGCGATACGCGCAACGCTGTCTGAACCGGCCGCGGATAATTGTTTGCCGAGGGCAATCACGCCGGCGGGCACCAGCAGCGCCAGAGATAATTTGTCAATTCAGGTGACTGCGCGCTGATGGAGTTGCCAGCTGAACGGGCAATGCGGTTTGAGGGCGAGCCGCTCGTGGGCCAGACCATGGGCCAGCGATTTGTCGCCGGCACGTAGCGCCGCCTCGATCAAGGTCCGGTGCAGGATGTCGCGCTGTGCGTGGCTGCCGCCGAAGAGGGCGGCGCGGTAGCGCACGGACATCAACCGGTCTGTGGCCTCGGCATAGCGGCCGGCACCGAAGGCGAGGATGGCATGAAGAATGGACAGGCCAACCTCCCGCGTCATCATGCCGTTGCTATCGGCGGCATGCACGGCAGCCTCGGCGGATCGCAGCAAGCTCGCTGCTTCCTGCTGGCGACCGGTGGCCACCAGGGCCATCATCGCATGCATGTCGTTGAAGGCATAGAAGCCGGCCTCGCCACCCTTGGCATAGATGGTGGCAAGCTCGTCCCATCGCCCACCGACATCAAGGCCCATGAGATGCATGCGCCAGAGAAGGGCTACGGCATCCAGCAGCATGAGCTGGATTTCCGTCGGCTGAGCGCGGATGCCGCGATCGTAGATCTCCAGCGCCCGGACATGGTTGCCTTGATCGAGCTGGAAGAGGGCGGTGTGCCACCAATTATGAAACTGGAAGCCATTGTCGTCCTGCGCCCAATGATCCTGACGGGATTCCATGAAGGCAGCACCCTCCACCTGGCGTGCCTGCATTTCCATGACATGGGCAAGAGCATGCTGGGCCCAGCAATCGTCGGCTTCGAGCTCGATCGCGAGGCGACCGGTTTCTTCAGCTGACGAATAGTCGCCGCATTCCTCCTGGCCGAAAGCATGCATGCCAAGGAGGAAGCCATAGCCTTGATCGTCGCGGTCCCAGAAAGGCAAGGCCCGTGCGACCCGGCCGCGCAGATTCTCGCGGTCACCCTGGAAGAAGTCGGCGATATGACCAACCTGGAGAGCGAGGAGATCGCGCGGATAGGTCGCCAGAAGCCGGTCAAGCGCATCCTTGTAACCACGCCAATCGCCTGCGGCCCATAGCGAGATGGCGCGGGCATGGGCGCGTTCGCGGTCGTTGCTGCGGTTCCCGAGGTCGCTCAGCTGGTCGAGGGCGGCATTGACGGCCGGCAGCACGCTCCGCTCCCACATGGTGATGTGGACATGGGCGCGCAGGATATGGCCCATGGCGAAATCAGGGCTCTCGGCGAGGGCCTGGTCGATGATCGCAACCGGGTCGCCGCGATAGACATTGAGCGCGCGGAGCGCAGTCTCATAGATCTGCAGGCTGCCGGCATCAGCTGCCGACGTAGCGACGTCGCGAAGATCCTGCATGACCGCTCCTTCCGCCAGGGATTGATCATGATAGGAATGTCCGGGCAGGAGTCAAACTGCCGGCGGCACGGACAAACAAAAACGGCGCCGTGTGGTGCACGGCGCCGTTGCTGCCTTCAGGTCGATGGCGTTCAGCCGCTGATACCGGGCATCAATTTGTCCTCGGTCTCGCGGCCCTTGGCGAGCTCGTCGAGGGTGAGGTCGACGGCTTCCTCAAACTTCTGCAATGTCTCGTCGAGGCACTTCTTGTCGTGGGCCGAGGAGATGAACCAGGGCTCGCGGCTGTCCGGTTCACACATGACGCCCATGTCGATGAGAATGCCGGCCATCGTGTCGTAGAAGGTGTAGTCGGACAGCTTCCAGTGACGATAGGTGGTCGGCGCCTCGGCGCTGAAGAACAGGCCGGACATCGACTGGTGGCCGGTAAAGCTGTGCGGGATGCCGCGCTTGGCGAGCACCTTGTGCATGCCGTCCTGCATCGACTGGCCATAGGCCGCGATGTTCGCCAAGGCGTCCGTGTCCTTCAGGATGGTCAAGGTCGCTTCGGCCGCGGCGAGGCTCATGGCCTGCGCAGTGTAGGTGCCGCCATGGGCCACACCCTTGCCATACTTGCGCAGGATCTCTTCCTTGCCGCCGATCGCGGAGATCGGATAGCCGTTGGCCACCGCTTTCGCGACGGTGAAGATGTCGGCCTCGATGCCATAGAGTTCCTGGGCGCCGCCTTTGGCGACGCGGAAACCGGTCTTCACCTCGTCGACGATCATCAGCACATTGTACTTGGTGCACAGCGCGCGGACGGCCTTGATGAATTCCGGCTTCGAGGGGATGCCGCAGCAATTGCCGAGAATCGGCTCGATGAGAACGGCGGCGATGGTGTCATGGTTCTTCTTCAGCACGTCTTCGAGGCGCTGCGCATCGTTATACGGCACCTGCCAGAACAGCTGGCGGACAGCTGCGGGAATGCCGAGGCCGTAGGGAATGACCTTCGGGTCCTTCGATTGATCCTGCATGTCCTCGGGATCGGCGGTCCACATAGTGGCGTCGAACAGGCCGTGATAGGAGCCTTCAAACGTCACGTAATTGTCCTTGCCGGTATAGCCGCGCGCCAGGCGCAAGGCGGCCATCACGGCTTCGGTGCCGGAGTTCGAGAAGCGCACCAGTTCAGCCGCCGGCATCATTTCCTTGATGAGCTTGGCAACGGTCACTTCCTTTTCGGTGCCGAGCGCAAAGACGGTGCCGATCGACTGCGCCTCATGGGCGGCGGCATCGACGATGTCGTTGCAATGGCCGAGGATGGCCGGGCCATAGCCCAGGCGGTAATCGATATATTCGTTACCGTCGAGATCCCAAAGGCGGGCGCCCTTGCCCTTTTTCACGAAGACCGTGTTCTCGTCGCCCCAATAGCGGAAGTTGGAGCTGACACCGAGCGGCATATGCTTGATGGCCTCTTGGAAATGGGCCTGGCTCTTATCCATTTTGCGACGATCGGTTTTGATCGTGGTCATCTGAAAATCTCCATAGTCTCAAAGTGATGCGGGATTTCCCGCGCTCCGGTTAGGTAAAAATCACGCCTCTGTTACCGTCCGGTCATTGAATGTTTGTATAAAAAATCTATCATGTGATTCAGAAAATGGCAATATCACTGAATGAACATTTAATGTTGCGAGCGCAGCAAAGTTAAAGATATCATGGAGTTATCCCGATTCCCGTAAGTGGTAGTGAAAGGGTTAAAGCGTCCATGGCCAAGGCCGAAGCTGTTAAGGAAGTCCGCCGTAAGCAGTTGATTGACGCCACTATTCGCGCCATCGGACGGGTTGGATATGCCAACGCGACGCTGACGCACGTTGCCTCCGAAGCGGGGCTCTCGCCGGGCATCGTCAATTTCTATTTCAAATCGAAGGAACAGCTGCTGATCGCCACGCTGGAGCAGATCGCCGAGGAATATTCGGCCTTCTGGCAGGCGGCGATCAACAAGGGCAAGGTGGCACCAGCCGCAGGCTTGGAAGCCATGATCGAGGCCGACTTTCATCCCACCGTGTGCAATGTCGAGAAGGTCTCGATCTGGTATGCGTTCTGGGCGGAAGCGCGCGGCAACCAAGCCTATCACGACGTGGTGCAGCGGCTGGAACAGGATTACCTGGCGCAAACAGAAACGCTCTGCCAGCGCATCATCCAGGAAGGTGGCTATGAGGGCGTTAGTCCCGGAGATGTCGCGACCGGCCTCAACGCCATGATCGACGGCATGTGGTTCGACTGCCTGATGGAACCCAAGACCTTCAACCGCGCGGAAGCCAAGCGCATCTGCCGGCAATATCTGGCCTCAGTCTTCCCGGCGCATTTTGCCAATTCGGCATCGATGGCTGGGATGAAAAAGACCAAGAGCGATAACGACAATGGCGTGGTGCTGGCGATTGACCAGGAGGTGCAGGGGCGCAACGCGCACCGCGCGCGCCTAGCCGCTGCCTTGCGCAAACGCATGGAGCCGGTGGGACCTTTGCGTCGCGAGATTTTGGCGGCAGCGGCCGGTATCTCGGTCAAGATCCTGGAGAGCTGGCTGGATGGCCGCGCCGAGCCGACATCGTGGCAGGTCGGTCGCCTCATCGTTGCTACCGACGCGCAATTGTGGATGGAGGTCTACGGCCCGATCCATGACGAAGCGCAGCGCTTGTTCGAAGCACGCCTTGCCAACGCCCAGGAACAGGCGTTGCGCGAGCGCGCCGCACTGGCGACGTTAGCGGGGAAGAAAGAATAGGTAGTTCCTCTTTCAACCGTCATCCCCGGGCGAAGACCCGGGGATCCACTCAGGCAGTTGAAGTCGTGGATGCTCGGATCAAGCCCGGGCATGACGAATGAGGGAACGGAGCGAGGCTGGGGCGGGGGGCGTCTGTTGGTACATAAACTGGACCGGCTGTTGCGGCCGAAGAGTGTGGCGCTGGTGGGGGCCAGTCCGAAGGCCGGGACCGTTGGCCGTGGCATGATCACTTCGACCGGCATGGCAGGCACGCCATCCAAGATCTATTTCGTCAATCCTGGCTATGACGAGATCGATGGACAGAAATGCTACAAGTCGCTCAGCGACCTTCCGGAAGTGGTCGACATGGCGGTGCTGGGCATTGCCAATGCGCGGCTTGAGGCGGCACTCGACGAGATCATCAAATGCGGTATCGGTGCCGCCACGATCTTTGCCAGCGGCTATCTGGCAGACGATAACGAACCGAAACTCACCGACCGTATTTCCAATAAAGCCAAGGCTGCCGGCATCGCCATCTGCGGTGGCAACGGCATGGGCTTCTATCATCTCGATTACGGCCTACGCGTCTGCGGCTTTCCGCCGCCAGACTGGCTGCGCAAGGGATCGGTCGCCTTCATCACCCATTCCGGTTCGGCATTCTCTGCGCTGTGCCACAATGACAAGCGTATGGGGTTCAGTCTCGCTGTGTCGGCGGGGCAGGAGCTGGCGACGGATGTCGCCGCCTACATGGATTTTGCCCTCGACATCCCAGCAACCAAGGTCGTGGCGCTGTTCCTGGAAACGGTGCGCGATCCAGCAGGCTTCAAAGTGGCGTTGGCCAAAGCGCGGGCGAAGAATATTCCCGTGGTTGCCTTGAAGGTCGGGCGCACGGCGGAAAGTGCGGCACTCGCCGTCTCGCACTCCGGTGCCATTGCCGGCAATCATGCGGCCTATCAGGCACTGTTCGACCATTACGGGGTCATCGAAGTCGCCAACATGGATGCGCTCAGCAACGCGATCCATTTCCTGGCCGGCGACCGACCCTTGGCCAAGGGCGGTATCGCCACGGTGCATGATTCCGGCGGCTTCCGCGAATTGGTGATGGATCTGGGGATCGAGACCGGTGTGCCGTTCGCCAAGATCAGCGAGACGACGCGCGATAAACTCGCAGCAAGGCTGGATTACGGATTGGAGCCAATCAATCCGCTGGATGCCTGGGGAACGGGCACCGATTGGGAAGGTATCTTCGAGGATTGCCTGCAGGCTCTGGTCGACGATCCGGACACGGCGATGGTGTCGCTCTGTGTCGAGACGCGCGACGGCTATTATCTGACCGAAGGCTATGGCGATATTCTGCGCCGGGTGCGGATGCGTACGAGCAAGCCCGTCATCCTCACGACCAATGTCGCCAGCAATTCCAGCGACGACGTCGCAGTGCGCCTGGCCCATGACGGCGTGCCGGTACTCTCGGGTGTCGAGAACATGCTGGGCTTGGTCAAAAAGTTGATGGCGGAGCGCGACCGCAAGGCTCTGGGCCTGGATGCAGCTGCTGCGGCACCGGCCGGGTTGCGGGCAAAGTGGCAGAAACGATTGGTACCGGGCGCGACGCTGTTGGAAGCCGAGGCGCTCGATTTGCTGGCCGACTATGGCGTGCCGGTGATCGCGCATATGCACGCCGACAGCCTGGCGACGGCACAATCGGCGGCAGAGAGGATCGGTTATCCGATCGTGATGAAGACCGCCGAGCCCGGCATCTTGCATAAGTCGGATGTGGGTGGCGTAAAGCTGAACCTGGCCGATGCTGCGGCATTGGCTGCCGCCTATGCCGACCTCAAGTCGCGCCTGGGGGCACGCGTTCTGCTGATGCCGATGGCGGGCAAGGGGATCGAGATTTCCTTCGGGATGATCCAGGATTCGCAGTTTGGACCAATCGTGATCGTCGGCGCCGGCGGCGTGCTGATAGAGATGATGGCGGATAGGCGCTTCGTCCCGCCGCCATTTGGCATTGCCGAGGCACGACGGCAGATCGATCGGCTGTCTATGCGGCCGCTGCTCGACGGCAAGCGCGGCGCAAAGCCGGCGGATGTTAAGAGTTTGGCGCGAGCCTTCGCAGCGTTCTCGGTGATGGTGGCGGACCTGGACGGGTTGATTGCCGAGATCGACATCAATCCGCTGATCGTGAACGCCGATGGTGCGGTCGCGGTGGATGCACTGGTTGTTGCAAGATCGAGCTAGCTGAGACGCCCCCACCCAACCCTCCCCCTAGAGGGAGAGGGCTCTTCTAGCGGGCTTGATCGATTGAACTCGCTCAAGACTCCCTCTCCCTTTAGGGGGAGGGTTGGGGTGGGGGCTTCTTCGACTACGCCGCTTCGCGGTTCAACGGTTGGCACATGCAGTGGACGCCGCCGCCGGCCCAGGTGAACATGGTCATATCCGGGTCGTAGACCGTGAAGCCGTTGGCGCGGAGCTTGGCGTTCAAATCCTTGGCGCCGAGGGTCGAGAGGATGCGATCCTTGCCGAGAGCGACGACGTTGCAGCCCAAGGCCATGGTTTCCTTGAAGGTCGCCGGGATGATCTCGATCTTCTTTGCTTTCAGGAAGTCGATGATATCGTCCTCGGTCGTTTCCAGACAGACGGCAGCCACATGTTCATTGAGCATGCAGACCATCAGGTCGATATGGACGTAGAACTGGTCGATGGGGGCGAATTTGATTTCCCAGCCTTCATCCTTCATCCATTCGGAAATCTGGCGGGCGGATACTTCTTCCGATCGGTGATCGGTGTAGCCGATGAGGGCGGTCTTGTCGGCGACGATGTTGAAATCACCGCCCTCGAAATTGCCCGAGCTCACCATGTCGTAAACCGGGATGTCATTCTCGAGGTAAAAGCGCAGGCAGGAGGCGTATTCGCCACGGCGGCGCGGATTGGCCATCTGGCAGATGACGGCGCCATAGGGCGTCATGAAGGACGAATCCCGGGCATAGACCTGATAGGGATTGTGCTCGTCCAGCGGCAGGAAGTGGCAGTTGACGCCGGCATCCTCATAGGCGTTGACCATCTCGCGGTGCTGGCGCATGGCGAGTTGCTTGTCGAATTTATAGCCCTTGCGCATGGTGTCGCGAACGAGCGACGACCATTGGGCGTTTTCAAGACCCATCCAGCGGAAGCCTTCGGCCGGCCCGAGGAGCACGTCCTTGAGGGCGCCGGATTCGGAGGCCAGGTTCCATTTCTTCATGAGCGGCGTGCCGCCGCCGACGACGCGGCCGCGGAGCGGAGTCTGGGTGGTGGTCATCGGATTGTTCCCCATCTGATGTGGCGTGATGGGGCAAGACTAGCAGGAGCGGCCACGCCCGGGACAGGGACTAAAGTTCCGGGCGTGATCCACTATTTCTCACAGCATTGCCTGAGCTGTTGCTGGCGGGCGCCTATTTTTTAGGCGGCACGGACGCCACTGATGAAGTCGACGATGTTCCTGCGCAAGGTATCGGTCTGCAAGGTGAGGCCATTGGCAGCATCCAGCACCTTGCCGGCGCCATCCGCCGTGGTCGCGGCCGCGACCGAGACATGGCCGATGGATTTGGCGACTTCCTGGGTGCCGTGGGCGGCTTCGGTCGCGTTGCGGCCGATTTCCTGGGTCGCGGCGGTCTGTTGCTCGATGGTCGCAGCGACGGCTGTTGCCATTTCGTTGAGGCGGTCGATGACGGTGGCGATCTCGGTGATGACATCGGTGGCCGAGGTGATGCTGCTGCGCATGCTTTCGACCTGGCTGCGGATATCGTCGGTGGCAGTCCCGGTCTGGGTGGCCAGGGATTTCACCTCGGTGGCGACGACGGCAAAGCCGCGGCCGGCTTCACCGGCACGGGCCGCTTCGATCGTGGCGTTGAGCGCCAGCAGATTGGTCTGGCTGGCGATATCGTTGATGAGACCGATGACGTCGCCGATGCGCGTGCCGGCTTCTTCCAGCTTGTGCACCATGTTGCGTGCTTCCTGGGCACGGGCGGCGGCATCATTGGCGACCGTGCGGGCACCGGCCATCTGCTGGGCGATTTCGCGGATCGAGGCGGTCATTTCCTCGGTGGCGGCAGCCACCAGTTCGACATTGCGGGTGGCCTCTTCGGAAGCCGCTGCCACGGACGTGGTCTGATGCGATGTTTCATCGGAGGCATTGGAGAGCGTGCCAGCCGTCTGATTCAAGGTGCCGGCGGCGGCATTGATGACGCCCAGCACATTGGTGGCCTGGCTCTCGAAGGCCTGGATCAACTTGGACACGCGTTCGCTTTGCGCGAGCTTCTCCCGCTGCTGGCGTTCTTCCTCGAGCGCCAGCTTGGCGCGCGCCTCGGCATTCTCCTTGAAGGTCGCCATGGTGCGGGCGATATCGCCCACTTCGTCACGCCGTTCGGTACCCACCACCTGTGTGTCGAGATTGCCATTGGCAAGGCTCTGCAAGGCTTCGGTGACGCGGCGGATCGGGTTGACGATGCCACGCCGAGCGACGATATAGCCAACGAGGACGCCGAACACGATACCAACCAGGGCGACAATGATCTGGATCCATTGCGCATTGCTCGACAAAGCGAGGGCGCCGTCGCGCATCGTCTTCATGCGCTCGGCGGAATAGGTGCTGTAGATTTTGACCGTATCGGTCACGATCTTCTGCGCGGCGAGACCGTCCTTCAGGGCAGCATCGATGGCGGCCTTGTCGCCACCTTTGGCGGCAACATCGACCAGGGCGCGGATCTTGTCGAAATAGGGGGCGAGGACGCCCTTGACGGCATCCAGCTGCGATTTCTGCTGCGCATCGGCAGCGGCATCGAGAATGGCGAAGCGCTCCATCATCTCGCCGGTCCGGCGTTCAGTTTCTTTCTGGAAGTCGGCGGCCTTCTCAGGATTTTGCGCCAGCTGATAGGTCATGCGGCTGATGGCGATGATGTCGAGGCGCAGGTCCATCGCCTCGCGCGCGGCGGCCTCGACCGTACCGACTTCTTCCAAGGTTTGGCCCATGCGGCTCATGCCATACCAGCCGGTGACGGCGATGAGGGCCGAGAGAGCTGCCAACATCACGACGAGCATGATGACTTTGGCGGAAATGGTGATGTTTTGTAGGCTCATGATCCTGCTTCCTTGGCCGACCGATTAGTTGCTGATCGTCACATAGCAGGCAGCTATTGCTATTCCGTTAAAGTGGATTCATTTGTACGATAAATATGCTGGTTAATTTTTGAGCAAATCGTCAGCTGAGATCGGTGGTGGCGGTCATTTCTGCTTCCAACCATTCGGCAAAAGCCCGCGCGCCGGGGGATACCAAGGCCGGCAGGACGATGAAGTAGGCGCCCAGATGTTCGATCGACTGTCTGAAAGGGCGCAGCAGATGACCGCGCGCAAGATCCTCGCCTGCAGTGATCTGGTCGGCAAGGCACAGGCCGAGCCCTTGTTTCGCTGCCGCCAGGAGCAGATTGAAATCCTGACAGTAGATGGTCTTCGGAAGAGTCGCCTGCAGTACACCGGCGCGCTGCAGCCAGCGCTGCCAGTTGGTTCCTTGCGGATCATCGAGCAGCAACGTGTGTTGCAGCAGGTCGGCCGGGTTGGCAAGACCTGGCTCTGCCGACATCAACAGAGGACTGCAGACCGGGAACGAACCCACGTGTGAGAGAAGGCGTGCGGTACCATCCTTCCATACCGGTTCGCCGAAACGGACGGCAAGATCGAGATCTTCGCCGAGGACGTCGCCTGCTGCCGCGTCATAGCTGGCGTTGGCGGACAGCAAAGACAGTTTCAATCCGGGTGCCGCCTCGGTGAATTTGGCCAGGCGCGGGATCAGCCATTTTTCGGCAAAGGCGGAGGGGACCGAGACGCGCAGCTCGCCGGCAATGGACTCGCCTTCCAGCCGGGCAATGGCATAGCCCAATTGGTCGAACGCGGCGGTGGCGGCCTTCAGCAGCTTCAACCCCTGGTCGGTGAGGGCGAGGCGATTGCCGACGCGGTGGAAGAGGCTGAAGCCGAATTGGTCTTCCAGATTGACGATCTGCTTCGAGACGGCGCCATGGGTAACGCCAAGCTCGTCCGCTGCCTTCCCCATATGGAGATGGCGGGCTGCCGCTTCGAAGGTACGCAGGGCGTTGAGTGGCGGAAGGTGGCGTTTCTGCACGGTTTGAACTGTTCCCTGGAGGGCCTAGTACCGGATAGTTCCCGGAAAGAGGAAAGCTGTCCAGTTCGCCCGGACATTGGGGGCGGCAAATATTCCGCAGGCAGGGGTATATCGCAAAGCAGCGTAACTCAAGGCTTTGTGAGGGCCGTCACAGCAAATTGGCTAGTCCGCGCGTGGACTTTCAATCGACCGGTGCTACATTGCTGTCACCGCCGCGGACGGGCGACGGACACCTTTTCATTCATGGGAGCTTGAATATGAAAATCGGTAGCCTGATCGCCGCGGCCGCGGCGCTGATGATTTCTGCTGTTCCGGCCTTTTCGGCGTCGGGCGTCAATGTTGGTACGCTGAGCTGCAATGTGGGTGGCGGCATGGGCTTTATCTTCGGATCGTCGAAAGACATCTCCTGCGTCTTCACGCACACGGATGGTCATGCCGAAGTCTATAACGGCGAGATCAACAAATACGGCGTCGATATCGGCTTCACCAAGGAAGCCCATATGATCTGGGTCGTGTTCGCGCCGGGCAATGTCGCCCCGGGTGCGCTCGCTGGCCAGTATGGCGGCGCCACCGCGGAAGTCTCGGCGGGCCTCGGCCTCGGTGCCAACGTGCTGGTGGGTGGCGGCAACAGCCAGATCGCCCTGCAGCCGGTGAGCGTCTCGGGCAGCATCGGCGTCAACGTCGCTGCCGGTGTGGCACAGATCGAGCTGCGTCCCGGGATTTAAGCCAGCACGCTAGTTCACAAAGGGCCGCGATGAAAGTCGCGGCCCTTTTCGATTCTGTGTGTCAGAGGGCGCGGACATTGCTGATGAAGCGGCCGACTTCCTCGTTGAGGACGCTCGATTTGGCGCCAAGTTCGGTGGCAGCGCTCAGCACTTCGCCAGCCGCCCGGCCGGTTTCACCGGCGGCCAAAGTCACCTCGGCGATGTTGAGCGAGACTTCGGTGGTGCCTTGGCTGGCTTGCTGCACATTGCGGGCGATCTCCGCTGTGGCAGCAGTCTGTTCTTCGACCGCACTGGCGATGGCGACCGAGATCTTGCTGATTTCCTCGATGACCTGGGCGATGCCTTGGATAGCGCCGACGGATTGATCGGTCGCCTGCTGGATCTCGGCAATCTTGGAACTGATCTCGTCGGTCGCCTGGGCGGTCTGGCCGGCAAGGTTTTTCACTTCCGAGGCAACCACGGCAAAGCCACGCCCCGCATCGCCGGCGCGGGCTGCCTCGATGGTGGCATTGAGGGCGAGGAGGTTGGTCTGGCTGGCGATATCGTTGATCAGCTGGACGACATCGCCGATCGCCTGCGCGGCGGTCGCAAGGCCATGCACCTGCTCGTTGGTATGCGCTGCCTGGGCCACGGCCTTTTGCGCAATGCTGGTCGATTGGCTGACCTGTCGGCCGATCTCGCTGATCGAGGCGCTGAGTTCCTCGGTGGCAGCAGCCACGGTCTGCACGTTTGCCGTGGCTTGTTCAGCGGCCGTCGCCACGACGTTCGATTGCCGGTTGGTCTGGTCGGCAGTGTCGGTCATGGATTGTGCCGAGGCCTGCAGGGCACCCGACGCCGTGGACAAGGTGCCGGCGAGCTCGCCAACTTTGTTCTCGAAGCCGATAATCAGCTCATCGAGGGCTTTTGACCGCGTAAGCTTGGCTTCCGCATCGGCCTTGATCGAAGCATCCGCGTCGCGCTGGGCGATGAGGGCGTCCTTGAACACCACCACGGTGCGGGCCATGTCGCCGATTTCGTCCTGGTTCTCCTGCGCCGGAATGTCGGTTTCCAGCCGACCATCGGCCAATTCGCTCATGGTGGCGGTCATGCGGCGGATCGGTGCCGAAATGCTGCGGCCGATCAGCCAGGCGCCGAGGCCACCTAAGGCGAGACCGGCAATGGCGATGGCGATGGTGATACGCTTGGTACCGCTCATGGCGGCCTGGGTGCGCAACTTGATGGCGCCGAGCAGGGTGGTCTGTGAATCGCGGATCTGATCCGCCAACGCCGCGATCTTGGCGGCCTTCTCCGGCATGGCGACGTCGATCAGCTGATGCGTATCGTCGGCGCTCTTGGCCAGGGATTGCAGCGCCTGGCCATATTTGAACATGGTCATGGTGATGTCCTGGGCCGCCATGCGCTGCTGCGGCGTGGTCAGCTTGCGTTGCATCTTGGCAATGCTGAGGGTGAATTTGCTGACATATTGCTTGGCGGTGGCAATGAGCTTGGGGTCGAGCTCAGCAAGATAGCGCGTGGCGGTGAGGCGCGCCGACATTAGCGCATCTTCGGCCACGCCGGCCAGAGCCGCACCCTCGAAATTGCTTTCCGCCAAGGCACCGGTGATGAGATCGGTCATGGTCTTGCTGGCCGTGGCGCCCACTGGCGTCAATTGCTCGGCGACGATCTTGTCGCGGGCCGTGCGTAGGGTGACGGATTTTTCGAAATCCTCGCCATAGGCGGTGATCAAGCCCAGCATCTCGTTGAACTGAGCCTTCTGGTCCTCGGCGGTCGCTTGGTTGATGCGGTCCTGCAGAGCGGTTCCCAGCCGCGCGATGATGGCGCGGGTGGCGTCGGCGGTTGCAGGTTTTGGTTCGCGCGCATAGGACAGGATTTCGCTGCGCAGCAAGGCAACGTCGCGGGCGATCTGCTGCACCTCAATGGTGGCACTGGAGATGCCGGCATAGTCGCCGACATTCTCTTCGGTGCCGCCGGCAGCAATGACACTGTAGGTCGAGGTGCCGGCCAGCAGCAGCAGCAGAATGCCGAACCCGAGGGCAATGCGGTTACCGATCCGCAATCTGGTCAGAATCTTCTCAAGCATGCGACGCCCTTTTGTCTGCGAATCCGCGTTGGTCTCATGATTTGTCATATAAATCATGAAAACGGGGTTAAGGCCGGTCGATTTCGGGCAAATTCGAGGGTCGGCAGCCTCCCGGCCGTGACGCAGAACACGGTTAGCAATCTCTTATGTTTTGTCCGGAAACCTGCCGCTTTAGGTAAGGCCCGCCGTTCCGGCATGGGACGCATTGCCTGACCCTGAGGAGAGTTCGATGAAATTCGGTTTTGCTGCCGCGACCGCAGTGCTGACGCTTATTGCGACGACGGAAAATAGCCGGGCGGAAACGCCGGTCGAGCGGGGCGCCTATCTGGCGCAGATCATGGATTGCGGCGGCTGCCACAATACCGGCGCCTTCACGCCCAAGCCGAATCTGGCGACACCGCTGGCCGGCTCGGATATCGGCTTTGAAATTCCGGGGCTCGGCATCTTTTATCCCCCGAACCTGACGCCCGACAAGAAGACGGGCCTGGGCGAATGGAGCGATGCCGAGGTGATCGCGGCTTTCACCACTGGCGTGCGGCCGGATGGCAGGCAATTGGCACCCGCGATGCCTTGGATGTCTTATGGCCACATCACCAAGGACGATGCCACGGCCTTGGTCGCCTATCTGCGCAGCCTGCCGGTTGTCGACCACAAAGTGCCGGGTCCGTTCGGCGCGCAGGAGAAGGCGACGGCGCCCTATATGAGTGTGGTGATGCCGAAGTAGGGAGCCAATCGCCCCTCACCCCGACCCTCTCCCCGCAAGCGGGGCGAGGGAGTTCGGACGAACTCGCTCTAGGGCCTCTCGCCCCATGAAATGGGGAGAGGGGTTGGGGTGAGGGGGCTTGCTTTTACGTCCGGTATTTCACGCCCGGGAGTACACACAGCATTTCGTAGAGCAGGTTCGCGGCCAGCAGTGCCGTGTTGCCGGTGGGGTCATAGGGTGGCGAGACTTCGACCAGATCGCAGCCGACGAGATCGAGGCCGCGGCAGCCGCGGATGATCTCGATACCCTGGATGGTGGTGAGGCCGCCGATTTCCGGCGTGCCGGTACCGGGCGCCGAAGAGGGGTCGAGGCCGTCGATGTCGAAAGACAGATAGACCGGGCCCTTGCCGAGCTGTTCGCGGATCTCGGCCATCAGCGGCGTCAGTGATTTGTACCAGCATTCCTCAGCCTGTACGACGCGGAAGCCCTGGGCGCGGGGCCAGTCGAAATCCTCCGCGGCGTAACCCGTCGCACGCAGACCGATCTGCGCCACGCGCTTGCCGTCGAGCAGGCCTTCTTCCACCGCGCGGCGGAAGGGGGTCCCGTGGGCGATCGGTTCACCGAACATGGAATTGTTGACGTCGGCATGGGCATCGATATGGACCATGCCGACAGGGCCATACTTCTTCTTCAATGCGCGCAGGATGGGGAGTGCGATGGTGTGATCACCTCCAATGGTGAGCGGCACGCAATTGTGGCCGAGGATATCGTCATAGGCTGCTTCGATGATGCCCATGCTCTTTTGCAGGTTGAAGGTATTGATGGCGACATCGCCGATATCCGCCACCGAGAGGCTGTCGAAGGGTGCCGCGCGCGTCGCCATATTGTAGGGGCGGATAAGGCAGGATTCGGCGCGGATCTGACGCGGACCAAATCGGGCGCCGGCACGATTCGAGGTGCCGATGTCAAAAGGCACACCGACGAAAGCGGCGTCCAATCCGGCCGCACTCTCCTTGGCCGGCAGGCGCATCATGGTGGCATGGCCGCCGAAGCGCGGCATCTGGTTGCCGCCGAGCGGCTGGTGGAAAACCTTGTCTTGCGTAACCTTGTTCATGATCAGCCTCACTTCTTGGGTCACTGACGAAACGCCATTCGGGCAGGCGAAACGCCGTCTTGCGGTCGATTGGACATGCGGATCGGGACAGCCGATCTCGTTTCCACGGGTGGGTCAAGAGCCTGCTTGACCGCGTCTCGGGCGGACTTTACCTCTTGGCTCCAATAACCGGCACAAAAATCAATTTGTGCCTGCATTGTCGGGGTTTGGAATGCGTTACTCACGATTTGTCGACCGTATGGCGGGCGAGGGTGCGGCAGCCTGGGACCTGCATGTCGAGGCGCTGACGCAGAAGCGTGCCGGGCGCGACGTCATCATCCTCTCGATCGGCGATCCTGATTTCGACACGCCGCCAGCCATTACCGAAGAAGCGGTCAGGCTGCTGCGTGCGGGCGATACGCATTACGCCGACATCCTCGGCCTGCCGCGCGCCAGGGCTGCGGTTGCATCGCAGCACACGCGGCTTACCGGGCAGAAGATCGGACCGGAGCAGGTCGCCATCATGTCGGGTGCGCAGAGCGGGTTGTTTGCGGCTGCCATGAACATCCTCGACCAGGGCGACGAAGCCCTGGTGCTGGAGCCGATGTATGTGACCTATGAGGCGACGATTCAGGCGAGTGGAGCCAAGCTGGTGCGTGTGCCGCTGAAGGCTGCCAACAATTTCCGCCTCGACCTTGCCGACCTCGAGCGCGCGGTGACGCCGAAGACGCGGGCGATCTTTTTTGCCAGCCCAAGCAATCCCACCGGCGTGGTGCTGAATCGCGCCGATCTCGAGGGGATTGCGGCCTTGGCCAAGAAGCATGACCTCTGGGTCGTGTCGGACGAGGTCTACAGCACCATCATTTTCGACGGTGAACATGTCAGCATCTGCGGCCTGCCGGATATGGCGGAGCGTACCGTCACCATCAACAGTCTTTCCAAATCCCATGCCATGACCGGTTGGCGTTTCGGCTGGCTGGTCGGCCCCACCGAGCTGATCAGCCATGTCGGCAATCTGGGCTTGGCCAACATGTATGGCCTGCCGCCTTTCATCCAGAATGCCTCCGCCGCAGCTCTGGAGAGCAATATTCCGCAGGTCGAGGAAATGCGGGCCATCTATCAGCGCCGCCGCGATATGGTCATGGCAGCTCTCGGGCAATTGCCCGGGATCATCTGCCGGAGCCCAGCTGCCGGCATGTTCATGATGGCCGACGTGCGCGGCACGGGTATGAGCGGCAACGACTTTGCCTGGGCGTTGTTCCGGGAAACCGGCGTGGCGACACTGGATGCCACTGCTTTCGGGCCGAGCGCCGAGGGTCATCTGCGTATCTCCTTTGCCATCGACGAAAAGAGCCTCAATGAAGCCTGCCAGCGCATCGCGGCGTTCACGCGGGGGTTGATGGGGAAGGTGGCGTGAGTGGGTCCAGTCGATCCACCCCCTCTCCCTAACCCTCTCCCACGTAGGGGAGAGGGGATTCCAGCGAGTTGGTATCGGCTATCGCGACTAGGTTTGGTCGAGTTCCCTCCCCCCAACGTGGGGGAGGGTTAGGGAGAGGGGGCTCTTCTACCGGTCAAACTCTCCCAGAAAATCCTGGATGATCACCCGCATGCGATCCTGGCCGAAGCTGGGATAGTGGCCGCCATGGACAACGCGGACCGGCAGGTTCAGGAGCCGCTTCATGCTGGTCACGTATTGCTGCATCTCGGCCCTGTTGTTGGCATCATAGGCGAGTTCGCCGTCGTAGATGACATCGCCGGCAAACAGCGTTTCGGTGGCGCGTTCGTAAAGGGCGATTGAACCGTCGGAATGGCCGGGCAGATGAAAGACCTCGAAGGACCGGTCGCCAGTGTCGACCCTGCTGCCTTCTTCCAGCAGCGTCTGGGCGGGGGCGGCTTTCACTCCATATCTCAGCGCCTGCCAATCGCCGGGTGGGAGTGCCGTGAAAATGGAATCGTCGGCGACATATTTGTCCGCATATGTGTTGGCGCGCGTCGGATGCGCCAGAATATCCGCTTCCGCCGGATGAACCGCCCGGTCAGCAAACTCGTGATGCGTGCCGATATGGTCGAAATGGGTGTGCGATGCCACGGCCAGGATCGGTCTTTGTGCAAGAGCTGAAACCTGTTCTCGCAGGCTCACGACGCCCATGCCGGAATCAATGAGCAGATCCCGGTCACGGCCACGCACATGCCAGATGTTGCAGCGATAATATTCCTTGATGAAGGGCTCGTAGATCCAGGTGATGCCGTCACCCATGGCGCGGGTAGCATACCAGCTTTCCAGTGTTGCGATTTTCATCTTAGGCTCGTTTGCGTTGCGACGTGGTTTCTGATGCCAGGCCACTGCATAATAGTGTTACCTGCTCGCGCAGCTTTGCATGAAGCGCTGTCTTGGCCATGGCGTCACGCGCCACGAACTGCATGAAGAGACCGTTGACGACAGTGAAGAGCGCGCTGCCGGTGACGGCCGGGTCGATGTCGGCGCGCATCTTGCCCTTGGCCTGCAAAGCGGTGACCAGTTCGCCAACCTGTTCGGCGAGCAACCGGTCATTCTCGAAATAGCCGATGCCGAAGGGTGAGTCCGCTTGCGTCACCGCGGTCGCCATGGCGTTGCGCCACAGTTCCTTGGTCAGGTGGACCAGGGAATGATCGACATAAATCGCGAGCAGGCCATAGAGCGCGGCCGCGGCATCGCCACTGACGCTGGCGATGTAGCGTTTGCCCTTGGCACGCACCTGTTCGCCGTCGAGCGCCACCAGGGCCATCAGCAGGTCACCCTTGGAGGAGAAATAATTATAAACGGTGCCGGTGCCGACCTCGGCTAAGGCGGCAATCGCTTCGACTGACGTGTCGGCGAAACCGTTCTTACGGAACAATTGGCTGGCGGCTGCGAGGATGTCGCGGCGGCGGCCAGCTTTCTGTCTTTCGCGGAGACCGGTCATGGCGCTGGAAGGTACCTCAAAAAATCTGAATTGACTTTATTTTGAAGTTCATTCACCTTTTTGGCAACAAGAAAACACTCAGGGCTTTCAATCAGGCTTACATCTTAGGGAGACGGGACATGATCAGTTCAATGGGTCGACAGGCGATCTCGCGTCGGCGCGCCTTGCAGGCAGGTGGCGCTGCCTTGGCATCGCTGTCATTCATGCCGAAGGGTGCCCGCGCGGCGGACGAGCTCAATTTGCTGGTCTGGTGCGACCATACCGGGGCGGCGCTGCTCGATCCGTTTGCCGAAAAGCACGGCATCAAGATCAACACCAAGGAATATGATCTGCCGGGTGTCGCCTATAGCATCCTGGAACAATCACAACCGGGTGATTGGGATGTGTTCGTGGCCGATACGGGCGACATCATGAGTGCGGTGTCGAAAGGCTATCTCGGTGAACTACCGGACGCCGACATGCCCTGGGCGGATATCTTCCCGGATCTCAAGCAGCCGGAATCTCATTACAAGGACGGCAAGCTTTACGCTGTCCCGGAAAAGTTCGGCTACAATACCATCGCCTTCAACAACAAGAAGGTCAGCCAGGAAGAGGCGAGTCAGGCGAAGGTGATGTGGGACCCGAAATTCGCCGGGCGCATCGCGATCTATGACTATTACATACCGACCATGGAAATGGTGGCGATCGGCCTTGGCATTAAGCCGCAGGAAATCACCAAGATGCATCTGCCGGCGATCAAGGAAAAGCTGGTTGAGATGAAGAAACTTTCCTCGCTGGTGGGCGATGTGCCGACGACACAGAACGCGCTGGTGACAGGTGCCGCCGACATCATCGTCGGTGGCGGCGAGTTTGCGGTTGCTGGCCTGATGGGCGAGAAGCCCGAGCTGGATTGGGTGCTGCCCAATGAAGGCGGCGTGCGCTGGTCGCAGTCGATCGGCATTTTTGCGGAATCGACCAAGAAGGACCTGGCGACCGAATTCGTCAAATATATCGTCTCGCCGGAAGGCCAGGGCCGACTTGCGACCGCGGAATGCTATTGGGCGATGCCGTCCAATTCCAAAGCCAATCTGGATGATGTGCAGAAGAAGCGGCTGCGCTGGGACCAGCAGCCGGGCTTCATCGCGAAATCCTATCCATATTTCTTCGGCGATGCGGAACTGGATGCAGCGATGCAGGAAGTCTGGACGGAAGTCCTCGGAGCTTGAGCTGAAGCCCCTATGAAGATCAGATTGGGTGGATTGAAGAGCTGGGGCCATGCCCCGGCTCTTGCCTGGACGGCCTGCTTTTTCGTGGCGCCACTCATCGCCATGCTGGTGATGAGTTTTTCCGCACGCATAGACGGCAAGATCACGCTCACCTGGACACTCGACAATTACCGGGCGTTCTTGACGCGCGCGGATGGCACCTTTGTCGGTGCCCTGTGGAATTCGATCGAGGTCACGGTTTTGACCACCATCATCTCGGTGCTGGTGGCCTATCCGCTGGCCTATATTCTGGCTTACCGGGTGCCGAGGAACTGGCAGCGTTTCGTGTTGGTCCTGACTGTCCTCCCTTTCTGGACATCCTATGTCGTGCGTTCCTATAGCTGGCTCCTGGTGCTGTCCGAGAACGGTATCATCAACCAGTTCCTCCTGTGGAGCGGCATCCTCGATACCCCTGTCGGCATGGGGAACAGCCGCTTTGCCACCGTGCTGGGCTTTGTGCATTTCTTTGCCATGCTGCTGACGCTGACCATCTACGCCAATCTGGTGCAGATCAAGGACAGCTATCGGAAGGCCGCCAACGACCTCGGCGCCAATGGCTGGCAGGCTTTCTGGTACATCACTTTGCCGCTGAGCATGCCGGGCGTTGCGGTCGGCGCCTTCCTCACCTTCGTCCTGGCGATCGGCGATTACATCACGCCGCAGATATTAGGCGGGGCGAAGGAAATGCTGTTACCGCAGGCGGTCATGCTGCAGATCGGGCGACAGGCGGATTTCCCACTGGCCTCAGCCTTGTCGATGATCCTGATGCTGGTGATCACCGCGGCGTTCCTGATCTTTGCCAAGCGGCTGAAGATGGAGCGGGTGTAGCACATGCAACCGCTCTATCGCTGGGCCCCCTGGATTTATCTCGCCGCTGCCTTGCTGTTCATCTTCCTGCCGGTGCTGGTGCTGATCCAATTCTCGTTCCAAAGCGGCCTGGCGCCGGTGCCGCCCTTCGATGGGCCGAGCCTAAAATGGTGGGCCAAGGTGCTGGCCAACCGCAAGATCACGGACGGGTTGTCGAATTCACTACTGGTGGGGCTGGGGTCGGCGTTCGTCGCCACCGTGCTGGGGTTCCTCGCGGCCTATGCCCTGGCGCGCAAGCGGCGGCGCCTGAGTGGTTTCTACCAGTTCTTGCTGATGGCACCGATCACGGTCAGCTACCTCATCATCGGCATGGGGCTGCAGATCACTTTCAATTATCTGGGCCTCGGCAAATCGCTGTGGGCGATCGCCATTGGCCATGTGGTGATCAACCTGCCGCTCACCTTCGCCATCCTTTATTCGCAGCTGGGCGAACATCAGGCCAATATCGAACGGGCCGCCTACGATCTGGGCGCCGGCGACTGGCGGGTGGTGCTGGAGATCACGGTGCCGATGCTGTGGCCGAGCCTGCTCGCTGCCTTTTTCATCGCGGCTACTTTGTCCTGGGATGAATTCGTCATCGCGTTCCTGATGAGCCGCTTCGACGTCACTTTGCCGGTGGTGATCTGGAGCATGTTGAAATCCGGCCTGTCGCCGGAGCTGAATGCCACCGGCACGCTTGTCTTCATCATTTCCATTCTGGCCGTCGGCGTGGTCGAGTTCCTGCAGTGGCGTTCGAGGAAACATCATGCCTGATAGAGTTGAACTGCGCCGCGTGAGCAAGGTCTATGAAGGCGTCACCGTCGTTGAGACGCTGGATCTCAGCATCGCCGCTGGCGAATTCGTCGTGCTGTTGGGGCCGTCGGGCAGCGGCAAGACCACCTTGCTCAACATGATCGGCGGCTTTGCCAATCCCAGCGCCGGTCAGGTGTTGATCGATGGTGAGGACGTGACCGATTTGCCGCCGGCCAAGCGGCCGACCGCGACGGTGTTCCAGGATTACGCCCTGTTCCCGCATATGAGCCTGGCCGCCAACGTGGCCTTTGGCCTGCGGATGCGGAAGGTCCCGAAAGCCGGGCGCCTGGCGAAGGCTGCCGAGATGCTGCGGCTCGTGGGCCTCGAAGGCTTTGGCGATCGCGGCATTCATCAACTGTCGGGTGGGCAACGGCAGCGTGTCGCCTTGGCACGCGCCATGGCGGTCGAGCCCAAGGTGTTGCTGCTCGATGAGCCTTTGGGCGCCTTGGACCTCGCACTTCGTCGGCAGATGCAGGAAGAATTGGTGCGGTTGCAGCGGCGCCTGGGTGCCACCTTCGTCCATGTGACCCATGACCAGGAAGAGGCGATGTCGATCGCCGACCGGATCGTGGTGGTCAACAAGGGCAGAATCGAGGATATGGGGCCGCCTGACCGTGTCTATCTGCGCCCCGCCAGCCTGTTTGCGGCGACGTTCATGGGTGAGAGCAACATCCTGGGTGGCCGCGTCGTCGATTGTTCCGGCAGCGAGCTCCAGATCGAGACCGCCTTGGGCGCCATCGTCGTCCCCGGAGACAGCGGTCCGGGCGCGTCGGTTCATGTGGCTCTACGGCCGGAGCAGTTGCTGCTGGTGCCATCGCCGGGCGGCATCAGCCTGGGGCGCGGCAAGGTCGAGGAATTGTCCTTCCAAGGCACCCATTGCCGCTGCCATTGCAGGATCAGCGGCCAGGACCTCATCCTGCGTGCGCCAGTCTCGGCAGGCTTGACCGCGGGGCAGGAGGTAAACTTGTATGCTGCTCGGCATGATGTGGTGCTGTTGCAGCGGTAGGAAGCACGGATAGCCGACCAAGCGATCTGCAGAATTTTCTCGACCGATCGCATGAGGCGATGATGGCACGGTCGCAGCCGGGCAGTGAAGCGGCGCTGGTGGCACGGACCATCGCCGATGCGTTGGCGAGGCCTGCTGTGCGGGATGAGAGGCAGCCACCCGCTTTTGGCGGTATGGAGCCTGTGGGTCGAAAACCGGGTGTAAACCCCTCAAAATCAAGCGGTACTTGACCTGACCCGGCAAGTTGCGTCCTATGCGGCCAGTTATGCTTTTGCACGCTGATAGGACCAAAGAAATGCTCACGGGAATCAATGAGTTCGGCCGATTGAAGCGCTTGGCCATGCGCCGGCCAGAAGATGCCTTTGTCGACGATGCGAAGATCGACAAGGAGTGGAAGAACCTCAATTACCATACCCGCCCGGACTTCAAGAAGGCCGTGGCCGAGCATGCGCACTTTGCCGAGATCATCAAAGGCGTGGGCGCGGAGATCCTTTATCTGCCCGCCGACAAGAAACTGACCATGGACAGTCTGTATGTCCGCGACGCGGCGGCGATCTGCCCCAAGGGCGTCATCCTGGCCAATATGGGCAAGAAGCAGCGCGAGGGCGAACCCGCGATCCACGGTCATTTCCTTGAGGAAGCGGATATCCCGGTGCTGGGGTCGATCTCCGGCCAGGGCCGGCTGGAAGGCGGCGATCTCATCTGGCTGGATGAAAAGACCGTCGCCATCGGCCGCACCTACCGCACCAATGATGCCGGTATCCGCCAGTTCAAACATTTGATCGGGCCGGATGTGCATGTCGAAGTGGCGGTCATGCCGCATTACAAGGGCCCGACCGACGTGTTCCATCTGATGTCGGTGATCTCGCCCTTGGATGACAAGCTGCATCTGGTCTATTCGCCTTTGATGCCGATCCCGTTCCGCGAGTGGCTGCTGGCCCGCGGTGACGAGCTCATCGAGGTACCGGACAGCGAATTTGCCAGCATGGGCTGCAATGTGCTGGCCATCGCCCCCAGCGAGGTCGTCATGGTGAAGGGCAACCCGGAAACCAAGGCGCGCATGGAAGCCTCGGGCGTCAAGGTCCATGTTATCGACGCCGACGCGATTTCGGTGCCGGGCGAGGGCGGGCCGACCTGCCTTACCCGGCCATTGGAGCGTCATTAAGCCGTCAGCCGGCCCGGAAATGAGAATTCTGGGCCCAATGGATGAGAAAATGACGCCATCGCGACATTGACGGCGGCGCGAAATCGACAAAAATCGGTCGCCGGCAGGCAGATGGAATGCCTGAATCGGACCTAGTCTCTGCCATCGCATCCGGGAAACATCGGGTTTCCTGGGGGCCTGTTAAACGTCTTGATCCATAGGGGAATCTCCATGTCGAAGAAGGTCGGCAGCGATATCGAAATCGCTCGCGAAGCCAAAATGAAGCCGATCCGCGAAGTCGCGGCGAAACTCGGGATCAAGGAAGAACATCTGCTGCCCTTCGGCCATACCAAGGCCAAGATCTCAATGGATTACATCAAGTCGCTGAAAGGCCAGAAGGACGGCAAGCTGATCCTGGTGACGGCGATCAACCCGACCCCGGCCGGCGAAGGCAAGACCACAACCACGGTGGGCTTGGGCGACGGCCTCAACCGCATCGGCAAGAAGGCCATCATCTGCCTGCGCGAACCGAGCCTGGGCCCGTGCTTCGGCGTGAAGGGTGGTGCGGCTGGCGGCGGTTACGCTCAGGTCGTGCCGATGGAAGACATCAACCTGCATTTCACCGGCGATTTCCACGCCATCGGTTCGGCGCACAACTTGCTCTCGGCCCTCATCGACAATCACATCTATTGGGGCAACGAGCTGGGCTTCGACAGCCGCCGCATCACGTGGCGCCGCGTCATGGACATGAACGATCGTGCGTTGCGCCAGATCAACAATTCGCTGGGCGGCGTCTCCAACGGCTTCCCGCGCGAAGACGGCTTCGACATCACCGTCGCATCGGAAGTCATGGCGATCTTCTGCCTCTCGACCGATCTCGCCGATCTCACCAAGCGCCTGGGCAGCATCATCGTCGGCTACACCCGCGACAAAAAGCCGATTTTTGCCCGCGACCTCAAGGCCGATGGTGCCATGACCGTCCTGCTGAAGGACGCGATCGCACCCAATATCGTGCAGACGCTGGAGAACAACCCTGCCTTCATCCACGGTGGCCCGTTCGCCAACATCGCCCATGGTTGCAACTCGGTGATCGCCACCACGACAGCGCTGAAGCTTGCCGATTACGTGGTGACGGAAGCTGGCTTCGGCGCCGATCTCGGTGCCGAGAAGTTCTTCGACATCAAATGCCGCAAAGCCGGTCTGAAGCCTGCCGCAGCCGTCATCGTCGCTACCGTCCGCGCGTTGAAGATGCATGGTGGTGTGGCCAAGGAAGATCTCGGCAAGGAGAACATTGCCGCGGTGAAGAAGGGCGGCGAGAACCTCGCCCGTCATATCGAAAATGTGAAGAAGTTCGGTGTGCCGGCCGTGGTTGCCATCAACCGCTTCATCGCCGATACCGATGCGGAACTGGATGCCGTGCGTCAGCTCTGCGCCGAACTGGGCTCGGAAGCAATCGAGTGCAATCACTGGTCTTCAGGCTCGGCCGGGATCGAGACGCTCGCCAACGCGGTCGTCAAGCTTACCGACGGCCCCAGCAACTTCAAGCCGCTCTATCCCGATGATATGTCGCTGTGGGACAAGACGCGGACGATCGCCCAGAGCCTCTACGGCGCCCAGGGCATCATCGCCGACAAATCGGTGCGCGATCGCTTTGCCGAGTACGAGAAGGCCGGCTTTGGCCACTATCCGGTCTGCATGGCGAAGACGCAGTACAGCTTCTCGACCGATCCCAACCTCAAAGGGGCACCGTCGAACCATGTCGTGCCGATCCGCGAGATTCGCTTGTCGGCCGGCGCCGAGTTCATCGTCGTCGTCTGCGGCGAGATCATGACCATGCCGGGCTTGCCGCGCGTGCCGTCAGCGAACCATATTCGCCTCAACGACAAGCATGAAGTCGAGGGTCTGTTCTAAGTCCAACCCCGATACCGAACGTGAAAAAGCCGGCTGCAAAGCCGGCTTTTTCTTTTGACCCGCCCTATGGTGCGCCAGCGGCCGCGTGTTCCCCGGCGGCACCGCCGGAGCCACCGCCGCCGCCGGATCCGCCTTGGCTGCCATTGTCAGGCTCATGTGACCGTCCCTCATTGTTCTGGCTGAACACGCTGGCCGGGTTTGGATTCACGATCTCTGGCGGACCCGGCATGTCGTCATCGAACAGTCCGACGGTACCTGGCTTCAGATCGTCGCCATCATCGCCGTCGCCCTTGCTCTTATTGCCCTTGCCGAGATGGCGTTTCAACTGGTCGGTCGGGCTGCCATTGCCGGGAGTGAAGCCGCCGCCGGTCCCGTTGCTGAATCCGCCGCCATCCTCGTAACCAACATCTGCGGGGTTATGATAGGGATCAATGAGGCCGCCACTGCGCAGCAAGGCATGGCCCAAGGGCGTGCCGGCGAGATTGGTCAGGCGCCGCAGGCCGGCGCCATGCTTCTTCAGAATATCCTCAAGGTTATCAAAGTCTTCTTGGCTCCCGCTGCCTTCGTCAGGATTCGGATTGTCAAACCCGTCGGCGATGTAGTGGATCGTCTCGCCATCCTCGATCACGAAGATCAGCCTGTGACCTTCGTCGTCCGACCAGAATTCCACCCAATCGCCGTCGTCGTCGAAATAGTCGACATTGTCGAGATGCCAGTCGGCTCGCGCCGGCTGGAGGGTGGCAATCGATAGTGCCAGTGCGACGGCACCGGCCACTAGAAGCTGAGATTTCCGCATGACACAGCCCTCTCGATCATCGAGGGCTCGGATGAACCCTCATCTGAGTCTGTGGCGCGACGCGAGAAGGCTGGGTTCGCCGGCTCGGCGCAAGATTGTGACGTGGCGCACGAAACGGGGAGGAAGCGCAAGGATTTCCTGGCGACAGCGCCCCAGAATGTATCGATTGGAGACCGGTGCTAAAGCCGCCTCAGTGCTAAATCCGTCTCAGGCGATGCTCACTGGGTGTGCTGCCAAATACGCTGCGGAAGCGGCGGATGAAATGGGAGCGCGAGGCATATCCCGCGGCCTCGGCGGCGGCTGTGACATTGCCTGCGCCAGTTTCGAGAAGATTGCGTGCAACCTGCATGCGTGCTGTTGCAAGAATTTCGCGCAACGCCGTGCCGTCATGGGCGAGGCGGCGGCGCAGGGTGGAGGCACCCATGCCGAGCTTGGCGGCGATGGTGTCGGCAGTCCAATTGCGCGATGGCTCCGCCACGACCATGCGGCCGACCCGCTCGCGCAAGGAGACATCGAAAAGGCAGCATGCGGCCGGATCATTTCGCAGCAGCATCAGAACTTCCGCCAGACGATGCTCGGCCAGAATCTCCGCGTGATCCGAGGTTGCGAGTGTCAGGGCAGCATGCACCAGTGCGTCGACCAGCTCAGCCGTCAGGGTCACGTCATGCTTGGCCTGACGGTCGCCTGACTTAGCGATATGCGGCAACGCTGCAATGGCCGGCGGCATGTTGGGAACCTCGACGATCAGCGCCTCGTACCGGCCTTTGCGCTCATCGGGAATATTGACCACGTCGAGCTTTGCGCCGGCCGGCAGCACGAAGACGTGGCCGGCGGGAAAGCGTTGCCCGACATCGCCAAACCAAAACTCCTTGGCGCCATTCAGCACGATGCCGATAAGGGCGCGCGATGGTTCAAAGGCGGCGATGCGCTCGGTGGTAAAACAGCAATAGGTGAAGAGCTGGCTGCCATGGACATGCATGCCATGGGTCTTCCGGGCGCGGCCGGGCGCCAAGGCCAGCGGACGCAGGCGCTCCAGCAGCAGCTTCCGAAGGGCCTCTTGGGGAGTGGGTATGTCCATCAGGCAATCCTATCCGCGGCGCCCGTGTCCGGCAAATGACAAGTGAGCGTTTCGGGCTCAGTCGGTAGCGGTTCCGGCGCATGGCTCGGCGCGTGGCCCGGCATAGTCTGTCCCACGTCACCCGATTGGAGAGAAATCATGAAGATAGCGACATTCATCTTGGCCATGACCGGCGCTCTGGCTGTTGCACAAGCTGCCGCAGCGGCTGAGGTCAAGCTGTGGCGCCTGGATTGCGGCTCCGTCAAGATCAAGGATCTCAGCTCTTTTTCCGACACTTATGACTATGATGGGAAGTCTCGGACACTCACCGACAGTTGCTACCTGATCCAGCACGACAAAGAATATCTGATGTGGGATACCGGCCTGCCGGCGGGCTTGCTGAAGGCGCCGTTCAAGGATGACGCGCCGATGTCACCCACCTTGGCGGAAACTTTGCCGGTTCAGCTGGAAAAGCTCGGCGTCAAGCCAGCGGATATCGCGACCGTCGGCATCAGCCATTACCATTTTGACCATATCGGCCAAGCAGCGGACTTCCCGAAGGCCAAATTGCTGATGGGCAAAGCGGACCTGGACGCCATGAAGAGCGATCCGCTTCCTTTCGGGGCGGCGCCCGATCTGCTGGCGCCGTGGCTGAAGAACGGATCGCCTGTTGAGCCAGTCGTCGGTGACAAGGATATCTATGGCGATGGCTCGGTCGTGATGCTGTCGATGCCGGGTCATACCCCAGGGAGCTATGCCCTGCTGGTTCGCCTGGCGAAAATGGGCCCGGTGCTGTTGAGCGGCGATATCGTGCATTTCGAGGAGCAGTTCAAGAATGACGGCGTGCCACCTTTCAACACCGACCGCGCGCAGTCCCTTGCCTCGATGGATCGGATGCGTCACATGGCCAAGACGTTGAAGGCTGTGCTGGTGGTGCAGCACGACGCCAGTGACATCAAGAAGCTGCCCGCCTTCCCGAAGAGTGCCGACTAGCCGCCGTTAGCGGTCCGCCTGCCGTCGATCGCTGGCCACGCCGTAAGGCAGGGCACCGCGACGGCGGTATTCGGGGACCATGGTGCGGTAAGGCACGGGGTCTGCCTTGTAGGGCTGCAGGCCGTCCACCGGCTTGATATCTGCAAGGCAGATCTCCTCGACGCAATCGTCGAGGGCACGGCGCCAGTCCGGCTGCTCCAACTGGAACAAATGACGGGCGCGAGAACAGTCGAGCTCCGTGCGCCGCGCCGGGGCCCCGGTGACACCGAAACGGTTGGGTGTGATCGGCACCAGTTCCGGCGGCAGCTGATAGGGCGTTGCCTGCTGCAAGGCGTGGCTGGCGAATTCGAACCAGGTTGCTGCCGGCCTGCCGCAGAAATGGAGGATCGCACCACCGCTGATTTCTTGTGCCATCAGGCTGAGGCCGATACGGCGCAAGGCGGCGCAGAGTTCCCGCACGGGGGTTGGGCCGGCTATATGGTCATTGGGCACATGGACGCGCCCGCCGCGCTTGCCCAGGGACAGCATGGTCTTGAGCATATTGTGGCCCTTGGCGCCGAACAGCCAGCCGGTGCGCAGGATGGCAAAGTTGCGGCAGTGGGCGGCGACCTCCGCTTCGCCCGCAGCCTGTGCCTGGCCAAAGACGCTGATGGCGTCCGGCTGATCGGTTTCCAGATAGGCGCCGAATTTGTCGCCGGCAAAAACCTGGTCAGAGGAGAGGTGGAGAAGGGGAATGTCGCGCTCGCCAGCCGCTTCCGCAAGATCGCCCACGGACCAGTGATTGCGCGCCTGGGTAATGGTGCGGTGGCTTTCTGCACTGTCCGGTGAGGCATAGCCGATGGTGTTGATGATGAGATGCGGCGCCAGCACGTCGAGACTGTGGCGCAGCCGATCGATGTCGAGCAGGCCGAGTTCGATGCTTGTCAGGGCACGAATCTCGTAGCCGGCTGGCCACACCATTTCTTCCAGTTCCTGGGCGAGGACCGGGTTCCGGCCGGCAATCAGGATCAGCTTGCTGCTGTGCATCGATCCGCTCCTTGGATCCCGGATAAGACCGGATGAGTCGTTCCGAAGAAGATATCACCGGGGGTCTGTCCCGGAAAGACACACACAGAAATATTACAGCAAAATCAATACGATAAGGCGATAATTTTAGCTAAATCCGATGCTTGATGGTTGCCGTGTCCGGGCAACAAAAAAGCCGCCGGGGCACATGCCAGCCGGCGGCTTTGATGAAGGCCAGAAGTCTTTAAGACTGGGGCGCACGCGCACCAATGCAGGCGGCGTTGTAATCGTCCCAGCGCAGTTCGACATGGCGCCAGTAATCCTGGGTCGGGGCAGAGCCGCCATCTTCGGCGATGTCGGGATAGTCGCCGCCGAGCAATGCCGCAACTTCGGCGCTCACGGGGACGCTGGTTTCATTTTTTTCGACCGCAGTCGCGATGCCGGGCTTGGCGTCAGCTAGGGTCTTCATGTTGGCTTCAGCCGAGCCGCAAAGACCCGAAACCTGCTGATGCAACTCGTATTGCGGCTCAACCGCGCAGGCCGACAGCGCCAAAGCGCCCAGCACGGGCAACAAAATCTTCATCATCGCTTCTACCCCTTTTAAGTGATGCCTTCTGCCGGACAACAACCTGCGCGTAGCAGCGCAAGCCCCCGATTCCGGCGAAACCGTTCACAGGAGATCAAATCATAATAATAAGTTAACCGCAAGACTGCAGGTAGGCCGTTCTACGCCAGCCAGGCTCGCCAAGCTTCTGGCGCAAAACGGCATTTTCCTCAGAAAACGAGGTGCTTAGCCTGCTGGACCTGAGCCAGATCCTGGACCTGGCGGAGGAGTGCCGGGGGCATCGGCCCGTCGATCTCCACCAGGGCGATTGCATCCCTGCCGGGCGCTGACCGGCCCAAGGCGAAGGTCGCGATGTTGATCCCATTATCGCCCAAAAGGGTCCCCAGGCGGCCGATGAAGCCGGGTTTGTCGTCATTGGTCACATAGAGCATGTGCGGTCCCAGTTCGGCGTCGATCTTGATGCCCTTGATTTCGACCACCCGTGGGCGCTGGTCAGCAAAGAGCGTGCCGGCGATCGAGCGGGCCCAGCGTTCCGATTCCACGGTAAGGCGGATGAGGGTGTGATAATCGCCCTCGCGCTCATGCTTGATTTCGGTGAGGTCGATGTTGCGCTCCTTGGCCACCAGCGGCGCATTGACCATGTTGACGCTGTCGGAGAGGAGCGGCTTGAGCAGTCCCTGGAGCATCAGTGCAGTCAGCGGTCGCGTGTTGAGGGCCGCAACCTGGCCTTCATATTCGACCGTGACCTTCATGATGCCGGTTTCCGTGGCCTGGCCGGCAAAGGCGCCGAGCTGGTCGGCAAGCTTCATATAGGGGCGCAGGCGCGGCGCCTCCTCGACGGTGACCGAGGGCATGTTGAGGGCGTTGGTGACGGCACCGTGCAGCAGGAAGTCCGACATCTGCTCGGCCACCTGGATGGCAACATTGAGTTGCGCCTCGGTGGATGAAGCACCGAGATGTGGGGTGCAGACGACATTGGGATGACCGAACAAGATGTTCTCGGTCGCGGGTTCTGTCAGGAACACGTCGATCGCAGCGCCGGCTACCTGGCCGGAATCGAGCGCTGCCTTCAGATCCTCCTCGACGATCAAGCCACCGCGCGCGCAGTTGACGATACGCACACCCGGCTTGCATTTGGCCAGTGCCACCTTGTCGATGAGATTGCGGGTCTGATCGGTCAGGGGCGTGTGCAGGCTGATGAAATCGGACCGGTGCAGCAGAGTGTCGAAGTCGACCTTCTCAACACCGAGATCGACGGCGCGCTCGGGCGACAGGAAGGGGTCGTAGGCGATGACCTTCATTTTGAGGCCTTGCGCGCGGTCGGCGACGATGGAGCCGATATTGCCGCAGCCGACCAGCCCCAAGGTCTTGGCGTAGAGTTCCACGCCGACGAAACGGGATTTCTCCCATTTGCCAAGATGCGTCGAGCTGTTGGCCTCCGGGATCTGGCGGGCAAGCGCCATCATCATGCCGACGGAATGCTCGGCGGTGGTGATGTTGTTGCCGAACGGCGTGTTCATGACACAGATGCCACGGGCCGTCGCGGCCTTGACGTCGATATTGTCGACACCGATGCCGGCGCGGCCGATCACTTTCAGTTTCGTGGCGGCGGCGAGAACCTCGGGTGTCACCTTGCTGGCGGACCGCAGGGCGAGGCCGTCGAACTCGCCGATCATGGCAGCGAGTTCCTTCGGCTTCATGCCGGTCTTTTCAACCACCTCGATGCCGCGTTCCCTGAAAATCTGGACGGCGGCGGGGGAGAGTTCGTCAGAGATAAGAACCTTGAGCATGATCAGGCTTCCTTGGCGATCGGGGTCGCATTCGCTTTAACATTGGCGTAGGCCCAGTCGAGCCAGGGCAGCAGCGCTTTGATGTCGTCACTTTCCACCGTGGCACCGCACCAGATGCGCAGACCCGGCGGCGCATCGCGATAGGCGCCGATGTCGAGGCCAACACCTTCCTTGTCGAGCAGTGAAACGATGTCCTTGGCGATTGTTTGCTGCCGGTCGGCATCCTGCGACGTAAACCAGGGATCTGCGATCTTGAGGCAGACGCTGGTGCAGGAACGCGTGGCGGGATCTTCGGCGAGGAAACCGGCCCAATCGGAGGCAGCTACCCAATCGGCGACATGGCGTGCATTAGCTTCACTGCGGGCGACGAGGCCTTTCAAACCGCCGACTGAATCAGCCCAATTCAGTGCGTCGATCTGGTCTTCGACGCACAGCATGGAAGGCGTGTTGATGGTCTCGCCCTTGAAGATGCCTTCGATCAGCTTGCCGCCCTTGGCGAGACGGAAGACCTTGGGCATCGGCCAGGTTGGCGTATGCGATTGCAGGCGGGCCACGGCACGGGGCGATAGGGCAATCATGCCGTGGCCGCCTTCGCCACCCAGGACCTTTTGCCAGGACCAGGTGACAACATCGAGTTTGTTCCAGGGGAGATCCATCGCAAAGACCGCCGAGGTCGCATCGCAGATGGTGAGGCCAGAGCGGTCGTCAGCGATCCAATCGGCATGCGGCATGCGCACGCCAGAGGTGGTGCCGTTCCAGGCAAAGACGATATCGTCGGCCGGGTCAATGTCGGCGAGGTTCGGAAGGATGCCGTAATCCGCGCGCCGCAATTTCGTTGGCAGATGCAATTCGTTGATGATGTCGCCGGCCCATTCCTCGCTGAAGCTTTCGAAGGCAAGCACAGTGATCGGCTGCGGCCCCAGCAATGACCAAAGCGCCATCTCGACGGCGCCGGTATCGGAAGCCGGCACAATGCCCAGGCGATAGTCGGCGGGGATCCCCAGGATCTTGCGCGACCGTGTGATCACCTCGGCCAAACGGTCCTTGCCCGGTTTGGAACGATGCGAACGGCCCAAGGTCGAAACCTTGAGGTCATCATTGTTGAGGAGGGTGGGGGTCCAGCCCGGCCGCTTGGCGCAGGGGCCGGAGGAGAAAAGCGGCCGAATCGGCCGCTGGAGCGGTTTTGTCATTTCGTCCCTTCCAGAACGCTAGCGCTCCGTTGGGGGAGCGTGGCCCGCAGCCCGTATGACGGATGCGCCGCTTCATGTCAAGCGGGAGACAAAAACAGTCGCTTCTTGAACGATTGGCCAGCAATCCGACGCGCGGCGTTTCGGCCTTTGCCTTTGGTGCGGGCCTGCCTTAATTTCCGCAGCGATGGTTCTTGGAGTCCCGGCGCGAAAGCGTCGAGCCCGAGATTAATAGGGAACGCGGTGCGATACCGCGGCTGCCCCCGCAACTGTGAGCGGTGAGTTGCCAACCGATAACGCCACTGGGACGTCGAACGTTCCGGGAAGGCCGGCTGGGAACAGTGATCCGCAAGCCAGGAGACCTGCCATCACTTGTTGAAACTCACGCGACCGGGCGGCGGGCCTGGCAGAGGTAGAAGATGATTCCAAGTTCCGAACATACCCTCGATGGTGCGCAGTTGAGTGCATCGCTGCTGGCGCTCGATGCCGTTGCACATGAGCCCGTGCAGATGAAATTGCTGGCGTGGGTGATGGGCCTGCCTTCCGAGGTAGATCCTGCCATGGCAGCGAGATTTGTCATGCATCTGCAGGTCACCGGGCCGGAGGTAAAAATCTCCGCACCGCTGATGAAATTGATCGAAGCAGTTGCCCAATACCCACGCGAGCGGCTGGCATTGCTGGCGGCTGGGCGCCGTCGGACATCACCGAATTGTCGGGCGTCGCTGAACTAGCGACCCGCGGATTTTTGACGACATAATCCTCGAACCAATTTTCAGGTCGTCGTAAGTCGCTCGGCGCGAATTCCATCAGCGTCCATTTATCAGATGCGGGGCTTACTTCTTTTGACGTCTTTGCACCAAATCGTTCGAAAAAGCGGAAGCTCTTTGGGGTCGCGCGAATGCGGATTTGCGGAATCTGCTCGATCTGCAGCGCGGCCGCCAAAAATGGGAAGAGGGTCGATCCCAAGCGCTGGTTTCGGAGTTCCGGTGGAACGTAGATCGCCTCGAGCGACGGCTCTCCATCTAAGGCGATGACGAAGAACGCCATAGGATCGCCCTCAAATCGCCCGAGGCCGATCAAACTCTGCGCGTTGCAGTTCACACCATTCAACGCGTCTACGAGTATTCTTTTGTCCTCCGGAAAGAGGTCGATAAGGCTATGGATGAACATAATTAGTTCGTCGACTTCGTCTTTGGTCGTCACGGCTGAAACGACGAAAGTTAGTGTGCCCATATTCCGCCTCAGAATGTAATGTGTAATGGAAAATATCGTAAAACGAGCAATTCGGCCATAAAAAAATGACGCAGATTTCTCTGCGTCATTTTTGCGTCGCCAGCCGGCGATCAGAGCGATCAGTTATGCGAGCTTGGCCGCGATCTTGGCGACATGCTCGCCCTGGAAGCGGGCCATGCCGAGTTCTTGTTCGCTGGGTTTCCGGCTACCGTCGCCACCAGCGATCGTGCTGGCGCCATAGGGCGAGCCGCCTTTAATCTCGTCGAGGCCCATCTGCGCCGCGCAGGAATAGGGCAGGCCGACAATGACCATGCCGTGATGGAGCAGGGTGGCATGGAACGAGGTGATGGTGGTTTCCTGGCCGCCATGCTGTGTGGCGGAGGAAGTGAACACGCTCCCGGCCTTGCCGATCAGGGCCCCCTTGGCCCACAGGCCGCCGGTCTGGTCGAGGAAGCTGCGCATCTGCGAGGCCGCGACGCCAAAGCGCGTCGGCGCGCCGAAAATGATCGCATCATAGTCGGCAAGTTCATCGACCGTGGCGATCGGGGCCTTCTGGTCGAGCTTAAAATGACCGGCCTTCGCGACGTCATCGGGAACCAACTCCGGCACGCGCTTCACAGTGACTGTGGCGCCGGCGACTTTACGTGCACCTTCGGCGACGGCTTCCGCCATCGTCTCGATATGGCCGTAGGTCGAGTAATAGAGAACGAGAACTTTGGTCATGAGAGCCTCTTCAAAGGGTGGGGAAGCGTGCAGGGAATTTGGAGCAGGGAATCTGGGATT
Organism: Dongia sp. P2_B8; assembly: GCF_056404715.1. NCBI lineage: Bacteria > Pseudomonadati > Pseudomonadota > Alphaproteobacteria > Rhodospirillales > Dongiaceae > Dongia > Dongia sp. P2_B8. The sequence goes on along the minus strand of NZ_JBFUDM010000004.1, from coordinate 194,479 downwards.
GAGAATGGCTACCGGCGGGCATGTTGGGCCTATGGCGTCCTGGATACAATGAGGCCGCTTGTGATAAGATCGTTCACTATTCGATGACAATGGGTGAATGCCATGGATCAATTGACCGCCATGCGGACCTTTCGGCGGGTCGTGGAACAAGGCAGTTTTACGGCTGCGGCGCGCGCCCTCAATCTCAGCAAAGCAGCGGTTTCCAAGCAGATTGGCGAGCTTGAGGCGCATCTCGGCGCCACGCTCATTCATCGCACGACGCGACGCTTGTCGGTGACTGAGGTTGGCCATGCCTATTTTGAACGTGCGGTGCGGTTGCTGGATGAATTCGAGGCCGCCGAAGCCGAAGTGCGGCATCTGCAGGCGGAGCCGACCGGGTCCTTGAAGCTGAGCGTGCCCAATGCCTTCAGCGTCACGCAGATGGCAGCTACGATCAACGATCTGGCTACACGTTATCCGAAACTACGCCTCAACATCGAGGCCAGCGACCGCTTTGTCGATCTCGTCGAAGAGGGCTTTGACGCAGCCATCCGCATCCGCACCGAATTGCCGGATTCGACGCTGATCGCGCGACGTCTGTGCACGTTCCCGCGCTATGTCTGTGCGGCGCCGAAATATCTCAAGAAATATGGTGAGCCAAAGCGGCCGGAAGATCTCAAGRATCACGATTGCATCGTCTATACGCAATCGCCGGCGCCGTTCGACTGGGCTTTTCGCACACCACAGGGCCGCAAGACCGTGCGCGTTGCCGGTACCTTCCAAAGCAATCATGGTGCGCTGTTGTTGGAGCCGCTTCTGGCCGGCCGCGGTATTGCCATGCTGCCGATCTTCACATTGGAAGAGCATTTGAAGAAGGGCCGGGTCAAACGGCTGCTGACGGATTATCCCAGCGATTCAGTATCGCTGCATGTGGTTTATCCGCAAAACCGGCACCTGTCGCCCAAGGTCAGGGTTTTTGTAGACCTCATGGCCGAACATTTCGCTGACAGCTGATTGTCAGCAAACTATCTCGCGGTAAGTCAGAAAGATGACAGTGACGCCCGATATGGATGGCAGCCGTTCAGCGCCGTACCGGCACCACCTATCGGGAGTTTATCTATGTCATTCGGAAAGTCATTTCTTGCCGCAGCCTTGGTCGCAGGTGGCATGATTAGTTTGGGTCAGAATGCGTTCGCTGCGGACAGCTGCGAAGCCCAGGCCAAAGCGTTGTCGCCGACGGTCAGCGCACTGACCGATACGGCCACGAAGGAGAAGGCTAGCATGCTGCTGGCAAAGGCGATCGATGAAGCGACCGCCGAAGCTGACGAAGAAGAGTGCCTCGATTATCTGAAAGACCTCAAGGGTGTGCTCGGCGTTAAATAGCACCGGTTGTCGGGGATTTCACTCTTAACACCAAGCTGGACGCCATACCGGGAACCTGCAAATGTTTCCGGTATGGCGGAATTGCGAATGAGACGGCGATGAAGAAGCGCTTGGCAAGTGTGCTGGTGATCGCGGGCGTTGTGGCGGCGGTGGCATTGTTCTTTGCCTCGTCGGCCGACCATATCGACGCTGCCAGTTTGCCAACCCGTGTGGCCGACAAGGCCAATGGCGAATTGCTGTTTCACATCGGCGGCTGCATATCGTGCCATCACCCTGCCAAGGATAGCGGTGCCGATATGGCGCTGCCATCTGGCGGTGCGCCGTTGAAGACACCGGTCGGGACGCTCTATCCGCCCAACATCACGCCGGATACGGCGACAGGCATTGGTACCTGGTCCGACGCTGCCTTCGTCGACGCTGTCCAGCACGGCGTTTCGCCGCAGGGCGAGCATTATATTCCAGCCTTCCCCTACATCTCATATGGCCGCATGAAGGTCGAGGACGTCCTTGATATCAAGGCCTATCTGCTGACCTTGCCGGCCGTGAATTCGCCCCCGAAGCCTGCTGACGTGCCGTTTGCCTGGGTGGTCCGGCGCGGCATCGGACTGTGGCAGCCTCTGGCCAAACTGCCGCCGATCACGGCGGACAGCGGGCAATCGGCCAGCTGGAATCGCGGTGCTTACCTGGTCAACGGCGCCGGTCATTGCGCTGAATGCCATACGCCCCGCAATGTGCTGATGATGATGGACCAGGGGCGCGCCTTTGCAGGTGGGCCGCATCCCGAAGGCCGAGGCAAGGTGCCGAGCCTGCGCGACCTGATCGGTCGCAAGAAGTTCAAGGATACGGACGATCTGGCGACCGGGCTCAAGGAAGGCGAAGAAGGCTTCTATGACGATTTGTCGAGCGGCGGCATGGGCGAGGTGCAACAGAATATTGCGAAACTGCCGGATGCCGATATCCATGCCATTGCCGAATATCTCAGCAGCCTGAAGTAAGGAAAACGGCAGCCCGCTTGATATCGGGCTGCCGCCAATAATCGATCGCCTGATCAGTTCTTCTTTTCGCGGAAAGCCTTGTGGCAGGTGCCGCAGGCGCCGCCGACCTTCTCGAACTGGGCGCCAACCGTTGCCATATCGCCACCGCCGGCGGCAGAGGCCAGCAGAGTTGCTTCGTCGCCGAGTGATTTCGCCTTCGCCGTAAAGTCGTCCCAGCTTTCCCATATCTTGGCGCTGGCTTCGTCATCGGCGGTATCGGACCCTGTGGGGAACAAGTCCGGAATCTTGGCTGCGATCTCTGCGACCTTCTGTGCCGCAGCGGTGACGTCGGCGGCCGGGCCACCCGCATCGATGATCCCTTTGATGGCCTTCATGTTTTTGCCCATCTCCTTCATCGCATCCTGGCGCGGGGTCTCCGCGGCGACAGTGGCGACGACGCCCCCCATGGCGACGACGATGGCGGCGGCTCCGAGCAGCAATTTCAGGCGATTCATATGGCTTTTCCCTCCGATTCCAGAGTGATGGCTGTGAATGAGACACGGGCAGTATGCCTATTTGTCGAGAGCTTAGCAGCGGAATGGCCGCTGTTCACGGAGTTGTGAAGGTGTAAGATTTTTGATCGTTTGGCTGAGATTGTCATCAAACCGTCATTTTCTCTGCCGCGAACCACTGTTTAGGATCGCGCCGCAGGCGGTTGGGGACCATGAAGAACCAAGAGATTGAATTGAAGCTGACGCTGCCGGGCGGGGCGGCGAAAGTGCGACCGACGACGCTGCGTCGGTTGCTGGGGGCGTCGGCGCCGGCCAAGACGTCTGTTTTGGAGACGACTTACTTCGACACGCCCGATTCATGGCTGAAAGGTCGTGGCATGGCGTTGCGCGTCCGGCACATCGGCACCAGGCGCATCCAGACTTTGAAGGTGCCAGGCGGTGGGCTCGATGGCTTGCAATCCTATCTGGAGTTTGAATCGGAGATCAAGGGCACCCGGCCGCTGCTATCAGCTATCAACGACGCCAAGCTTCGCCAACGCCTGCAGCGCGCCAATATCATGGCGCAATTGCGCCCGGTCTTTACCACGCGCTTTGAGCGCGCGGCATGGCTCGTTACACGTGGTGACAGCCAGATCGAGGTTGCGCTGGATATCGGCAGCATCGATACCAAATCGGCCCAGGCCAAGCACCTGCGAGCGCCGATTGCCGAAATCGAGTTGGAACTAAAGTCCGGGCAGCCGGTCGACCTGTTCCATTGCGCGGAACGTCTGGTGGAGGATGTACCAGCGCGCCTCGGCCTGGCGACCAAGGCTGCGCGTGGCTATGCGCTGGCTGATGGCTTCAAGGCCGAGCCGGTTCGGGCGGAACCGCTCGAACTTGCCCGCAAGGGCACGGCCGGGGACGCCTTTGGGGCCATCGTCCGCAGTTGCCTCGATCAGCTGCGCGCTAACGAGGCGGCAATCCACGAGAGCGAGGATGACGAAGCCATCCATCAGTTTCGTGTCGCCATTCGCCGCTTTCGCGCCACCATCGGTGCCTATCGTGAACTGATCGACGATGGCGCCCATGCGGCGATGTCGATCGACCTTCGCTGGCTGCAGCGGCAATTCGGTCCTGCCCGCGATCTTGATGTCTTGATTGCCGAGACGTTGGTGCCGATGCAGGCGCGCCTGTTGGGACAGACTGCTGTCGGCCCGCTGCTGAATGTTGCCAAAGCGGCGCGTGCGGAAGCGCGTCGCCGGGCCCATCAAGCCCTCGACAATCCGCGTTATGCCGTCATGCTCTTGCAGATCTATCGCCTGCTGCTGGCCGATGATTGGCGCGGTCGCAGCGCCGTGGCGCAGTTCGGGCTCGACCGCCCGGTACGCGAGTTTGCCGACGAATGGCTGGGCAAGGCACATAAGCGTCTGGTGAGATTGGGTGGGGAACACGCTGAACTGTCGGAAGTGGAACTCCACCGCCTGCGCCTACTGGCCAAGAAAATGCGCTATGGTGCCCAGGCCTTCGCCTCGCTCTACCGCGCCAAACGGACCGACAAATATCTCCTGCATCTCGGGGCCATTCAGGATCATCTTGGCTCACTGAACGATGCCGTGGTCGGACGGCATCTGCTGGTCGAATTGATCGGCCGGTTGGCAAGCGAGCGCGGCCTCGGCGCTGCCGACATCAATCTCCTCCAAGGTGTCGTGCTGGGTTGGCAGTCGCGGCGCATCAGCCAGGATTTGGCAGGATTTCGGGCAACCTGGGAGGGCTTCCGGGCTCAGAAGAAATTCTGGGCCGAGGATTGATTAGGCCTTGGCGAGATCCTTGGGCGTCATGAATTGACGCAGGTTGCCCTGTTCGCCATCCAATTCACGCCAGGCGGCAATATCAAAATCTATGACGGCGATCCCAGCGGTGGGGAACTTGTCACGCATGCGCTCCAACGCCCGCTTGTCACCCTGGCCAGCCAGCCAATGGGCCAGGCTGCCGATGCCTGGGTTGTGGCCGAGCACCAGCAAGGTATCGACCTTGTCCTTGATCTTGGAGATGACCGCCAGGATTTCTCGCGGCAGAGCCATATAGAGGGCTTCCTTTTCTTTCACATCGACATTGTCGGGCAGGGTCGGACGCAGCAGCGCCAAGGTCTCGACCACCCGCGTCGCCGTGGAACAGAGAACCATGTCCGGCCTTAGTTTCTGCGCGGCCATCCACGCCCCCATCAATGGGGCGGTTTCGCGTCCCCGGGACGACAATGTGCGGTCGTGATCGGCCACTTGGCCAGCGTCCCAGGCCGATTTAGCGTGACGCATCAGGATCAGTGTCTTCATTCTGTCATCAAATTGAAGTAATTGATTTATAAGGAATACCCACCACCATTCGAGTGTTCTATACTGTAAGCGAGGTGGCCGTCTTTAGCCAGCGCCGGTTCGGGCGCGGGCCGGATGCGGGGTGTAGAGCAGGGTCGGATAAACGCAGGAAGTTGCCCGTGGACGATGCACAATTGGTCGAACCGAAATATCAGCCGGATGCGCTGAACCGCTTCATCAACCGCGAACTTTCGTGGCTGGCCTTTAACGAACGGGTGCTGGAAGAAACCGGCAATAAGACCCATCCGCTGCTTGAGCGGGTGCGGTTCCTGTCGATCTCCGCCAACAATCTCGATGAATTCTACATGGTACGCGTCGCTGGCCTGCGCGGGCAGGAGCGGGCACATGTCAATGTCATCTCTGCTGACGGCCTGACGCCAGTGCAGCAGCTGGCGGCGATCAATCAGCGTTCCGGCGAGTTAATGCGTGCGCAGCAGGAGCATTGGCGCAATCTGCGCGATGATCTGCGCGACAACGGAATTTCGGTGGTCGAACCCTCGGAAGTGACGGGGGCTGAAAAGGAATGGCTCGACAACCATTTCATGGATCAGATTTTCCCCGTCTTGACGCCGATGGCGGTCGACCCGGCGCACCCGTTTCCCTTCATTCCTAATCTCGGTTTTTCGGTCGTGTTGGAACTGCGGCAGTTGAGCGACGGCAAGCCGATGCGGGCGCTCATCATGCTGCCCAACCTGTTGCCGCGCTTTATCCGCCTGCCGGGCAAGGACCCCTACAATGTCCGCTTCCTGACTCTGGAAGCGGTGGTGGGGCTTTATCTCGACCGGCTGTTTCCGGGCTTCGAGGTGATCAGCAATGGTTATTTCCGCCTTATCCGGGACAGCGAAATCGAAATCCTCGAAGAAGCCGAAGATCTGGTGCGGCACTATGAATCGGCGCTGAAGCGGCGGCGTCGCGGCCTGGTCATTCGCCTCAAGGTCAATTCCGAGATGCCAGAGGAATTGCTCTCCTTCATCATCGACGAACTCGACGTCGACAGGGAAGACGTGTTCGTGCTGGATGGCCTGCTTGGCCTCGGCGCTACCTCACAATTGATCGGCGACCGACCGGATCTCAAATTCCAGCCGTTCAATCCGCGCTTTCCGGAACGAATCCGCGAAATGGGTGGCGATTGTTTTGCTGCCATCCGCACCAAGGACATTGTTGTCCATCACCCCTATGAAAGTTTCGACGTCGTCGTGCAGTTTGTGCTGCAGGCGGCGCGTGACCCGAACGTGGTCGCGATCAAGCAGACGCTCTATCGCACCAGCGACGACAGCCCCATTGTCAAAGCACTGATCGAGGCCGCAGAAGCCGGCAAATCGGTTACGGCGCTGGTCGAGTTGAAAGCTCGCTTTGACGAAGCCGCCAACATCCGCTGGGCGCGTGATCTGGAGCGTGCCGGCGTGCAGGTTGTGTATGGCTTCGTGGCGTTGAAGACGCATGCCAAGGTATCGATGGTGATGCGGCGCGAAGGTGGCGGCCTCAAGACCTATGTGCATTTTGGTACTGGCAACTATCATCCGATTACGGCGAAGGTCTATACCGATCTCAGCTTCTTCACCAGCGAGCCTGGCCTGTGCCATGATGCGGCGAAGCTGTTCAACTACATGACAGGTTATGCGCGCCCGCAATCGACCGAGAAGGTGGCATTCGCGCCCACAACCCTGCGGTCGACCATCCTGAAGCTGATCGACGACGAGATCGAGCATGCAAAGGCGGGGCGTGCCGGAGCGATCTGGGTGAAGCTGAATTCCCTGGTGGACAACGGCCTCATAGATGCGCTTTACCGGGCGAGCCAGGCCGGTGTCAAAATCATGCTGATCATTCGCGGTGTCTGCTGCTTGCGGCCGGGCGTCAAAGGATTGTCGGAGAATATTCGCGTCAAGAGCATCATCGGCCGTTTCCTCGAACATTCGCGCATTATCTGCTTTGGCAATGGACATGCCTTGCCATCGCGTCACGCCAAGGTATTTATTTCCTCGGCAGACTGGATGCCACGTAACATGGACCGGCGATTGGAGATCATGGTGCCGGTGGAAAACCCGACTGTGCATCAGCAGGTGCTCGATCAGATCATGATGGCGAATCTGAAGGACAATCTGCAAAGCTGGGAACTTGATTCCGATGGTATTTATCACCGGCTGTCGCCGGCCGAAGGTGTGGTCGGGTTCAGCGCACATACCTATTTCATGACCAATCCCAGCCTATCAGGCCGTGGATCGGCGTTGAAAAAGCAAAAGAAGATTTCAAAACTGGATTTGCCGAAGGCCTGATAGTGACAGCATCTCTCCGCAAGGCCACTGCCACCGCACGGGCCACCAAATCCGGGCGTGTGGCGGTGATCGATATCGGTTCCAATTCCCTGCGTCTGGTCGTCTTCGACAAAAGGTCGCGCTGTCCGGTGCCGGTGTTCAATGAAAAAGCGCAGCCCGGCCTTGGCAAGGGGCTTGAGCGGCATGGCCTGCTCAATCCGGACGGGACCGAGGCAGCGATCGTCAATATCCGGCGCTTTGTCACAATGGCGGAAGCCATGGGTGTCGAGAGTATCGCTTTGTTGGCGACCGCAGCGGTACGCGACGCCAAGGACGGCGCGGCCTTTGCAGCGCAGATCGAAAAGCAGACCGGCCGCAAGGTGCGGATTGTCAGTGGCGAAGACGAAGCCAAGCTCTCCGCTTTAGGTGTGCTCGCCGGCATTCCGGAAGCTGACGGGCTAATGGGCGATCTGGGTGGTGGCAGCCTGGAACTGGTGCGGCTGCAGGCTGGGCAGATCCGTGAACATGTGACCTTGCCCCTGGGTCCGTTGCGCCTGGTCGAAGCCACCAACGGCAATATTGACGACGCGCAGCGGCTGATTGACCGGCAGCTTGAGAAGCTGTCCTGGCTGTCGGAGGTCAAAGGCAAGACGCTCTATCCGGTGGGCGGCACCTGGCGGTCGCTGGCGCGCATCCACATGGAGCAGACGCATTACCCGCTGCATGTGATCCATGAATACCGGATGTCGCGGCGGCAGAGCGAAGAGCTCTCCAATGTGCTCGCGCATCTTGGCAAGAAATCCCTCACCAACATCGTCGGCATGTCGCGGCGGCGCATGGAAACATTGCCCTATGGTGCGCTGGTGTTGGAGCGTCTGATCAAGGCGGTGAAGCCCGAATGCGTACTCTATTCCGCCTATGGCTTGCGTGAGGGGTATTTGTTCAGCACCTTGGACGCGGCTGCCCAGCAGGGCGATCCGTTGCTGGTTGGCTGTGCCGATCTTGCGGGTGCCGACGGCCGTTTTGGATCAGTGAGCGATCTTCTCGACGATTGGCTGGCGCCCTTGTTCCGCTCTGAAGGCAAGGCGCGGGCGCGGTTGCGTGAGGCCGCTTGCCTGCTCTCCGACATCGCCTGGCGCGAGCATCCTGATTATCGCGCCGAACACGCCTTCCTGCGCGTGCTGCGCCTGCCTGTGGCCGGCATTACGCATCCCGAACGCGTGGTGTTGGCGCTCATCATCGCGACACGCTATGGCGACGGGCCGGACGCCCCCTATATCCAGAACCTGCCGAGCCTGCTGGAAGACAGTGACAAGGATTTCGCAGCCCGTGCTGGTGCCGCCTTGCGTCTGGCCTATGCCCTGAGTGCCGGGACCGAGCGTATGCTCAACCTGACCTCGATCGAGAAGCGCAATGACCGCCTGGAATTGCATCTGCCACAGGATGCCGGCGCCCTGTTCGGCGAGGCGGTGCAGCGTCGCCTGGATGCTGTCGGCAAGGCCTTCGGCATGCCGGTCGCGATTGTTTGAAGAATTGTTCTCAACAACGTCGTTATCCCCGGGCGAAGACCCGGGGATTCACTGCTGCAGTTGAGAGTGTGGATGCCCGGCCATTCTTGATTCAAGAGTAGGCCCGGGCATGACGTTCTAGTTCCCCAGCATTCGTGCGCACTACGCAATCGGATCGATCAGTGCCTTGCCGGCGAAGAAGGCATCGAGATTGTCGAGTGCCTTGAAGCCCATGGCATTGCGGGTGTCGATCGTGGCGCTGCCCAGATGCGGCAGCAGGAAGACGTTCGACAGTTCCCGGTAGGCCGGGTTGAGATTGGGCTCGTTCTCGAACACGTCGAGGCCAGCTGCGAACAGCTTGCCGGATTTCAGGGCCGCGATGAGGGCGTTGTCATCGACCAGACCGCCACGCGCGGTGTTGACGACAATTGCACCGTCGGGCATCAGCGCGATGCGCTGTGCATTCAGCCAATGCTGGGTATCAGCCCCACCCGGCGCATTGATCGACAGAAAGTCGCAATGCGGCAGCATGTCTTCAGCGGTCTTGTGGTAAATCGCGCCCTGTTCCAGGTCGGGCGAAAGGCGGCTGCGGTTATAGTAATGGATCGGCATGTCAAAGGCGCGGGCGCGCTTGGCGACAGCCTGGCCGATACGGCCCATGCCGAAAATGCCGAGCCGCTTGCCGGTCGCGTGAACACCCAGCATGTAGACGGTCGACCAGGATTTCCAAGTGCCCTCACGGACGGCGCGCTCGCCTTCATAGGCGCGTCGGGCGGCACCCAGCAGCAAGAGGAGGGCGATATCGGCGGTGGCGTCGGTCAACACGTCCGGCGTGTTCGAGGCTTTGACACCGCGCGCCTTCAGCGCGGGGACATTGATGTGCTCGTAGCCGACCGAGAAGGTAGCGATCATTTTGACCGAAGCTGGGAGCTTTTCCACCAGGTCGGGTGTGATCTTGTCGACCGGGGTCACCAGCAGTGCGTCCTTGCCCTGGGCCTTGGTCAGCAATTCGTCGGCCGACATGACATGGTCGTCGGCATTCAGCTCGACGTCGTAATGGGCGGTGACCCGCTTGGTAACGGCATCGGGCAGGCGTCGGGTGATCAGCAGCTTGGGCCGGGTGGTCATATGGTTCCCCTAAGGTCAAAAATCCCGGTCGGTCGCGCCGGATGGTCGGGCGGCCCACAGGATCGATATTCGCGATTGGTGCCGTCTATCATGCAAAGTGGCTGCATGCCATACTTGCTGGGAACGGCCGCATCTGCCCCGTGAACGACAAGAAAGGACGATGCTTTTGTCGATTTGCCGCTCCATTGCCGGTATTGCCCTTTTTCTGGCGGTTTCCGCGGTATTTGCCGCCCCTGTCCAGGCCGACCTTCTGCCCCACCGCGTGGTCTATACCCTGGCCCTGGGCAATAGTGGGTCGCTGACCGGCGGCAACGGCCTGATGACCTTCGAAATCAAGGATGTCTGCGACGGCTGGGCCATGGATTTGAAGGCTGAGCTGGCTTTGGCTGGAGAGGATGGCGAAATTCACCGTCTGGGCTGGAGCCAGGTCAGCTGGGAATCCAAGGACGGCAAGCGCTACCGCTATTTCACCCGCGAATTGTCAGACAGCGAGGAGACCTCGCGCCGCCGTGGCGAGGTTCGCCGGGACAGTCCGGACGGCCCGGCCGACGTCACCTCTGACCTGCCGCAACAGGCTGAATTCAAGCTACCGGCACATACTATGTTCCCGGTGCAGCACACTCTGGCCCTGATCAAGGGCGATGCGGCGGGGGAAAGCTATGTCCTCGCCAATCTGTTCGACGGGTCGGTTGGCAATGACGCGATTGAAGTCGGTACAGCGCTGGCCCCTGGTTCACTTGATTGGACGCCGCCCAGCGAGGCATCTTCGGCCAAGACTTTTTCGGATCTCAAGGGCGTGCGGTCATTTCCGGCGGCATTGGCCTTCTACATGAGCGGATCGCCGGAAGGTGTACCTGATACCGAGCAAAGCATGCGGCTCTACAGCAATGGCGTCGTCGGCAGCCTGACCTTTGCCTTGGGTGACCTCAAAGTCCGGGCCATCATGGATGAATTGACACCCTTGAAGCCGGAAGGCTGCTGAAGCCTATTTCAAGGTCTTCAGGCTGCGGCCTTTGACGATCGCATCCTTGCCCAATTTGGCGCGGACGGAATCCATGGCGGCCTCGACGCGACGCCGACGGTCTGAATCAGGATCAGCAAGATCGATGGGATCAGCGTCCTTTGCGTCATGCAATGAATCAACGCCGATGCCGATCAGGCGGTACCAGTCGCCGGTCGCTTCCTTCTGCAGCAACCCGAGGCCAGAGCGGTAGAGCGTCTCGGCAAGCTGCGTGGGGGCTGGCAGCCTCACTTGGCGTGTCACCAGGCGGAAGCCCGCGGTCTTCAGCTTGATATGGACGACATGGCCGGCGAGGCTGGCTGCCTTCAGGCGAAACGCGACCTTCTCACACAGCGGCCACAACTCGCTGGCCAGGGTCTCCGGGTCGGCGATATCGATGTCGAAAGTCGTCTCGGCAGAGATGCTCTTGGCCTCGCCGTCAGGCTCGACGCGCCGGTCGTCGAGGCCGCGGGCGAGGTGCCAGATATGGGATCCCATATTACCGTAGCGGCGCATCATGCCGTCCAGGGGCATCTGCTGGACCTGTCCCATGGTCAGGATACCGTCCTTGGCCAACTGCTCACGCATCACCTTGCCGACCCCCCAGATCAGCCCAACCGATTTTTCGGCAAGAAAAATCTCCGTTTCAGCCTTGCCGATGATCGAAAAGCCGCGCGGCTTGTCGAGGTCGGAGGCGAGCTTGGCCAGGAACTTGTTATGGCTGAGGCCGACTGAGACGGTGACCCCGATTTCGGCCTCGATCCGCTTGGCCAGCCGATTCAAGGATTGGGCCGGGCTCATCTTGTGCAGTGCGGTTGTCCCAGTGAGATCGAGGAACGCTTCATCGATGGAAACGGGCTCTACCTGGGGTGTCAGCGCAACCATCAACTTGCGGATGTCCTCAGCGACACGGCGGTATTTCGCCATATCAGGTGGCAGGATGACGGCATCTGGGCATAATTTCTTGGCCGTAAACATGGGCATGGCCGAGCGAACGCCGGAGAGGCGGGCGATATAGCAGGCGGTCGAGACGACCCCCCGATGTCCGCCACCAATGATCAACGGCTTATCCCTAAGTTCCGGCCGGTCTCGTTTCTCAACGGCGGCGTAGAAGGCGTCACAGTCGACATGGCTGATGGCCAGGCTGTCGAATTCAGCATGTTGAAGCAGGCGCGGGGAACGGCAAACGGGGCAACGTGGCGTCGGTTGCGGGCGCTCGCCAGCCATATTGGGGATAGGCTGTGCACGTGCCTTACCCTTCCCCTGAATGTGGGGTTGTGAAAAGATTGCTTCGCATTCGCGACAAATGCCGGCCACGGGACGCTCCAAATCGGTGGCCTTAAATCTTAACACCAACCGGAATCGCGTTGGAATTTTCGTGGAACATTTACTAATATGGCATTGAAAAGTCGGCGGGAATAGGGTCGAGTGACATTCGTGCCGATCCTATGAGTCGGATTGTGGGGAGGCCGGATTCCGGGGCCGGCGGGAGGATTTATGGCAGACCAGCTTTCGTCTGAAGAGAAACGCAAAAAAGCATCATCCAAGACGATTCTGATCGTCGAGGATAACGAGCTTAATATGAAGCTTTTCCACGATCTCATTCAGGCTCAGGGTTACAACATCCTGCAGACCAAGGACGGGATGGACGCCCTTAAACTGGCGCGCCAGCACAAGCCCGATCTCATTCTGATGGATATTCAGCTTCCGGAGGTATCCGGGCTGGAAGTTACCAAATGGATCAAAGAGGACGATAACCTGCGCTCCATTCCAATCATCGCCGTGACGGCCTTTGCCATGAAGGGTGATGAGGAGAAGATCCGTGAAGGGGGCTGCGAGGCCTATATCGCCAAGCCCATCTCTGTCGTCCAGTTCCTGGAGACCGTCGATCGCTTCCTGCAATAAGCGTAGGTAAAGCGATTAAATGTCGGCACGTATTCTGGTCGTAGACGATATTCCAGCCAATGTTCGCCTGCTCGAAGCCAAACTCGCCGCCGAATATTTCGAGGTGGTGAGCGCCGCGAGCGGCAAGGAAGCGCTGGAGCTTATCGACAAGCAGATCCCGGACATCGTCTTGTTGGACGTGATGATGCCCGAAATGGATGGTTTCGAAGTGTGCGCGCGTATCCGCGCCAATCCGAAGACGCATTTCCTGCCAGTCGTCATGGTGACCGCACTCAGCGATCCCAGCGACCGTGTGCGTGGGCTCGAGGCCGGGGCTGACGACTTTCTCACCAAGCCGGTGAATGACCTTGCACTTTTTGCGCGTGTGCGGTCTCTGGTGCGCCTCAAGATGATCATGGACGAATGGCGGATGCGTGAGCAGACGTCAGGTGCCTTTGATCTCCTTGGGACGAACGAGCCGGAAAAGAACGAGGACCGCAACGCCTCGGTGCTCTTGGTAGAAGGCTTTGCGCCGGCAGCGCAGCGCGTGGTGCAGGTGCTGTCGAAAGACGATGACGTCGTCGAGGTCACGGACAATCTGGCGCGTGCCCAGGAGCTGGCCGCCCAGAAACGCTACGACCTCATCATCACCAACATCCAGGTTGGTGGTGAAGACGGGCTGCGATTGTGCTCGCATCTGCGCTCGCAGGAAGAAACCCGGCAAGTGCCGATTCTGTTGATCGTCGAAGAGTTCGACATGCCCCGCTTGATCAAGGGCCTCGACATCGGCGCCAGCGACTATCTGATGAAGCCGATCGACCCCAATGAATTGCTGGCGCGCGTGCGCATCCAGGTGCGTCGGCGCCGCTATCAGGACCGCCTGCGCGCCAATTATGAACGTAGCCTGTCATTGGCGCTGACGGACAGCCTGACGGGCCTCTACAATCGCCGTTACGCGATGCGTCATCTCGATGGGCTGATGGACCGCGTGAAGGATTCCGGCAAGGCGCTGAGCGTGCTTGTGTGCGATCTTGATCGCTTCAAGAACGTCAATGACAGCTTCGGCCATGCTGCTGGCGACGAGGTGCTGAAGCAGTTTGCGCAGCGTGCCACGGCCGCAATGCGCAATTTCGACATGGTGGCGCGTACTGGCGGCGAAGAGTTTGTCTGCCTGCTGCCCGACACCGACGGCCAGGCCGCCCTCAAGGTTGCCGAGCGCTTGTGCCGGCGCGTCTCTGACACACCGATGAAGGTTGAAGGCGCACCCGATGGCGACCTCACGGTCACGGTCTCGATCGGCCTCGCCGCAACCACCAAGGTCATTCCGGGCGAGGACCTGTTGAAGCTCGCCGACGCAGCGCTCTACCGTGCCAAGCAGAACGGCCGCAACCAGGTCATGGCTGATCCGAGCGCCTTCCTCTAAGTAGGCCTTCTTTGGCTCTAGGCGACGTCCGCGCCATAATAGAGCGTCACCACATGCCGTGCCTCGGCAAAGAACAGCCAGCGCTCGGTCAAGGTGCCGACTGCGTTGGCGACGACAGCAATGGCCAGCACAAATGAGGTCGCCTGCGGCACCATGGCCGCAATCATGATCGCCAGCACAGGTGTCGCGAACGCCAGCAGCATGGCCATCTTTCGCAGTTTCAGCGCATGCTTGCGGGCGATCTTGAAGCCCATTTCCTTCAGGAGATAGTTCTCCTCGGTGTGCGGGGCGGCAAACAGCTTGACCTTGCCGAAGCGCCCCAAACCAGTTGCCGAACCCGCGGTCGCTGTGCCCGTTTCGGTATCGACGAAACGCCAATAGCCGAGCTTCACGATGCTCGCGGCAAATATGCAGATCAGTGAGAGCCATAGCAGTGCCAGGGCATCGATCTGGAACAGGGCGCACAGCAAGGCCAGCCAAAGACTGCCGCTTGCCAAACCCATCGTCAGATAGCCGGGCAGGGTCCAACCATTGCGCCAGCGCCGCACAGTCTTCAAGCTCGCATAGATCATCGCCGTGGCACTGGTTGTCGCAATCGCCAGCGCGGCAAGGACGAGAGCGGGCAACCACCAGACCTGTTCAAAAATGACCCAGCCCAGCGCGGTGATCCCGGCGGGAATGAAGGTTGCAACCGCCAGCACGCCTTCGCGTGACAGCCAGGACGACCGCCATTGCGAGAAGGCACGCCAGGCTCGTTCGGGGCGGCCGAGATGGTAGGTTGAAGAGAGTAAGCCTGCGGTGACAGCGATCAGACCCGCCAGGAAGCCGGTGAGGCCAAACCAGCGCTCCGCCGGCAAGATGCCGATGAGGCCCAGCAGGCTCATCAAGGCCAGCAGGGCATAGCCGGCACCCGATGCACTGGTGAAGAAGATGACGGAATAGGCTGGATACATGCGGCCTCAGCGCGTCAACAGCCGGTCGACCCAGCGCAGAAAGGGGTGGTTGGTCAAAGCCACGGTATCGACCATCGGTTCCGCCGGCACAGTCTTGCTACTGCAGCCGGTAGTCGAGCCATTGCGGCGCGGGCGGGGTGGCAGATATTTATTGGTCGGGCGGTAGCCCATCTCAGGCATCAGGTCATAGCCTTCACGTTCGGCCACCAGTTGTGAAACGCTGGAGTTCGGGTCGCCAAGATCACCGAAATGCCGTGCACCAACGGGGCAGGTCGACACGCAGGCCGGGACGCGCTCAACTTCATCGAGCGTCTCGTTGTAGATGCGGTCGACGCACAGGGTGCATTTCTTCATGACACCGACATCTTCGTCGAATTCGCGCGCACCGTAAGGGCAGGCCCAGGAGCAGAGCTTGCAACCGATGCACATGTCTTCATTGACCAGCACGATGCCGTCCGCCGCACGCTTGAACGACGCGCCGGTGGGACAGACGGTCACGCAATCCGGTGTCTCGCAATGCAGGCAGGATTTTGGAAAATGCACGGTGCGGCCGTCGGCACCCTCGCCGGCCTCGAACGTGTGGATGCGGTTGAACCAGACGCCGCTCGGCTTTTCGCCAAAGGCATCGAAGTCGGTCAGCGGCGCCATATGGCCGCCGGCATTCCATTCTTTGCAATTGACGGCACAGGCGTGACAACCGACGCAGATATCGAGGTCGATAACGAGGCCTAGGCGCCGCGTCGATGGCTCGGTCGGGAGCGAGGTCATGACTTGACCCCTTTGCCCATGCCGGCGCCATAGCGCAACGTCGAAGCAGGCTCGCCGCGCCGTGGCAGCGCGCTGAAGCTCGGCGAGGTCTCGTGTGCTTCGTCAACAGCACATTTCACCAGACGGATTTTGAGATCGAACCAGGCGGCCTGACCAGTCACCGGATCGGAGTTCGTGTAGCGATAGCCGTCTGCTCGCGCCGGCAACAGCTCACTGATTACATGGTTGAGCAGGAATCCGGTCTTTGCTTCGGGCGCCTGCGGTGTGAGGTTCCAGGCGCCCTTGCGCTTGCCGATCGCATTCCACGTCCAGACCGTGCCGGGATGCACACCATCCATCAGTTTGACCTCGGCCTTCACGCGGGCATGCGCGCTTTCGATCCACACCCAATCGCCGTCAGCAAGATCGAGTTCTGCAGCGGTTTGATGATGGATGAAGAGAGGATTGCGTGACTGTAGCTGCCGCAACCAGGCATTGTGCGTGCCCCAGGAATGGTACATGTGCATCGGGCGCTGCGTCAGCGCATGAAGTGGGAAGCCGTCGGCGGTCTCGGCTTCGCCAAAGGGCGGATACCAGATTGGCAGCGGATCGGCATATGCCTTGAGACGTTCGCGATCGGACTCATTGGGTGGTTGCCTGCCACCGAAGCCTTCCGCCGCCAGTTGGAACTTGCGCATCGGCTCGCAATAGAGCTGCAGCACCATCGGGTCCGGGCTGTCGATCAGGCCGCGCGCCGTCGACCATTGCAGATAATCCTGATTTCCGAAGCGATAGAAGCGCGCATTCTCGGGGATCGGCATCTCATTGAAGCAACCCTGGGCGATGTAGCGCTGAATCTGATCCGGGTTGGGCTTGCCGCGCCCCATCTCAGTGCCATCGACACCGCGGAAGCCGCTCAACATACCGATGCCGGGCTTGCGTTCGTGCTTCAAAATGTAATCGTGAAGACCGCCGGGATAGAGCGCACTGCCATCTTCTGCCGCAATGCCCGGCAGCTTCAACCTGGTGCCGAGGTCGAGCAGTACGTCCTGGAACGGACGCACATCACGGTCCGGTTTGATCACCGGTTGGCGGATGGCATCACCTGCCGCATCCGCATGACTGATCGGGCGGTCCAGGAGCGAGATGCAGTCCCAGCGTTCGAGATAGGTGGTATCCGGCAGAATGAGATCGGCGAACGCCACCATCTCGGAATAATAGGCGTCGCTGTAGATGACATAGGGAATCTTGTAGTCGCCGGTCGCCGGGTCCTTGTCCTTCAGCATGTCCATGGTACCCGCCGTATTCATCGACGAGTTCCAGGCCATGTTCGCCATGTAGAGGAAGAGCGTATCGATCGTATAAGGATCACCCTTCCAGGCATTGTGGATGACCATGTGCATCAGGCCATGGAGGGCTAGCGGCGCTTCCCAGGAATAGGCCTTGTCGATGCGCAGCGGGCGGCCGAGGGCATCGACCAGCAGATCGTTCGGACCCTGGGGAAAGCCGAGCGGCATGCCGGACAGGGGCTGGTTCGGCCCCACCATGGGCGAGGGTGCAGCACCTGAGCCAGGCACGCGGGGGAAGGGCGGCTTGTAGCGCCAGCCACCTGGGCAATCGACGCTGCCGAGCAGCATCTGCAGCACATGGATGGCGCGGCACGTCTGGAAGCCATTGGAATGTGCCGAGACGCCGCGCATGGCGTGCATCGAGACCGGACGGCCGATGAAGCTCTCATGGTGGCGGCCGGCCCAATCGGTCCATGGTGTCTTGATTTCGATCGTCTGTTCGAAGGCGACCTCGGCCAGCTCAATGGCGATCCGCTTGATGGTCTCAGCAGAGATGCCGACCTGCTGTGCCACCGTGTCAGGTGCGTAAGCCGCGTCGCGATAGCGGTCGACCAGGAGATCGAGCACCGTGCGGGCAGGACGGCCGTCGGGCAGATTGACCGGGCCCATCAGATGCGGCCGCACGCCGGCACGCATGGCATCGACAAAATCGCCGCTGTCGCGATCGAGGCAGAGCGGATCGCCTTCCTGGTTGCGATAGACCAGCCCGTGTTCTTTCGTGTCCGGCGCATTGACGATCAGCCAAGGCGCGTTGGTGTAGCTCACCAGGAAATCGAGATCGACCTTGTCGTTGCGCAGCAATTCGTGAATGAGTGAGAGGACGAATAGCCCGTCGGTGCCGGGCTTGATGCCAAGCCATTCATCGGCAATGGCGGAATAGCCGGTACGGATCGGGTTGACGGACACGAACTTCGCCCGGTTGTCATCGGGGCGGCTCTTCAACTGGCCCAGCCCGATCTTGATCGGATTGCTATCGTGGTCTTCTGCGACACCGAACATCAGGAAATATTTGGTGTTCTCCCAATCCGGCTCGCCGAATTCCCAGAAAGCTCCGCCGAGAGAATAGAGGCCGGCTGCTGCCATGTTGACGGAGCAGAAACCGCCATGGGCCGCAAAATTGGGCGTGCCAAACTGCTTCGCCCACCAGCCAGTCAAAGCCTGGCTCTGGTCGCGACCGGTGAAGAAAGCAAGGCGCTTGGGATCGGTAGCACGGATCTTGGCCAGGCGATGGGTGGCGATGCTGAGCGCTTCCTCCCATTCGATCTCGACGAATTCGCCGGCACCACGTTCGCCAATGCGCTTCAGCGGCTTGGTCAGACGCGCCGGGGAATATTGCGTCATGATGCCGGCGGAACCCTTGGCGCACAGCACGCCCTTGTTCACCGGGTGATCGCGATTGCCCTCGATATAGCGGATCTTGCCATCCTTCATATGCACCTTGATGCCACAGCGGCAGGCGCACATGTAGCATGTCGTGGTTTTCACCTCGTCGTCGGCCGGCACCGAATAGTCGATGTGCTGCTCTCCCGCACGGTGGGCGGGTGCAGGCATCTTCTCCGCAAGATAGCGGGGCTTGGTCATGGAGCTATGTGCGACCTGGCTGTGAGCGGGGACATCAATATTCGCTGAACACGTCCTTGAAGATACGCCAAATTTCGTCGATATCGGACTTTGTAGCGACCAGGGCTGGGGCACAGATTCCAGCGTCGCCGGTGAATTTGATGTGCAAGCCCTTGGCAAACAGTCGTTTGGTGGCGTCGAAGCCGCGCAAGCCTGGCCGCGCCGCCGGGGCGAGGTCGATCCCGCACAGCATGCCGTAGCCGCGGATGTCGGTCACGGCCTTGATTCCCTGAAGCGAATACATCCGGTCGAGGAAATAGGGCGACATTTCTGCGGCGCGCTCGAACAAGCCTTCCTTCTCGTAAATGTCGAGGGCGGCAATACCGGCGGCACACGCGGCCGGATGGGCGGAATAGGTATAGCCGTGGAAGAATTCCACAGCGCCGTCGAGTGCCGAGCTGGTGACGGTGTGATAAATCTTCTCGCTCACGGCCACCGCACCCATCGGCAATGCGCCGTTGGTGAGGGCCTTTGCCATGGTGATGATATCGGGCATCACGCCAAAGCTCTGCGCAGCAAAGGCTTTGCCGGTGCGCCCAAAGCCGCAGATCACTTCATCAAACACCAGCAGGATGCCATTCTTGTCGCAAATCTCGCGCAGGCGCTCGAGATAGCCCTTTGGCGGAATAAGGACACCGGTCGAACCCGCGATCGGCTCGACGAAGCAGGCAGCGATCGATTTCGGGCCGTAAAGGTCGATGAACCGCTGAAGATCATTGGCGAGGTCGGCGCCCTGTTCCGGCTGGCCGCGGGTGAAGCGGGCCTCTGGCTGCCAAGTGTGGCGAAGGTGTGCAACACCCGGCATGACGGCGCCGAAGGTCTCGCGGTTGCGGACCATGCCGCTCAAGGAGACGCCACCGATATTGACACCATGATAGGCCCGCTCGCGGCTCACAAAGCGGGTGCGTTGGCCTTCGCCTTTGGCGACATGATAGGCGAGGGCGATCTTGATTGCGGTTTCGACCGCCTCGGAACCGGAATTACAAAAGAACACGTAGTCGAGATCGCCTGGCGTAATCTTTGCGACCTTCTGGGCCAGTTCGAAGGAAGAGGGGTGGCCGAGCTGAAAGTGCGGCGTGTAGTCGATCTCTTTCATCGAAGCGTGCACGGCGTCGACGATCTCGGTGCGACCATGACCGGCAGCACAGCAGAACAGGCCCGACGACGCGTCGATCAGCTGCTCGCCCTTGTGGTTCCAGTAATGCATGCCCTGCGCCTTGACCATCAGGCGTGGCTCGGCCTTGAAGTCACGGTTGGAGGTGAAGGGCATCCAATGGTTTTCGAGGGTGTTCGCCGTGTACTGCATGTCCGCATGCTCCCGAATCAGCCAGCTCAATTTCACAGATTTATGTGCGACAATCTAGGACGCTAAGCCTGGGAAAGCCAAGGGGGCAGGTAGGGCGAATACCGGGTGCCAGCAGGAGAAAATGGTCTGACGCCATAAAGCGACGGTCAGATGGCGTCCGGGGCGGTACCTTCGCGCTTCCGCAGGATGTCGCTCACCAGCGCATAATCGGCCGGCTTGTCGACATCGATCGGCGCTTCGGCAAACGGCAGCAGAACGGGCCGAATGGTAGCCCCCGTCAGACGCGAGACATGGGCAAAGGCATCGTCCAGGCTCAATTGGCCAAGCGCCATGCGCAGCAAAGCTGTCGGGCCAATTTCCCATGCCAGACGCCAAGGTTTCTTGCGGTGGCGTTCCATGCGTTGCCAATATGCGGCGACCTTTTTCGCATTGCTGCCGCGGGCGAAAAACAGATTGCAGCCGCTGAAGCGGCGCCCTTTGAAACGGTAAAAAGTGCGGATGGCGTCGGGGTAGGCGGCGGTGACCGTTTCGGCTTCCGCCAAGCCGACACTGAGATCGGCATCGGCTGCGGCTTCGCGTATCATATGAGTGATCATCTCGACGCTGAGCAGTGGATGATCTGCCGTCGTGGTGAGCAGCGGGCGCGCGAGGCCAACTGTCTCCAGCGCCAGGCCCAGACTGGCGGCGGGGCTGCTGGCAGGCGGCACGATCTTAAGCTCGCCAGCATCGCGTGCCCGCGCCAGTTCGTCGATATTGTCCAGCAACGCGCCATCGTCGATGCAGACATAGATATCCATTACGTCGGGGCAGGCACGCAGCGTGCGATAGAGCCGCAGCAACATGGGCACACCATTGATCGGTGCCAAGGCCTTGTGACTGACCCCGGTCAAGCTGGCGACACTGTCGCCCTCGCGACGATTGCCGGCCAGGATCAAGGCGTTGAAAACGGTCATCAGGCCAGTGATTTCTCGTACAGGCGATAGGTCTTGTAAACCTTGCCGCCGACGCCTTCGATGACGCGGCGCATGGGCAGATTATCTTCGAGAATCCAGGACATCTCCACGCGCTCCAGGCCGCGCTTCAGGAACGGATCCTTGAGGCGGTCGAACATCAGCGGCAGCAAGGTGGCGCCCAAGACAGATCCGTGATGCTTGCGGCGGATGCCCATGAGAGGGATGCGACTGGTCTTCACTTTCTTCATCTTCAGGCGCCAGAGCAGCTTCAAGACGTTGAAGGGTAGCAGGCTGCCATCAAAATCGCGGATTGCTTCCATAAGGTTGGGCAGGCAGACCAGCATGCCGGCCGGCTCGCCCTTCACTTCCGCGATGACGACGAGGTCGGGATCGATCAGCGGCTTCATCGAGGCGGCTGCAGCGGCGATTTCCGTCGCGGTGAATGGCACCATGCCCCAGTTTTCCGCCCAGGCATCGTTGAAGATATCGAGGATAACGCCGAGATCGCCGGTGTAGTTCTTCATATCCAACCCGCGCATCCAGATGGTGCCGTCGGCCTGCAGCTTGTCGAGCATGCGCGACGACCCCACGGGCTTGTAGGCGCTCCTGTCGAGATCGTAGGCAACCACGTCCTTCAATTTGGCAAGGCCGGCCGCTTCTACATTTTTCCCGGCATAGGGGGCGTGGTAGGGCATCAGCAACATCGGCAGGCTGTCGAACCCGTCGACCAGCAGGCCGGTTTCTTCATTGCTGGAGAAGCTCAGCGGCCCCACCATGCGGCTTGATCCTTGCGCGCGGAGCCAGTCAGCCGCAGCCTTGATCAAAGCCTGATAGATCGCCGGATCGTCCTCGGCATCGAGCCAGCCGAAATGACCGGTGCCGGGACGCAGTTTCTGCTCCAGCTCGCAGATCTGCGCGGAGACGCGGCCGATTGTCTTGCCATCGCGCTTGGCCAGAAACAGCTGCGCCTTCGCGTGCGTGAAGTAAGGGTTCTTCTTCGGCGAAAGGACTTCGCCACGCTCCATGTCGAGGGGGGCGATGTAGCCCTTATGTCCGCGATAGAGCCGTTTGGGCAGGGCGATAAATTCCTTCAGCCCGGCCTTGTCCGTGACCGGAATGACATCGATCGCTGCCATGGTCGTCTATCCTCTAACTGGAGATATGTCGGAAGTTATTGGGCCGGGCCGTTATCGGCCGCGTTCGCGCGAAAACGGCGTGGATTGCCGTCGCCCCGTGTGTTGTTCGACAATTGAGCAACCCAGGGATAGCGCTCGGCCATTTCGGCCGTGTAGCCGATGTTGAACACGGTCGGGCTCTTCGGCATGGCGCTGGCCTTGGCGTAATAGGTGCTGCCGAGACGGTCCCACAGGAAATTCGTGATGCCGAAATTGCCCTGCTCGTTGTGGAAGTGATGCCACATATGCTGCTGCTTGATGCGCTTCATGAAACGGGTCTTGGGTGCGGTGTTGAGATGCTGCACGCAGTGGCAGAATTCATAAAAGCAGGTCGTCAGCAGACCCGTAGCAAAGGCCATGGCAGCACCAGCGAGGCCACCCACGGCATAGCCGATCGGCATGGTGACGATGGCGATGGTCGGGATGGTCGTGTAGAGCGCGCCGAACAGCACCACGAGGTTATGCGGATCCTGGTGATGGTCGAAATGGATGCGCTTCCACACCTTTGCCGTCAGCGGCGATTTGTAGAGAAACTGGCTGTGCAGCACCCAGCGATGGAGCACGTACCAGACCAGCGGGTAGACAACGATCGATAGGCCGAACGCGACTACAAGCGGCAGCCAGCCTGCATGCCAGCGCACGACCAGATAGAGGCTGACGGCAGCAAGCGCGACATAGGCGTGCACGGACGGATATGTCACGAACGCGCGCACCAGATCGGCCAGCGACATGCGGTCGAGATTATGGGTCCGGTCTTTCCAAAAGCCGAAACGGATCATTGCGGACGACTCGCTGCCTGATGTGATGGGTGCTGAATGGGTCGCCGGTAATCTAGTCGGATCAATATATTAGGGCAAGCGATCGATCGTCCTGCGCGGCTTGGTCGCGTGTTTACGGATGGCCGGCAGGTACCGTGCGATCGGTGGCGAGGATCCAGACCGTACGCAGCCCATGATAGGCACAAGTCAACGCTTGCCACAGGACGATGATGCAGAACGCCTGTGCGCCAAAGCCTGTCGCATAAGCTATTGTAAAAAAAGGAAGATTTATGTTCCGGCGTGAGATGAAGGTACGCACCAGGGCGTCCATGGCGGCATGGGTGTGAAGTCCGCGCTTATATTTCGCCCGGTAGACCGCCAAGATCAGCCGGTCGAGGACATAAAGTCCCAGCATCACCCAGGCCGCCTGCCAGAGCGGCTGGCTCCAATCGGTAGCCGCCCAGCCGCCCAGCAGACCGATCGCCCAGCCGAAATACCAGAAGGGTGGATGCACAATATCGAGGCCGTGATCCAGCACATTGCCGATGGCGGAATCGGTGAAGGTGAGGCGGGCGAGCTTACCGTCGACCGAATCCAGCACGCTCATGCCATAGGCGCAGGCGAAACCCCACCAGAAATGGCCCGTGGCGAAAAGCGGCACGGCCAGCACGGTGAGAAGGATGCTGATCGCAGTCACAGTGTTGGGATGAACCCGCGCCCGCGCCAGGGGTGGCACCATGGCCCAGACCAAGGGCGGATAGACATACTTTGTGAAGAAGTCGGTTGAGCCTTTGTAGTTCGACCAGAATAGGAAGCGCTCGACCGTCTTGCGTTCCGCAGGATTGGCTACCGAGAAAAGATAATAGGGCAGGGAGCGCCGAAGCTTGGCGACGAAAGCCGGGAAGTCATCCTGGGCAACTTCCGGCAAATGCCCGATGGCGGCATCGAGCGTCGGCGCGGACAGGATCTGCGCCGCATCTGCTGGCTCGACACGCCCGATTGCCGCCTTGTTGGCGCGGACCGCATAGCTGCCGCTGCAATCGGCGAGATAACGATAGAGCCTGGCATCGGCTAGGCTCGCAGCATCTGTCACCAGCAGACTCTCGCCGGCGGCCAGGGCATGCCGCAGTCGATCGCCAGTATCGCCGGCACCGGTTTCGACCCGGACCGGACAGGCGAGGCGCGCATCTTCCGCCCAGGCCGGAACGGCAGCATCACCGACATCGATGATAACCTCGCTGAGCGCCAGCTTCTGGTGGCGTGCGGCCTTCAAATGGCGTTCGATCAGGCTCATGCCAAAGACGCGCTCGGCGCTGCTGCGCCCGGCGTCGATCCATAACTTCATGGCCTAATAGCCTTCTTGCTTGATCAGCCAGGCGCCACCAATGGCGGCAAATAGCAGGATCGGCAGCCAAGCTGCGAAGAACGGCGCCACTGCGCCGGATTCGCCGAGAGACAAAACCAAGCCGTCGGTCAGGAAATAGAGGAAGCCAAGGCCAAAACCGATCGTCATGCCCGCCGCAAGTCCCCGTTCGCGCCGATGCAGCGAATGCGCGACAGGTGCCGCCAGCAGGATCATGAGGATGGAACTGACCGGCAGGGCAATGCGCTTCTGCAGCCAGGTCTCGTAGAAATAGGTCGGCCGCACGCCAACCTGGGTTGACGTGACGAAACCCCAGATCTTGCCCAAGGTCATTGCCTGCGGCCTTTCGACCAGATCAGAGAATTCGGCAGGTGTCAGCTGGGTCGTCCAGTCCGCGTTTTCCACATAGGTCGTTTCCGCAGCCTTGCCAGCTGGAATGAGCGTCGTCCAGACGTGATCCAGATGCCATTTTTCGGCGGCTGCGTCATAGTGCGCGTCATCTGCAAACACTTGCCTGACCAGCTTGCCGGTTTCGTCCCGTTGGAAAATGCGCAGATGGCTAAGTGCAGCACCGTCCTGGCCGACGGCACCGGCCTCGACCACCATATTGCCGTCTTGCACGAACAGAGGATCTTCCTTTGCCTCGTTCTTCGCTTTCGTGCGTTCCACTGTCAGATCGCGTGCAATCAGCGTCTGAATGGAAATTGGCACGATCCGGTCAGCCAGAAAGAAATGCAGGACAGCAACAATGCCGACCGCTGGCAGAAAGGCCCATAGCACGGTGAAATAGGGCGCGCCGGCCGCCTTGTAGGCGAGGATCTCGTTGGAGCGTTCCATCCGACCCAGGGTAATGAGGGCCGCCATCAGCACGACGAAAGGCGTCAGGAACGAGGCGATCTCCGGCAGGCGCAGCAGCGCATATTCGGCGACGGCACTCATCTGCCCGGCATGATCTTCAAGAATATCGGTGCTGTTGTTGAGCAGGTCGAATAGCTGCAGCAGAGCGGTGAAGCCGATCAGCAAAAGCAGGAATTGCCACAGAAAGCTGCGCAGGACATAGCGGCCAAAAGTGTTCATTCCGCAGCCTCGCCGGGTGACCGCCGTGGCATCAGGCGCCGCACTTGGCGCACGATCCAGTCGACGCCATCCGAGAGAGATTCGAACACATGGGCGAGCGGATCGGCGCCGGGGCGGGAGTTCGCCAGATGGAACAGCCACATGCTGATGATGCCAAAGACGAAGAAGGGTACCCACAGGGCCATGAGCGGACCACTGATGCCGCTGCCGACGGCATCACGGCCGAATTGCAGAACCTGGAAATAAGCAACGAGGAACAGGATGCCGACCAGCAGGCGCAGGCCTTTCGATGTCCGGCGCGACGAGACGCCAATCGGCATGGCAAGGAGCGGCAGGAAGACGATCGAAATGGTTCTGACCAGGCGGCTGTTTAATTCGGCCTTGATGTCTTCGATTTTGAGGGTCGCCGGGGTATCGAAGAAGACCCGCAGCAACTCGATGAAATCGAGCTCACTCTCGCGTTCGCCACGCGCACGGAAAGGCTCTGGCGTCACGGATTCCATGGGAAGTTTCAGCTCGGTGAAATCAACCGCGGTTGCCTCTGTGGTCCCGGGCGTCACTTCGGTGCGCACGCCATTGTATAGGGTGAGGATGAGCGACAAATCCCCGCCACGATCGAGCCGCCCCGTTTCGGCCGTTGTTACGACATCCTGGCCGTCTTCGTTGACCTCTTTGACGAAGATCTGCGCCAGCCGATGCCCGCCTTCGGAAATGTCGCCGATCAAAATCGTCTTGCCGCCGAAGCCGGTGAAGAAGGCGCCGCGTTCGATGGCGGAATCCCAGGCTGTCTCGACGACGAGGTGCACTAGGGCGCGGTAGCCGAAGCGGGTATAGGGCTGCAGGAAGCCGATGATATAGGCGCTGGCAATGACCAGAACAACGGACAGCGCCAGGATGGGCACCATCAGGCGCCGGAGAGACAGGCCGCTGGCGCGCATCGCGTCAAGCTCGCTGTCCGACGAAAGGCGCATGCTGGCATAGAGCACGCCGACGAAAAGTGCCGCCGGCACGGCGATGCCCAGATAATGCGGCACCAGATTGGCCAGCATCTTGAGGACGATGTTTATCGGCCCGCCGCGATTGGCGAAAAGGTCGAGCAGCCGAATCAGGCGCTCAAGCAGCAAGGCGGCCATGGCAACCCCGACCGTCGCCGCCAGGGGCAGCGCCACGCGCTTTAAGATGTAATAGTCAATACGAAGAAACGTCATGAGACGGCGTTTGCCTCAAGCCAGTGGAACGGCGCGGGTGAACATCAGGCTGCCGCTCCAGTGGCGGCATGTGGGCCGGATGATATCAGCGGAATCTCTAGCACCATACTCCCTTGCTGCGCGAAAGCATCCTGGGTTGCATTAAGACCCCTGATATCGACGTCCAGGCGCCAGGAATCCGCTCCGCGGCTGATCCGATAGAGGTGATAGCGGGAGGGATCCTTGTGACCGTCCGCAATGGCCGATGCCGACGGGACGCCGATCACAGGAATCGGCCCCCTGGGCGAGGCAATGCGGCCGAGCCCAGAGACATGGGTGTGTCCGTGAAGCACCAGTTCGGCACCGGCATCGGCCAATACGTCCTGGAAAGACTGCGCATCCAGGAGCGATTTCCTCTTATAGGCACCGCCGCCGAAAGGTGGATGATGAATCAGCACGACACGAAACAGCCCTTCATTTCCAAGCCGCTGCAATTGGTCGCGCAGGCGCGCCAACTGGTTCGTCCCAAGACGGCCGGCTGCGATAAAAGGTGGCATGGGCACGGCGGTCGAGGTGCCGACCAAGGCGATCGGCCCGACCCGACGGATAAAAGGAAAGTCCTCAGCATGTGTGGGCAGGCTTTCGTTGCGATCTGCCTGCCGTGCGCCGAGCATATATGGCGCCCACAGGGCCAGGGATTGCGCCCAGGGCATGTTGACATAGGCGTCGTGATTGCCAGGAATGATCGTCACGCGGTCCGGCGTTCCCACGGTTTCCAGCCATTTGGCCGCGGCGGCAAATTCCGCCGGCAGCGAAATGTTGATAAGATCGCCGGTGATGGCGGTGTGATCCGGCGCCTGTGCCTTCAGATCCTCTACCAGCAGCTTGAGGACGGCTGGCTTATGGATGTTGACGCGGTTACGTGTCCAGGAAAAAAAACCTGACAATCGCTTATTCGCCAACTCCCGCCAACCTGCCTGGGGCAGGGGACCGAGATGCGGATCGCTGAAATGCGCCAGAGTAAAGCTGGTCACGCCGAGTTCCTTGGCCGATTTCCTTGCACGTGGCGCCGGAGGGCGGCGCCTGATCTAGGGGCGCCTTATCTGGGCCGATAATCTCGCTTGGTCAAGCTTCTAACGCCTATTCCGCCCAGTTCGGAGGGGACGCGGCCGATTTGGGTAGACGACATGACCCAATCAGGGCTAACAAGGCCCAGGCAGGTCGCGATTATTAATAAAAACACATGACAAATCAATCAGATAGAAGGCCATCACCGGCGTTCGTCAACGAGTCGGCCGAGATTGTTTGGGGCATGACGCCGCGCCGGCGTCTGGAACGCGCTTTGGCGCGCGCAGAAACGGCCGGCACACTTGTTGCGGACGGCCTGGTCTTTCGCGCCGATGTCATTTTCCATGAAAGCTTGGTCACAGCCCTGCTGCAGCAGCCGGGCAAGGTTCTAACCAATGATCGTGGGCAGCCGATGGCAGGTCATGTCGCCGACCTAACCTTGTTGGCAGCACTGAAAGTCGCGATCGAAGCGGGTGACCCGCACCTCGTCCCGGCGGGGCTGGCCTTCGTCGACGCTGCTGGCCTTGCCAGCAATTACAACAAGGCGTTGCGGCGCAAGGGGGCGCCCTATCTTTTCGAGCTCGGGCGGCTGCCGGCCGCTGATATCGAGCGCCGGATGTATATGGAATCATATAAGGGCGTCACGGATGTGGTGACAAAGCATGTCTGGCCGGTGCCGGCACTTTATGTGACGCGGTTCTGTGCGCGCTTTGGCATCACGCCGAACATGGTCACGTTGGTCAGCTTCATCTGCGTGCTCCTTGCCACCTGGGCGTTCGCGGTTGGTGCGTTTGGACTTGGCTTGCTGGCAGCTTGGGCGATGTGTTTTCTCGATACGGTCGACGGCAAGCTGGCCCGGGTTACCTTGACCTCCAGCAAATGGGGCAATGTTTTCGATCATGGCACCGATCTGGTGCATCCACCCTTCTGGTATTGGGCTTGGTATGAAGGGCTGGGCGGTGCTGCAGCCGTGGCCCCCTGGACTTTCTGGGTGATCATCGCCGGTTACATACTGGGGCGTGGCCAGGAAGGCCTGTTCATCTGGCAGTTCGGCATCGAGATGCATATCTGGCGGCCATTGGATTCCGCGTTCCGCCAGATCACGGCGCGGCGCAACCCGAATTTGCTGATCCTGAGTGCCGCCGTGATCGCAGGCGCGCCTGATGCCGGCTTTGAGATCGTCGCCTGGTGGACCATCCTTTCTTTTGCTTTCCATTGCCTGCGCATCGCACAAGCCTTCGTGGCCCGCGCGCGCGGTGCACGTCTACAATCCTGGCTGACTGAGGCCGCCTGATCATGGCGCTGGCGGGCAGGGTACGGATCGGCGTCATCAGCAATGCGCATAGCAAGCGCAACAAGATATCGATGCGCGAGATCCACACCTTGCTGGCGGAACATCCGCAGGTACTACATCGCAGTTTCCAGCATATCCAGGAATTGCCGGAATGCTTGGCCGAGATGGCCAGAGCAGAGGTGACGCATCTTGCGATCAGCGGTGGCGACGGCACGGTGCTGGCCGTCGTTTCGGCGCTGTTGAATGACAGCCCTTTCAAGTCACAGCCCTGCCTCAGCCTGCTTTCCGCCGGCATGACCAATGTCATCGCCCATGAAGTCGGTCAGCCGGGATTGCCGGCGACAGGGCTGAAGCGACTGGTGCTGCGTGCTGAAGCGGGTGAGGTTGGCGAACTCTTGGAGCGGCCGGTTCTCTCCGTCGATTTCGGCGATGGGCGCATCATCGAGCGTGGCTTTTTGATCGGCGGCGTCGGTTTCTATCAAGGTACCGAACTGGTGCGCCGCGACATTCACGCGCTGGGTGCCAAGCAAACATTTGCCGCCAAACTCGGCATTGCCTGGTCGATCGTGAAAATCCTGATGTTCGGGCCGGGCCCTCGATCGGGCTTTCATGGCGAAAATATCGGCCTGACCTTGGACGGGAGGGCGGAACGGCGCGATTGCATGATGTTCCTCGGTTCAACGTTGAACTCCGTCTTGCCGGGTGTGACGCCCTTCTGGGGCGAAGGGCCAGGCCGCCTGCAGCTGACCACCATCGATGCGCCACCGAAGCGCTTTGCGGTCGCCGCCATCGCCGTGTTGCGCGGCAAACCAAAGCCCTGGATGGCGGAGGCTGGTTATCTCAGCCGCCGTGTGGAAAGGCTGGAGCTTGAAATCAGCACGCCGGTGATGATTGATGGTGAGAAGTTTGACCCGCCGGCCAGCGGTCGCATTATCGTCACGGCCGGTCCCGTGATGCAGTTTCACAGGTTCTGAACGAGCCGGTCCTGAAGGAGATGGGCGAAAACATGGCGCCGGATGCACTTGCCGCCTTGATCGCCGACGAACTCCATATTCCGGTGGGGCCGGCGGCGCGCGCCATGGCCGAACATTGCCGCCAGCGCCATGGCAAAGCGGCAGTCGGCGTTCTGTTCTATGGATCTTGCCTGCGCCAGCCCGATCAGGCGCTGACTGAGGCGTTGCTGGATTTTTACGTTATCGTCGATGACTACGCGTCTGCCTATGACAATAGGGTGCTGACCTGGGCCAACGCCTTGCTGCCACCCAACGTTTTCTATGTCGAACTGCCCTGGCAGGGTAGTGGATTGCGGGCAAAATATGCTGTGATGTCGCTGCAACAGTTTGCAGCCGGCTGCGCCAGTTCGGCTCGCAACGTATCGATCTGGGCACGTTTCTGCCAACCCGCGAGATTGATCTGGTCGCAGGGGCCGGCTATCGACACTGCGCTCGCCGCCGCATTGGCCGAGGCCTGCCGTACGATGTTCGGCAATGCGTTGCCCTTGCTGGAGCAAGATCGCCGGGCGGATCCGCTGGCCGTCTGGCGGCGTGGTTTCATGGAAACCTATGCTGCCGAATTGCGATCTGAATCCGGCGAGCGGGCGCTGTCGATCGTTGCCGCGGATGAAGGACGCTATGCGCAGATCGGCGCGCTTCTTTTGCCCGAAGCACAGGCGCAGGCCTTGTCGCATGAAGAAGCCTTGCAACGCTGGCGCGGCCGCCGCACGCTTGGCAAGGCGCTTAACTACCTGCGACTGATCAAGGCGGCTTTCACCTTCGACGGTGGTGTCGATTATGTCATGTGGAAGGTGCGCCGGCATTCCGGCGTTGTGTTGCCGGTGAGCGACTGGCAACGTCGCCATCCACTCCTGGCAGCACCTGGGTTGGCGTGGAAACTCTATCGGCGCGGTGCATTCAGATAGCGAGCATGTGGCAAGCGAAGGAGAGGTGTTATGGCGACGGGAGCTGGACTGTATTTTCTCGCCATGGCGCGGAACAATGCCTGGGCCAATCATCGCTTGCTGAAAGCCTGTGCGCAATTGAGCCCGGTGGAGCTTGTTGCCGAGCGCACCAGCTTCTTCCCATCGATCATGGCAACCCTCAACCATATCCTGGTGGTCGATTGGTTTTATGTCGATGCGATGGAAGGTGGCACGCTAGGTCCCAAAGCCTGGCAGGACGAGCTGCCGCATCCGGATTTCGCGGGGCTGCGCGCCGCGCAGACCGCGGTTGATCAGCGGCTGATCAAGTTCTGCGACATGCAGGATGACGCCAGACTGGCACAGCCCGTACACATGCATCGCGCTGACCGCGTGCAGATAGATCGCGCCGACCGCATTCTACTGCACGTCTTCGAACACCAGATCCATCACCGAGGGCAGGTGCACGCCATGCTGGCCGGCACGCATGTGGCGCCGCCGCAGCTCGATGAATTTTTCGCAGAAAGCGACGCCGCATTCCATGGCGAGGATTTTGCCGAACTTGGCTGGCGGGAAGAAGATATCTGGCGGGGGCTTGAGCGGAGATAACAAAAGGGCCGGTGCGTTGGCACCGGCCCTGTTAGACAGGAAACGAGAGGCTCTCTCTTAGGTAATTACTCTGCAGCGACCGCGTGGGCCGGCGATTTGATGAGGCCAAGTTCGCTGCCGATCCTGGTCAGGGTCGCAACGACCTGCTCAAGCTGCTCTGTGCTGTGCGCAGCCGAAACCGAGCAGCGCAGGAGGGCGGTGCCGGACGGCGTTGCCGGCGGCAGGGCCAGGTTGACGTAGACGCCGCTCAGCAGCAGCGCACGCCAAGCACGCGCCGCCAGTGCCGGATCGGTAAGATGCACGGCAACCACCGGCCCCTTCTGCTTGCCGACCGTGAAGCCGGCGTTCTGGGCGCCATAGTAGAGCGTGTCGACATTCTGCCACAGCTTGTCCATCAGGCCGGGATTGGCGCGCAGCTTCGCCAGCGACATGCGCACCGAAGCGACGGTCGCAGGCGGCAGCGAGGCCGTGAACATATAGGGGCGGCACGCAACACGCAGGACGTCGAAATCTTCCATGTTGGAGACGAGGAAGCCACCGACAGCGCCCATGCTCTTCGAGAAGGTGCCGGTAATGAAATCGACGTCATCGAGTACGCCATCATGTTCGACCACGCCCTGGCCGGTCTTGCCCATGACGCCCATCGAATGGGCCTCATCGACCAGGATGTAGGCGTTGTGTTTCTTGGTGACGGCAACGAATTCCTTGAGCGGCGCATGATCGCCCAACATCGAATAGATGCCTTCGACCACGACGATCTTGTTGCCGGGCTGATCGGCCAAGCGGCCGAGGCGGCGGTCAAGATCGGCCGGATCATTGTGCTTGAAGCGGATCACGGTTGCCGAACCCAGCTTGCAGGCATCATAGATGCTGGCATGGCTGTCGGCGTCGATGATCAGGAAATCGTCCGGACCGGCGAGGGTCGAGATGGCGCCGAGATTGGCCTGATAGCCGGTCGTGAAGACCATGCAATGCTTCTTGCCGTAGAAGTCGGCGAGATCGGCTTCGAGCGCCTTGTGGTCGTGATAGGAGCCATTGGCGATGCGCGAGCCGGTCGTGCCGGTACCGCAGGCATCAAGCGCGTCCTTGGCAGCCTGGATGCAATCGGCATCGAAGGTAAAGCCGAGATAATTGTTGGAGCCACAGAGGATGGTACGGCGGCCTTCGACCAACGCTTCGGTCGAGGACAGGATCTTGTCCATCTTCACACCGAACGGGTCGGCGCCGCAGGTCTTCACGGCGGCATGCAACTCGCGCTGCGCCTTAAAACGATCCATCAAGCCCATCTTACGCCCCCTTCTTCGAATCAATCACGGTCTGTGCCAACTGTCCGACCGTGGAAATCTCCGGCACCATGTTGAGCGGGATGGAGACGTCGAACTTGTCTTCGAGCTCCATCAGCAGATCCATGACTGCCAGCGAATCCATGTTGAGGTCACGGGCGATATCCGTCGCCGCGGTGATCTCGATATCGGACTTCTTGAACGGCACCAGCGCTGTGGCGATTTCCGCCACGACGTCATTCAGAGAAAAACCGGAAACTTGCGCAGCACTCGCCGTCACGATGTCAGACCAATCTTTTCTTGTTATCGAATCTGTTAACTGTGGGAACCCCTTAGACAGGAATCGACTCGCGCCGACTTCCTGAGTGAGGTTGTCGTAAATTTTGCAGCTAAAGTTAAATGACGAATTGTTACCGAATGTAACAAGTAAGCGAATCCAGCCCTTTAGGGCCGGAATCTAATCTCACAAAAGAGCCTGGGCGCGATACCAAGCGAGGGTATCGGCGAAGCCTTTGGCAAGATCGAACCGAGGCCGCCAGGCAGTAAACTCGGAAAAACGAGGGCCGGCAGCGGCCCAATCGGCGTGATAGAGCTCGGCAACCTTGTCGCTGGACAGCACCTGGGGCTGCTTGGTCAGGCCCGATATCAGTGTCAGGCCGCCGGCGACAGCCGCCATCAGCGGTCGCGGTAGGCGGTAGCTCAGCGGTTGCCGACCGAAGCAGACGCCCAGAATATGGTTAATTTCCGGCCAGCCGTGGGCGCGAAGATGTTCGTCATCCAGTTCAACGATCCGGTGCGGCCAGGCTGATGTCGCCAGCAACACGGTGATTGCGACAGCTAGGTCCGCGACATGGATGGTCGAAACGCGCGCATCCAGGCTGGCGGGATAGGCCAGTACACCCAGCTTTGCGGCCTTGAACAGGGGCAACAATTCATGGTCACCCGGGCCATAGACGGCGGCTGGCCGCAGGGCGATCCAGTCGCGGGTACCGGCCAGGGCCGGCAACTTATCCTCGGCCGCCCGCTTGCTGGCCGCATAGGGCGACAGCCCGGGCTCACGGGCGGCGAGTGACGAAATATGGACGAAGCGGGCTGCAGGTGCGGCCTTCGCGGCGGCCTGCAGCAGTTTGACCGTGCCGCCTTCATTGACCTGGAAGAAATCAAGGGGTCGCAGGGCCCGTACCAGGCCGGCGCTGTGCACAATCGCATCGCAACCACTCACCAGCCGTTCCAGACTGGCCTGGTCGTCAAGGTCACCCAGCACGATCTCGATCCGGTGATCCGGCATCAGCGCCGCCTGCGGCATGCGTCGGGTAAGGATCCGGACCTGCCAACCAGCCTGCGCCAAATGACGAACGGTTTCCGCGCCGACAAAGCCGGTGGCGCCGGTAACGGCGACGGTTCCGGCCATCAGAGTTCAGCCGCGATTGTGCTACGCACTGATGCCCAGATCGGCGTCGGCATAGACACCCTGCTGGTAATTGGCCTTGGCCTTGGCACGCGAGAGCTTGCCGGACGAAGTCTGCGGCAGGCCCTTGGGCGGTACCAGCTCAACACGCGCCTCGACACCCATCGA
Source organism: Dongia sp. P2_B8 (assembly GCF_056404715.1). Classification (NCBI taxonomy): domain Bacteria; kingdom Pseudomonadati; phylum Pseudomonadota; class Alphaproteobacteria; order Rhodospirillales; family Dongiaceae; genus Dongia; species Dongia sp. P2_B8. The sequence goes on along the minus strand of NZ_JBFUDM010000004.1, from coordinate 159,855 downwards.
GCGCTGCAGCAGGCCGGATACGTCCTGTTTCAATTTGGTGCGTGCGGCGAGATCGCTCATGCGGCACTGAACCAGCACGACAATTTGCTCCTGCTCATCATCGCCAACGATCGAGAAGGCGGCGGCGTCTCCACGACGCAGGTCCGGCAGCGTTTCCGCCGTCCATTCCAAATCCTGCGGCCAGATGTTGCGGCCGTTGATGATGATGAGATCCTTGGCGCGGCCGGTGATGACAATCTCGCCCTTCAGCAGATAGCCAAGATCGCCGGTATCGAGCCAGCCATCGCTGCTCAGTGCTTCGCTGGTCAATTCAGGCAGACGGAAATAGCCCGTCATGACGCTGGGACCCTTGAAGAAAATGCGGCCGATACGGCGTTCCGGCAGGCTTTGGCCGGCTTCGTCGCGAACGTCGAAAGCATGTCCTGGCAAGGCCGGGCCACAAGCGACCAAGGCGCGTGCGGCTTTGCCTGGCGCGGTCGGCTCTGCAATCTGGGTTTCCAGGGCAGCGCGATCGACATGGTCGACGGTATATTCGACGTCGAGCGGGGCAAAGCTCATGGCCAACGTGGTTTCCGCCATGCCGTAGCTCGGCACGAAGGCTTTGTGCTGGAAGCCAAACGGCGCAAAAGTATCGCTGAAACGATGCAAAATGGTGTCCTGCACCATATCACCACCGATGCCAGCACCGCGCCAACTGGACAAGTCACCCGAAAAATCGGTGTCGCCGCGCATCCGCTTGACACAAAGTTCGTAGCCGAAGGTGGGCGAGTAGGCGAGGGTGCCGCGGTTCTCCGAAATCAACTTCAACCAGGTGAGGGGCCGGCGCGCAAAGTCGCGCGTGGCGACGTAATCGACCGAGACCTGGCCCGTCGCCGGTACCAGCAGGAATCCCACCAGGCCCATATCGTGATAGAAGGGCAGCCAAGACGCGCAGCGATCGACTTCCATGATCGCAAGCCCGTTATGGGTGATCGCATGGGCATTGGCCATCAACACGCGCTGATGAATCTCGATGCCCTTGGGGAAGCGCGTCGAACCGGACGAGAACTGCAAATAGCTCGGCTCGTCGGCCGCAAACGGCTTGGCTGCCGCCTTGTTGGCAGGCAAAGCAGCGAAATCGGCGACGGTGCCGGTCATGCGCAGATGCGGAAGGCCCGCTGCGGCTTCCGTCAGGAACCCCATCAGGGCATCCGGGCCGATCGCGATACTGGCCTCGCAGCCCGAGAGCTGCTGGCGCAACTGGCTGATATAGGAGTCGCGGCCGCCGAGACTGGTCGGAATGGCCACCGGTACCGGCAGCAATCCCGCATATTGCGTGGCAAAAAAGGCGGTCACGAAATCGGCATCGGTGTCGGCGATCAGGACCACGCGCGCGCCGCGCTCCAGCCCAAGCCCGGCGAATCGCTGCGCCAAGTCGCGGGCCCGATCACGCAATTCGGCGTAGGTCAGCACATTGTGGAGATCGCCTTTTGCCGTGTAAAAGTTCAGCCCGGTCACGCCGCCGGCGGCATAATCCAGCGCCTCCCACAGCGTATCGAAGGTGCTGCGGCGGTGTTTCAGGCCGGTATTTGTGGTCGCGGTCGGTTTCAGGGTCATTGGCACTGGGCTAAAATGAGGTCATGGGCTTAGAATAAATCCAAGTTTCGTGGGACCTTAGGTCGCAGACGGATGAATTGCGCGGCGCCCTCGCGGTCCTTAGGATTTTGCGGTCCATAGCAAATGTCCGGACCGCGGACAAGGCATTGCACATTGGACGCATGGCGTGGACGATGGGTGAAGCGCCTCAGTTTTAGGGAAGTTACCTAATGAAGACCTCGGATCTGGAACTGTCGGCGGTACAACGATCCGGCAGCCGGGACAGTAAATCGGACCATAAAACCAGCCTTTCCGGGTTGTTCGACTGGCTTCTGCCGAAATCCAAGACCAAGAAGAAGAAATTCAAGGCAGGCACCCCGCCGAGCGCCCCCACTGTCGACACCAAGACCAAGGTCAGCCAATCCGTGGCAGATGTTCTGGCCCTGCTGAAGGCTGACGGCATCCGGCGCGTGGCCGTTCATGGCGATCCGGCCTTCTACGAGTCCTTTCGTGGCGAAGCAGCCGGGATTGAGACGATCTGGATGTCGACCGACATCATCAGCGACCAGCCGAAGGGCGCCAAGCCCGTCACGGCGGCCACGATCGCCGACTGCGATGCCGTCGTCGTCGGTGGGCCCGATACGGCGACGAAGTATCGCTACAGCCTGCGCCTGATGCAGGCTCATGCACCAACCAAACCGGTGCATTGGGTGGCGCAAAATTGGGAATTCTGTGCCGGAACAGCAGCCATTCCGCTCGAGATCGACGATGTCGATGCACTGGCATTCAATCATTTTGAAGAATTCTTCGGCATCAAGGACCCGATCCAGTTCCGCTTCGAGATCATCGCCGAGGGAGAAACCCGCCGCTCCTATCTGGTGCTGGGCCCGAGCCAGTCGGTCAATCTCAACCTCAGATCCTTGCTGCCCGAGCGCAAGGGTGCCGTGTGCATGAAAGTATTCGTGGCACACCCGTTCCTGACCCGTGGGCGGCACTACCGTTTCCGGGTTTGTGGCGACGTGTTCTGGAAGGACAGTTTCACGATCATTCATGGATCGCACCAATTCTTCAAGAATCCGAACAAGGTGCAGCCGTTCCGCTTGATCGACTCCGTTGTCCGCAATGGCGAGGTCGTGATGACCGTGCCGAATTACGATCTCGATATGGGCAGTGATGACGAGGTGAAGATCGGCACGGGAAGCGCGAAGACCAGTGTCAAGCGGTCGCGGCAACGGCCGGTCGAAGAAGTACATTTCAAGCGTAGTGGCCAGCCTTCCACGGACCGCACTTATTTTGYCGCATCCTATGCGGGATACGGCACATCCTTCTGGTATGCGCTTGATCAGGGTTTCTCGCAGCAGCCAGGCAAGATCGCCTCGATCGCCGCCAACCATCTGTGTCGCGTCGGCGTCGATAACCGCGACGATATCCTGTTCAAGCCGGAGGAGCGTGTGATCGTCGAAACGGCGATCAAGGCCGGCTTCATGATCCATCCATGCTGCCTGCCGGTGACCAACGCCAACCACCCCTTGTCCTTCGGCTTCAATTTCGATGCTTCGAACCCGCCGTTCGACGATTACTGGCTGCGCTTCTATGACCGCGACGGCGGCTTTGTGGGAGAGATGCGCTATCACAAGGATTTTGTCGGCCCGGCCTTCCTTGACGACGTGCTGGTGGGTTTCGCGCATCCGCGCAAAGGCGAAATCACCATGGCACTTGTGTGCCCGGACCACCTTAAGACCGGCCTGGCACCGCAGCGCTTGGTGACCACCTCAGATATGGCGGTCCGGCATCGCGTGACAGGTGATCAGGATTTCACGGAGTTCCAATCGTCCTGGCGCAATGTGGGTGCAGATATTCCGACTTTGCCGCACTGGCTGCATCCTTCGATCGGCATCATGGGACGTACCAATGTGATCGGCCGTGTGCGGACACGGGGCGGTTTCCGGACCGGCGTCTTCGTCGCTAATGCCAGCGGCAATCTCAATTATGGCATGAAGGCCCGTATCGAGATTTCGGCCATCAATCATGCTGGCGATCGCCTGAGCCATATGCTCACCCTGCCGCCCTTCGGTGCCGAGATCGTCTGGCTGGACGACGTATTGCCGACGCTGAAAGAGCATGTAGGCGAAACCGGCATCGCAGCCTTGCAGGTGAAATCGGCGGATGCCGACCTGACCGCGCATGTCATCGGCCTGTCGCCTCAAGGTGCCGTTGGCGTTCAGCATCTCTGGGGATACTGAGCCGGCATGGGTAAATGGGGGGAAGGGATCGGTCGGGCTCTCGCGCCGATTGCTATCAGGCTGTGGCCGGGGCTCGGCAATCCGGCCTGGTCCTATGCCGATGCCGCCACAGCTGCGTTGGGAGGCGCACTCCAGGTTTCGGTCAATCCGAAGCGGGTGCTGCGGAAGCTGGCCGCACCGGCGGTGGCGCCGATCAAGGACCGCTTTCTGGTGCCGGCATTGGGCAGCCTGCCGTCGGAGCGGATTGAGGATCTTTATACCTACATGGACATGGCCGATATCGCACGATATGGCGACGATTTGCCGTCTACTCGTCTATACAAGTGGCTGCAGGCCAGCCGGTCGGCCGGACGACCGGTCGCGGGTCGCGGGCAAGTCTTTGACAGCGATTCCAGCATCGACGCCTACTGCCGGGTCTATCTGGAGCTTTACCGGTCGATGCAGCGGGATGGGTATCGGTACAGCGGTGATGATGAAATCTGCCTGGGTATCGGCGAAGACGGGGAGATTATCCACGTCCGGCGCGGCACGCACCGCATGGCCGCCGCCCAAATACTTGAGTTGCCAAGTGTTTCGGCACGGATTACCCATATCGACTTGGCCTTTGCCCAGCGTGCGGTCGCTGTCGGCGGTGACGTCCCCGGCGCCTTGATCCGCGCCATAAAAGAAGCGACGAGTTAACCCAGTGCGAGACGTATTTCGAATCTTCTTTGATACCGGCTGGCGCCAGCCGGTCCTGATTCTGGTGGCATTGTTGGTCTCCGGTATTGTGGAGATCATCGGCATTGCGACGCTGTGGCCGATTGTCGGCCTGATCGGCGGGGAAAGCCATGCCAAGTCGCATGTCATCGATGAATATGTCCGTTGGGGACTGATGGAGGTCGGTCTGCCGCTGACCATCGAGACATTGCTGCTGGTGATCATTTGCGCAGCGACCGTGTCCTTCATTTTCGGGACCGCAGGTTCGATCTTTGTCGGCCGGTCGGTCGCCAATTTTGGCATCAATGTCCGCCTGCAGCTGATCGACGCCATCGTACATGCGAAGTGGAGCTACTTCGTGGCGCAGCCGGTCGCTCGCTACACAGCGGCGATCAACTCAGATGCTGACCGCGCGGCCATGGCGTTTAAGTCCGCGGGGTTGTGCCTGGCGGGGTTGATGCAGACGGTCGTGCTGATGGTGATGGCGTTGTTTGTGTCGTGGCCATTTTTCCTCGGCGCCGTCGGCGTATCTGTGGTGTTGTGGTTGGGTGTCGGCCGCTATATGCGCATGGCCAAGAAAGCTGGGCGTGGCAAATCAAAGCACAATCTCGCTTTGCTCCATTCCGTGACCGACGCATTGACCAATGTCAAAGCCCTGAAGGCGATGAATCGCCACGGCTTCATCGGTCACACCTTCGCTGTGCATGTCGATCGGCTGCGCCGCGCCACCCAGGCGGAAACCTATAGTACCAGCGCCGTCAGAGCGGTTCAGGAGCCGATGTTTACCGTGCTGATCCTGGGTGGGCTCTACATTGGCCACTCGGTCCTCGGCATGGACCTTCGGGTCATGTTGGGGTCCACGTTGCTCTTAAAGCGCGTTGCCGATGCCATCGGCAGCGTTCGTTCGAACTATCAAAGGATCATTCTTGAGCGCCCTGCTTACTGGCAGCTGCAGAACCTGCTCGCCGAGGTGAGAGACAACCGGGAGATCCTGGCAACCGGTGCGTTGCCGTCCCTCCCGGCCGCGATCGAATTTGATCGGGTTGGTTTTTCGTATCCCGGCAAGCGTGTGATGAAAAACGCGGACATATCGCTGCAAGCCGGTGAACTGACGACCGTTATCGGTCCTTCAGGTGCCGGTAAGACGACTATCGCCGATCTTGTGGCCGGTCTCCACACCGCGTCCGAAGGCACGATCCGCGTTGGCGGTACGCCGCTTGCGGATTTGGATATGGCCGCTTGGCGGCGGCAGCTCGGCTATATTCCGCAAGACAGCATTCTGTTCAATGACAGCATTCACAACAATGTCACCCTTGGCGATCCGACCATCACGCCGGCCCAAGTTGAGGCTGCTCTCAAGGCTGCAGACGCCTGGGGGTTCGTCGCGAAACTGCCAGGGCTGATGCAGTTCACCATCGGTGTGCGAGGCGGCCTGCTCTCTGGCGGACAGCGCCAACGCCTTGCGATTGCACGTGCCCTGATTGGCGATCCGAAGTTTCTCATCCTTGATGAAGCGACCAGCGCACTCGATCACAAGACGGCACGAGAGATCAGCCGGGCTGCAAAGGCGTTGCGCGGCAGCCGAACGATCCTGGCGATCACGCACCAGGCCCTTTGGGTTGACGCGGCGGACAGAGTTTACGAGATTCGTGATGGAAAGGTGACCACTGCGCCAGTCACTGAAGCCGGGCCTGCCTGAGGCTCACCGGCCGTCTGGTTGTTATCGTTGACGACATTTCCCTGATCAATGCGATAGACCCGGTCGGCCATATCCACCCACGCTGGTTGATGGGTGATGGCAAGGACCGTAAGCTTGCCGCGCTGCCGGGCAACTGCAGCACAAATCTCGGCTTCCGTCTCTGGATCCAAGGCACTGGTTGCCTCGTCCAGAATCAAAAGAGTGGGCTCTGTCACCAGCGCGCGCGCCAACGCGATCCGTTGCCGCTGACCGCCAGAGAGCAGCACGCCACGGTCGCCCACCGTCGTGAACAAGCCCTTCGGCAGTTCAGCCACGAAACGCATTGCTCCCGCCGTTTCCAGCGCCTGCACAGCTGCTGCTTCGCTGATGCCTGGATCGCCCAATGTGACATTGGCCAGGATCGTATCATTGAAGAGAAGAATCTCCTGCGGCACATAGCCAACCTGGCTGCGCCACCGACCGATATCGATTTCCTGCATGGCAACGCCATCCAACGTGACGCGGCCTTGCTGCGGCTCGAAGAGACCGAGGATCAAGTCCGCCATTGTGGTCTTGCCGGAACCGGATTCGCCGACCAGTGTCGTGATGGTGCCGGCCGGGAGCTCGATAGAGACATTCTTCAATACGGGCGCACGGCCGTATGAGAAGGTCACGTTTTCGAGCCGGCAAGCGACGGTCAAGCTGGGTGTCAACCGACCTTTGAACGTTTCGGCGGCAGCTTCGGTTTCCCGCAAAGTATCCATGAACGACCAGTAGCCGACCTCGGCATTGACCGATTCACGTACCGATCGATGGACTTTGACCACCGATCGCGTGAGTCCGAGAATGAGGAGTCCGGACACCAGCATGCTGGACAAATCCAGGTGCAGGATGCTGACGGCCACATAGGCGACGGCGGTCAGCATCATGATGATCAGGAGGTCAGGCAATTGTCCGGCGAACTGCTCCAGCAGCACCAACTCGCGCAACGACTGCCGCAGCGATTTGGTTTCATGCTGCAGCTCCTTGATCAAGGCCTCGTGCCGGTGCATTGCCTTCATCGGCTTGAAACTGACGACGACATCGTTGAGGTCGGTCACAATGGTCCGGCTCGTCATCAGCATCTGGCGCGAAAACAGGCGCGAGCGGCGGGTCAGGAAACGCATCATCATGCCGACGACGACCGCCATGGCCGAACCGATGAGGGCAACCTGCCAATCGACCACGAAGACGACGATCGAAAAAACGAAGGCCTGCATCGCGGCGATCATCAGATTGAGCGAGGTGCGGTAGATGGCGGCGCCCCAATTGGCCTCGGTCGTGATGGCGCCGGCGAACCGGCCAATCGGATTGACCGTGTAATAAGACCATCGCGCGCCCAACATGGCATCGATCATGCGAGAGCGCATTTCGGTGGCGATTTCGGCGACCAGGAAGCCGACATAGCGACTGACATTGAGCGAAATGACTGCCTTCAAAATGGCAAATCCGCTCAATAGCAGGATCAGGAAACCGAGGCTGGGGTGAAGATTGAGGAACTCCAGTGCCGCCAAAATGGCCCGCTCGACCTTGTTCGGCTTTTCGGTGGGATCGCCCGAAACAATCGTGAGGATTGGAAACAGGCTGGCGACGCTGAGGCCTTCAAGGAGGCTGGCGGCCATCACGCCGATCATGACCGGTACCTGGCGCCACAGGCCATGCTTACGGATGACCCGAAACGCGTTGGCGAGCGGCGAGGGTGTCTGCTTGGGGTCGTTGTGGATTTTGACCATGCTATCGGGTGCAACCAATGGGTAAGCCTTCGCTATGCCGTCTTTTCTGGGCGGGTCGACCGGATGGGGATCGACAGCTTCGTTGTGATAACATTCGGGCGCGGGAAGTCAATTCCCGCCAAGCATTTACTGTCCTATATTAACCCTGCACAGTTTGCGGCAAATCGGCGCATTATCAATAGGTTCGGTTGCTGGTCCGGCCCAAGATGTCTATCATCTGCGGCGACAGGTAGGGCGGTGGATCGGGACGCCGCAGTTTGGTGCGAGGGGGCAGATTCGTGGCTTACAAGCTCTTTATCCAGTCCAACGACGAGCAGTATCTGGGGGCCTTGGTCGCGAGTTATGCGGCCAAACGCAATAGTCGTCAGCCGGATGCCTTCGACGTGGAGATCATGCATTTCCGCGATTTTCCTTGGCTGCGGGCCAAGGTTGGCCAGAAATTCCTGCGCGGGCTTGAGCACCGGGTCTGGACGGATGAGGATTTGCAGTCCTTTACCCCGGTGCGCTTCACACCGCCCAAAACCATGGGTTATGAGGGGCGCGCCGTCGTCATCGACCCCGATTGCTTTGCGACCGCCGATATCATGGATTTGTTCACGCGCGACATGCAGGGAACTGGGGTCATGTGCCGGATGCGCCCGGGCCTCAAAGAGATGCCGCCCTATCGTGCGTCCAGTGTCATGCTGCTCGATAATGCCAAGCTGCGGCATTGGGATGCCGAGCAGACCTTCAATGAACTGTTCGAGTTCAAGAAGGACTATCTGAAGTGGATCAAGCTGGAATACGAGGATGATTCCAATGTCGGCTTGCTGGAGCCGGAATGGAACGACTTTGACCGGCTGACCTCCGCCACCAAGATTCTGCACACGACCTATCGGCGGACTCAGCCGTGGAAAACCGGCCTGCCGATTGACTTCTCGATCCGTGAAAAGCCCCAAAAGCCGGGCTCTTTGGCTGGAAGTCTGGTCAAGATGTTGAAGAAATCCGTTGGCGTGTCAAAGCCGCGGGCGGTCAAGGATGGCTTCTATCAGCCGCATCCCGACCCCAACCAGGAACGGCTGTTCTTCAATCTGCTCGCGGAAATGCTGCAGAAGGGCATTATCGACGTGGCGCTGGTTGAGCGTGAAATGGCCAATAATCATGTCCGTCACGATGCGTTGGACCTTTGTCGCCGATTGGCGGCGTAGGTTGATGGCGACCGAACGTCGCTGCGGCGGGATGCCGGATTGAGCCCAAAAGGCCATGGTAGGACACTGCAGCAAGCCCGGGGACAAATCGTGGGCGAAGCAGAATCGGAGAGAAGGTCAATGTTGGCAGTTTCGGTCGAACGGCGCGCGCCGCATATGCTTGAGGGCGTCGCCAAGGCAGCGGTCATCGCCGAGCCCTATGCTCATCACGCCCGTCAGAACGCTGTGCCGGCCGAAATCTATCAGCAGTTGGAAGCTGAGTTTCCCAGCCTGGAAACGATCCTCAATGGCCGGCCAGAAACCGGCAGCAATGTCGCCGTGCGGCTGACGGTCAAGCAGGTCCTGGGCGATCGGCGCATTTCGCCCTTGTGGCGCGAATTCTTTGAATACCATACATCGGGCGACTATTGGCGTGATGTGACGGGCTTGTTTGGCGACCATCTGCGCAACGCATTTCCCGGACTTGAGGAACGCGTTGGTAAGCGGTTCGAAGACTGGCGCGTGGTGCCGCGCGGCTTTGCCGGCGATGCCGACATTCGTCTCGACTGCCAATTCGTCATGAACACGCCGGTACGGGAAATGACCAGCGTCAAGACCCCGCATGTCGATCTGTGCGACAAGATCTTTTCGGCCTTGTTCTATTTCCGTGATCCGGCGGACCTGGTCGACGGCGGTGATTTCGACATCTATCGTTGGCGCCGTGATCCGCGCTTCATCAAGCATCGCTCGATGGACCGTGATGTGGAATTGGTGAAGACGCTGCCTTATTCGGCCAACTCCTATGCCTGCTTTGTGAACTCGCAGCGCGCGGTGCATGGCGTCAGTCCGCGCGGCGTCACGGAGTTGCCGCGCCGCTATATCAACTTCATCGCCGAACTGCCGTTCAAAGCGTTTGAGCCCAAGCAGCTGAATAGGCTGCAGCGCCTATGGTATGCCAACGACGTGCGCGACGCTGTCCAGGACGAAAAATACTAGAGCCGTCCGGCTGAAAGAATGAAGGCGCTGCCTCAGTCAACAGGCAGCGCCTTTTTCTTTAGTCGACCTGTTTCAACGCGCTGGCGACATCGGTTGGCCGCCCGTCTTTGAGATGGGCGCGGTCAATGGCAATGATCCAGAAGGTGCGGACACCGTGATAGGCAGCCGTCAAAATCTGCCAGGCGACGATCAGGTAAAAGGCTTCAGTCGCCAGCCCCAACGCATAGCCGGCGATAAACATCGGCAAGGTAATGTTGCGTCGTGCGATGAAGGTGCGCATGCGCCCATCGAGCTTCGAATGGGTGTGGAAGGCGCGTTTAAAGAAGGTCGGATAGACCTTCAGGATCAACCGGTCGACGACGTAGAACACCATCACAAGAATGGTGGCGATGCCTAAGGCAGATCCCCAGCCGAGCGTGCCAAGGCCGATGCCATAGGCCCAGGACAGATACCAGAAGGGCGGGTGGACCATGTCGAGACCATGATCGAGGAAATTGCCCAGACGTGAATCGGTGAAGGTAAGACGTGCCAGCTTCCCGTCGACGGAATCAAGGACGCTCATGCCGTAGGCCATGGCAAAGCCGGTCCAGAAGGACCAGGGCTCGCCGATCGCCCAGATCGGGATGGCGCCAAGCGCCAGGATGATGCTGAAGATGGTCACTGTATTGGGATGTACGCGGGCGCGTGCCAGGGGCCCAACCGACACCCAGACCAGTGGTGGATAGACATAGCGGGTGAAGAAGTCGGTCGACCCTTTGTAGTTCGACCAGAACATGAATTTCTCGACCTTGGCCGCTTTGTCGGCGGTTTCGACCCGGAACATGTAGTAGGGGATCGTTCGGCGCAGCTTGCGGATGAAGCCGTTGAACTCACCCTGTTCATAGGGTCGCACAACCTTGTCCGCGACCCATTTTTCCGCCAACGCATATAGATCGTCGGCAATGATCGTCTGGCCGCTGAGCCGGCCCGGCTCCAGACGGATCATGGCGGCCCGCTCCTGCTCCTTGGGTGCCAGCACGGCGACGGAATCGGCAAGGCCTGTCAGTGATGCATGGAGGCGGGCGTCGGGCAGGGTGGCGCCATCCAGCAGCAGGACCGGCGCATTGCCGGCCTCGCCCAGGAAGGCCTGTAGCCGGGCGGCGAAATCGCCCTGTCCCTGGCGCCATTCGATCGGGAACACCGCATCCAGGCTACTATCGATCTTGGGCTTTACCCCGTCCGGGCCGAGATCGACGACAATCCGGGTGGGTCGCGGTAGGGAGCGCTTCAAGGCCTGGAGGTGCCGTTCAACCAGCGTCAGGCCAAAGATCTTCGGAATCCGCCCGCACAGGGCAGCATCTATCCAAACCAGCATGTTATCGGGATTCCTGCGGAATTTTCATGGGGCGTCATATCACGCGGGTTGCGCCCCCCTCAAGCGTTGTGCCCTGGCTCATTCGGCCACAGCGACGCAGATATAGGATAATAATCCCCTACTTCAATTGGCGCTGTCGCCAAAGGTCTTGGATTCGGGCAAGTACGCCGTCGATCTCCTGCCGCAATTCCGTGAATGATGGCTGGGTGCCGGCCGGCACGTCGCCCAGCGGCCGCGCGACACCCAAGGCAATCAGCCGGTTTTCCAGCTGGTCGATATCGCGTCGCGGTCGCGCCTTGCCGCGCCGCGTCCAGAAATCATAGAGCTTGTCCAGGGGATCGGCGGGCTGCTCGGCATCCTGGCGGGCCTTCCGCCTCAGGCGCCAGTTGCGCGACAAGGCTGATTTGAGGCCCGGCTTGATCTTGGGTGGGATCTTGGGCAAGTGGAAAAGATAGATCGGCTTCTGCCGCGTAGCGGCTTCCGCCACCATCGATGCGCTGTCGACCGACACCACAAAATGGTCGGCCAGCGCCAACATGGCCTTATAGGGATTGTCGCCAGCGGCGTCGAAGGGGGCGAACAAGTGGCTGCCTGGCGCCAGGTCGAGCAATCCTCTTTTGAGAGTGTCGGTTGTGTCAGGCTCGGTGCGGGGCGAGGTGGTGACCAGCAGGCTGCCCCCAACCTTATCCTGAAACTGGCGGAGTTCAGCCAGCATCCGGTCCGCTTCCGGTTGCCCGAACGCCAATTGCGGCGTCGGCCCGCCGACCATGACGGCTGTCCAGGGCCGTGGCAGGGCGGCAAAACGCTCGTGCCAGAGTGCCGTGGCCCGGCCCAATTCGTCCCCATCAACGAAAACGAAGGGTAGGGTGATTTCTATCACATTCGCCGCGGCCGGCAGATTGTATTGAGGGGTGGTGACGACAAGATCGAACAACCCCAGATCGACCCGTGGCCGACCGAGATGAATGTGCAGGATAGGGCGTTCCGACTGCGCGCGAATCCAGCGCGCCACAGGGACAGAGCGACGGCCGATCGCGATGATCGCATCCGGCCAGGGCGGGCCCAGAGGATCGCTGCCGGCGATGTCGATACCGGTCAGACTGGCGCCGCGGTCCTTGAAGTCGACAGGACAAGCCTCGTCATAGCGGATCTGCTTTGGCGTGCCGGGCCAGCCGAGGGCGCGGCCCAGCGCCAGGACCTGGGCGTTGTCGCCTGTGCGCTCGCCGAGAAGGAGCCATGTCAGAGGGACAGAGGCCCGCGGCGAGGAGGCCTGGGGTGCCGACGCTTGGGGCGGCGTGGTGGCATTTGTCTGCGGGTCGGTCATGGCCGGCGGACATTAGCAATCGAATCGCCAAGCGCCAAGGCGACGAAAATATTTGAGCGACATGGCGGGACGCCCAAATCCTGTCGCAATCATCGGGTATCAAATCAATCTGTCGGCGCTATAATTGGTCGCGGCGTGTATTTGCGGGACGGGCAAGTACGGGACACGCTGCGACGCGAAGACACCGATACCAAATTCCAGACAAACTCGTTCATGCGGGAAAATTGACATGCGTGCGCCCATCTGCCGTCTCGGCCTGCTCCTCCTTCTCGTTTGCCAATTCCTGATCCCACAGTCTGCCAGCGCCGCCGATCTCACGGACGTGGCACGCGAGGCGGCTGCCTACCGCGCCGAACTGCAGGCTGCGGCCAAGGGCGATGATCCACGGCGCATCGACCTCATTGTGAGCCAATCGAAATCGGAAGCCGATGCGCGCCGCTTCCGCGAGGCCGCGGCCCTGCGTGCCCGGGCCATTGGTCTGGGCGACGAGGGCTATGACAGCTGGATCACGCTGGCCAGCCTGTTGGAAGGTGCTGGCGAAAAGCGCCAGGCGGCATTGGCCGCCTATCGTGCCTTCACCGAAACCAGCCAGTATGAATTGCAGGCTGCGTCGCTCAACATGGTGGCGAAGCAATTCGATAATCTCGATGAGAAACGTCTGGCACTCGCCGCTTATGAAGCGGCGCAGCGCTACAATTACGATGATCAAGCGTCGGCAAGAGCCGAACAGATCCGGCAGATGCTGGCTTTTTCGCTGACGACTACCAAGCTCAACACCGAAGGCGAGACGCCGGAAGCCTGCCTCGAATTCCGCGGCGATCTCACCACGCCGGACGCCGTTAACTACCAGGATTATGTCCGCATCGAGCCGGATGTGAAGGCGACCTATCGCGTTTCCGGCCCGCAGCTCTGTGTCGGCAATCTGGGCTTTGGTGAATCCTACAAGATTACGGTGCTCAAAGGTCTGCCGGCACTCGATGGCCAGAAGCTGACGGAGAACGAGGAATGGGCGTTCTCCGTGGGCGACCGCGCACCCAGCATCGGCTTCCGCAACCAAGCTTATGTGCTGCCCAAGATCGGCAGCACGGGCGTGCCGCTGATCACCGTCAATGTCGACAAGGCCAAGATGCGCCTGATGCGCATCAACGACCGTAACCTGATCAACGAGCTCTATCAGGGGCGTTTCCTCAATAATCTCGAGGAGTATGACCGCGAGAGCATTGCCGAAAAGTCGGGCGAGGAAATCTGGACCGGCGAAATGGACATCGCGAACGACCGCAACAAGCGCGTCGTCACGGCCTTTCCGATTGATGAAGTGGTGCCGGATACCAAGCCAGGCATCTACATCCTGATCGCCCACAATGCCGCCGACGAAGAATCCCAGGACGATTACTCCTGGCGCTGGCAGCCGCAATCGACGCAATGGCTGGTGGTGTCCGACGTCGGCCTGACCGCTTTCAACGGGACCGACGGGCTCAATGTGCAGGCCCGCTCCCTGGAGACCGGCCGGCCGATGCACCGGCTGGAGCTGCGCCTCATTGCGCGCAATAACGAGGTGCTGGCCAAGGCGCTCACCGATACCGCGGGCATGGCGCATTTTGATCCCGGCCTGTTGCGCGGCGCCGGTGGCCGCACGGCGACGGCGGTCATGGCTTTCCGCCGCGATGGCGATTTCAGCTTCCTGGATGTCAGTGGCCCGGCCTTCGATCTCTCTGACCGGGGCGTCGGCGGCCGGACCATGCCGGACGATCTCGACATCTTCTTCTATACCGACCGCGGCGTATATCGTCCCGGTGAGACGGCCCATGTCATGGCACTGTCGCGCGACCCGTCGGCCAATGCCCTCCAAGGCCAGAAGCTGACCTTCCGCCTGTTGCGGCCGGACGGTATCGAGGCCAAGCGCTTTGTTGATGTGGCAGATATCGGCGGCGGGTACAGCGTCGATGTTGATTTGCCCAGCTCGGCACGGACCGGTCCCTGGACGCTGGAAGCCTATCTCGATCCGGAAGGCGATGCGTTGAGTTCAACGCAGTTCCTTGTCGAAGATGTCGTTCCGGCACGCATCGAAGCCAAACTCACGGCGGCAGCCGACGTACTGACCCCGCCGGAACCGCTGCCGGTCCAGATCGACGCCAAATATCTCTACGGCGCGCCGGCCGCCAATCTGGCGGTCAAGGCCGAAGTGGTCATCGCGGCTGACCCCAAGCCGTTTGCCGACCTCAATGGCTATCGTTTTGGCCTTGCCGATGAAAAGGTCGAAGCAGAGCGCCTCGCCTATGACGATACGACGACCGACGATCAGGGACATCTCGAACTGGATATGTCGTTTGACGCGGTCCCGGACGCGCAAGTGCCGCTGGCGGCAACGTTGCGGGTCGAGGTCTATGAATTTGGTGGCCGCCCGGTGATCGAGACGATCACCAGGCCGATCCGCAACAAGGACCTCTATCTCGGCATCAAGCCGCTCTTCTCCGACGATCAGGCGCAGGAGGGCTCGCCGGCCGAGTTCGAAGTTCTGGCTGTGGGCCGCGACGGCAAGACCAAGGCGCAGTCGAACCTGTCCTATCGTCTGGTGCGGGAAGATTGGGACTATGTCTGGTACTACCGCGACAATCGCTGGGACTATGATTATGTCGTCCGCGACGCGGAATCCTCGACTGGAGCCGTCACCGTGGCTGCGGACCAGCCGGCCAAGCTGAGCTTGCCGGTCGGTTGGGGCCGCTATCGCCTCGAGGTCTTCGACCCGGCCAGCGGCACGGCGAGCTCCGTGCGCTTCTATGCCGGCTGGTGGTCGGCACCGGGTACCGGCGGCACACCTGACAAGATGCAGGTCGTTGCCGACAAGGAACTCTATGGCGTCAAGGACACGGCTGAAATCCGCCTGAGTGCACCCTTCGCCGGCGAAGCCCAGGTCACGATCGCGACCGATCATGTGATCGACAGCTATCCTGTCTCGGTGCCGAAGGATGGCAAAACGATCAAGATCGATATCGACAAGAAATGGGGTGCCGGCGCCTATGTGCTGGTGAACGCCTTCCGCGCCGGCAAGGGCAACGAGCATGGCCCGGGCCGTGCCATCGGCCTGACCTGGCTCGCGATTGATCCGAAGCCGCGTGCGCTGCAGGTCTCGATGACCGTGCCGGAAACGATGAAGCCGCGGCAATCGGTGGAAATCCCCATGACCGTCACCAATCTCGCCGGCAAGGACGCCTATATTACCTTGGCGGCCGTCGACGAAGGCATTCTGCAACTGACCGATTTCGCGACACCCGACCCGCTCGATCATTATTTCGGCAAGCGGCGTCTGGGCGTCGAGATCCGCGATCTCTATGGCCAATTGATCGATGGCAAGGAAGGCAAGCGCGGCACCATCCGCTCCGGTGGCGATGGCGAGGGCCTGGCCAAGCGCGGTGCGCCAAAGGAGATCAAGCTGGTGGCGCTGTTCTCCGGCATCGTGAAGCTGGATGCGGCCGGCAAGGCGGTCATCAAGTTTGAGGTGCCGGACTATAACGGTCGCCTGCGGCTGATGGCGATTGCGTGGGACGACCAGAATGTCGGCGCTGCGGAGGCTGGCCTGATCGTCCGCGATCCGGTCGTGGCCCTGGCTTCGGCTGCCCGCTTCCTGGCACCTGGCGACAATAGTGCGGTTTCGCTCTCGATGCAGAACGTGGAAGGAGCTGCTGGCACCTATGAGATCGACCTCACGGCCAGCGACAATCTGCGGCTAACAGGTGACACGCATCTCAGCGTCGATCTTGCCAAGGGCGCCAGTCACGATTGGCGCGTCGGCATTCAGGGTCTGGCGGTGGGCGAGGGCAGTGTGGATATCGCCATGAAGGGACCGGACGGCTTTGCCCTCACGCGCAAGGTCAATCTGCCGGTACGGCCGGCACAGGCAGCCATCAGCCAGACCTTGACAGAGCGCCTGTTGCCTGGCGCACCGCTCAAGGTCTCAGCCAATGCCCTGGCTGATTTCCTGCCCGAGACGGCGGATCTGCGCCTGTCCTTCAGCCAGCACCCGAACCTGGACGTACAGAGCGTGCTGGCCAACCTCTATCACTATCCCTATGGCTGTCTGGAACAGACCACGAGCGTTGCGTTTCCGCTTCTCTTCACCAATGAGGTGGCGGAAATCTGGTCGCTGGAAAACAAATACGCCACCAGCGATCCGAAAGAAGTGCAGAAGGCGATCGGCCGGGCGTTGGAACGCCAACGCAGTGACGGCCTCTTTGGCCTGTGGACCAGCTTCAGTTCACCGGAAAACTGGCTGTCGGGCTTTGCCATGGATTTCCTGACCCAGGCACGGGAGCGTGGCTACGAGGTGTCGGACGTGGCCTATAATCATGGCCTCGACGGCTTGCGATATGTAGCGACCGACTACAACAATGACAGTGCCGACAATCTCGCAGCCCGCGCCTATGCGGTCTATGTGCTGGCAAAGGCGAAGCAGGCAAAGCTCAGCGAGCTGCGCTATCTCGCCGACAATTACCTCGACCGCATGCCGACAGGCCTCGCTTTGGCCCAACTTGGTACGGCTCTCGCCCTCAATGGTGATATCGCCCGCGCCAACAGCGCGTTTGATGCTGCCCTTCTGGCGGTGAATCGGGCGCGCCGGCATATGCTCGATTACGGCTCGGATCTCCGGGATCTGGCCGCGATCATCACCTTGCTGACTGAAGCCAAGCTGCCGGGTCGCGACCCGACGATCTATCTCGATACCTTGGCCAATCTGCAGTCCGGCCGCAGCTATCTCAGCACCCAGGAAGAGGCCTGGATCCTGATGGCGGCGAAGGCGACGACGGCTTCGTCAGCGTCCGAAGTCAACATCGCCCGCGATGCCGAGGCGGACGTCAAGCAGACGAAGCCCTATTTCCTGCATCTGGTGGCCGATCAAATCGGCAGTGGCTCGATCTTCACCAACAAGGGATCGGAACCGGTTTATGCCAAGGCGACGGTGAGTGGCGTGCCGATTGCCGATCTGCCGCCGGAGCAGAGCGGTTTCGAGATCACCCGGACCTTCTTCACGCTGACCGGTGACCCCATTGACCTCACCAAGGTGCGACAGAATGATGTCCTGGTCGCCGTTATCAAAGGGACGGTGAAGGCAGCGGACTATCGCCGCGCCCTCGTGGTCGATCTGTTGCCGGCAGGACTGGAGATCGAGAACGAACGCCTGACCGACACGCGCCGGACGGGCGATCTCTCGTGGCTGCCACCGCTGGCGAACGTCAACTACAGCGAGTTCCTGGATGATCGTTACATTGGGGCGCTCGATGTTGACGCCGATACCGAGAGCGGCAATTTCGCCCTGGCCTATATGGTCCGCGCGGTGACGCCGGGCGATTATGCCGTGCCGGCCGTGCAGATCGAGGACATGTATGCGCCGGAAGTCCGCGGTCGCGGTGGCCGCGATCAGCTGACGGTGTTGGCCTACTGACGGAGCGGCCGTGAAGGTTCTACGCCATCGCGTCACCCGGATTGCTGCCGTCGCCAGTGGGCTCGTCCTGCTGGCGATGGTTGCCGGCTGGGTGGCCGATGCGCTGTATCCGCCCTTCATGGGCCGCCTGCGCGATCATTCGACCTTGGTCCTGGCGGCGGATGACAGTGTCCTCCGCGCCTTTGCGACGCCGGATGGTGCTTGGCGTTTTCCAGCGGATACCCGGTCGGTCGATCCGAAATTCCTACGCTATCTGGAGACCTTCGAGGATGGCCGTTTCGGCTGGCATCCCGGTGTTGATCCCCTGGCTATCGTCCGCGCTGGTTTCCAGGCGATGGTGGCGGGGGAGGTCGTGTCCGGTGCCTCGACCCTCACCATGCAGACAGCGCGGTTGCTGGAGCCGCGACCGCGCGGCCTGAAGGCCAAAGCGATCGAAACGCTGCGGGCGCTGCAACTGACCTGGCGGCTGGGCCGGGATGGTGTTCTGGACATCTATCTGACGCTGGCACCCTATGGCGGCAATCTCGAAGGCGTCCGTGCGGCAAGCCTTGGCTATTTCGGCAAGGAACCCCTGCATTTGACGGAGGCGGAGGCCGCCTTGCTCGTGGTCCTGCCGCAAAGCCCGGAACGACTGCGGCCAGACCGCTTTCCTGAGGCCGCCAAGCGCGCCCGCGACAAGGTCCTTGCGCGCCTTCTGGCGGACGGCGACATCGACCAATCCACCTATGACACGGCCCTGGCAGAGCCGATTCCGACCCGCCGCATGCCCGCTTTGAGCGACGCGCCACATCTTGCTGAGCGTCTGCGGCGCGACATGCCGGACCTTGCCGTGATTCACACGACCATCGATCACGATCTGCAGCGCAGCTTGCAATCCCTGTTGATGCGCCGCTCAGTCAATCTGGAGCCAGGCGCCACCACGGCCGCCCTTGTCGTTGCAAATGATGGACGCAAGGTGCTGGCCTATCTGGGGTCAGCCAATTATTTCGATCGGCGCCAGTTCGGGCCGATCGACATGGTGGAAGCGGTGCGCTCACCAGGCTCCGCACTGAAGCCCTTCATCTATGGCATGGCCTTCGATCAACTGGTGGTGCATCCGGACACGATCATGGTCGATCAGCCCATGCGCTTTGGCGATTGGGCGCCAGAGAATTTCGATCATCTGTTCCGTGGCGAAATTTCGGCACGTGAAGCCTTGCAGCTGTCGCTCAACCTGCCAGCCGTCAGCCTGATGGATGCAATCGGCGCGCCGCCCTTTGCACAGAAGCTCGCCGATGCCGGTTTTCCACTCTATCTGCCGAAAGACGCCGGGGGACGGGCAGGGCTTCCCATAGCGCTTGGCGGTGTTGGTGTGACCCTGGAGCAGATGGTGGCCCTCTATGCATCCTTCTCCGAAGAGGGGCAGGTGCGGGCACTGAATTTCCTGGCCGATACCCCGGCGGCGGCGGCGCGACCACTTATCGGTCCCCTTGGCGCCTATTACGTGACCAGCATCCTGGAAGACACGCCGCCGCCGGCCTCGTGGCTTGCGTCGGCCAACCGCCGGCAAGCGAGCCGGATCGCCTACAAGACCGGCACCTCCTATGGCTATCGGGATGCCTGGGCCATTGGCTATACGAAGGATTACACGATCGGCATCTGGGTGGGGCGCCCCGATGGGTCTTTCTCCGGTGGCCGCATGGGGCGCGATGCGGCAGCACCTTTGTTGTTCGAAGCTTTCGACCAACTGCCGCCGAGCGACAGCGCCTTGCCCGGGACACCGCCCGCCGGCGTCCTGCTAGTCGGCAATACCGCGTTGCCGGCCAATTTGCGGCGCTTCGATTCTGGTCCGGCCTTGGCCGCTTCGCGGAAGGAGCAGGACAAGCTGCGGATCGCCTTTCCCTTGGATGGATCGACGGTGCCTCTGCCGGAAAGCGAAACACCGATGCCGCTGGTCCTAAAGGCCGAGGGCGGCAATCTGCCCCTGCGCTGGCTGGTCAATGGCAAGCCTGTAAGCTCGCCGCCCTATCTCCGTCAGGCGCAATGGGATCCGGACGGGAAGGGCGCGCAGCGCGTCACCGTCATCGATTCCGGGGGCAAATCCGCCAGTGCCGAAATCTGGTTGAAATAGCTCAGGCCCGCCACAGGCCTTCGCGTCTCAGATCATCCATCACCTCGACAATGCCCTGGCGCAATGTCTCGACCGCGAAGTCGATTTGGCTGCGATTGATAATCAATGGCGGCGACATGACGACAAGATGGCCGATCGGCCGCGCCAGCAAACCTTTCTCCTGGCACTTCTCGAAAATGCGCTTGCCGACATTCCAATCAGCCGGAGGCACGGTCTTGTTCTTCTTGTCCGAGGTGCATTCAACGCAGACCATGAAATGGCTGCCACGCACGTCGCCGACCATCTCGAGATCGGCGAGCTCGCCCAGCCGATCGCGGAAATAGGGTCCGGTCTTGCGCACATGGCCGCAAATATCTTCGCGCTCGAAGATGTCGAGATTGGCCATGCCAGCGGCACAGGAAACCGGGTGCGCGGAATAGGTATAGCCATTGGCAAAGGTCTGCCCACGGCCGGCCTTGTCGGTAAGAGTGGAATAGAGCCTGTCGGAGACGATCATCGCGCCCAGCGGGATGTAGCCTGAGGTCAACCCCTTGGCACAGGTGATTATGTCGGGCTCGATGTCGAACACTGTCTTCGAGGCGAAGATATGGCCCAATCGGCCGAAACCGGTGACGACTTCGTCGGAAATATAGAGCACGTCATATTTCCGGCAAACTTCCCACGTTCGCCGCTGATAGCCGGGCGGCGGCACGATGACACCGCCGGAAGCGAGCAGGGGTTCGGCGATGAAGCAGGCAACATTGTCAGGTCCCAGCGCCAGGATCTTATCCTCCAGCTCCTTCACCTTGGCATCGCAGAACGCCTCCATCGACATGCCGTCCGGACGGCGATAGGGATTGGGCGCCGAGATGTGGTGGATGAAGCCGGTCTCGAGATCCATGTTGCCGCGATCCGCGGGCTTGCCGGAGACCGAGGCGGTGAGGTAGGTCGAGCCGTGATAGGCGTATTCCCGGGTGATGATGTGCTTCTTCTTCGGCCGTCCGTGGAAGTTGTTGTAGAAATGGACGAAACGCAGAGCTGAATCGACAGCAGTCGATCCGCCCGTCGTGAAGAAGACGTGCTTGAGATCGCCGGGCGTGTGCTGCGTCAGGCGATGGGCAAATTCGATGGCAGGCGGGTTGCCGATGACACCGAACGGTGAAAAATACGCCATCCGGCGTGCCTGCTCCGCCATGGCGTCGGCGATTTCACCGCGACCATAGCCGGCGTTGACGCACCACATACCGCCAATGCCATCCAGCATCTTCTGGCCCTGGACGTTGTAGACATAGGCGCCTTCGGCTGCCGATACGATCAGCGGATCGGTATCCTTGACCAGGCCCAGATCGACCCAGGGATGAATGAGATGCGCACGGTCTTTGGCGGCGAGGTCGGCCGCATCAAACGCGAAATTGGTCGACATGGGGAACTCCGGAAAGAGGCGGGGCGTCAGCTTTTCTTCTTGGACTTCTTAGCCAGCGCCTTGGCCTTGGCGACGTCGGCGGCACTCATTTCGCTGCCAACCTGATTGAGCAAATTGCGCGCTTGCAAGGTCGTCGATTGGCTGGGGTCCGATGCAAGGCCGGCCGACGGACCTTCTGCAGCCAAGGTCAACCAACGATAGGATTCGATAAGGTCCTGCGGGACACCTTGGCTGCGATAATAGAGGGCGCCAGCCTGGTATTGTCCCTTGGGGTTTCCGCGCTCAGCCGCCATCAGATACCATTGCAGGGCCTGGATGTCGTCCTGCGGGATCCCCTGGCCGTAATCGTAGATGTTGCCGACGATCACCTGCATGTTGGTGTCGCCGGCTTCACCCAGTGATTTGAAAATGCCGAGAGCCTGTTCATACTGGCCTTGTTCGAAGGCCTTCCAACCTGCCTGCGCGGTAGCATTGCCGGCAGGCTCTTCCGCGATTGAATAGGATGAACCCGAGGGTGCCGCTGTCCCGGCGGCTGCCGTGCTCGGCGCGGCGGCGATGATCGGTGTCGCGGCCGGCACCGTCGAGGGTTCTGCAACTGCTGGTGCAGCCGCTGGTGCGGTGGGCGCAACGGCAGCGGATTGCGTGGGCGCGGGTGCTGCGCCGCAACGGCGATATGCAATGCCCAGCAAGGATTTTGGCATCGTCGGCGGAATGCTGACGATGATCATCT
The DNA here is from genome assembly GCF_056404715.1 of Dongia sp. P2_B8. Taxonomy (NCBI): domain Bacteria; kingdom Pseudomonadati; phylum Pseudomonadota; class Alphaproteobacteria; order Rhodospirillales; family Dongiaceae; genus Dongia; species Dongia sp. P2_B8. The sequence continues at coordinate 137,369 of NZ_JBFUDM010000004.1, read as the reverse complement.
TGTCGGGGCCACTGCGCTGATAGGTGTATTCCTGCGGCACACCATCGCCGCCGGTCGCCGTCACCACAATGTTGTCACCGGAAATCTTGTAGGTTGAGCTGAGACGAACAGCGACTTGTCCGTCGAACCAGCTCAAAGTCTCCGCATCCGTGAATTCGACGCCGCCACCGGTGGGGCAGCCGAGAGACGGGCCCTGCCACTGGCCGACCAGCCAATTGCCGTCGGTGCGGGCCGGCGCGGGCGCAGCTGGTGTTACCGCCGCCTGTTGGATGGCCGCCGGCTGTGCGGCGACCGGCTGTGCAGGGGCAGTCGCGGCAGCGGCGGTGCCAGTTGCCGGCATTGTCACGGTGTTCCCACCGAGATCGAGAGCGATCGGTGCATCGGAAGCGGGAGCCGCGGGTGCAGGTGCAGCAGCCGGTTCGCCAGAAATAACAAGATTGCTGTCGTCGGAAGATTCCGCATTTGCGGTTGGGGCGGCGGCAGCACCTTCGACCGGCTCGGCGAGATTGCCGGTGACACTCGGCGTCGTGAAGGTCGGCACGACGGCCGCGGCGGCGGTATCAGAAGGCGGCGGGCTGGCCGGGCGGAGATGATTGAGAAGCGCTGCCGACTGCTGATCGCCGGCAGCTGCGCCCTTCTCATACCATTGCTTGGCAAGCTCCAGGTCGAATGCGACACCGTGGCCCGTCGCATACTGATTGCCCAGGTTGCGCATGGCGAGCGGCAGGCCTTGCTGGGCGGCCATCTCATACCAGCGTGCTGCCTCGGCATTGTCTTCCGTGACGCCCAGCCCGTGATCGTAGAGGGCGCCAAGGCTGTTTTGCGCCACCGCGTCGCCAGCTTCGGCGAGCGGCAGCCACGCATCATAGGCAGCCTTGAAATCGCCCTTGTAATAAGCATCGACGCCGGTCTGATAGTCGGCCCAAGTGGGCAGAGCGGCAAAGACACTGGTCCCTGCCAGGACAGCCAGGCTCAGAAAGCCACCGACTATGAGATTGCGCGTGATTCGGATCACAGATACCCCCAAAACTCTTCCAATTCCGGGACCTTACCGTCGTAAAACCCCGGAACAATGCCTAAAACGCTTGTGACTTGTCGCAGACTCATGTCTTAACATCCAACCCCATTTTGGGATTTGAGGGAAGTATGTTGCTGCAGGCATTCAGGCGTCGGTTTTGGGCAATTTTGGCCCTGTTTATTGCGCTCTGGGCCGTCGGCGGTGCGACCCCCGCGATGGCGCGCAATGTCAGTGTTCTGGTCGACGCCAAGGACGGGGCTGTGCTGCGGGCCGACGGCGCCAACGCGCTCTGGTATCCGGCCTCGCTGACCAAAATGATGACGGCCTACATGGTGTTCGAGGCCGCCAAAGTCGGCAAACTTCACTTTTCGGACAAGATCACCATTTCGGCTACCGCTGCCGGCCAATCACCAACCAAGTTCGGATTTAAGGTTGGTCAAAAGATTACGGTAGAACAAGCCCTTACAGCGATGATTGTGGTGTCGGGCAATGATGCCGCCGTGGCCCTTGCCGAAGCAATCGGCGGCAACGAGGAAAGTTTCGCCAGCATGATGACTCATACTGCGCATGCCATCGGCATGACTCGCAGTGAGTTTCGCAATGCATCAGGGCTGCCCAATGCTGCCCAAGTGACGACTGCCCACGACATGGCGCTACTCGCCATGCGCATTCTGCAAAACTATCCGGAACACTATCATTTCTTCGGGTCACGCTCCGTCACCATCGCCGGCCGCACACAACCCTCGGTTAACGGAATTCTATCGTCCTACCAGGGGGCGGACGGCATGAAGACCGGGTTTACTTGCGGCTCCGGCTACAATCTGGTTGCGTCCGCCAAGCGGAACGGCCGGCGTCTGATCGGCGTTGTGCTGGGTGGCAGCAACCGTGGCGAACGCGCAGCGCTCATGACGCAACTGCTCAATGCCGGATTTGCCCTGTCGCCGGATGCAGCGCCGAAACTGAAGGACATGCCGATCCAAGTGTCGGCCGCCGAACAGGGGCCGCCGCCGACCTTGCTCAAAGGTGGCGATTGCAGCCAGCGGATTGCCGAAGAAGGCAACTCGACCATCACGTCGACCGCTCGCATTTCCGGCTGGGGCATCGTGTTCGGTGCCTTCCCGCAAAGGAGCCGGGCTGAAGCGATCATTGCCGAGATGAAAAAGAAACTGACCGGCACGATCAAAAAGGGCCGTCCGGCCATTATCCAGCGGACCTGGGAGGGCATGACCCGCTATTCGGGCCTCCTGGTCGGCTTGGAGCAAGGAGAAGCCGGCAAAGCCTGCAAAAAAATCTGGGCAGACAAGGGATATTGCCTAGTCCTCAGCCCCGCCGTGCTCTCAAATCCTGACGCAGAGTGGCGATAAGAATCCGATCACATTTTCTTGAATGCGCCATCCCGCCCGGAGCCGAGGTTAGGGCTGGGTGTTATATTTAGGCAATGAAGATACTTTCGTTTCCCAAAAACATGTTGGTGGTCGCGGCCCTGGCGCTTGCCGCCTGCACCACACCCGCGCCGCCGCGCCCTGCCATGCAACCGCTGTCGGTCGCCGGCAATTTCGGCTTTAGCGAACGGGACGTTGATGCCGATACGATCGAGGTGACTTATCGTGGCGCCAACGTTCAGGTTTCCGCCCGCGAGCCGCGAGCGGATTCCAGGGTCACGGCGGAAAAAGAAAAGGTCCGTGATCTGGCTTTGTTGCGCGCCGCCCAGATCGCGCAGGAACGCGGTATCAAGGCCATTCGCATCGTCAATGAAAAGACCGACAGCGATATCGACGTGCAATCCTATCCACGTTGCCGGCCGGCACCTTTTTGGGGGCCACCGGGTTTCTGGGGTTATCCGGGATATGGCTATGGTTACGGCTACCGGAACTACTATGGATGGCAGGGTGATTATCTTTGCTCGGAAAACCGTTCCGCAAAGGGCAAGGCTATCGCCGTGTTGACGGTGGATCTGGTGGCCCAGCCGGCGCCAACCGATCAAATACTGCCGGTCGATGAGACCGTGGCGCGCCTACAGAAAATGTACGCCACGTCGACCTATCAGTAGGTGGCTACTGGGGGGCGGCTTCGCCTTCCACTTCCGGCTTGGGATTGCGGATATGGATGACCTTTTCGGCCGCCTTGATGGCACCTGGCTCCAGCTTATGTTCCAATTCGTCCACCAGGGCCTCTGCCTTCTTGAAATCCTGCCCCGGTTTCAGGCGATCAATGGCAATGCGAGCCCAGACATAGGCTTCAAGATCGTTCTGCTCGGCGCCGTTGCCGGCTGCATAAAGCTGTGCCATTGCCAAGGCAGCCTTGGCATTGCCGGCATGAGCGGCCTTCAGCGTGTATTCCGCGCCTTTGACGGGGTCCGGTTGCAGACCGTCGCCTGCTACCAGCATGCGCCCGACCTCATATTGCGCGACCGCATTGCCGCCATCGGCTGATTTCACGATCCACTTCAGAGCTTCGATCTTGTCCTGTGCCACGCCTTCGCCATCGGCGTACATGAGGCCAAGGAAATATTGTGCGCCGAGATGACCGCGTTCTGCGGCCTCGTGATACCAGGCTGCCGATTGTTTCAAATCCTGCTTCACGCCATTCCCGGTATAAAGCAGGTTGGCGAGATTGAATTGTCCGTTGGCAAAACCGAGTTCCGCCGAGCGGCGATACCAGCCGGCGGCCATTGTCGCGTCCTGCTCGACACCGAGACCCTTGTTATAGAGAACACCGATATTGTTCATGGCTTCAGCATCGCCAGCCTGTGCCTTCTTCGACCATTCCTGAAGAGCCAGCCCATAATCGCCGTGCATGAACGCTGCGGATCCGGGATCTATCTCGCTTTGCGCCAGGGCGGGCGCTGCGAACGCAAGAACAACCGCGACGCCGAGTGGCAATACGTGACGGGAGAGTGTCGGCAAAAGAGATCGCATCATGTCTCAGTTCTTCTCATTGTCATGTGGTGGTTCGGACTCTTTCGTGCTCTCGCGCAACAGGCCGCTCGGTTCGGCGATCGGCGTAAAATCGTCGACGCTGAGGCAGTGTGTAAGGGTGCCGTCCGTCTCGCCCAGCGGATACAAGGCCCATTTGAAAACATGATCGGAGCGGCCCTGCCAATCAACCTTTGAAAAACCGAAGACTGGCTGCCTGGTCTCATAAAGGCGCTGATAGAGCATCAGATTGAGAGCCTGATGCTGATCGGTCCATCCGGTCTCATGCAACCAAGTGCCGGAGAAATCCTCACCGGCAAAGCGGGCGACTTCAGTTCCGACCAGGCGGTAGCGTACCCGGAAGGGTTGATCATGCAATTCCATAATTGAGAGGTAAGGCAGCCAGCTGCGAAAAGCGATTGGGTCAATTTCAGCACGTCTTGGGAACAGGCGCTCGCCGCGCAGGTCTTCCCAGATAGTTTCGACACCGGCGATGACGTCGGACTCCATCCGGGTGCGATCAGCGAAGCAAACCAGCCCTTCGATCCAGTCCAATTCACCCATGCGCAATGCCGATATCCCGGGTAATGCCCTAATTGTGCTTGATTCTGCCGGAGTTGCGTCAGCGGTGCCAGTGCTATTTGATAGGGCCGATTTTGGTCACAAAAAGGTACGTTGGATCATGAGCCAGCCGGATAACCCGCAACAGCCGGGCCCCGACTCCCCGCCGCCCCATCTGTCGTCCGAAGATCTGCTGCCGAAACGGATTCGGCTCGGGTTCGGCGTACGGTTGCGCAACTATTTCCTGGCCGGCATCCTGATCACGGCACCGGTCGGCCTCACGGTCTATATCGCATGGCTGTTCATCAACTGGGTTGACCAGACGGTGCTGCCGCTGGTGCCGCCGGAATACAACCCCGAAAACTACCTGCCGTTCTCCATCCCCGGCATCGGTCTCATCATCGTCCTCATCGTGCTCACCCTTATCGGCGCTGTGACGGCCGGCTTGTTCGGGCGCCTGACGCGGCAGTTGATGGAGAGCGTGCTCAATCGCCTGCCAATCATCCGCAGCATCTACAGCGCCATCAAGCAGATCGTGGAAACCGTCCTTGCCAACCAATCGGCTGCGTTCCGTGACTGCGTGTTGGTGGAGTTCCCGCGTGCTGGCGCCTGGACCCTGGGCTTTGTCACCGGCACGACGCCGCCGGAAGTTGCTGCGGCCATTGGCGGCGATGCGCTCACCATCTTCGTGCCGACGACACCCAATCCGACGTCGGGCTATCTCATCTTCGTACCGCGCACGGATGTGAAATATCTCGATATGTCGGTCGAGGACGGGATCAAGCTGGTTGTGTCTGGCGGTATCGTGGCGCCCGGCAAGGCCGTTCCGAAGAACGCGTCAAAGGCGAAACCGTCAACCTGATCGGATGGTTTTGACGACGGCGTCCTTCTCGAAAAGATAGAGGAGGACGCGCAGCGCAAGGCCACGCTCGCTGACCAGTTCCGGGTCCTTTTCCAGCACCAGACGGGCATCGTCGCGGGCGATCTGGATGAGGTCGGCATGGGCGACGAGGTCTGCCAGATGGAATTCCGGCAGACCACTCTGCCGCGTGCCCAGCAGCTCACCAGCGCCGCGGAGGCGTAAATCTTCTTCCGCGATGCGGAAGCCGTCTTCCGTTTCGCGCATGATGTTGAGACGCGCCTTGGCGGTCTCGCTCAAAGGTGTCTGGTAGAGCAGCAGGCAGCTCGACTTGCCTGACCCGCGGCCGACCCGCCCACGCAGCTGATGCAGCTGGGCAAGGCCGAAGCGCTCGGCATGTTCGATCACCATCACGGTGGCCTGCGGGACGTCGACCCCGACCTCGATCACCGTCGTCGCCACCAGGATATCGATTTCACCGGCCTGGAATTCTGCCATGGTCTTGTCGCGCTCGATTGCCTTCATCTGACCATGCACCAGCCCGACGCGGTCACCAAACAGCATCTTCAGCATCTCGTGCCGTTCGGTGGCAGCGGCGAGGTCGATGAGTTCCGATTCATCTACCAGCGGGCAGACCCAATAGACTCGCGACCCTTGTGCCGTTGCCCGGTGCAACCCTTCGGCTACCTCGTTCAGACGATCCAGCGGGATGATGCGCGTATCGATCGGCTGCCGCCCTGGCGGCTTTTCGGTCAGGCGCGAAACGTCGATATCGCCGTAGGCGGTGAGCGTCAGCGTGCGAGGGATCGGCGTTGCGGTCATGACCAGCAAATCGACGCCCTTGCCTTTCTCCGAAAGGGCGACACGTTGCTGCACGCCAAAGCGATGCTGCTCGTCAACAACGGCAAGGCGCAGATCGTCGAATACGATGGTTTCCTGCACCAGCGCGTGCGTACCGACGACCAGCTTGGTTTCACCGGAGGCGAGGTCGGCCAGAATGCGGTCGCGCGCCTTGCCCTTGTCGCGCCCGGTCAGCAGGCGCAGTTCCAACCCGGCCGCCCGCAACAGCGGCTCCAGGGTGGCAAAATGCTGTCGCGCGAGAATATCCGTGGGGGCGAGCAGGGCGGCCTGACCGCCAGCCTCCGCCGCGATCAGCATGGCAAAGAGTGCAACCACCGTCTTGCCGCTGCCGACATCGCCCTGGAGCAGGCGCAGCATGCGTTGCGGGGACGCCATGTCGCTGGCAATTTCCTCGATTGCCTGGCGCTGCGAGGCAGTGAGGTCATAGGGCAGCCGCGCCTTGACGCGGGAGGTCAGCGCGCCGGTTGCAACGCAAGGCCGTCCAGCCAGCCGCCGATTATGTTGCCGCACAAGCGCCAGGGCGACTTGGCTGGCCAGCAATTCATCGTAGGCCAGGCGCTGATGCGCGACCGTGCCGGGTTCGAGATCGGTTGTCCCCGCCGGCCGGTGCACGGTTTCGATGGCCGGCTTCCATTTCGGCCAATTGTGCCGCTTCATGACATGGCCGTCGATCCATTCCGGCATGTCCGGCGCGCGGTCGAGCGCCGCGGCGACCGCCTTGAGAACCAGGCGCGGTGTCAGGCCCGCAGTCAGGCCATAGGTCGGCTCAAGGCCCTTGATCTCATCCATGCGCTCCGGCGGCAGGATGTAATCGGGATGCACCATGTTGAGGGTGCCGGCATAGCGCTCGACCTTCCCGGAGACGGCGCGCCATTCGCCCGGCGGCAGCAAATTCTGGATGTAGTCGACCCTTGGGTTGAAAAACACCAGGTCCACCGCCCCGGAATCGTTCACGCAGGAAACACGGTAGGGTTGGCGCGGCCGCTGCGGCGGCAGATGGATCGTTACCTGGACCTTCAAGGTCACCGTGGCACCGTCCGCAACTGTATCGATGGGGGGTTCCTGCTGGCGTTCCAGCAATCCCGTGGGCAAATGCCACAGCAGGCCGGCCACATTGGGGCCGGTCAATTTCTCGAACAGCTTGCCGAGCCTAGGCCCGATGCCGGGCAGGCTGGTCACCGGGGCAAAGAGCGGGTAAAGGATTTGCGGTCGCAAGGGATTCCGGGTCCGGCTGCTGCTGGAAACGGGGGGACTCTATGCGCCAAACGTAAAAGAGGGAAGGGTATCGGCATGGAGGAGGTGGAGCGACAGCGCAAAAGGCTGATGTTCCAGTGCCGCCACCGTGGGACCAAGGAACTTGACCTGGTTCTGGGGCCTTTTGCCGAAGCCAATCTGCCCACCATGAATGCTGACGAGTTACGCGATTTGAGTGCCTTCCTGAGCGAAATCGACCCCGATATCTATGATTGGCTGTCCGGCCGCGAAAGCCTGCCGGACAGGTTGCGCAGTCCTGTGACCGCCCGGCTGGTGGCCTTTGGCCGTCGGCGCCTTTCCGGAGTGGGTGAGCCCTGATGCGCCAGATCCTGCCTTTTGACCTACCAAAGGACGTGGCCGCGGCCGGCCGCCATGATGTGGGCGGCGTACCGGACGGGCATGATGCCCAATTGGTCGCCGGTATCGCGCGGGTGCGCACCCTCAACGGCCTGCTCCATGTTGCCCGCGACGATCTGCGCATGGCCCGGATGATCGACGCGCTGCGCTTCGTGGCCCCCGAACTTGAGGTGCTGGCCTTCCCGGCCTGGGATTGCCTGCCCTATGACCGTTCCTCCCCGCACCGGGACATTCTGGCGGCACGCATCGAAACGCTGACGGAGCTTGCCAAGGCGGGTGCCAGCGGCCGGCCATTGCCGATTGTCGTTACCACGGTGGCGGCTCTGCTGCAGAAGGTTCCGGCGGCGGCGGCCTTTAAGAACAGCGGCCTCGACCTCGCGCGCGGCAAGACGCTGAGCCAAGAGGAGGTTGTGACCTACCTTTTGGGCAACGGCTATTTGCGCAACGCGACAGTGACTGAATCCGGTGAATTCGCGCTCCGCGGTGGAATCATCGATCTCTATCCGCCGGGAACGCCGCAGCCGCTGCGGGTCGACTTCTTCGGCGACGAGATCGAGGACATCCGCCAGTTTGACCCTCTGACCCAGCGCAGCCAGGAAAAACTCGATCAATTCCAGATCAAGCCGGTGAATGAGATCACGCTGACGCCGGCAGCAATCGAAGCCTTCCGCACCGGATACCGCGAGATATTCGGCGCGAGTGGTCTGGATGATCCGCTCTATGAGGCCATCAGTGCCGGCCGCCACTATCCCGGCATGGAGCACTGGCTGCCGTTGTTCGGAGCACCTCTGGTGGCGCTCGATGGCTACATGCCGCAGGCGGTGATCACGCTCGATCATCAGGCGGACGAGGCCAAGCGCGCGCGCCTCGACACGATCACTGATTTCTACAGTGCCCGCAAAGATCTGCAACGGGCCGAGCGGGAATCAGGGGCTGCTGTCTATAAGCCGCTACCCCCCGATCAGCTCTATCTCACCGATACCGATTGGAAGAACCTGGCGCGCCGCCATACGATCTTCGCCTTCCACCATTTCGGGGCGGGCACGGACGGCGCGTTGCGGGCGACGGGTGCTCCCGGCCTCAACTTCGCCGAAGCGCGTATCAATCCTGACATCAATGTCTATGACGCCGCGGCCAAGACAATCCGCGTTGAGCAGCAGGCCGGCAAGCGCGTCCTGCTGACCGCTTTCAGCCAAGGTGCCGTCGAGCGCATCGGCCATCTGCTTAACGAACATGGCTTGGTGAAGCAGGTTGCCGTCGATAGTCTGGCCGAGTTTATGGCCTATCCGCGTGACACGTTGGGCCGCGCGGTGCTTGGGCTGGATCAAGGCTACAATGCCGAAGGCCTGCTGGTCGTCACCGAACAGGATATTTTGGGCGACCGGCTGACACGGACGGTCACCCGGAAGCGCAAGACCGAAACATTCCTCGCCGAACTGGCCAATTTCAGTGCCGGCGATTTCATCGTCCATGTCGATCACGGCGTCGGCCGGTACGAGGGGCTTGAAACCCTTGATGTCGGTGGAGCGCCGCATGACTGTCTGCGCCTTACCTATGCCGGCAACGACAAGCTCTATGTGCCGGTCGAGAATATCGAAGTCCTCACGCGCTATGGCGGTGAGGATGCGCTGGTCGAACTCGACAAACTAGGCGGTGCGGCCTGGCAGGCGCGGAAAGCTCGCGTCAAGCAGCGCATCAAGGACATCGCGCAGCATCTCCTCAAAGTAGCCGCTCAGCGTGCCATTCGCGAAAGCGATCCGCTGTCAGCACCTGCCGGCACTTTCGACGAATTCTGCGCCCGCTTCGCCTATGCCGAGACCGAAGACCAGCAGCGCGCCATCGACGACGTGCTGACCGATCTTGCAGCCGGCAAACCGATGGACCGTCTGGTCTGCGGGGATGTCGGCTTCGGCAAGACAGAGGTTGCCTTGCGTGCCGCCTTCGTGGCGGCGATGAGCGGTAAGCAGGTTGCGGTGGTGACGCCGACGACCTTGCTCTGCCGCCAGCATTTCAAGACCTTTACCGAGCGGTTCCGCGGCTTCCCGGTCCGGGTGCGCCAGTTGTCGCGCCTGGTGGGCGCCAAGGAAACCAAGGAGACCAAGGCCGACCTCAAGGACGGACGGGTCGAAATCGTCATCGGTACTCATTCGTTGCTGGCGAAATCGGTCGAATTCGCCGATCTCGGCTTGCTGATCGTTGATGAGGAGCAGCATTTCGGCGTCAGTCAGAAAGAGCGCCTGAAGGAGCTGCGTGGCGACATCCATGTGCTGACACTGACGGCAACACCGATCCCGCGCACGTTGCAATTGGCGCTGACTGGTATTCGCGAGATGAGCCTGATCACCACACCGCCAGTCGATCGCTTGGCTGTGCGCACCTTCGTGCTGCCCTTCGATCCGGTCGTGGTGCGGGAAGCGATCCTGCGGGAACAGTTCCGTGGCGGTCAGATATTCTATGTCTGCCCGCGCATCGAGGATCTTGAGACGGTTGCAGAGCGGGTCCGCAAGCTGGTGCCGGAGGTGAAGATCGTTACCGCCCATGGCCAGATGTCGGCGACTTCTTTGGAGAAGGCCATGACGGCCTTCTACGACCGCAGTTATGACATGCTGCTGGCGACCAACATCATTGAATCGGGTCTCGATATTCCCAGCGCCAATACGATGATCATCCACCGTGCCGATATCCTCGGCTTGTCGCAGCTCTATCAGTTGCGCGGCCGTATCGGACGCTCCAAGCTGCGCGGCTATTGCTATCTCACCACGATACCGAACAAGACCCTCACAGAGACGGCACAGAAGCGTCTTGATGTCATGCAGACGCTCGATCAGCTGGGCGCCGGCTTTACGTTGGCCAGCCACGATCTTGACATCCGAGGCGCCGGCAACCTGCTGGGCGAAGAACAATCCGGCCAGGTGCGCGAAGTGGGCGTCGAGCTCTATCAGCAGCTGCTCGAAGAAGCGGTCGCGGAAGCACGCGGCGATCTGCGCGCCCAGCAGAAGCAGGAATGGGCGCCACAGATCAATCTGGGTACTTCGGTTCTCATCCCGGAAGCCTATGTCACGGATCTTTCAGTCCGCCTCAGCCTCTATCGCCGCATCGCGACGTTGGAGAACGATCAGGAGGCCGAAGCCTTTGCTGCGGAAATGATCGACCGCTTCGGGCCTTTGCCGAACGAAGTCGAGAATTTGCTGAAGATCGTGGCTGTGAAGCGGCTGTGCCGTGCCGCCGGCATCGAACGGATCGAAGCCGGTCCCAAGGGTGCCGTCTTGAGCTTCCGGCAAAACCGTTATGCCAAGCCTGACCGCCTGATCGACTATATCTCAAAGCGCTCGGACATCATGTCGGTACGACCGGATCAAAAACTGGTTTACCGCCAGGATTGGCTGGATGCCGATGCGCGCGTGAGCGGCGTTCGGAAATTGATGGACAAGCTCGCCGACATGGCGGCGTGACGCTCAGGAGGCGGCGCGTTCGCCGTCATCCTCGCGGGCCAAATCGAACATTGAATAAAGCACTTCCGGTTCCTGGGCCCCCGAGAGGCCGAAACGGCCGTTGAAGATGAAATAGGGTACGCCCGTGATGCCGAGGCGGCGCGACTGAAAATCCTCGGCAAGCGCCAAATCGATTTCCGGAATGCCCTCAACTGCGGCGTGGGCCGTTTCGGTGGAAAGGCCGGCTTCCGCGGCCAACTCAATCAACTTATCTGGATCACCGATGTCGACGCCTTCCGTGAAATAGCTGACATAGAGCCGATCAAGGAGAGCTGCCTCGCGGCCGATCTTTGCTGCCGCCTGCAACAGGCGATGCGAACGCAGCGTATTGGGCGTCCGCTGGATGCGATCGAACGCAAAATGAATGCCCTCATTGCGGCCGACCCGTGCCACGCTGTCAAAGACCCGCTGCGCGCGCTCCAGGCTGCCGAACTTTGCCGTCATATACTGCGCCCGGTCGATGCCGGCCATCGGCATGCCCGGATTGAGCTGAAAGGCACGCCAGCGGATCACCAGGCCCGGCTGCGGCCGGTTGGCCAAGGCGCGCATCAGCCGGCGCTTTCCGATATAGCACCAGGGGCAGACCGTATCGGCGAAGATCTCCAGCAACATGGCGATATTGTCCTCGCCCGGGGCTGATATGGCAAGGGTGGAGCGGTCGAGACGCCCACGAAGAATTCCCCTCCCCCCTTGAGGGGGAGGCGAAATGGAAAGGGAACCACTACCTCACCCAAACGGATTCGGATCCAAAAACCGCCGCAGTACGTTCAGTGTCAGCCGCGACACGTTGTTGTCATAATTGTTGTGGCAGAGCGAACTCGACCAGCCGATCGAGCCGGTCGAGAAGACCGCGCCACCGGACGGGGTTTCGAAGAATACCAATTCCGCCCGGCACTTCGCATTCTCGATGGCATCGAGGCCCGGAAAGCCGGCCAGCAACTCCTCCGGCGTCAGCAGGAAAGTATTCGAATGCTCCACCGATGACGCTAGGATCAGGGCATGTGATGGCGTACCCAGCTCCGGATCGCTGGCGTCGAGTTCAAGACCCGCGGCGCCGCCCAGAATGCCGAAATCACCAATCCGCTCGTCAGGTCCAATCCCATTGAAGATGAACGCGGCGCGGGGATCGAAGCTGTCGGCCAGACGCAGGTAATAGGAACTTGCATCAAATCCCTCGGTCACGAAGCCGACGCCGAGCATTTTCTGCGGTGCCCGACCCTGGCTGCGCCACAGGCCGCCGAATTCGCCGGTGAAGGCGTGATAGCGCTCGCCCGGTGGCAGCTCGTAGCAGCGTGTGCCAGCCTCGCCCCGGCGCAGTTCGATCGCCGCCGGCCATTCCGGATTGGTGGCAATGCGCCAATAGAAGCCGTTGCCACCCAGATACATCAGTCGCCCGCCATCCCTCTGGTAGCGCTCGAACGCATCCAGCATCGCGGTGCTGTGATATTCGGGATGTGTCCCGGCGATGATGCAGCGATAGCCCTTCAACAGCTCAACGCCCTCGGCGTGTATCCGGTCATCGGTGATGATGTCATAAGGCTGCCCGATCGCCTGCAGCCAGTCGGCGATGTGGAGATCGGCGTTGAAATTCCAGATCGCGCGTTTGGGGCGCGTGTTGAGGATCGGCCGCAGCCAGGAGGAATAGCAGCTGCCCGACCCATCGCGATGGCGGTCATAGAGCGAGAGGCCGAAATCACGTCGCTCTTTCAGGAACTGCTCGGTGGGACCCAGTTCCAGAAGTGCCCCATAGCAGACTTCGGACAACGCGTCCTCATAGCCATGATGCGAATTGGCATAGGCAAGATAGGTGTAGGTCGAAGCGAGGAACGCGACCGACGCGGTCACCTTGCCGCGCGGCGGCAGCACGAAGAAGGGCAGGATGTCTTCGCCACCATCCTTGGTGGTCAGCTCGCAGGCATAGATGCCGCTGGGCAGGTCTGGTGGCAGATCCCAGGTAAAGTCGGTGGCCCAGCCCATGTCATAGAGATCGTCGCAATGGAAATGGATGGCGCCGTAAAGATCCGGCCGCTCGTGCCAATTGGTGGTTTCGCTGTGCCAGTTCGACCCGGTGACGGCACGGTGTGGCAGATTGATGAGCGCGCCATCATGGCCGTTGTCGCTCTGGTCCTTGACGATCTTGGCCGCCATGTCGCGACTGAAATCCCAGCGCGCGATGCAGGGAATGGGCGCCCAGCTGGGATGGCTGATCTTCGATGGGTCGAGATAGCCGGCATAGATCGCCGGTGCTTCGATCTTGCCGTCGAAATGATGCTGCGATTGCCGCCTTCCAGTGAGGCCGGGCTGCAACGCGGCGCCGATCGTCACCGTTGCGGCCATCATGTCCGGCAAGGCGAACGGGATGACAGCAGACCCGTCGCTGATTTCAGGCTCGCCGAACTGGCGGTCCAGGGGCCGCTGAATGACGATCAGCCGTCGATCCCGGGCGTCATAACTTGCTGCCAGCAGATACCATCGCTTGGGCAGCAGAGGCCGGCCTGTGCCAAGTGTGATCTGGCCGCGTCCGTCGCCCACGGTCACCGCCCCGGCGCCACTGCGATCCAGGCCGAGGGCGACGCCACGGGAAGAGCCTGGTTGCGTCAGATGGTGGCAAGCCAGCACCGTCTGTGGTGCCTGTTTGTCGATCCAATGCGCCTGGACGATGGCGGCAATGGTGAAACCGGCCGACGCCAACAGGCTCACTGGCTTGGTGGTCAACAGATAGGATCCGATATCGATCTTCTGCTGCTGGCCAGGATAGGTGCCGTTGATCTTGGCCTCAATGGGCAGGGCCTTGTAGCCGGGGCTAATGGGACCGTCGTCGCCACAGATCAGGCGCACGATGCGAGCGTCGAAAGATGTCGCACCACCTTCGCAGGAGACCCTGAAGTCGAGCCGTTCTCCGGGCCTCACCGAGGGCCGGTCGGTGTATCCGACGATTTTCAACATGATGCGGTCAACATGGGGCCATCAATCCAGGGGAAGTTCTTGGCCCGTGAGGCGCTGCCAGCGCAGCTTGAAAACGGTCCATTCAGCTTGCTGGCGATCTTCGAACACATGCCCGGTCAGGGTCATCGGGTCCTGTGGGCGTCGCCCGAGTTGCGCCAGCTTCCATGGGCCAAAGCGGCCGTCGCGCAGCAGGACATAGTGACCCTCAAAGGGTTCGGAACGCATCCGGTTGAGCACGCGCTGAAGATCAGCGCTGTGGCGGCCGAACGGCTTGCGCTTGAATTCCTTGGCTAAATCCAGCCGGGCAGGATCGATCTCGAACATGATCAAAGCCTAGCAGAGGCACAGTCGATTCGCCTGAAAGGAATCAGTGCAGTGACGCCGCTACAGGCGGGCCATGAAGGCGCCGAGCCGCTTAAGCGCCTCGTCCAGGGTCTCGAACCTTTTGGCAAAGCAGAAACGCACCACCGAGGTCACGGACTCTTCGGCATAAAAGGCACTGACCGGGATCGAGGCTACGCGCGCTTCCTCGACCAGTCGGGTGCTGAAGGCGTTGTCGTTCATGCCCTTGAAGCGACCTTGGGTGAGATTGACATTAAGGAAGTAGGTGGCGGAGGAGGGGAGGACTGACAGGCCGAGCTTTTCCAGTCCGGCAGCAAACCGATCGCGGGCGGCCTGGAAATCGCGGCGTGAACCCAGGAAATAGTCGTCGCCCTTATCCAGCCCATAGGCGACTGCTGCCTGGAGGTTCGGCGGCGTTGTGAAGGTCACGTATTGGTGCGCCTTGGCGACCACCCGTAGGATTTCGGGCGCAGCACAAACGAAGCCGACCTTCCAGCCGGTCAGGGAGAAGATCTTGCCGGCAGACCCAATTTTCACCACCCGATTGCGCAGATTGGGCAATGTCAAAAGGGGCGTATGTTCGACATTGTCGAACAAGACATGCTCCCAGACCTCGTCGCAGACCACCACGCAATCATGCTCGACCACGTAACGGGCCAGCAGTTCGAGGTCCTCGCGAAGGAATACCGAGCCTGTCGGATTAAGTGGATTATTGAGCAGCACCACCCGGGTCTTCTTGTTGAACACGGCGCGCAGCTGATCCTCGTCGATGCGCCAATGGGGCGGCCGCAGGGTGACGAAGCGAGGGATGCCGCCAGCGCGTCGCACCAACGGCAGGTAGGCGTCATACATCGGTTGGAATAGCACCACCTCGTCGCCCGGTTCGATCAAGGCGAGAAGGGCGCCAGCCAATGCCTCGGTCGCGCCTGAAGTCACCATCACCTCGTTTTCCCAATCGAGGTCCAGCTGGTGAAAGCGCTTATAGTGCCGCGCGATGGACTGGCGCAGTTCGGGAATGCCCATCATCGGCGGATATTGGTTCCAGCCGTTGATGACGGCGTCCGCTGCCTTCTGCCTTACATCGGCGGGGCCGGGATCATCTGGAAAACCTTGCCCCAGATTGACCGCATCGAACTGTCGCGCCAGGCGCGACATGGTCTCAAAAACACTGGTGGCCGTCTGCGCGAAGATCGGATTCATGATGATCTGCAATAGGTTGGCTCAAGGTGGTTTCTTGTGCGCTGTGCTGGATTTAATGTCAATCTGCTGTTCTATTTTTTAATTTCACATAACAAAATGTAGATTGGCATCGTGGGCCAATCAGCCGACACCGCCGTAACACATCTTGCCCAGCGCGCGAATGGATGGGCGTAGACTGTCATGCTGTGATCGCCTTCGGGCGGCGAGGGAGCCAATCTTGTATCCATGGGTAGATCGGGCCGGCCAGTTTTCTTGGCTCAAGATGAGCATCTTTCTGGGGATCCTGGCGCCTGGCATCTGGGCCGCCTGTGCGTGGGCATTCGGGCAACCCGCCGTGGCGCCGGCGCAAGGCGTTTTGGGTGCTGTCGCCTCCGGCACGAATGCGATGCCGGTGACGGCGGCTTTGCATCAGATCGGCCTCTGGGCCGTCCGCTTCCTGCTGATCACGCTGGCGATCACGCCACTGCGTCGCCTGGGTGGCTGGCCGCGGCTGGTGACGTTGCGGCGCATGATTGGCGTTGCCGCCTTCTCCTATGTCGCCATCCATTTCATTCTCTACATTGTGCAGCAGAATTACCGGTTCCTTTTCGTGGCAAGCGAGATCATTCAGCGCATCTATCTCACCATTGGTTTTGTCACCCTGTTGGGTTTGCTGGTGCTGGCCTTGACCTCGACCGACAGCGCCATGCGTCGCCTCGGCGGGAAAAAATGGCAGCGCCTGCACTATCTCGTCTATCCATTGACGATGTTGGGCCTGGCGCATTTCTTCATGCAGTCGAAGATCAACGTGTCAGAGCCGGTCTTGATGAGCGGGCTGTTCATCTGGCTGATGCTCTACCGCCTGGCCTATCGCTGGAATGGTGAACGCGCTCTGAGTTTATGGCAGTTGGCTGGTCTGGCGTTCTCGGCTGGCGTGCTGACCATGCTCGGCGAAGCTGCCTGGTATCAATTTGCAACTGGGATCGGTGGCGAGCGCGTTTTGCGGGCGGCCTTCGATCTCGGACATATCCGTCCAGCTTGGTGGGTACTGCTGGTCACGATGACGATGATTCCGCTGCAGGTAACTGCTGATCGTTTGTGGAATAAGCGCAAGCAAAACGGCCGCCGCCCACTGCCGGCAGGAAGTCAGACCAAGGCTGTTTGACGGAAGTGTCGATCATGTTTCGCCGTGCAATGGATTGCGTGTACTGTCTGTGCCTTGGTCACCTCTTGGGGCGCAGGTACAGTGATTGTGCGCGACGACACGTTTATCCTCCATCCGGCGCTCAAGAATTTATTCCGTTACTGGCGTAGCTTGTCGGATAATGGCTGCGTGCCGCGCCGCCGGGACATCGACCCAGTCGCACTGCGAACCATGCTGTCGCATATCTATTTGCTGGATGCCGGACAGGGGCCGGACGACCTGCGGTATCGCCTTGCCGGCAGCTTGATCGTGCAAGCCTTTGGCTTCGAACCCGGCGGGCTTACCCGGGCCCAAATCCGTGAGCGCCACGTCCTCCCGGAACGATATCCGGAGTTCGACCGCACCAGCGCGGAGACTTACAGCATTGTGGATAAGGGAATCGTGACATACAGCCACGACCATATGACGTCCTATACCAAGGACTATCTGGCTTACACACGGCTCAACTTGCCGATTTCGGAAGACGGCAAAACGCTCACGGGCATCTTAGGAGCCATCTTCCTGTCGAGCGATGGCCAGCCGTTCTGGAACCAGTTTGCCCACCTTCATGTCGAGGTCCCGCTGGCCAATATCTTGCACGGCCTTGCGTAGGACCCGCTAAGTGGTCTGAATCATATCTTCGAAGGCCTCGTCGATACCGAAACCGAGATCGATCAGGTCCCGGCGGGTCACATTTGCACCTTGCAGCTTTGGATCGGCATCGAAGAAATCGTCGGCAGGATCGATTGCCTGATCGGCGAACAGGATGAAGCCATCGACGCCGCTTTCTTCAGCGCGCAACGGGAAGCCGGTGGCCTCGATCATGATACCCACGCCGCCGGTATAGCTCTGCTGAATCTCAGCGCGGAAAGCACAGGGTGTTTCCAGGACCATGTGCATGGCACGTGCGGCGAAGGCACGTCGTTCCGGCGGCACGAAATCGTAATAGTTCCGACCCACCAGATTAAATCCGACCCGTTCCTTCAGCCGCTCGCCGGCGATGCGGTAGACGCATTTGTCCGGCTTGGTGACTGCGACCAGTGCCAAATGCGGCATGGCGCGCACGAAGGTCTGCATCTCCAGATGGTTCTTCGAGGGAATAGCGCCGCCCGCCGCCTCCTGCATGGCAAGATAACCTGCTGCCAAGGTCCGGCATCCGGCCGTTCGATAATACGGCATTGCTCCGGCAAGCCGTCCGACGCAGTTCGGCTTCAAGGTGGTCCAAGCCATGAAAGCGTCTCACCTGTTGAGGTTGTGCTTGGCACCAGCTTAGCAACTGGCCGCCCGTCAGCCAATGGCGGCCCAGCCCTTGTTTGGCGGCATATGCAGGAAAATCCACGCGTTGGTGAGGCATCGTCGATTGATCGGCAGAAACGCGCCGAAATCAAAAACTTGGATGACACTGCTCAGGTAACGTTACACCACCTAATAGATCGTCAATGACAGGTCTAAACGGCAGCTGCCAGCGACCTCATGTTGGAGCCCTGGCGCTTAAGATAGGCATTCTGGTCATGCATCAGGGCACCATCGGGCAAAGCGTCCCAAAGTGGCCCGAGTTGGCGCCGGATCCGGTTGCGGTAAAAGTCCGGCAGCCTTTCGGTACTGCCGGCGAAGAAACGGCGGACCTGGTCATCCTCCCACAGCAATGTCCGGACCTTTCCTTGGAACTTGGCCCGCCCTGAGGATGAGGCTCGAATGAAGTTCATCGCCTTGGTCGCCCAACCATCGTTGGCAGCGAAACGCCGCAGTCGGCGTGCTGGTGCGTAGGCATAGCGTGTCAAATCCTCGGCGCGGGCATAGAACGCCTCCCAACCATAGTTGAGCGGTCTCACGTTCATGGCATGATTGCCGTCGAGGAAATGAAAGGGGAAGGGCAGGACGCGGCCGGCGCGCTGAAGATCGAGATTGAGTGGCGCCGCTGCACCGTAGGCGGTCAGCAGGGAGAAGGCCGGATACGCGCCAGGTGCCAGATCAATGAAGTGCTTGGTCAACTCGAAAGGTCCATCCCCCTCGTCGCAGTCGAGCCCGAGCACGAAATTGGTCTGAACATAGGGGATGTATCGCAGGATCGTGTTGATGTGGTCTGCAACTTGGCGGACCTTGTCGAGACCGATGGCCGTGCCGGTCTTCGATTTGTTGCCCAGCGCGTGCCAGGATTCGATCCCCGGCAAAATGCCGACGAAGCCGTTCCGTTGCATGCGCTTCAGGTGCGGCTCCGACAAGATCGAAAGGCTGCTTTCGGCCACGAAGCGCATGCTGCCGGCTGGCACCACATCCTCGATTGCCGTCATATAATCATTGAAGCGGACGCCAAAATTCGGATCGTGCCAAGCGACGATCGGCCGCCGGATCTTCTGTCGCAGAAATCGCAGGTCGCTGCGGATCCCTTCGAAGGATAGCGGCTGGTAGTCGACGGTGGAATCGATGCAGAAGCTACAGGTATAGGGGCATCCCATGCTGCCGATCATTGGCACGAATTTCACGAACGGTGCCTTGGCCAGTGTGGAAGCGACGAATTTCCAGCGCTGCGCCAGAGGCGGAAGTTCGGTCGGTTGGCGGTCGGCGCTGAGACAAAGACCTTCCCGATGATGCGGTGCGAGATCATGCAACACGTCATCAATCATCGTCTTGTCGGTGAAGCCGAGGACATAATCGAAGTACCGCGCCGCGTCTTCCGGATAGCAGCGGGCGTGCGGCCCACCAAGCACCGTCACGGTACCGCGTTGACGATAGAGGTTGCTGATCGCATAAGCAGTTTGTGCAGAGCGACTGAAAGCGCCGACGAAGAGCACGTCGCAGGGGTCGGTCAGTTCCCCAGTGATGTCCTCGAAGCCGGTATAGCAAACATAGCGCACGTCATGACCGAGCTCTTCACACCAGGCCGCAATGGCTTGAGGCATGATGCTGGCGAGATTGGCATTCATGATCCGTTGAAAAGCGCGCTTTGCCGGACCCTTGCTGACGAGATCGAGGACGGTGATGCGGAGGCGCCGTTTGGACACATTGTTTCCCTTCAGGTGAGGAGTCGCTCGGGAAGCAGAATGTCCGCGGCGCTGCCACAATATAAAAGCCGACCAGACGGTTTGTAAATAGCTAATAGGCCGTCGGACATCCCGTCGCATGGGAGGCCTTAGCTGAAGCCGCCAACGCGGCCCATCAACCTGCGCTAGGTTCGAGCCGGCTGGCGCGGGTGGGTTCCCCCGGGCCGTGTGAAATGGAAACCGGCATGCGGCCACGGCTGTATTGCCGTGGCGAACAGCCCATGACTCTCTTGAAAGCCGTGCTAAAGGCGCTTTCAGATTCGTAGCCGAGTGACAAGGAAATGACGGAAATCGGATCACCGGTATTCGTGAGCCTGTCCCCAGCCAGCAGCATTCGCCAGCCTGTTAGATATTCCATGGGCGAGGCCCCAACCGTCTCTTTGAAATTCAGAGCAAAGGTCGACCGCGACATGCCGGCACGCGCCGCCAGCTCCTGCAATGTCCAGCGATGCGCCGGGTCGTCATGCATGGCGTTGATGGCTGCGCCCATCTGCTTATCTGCCAGGGCGAAGAGCCATCCGACGCCACCTCGCGGCCCTTCTGCCAGATGTAGCCGCAGGGCCTGAACCAGCATCATATGTGCGAGATGTTGTATGACCAGAAAGGCGCCGGGCTGCCGGTCGCGCAGTTCCTGCATCATCCGCTCCACGGACCAGCGCAGCGCCGCCTGGTCTGCTTCTTTCCTGATGTGCACGATGAGCGGCAGCATTCGCAGCAGGATGCCGGCGTGATTGCCGGTCAGGGCAAATCGACTGCTGACAAGAAAGAAATCGCCGCCGCCATTGTGCGAAACGATGCCGCCATCCCGTGCCGCCGAGAAAATTGTCGTGGCGGCGACGGGCGTCAAGCTCATGTCGCTTGCCAGGCGGAAAGGTCGCCCGCTCGGCAACAGGAAGCAGTCTCCCGTCTCCAAGCGTACGGCCTCGGAAACACCCTCTACGGATAGCCAGCAGCAGCCAGAAACAACGGCACCGCATTTGATGCTTTCCGGCTGGCCGGGGAATTGGATTGACCACGGCCCAGCAGCATCAAAGCCAGCAGACATATGACTGCGCGGTTTCAGCAATGACAGCACATCAGAGAGCGGATCCATGAGCCATCCCGGACGATTGCAAAGAAAATACAGACTGCAAAGCATAGATCGTATTTTCCCAATCGCCTATCACGATAGCAGCAGGCCCACGAATGCGGTCGTGGTCGTCAAGGGAGAAGTCGTGATGCGCGTCTTCGTTACTGGTGCAACGGGGTTTATCGGTTCTGCCATTGTTCGGGAGCTTATTGACGCGGGCCATGAGGTGGTCGGTCTTGCGCGCTCTGAAATGGCCGCCAAGTCTCTTATCGCGGCGGGCGCCAAGGCGCACCGTGGTGATCTTGAAGATTTGGAAAGCCTGCAGAGCGGGGCTGCCATGTCGGATGGCGTCATTCACACGGGCTTCATCCACGATTTCTCTAGGTTCAAGGCAAGCTGTGAGACAGATAGGCGCGCAATCGAGACTCTCGGTGCCACGCTCGCCGGCTCCAAACGCCGCTTGATCGTCACCTCCGGGACCGGGCTCCTGACGTTGGGGCGTCTCGCGGTCGAAGACGATGTGCCCGCTTCCAGTGCGACCTCGATTCCGCGCATAGCGTCGGAAGAAGCCGCGGCTTCAGTGGCGGGGCGTGGCGGATGCGTGTCGGTCGTACGCCTGCCGCCATCGGTCCACGGCGACGGCGATCATGGCTTCGTTCCGATGCTGATTGGCTTTGCGCGCGAGAAGGGCGTTTCAGCCTATATAGGCGACGGGCGCAACCTCTGGCCCGCGGTGCATCGGCTCGATGCCGCTCATCTTTACAGGCTCGTGCTGGAGAAAGGATCGGCAGCCCGATACCACGGGGTTGCAGAGGAGGGCGTGCCGTTCCGGGATATCGCGGGCGTGATCGGCCGGCGCTTGAATGTGCCGGTCGTTGCCAAAGCGCCGGAGGAAGCAGCCAACCATTTCGGCTGGTTCGCCCATTTCGCAGCCCTCGACTGCCCGAGCTCAAGTCAGCAAACGCGGGAACTGCTGGGGTGGCAACCGAAGCAGCCAAGCCTCATTCCCGATCTCGACCGCCCGCGCTATTTCGAAAGCTGAACCGCGCTGCGATTGGGGAGGATGGCGGAAGGAGTGGGATTCGAACCCACGGTGAGCTTACACCCACGCCAGTTTTCAAGACTGGAGCCTTAAACCACTCGGCCACCCTTCCGGACCCGATCTTTCGAGGCGGGAGCCCGCTGCATAAAGGGGGGCGCCTGTTAAATCAAGCGGGCTCGCCTGGATTTGATTGAGGGAATCACTTTACGTTCTTGCCTAAAACAGCCTGGACCGATAGCTTGTGGCCCACAAATCTCCACAATATCTAGATGATTCAGGGGTCCAGGCGGTCCAGATGCAGCGGTTTCGTCGGTTTTCACGTCTTTTGACCGTTTTGGGCCTGCTGACCCTGATCACGGCCTGTGCCGAGACCAATCTGGCGGTCGAAACGACCAAGGTTGTGACCCGCAAGGACGCTGACGTTTCCGGACCGTACAAGGTCGGCAAGCCCTACCAGGTCAAGGGTGTCTGGTACTATCCCCAGGCCGATTACAATTACAACGAGACCGGGATCGCCTCCTGGTATGGGCCGGGTTTTCACACCCAGGCGACCGCCAATGGCGAGACTTATGACGAAAACGACCTGACCGCCGCCCACAAGACGCTGCCGATGCCCTCCCTGGTGCGGGTCACCAATCTGGAAAACGGCCGCTCGATCGTGGTGCGCATCAACGATCGCGGTCCCTTCGTCAACAATCGCATCATCGACATGTCGCGGCGCGGTGCCCAGTTGCTGGGCTTCGAGCAGACCGGAACCGCCAAGGTCCGGGTCGAGATCATGAAAGATGAGAGCATGCTGCTGGCTGCCAAGGCCTCGTCAAAGGGCGGTGATGCCTTCAGCCCGGCACCGGCGGCTGCACCGGCCGGCACCGTGACGGCTCAGGCCCTGCCGCCGGGCGGTGGTGCGACATCGGCTCCCGCAACGCCCTCGGCCCCCGTCAAGCCGGCTGCGCAGACGGCCATCGGCAGCCTGCAGACGCCGCAGGTGACCGGGCAGGTTTCGGTCGTGCCGGTCAAGGCCTCCAACATTTTCATCCAGGCTGGCGCCTTTCTGCGCCAAGCGAATGCGCAGCAATTGCAAATGAAGCTGAGCAGCCTGGGGCAGACCCGGATCACCCAGTTCATGCTCAACCAGCAGCGCTTCTACCGGGTCCAGCTGGGTCCGATCGCCTCAGTCGAGGAAGCGGACAAGTTGCTTCAGAAACTGATTGATACCGGTCATCCGGATGCCCGGATTGCCGTCAATTGAGCTGGATGTTGCTTGACGTCCCCGGGTCTGAGGATCAATTTGCCGCCCGATGCGCCGGCGGCACGCGACTCCAATATCGAGCGCGTAACAGCGCGAATACAATGAAGAATTCTGAGGTCGGGATATGCGTCGACAGGTGAAGTTTATGATGGCCGCGGTGATTGCCGCTGCCGGTCTTGCCATTGCTACCGCCGGACTGGGCGTCCGCGGGGCCCAGGCGGAGGCGCTCACGACCAATGCCGCGCATGCCTACATCATCGATTACCAGACCGGGGCCGTGCTGTTCGACAAGATGGCCGAGGAGCGGCTGCATCCGGCGTCGATGAGCAAGCTGATGACCATCTATATGTTGTTCGATGCGCTGAAGCGCGGCGACGTCAAGATGACCGACACGTTCCATGTCAGCGAAAAAGCCTGGTCGACCCAGGGCTCAAAGATGTTTGTCGAGATCAATTCCTCGATCAAGGTCGAGGATTTGCTGCGCGGTATCATCATCCAGTCGGGTAACGACGCCTGCGTGGTCGTGGCCGAGGGCCTTGCCGGTTCTGAAGAGGCCTTTGCCGAGCGCATGAACAAGAAGGCCAAGGAAATCGGCCTTACTGACAGCAATTTCGTCAATGCCTCGGGTCTCCCGGACCCCAACCATCTGATGACCGCCAAGGATCTTGCCACCCTGGCACGGCGCCTGATGGATGATTTCCCCGAATATTACCGATATTTCTCGGAGCATGAATTCGTCTGGCACGGCATCAAGCAGGGCAACCGCAATCCGCTGCTCTATCGCACCGGCTCGGGTGTTGACGGGCTGAAGACCGGCCATACCGAAGAGGCCGGGTTCGGCCTGACCGCCTCGGCGATCCGCGATGGCCGCCGCATCATCATGGTGGTCCATGGTCTCAACGGCATGCAGGAACGTGCTGATGAAGCCGGCGGTTTGCTCGACTGGGCCTTCCGCGAGTTCGGCAATTACACGATCGCGACGCCGGGCACCGTGCTGGGTGAAGCCGAGGTCTGGATGGGCGCCGAGAAGACCGTGCCGCTGACCGTGGAATCCGATCTGCTGGTCACGTTGCCGCGCTCGGAACGGCAAAAAATCGTCGCTAAGGCGGTCTATAATGGCCCGATCGCAGCGCCAGTCGCCAAAGGGCAGGAAATCGGTGAGTTGGTGATCGATATCCCCGGCATGCCACAGGCCCATGCCAAGCTCGTGGCGGCCAAGGACGTCGGCGATCTCAGCTTCGGCGGCCGGATCGCCGCGGCCATGCAGCATTTCGTCTTCGGGTCGAACTGAGCCGCCATGGCAGCAGCCCCGCTGCGCTTCATCACGTTTGAAGGTGGCGAAGGCGCTGGAAAATCGACCCAGATCCGGCTCCTGGCCGATGTTCTCAGGCAGGCCGGCGAACTGGTCGAACTGACCCGCGAGCCCGGTGGCACCAAGGGGGCGGAGGAGATCCGTGCGCTGCTGGTCGAAGGCGGTGTTGGGCGCTGGCAGGCGGAAAGTGAAGCATTGCTGCATTTTGCCGCCCGCGCCGAACATCTCGCCCATGTCATCCGGCCCGCCTTGGCTGCCGGCAAATGGGTGCTGTGCGACCGCTTTGCAGACAGTACGTTGGCCTATCAGGGCTACGGGCAGGGCCTCGATCTCGATTGGCTATGGACCCTGCGGCGCCATATCGTCGGCGCAACGGAACCGGGTCTCACGATCATGCTCGATCTGCCGGTCGAGCATGGCTTGGCCCGCGCGGAAGCTGAGCAGCGCTATGAGCGCATGGGTGTCGAGTTTCACCGCCGCCTGGCCGAGGGTTTTCGCCAGTTGGCTGCGGCCGATCCGGATCGCTGCCGCATCATCAACGCCGCCCGCGACCGCGCCAGCATTGCGGCCGAGATATCCGGCTTGATCAAGGCGCGCTTCGGCGTCAGCCTCTGAACGATGACAGATCCTGCAGCTTTTCCAGCGCCAGAAGCGACCGCCCATCTCATCGGCCATGATGCGGCGGAGGTATCATTCCTGCGCGCTTACCAATCGGGCCGTATGCCCCATGCCTGGCTGATCACCGGCCCGCGCGGTATCGGCAAGGCGACCCTGGCCTTCCGCATGGCGCGTTTCCTGCTGAGCCATGGCCTGGTGGCTCCAGCCGCTGCCGAACCTGAGGGGATCAGCCTGTTCGGTGATGCGCCAGCGGCGCCAGCCCCGGTCCCCGAACTCACCAGCCTGGATATCCCGGTCGACCACCCCATCTTCAGGCGGGTCCGGGAGCTTTCGCATTCGGACCTGCGCGTTCTTCGCCGCAGCGTGAACGAAAAGACCGGCAAGCTGCGCGCCGAAATCACCATCGACGAGGTCCGCGGGGCGATCGAATTCCTGCATATGACGCCAGGCGAGTCCGATTGGCGCGTGCTGGTCGTGGACGCTGCCGACGAGCTCAACCGCAATGCTGCCAACGCGCTCCTGAAAATCCTGGAAGAGCCGCGACCGCGCACGGTCATCCTGCTGATCTCGCATGCGCCGGGCAGGCTGCTGCCAACCATCCGCTCGCGCTGCCGCAAGCTGGCGCTGGAGCCGTTGCCGCCAGCTACCATCGTCGCCGAGATGAAGCGGCACGGCGTCGATCTTGGTAGCGGCGAACTGGCGCTTTGCACCTCCTTGGCCGAAGGCTCGCTCGGGCGGGCGCTGGAATTTGGCAGCGACAGTGGTGGGCTCGACCTTTTTCAGTTCATCGCCCAGCTCCTCGGCTCCTGGCCGAATTACGACCCTAATATTCTTCATAAGGTCGGCGACAAGCTGGCGGGGAAGGGCGGCGAGGGCAATTTCGAGATCGCTGTCACCCTGCTGGACTGGTGGCTTTCCCGCTTCATTCGCTGGTCAGCCACCCAAGACCTTCAGATTGCTGAGGTTTTTCCGGGTGAATCCAACCTGATGAACCGCCTGCAAGGGGCCGCCAGCCTTGATCACTGGCTGCAATCATGGGAAAAGATCAGCCGATTGTTTGCCAGGGTCGCCAGCGCCAATCTCGACCGCAAGCAGGCATGGGCGACCGCCTGGCTGGTCCTAGCCGCACCAGGCCGGTAGTTCCCGCGCCAATTTTGCACCCCGTGTCAATGTTGGCGGCGATCCATTCCTTGGAGTTTTTTGAGCATGTCCAGCGCTGAGCGCTTCTACATCACCACGGCCATTGCCTACCCCAATGGCGCCCCGCATATCGGCCATGGTTATGAGCTGATCGCGACGGATGCGATTGCGCGTTTCATGCGCTTGGATGGCCGCGACGTGCTGTTCCTGACCGGCTCCGACGAGCACGGGCAGAAAATGCAGCAGACGGCCGAGCGCGAAGGGGTCACACCCAAGGAATTGGCGGATCGCAACACGGCACGCTTTCGCGAAATGGGACCGGCTCTCAATTCGTCGAACGACGATTACATCCGCACCAGCGAGGCGCGGCACTACAAGACCTGTGCTGCGCTCTGGCAAAAGATGGAAGCTGCCGGCGACATCTATCTCGATAAATATGCCGGCTGGTATTCGGTCCGCGACGAAGCCTATTACGACGAAAGCGAACTGACGCAGAACGCAGATGGCAAGCGCCTGGCACCCACTGGCACGCCTGTCGAATGGGTGGAGGAGGAGAGCTATTTCTTCCGCCTCTCCAACTACCAGCAGAAACTCATCGATCTTTATGAGAGTATTCCCAACTTTATCGGTCCGGATGCGCGTCGCAACGAAGTAATGAGCTTCGTAAAAGGCGGCTTGAAGGATCTCTCCATCAGCCGCACCACCTTCGATTGGGGCATCCCGGTGCCGGGCAACCTCAAGCACATCATGTATGTCTGGGTTGACGCGCTGACCAACTATGTGACCGCCACCGGATGGCCGGATGCAAATGCGCCCCGTGCCAAATATTGGCCGGCCAACGTGCACATCATCGGCAAGGATATCGTGCGCTTCCACACGGTTTACTGGCCTGCCTTTCTCATGTCGGCCGGCCTGCCGTTGCCGGGTCGCGTCTTCTGCCATGGATTCCTGTTCAACAAGGGCGAGAAGATGTCGAAGTCGGTCGGCAACGTCATCGACCCCTTCAACCTCGCCAAGGTCTATGGCATCGATGCCATGCGCTATTTCTTCCTGCGCGAGGTACCCTTTGGCCAGGACGGCAGCTACAGCCCGGAAGCGATCGTGCAGCGCATGAACGCCGATCTTGCCAATGATCTTGGCAATCTCGCCCAGCGTTCGCTGTCGATGATCGCCAAGAATCTCGACGGCAAGCTGCCGGAACCGGGGCCACTCGATGATGGTGACAAGGCGATGCTGGCTGAAGTCGACGCACTCCTGGCAAAGGCGCGCACCAGCATGGAGGATTTTGCACTTCACCAGATCCTGACCAATACCTGGGCAGTGATTGCTGAGGCCAACCGCTATTTTGCCGGCAACGAGCCCTGGGCCTTGCGCAAGAGTAATCCGGAACGCTTCGGCACGGTGCTGTGGGTGACCGCCGAAGTGCTGCGCCAGGTCGCAGTTCTCAGCCAGCCGGTGATGCCGGAGGCAACGGCCAAGCTGCTCGATATCCTGGCGATCCCCGCTGACGAGCGAAGCTTTGCGCAACTCGGCGGCAAGAAGCGCATTAAGGGCGGTACCACCTTGCCGGCACCGACCGCGATCTTCCCGCGCTATGTCGAGGCGGAAGAGGCGAAATCGTGAGCGTCACCCTCGTCGACAGCCACTGCCATCTCGATTTCGACGATTTTGGCGGTGACATGGACGCCGTCCTGGCGCGTGCCAAGGAGAATGGCGTCGAACGCATGCTGACCATCTGCACGCGTGTGACCAAGTTCGATCAGGTCCTGGCGATCGCACAGGCTCATGATAATATTCGGTGCACCGTCGGCATCCATCCGCATGAGGCGGAACAGGAACCAGACGTGGATGTTGCCAAGCTGGTCGACCTTGCCAAGCATCCGAAGGTGGTTGGCATCGGCGAGGCGGGGCTCGACTACTTCTACGACAAGAGTCCGCGCGAGCGGCAGCAGCAGGTATTTGCAACCCATATCGAAGCCTCGCGGGTGAGCGGCCTGCCGATCATCGTGCATAGCCGTGACGCCGATGAGGATACCGTCCGGTTGCTGCAGGAGGGCGCCAAGAAAGGCGGCCTCACTGGCGTCATCCATTGCTTCACTTCGACGCAATACCTGGCCGACGCGGCGCTGGAGATGGGCTTCTATATTTCACTCTCCGGCATCGTGACGTTCAAGAGCGCAGGGGCACTGCGCGATGTGGCGAAGTCGATCCCCCACGACCGGCTGCTGGTCGAGACGGATTCACCCTATCTGGCGCCGATTCCGATGCGGGGCAAGCGTAACGAACCGGCCTTCGTGCGCCACACCGCCGGCTTCGTGGCTGACTTCCTCGGCCTCTCGCTGCCTGACCTCGCACAGAAGACGACTGCCAATTTCGACCGGCTGTTCGCAAAGGCCGTTTCA
Organism: Dongia sp. P2_B8; assembly: GCF_056404715.1. Lineage (NCBI taxonomy): Bacteria > Pseudomonadati > Pseudomonadota > Alphaproteobacteria > Rhodospirillales > Dongiaceae > Dongia > Dongia sp. P2_B8. The sequence goes on along the minus strand of NZ_JBFUDM010000004.1, from coordinate 108,530 downwards.
TGAAGGTGACGATTCTTGGCTGTGGTGGCTCGGGTGGCGTACCGCTGATCGGCCCCGGCTGGGGCGAATGCAATCCCGAGAACCCGAAGAATCGCCGCCGGCGCGTCTCCATCCTGGTGCAGCAGCAGCACACCAACATCATCTGCGACACCAGTCCGGATTTCCGCGAGCAGGTCCTGGCGGCTGATATCCATCATCTCGATGCCGTGCTCTATACCCACGACCATGCCGACCACACGCAGGGCATCGACGATCTTCGCTTTGTGCGCAGCAAGGACAAGACCATTGCCAACCGGGTGCCGGTCTATGGCTCGGCTGAGACGCTGGGCACGCTGCGGCACCGTTTCGGCTATGCCTTCGCGCAAAAGACCGAAGGGTCAGGTCATCTCTACAAGCCGTTCCTGGAATCGATCCTCATCCACGATCACGCATTCCAGATTGCCGGCCTCGACGTGACGCCCTATGAGCAAGCGCACGGCTTCGGCACCAAGACCACGGGCTACCGCATCGGCAACATGGCCTATTCGACAGATTGCGTCGAACTACCCGAAGCGAGCCTCAAGCAGCTTGAGGGGCTTGATCTCTTTGTGGTGGATTGCTTGCGTTTCGAGCCCCACATGACTCATGCAAATTTTGACCAGGCGATGGCTTGGGTCGAGATGCTACGACCCAAGCACACCGTGCTGACGCATATGAACCATATGGTCGATTACGACGTTATCATGGCTCGTTGCCCCAAGGGCGTCGAACCTGCCTATGACGGGCTGGTCATTGAAATCCCGGATGCACCTCGCAACGATCAGCAATAGGTGCAAATATCTGCACACCAAGCCACGGCTTACGGCGCAGAAAAACCGGGGCGGCCAATGCGGATCAGGGCCGAGAAATCCGGCGACTGATCGGCAGCCTGTGCCGCATCATTGATATGCGCGCGCTGCTTCAATTCGTCGAATGGCAAATCGCCCGCCAGCTTGCCATACTGATAGGCGAATTCGTCGCCCTTGCCATTGAGCAGCAGCCGCCAATCCCAAGGTGGCAATGCCGTTGATGCGGCACCTGTGTGCAGCCGGATATTGGTCGTGCAGTTTGAGGTTATAGCGTTGTAGAACCGTGGCTGCGCGTGAAGTGCATTCACGCTCCGCAGATAGTCCAGGAACACCGCCCGCGCGGCATCTGGCGCCGCCGTTGTGCGATAGAGATAGACCTGCTCATCGTCGACGCGATAGTTCGCGCGCAGACGAATAACGTCGCGCTCGTCTGCTACAATGTAGATCAGTTCATACTGGCGAAAGAAGCCGAGCAGTGCTGAATATTCCTCGCCGATTTCCTTGCGCGTCTCGACCGAGAAGGCGACATGGTCGCCGCTGGAAAATTGAAAACTCAGGATCGGATGCGCGATCCATGGCGATCCCCAGAACGTCACGAACAGGTCGACCGCCTGAAGCTGCGACAGATCGTAGGTCCGCGTTTCCCAGCGCGGTTGGTAGTCAGTTTCGGTCCGGTAATCAAAATTGCGCACATTGTGAATGGTCACGATGTCGGAATTGATTTCGGCCCAGGCGGTGCGAGCCACATCCGTTTGCCAGGGACGGTCATCGGATGGCTTAAGAGACAACCACCAGGTCAGGACGATAACAAAAAGAATGATCGATAGCGCCATTCGCAGCAGTCGGACCCGGGCAAATATGAGTATCGCAATGAGGCCCAGCACATAGGCCGTTGCAAGCGCAATCTGCCATCTTGTCGGCATGTCGATGTAGAGCGCGGCAATTGCCCACGCCGACAGACCGAAAATGATCACCCAGGCCAGCGTGAGGCCGGCCAGTCGGAGAAAACGCATCAATTTATCTCGGCGCATAGCCGGGCGGTGTTGTCAGCCAGGGTATGCCCGTGAGCGCCATCTTCTCTCCGTAATTGTACTGGCTGATCATCTCGTCCTTGTTAAATTGCTCTTCGGTCGTGCCCTTATAGTCGATCGGTATCGCAATAAAACGGAACTCCACCTCATCATGAATGGTGGACAGGTAAAGCCGCCATAGGTCGTTGATACCGGATACTTTGAACATAGAGCCGATGGCGCGCACAGCGATGTTCGGCAAGCCGCGCGGTACTTCTTTCGGGTCCGGTGTAATTCTGCCGTTGCGCATGACATAGAGCCGTTGCACCACCTTGCCGGTATAATCGGGATGCGCTGCCTTGATTGCCGTCGGCAAGTCGAACAGAGATCCGATCGAGAAGGATTGGAAAAACACGCCGCCATCGACGTGCATCTCGTCATATTTCTTGCCATCGATCTCGACATCGAACATGACCGGCGGAAATACCGCCGGAATCGCGGCCGACGCGACGAGTATGGACCTGAATAGATTGAGCTTGTCCTTGCTCTTGCTGCTGGCGATGGCGCCAAGGTCCCAAATGACGGGCTCTTCGGCATCGAGATTGGTCGATGCCACCAGCAAGCGGCGACCCTTGGTATGCTCCACCGCAATATCGGCAAGGACCTTGTCATCAATGAAGGAGGCCACCATTTCACGTAAGGGCGCCGTGTCGGTCAGAGATTCAGCAAAAAGCATTGAAAGATAGGACCGGATCGTAAAGACGCGGCTGGCATCGACCGTCGTGTAGGCCTTCTCCAAAGTCTCATCATATTTGGGACCTAGGAAGGCGAACGGCGCAATGAGTGCCCCAGTACTGACGCCGGTAACGACCTTGAATTTTGGCCGCCCGCCAGCCTTGGTCCAACCATTGAGAAGCCCGGCACCAAAGGCGCCATCGGATCCGCCACCGGATACGGCGAGGTAGCTGTAGACCCGGCTGCCGTCGGGCTGCTCTTCATAACTTTCCGACGTTTCTTCATTGAACGCCTGTCGCAGCATGACGCGCGTCGGTTCGGGGTCTGAAAAGACGAAATACCGAATATCTGAGAAGCCGGTGATGGATGTCTTTGCCAGCGAGCCCGGTGGCTCCGCCTGGCGCGGGACGACCGAACAGGCCACACCCAGGCAGAGGATAGATCCGAGAAACAAGGTTCTCAAACTACGGCTCAACGGCCGTGAGCCTTGAAACGTCATGGCCCCCTCCCGATTCAACATGCTGCGACTACGGTGTGGCTCTTAATCCCCCTACAATTGATGCACCCCTTCCATGACGATGGCTAGAGCAATCTTGCCAGGAAATTGGCGTCGCCGTGTCGTACGGCGACGCCGAGGTACTTATTTGAGGACGCCCTTGGCTTTGGCGGTATGGGTGGCGATTACGTCCATGAGACCCGGGGACAGGCAATCATAAGGCTCGAGCTTTAATTCCCGGAGCCGCGATCTGATCGCCCCCATATTGTCGGGATTGGCACCACTTTCGATGATCGACGACACGAAAGCCGCGAACTCCGGTGGCGACCAGCCATCTTGATCTGAAAGCTCGGTGTGGAAAAAATCGAAGCCGTAAAGCGGATGGTCCTTGTTCTCGATGCGGGCGTACATGTGCACGCCGCAGCCGGTGCAGGCATATCGATGCAAGGCAGCGCCTTCGTCGACAATCTTCAGCTTGTGCGCATTCTTGGTGACGTTGGTCTTGTCGCGCGGTGCGACGGCAATCTGGCTGAACAGGGCGCCGGCTGGCTTCCAGCATTTGGTACAGCCGCAGACATGATTGAATGCCGACTGACTTGAAATTGTGACCTCGACCGGGTCTTTGGCGCATTTGCAGTGCAGCGTGCCGCCTGCAAAGCCAGCCTTGGCCGGCTTGAAACCTTTGTCCACGGCCGGATGAATCGAAACAGCCATTCTCATTCCTCCCAAATATGATGCGTGTCAGATTGATGGATATTATTGTGGCACGCGGTTGGTCGCAGCATGGGCGCTTCGCGTTCACAGCCACGTTCGCGGGCGCACTGATGCAACGGGGCCGATTCCAGAACCGATCATGCCCCCAGGTCAAGCATGGTCTCGATCGTTATAATGTAACGTCCAAGTCTCGTTTGATGAGGTGTTGAGCATGCCGGCCAGAATCGAAACCTTCCGCCTCGACGCGCTGCCAGCCATTCTGCCGTTCAGTTCAGCGGTACGCGTTGGCGACACCGTCCATGTGTCTGGCCAGATCGGTCATCTGCCGGGCCAATTGAAACTGGTCCCCGGTGGCTTGGAGGCAGAGGCCCGCCAGGCACTCGCCTATATGAAGGACGCTTTGATCGCCGCCGGTTCCAGTCTTGACCGGGTGGCGAAATGCACAGTCTATTTTGCTGACATGGCGGATTTCATGGCCTTCAACAAGATCTATGCCGACTTCTTCGGCACTCACCAGCCGGCGCGTTCCGGCGTTGCGGTAGCTGGCCTCGCTTTGGGTGCGCGCATCGAACTCGATTGCGTGGCAATCGTCTAGCCAAGATCGTAGAAAACCCGCCCCTCCAACCGGTCGACACGATCCCGTTTGCCGTTGAAATCGGACCGATTGACGGCAACAGCGCCAATGACGGCATCCAGGGCGTCGCCGCCTTGATTGTCGAGCAGCATGTTGCGCAGGGCGCGATTGGGTGGCGCCAGAAACTCCGAGGCAATCAACAGATCGAGAATGCGTTGCCGTGCCTTGCGATGAGCAAGCATTCGCCCCTTGTAAGAGGGATAGCAATCCAATCGGATGAGGCTGCAGGCCGCGCATACTTCGACGATGATCGGCCTGCCCACACGCTTGTTCATCTGCGGCCAGATCGTGGCGGCGTTCTGCGCCACCAGCGGTGCCAGAAGATGGCCGATACCCCACCAGGTCTGTCGGTAGAGGCGCAGGTTGAAGGAGTTGAACGGCGTCTTGTCTTCACGGTCGGTGCGGCGTTTGATCTCGACACCACCGGTCGCCTGATGGCAGAGATCGTGAAAGCTCAGCGGATCGACAAAACGCCGCGTGAAGTCGAGCGCGAAACTGCGCCAATCCTTGGCTTGAATCAGATCCTGCGGAAGGCTGAACGGAAAATCGCAACCCGCCACGGTGTCATGTTCGGCAATGATGTGGCGAGCGAGGGCGGCTATGGCGAGATCGGGCCGTTTGGATCCACCCGGCAAATCGATCGCTGGCTGGCAGGTGTCGATCGTCAGCGGGCCGTCCCGCCTGCGCCCCTCGGCCACCCAGATCTTGCGGCCGGCATCTTGGGCGCCGCTAAAATCGATGCCCAAAATACGTGTCATCGCGGCATCGGCGTCAAGCGTCAGTGATTGCCGTGGCAAGATGAGCCAGGGCACGCGTCACCGATTGTGTTCGGACCTCGTCGCGGTTGCCGGGAAAGATGCAGCGCTCGACCTGCGACCAGCCATCCTTGCGTGCAAGGCCGATGAAGACCAGCCCGACCGGCTTTTCCGCAGATCCGCCGCCCGGCCCGGCGATACCGGTGATCGAGACCGCGACATCCGCTTGCGAGCGGCGCAGGGCGCCGCGCGCCATGGCTTCAGCCACTTCTGCGCTGACCGCACCCTTTTCGGCGATGAGATCGGCAGCGACGCCAAGGCTCTCGCTTTTTGCCTGGTTGGAGTAGGTCACCCAGCCGCGCTCGACCACATCGGATGATCCGGCGATGGCGGTCAGGCTCGCTGCGACAAGGCCGCCGGTGCAGCTTTCCGCCGTGGCGATCTTCAAACCCTTCTGACGATAGAGATCGAGGAGGCTGGCGACGTCCATGCTGTCGGCCTCAGTCGGCCAAGGGCAGGGCGACGGTCGCCGTCGCCTGGGCGGCGATGCCCTCGCCGCGGCCGGTGAATCCCAGCTGTTCCGTGGTCGTCGCTTTGACACTCACGCGGTCGACGGTAAGCCCCAGGATTTCTGCAAGCTTCACTGCCATCGCCGCGCGATGGGGGCCGACCTTTGGTTTTTCGCAGATGAGGGTGATGTCGCAATGGGCGATACGCCCGCCTTTGTCGGCCACCAGTTTCGCCGCATGGGCCAGGAATTTCCATGACGCAGCACCCCGCCATTGCGGATCGCTGGGCGGGAAATGCTGTCCGATATCGCCGGCGCCGATGGCGCCCAGAATGGCGTCGGTCAGCGCATGCATGCCGACGTCGGCGTCCGAATGACCTTCCAGCTTCTGGTGATACGGAATGGTGATCCCGCACATGATAACGCCATCGCCAGGAATGAGGCGGTGCACGTCGAATCCATTGCCGGTTCTATATTCCATCTGCTGGCTCATCAGGCGCTCCGCGCGTTCGAGGTCGGCCGGAGCCGTGATTTTGAAATTGTTCTCATGCCCCATGACGAGGGCGACCTTGATGCCGGCGGCTTCGGCAACAGCTGCATCGTCGGTCATCTCCGGCCCCGATGCCGCCTTGCGATGTGCTGCCAGCAGCGGTGCAAAATGAAAGCCCTGCGGTGTTTGCGCGCGCCACAGACCGCTGCGATCGACGGTAGCACCGCTGAACGGAACGCCGTCTGCCTCGGCACCGCGCTTCAGCGTATCGACGACCGGCACCGCCACCAGCGCGCCATGATGCGACGACAGTGTATCGATGGTTCGGTCGATGATGCCGGCGTCGACGAAAGGCCGCGCGGCATCGTGGATCAGCACCAGGTCCGGCTTTTCACCCACCAGACTTTCCAGGCCGAGTCTGACCGAATCCTGACGCTTCTGTCCGCCCGCCACGGGTGACATCAGATCCATGCCGGCCGTCGCCGCGTCATAGAGATCGCGCATACTCTCATTGATGACGACCCGGACACCGGCAATCCGCGGATGACGTCCGAATGTTTCCAGACTGTGCCGCAGCACCGTTTTGCCACCCAGCTTCAAATATTGCTTGGGCAGGTCCTTGCCCATGCGGCTGCCGCTTCCGGCTGCGACAATAAGGGCGATGACCTTGGGGGCATGCATATCTTTATGGTCTGACATGCTCGCTCTCTAGGCCATCCAATCTGGTTTGCCAAGCCAATCTGGTTTGCCAAAGGCCTGATGCCTCACCATAATGCGCGCCATGTCGAGCTCCATATCCTTGCAAATCGCCGGACTTCTTACTCTCCTGCCTTTGGCTGCCCTAGCACTCAGCGCACGCCTGCAGCGCAATAGCCTTTTTTGGTTGCTGCTCGTATCGGCGCTGGCCGGAAGTTGCGGTGTCTTCGGACAATCGCTCCTGCACGGCTGGCAGGCAGGCTTCAGCGCCAATCTGTGGGCCAGCATTGCGGTCTCGCTGCTGGCCTTCTGCGCCCTCAACATCGTCAATACTGAGGCCTTCCGACTTAGTGCCCTGCTGTTGCCCTACCTCGTGCTGTTTGCCCTAATGGCCCTGCTGTTCGCCTCCTTTGAGGAACTGGCGCCAGAGGTGGTGTCCGAGGTCTGGTTCCGGGCTCATGTGCTCCTTGCCATCGCCAGTTACGGGGTGCTGACCGTGGGCGCTATCGCCGGACTCGCGGTCCTCATTCAGGAACGTGCCCTCAAAAGGCGTCAAACCGGCTGGGCGGAATTGGCTCTTCCGCCACTTTCCGAGGCCGAAAGCCTGCAGATCCGGCTGCTGTTCTGGGCTGCCTTGTTCATGGCGGCCGCCCTTGCAAGCGGCTTTGCCAACACCTTCATGGACACGGGTTCATTGCCGACTCTGTCCCATAAGGTATTGTTATCATTACTAGCTTTCGTGGTTCTGGCGGCGCTGCTGATAACTCACCGGGTGACCGGCATCCGTGGTCGCCGGGCCGCTCGCTGGGTACTGGCCGGTTATTTGCTGCTGACTCTGGGCTATCCTGGCGTCAAGTTCGTCAAGGATGTGTTGCTCGGCTGATTCTGAACGGCAAATCGCCTTTTCTATTGCATTCCCGACAGATAACGTTAGAAATCGCCTAAGAAATAGGCAAAGAACGCGGCTGCCCTAAAAATGAGCATTCAGACCAATCCGATTAACATCGGTCCGATTAAAATCGAGGATCCCGTCATCCTCGCTCCCATGTCCGGTGTCACAGACATGCCATTCCGCCGCCTGGTGAAGCAGGAGGGGGCGGGGCTCGTCGTTTCCGAGATGATCGCCAGCGAGGCAATGATTCGCCAGACTCGCCAGACGATGAAAATGATCACCAACTGCGCCGAGGAAGCACCCATGGCGGTGCAGCTGGCCGGCTGCGAACCTAAGGTGATGGGCGAGGCCGCCAAACTCAATGCCGATCGGGGCGCTGCCATCATCGACATCAATTTTGGCTGCCCGGTGAAAAAGGTCGTGAACGGTCATGCCGGCTCGGCCTTGATGCGTGACGAGGTGCATGCCGGCAAGATCCTGGAGGGGACCGTCAGCGCGGTCGACCTGCCGGTGACATTGAAGATGCGCATGGGATGGGATTCAACCAATCTCAACGCGCCGAGCCTGGCCAAGATCGCCGAGAACAGCGGCATCAAGATGATCACCATTCATGGCCGCACGCGCGCGCAACTCTATACCGGCGAGGCCGATTGGAGTTTCGTGCGCAAGGTCAAGGAAGCGGTCGGCATTCCGGTTATCGTCAATGGCGACATCACCACCATCGACAAGGCCAAGGAAGCGCTCGATCTCAGTGGCGCCGATGGTGTCATGATCGGCCGCGGTGCCTATGGCCGTCCCTGGTTCCCCAACCAGGTCATCAAATTCCTGAAGACCGGCGAGCGCCTGGGCGATCCGCCGCTCTGGCGTCAATATCAGCTCTTGATGTCGCATTATGAAGCGATGCTTGAGCATTACGGCACCGACACCGGACTCAAGATCGCACGCAAGCATGTGGCCTGGTACTCAAAAGGTCTGGCCGGCTCCGCCGAGTTCCGCGTCCGCATCAACTCGCTCGAAACGCCGCAGGGCGCCAAGGAAGCGATCCGCGAATTCTATGAACCGCAGCTCGATCGGCAGGCCGCATGACCCGCGTCTCACCCGCAGCGGCCCTTCCCAAACTGGCCTTAAGTCCGGGGACCCGCGGCCTTGCCAAACTGCCCGACAGTCTGGCGCTCCTCGAAGCCTTGCCGATTGCGATTCTGGCGCTCGACGCCGATGATCATGTGGTCAGCGTAAATGCGGCCGCGGAATCACTGTTGGGTCTCAGCCGCTCGCAATTGGTGGCAAAGCCGCTCAACGAACATATCGCGGCCGACTCTCCGCTTTTTGCCCTTATTGACGCCGCCCGTGCCGGTGCCAGCGCGGTGGGTGAGTCCGACATGTCGCTGTCCGGCCCGCGCCTGACCATCGAACATGCGGCTGTCGATGTAGCGACGTTGAGTTCTCCGGCCGGCCACGTGGCGCTGCTGCTGCAGGATCGCGGCCTCGAATGGCGCTTGGCACAACAGGCAGTCAGCCGCGATGCCGTCCGCTCGGCAAAGGCGATTGCCGCCATGCTGGCCCATGAAGTGAAAAACCCACTCTCCGGCATCCGTGGTGCCGCGCAACTGTTGGAGTCGAAAGTCTCTGCCAGCGACCGGCAATTGACCCAGCTGATCTGCGAAGAAACCGATCGCATCGTCGGCATGGTGAATGGACTGGAAGTCTTCACCGACTCACGCCCGGCGCAGATGCAGCCGGTGAACATCCACGAAGTGCTCGAACATGTGCGCCGCCTGGCGCAGGCCGGCTTTGGCCGCACGGTTGCCTTCCGGGAGGAGTATGATCCCTCGCTGCCGCCCGTGCTCGGCAACCGCGACCAACTGATCCAGGTCTTCCTCAATCTCTTCAAGAACGCCGCCGAAGCTGTCCCGCCCAGCGGTGGGGCGATCGTCCTCAACACGCGCTATCGCCCTGGCCTCTCTGTCAGCGAACCGGGTGCTGCCTCGCGCCGCCGTCTCGGCCTGGTCATCACTGTGCAGGACAATGGCGCCGGTGTGCCCGATGCGCTGAAGGCGCAATTGTTCGAACCCTTCGTCAGCGGCAAGGCCGGTGGCAAGGGTCTTGGTCTTGCCCTGGTGGCCAAGATCGTCACTGACCATGGCGGGTTGATCGATTGCGAAAGCCAGCCTGGCCGTACCACTTTCTCGGTCATCCTGCCGATTGCGGATGCTCGTGGAGAACAATAAAAAAATGAGCAAAACAGTTCTCATCGCCGACGACGACCGTGCCATCCGCATGGTGCTGAGCCAGGCGCTCGCCGAACGCGGCCATCTGGTCAAGACCGCCGCCAATGCCGCTACCTTGTGGCAGTGGGTCAAGGGCGGCGAGGGTGATGTCATCGTCACCGATGTCATGATGCCGGATGGCGATGGGCTCGACCTTGTTCCGCGCATCAAGGCGGAGCGGCCCGATATTCCCATCATCGTCATGAGTGCCCAGAACACGATCCTCACCGCCATCAAGGCGACGGAGCGGGGCGCTTTCGAGTATCTACCTAAGCCCTTCGATCTCGGCGCCCTCACTGCTGCTGTTGAACGCGCGTTGACGCGTCCCCGTGGTGACAGCGCTGCCACGCCATCAACGACGGCGGTTGCGGAAGAGAAGCTGCCAATTATCGGTCGTTCTGCCGCGATGCAGGAAATCTACCGCGTCGTGGCACGCCTGGTAGGCACCGATATGACCGCCCTGATTCACGGTGAATCCGGCACCGGCAAGGAACTGGTGGCCCGGGCGCTGCACGATTTCGGCCGCCGCCGCGAACGTCCGTTCATCGCCGTCAACATGGCGGCGATCCCACGGGAACTTATTGAAAGCGAACTCTTCGGGCATGAGAAGGGCGCCTTTACTGGCGCCGTCCAGCGCGGCATTGGCAAGTTCGAAGCAGCCTCTGGCGGTACGCTGTTCCTTGATGAAATTGGCGACATGCCGTTGGAAGCGCAAACCCGCTTGCTGCGTGTCCTGCAATCTGGGGAATTTACGCCCGTGGGCGGCCGCACACCGATCCGCGCCGACGTTAGGATCGTCGCGGCCACGCACCGGGATCTCCGCCAGCTCATCCAGCAGGGTCGCTTCCGCGAGGATCTCTATTACCGCCTCAATGTCGTGCCCATCACTTTGCCGCCCTTGCGTGACCGGGTGGAAGATATTCCCGATCTCGCGCGGCACTTCCTCGAACTCATTGCCTCCGAAGGATTGGCACTGAAGACGCTGGATCCGGAAGCACAGACCCTGCTCAAGCGCCATCGCTGGCCGGGCAATGTGCGCGAGTTGGAAAACCTCATGCGCCGCATCGCCGTTCTTTACAGCGAACCGGCCATTGACGCGCGCATCGTGACTGAGCAGTTGAAAGCACAGGAACAGGCGGCCAATGTCGGCAGCCGCGCCAGCGACGAAACCCTGGGTCAGTCGGTCGAGCGGCATCTTCGCGCCTATTTCGACGCCCATGAAGGCGCCTTGCCGGCGCGCGGTCTCTACGACCGTATTCTGCACGAGATCGAACGGCCTTTGCTCGCCATATCGATGGAGGCGACCCGTGGCAATCAGATCCGGGCCGCCGATCTTCTGGGCCTCAACCGCAACACGCTCCGCAAGAAACTCAAGGAATTGGAGCTGCAACCGACGCGCGGGGGCCGCTGAGACGTGGCCCAGGAAGATTCCAGCGCGGTCCCGCGCCCGAAGAAGCGGGTGTCGCTCACCAAATCGATCGGCCGGTGGGCCCAGGAAATCGGCTTCGAACGGATATTTGCCATTGTCCTGATGCTGATCGGCGCTGTCTTCGGACTGCTGACCTATCTCGCCTTGACCGATGTCTGGGACACCGAAGAACCAGTTCGCACGGTGACTTGGCTGCTGACCGGCGATCTTATCGTGGCGTTGCTGCTGGCGGTGATCATCGCGCGCCGTGCTGTGATATTGTGGCTCGGCCGGCGCAAGGGGCTGGCCGGCGCCCGGCTGCATACGCGCATGGTGTTGATGTTCGCCATCATCGCGGTATTGCCGACGATCGTTGTGTCGGTATTCTCGGTGGCGTTCCTGAATTACGGTCTCAATAGCTGGTTCTCGGACCGCATCAAGAATGCGGTCGAATCATCGCTGAATGTCGCCAATTCCTATCTCGCGGAATCGCAGCAACGTATCGTTGCCGATACGGCAGCGATTGCCGCTGAGCTCCGCCTCAATGGCCTTCTCGACATCAATAACCCAAGCCAGTTCCAGGCAATCTTTGACCGCCAGTTGAACCTCCGCGATTTGTCGGAGGGCGTCATCATCGACCGGCGCCTGCAGATCATCGGCCGGTCCAGCTTCAGTGTGTTGATGGAATTCAGCCTCGATATCCCGGAAGATGCCTTCGATCAGGCTGACCGGGGCGAGACGGCGATCATCGTCTCGCCGACCCGGGACCGGGTGCGTGCCCTTTTGGCGCTGGATCCAGTGGCTGGCCTCTATCTTTATACCGGCCGCCTGATCGACGACCGTGTGCTGAGTGCTGTGCGCGGCACGGAGGATGCGGCACGGCTCTATCGCAAGGTCGAACGCGATCGATCAACCCTGCAGATTACGTCCGGTGTTATTTATGCCGTGCTCGCCCTGCTGATGCTGTTGGGCGCTATCTGGTATGCCATCGTTTCCGCCAGCAAACTGGTCAAGCCGCTCACCCGTCTCGCGCTGGCGGCGCAGAAGATCGGTGGCGGCGATCTGTCGGCACGGGTCAAGGTTGGCAGCCGGGACGATGAGCTCGCGGCCTTGAGCCGCACGTTCAACGTCATGGTTTCGCAATTGCAAAGCCAGCAGGCGGCCCTCATTTCCGCCAATCGCGACTTGAATGATCGCAGCCGGTTGACCGGCCTGATCCTTTCCGGCGTTTCGGCCGGGGTCATTGGCGTCACGGAGAATGGCATCGTTGATTTTGCCAACCGCTCGGCTTCAGAATTTCTGGGGCAGGATATGGAGCAATGGATCGGTCAGCCGCTGGCCGACGTTGTCCCGGAAATGGCCGATATCGCCGCCCAGGCGCAACACCGCGCGGCCGGCACGGCCGACGGCCAGATTTCGCTTAGCCGTAACGGTGCCAGCAGCACCTTCCATGTCCGGGTCGTGTCCGAGCGTGGCGCCGACGACCATACGCGGCTGGTCGTCACCTTCGATGATGTCACTGAACTTCTCTCGGCACAGCGCAAGGCAGCTTGGTCGGATATCGCCCGCCGCATCGCCCATGAAATCAAGAACCCGTTGACCCCGATTCAATTGTCGGCTGAACGGTTGAAGCGAAAATATCTGAAACAGATCACCGACGATCCGGAGACATTTACGGTTTGCACCGACACTATCATCCGGCAGGTGGGCGACATCGGCCGCATGGTTGACGAATTCTCCGCCTTTGCACGGATGCCGGCGCCGGTCCTCAATCTTGAAAGTCCGGTGGCACTGACCAAGGAACTGGTGTTCCTGCAGCAAAGCGCCCACCCCGCCATCGAATATTCTCTGGAATTGCCGGAAAAGCCGGTCACCATTGAGTGCGATTCGAGCCAGTTCAATCGCGCTGTCACTAATCTGCTGCAGAATGCCGCAGATGCGATCGAGGGACGGATGGACGAGGGGCGTAGCCGTAATGCCGAAGAACTCTTGACGCCAGGACATATCCATTTATGGATTAGAACTGAGCCCGATGCGCTGTTGCTGAGTGTTGCAGACAATGGCAAAGGATTGCCGAGCGAGGGTCGCGAACGTTTGACGGAGCCATATGTCACCACCCGCACTAAAGGGACGGGATTGGGGCTTGCGATCGTCAAAAAGATCATGGAGGACCACGGTGGTCGTTTGTCTCTGGCTGATCGTCCCGGTGGCGGTGCCGTGATTACCTTGTCTTTCCCGCTTGAGACACCACGACACGACACGAGACCGGCTGCAGACGATGAGATCGCCGAGGGTGACAACACGGTTCAACACGATACTATTCTGCAAGATACTGGGCGATAGGCGAGGCAGCGAAGCATGGCGCGCGACATCCTGATCGTCGATGATGAGGCAGACATTCGCCTGCTCATCGCTGGCATTCTCGGCGATGAGGGCTTCCAGACACGTGAAGCGGCCGACAGCGACGCGGCATTGGCGCAGTTGCGTACGCGTCGTCCGAACCTGATCATCCTCGATATCTGGCTCAACAATTCGACCCTCGACGGCATGGGCCTGTTGGAGGTGCTCAAGATTGAATTCCCGGAAGTCCCCGTGATCATGATCAGTGGCCACGGCAATATCGAAACGGCTGTCACGGCGATCAAGAACGGCGCCTACGACTTCATCGAGAAGCCATTCAAGTCGGACCGGCTGCTCCTTACCATCGAACGCGCCCTTGAGGCGGCGCGCCTGCGTCGCGAAGTCGAGGAACTGAAGCAGCGCGCGGGTGGCGATGGCGATCTCATCGGTTCTTCCCAGGCAATCCTGCAATTGCGCCTTGCCATCGAACGCGTGGCACCAACTGGCAGCCGCGTGCTGTTCGCGGGCCCCCCGGGCAGCGGCAAGGAAGTGGCAGCGCGTCTGTTGCATCGCCGCTCGAAACGCGCCGGCGGCCCGTTCGTCGTTTTGAACTGTGCCACCATGCATCCTGATCGGCTCGAAACCGAGCTGTTCGGCCTGGAGCGCAGTGGGGAAGGCGAGGGCGCGGCCAAGATTGGCTTCCTTGAGCAGGCCCATGGCGGCACTTTGCTGCTGGATGAAGTGGCCGACATGCCGCTGGAAACTCAGGGCAAGATCCTGCGCGTGCTGCAGGAACAGACTTTCGAGCGGGTCGGCGGCAAGACCAGGGTCGAAGTCGATGTCCGCGTCATCGCCGCGACCGCCCGTGACCTGCAGTCGGAAATGACCGCCGGGCGTTTCCGCCAGGATCTGTTCTATCGCCTGAATGTCGTGCCGATGCGTCTGCCGCCGCTGAAGGAACGCCGCGACGATATCGTCGATCTTCTCGATTTCTTCATGCTGCGGGCTTCCGAACAGACTGGCTTGCCGGCACGCAAGCTCGCGGAGGATGCCGTGGCTGTGCTCCAGGCCTATGAATGGCCCGGTAACGTCCGGCAGCTACGCAATGTCATCGACTGGATCCTGATCATGACCGGCGGCGCGCCGGATGAACCGATCCGCGCTGAGATGCTGCCGCCCGATATCGGCTCGGTTTCGATCGCCCCGGCTGCGGCGGGCGAGGGAACTGAGGTCATGTCTCTGCCGCTCCGCGAGGCACGCGAAATCTTTGAGCGCCGCTATCTCGAAAGCCAGGTCGCCCGTTTCGGCGGCAATATCTCCCGGACCGCGCATTTTGTCGGCATGGAACGCTCAGCGCTCCATCGCAAGCTGCGCTCGCTCGGCATCAACAGCAACGAGCGCGCCGACGGCATCAAATCCGACGGCGCCTGATATTCATCCAATGAGGATTTCCTGATAATGGGCCGTCTTGCCTATGTTAACGGCCGTTATGTGCCGCATCAGAACGCCATGGTCCATATCGAGGACCGCGGCTATCAATTCGCCGACGGCGTCTACGAAGTGGTGCCGGTGGTCGACGGTGTGCTGATCGACGAGGAGCCGCATCTTGATCGCCTCGGCTACTCGCTGGCCGAGTTGCGCATCGACTGGCCGGTCAAGCGCACGGTGTTGAAGTTGATCCTGCGCGAGTTGATGGCGAAGAACCAGCTGACCCGCGGCATCATCTATTTCCAGGTGACGCGAGGTGTCGCCCCGCGCGATCATAAATTCCCGGTGGCACCAAAGAGCGCTCTGGTTGTTACGACCAAACGCTTGTCGCCACCGTCAACGGCAATGATCCAGGACGGGGTTGCCGTCTCGACCCAGCCGGACATCCGCTGGACGCGCCGCGACATCAAATCGCTGTCACTGCTTCCCAATATCCTCGCCAAGCAGGCGGCATACGAGGCCAAGGCGTTCGAAGCCTGGCTGGTCGAAGCCGACGGCACCGTCACCGAAGGTTCCTCGACCAACGCGTGGATCGTAAAGGGTGGGGAAGTGATCACCTACCCCAAGAGTCACGATATCCTGGGCGGCATTACGCGCCTGTCGCTTCTTGATCTGGCCAAAAGTACGGGTATCAAGCTGGTCGAGCGCAGCTTCACCATGGATGAGGTCCGCAGCGCCGATGAAGCCTTCTTGACCTCGTCTTCCTCCTTTGTCGTCCCGGTGACGAGGATCGACGGCAAGCCGGTCGCTACCGGCAAGCCCGGTCCGGTCACGCAGAAGCTGCGCGAGATCTATGTCGCGAATGTTGATCGCCAGATCCGGGCCGCACGATGACCGCTCGCCCCACGGTCCTGCTGTTCGACTGGGACAATACGCTGGTTGATTCCTGGGGCGTCATTCATGCAGCCATGAATGCAACGTTGGAGGCCATGGGTCATCCGCGTTGGTCGCGCTCGGAGGCTGAAACCCGCATCCGTACATCGCTGCGGGACAGTTTCCCGGGCCTTTTCGGCGATCGCTGGCGAGAAGCCGAGAAAATCTTCTACGACGCGTTCGAACGCCTGCACTTGTTGCAGCTGGAACCGCTGCCGGGTGCTGCCGACCTGTTGATCTGGGCGGCGGGCGCGGGCTTTTACATGGGCGTCGTCAGCAACAAGCGCGGCCCTTACTTGCGCAAGGAAGCCGCCCACCTCGGCTGGGGTAGATATTTCACCGCCATGGCCGGCGCCGGCGATGCCGCCAAGGACAAGCCCGCCCGCGAACATGTCCAACTGGCTCTCGATCCTGGCAAGCTTCTGCCCGGGCCCCATGTCTGGTTCATCGGGGATACCGATATCGATCTCATCTGCGGGCACGATAATGGTTGCGTGCCCGTTCTGGTCCGCCCGCAACCGCCCCGTGCCGGCGAATTCGGCGAAGCCGCCCCGCAGCACTATTTTCCTGCACTTTCAGGACTTCAGGCCGCACTCCAGGCCCTCTAGGCCGATTCCGCACACTGCCCGGGACGGACAGAGATTTCATTCTGTCAAGTTCTGTGTTAACCAACCTCTAGGTCAGGGCCATTATCGCGGCCGGGATAGTCATGCCCGGGCCCCTATTGGGGCGCCTGCTCGGTTTACCGCCAAATAACGAAATGGCCCAAATGGGCCCAATGAGAAAAGGATAGGACGATGGCAAACGAAAAATCACAAAGCGTCCAGGACGTCTTCCTCAACAATATCCGCAAGAACAAGATCCCGGTCACGATCTTCCTGGTCAATGGTGTGAAGTTGCAGGGCATCGTCACATGGTTCGATAATTTCTCCGTGCTGCTGCGCCGCGACTCCCACGTCCAGCTGGTCTACAAGCACGCGATTTCGACCATCATGCCGGGTACGCCGATTCAGCTGTTCGAGCCCGTGAAAGAGGGCGACGAAGCTTGAGAGGCTCCTTAGCCACGAAAGTTGGAAATTGACGGCAACTATAGAAAAGACCGGCGGGGCGCATCTCGACCTCGACGGCATTCGCCATGGCGACCGCGCACTCGTCATTCACCCGGTCTTCAAGACCGGACCGCGCGCCCAGTATAGCGGCGGCCGCACGCCGGACTCCCGGCTTGAGGAAGCCTGCGGTCTTGCGCGCGCCATCGACCTCAACGTCACGTCGGCGGAATGCGTGCGCATCAATGATCCTAAGCCAGCGACCCTGATGGGCGTCGGCAATGTCGAACGCATTGCCGAACTGGTCAAAAGCGAAGAAATCAACCTCATCGTTTTCGACGCGGCCCTGACGCCGGTGCAGCAGCGCAATCTGGAGACGGAATGGAAGGCCAAGGTCATCGACCGGACCGGCCTCATCCTGGAAATCTTCGGCGAGCGCGCCCGCACCCGTGAAGGCCAAATGCAGGTCGAACTGGCGGCGCTTTCCTACCAGCGCAGCCGCTTGGTCCGGTCCTGGACCCATCTTGAACGTCAGCGTGGTGGCTTCGGCTTCATCGGCGGTCCTGGCGAAAGCCAGATCGAAATGGATCGCCGGCTGATCGACGAACGCATCGTCCGCATCAAGAAGGACCTCGAGGACGTCAAGCGCACCCGCGCCTTGCATCGCCAGGCCAGGAAGCGCGTGCCCTATCCGGTGGTGGCCCTGGTCGGCTACACCAACGCCGGCAAATCGACGCTCTTCAACCGTCTCACCAAGGCTTCGGTGATGGCGGCCGATCTGCTGTTCGCGACACTCGACCCCACCATGCGGCGCGTCCATCTGCCGTCGGGCCGTGAGATCATCCTCTCCGACACAGTGGGCTTCATCTCCGATCTGCCGACAGAGCTGGTAGCTGCTTTCCGGGCGACCTTGGAAGAAGTGCTGGAAGCCGACGTCATTCTCCATGTGCGGGATGTGGCGCATCCGGAAACCGACGGCCAGAAGGCGGATGTCGAGGCGGTGCTGGCTGGCCTCGGCCTTGGCCACGAAATCACGGACGCGATGTTCGAAATTCTGAACAAGATCGATCTCCTCGACGAACCTGCGCGTGAAGCCTTGCTGGCGCAGGCCAGCCGCGATCAGCGCCAGATGCCGATCTCGGCCCTGACCGGTGCCGGTATCGATGATTTACTGGCGTCGGTTGACAAGCGTCTTGCCTTGCAGCGCACGGTCGAGACCTATCGCCTCGGGCATCAGGAAGGGGCTGCGCAAGCTTGGCTCTACAGCCATGGCGAGGTCCTGGAGCGCGTTGACGCTGAAGACTATACCGAGATCACCGTGCGCTTGGCGCCAGAAGACGTGCAGCGTTTCGAGCGCCAGCGACCTAGCAAGGAAGACCGTTCATGACCACCATTCCGGTTCCCACCCGTGAGGAGCTCGTCAATGTGCTGAATGCCGTCCTCGACGGCACCAGCAGCCGCCTTGCCGCGGCCGAATGGGCGGCCGAGGTGCAGGAGAATATTGAAAGCGAAGATCCGGAGGCGGTCGATCCGCAGATGTGGCACCTGCTGCGCCTGGCGGCCAGCCTCGATGTGAAGTCGGGCGACGCCTATCTTCACAGCGAGAACGACATCAAGGAATGGATCGAAGGCAGCAAGTGACGATGTCCTACCCAAGGGTCGACAGGGACACTGTCGCCAACCTCATCCGCGAAGTAGCTGCCGTCGAAATCCTGCCACGCTTTCGCAATCTGAAAGAAGGCGATACACGCCAGAAATCGCCCGGTGATTTCGTCACCATCGCCGATGAATCTGCTGAATTGGCACTCACGCCCGGCCTGCTTGCGATCCTGCCCGGCTCCGTCGTGGTTGGCGAGGAGGCGACCGCCAAGAATCCCGACGTTATGAACGCGCTCGCTGGGGCCGCTCCTGTCTGGGTGGTCGATCCCATCGACGGCACCGGCAATTTCGCCAGTGGCAACGAGGGTTTCGTTTCCATGCTGGCATTGATCCAGGCCGACGACGTGCTGGCCAGTTGGATCTATCATCCGATCAGCGGCCAGATGACGATCGCCGAAAAGGGTGCCGGCGTCACCATCGATGGCCGTACGATTGCCCCCTTCAAACATATCCCGGAGCCCAAAGGCGTGCTGGCCTACGGTTCGCGTGGCGTCCCCGGCATCGCCGCACTGGTCGACCAGCGCCGCAGCCGCCTGACGCAGGTAAAGAGCGCGCGCGCTGCCGGCATCGACTACGTGCGCATGGCGCAAGGCGAGATCGACTTCACCTTCTTCAGCGGCATCATGCCATGGGACCATGCACCGGGTGCCATGATCATCCGTGAACTGGGTGGCCACATCGCCTATATCCGCGGCGATGAAACCTATCGCCCCAGCCAGGCACTGTCGGCGGCCGGCATCCTGTCCGCCAGCAGCCACGTCATCTGGCGCGACATCCATGAGAAACTGTTCGGCGAGAAGTAGGGGCAGCAAATGAAAGTCACATTCCTCGGGCTCGGCGTCATGGGCTTTCCCATGGCTGGGCATCTCAAGCGCAATGGTCACGATGTCACGGTCTATAATCGCTCCGCCGCCAAGGCCGCGAAATGGGTCGAGACGTATGGCGGAACATCGGCCTCGACACCCGCTCTGGCTGCCAAGGGCGCCGAGATCGTGTTCGCCTGTGTCGGCAACGACGACGATCTGCGCTCGATCGTCTATGGCGACAATGGCGCCTTTGCTGGCATGGCAAAGAGTGCCTTGTTCGTCGACCACACCACGGCCTCGGCCGAGGTAGCCCGCGAGATCAACGATGCTGCCAGGAAAGCCGGCCTCGGCTTCCTCGACGCGCCGGTCTCGGGCGGGCAGGCGGGTGCCGAGAACGGCAAGCTCACCGTCATGGTCGGTGGTACGCAAAACGATTTTGACCGTGCGAAGCCTGTGATCGATTCCTACGCCCGTGCCTGTGTACTCTTGGGTGAGGCCGGTTCCGGCCAGCTTGCCAAGATGGTCAACCAGATCTGCATCGCGGGCCTCGTCCAGGCTTTGGCGGAAGGCATGCATTTCGCCCAGGCAGCAGGCCTCGACGGCGCCAAGGTCGTCGACGTGATCTCAAAGGGTGCCGCGCAATCCTGGCAGATGGAAAACCGCGCCCTCACCATGCTCGACGGCAAGTTCGAGTTCGGCTTCGCCGTCGACTGGATGCGCAAGGATCTCGGCATTTGCCTCACGGAGGCCAAGCGCAACGGCGCGCAGCTGCCGGTGACGGCGCTCGTCGATCAATTCTACGCCCGCATCCAGAAACGTGGCGGCGGCCGTTGGGACACATCGTCCCTGATGCAGCCTCTGGGGAAGCCATAACTTAGGCCGCCAATCCCGTTTACTAGGGCCGAAATCTCCAACGCTCACACATCATTGCAGCATGCTAGGAACAGGGTGCTTCCTTCCTATTGACGAGGTGTGGAAGCCGGGCGCTCCATGACCATTGGCCAGCCCCGGCGCATGACGCCGACCTGATCTGCTCGCAGCGCTGGCAGGAGGGGGTAGAGATGCGACCTTCGTCATATCTGCTGCTGCTCATTGTCATGGCAACCCTGGTCATCGATGGATGCGCGATGGTCCGGCCGGGCCGCGACTGGAACTCCCAGGGGCGTGATCGCGTCTTTGACCCGTTGACGCATGAGGAAATTGACTAGCACAGAGCCCTAACACCGGCCACTGACGCCGATATTGCGCGCCTTCTCGATCAGGAAGGCGCGCATCGCGGCGTCATCGCATAATCCAATGGCCCGGGTATAGGCTTCGTCTGCCTTTTCAAATCGCCCCAGTTGCCCCAGCAGATGCGCCGCCAGCGCCCAATAGGGCTGGTAGGTCTTGACCGCTTCGGCTGGCAATTTTTCGAGCAGCGCCAACGCGACGTCCGCACCGCGGGCCTCTGCCATAGCGGCAGCGCGGCCGACGCGGGCACCGATGCTGGGCGCCAGCTGCACCAGCCCTTCATAGAGCAGGGCGATTGCCTCCCAATCAGTCCTGCGCCAATTCGTCTGGCCGGCACGCGCCCGTTGCGCATGCACCGATTGAATGGCGGCCTCAAGCTGATAGCGGCCCATCTGGTTCGCAAGTGCCGCCTGCGCCAGGTTCCGCTCGGCCGCTGCGATCATCTTCTGGCTCCAGCGTGTCACATCCTGATTAGATAGGGGCACGTACCGCCCCTCATCATCACGCCTCGCATCTCGCCGCGCTTCGCAATGCTGCATCAAGGCAAGGAGGCCCAGGGCTTCAGGCTCCTCCGGCATCAGCCGGGCAATGAGAGTGCCAATGCCGATAGCCTCCGCTGCCAGACCCTGCCGCCGTGGATCGGCACCGGCGACATCATCCCAGCCGCTCCCATAGGCGGCATAAACAGCATCCAGTACCGAAGTGAGCCTGCCCGGCAATTCCTGGACGCCGGGCAGCTCGAAAGCGATACCTGCATCGCGGATCTTGGCCTTGGCTCGGCTCAGGCGTTGGCCCATGGCAGCAGGCTGCACCAGGAAGGCCGAGGCGATGCGCGCAGCATCCAGGCCCAGCACGGTTTGGAGCATCAGTGGTGCCCGGGCACCTTCATCGATCGCGGGATGCGCCAGGATGAACAGCAGCTTCAATCGCTCATCAGGGAACAGGACATCTGTGCTGGCCATCTCAACGGCCTCATCGATGGCCGCCAGCAGGGTGGGGATGGCGGCAGTTTCAATCTGCTGGCGCCGCGCATGATCAATGAGCCGGCGACGCGCGGCCGTCAGTAACCAGGCTTCGGGTTTATCCGGAATGCCGGCCTGCGGCCAGGTTTCCAAGGCCGCGCGCAAAGCATCGCCGAGTGCATCCTCTGCCGCCGCGACATTGCGCGACCTCGCGGCAAGGAAGGCGACCAACCGGCCATAGGAGTTGCGCGCGGCCTCTTCGACCGCCTCATAGGCATCCATTATCCGCCGGTTTTCATGTTCGGCCGTACCTCGACCACGCTTTCCGGTCCGGCCGGATAGCGCGCCGCCCATTGCAGCGCGGTGTCGAGGTCCGGCACGTCGATGACGAAGAAGCCGCCAAGCTGTTCCTTGGTGTCGGCATAGGGGCCGTCCTGAACCACCCGCTGCCCATTCTTGAGCTTGACTGTGGTGGCGGTCTGCGGTGGCTCCAGCCCGGCGCCACTGACGATGATGCCGGCCTCCTGCAGCGCCTTCATATAGGGGCCGAAAGCGCCCCAGAATGCAGCATGGCGCACCGGGTCGGTCCGGTCAGCGAACTCGGTCTGGCTTTGATAGAACATCAATGTGTACTGCATGACCGTCCTTTCACGAGAGAATGTGAGCGGCGGATGCGCGCTCACAGCCATGACGTCCCAGGAAACAGCATTTCGACATGCCCAGCAAAATTTTCCGGCCAAATTTTCTGGCCAAATTTTCCGGCCTACCTGCCAGGTCAGCGCGTGGCGACGACCGCCACCCCGGCACCGATCATGACGCCGCCCGCCGTACGGTTGACGCGGCGAACGATGCGCGGCGTGCGCAGCAGCTGCCGCGCCCGGCTCGCAACCAGGACATGCCCGCCGACGACCACAATCTCGACCGCCAGGATCACCAGCGCCAGAAGCCCGACATCCCGGGGGGTGAGATCCGTGCCCACGACATTGGGCAGCAGTGCCACATAGAAAAGTGGCATTTTCGGATTCCCCAGGTTGAGCGTGACGCCCGTAGCGAAGATCGCCGGCAAGCCGCCACGGCCGAGGACGGGTTGCATCTCAGGAACGACGGGTGCCGCCGTCCATAGCTTGATCCCCATCCAGATGAGATAGGCGGCGCCCGCATAGCGGAAGATCGTCATCAACAACCCCATCTCGGCAGCCAGGATCGAGAGGCCGAAGGCCGCCAGGGCGAGAAAGATGAGAACTCCAGCAACCGTTCCGGCACCATAGGCGATGCCCGACCACGCGCCATGGGACAGGGTGCGGGCAATGATTGTCATATTGTCTGGCCCTGGGCTGGCCGCGAAAACGAAGAACGCGGCGGCAAAGGCGAGCAGGGTGGTAAAATCCATGGCGAATCCCCGATCCTGTCATTACCGTCGAGCATCAGACTAATCGATCGGGGCCGCAATGGCATCGGTCACGGGCAAATGGACTCATCAGGGGTCCGCGACGTTCCGGGGAAGCATCATGGACAAAGACGCCAGCCAGCAGCTCCTTGACGATCTGCTGGCGCAGGAAAAGCGGCTGGTTTTCCCGCATTTCGACAATGACACCGCCATCGCCCTCGGCACGCTGCTGCTGGAAATGGCGCGAGAGCGGTCGCTGCCGGTCGCCATCGATATCACCCGTGCCGGCCACCAGCTCTTCCATGCGGCGCTGCCGGGCACCTCCGCCGACAATGACGAATGGATCAAGCGCAAAGTGGCGACCGTTATGCGCTTTGGCCATTCATCCTTCTATATGGGCCAATCGTCGGCAGCAAAGGGTGTCGTCTTCACCGAGCGCTACCTCCTCGACCCCATGCGCTATGCCCCCCAGGGCGGCTCGTTTCCCATCATCGTTGCGGGCACGGGCGTGGTCGGCACCGTCACGATCTCCGGCCTGCCCCAGGCAGAGGACCATGCCTTGGTCGTCGAGGCGCTGACCCGGTTCCTGGGCGGGCATATCGGGGCGAAGCAGGGCTGAGGCACAGGACGGGCATCTGGGGCGGGCCGCAACGGACATGGCACGACAGCTCTCCACGATCGGTTTCGATGCGGACGACACGCTCTGGCAGAACGAGCATTTCTTCCGTCTGACAGAAGCCCGTTTTGCAGAGCTGCTGTCCCAGCATGCGCCGCCGGATGCCATTTCCGGCCATCTGCTGGAGGTCGAGCGGCGCAACCTGCAGTTCTATGGCTACGGCATCAAGGGCTTCACTTTGTCCATGGTCGAGACCGCCATCACACTAACCGGGGGCAGGGTGCCTGCTGCGGTCATTGCCGAAATTCTGTCAGCTGGCCGCGAGATGCTGACCCACCCGGTCGAAACCTTGCCCCATGCGCGCGCAACACTGGAACTGCTGGCCGGCAACTTTCGGCTGGTGCTGATCACCAAGGGCGATCTCTTCGATCAGGAGCGCAAGCTGGCGCAGTCCGGATTGGGCGATCTGTTCGACGCTGTCGAGATCGTCTCCGAGAAAACCGCGGCTACCTATCAGACAATCTTCAAGCGTCATGGCGACGGCGCCGCTCATAGCATGATGGTCGGCAATTCTCTGAAATCAGATATTGTGCCGGCGATCGAGGCGGGGAGTTGGGCCGCCTACATCCCGCATCAGCTGACCTGGGCCCTGGAACACGGTGATGTGCCGACGGCCGCACCGCGTTTCCGGGAACTGAAGAATCTGAGTCAATTACATTCTTTAATCATGGAAATAGATGATTATTTAATAAGTTAGATTAAGAACGACAAGTAACATACTTATAATAAAAGATATACACAGATAAATATCATGAGCACATAGCGACTTGACTAATGCATGCGCGATGCATATAAATGAATGCATCAGATCCAGCGCGTGAGTCGTGCCATGACGCAGACGATAACAGCCAATCTACCCTTTGCCCTGATCGGCGTGCCGATTGATTCCGTCGGCGGTGCCGGTGGCACGGAACTCAGCCCGGCGCGGCTGCGCGCCCTTGGCGATTGGCGCCGTGCCACGGCAACAGACCGCGGTGACCTGCCGATCAACATCCGTGACCGGAAGCGCGATGGCGCTACAGGCATCATCGGCTCGAACGACGTCCTTCACGTGACAGAAACGCTCCGCCGCGAAGTGGCGCACTGCCTGCGCGACGGTTACCGGCCGATCCTGCTCGGTGGCTGCTGCACGCAGATCGTGGGGGCGCTTGCCGGTGTGCGGGATGCAATTGGCCGGGCAGGGGTCGCCTATCTCGACGGCCATCTCGATCTTTACGACGGTGTCACCTCACCCACGGGCGAGGCCGCGGACATGCCGCTGGCGGCTGCGCTCGGCCATGGCGCAAAACCGTTCATCGACGCCGCCGGTGGCGCCAGCCTGCGGCCCGAAGATGTTGCCTTGCTGGGCCCGCGCGACATCGAAGATGCTGCCAGCCGCGGCTCAATCCTGCCGGAAAACTTCACCCCCGCCATACCGCTCTGGACCAATGAGGATATCGCCGCCGAAGGTGCCGCCCAGGTGGCAGCCGACGTGCGCGCCAAGTTCGAAGGCGCGGGCCGGCCCTTCTGGCTGGCGGTCGATGTCGACATCATCGACCAGGCTGCCTTTCCGGCCACCGACTATCTCATGCCGGGAGGTCTCAGCTGGGACGCGTTTGCGAGTCTTTTCAGGGGTTTGGCACAATCGCCTCATCTCTTGGGAATCTCGCTCGCCTGCTATAATCCGGAGAAAGACCCATCCGGCCATGATGGCGGCCGTCTGGCCGAACTGGTGATCTCGTCCTTGCAGGAACCGCGCGCATGAAAAAAACCGAGGCCCGCACCACCAATATGCTCGGTGCCCTGTCGCTGGTGATGGTCGATGCCATGAGCCGGGAGCTGGAGGCACTGACCGACATCTGCGACACCGATTGGGCCGCCCTCATCGTCCTGGAACAGATGCCCGGCATCACGGTCGATCGTCTGGCGCGCATTGTGCGCCTGTCGCAGCCGGGTGCCGTGCGCATGATCAACCGCCTGGTGGAAGAGGGGCGCGTCGAACGCCAGCAGGGCGCCGACCGCCGCGCCCGTCCGCTGGCCCTGACGCCGGCCGGTCAGCGCATGGTCCGCGCCATGCTGCTCGGCCGCGAGAAGGTGCTGTCCCAGGCCATGGAAACGCTCGATTCCGAGGAGAGGCAGACCCTGGGCCGCCTCATGGAAAAGATGCTGCGCGGTCTCTCGACCGATGAAGAAGCCGCAAATACCGCTTGCAGGCTCTGCGATGAGCAGGCCTGCCCAGAGGAGAGTTGCCCGCTGACCCCAGGCTGCAACAAAGCAGCGTAAGAGGGGGCTGCAAGGCAGCCACGGAACAAGCGCCGTCGGCGGATTGGCAAGTCTCGCCAAGTAATCCGCGTTCGGACCGCGCCTCATCATTCACCCGCTTTTGCGCAGAGGAGAATCTGCCATGGGACATCTTGCCTTCGCGACAGCCATCGAAGCACTGATTAGAGTCTTGATACTGCGGACTTGTCGGCGTGGCCGCTAGCGCGACATTTGTCATTCGGTAATAACTGCTTAAGGCCTCTCCTTTAACTTCGTCCGCAATTCGAATGGGGTTTTCTGTGATCCTGTCACGGATGAACATCGTTGCGGAATAGGGGTTATGGAACTGGCGACCAAGTCGAACCGGGCACGGAGAATCCGCAGGCGCGCCCTGCGGATTCTCAGCCTGCGCGGTGCCTCGGCGCCGGCGTTGATCTTTACGATCGTCGTTCTGGCGGCCATTTGGCTTGCGGTCGGTGCCTATTGCCTGCAGGCCCGCAACAACATCTATGAGGAGACGCAGCTCGAGCTGGAGGGTGCGCAGAATGTCATGCGCGCGCATACCAGCCGCACCTATCAATCCGCAAAGAGCCTGCTCGCCATGGTCGACGATTGGCTGGCCAATCAACCAACTGGTGCCAGCTATGGGTCTTTGGACCGGCTGGCCGATCTTCTCGGACGGCTGCAGCAATCCGATACCGATCCCTTTGCAATCCGATTGATCAACGCGGCCGACACCGGCGTCTGGCGGCTGCCCAAGCCTGCACTTCAAGCAACGAATTATCTAGGGGACCGCGACTATGTGAGCCAGCTGCGCGATGCGCAGCCGGGCGCCATCTATCTCGGGACCCCAGTCACCGGACGGGCCAGCGGCAAAAAGGTCCTGCCGGTGGGCTTCCGTGCGCATCCCAACGCACTTGGCATCAAATACATCTCCGCCATCGTGACAGAGGCGAATTTCAGCTCGGCCTACAGCCAGCTGACCGATATCGTGCCCTCAAAAATCGGTTTGCTGCGGTCGGATGGGACCGTTCTGTTCGTCTGGCCGATCGACGAGGATCAGAAAGGCCGGATCATCCCCCATTTCACGGATGTCATCGCGGGCCAGCCGGCAGGCTCGTCCGGCGTGCTGACCTTGCCGTCGATCGACGGCGTCGGCACGTCACTGGTCGGCTTCGCCCGCCTCAGCAACGACCCGCTGGCGGTTTTCGCCGCCATCAAGAAAGACGATCTCGATCAGCTTTGGCGCCACACGATCTCCATACCGATCATGTTGGCGATCCTGTCGACGATCGTGGTGGCCATTCTTGGCTACTGGCTAGGCCATATGATGCGCCGCAATGCTGCCGAGGCGCGGAAGCTCGCAGCCGCCCTGGTCAAGGCCGAAGCGGCCAACGAGTCCAAGAGCCATTTTCTGGCCAATATGAGCCACGAACTGCGTACGCCCTTGAATGCCATCATCGGTTTTGCGGAAATCATGGTAGGCGAATTGTTCGGGCCGCTGGGTGACAGAAATTACAAGACCTATGCCAAGGATATCGAGGGAGCAGGTCGGCACCTGCTGGGCATCATTTCGCAAATCCTCGACATGGCCAAGATTGAATCCGGCAAGATCGCCGAGAGCGATGCCATCGCTTATCTCGACGAAACCGTCATGGCTTGCATCCGTCTCCTGGAAGAGAAAAGCGCGGAAAAGAAGGTCGCGATCCTGTTCTGCCCGGCAGTGGGGCTACCTGCCCTCCGCATGGATCCCGTGCATCTCCGACAGGTGCTGCTGAATTTGATCAGCAACGCGATCAAATTTTCCCACGACGATGGCCGTGTCGAGATCGGCACCGAGATCGGCGCGGATGGCAGCCTGCGCATCACCGTGCGCGACCATGGGATCGGCATCCGGGCGGAACATCTGGGCGAATTGTTCAAGCCCTTCGTCCAGGTGGAAAAGAGCCTCAGTCGCCAGCATGGCGGGATCGGTCTCGGCCTGGTGAACACCAGGCGGATCATGGAGGCCTATGGCGGCCAAGTCTGGCTGGAGAGCGACTACAGCCGAGGTACGCTGGCGATCGTGCTCATCCCGGCAGACCGCCTGGCCCGCTAGGCACGTTCCTCGGCCTTCACCTGGTTCCAGGCATCTTCCATGCGGTCGATGCCGGCATCAGCCGGATCAATGCCTTGCGCGCGCAGGATCGCCTCGACCCGCCGGAAGCGGCGTTCGAATTTGGCGTTCGCGCGACGGAGCGCACTTTCCGGTTCGACATGGAGATGACGGGCGAGGTTGGTGACCGAGAACAGCAGGTCGCCGATCTCCTCGTCGATGGCCACCTTGCGTGCGTCGCCGG
This sequence comes from Dongia sp. P2_B8, assembly GCF_056404715.1. NCBI lineage: Bacteria > Pseudomonadati > Pseudomonadota > Alphaproteobacteria > Rhodospirillales > Dongiaceae > Dongia > Dongia sp. P2_B8. The sequence goes on along the minus strand of NZ_JBFUDM010000004.1, from coordinate 80,051 downwards.
CAAGCTCGTCGCGGATCTCGGTCAGTTCTTCCTCGACCTTCGCTGTCACCTCGGCTGCGTTGCGCCAGTCGAAACCGATCCGTGCCGCACGCTTTTGCAATTTGTCGGCGCGGGTGAGCGCGGGGAGCGCGGTCGTGACACCGTCGAGAGCCGATGGCGCGCGGCCGGCAGCGGCAGCGAGCTTCGCCCGCTCAGACGCCTTCTGGGTCTCCCAGGCCACGGTCTGGGCGGCGGCAGAGTTGATTTCCACATTGGAAAACACATGAGGATGCCGCTCTATCATCTTGTTATTGATGGCATCCAGCACGTCGACCATGGCGAAATCGCCAGCTTCCGACGCCATCTGGGCGTAGAACACGACCTGGAACATCAGATCGCCCAGCTCGCTGACCAGTGCGGGCATGTCGCCGGCCTCGATGGCGTCGGCAACTTCGTAAGCTTCTTCAATGGTATGCGGGACGATGCTGGTGAAATTCTGCTCCAGGTCCCACGGGCAGCCGGATTTGGGATCGCGCAGCCGCGCCATGATACCGAGCAGACGGTCGAGAGCCAGAGCGGCGTCAGAATGGGCGGCGTCAGAATGGGCGGCATCGGACATGGCGGATTCCAGAACAGACGAGGAGGGCGGCACTATAGCCAAAATCGGATGCGGCAATCGACAAAAGGCATTTGTCCCCGCCAGCACTTTCACTAGCCTTGGCACCATGATTCCGCTGATCGATGCTGCCCCCTTGTTCGGTCCGGCCAGTGCGGCCCGCGCGGCGGCTGATGCCTCCATCATGGCTGCTGCCCGTGAGAGCGGCTTCATGACGCTTGGCAATCTGCCGCGCGACGTACCGATCACGGCACCGGAGATCGACCGATTGCTCCGCATCTTCGGCCTGCCACAAGAGGTTACGCGGCGTCTTTGGCGCCAGAAGTTTGCTCCCGAACAGCCCAATGTCTATCGCGGCTGGTTTCCGCTCCAGGATGGCCATCCGACCTATAAGGAGGGCTACGACCTTGGCCCCGACATCGCCTATGGTCCGTCGCGCATCGCGGCCGGCGACCCGCTGAAGGAAGCCACACCATTGCTGCCTGCCGACTTGCTGCCCGGCTGGCAGGACGAGATGGCGCGTTATTACAAGGCGATGGAGCAGGTGGGGGCAGCGCTGCTCCGCGCCATCGCCCGCGGCCTCGATCTGCCGGAAGGTTTCTTCGTGCCGGCGTTCGACGAAGGTGTCTCGACCCTCCGCCTGCTGCATTACCCGGTGCGCCCGCCGCAATCCTTTGTCGGCGTGAATGCCCATGAGATCTGGACGGATCATGACGGAAGGCGGGTCGATCTGGTCGGCAAGCCGCATATCGATTCAGGCTTCGTGACGCTGTTGTGCCAGCATGGAATCCCCGGCCTGCAAGCGCTTGGAAATAAAGGCGAGTGGCTCGACGTACCGCCACATACCGACAGCCTGGTGGTCAATTTCGGCAAGCTCCTGGAACGCTGGACCGGCGGGCGCATCAAGGCCACCACGCACCGGGTGATCGGCAGCGGGACAGGACGTGGCCGCTATTCGGTGCCGTTCTTCTACGAGCCCCATGTCGATGCCAGGATCGCCCCGATCCCCGGCATGGGGACTGGCTTCCAGCCATTCCTCTATGGCGATCTGGTGTGGGAGGCGATGATGAAATTTGTTGAGTTTGAAGGCCTCGACCACCTGCGGCAGAAACGGCCGATTTCCGCCAGCTAATCGATTAGCTAATCGATTAGCTAATCGTTTCGCTGGCCCAGAATCTGTGGCTCGACCCGGTCGCGGCCGTTCAGCTTGGCGGTGTAGAGCCTTGCATCGGCGGCAGCGATCAATGCCTCGGGTGTGACGCCGTCGCCTAGATGGCTGAGGCCAAAGCTGAGAGTCACGCCAAGGCCGATGGCCAGTTGCGACCAGTTGTGCCGCGCCACGGCCAGCCGCATCCGTTCGCAGGCTTCCCGGGCGGTCGCCAGGGTAGCACCGGTAAAGACCAGCATGAACTCCTCGCCACCCCAGCGGGCGACAAGGTCGGTCGGCCTGCTGTTCTTGCGCAGGATGGTGGCCACTTGCTGCAGCACCCGGTCACCGAGTGGATGGCCGTGGGTATCGTTGACCCTCTTGAAGAAATCGATATCGGCGAGGGCGACGCTGACCGGCGTGCCGGCCGCAGCATCGGCGAGCATGGCTGGGAACTGCGCTTCGACATGCCGGCGGTTCCACAGGCCGGTGAGCTTGTCCTGATGCGCCTGGCGGTCGAGATCGCTGGCGCGGCGCTGCAGGGCCAGCTTTTCAACCTCCAGCTCGCTGCTGCGCTGGCGGTGCTGCTCGATTTCCAGCCGGGCCTTTTCCAGGTCCAGATGGCTTGCGAGGAGGCGGGCGCGGGTGTCGGCGATGGTGGATTTAATCTCCGCCTCAAGCTCGTGATATTGCTTGAAATGATCAAGGGCTGCGCGGAAGTTGCCGGTCCCCTGATAGGCCTTGGAGAGCGCCATCAGCGTACGCAGGATGACTGGCTTTTCGCCGACATCGGCGGCAGCACCCAGGATGGTGGAGAGTTCCGCAATCGCCGCATCGAAATTACCCAGCGCTTCCTGGACCAGGGCGACACCGAGGATGGCGTCGAGCTCCAGCGACCGGTAGCCGTGCTTGAGCGCAATGTCCTTGGCGTCGTTGAGGCAACCCAGGGCGCGGTCGAACTCGCCGTTCAGCGTCAGCAGGCGCCCGAGATTGGCGAGCGAGATCGCTTGGCGATAGGGATGGCGGGCTTCCTGTGCCAGGGCCAGGGCATCCCAGGCATTCTGCAAACCCGGCAACAGTGCCTTTTGGGCGCCATCCTCGTCCTTGCGCTCGCGCAGCAGCGAGACCAGGCCCACGGCATTGTCGGAGAGGTTGTTGAGGATGCAGAATTGCTCCTGCGCATCCAGATTCTTGGAAAAAGCCTTGGCATGGAGCAGGAACGTGTCGGCCTGGCGGTAATTGCCAAAGCTCGCATGGATCGTCCCGGTCCGGTTATAGACCCAATAAAGGAGTTCGTTGTCCTTGAGCTTGGTGGCGAGTTCGAGGCTGGCTGCCATGGCGGTGAGGGCTTCTTCATGGAGCCCGAGCTCCATCAGCGCAAACGCCTTCACATTGAGCGTGCGTGAGGTGCCGGCATCGTCGCCAAGCTCGCCGCAGATGAGGAGGCTGGCCTCGGCCTCATTGACCGCTGCTTCATGATCGCCGAGGCAGATCTGCTGTTCGGCAAGGAGCCGCAAGGCTACGGCTTCGCTCGCCGGGTCATGCTGGGCATGGGCGAGGTCGGCGGCAGCCCGGGCATGCTGCGCGCCAGAGAGATAGTCGCCAGAGCTTTTGGCGGCCGCGGCCATGGCCAGCAAGGTGCTGACTTTGGCCGGTACCGGATCCCGTCGCTGTGCCGTGGCGTCGCTGCCGTTTCGCATGGCGCCAATCTATGGCGACAGGTTTAACAATTCCTTGCGTCTGGGATGAGGGCTGACGATCCGGGTGTGCGTGGCCGACGTTGCGGAGAAAGCTCGATACGGCTGGGTTTTCCTATATCCGTTAGTCGCATAATATATATTATGGAAAATATTGGATGGTTGGCGCGGCGGGCCGCCGGGAGTATCTCTGCCGAGATCGCCGATCCCAATATATCGACTGTCCAGGTGTCCGATGACCTTTCAGTTCCGGCCCTATCAACCTGCCGATTACGATTGGGTATTCCGCTGCGAAGTGGCGCTCCAGGAGCATGAGCGTGTGCTGAGTGAAACCCGGTTGCCGGGTCTGCCGCATACCCACGCCTATCTCGAGATGCTGTTCGACATCCTCGCCAGACAGCATGGCCTGATGCTGATCGCCGAACACGCCGGCCTGCCTATCGGCCTTGTGGCCGGCCATGTCGTCGACGAGCCCTGGCCGATGGAGACGCCGGATTCAACCCGCTACGCCTATATCTCGGACATCTTCATCGTTCCGGAACAAAGGGGCACCGGCCTTGCCGCCCAGCTTATCGACCAGATGGCGGCGCATTTCACGAGGATCGGCCTCGGCCTCACGCGCCTGCGCATCAACGCGCTCGCCGACAATGGCGTCGCCTGCAACGCCTATGCGAAATCCGGCTTCAAACCCTTTGAGGTCATGTACGAGCGGCCGCTGTGATCGCCTGGACGACCATTTGGCCCGGCACACGACCGGCTATTTGCTGAGGGCGCGGATTTCGGCGTTGGCGCGGCGCAGCCGGTCCGTGAGGCTGCTGCCGACGGCGAGCAGCAAGCCGGTATAGGCTTCGGCATGTTCGTCCCGTAGCCGCGCCATGCCGTCGGCACTAAGCACCAGCGCTTCGCCATCGGTTGCCGGGATGACATCCGCCGTGCGCTGTGCACGCCCGAACAGCGCCAGCTCGCCGAACATATTGCCGGCATCAATCGTACTCACGCGATGGCTGAGCCCCGAGCGGACCGGGACAGCGACATCCACCCGGCCGCGGGTCAGGAAGAACAGCTCGGCGGCCTCGCTGTTCTGGGCGATCAGCTTCTCGCCGGCCGCGAAAGGACGCAGCTGCAGAAGCGCCCGGAGTGCCGCGACGGCAGAATCCGACATGCTCGACAGCAGGTCGAACTGTTCGAGCGGCAATGCGACTGCGTCGCCGGCGATCTCCGTCAGGCTCGATGCTGTCATGCTCGATTCCGGCATGTCGAGCAGCCGGTCCTCGAAGAATTCCAGGGCGATATCCGCATCGGGAAAATGCATGTCCTGTGCAAAGGCACTCGGCACTTCGCTCGATACCGTGACGATGGCAAATGTCTTGCCAGCCGCTTCCAATGTCTCGCGGGCGGTATTGAGCAGCTCAAGTGCAATGGCATCGATGCGCACGACGCGCGTGAGATCGAGGATGAAATGGGTGGCCGTTTCCTGGTCGCCGATGATCCGGCGGGTTACACGCTCGGCCTCGATGAAGGACAGCTCCGCCTGCAATTCATAGACGACGATAAGGTGCCCTTGGCGATCCAGCCGGCGTGCGTCATCCCGGCGCCGGATACGCTTGCTCCGGATCTCGCCGCCGCGATAGATGCGCCGGAACGGCACCAGGCTGCTGCCCCGCTCCTCGAAGAGATGCAGCCTGAAATAGCGCGAGATATCTTCGCAAACCTTGACGCCACGGACACTGTTGCCGACCGCATCGACCCGCGGTGAGAAGACACCGATGCCGAGATGGCCTGGCACAACGGCGGTGATGCCCCCGCCTACCCCGCTTTTGGCCGGCAACCCGATATCGAACTGCCAACCGCCCGCATAGTCGTACATGCCACAGCTGTTCATCACCGACAGCACCGAGCGCACATATTCGGCGTCCAGCGCCCGCTCGCCGGTGACCGGGTTGAGGCCGCCATTGGCAAGTGTCGCACCGATGACCGCGAGATCCCGCGGCGTCACCAGCAGCGAGCATTGCCGGAAATAGAGATCGAGATGTTCGTCGACATCGCCGCCGATCATGCCGGCATTGAGTTCCAGATAGGCGATCGCCCGGTTGCGGTTGCCGGTGCGGGCTTCGGAACGATAGACGGCCTCGTCGATCGCCAACGAGCGGCCGGTGAAGCGGCGAAACATGTCGAGGATTCGGGCGTAGCGCTCCTGGTGACCCGATCCAATGATCGAGGCGCAGATCGCAATCGCACCGGAATTGATCATCGGATTGAACGGCCGGTTGTGCTGCTCGTCGAAATTGATGGAGTTGAAGGCATCGCCGGAGGGTTCGACACCGATCCGGCGCAGCATCTCCTCCTGGCCATGATCCTGCAGGGCCAAGCCATAGACGATCGGTTTGGAAATCGACTGGATGGTGAACTGGGCGGCGGCGTCGCCGACCTCATAGACAAAGCCATCCGTCGTCGCGAAGGCGATGCCGAACCGGTCGGATTCGACGGTCGCGAGCTCCGGGATATAGCTGGCGAGCGTCCCGCCCCGGTCAGAGAGGTGCCGCTCATAAAGTTCGTTCAGATGTCTCCACACGGGAAGGTCGCGTGTCGTCTTCAGGTCATACGCCGTGGGCTGGCCATAGGTGATCGGCAGGTCGTGGTTTGCCTTGATGCCAGTGCGCGGGTTGATTTGCATTTCCACCGTATGACTGATGTGCAACGTGACCGGGAGATGACACATCTAATCATTTGTCTAAACCTTAAGCAATGCCTATTTTTTGTGCAATTGATGTGCAATACTATTATTAAGAGTATATTGTTGCGATGCACACGAAAATGCCGCGCATGCGAGCTGCCAGCGCTCACGCCAAACAATTGAGCGGGTTCAATTCTCGTTGGGGAGATCCGCGTCCGTCTGAAGCCAGACCGCACGCGACGCCCAATGCAGATTTTTGCTCGGCCGCTCGCCAGGATCGGCGTCGAGGGTGCCGGTCGGCACGATGATCCCGCTGCCGCCGCGCGTCTTGTGCGGCAGCCGAGTCCCGCAGTGCCGGCAGAAGGCAACAGCGAAGCTCCGTGCCTCCGGCAAATCAAAGCGCGCCACCTGCTCGGCGCCGCGCAGCCAGCGGAATGCCGTGGGCAGCACCAGGGCGTTGGCGGCATGGCTACTGCCGCTCGTTTTCTGGCAGCGGCTGCAATGGCAGTTCACGAACATCTGGAACGGCAGATCGATCTCGTAAGCCACCTGCCCGCACAGGCAGGACCCTGTGCATGTTTTCGGGCCAGTTGTTTTCAGGCCAGTTGTTTTCAGGCCAGCTGATTTCAGATTTGGCGTCATGCATCCCCCAGCGCTTTTGCCAGATTTACGCGCCGTGTTAGGAATGGTCCAGGGAGTTTGGGGGGCAGGCGATGAGCCATCAGGAGACATTTGCGATCAACCAGGCGCGCTGGGACGAGGTAGTGCCGATCCATGCCGCCTCCCCCTTCTACCGTGTCCGCGAGTTCCTGGCCGGTGAAGACATCCTGTTGCCGATCGAGGCGCGGGAGGTGGGCGATCTCCGCGGCAAGTCGCTCGTCCATTTGCAATGCCATTTCGGCCTCGACACCTTGTGCCTCGCGCGGCGCGGTGCGCAGGTGACCGGGCTCGATTTTGCGCCCAATGCCATCGCCACGGCGCGGGAACTGGCGCGTGAGGCTGGTATCAATGCGCGCTTCGTCGAGGGCAATCTCTATGACGCACCGTCGCTCATCGGAGACCGGTTTGACCGCGCTTACGTCACCTGGGGCGCCATCAACTGGCTGCCTGACATCAAAGGCTGGGCCAAGGTCGTGGCGGCGATGCTGAAACCGGGCGGCGAGCTTTATCTCCTTGAAGGCCATCCCTTCGCCTTTACCCTCGATCAGGTGGCGGATGGCGTCTCGGCTGCAGATGCCGTCAAGAGCGGCGCACAGGATGCGAGTGCCCCGCTCCGCCCGACCTTCCCCTATTTCAGCGACGGCACGCCGCTGCAGTTCGAGACCGACGAGACCTATACCGGCGACGGCATTAAAATCGCCAACACCCGCACCCACGAATTCGTCCATGGCATCGGTGAGATCCTGGGCGCACTGTTAGAGGCCGGCCTCACCCTCACCTACTTCACCGAGCACGACAGTCTCGCCTGGGCCATGTGGCCGAAGATGGTCGAGGGGGTTGATCGGATGTTTAGGATGCCGGCGGGAGAGCCGAGCTTGCCGCTGAGTTTTTCGGTGAAGGCAAGGAAGGGGTGAGCGGTCTGTTCACCCATCAAATCGACAGCAACTAAAATGTTGCAACATATGATTTATTCACTATTATTAGATATATACACCTTTATGTGAGTTTCCACTATGACCCAGGCAAAATTGCACATCGACCTTCGAGAAGGCGTGCTGGATGTCGAAGGAGAGGCTGACTTTGTACTCAAGATCTATTCAGATTTTAGGTCAGCGCTAGCAGAACATAGTCGCGGCAATGCGGATGATGGCGGCCGAGTAGCTGCAGGAGAAGTTAAGACAGACGATACGACAAGAACTAGGAAGAAAGGAAAGCGTGTTTCTTCCGTTAGGAAAAGTAGTTCGCTGGAAGGGGGAGAAACTGCAAGCGTATCATCGCACAAGCCGTCACTAGATAAGCAGCTTGATACAGCAAAACTCAATGAATTCATGTCGGCTTATGAACCAAAAAATACGGCTGAGAGAATTCTATTGTTTACAAAATTTATGGACGAAGAACTTGGCATTTCTCCTTGCAATGTGGATCAAATTTATACGTGTTTCATACACACCAAGACAAAGATTCCCACTGCGTTTGGACAGGTCTTCATCAACACTCGCGGTGACGACTATGGCTACATCAACTTCACGTCGCCAACTGACATAACGATTTCAATGCGCGGTATCAATCACCTGAATCATGATATCAAAAAGACAGCATGATCAGCTCCAAGTGCGCATAGGTAATGAGCTGACCGACGGCAGAGGAATGAAATGTCAATGAATAGTGATGATGCGCTCGACGCAGAAGCTGTTGCTCTTTCCAAAGTCATAAGTATTTTGGGAACACTTCAATCTGAAGCTCAGCAACGCATCCTGCGCTATGCGGCTGATCGATTCAAAACCACTAATTTAATTTCACTGACGGCTCAGTCTTCGCCGATTGCTGTGCTAGGTGCTGCCGCGGCAGGCCAAACAGAGTATGCCGATGTGGGGCAACTGCTTGAGGCAGCGCAACCAAGCACCGGAGTTATGCGCGCGCTTGTCGTTGGATACTGGTTTCAGATTTGCCAGAAGCAGCAAAATTTTACAGGTCAAATAGTCAACGATGAACTTAAAGCATTGGGTCATCAGTCAAAAAATATAACAAGCGACATGACGAATCTTAAGGATCGAAAACCGGCCCTAATTCAGCAGGTTGGTAAAAGTGGAAAAGCTCAACAAGCTCGGAAAGATTACCGATTGACTGCCGCCGGAGTTAAGACGGTTGCCGGAATGCTATCTGGAGGCATGGTAGAAGAAAGGGAGTAGCTTGAATCTATCCGCTATCGTTGCTGCTTTAGGCCGCTCGCTACCGCCCGAGCTATGCAAAGATCTCATCGCAGACTATCTGCAAATTCGGCATGATGTCTCCACTCGCACCCTGGGTCGTGGGGCGCCTGGAAAATTTGTCGAGACGATCGTTCAATGCCTGCAATATCTCGACTCAGGTACCTACGCTAAAAGGCCTGACGTAGATAAATTTCTTGTGGCACTAGAGTCTCGCTCAGCGAATATGCGCGATGACCTGAGAATTTGCGCAGCACGTATAGCACGAGCAATGTATGCGCTGAGAAGCAAGAGGAATATCGTTCACAAAGGAGAGGTTGATCCAAATTCTTATGATCTGCAGTTTCTCCATAGTGGTTCTCAATGGGTTCTTGCTGAATTGGTGCGCGTCGCAAGCAATATTTCAATGGAGGAAGCGGGAAAAGCCATTAGCCTTATTAATTCACCGATCGGAACTATAGTAGAAGATATTGCCGGAAGGCGGGTGGTTCATGCGAACGTCTCCGCGCCAGATGAAATTTCTCTACTGCTACAAAGTCATTTTCCTGATCCGCTACCACTCTCCAGCATTACGCATTCCTTGAATCGGCGAAACTCGAAGGCGGTATCCAACGCTGTAAGAGATCTTTACAAAAAGAAGTTGATTGAGGGCAATTCGAAAGATGGTTACGTGCTAACTCGCCCGGGACTTGAAAAGGCCGCCCTAGTCGCAAGCAAACACTCCTGATCACTCGGTGCTGTAGCAGCGGCACTACGTTGCTAATCGCGCTTTAGGTGTCACCTCCCCTATTGGTGAGCGAGCGGCTTTGGGCGGGCACTAGTCTCACGAGACATCCCTCTCTTGCGCCTTGGGCAAGAGCAGTGGTCGAGTTCGTTTTCGCACTGACACGGTGGCCATGGGTCATATAATTTCGAGCGTGAGTTCTGAGCACCAATGACCTTCAGCTACTCCCACTCTCCCCACGTTGGGGGCGGGTTCAGCGAGTTTGGAACGCCTTTCGTGCTTCTTCCTCTGCCGTTATCCTCAGGCTTGCCCTCGGGATCTAGTGTGATTGGACTCGGTGGCACGACGTGAAACATACAGATGCCGGGGCAAGGCTGGGAATGAAGAGCCCAGATGGTTACGTTAAAGCTTGCAGATGAAATCTGTTGGCCGCGCGCACTCTATCGAGGCGCACATTAACCGCCTGCCCCCTCACTCGCTCGTCTTGATCTTATCCGCCGCCAGCGGCACCGCTTCGGTGACGATGGGTTCGAAGGAGTATTCCCATTCTTCGATGCCGACGGCTTGCCGGACGGCACCCGCTACCATGAACGGGAACATGGCGAATTTGACGGCAAGGTGGCCGCCGGAGCGGGTTGGCCATGGATAAGAACTGAAACATGGCGAGCCGGTTTCCCAGCAGCGCTGATAGGCGGCGTGGATATGGTCGGCCCCGCCGCTGGGGTCGTCCTTCATCAGCTGGTCGAGATAGGTGCCGGTGAGGTTGAAGCCGTTGAACTCGTCGACCTTGGTGCCGGTCAGCCGGTAATAGACGCGGAACGGGTCTTCCTCGAAATCGACGATACAGATGTATGGCAGTAGCGGCTTGATGGCCGCCGGGTCGAACTGGCTCCGGTCCGGCACGGCACCGCCCGCAAGACTTTGCCAATAGGCATGGAGATTTCGAATATTGGGAACGTCGGCGTGATCTTGCATCCCCACCACTATGCCTAACTGCTTCATCATGCTTAATTGCACGCACAAACTGCAGCCATTTCCCGGCCTTATCAAGGCATATTTGGCCGCAGGGGCGTGTCGCGGGGGTGTGCCTCAGCCATCCTGTTTCTGCTAGGCTCCACTCCCTGGGACACCCCGGGAGATATCGGGAGCGATGGCCGTTGGCAAGGCAGTTCAAGGGGGCTTCATGCTGTTCATGGTGATTGAACGCTTCAAGGACAATGACATGGTGCCGGTCTACGCCCGCGTGCGCGATGCGGGGCGGTCGCTGCCCGACGGGTTGCGCTATGTCGACAGCTGGGTCGAGCCCAATTTCGCGCGCTGTTTCCAGGTGATGGAATGTGACGATCTCAAGCTGCTGCAGGCGTGGGTACTGGGCTGGCGCGGTTTCGGCGTCACCTTCGAGATCGTGCCGGTGGTCAGCAGCGCCGAGACACGGGATGTCGTGGCGCCGTTTCTGGATAAATGACGTTGGGCCAAATTGTCTTGGGGCTGGTCGAAGGCTATTTCGGCACGGCGTGCGCCGTATTGCGGTCACGCTATGCAGCACTCACGCATCCGGCCGCTCGCGAGATCGTCGGCTGGCTCGATGGCCTATACGGTGTCAGCGAAGAGATGGTGCAGACGCCGTGAGGCCTGGGTAGCGGGCGTCACGCCTTCTTCAGGAACTCGGTACGCAGCACCAGGCCCTTCACCTTCTCGACGTTGCATTCGATTTCGGCCGGGTCGTTGGTAAGGCGGATGTTCTTGACGCGTGTGCCGCGCTTCAGGGTGATCGAGCTGCCCTTCACCTTGAGGTCCTTGATGAGGGTCACGGAATCGCCATCGGCGAGGATGGTCCCGTTGCTGTCCTTGACGTCTTCCATGCGGCGGCTTCCCTAGAAATGCGTGAACTACCGGGCTTATAGCGGCCCGGGGTGACACACGGCAAGTTGCCTGGACGGGAATCAACCAGAGGGGGATCAGCGGCGCGGTGCGGATTCGCGCTCGTCGGGCTCTTTCACGAGTTTCGGCCGGCCGAACCAGGCGGCGATCTCGGCCCGGTCGATGCCGCTCTGCCAGTCGGCGGCGCGGGTCACTTCCGGCCGGTCGGGATAGATCGCAAGCAGGCAGGTATCGACCGTCTGCCCGTCGCCGCTGAAGGGCAGGATCAGGCGGTGATAGCCCAGCGCCTTCAGCACCAGCCAGAACCGGGCGTGACGGTAATGCGGCAGGCCTGCCTCGACCACGCCGCGATAGGCCTCCATCACCTCGCGCCGCACCTTGCGGGAGTAAAGCTCGTCGACATAGCGGCCCGTGAGTTCGTGGCCGACCAGCTCGGTCAGCGTGGTGCCGACCAGGCGGTAGCGGATGCGCATCGGATTGCGCTCGATGTCGGTGATGGCGAGGTTGCCGAGCCAGGGGCGCAGGGCTTCCGGCGTGATCTCGTTGCGATCGGGAACACCACTCTCCGTCCCCGTCCAGCGGCGCCATTGCCGGTAAAGCTGGGCCAGGGCCGGATGGGCGATGGTGCCGGCAATGGCATCATCGTCATCCCATGCGGCTTGCGTGAGCAACCTGCCGGGCCGGGCGAAGGGGAGGATCTTGGCTGGCATCTGTCGTGTCCCGGACCTCCGACTATTGCGTCGAGTAAGGCTAGGACTCGTACCGGTCACTGGTACAACGCAAAAGCTGTGACTACATGCCGCATTTTCGGAGATTTTGCCGCAGAAGGCCTGCCGCTTTGGCGCGGATCGGTGACGGAGACGGAGGATTCACGCCGGCCCAGGTCGGGGATGATGTGGTCATGGACAGGCTCACTTTCATCGACGGCAAGCTCGACACGGCAGAGATCGGCGCCCAGGTGCTGGCTGGCGCGCTCCTGGTCTGGCGCCGCGTGCCGGCGTTGGTCGAACTCACGCGGCTCGCCAACGTGGTGTTGTGGGATGGGTTCGAAGGCGATCCCTTGAATGCCGAAGCCCGCTTGGCCCCCGACGATTATTTGAAGCGCGTGCGAAGCCTCAGGGCAGCGTTCAAGGCCGATGCCGGGATCAACGCCGCCTTCAAGCGTGCGCTGGTCGAGCTGGGCCTTGCCTCGGAGGATTGTTATTGGGACCCGCTGCAGCTGCGCGTGGTGCCGGCGCAAGACAGCCATCACGGCCGGCGCATCATGCCCCTGCCCGCCCACCGCGACAATTGGGGCTCCAACATTGGCCAGCAGATCAATTGGTGGACGCCGCTTTACCCCGTGGGGCCTGGCCGCACGATCGTGTTCTATCCCCGCTATTTCGCCGAACCCATTGCGAACTCCAGCGCCGAGTGGGATTTCGAGGTGCTGAAGCGGTTGATGGCCGAAGGCAAGGCCGACAGCTATCCGGTCCTGCCGGTGCTGCGCGAAGAACTGCCCGCGTCTGAAGCGATGCCGGTGGTGATCGAGCCCGGCGACATGCTCGCCTTCTCCGGCCAGCATCTCCACGGCAGCGTCGCCACCGACAGGTCGGCGGCAAGGTTCAGCACCGAGAGCCGCACGGTGAGCCTCTCGCATGTCCGCGCCGGCTTGAGCGCCCCCAATGTCGACGGCCGCGCCCCACGCGTGGTGCCGGACTGGTTCGAACATGTGGTGGGTGAGCGAAGTCTGACGATGGCGGATATCGCCAACCTGGATCGTCTTGCCCGGGCTTGACCCGGGCATCGGTCTCCCATTGCGAGAACAGAGCCCCGTCAAACCAGATCCCCGGGTTAAGCCTGGGGAGGCGATGAAAAGGCGCAAAAACGAAAAGGCCGGACATTTCTGCCCGGCCTTCACATAATTCCATACTGACGAAACTTACGCGCCAGTCGAGCTTTCGCTGCGGCGGTCGGTGTAGATGTAGAGCGGCTTCGCCTTGCCTTCGACCACTTCACGGCTGATGACGATGGCTTCGACGCCATCGAGGCCCGGCAGTTCGAACATGGATTCAAGCAGGATCGATTCCATGATCGAGCGCAGGCCGCGCGCACCGGTCTTGCGGGCGATGGCACGGCGCGCGATGGCACCAAGTGCATCCTCGGCAAACTCCAAGCGCACATCTTCCATTTCAAAGAGACGCTGATACTGCTTCACGAGCGCGTTCTTCGGCTCGGTCAGGATCTTGATCAAGGCCGGCTCGTCGAGATCCTCGAGCGTCGCCACGACGGGCAGACGGCCGACGAATTCGGGGATGAGGCCGAACTTCAGCAGATCTTCGGGCTCGACCTCTTTCAGGATCTCGCCCGTGCCACGTTCGTCCGGGCCACGCACGTCGGCACCAAAGCCGATCGCGGAACCCGACCGGCCGCGCGCGCCAATGATGCGCTCAAGCCCGGCAAAGGCGCCACCGCAGATGAACAGGATGTTGGTCGTGTCGACCTGCAGGAATTCCTGCTGCGGATGCTTGCGGCCGCCCTGCGGCGGAACCGAGGCAACCGTGCCTTCCATGATCTTCAGCAGCGCCTGCTGGACGCCCTCGCCCGATACATCGCGGGTGATCGAGGGGTTGTCCGACTTGCGGCTGATCTTGTCGACTTCGTCGATATAGACGATGCCGCGCTGGGCGCGTTCGACATTGTAGTCGGCCGATTGCAGGAGCTTCAGGATGATGTTCTCGACATCCTCGCCGACATAGCCGGCTTCGGTCAGCGTCGTCGCATCAGCCATCGTGAACGGCACGTCGATGATGCGCGCCAATGTCTGGGCGAGCAGCGTCTTGCCGCAACCCGTGGGGCCGACCAGCAGGATGTTCGACTTCGCCAATTCGACGTCGTTGTTTTTGCCGAGATGCGCCAGGCGCTTGTAATGGTTATGGACCGCCACCGACAGGATGCGCTTGGCATGCATCTGGCCGATCACGTAATCGTCGAGGACCTTGCAGATGTCCTTGGGGCTCGGCACACCATCGCGGGACTTGACCAGGGTGGTCTTGTGCTCCTCGCGGATGATGTCCATGCACAGCTCGACGCATTCGTCGCAGATGAACACCGTCGGACCGGCGATGAGCTTGCGCACCTCGTGCTGCGACTTGCCGCAGAAGGAGCAGTAGAGGGTATTTTTGGAATCACCGCTGGCGGATTTGTTCATTTCCGATCCATTCGAGCTTCGGGCGGCCTTGATTCAGTTGGCTGAATCGCCCCGTTCTTGGTCAATTTAGCCCCCCGGTTCGACACGACACAACGTGTTTCTGCGGTGCCGTTGGGCTTTCTGCGGGTGCAGGAGAACAAAACAAATCCCCCCGATGCCGCCTCGTACCTACTTTAGATAGGTTTTGTCCACAAAAGGTTAAGGCCCAGGACGGCGCAAATCGCCAACCCGGGCCATGACCATAACAGGAACACGGACTTGCGAACTGATCTGAATCAGATCTTGTCCTTGAGATCGTCCGGGATCGGCCGCTCGCTGACCACCACGTCGATGAGGCCGAACTCCTTGGCCTCTTCCGGGGTCATGTAGCGGTCGCGTTCCATCGCACTTTCAATCACCGACAGTTCCTGACCGGTGTGGCGGACATAGATCTTGTTCAGCCGGTCGCGGGTGCGCAGGATTTCCTTGGCGTGGATCTCGATGTCCGTCGCCTGGCCCTGATAGCCGCCTGAGGGCTGGTGGATCATGATGTTCGAATGCGGCAGGCTGAAGCGCTTGTCCTTGGCGCCTGCGGTCAGCAGCAGCGAGCCCGCGGAGGCAGCCAAGCCGATGCACACCGTCGACACTTCCGGCCGGATGTACTGCATGGTGTCGTACATCGCGAGGCCCGACGACACGACGCCGCCCGGCGAGTTGATGTAGATCGAGATTTCCTTCTTCGGGTTTTCCGATTCCAGGAACAGCAGCTGCGCACACACAACGCTCGCCATGCCGTCATTGACCGGACCGACCAGGAAGATGATGCGCTCTTTCAAGAGTCGCGAATAAATGTCGTAGGAGCGCTCGCCGCGATTGGTCTGCTCGACCACCATCGGCACGAGGTAATTGTTGTAGATCTCGACGGGATCTCTGTCTCTCATCATCCACTCTCAAGATGGGGTAGGCGGCCATCCGCGGCGCGAATGGCGACTCACCCAAGTGCTTAAAGCGCGATCTTAGCGAGCGGAAGGATTCTGGCAAATCGTTCCAGCGCACCGATCAATTTTCGGACCTGAAACGATTTGCCGAATCGCAAACCCAAAGCTTAGTCGCGGCGGCCTTTGAGTTCCGCCTCGCCTTCGGCAGCGAATGCCTCGGGCGAAATCTTGCGTTCGGAAACCTTGGCACGTTCGAGGATGTAGTCGACGACCTTTTCCTCGTAGAGCGGCGCGCGCAGCTGGTTCAGGGCTTCCGGCGAACGCTGGTAGTACTCGATCACCTGCTGCTGCTGCCCCGGATAACGCTGCGCTTCCTGAATGAGAGCGCGGCTCAATTCCTCGTTCGGGACCTGGATATTGTTCTGGCGCCCGACTTCAGAGAGCAGCAGACCCAATTTCACGCGGCGCTCGGCGATTTCGCGATATTCCTTCTTCAACTCGTCTTCCGACTTGCCCTTGTCTTCCTCGTCCAGGCGATCGGCCTTCAGATCGGCTTCGATCTGCTGCCAGATGGCGCCAAACTCGGCTTCGACAAGGCTCTCAGGCAATGTGAAGTTGTGATTGTCGGCCAGGATGTCAAGGAGCTTGCGCTTCACGCGGGCACGCGCCACGGCGCCGTATTCCTTTTCGATGCGCTCGCGCGCCTGGGTCTTCAGTTCATTGAGGTCGGAAAGACCCAGCGATTTCGCCAGCTCGTCATCGACCGGCACATCCTTCAGGCGGCGCACTTCCTGCGCTGTCACGGCAAAGCTCGCTTCCTTGCCAGCAAGCTCGGCATTGCCGTATTCAGCCGGGAAGGTGACCTTCACGGTCTTCTTGTCGCCCTTCTTCACGCCAACCAGCTGCTCTTCGAAGCCGGGGATGAACGTGCCCGAGCCCAGCTCGAGATAATGGCCGTCGGCCTTGCCACCTTCGAATTCGACACCGTCGATGGACCCGACGAAGTCGATGACGGCGATGTCGCCATTGGCTGCAGCGACATCGTCGGCCACCGGCTCAGAGGCGCGCTGGCGCTTGGCGATACGCTTCAGGCTGTCTTCGACTTCCGAATCCGGAACCTCGACGCCGACGCGCTCGAGCGACACGGTGGTGAAATCCATCGGCGTCACGTCGGGGATGACTTCCATCGCCATCGAGAATTCGAGATCGGCACCATCCTTGAATTCGCCAACCAGTTCGACCTTGGGCTGGCCGGCCGGGCGCAGGTTGCGCTCCGTGAGGAGCTGCTGCGAGCTCTGCTGCACGCTCTCTTCGAGCACCTCGCCCATGACCGACTGCTCATAGCGCTGCTTGAGGAGCGTCATCGGCACTTTGCCCGGGCGGAAGCCGGGGATCTTCAGCTTGTGGCTCAGCTCGAGCAGCTTGCCATCGACCTTTTCACGCAACTGCGCGGCGGGGACGGCGATCTTGTATTCCCGCTTGAGGCCCTGGTTCAGGGTTTCGGTGATCTGCATGGCAGCACTCTTTCAGACTAAAGGGTTCAGCAAAATCCTAGGTTCGACATCGGGTCACGAGCCTCGCGGCACCAGCGAAACGACCAATTTCGGGGCAATTGGTGCGGGCGGAGGGACTTGAACCCACACGACTTGCGTCACAGGAACCTAAATCCTGCGCGTCTACCAATTTCGCCACGCCCGCAAAGGTCGTTCCGAGCCGCGCCAAAGCAATAGCTCGTAGCCCCGGTATCGCACCGGTTCCGGGCCGGGGATGTATCCCACCCCGCCCCCAGCGACAAGCGAAAAAGGCCGCGGTTAGATGGGCGTATCGCTCAGAGAACACCACCATACGTCCGCAGGCGCCACCAGGGACCGGTCGCAGCCATGCCCTCGCCCACCACCCGCCAGCCTTGGCGCAGGTAGAAAGCATAGGCTCGCAGGTTGCCTTTGTCCGTTTTCAGTTCGAGATCGCCAAGGGCGCATTGGCGGACGGTCTCCAACAAGGCCTGCCCCGCCCCGCGGCCCTGGAACGCTGGTAGAATGTAAAGACTATGGATGAAATTTGTCGGCCAATATACTGATATATAGCCGATTATCTTGCCATCCAGGCGAGCAACCCACTGTTCTTCGCCAACCACGCTGGCGGCATAGGCGGCGGCCGTCCGGCCCTCTGCCGGTTCGTTCGGAAAGGTGGCCGTAACGGTCGCAATGAAGATCGTGGCGCAGGCGGCCTGGTCACTGGGGCCAGCACGCCGAATATCCCACCGATCCCCAGGATGCACGGTCAGCGCCCCAGCCGGCGTAGCAAGGCTGGAATCTGCCCTGCCAGATCCTCGGCGATGAGCCCCGGGCCAACAGACAGGCCAGCCTGGGCATGGAACCAGATGCCGGCAGCGGCGGTACGATAGGCCGGCATTCCTTGTGCCAGCAGCCCCAGAATCAGTCCGGCAAGGACGTCGCCCGATCCGGCGGTCGCAAGATATGGACTGGCCTCACCGGCGATGGCGGCTTGGCCGTCGGGTGCCGCTACGACGGTGTCGGCGCCCTTGAGGAGCACCACGGAACGGGCCCGGCGCGCGGCCTGACGGACGCGGTCCAGTTTGCCCATATCGGCGCCAAGATCCGGAAAAAGACGGGCGAACTCGCCCTCATGCGGGGTCAGCACGACGTCCGGACGGCCCAGGGTGAAGAGATCCTCCGGCCGGTCGGCGAAGGCGGTCAGCCCACCGCCGTCCACCACCGACGGGCGACCGGCGGCAAGCGATGTCAGCACGGCTTCCCGCGCCGCCGCGTCCGGCACCAGCCCGGAACCCACCAGCACGCCGGAGATGCGCCGGTCCATCAGGATCTCGACATAATCCTCGGGCCGCGCCGCCGGGCGGGCGATGATGCCGGGCTGGTCCGCCATATAGAGCGGCAAGGTCGCCGTTGGGGCGGCGACGCTCAGCATGCCGGCACCTATGCGCCGTGCCGCGAGTGAAGCGAGGCGCCCTGCCCCCGGCATGTCGCTGCTGCCAATGACCAAGGCATGGCCGCGGCTGTATTTGTGATCCTGCAATCCGGGCTGTGGCAAAACGGATAGCCAGAGTCCCGGCTCGTTGACGAAGGTCGACACACCCGCCGGTACCGGTTCAGTGTCGAGGCCAAGGGTTGCCACCTGCAATGCGCCGGCATGGGCGCGGCCCGGCAACAGCAGATGGCCAGGCTTTGGCCAGCCAAAGGTGACGGTATGGCCGGCGCGGATGGCGGCACCCATGACATGGCCGGTGTCGGCGGAAATCCCGCTGGCGACATCGACGGCCCAGACGTCCGCCCCGGATCGATTGACGAGATCGATCACCGTGGCGGTATCACCTTGCAGTGGTCGATCAAGGCCGATGCCAAACAAGGCATCAACCAGAACTGTTGAAGCAGCTAGCAAGGAGGCCAGATGCGCGGGATCGCAGGTGACGACATCGCCCTGCCATGCCGCGGCTGCCTTGCCGGCATCCCCCTTGTAGTCCGTGCGCGGGCGCATTGATGCAACGCAGACTCGCCAGCCGGCGCGGGCCAAGTGATCGGCAACAACGAACCCGTCACCGCCATTGTTGCCGGGCCCGCACAGAATCAATGCTGAGACGTTGCCAGCGGGATATGCATTTTTGATCGCCTGTGCAACGGCAGCACCCGCTGCCTGCATCAGGGCGAAGCTATCCTGCCCGCGCGCAAATGCTGCCTGCTCGGCCGCACGCATTTCAGCGCCGGTCACCACGGGCTGGGCATCTGACATCGGTAGAGGTCGCGTATCCGACACGGGGTCAGTTGATGACGGTGCGGCAGAACTGTCCGCTGACGCGGGAATGAATATTGTCGCACATCGCCTGCGCATCCTTCAGGGTCTTAAACGGCCCCACATACACCCGGTAAGATGGCGCATTTGCGCTCAAGAAAGGCCTGACTTCGAACTGTATCTTGTCGAGCACGGGCCTGAAGGCCAGCTGCAATTTCGAAAACACATTGGTGGCAGAGTCTTTCGTTCCGCGCGTGTCCATCCAGATGTGATAGACTTTTTCACGCGGTGACAGTGTCTCTGCCAGTGGCAAGGCTTGTTTGATGCCCTCGCCTTCAATGGGCTCTTCGGCTGCGTCGGCCGCAGCACCTTCTTCTGCAGGTGGCACTTCTTCTGCTTCAGTCTCGCCTTCGGCAGCCGGTTCTTCTGCAACTGGCGCTTCGTCCTCGGCAGCATGTTCCGCTGCAGGCGCTTCACCTTCCGCAACCTCGGCCGGCTCTTCGCCAGCTGCAGATTCCTCCACCACAGGCTGGTGCGCTTCCGGCGCATGATCGCCGTCGGTAGCCGGCAAGGCTGCGGTCGCCATCGCAGCCTGGGAGTCCGTCACCTGGGCATTTGTTGTAGCCGCCGGTTCTGGCTCGGCCGCGTGCTGATCCGCTTCGGCGGCTGGTGTCGTCTCGCCTTCCGTGCTGTGCGTTTCAGGTTCTTGGGTTGCAGCCGCCTCGGTCGCCGTCTCGTTCCCGGTCGTCGGGGCACCGTGGGCCGCTGGCGCTGCGGGTGCTTCAGCGGCGGCGGTGTCGGCATGGCCAGTTTCGGCCGCCGGTGTGCTTGTCGCTGGCGCTTCTGGTGCCGGCGCCTCAGGTGCTGGTGCTGCAGCTTCGGCAGCAGCTGCCGCTGCAACTGGCTTGGCGCTGGGCTTCGGCAGTTCGGTCAGTTTCTGCTTTGCTTTGAGACTGCCGGTAGATGCCGCCTTTTCCAGCCACTGATAGGCTTGGTCCGGATCCTTGTTGACGCCACGGCCGGTGCGATAGAATTCGGCAAGATCGATCTGCGCCTCGGCCAAGCCGGATTCAGCTGCCTTGGCGATCCAATGGGCGGCCTGCTTTTCATTGGCATCGACGCCGTCGCCACGATCATAAAGCAGGCCGAGATTGTATTGCGCCTGCACGTTGCCGGCATCGGCCGCCTTGGTCCACAGCGTCACCGTCTGCTTCTGGTCATGCGGGACACCCTCGCCCAGCATGTACTGCACACCGAGATTGAATTCTGCGGTGGCATTGCCCCCTTCCGCAGCCTTGCTCCAATAGGCGATGGCCTTGTTCTGATCCTTCTTCACGCCGCGGCCCTCGGCATAGAGCATGGCGAGATTGTTCATGGCCGGCGCAAAGCCCTGCTCGGCTGAGGCCTCGTACCATTTCACCGCCTGGGCAAGATCGGCCTTGGTGCCGCGGCCGCTCTCCAGCAACAGGCCAAGGGCATGCTGGGCCCGCTTATCACCGCCGAGTGCCGCCTTCTGCCATTCGGCAAAGGCCTGGTCGAAGGCCCCTGCATTGAAGGCATCAAGTCCGGTACCGTAATCGGCACGGGCCGGCAGCGGCGCCGCGAGAGATAGGGCGGCAGCGAACAGGGCGGCCACGGCAAGGGAAGCGGTGCCGGGGCACCGCAGAATGATCCGACTCAGCTTCATGGACGTTAATATGCCGGTCGGCGGCAGCCCGCGCAACGAAACCTCGTTGCAGTTCCAAGCTATTACCCCCGGCTTTGGCAGCTAATGGCGGGTTGGCTGACCGGAATCGGGCGACCGCGGCCCCGATCGCAGGGTGGCGGGTATGACCGGTCCGCCTTGATGATGGATCATGCGCCAGACGCCGGCTTCCAGGGCGTAAAGGTTGGTGCAGGCAAAGCGGCCGTTGCCGATCACCTCCAGCCCGCAGGCGATGCCGATGTCGCCGACGACGCTCATCTGCTGGGAGACGAATTTGATGTCCGCCGGCTGCCCATGGAGGAAAATCTGGCGCCAGGAGTTGAGGATTTCAGCCCGGCCGAGCAACGGTTCGGAGCCTGGATGGCAGCAGGAGACGGCCAGGGTTTCCGCCCAAAGCTGGCTCATGGCGGCGAAATCGGCCGTGGCGAAGGCCCGGTAAAAGGCGGTGTTGGCGGATTCGAAGGCGTTCCGAACGGTCATCTTGTGGCCCTGCTGCAGCGTGGCCCATTTCATAGTCGATGTGTGGCGCGCCGTCGATCACGCGATCAGCCGCCAAAGCCGTTGGTATCGGGAGGAGAACCGTGGGACCGTGATTTGCCACCCTGCTCACTCTTCTTGCGGTCCGGGCGATCGTCGTCGCCGTCTTCCTTATTCTTCGGCTGGTCTTCCGGCTTGCGGCTGGGTAGCTCAAGTGCCGCCATGCCCTCGGGCAACGCCGGGGCAGCTGCAACCTGGACCGCGCAGGTCGGCATCACGGTGACCTGCATACCGGTCATGGCCAATTTGCCAGTCCCCCCGGCACCGCAGGCCGAGACTTCCACCGCGCCGGAGATGACATTTACTTCAGTCCTGCCATCCGGCCAGACATAGATCACCAGCTCGGTGCCGCGGATGACCATGGTCGCTGTCGGCGTATACAGGCGGATGTTCTGCTCGGTCGTCATCTTGCCGCCGACATAGCGGAAGGCGCCAACGGCAAAGGAAATCTTGCCGGCACCCTCGGTGCTTGCCGGGTCGTAGACGAAATCATCAAGGCGCAGCTCTGCACCAGCGCCGACTTCGACGGTGGTTTGATCGAGAAATTCCAGCGCCGTTCTGCCATGGGCACCGGTTTGCACCGTGTCCAGGGCGAAAACCGCATCGCTGTAAAGGATGGCGTGGCTGGCCGTCGACCCGTTGGGGGCCGCGACCGCGCCGAGATACTCGCGCTGCACCACCGCGCCGATACGCGGCTCCGCCATTGCGGTACCGCTCGCCAGCAGCACGAGGGCAGCACCCAGCTGAAGGGTGAAAATCGTTCTGTTCATGATCTTTGTAACTCCGACCGTCCTGGGTGGTTCGTCGCGGTGAGGCAGGAACAGGTTCATAGAGTTCGAGCACGCGCCTAAACGCCGCGAATTAAGAGCCCGTGCAATGAGTTGGAGGACTGCGCCTATTCGTACATCAGCGGAAGATCGGCAAGATCTGCGGCCCGAACGCCCACAGTCTGGCTCGTCGCAGCAGCAGCCTTGGCGTCGCCGGGCAGGTTCTCGACCACCAACAACCCCAACACCAGCGCCAGAAACGCGAGGGGATAGGCAAAGGGGCGGCTGGACTTGCGTGCCATGATGATGAACCGTTTTCCTGAAGCGCCGAAGCGCGCGATAACGACTATCAACCTAGGATCACTTGCCGCGCGCCGCTGTGATCCAGTTCACAGGTAATAGAAAAAATCGCTGACGCGAAAACAGCGTCGACCGCTTACCTCCCAGGTGGGGGTAAGTGTTATTATCGATTGTAATCGTTAAAATTCTCACCACAGCAGGCGAGCCCTGCTGCGTGGGCCGCAGCAGCGTGGCGGAACTAAGCGCTAGTGAGAGCCGGCAGCTTACGGCGCCGCCAGCCAGCCACACCAAGACCAACCAGGGCGGTTGCCATCAGCAGGAAGGCAGGCGGTATCGGCGTCGTGACCACATTGTACTGGAAATTGTCGATCACCATCTGGTGCCCGCTACCGTATCCGATCTGCGTACCACCATAAGTCTTGAAGGTCAGTTGATCGATCTTCAGCCAATTGAAGAACAGGTTGGCATAAAACTCGGTGTCGAGCGTCACGGTCTGGCTATAGACCTCGGTGCCGTCCCTGAAGCCCGCGATGTCGACCTTCAAACCATCGTTCCACGCTGCGGTAAAAGCGGCACCAACAAAATCGAAATAGCCGCCAGCGAGTTCCACCGCTGCCGGCTTGGCAAATCCATTGAAGGCGACATAGTCACCGGATGCCGTTCCGTTGATAAAGCCGTTGCCGGGCTTGTCGCTGTATTTGTCCTCGCCGTTGAGAACAAAGAAATTGTCCCAGGTAAGTCCGCCATAGCCGTCAGAAATTGCCGCCTGAGACCCGGCGACTCCCACGCTTTCAAAATCCAGGGTCGATGCGACAGCCGATTGTGTCAGCGCAGACAGGGAAATGAAGCAGCCACCGACGATGACCGCATCCCGAAACCAGGTCCCAACCTTCATCGAAGCCCCCTTGGCCAATGCGCGAGAGTCTCAGGTCATCTAACGTGCAGCAATTTTTGATTTAGTAAAACTTAATGTGCACTGCGGTGCAGCGTCAAGCTGCTATCGCATGTGCAAACACGATCTGCCTTGCAGTGTGGCTAGGACGCAACGTCAGGAGCGCTTATATCCACAATGCGTACATCAGCGCTAAGCTTACTCGTTGTCGCCTTCAGGGTCACCGGGATCATCGCCTTCTTCGCCCTGCTCGCCTTCCTCACCTTCTTCACCTTCTTCTCCTCCTGTCGGATCAGTCGGCTCGGGCGGATCAGCTTTCGGGGGCTCCGGTGGAGCTGCCTCTTTCTTTTCCTTGTCGCGATCGCGCGTATCGGGTCCTGGGCCGTCGCCCGGATCACCTTCGTCACCGCCCGCCGCCGTCGCAAAATCGCCAAGGTCGGCCGGCACGTCGAGAGCTGCGAGATCTTCGATGACTGGGCGAATTGCCAACACGCTGACTGCACAGGTCGTCGGCACGACGATGCGCTGGCCGGCCGTGGCCGCGACGGCATCCGGCTTGTCACAAGGCTGCACGTCGACGGCACCGCTGACAATGTTGATCTCTGTCGTGCCATCAAGGCCAACAAAAATAACCAACTCTGTACCGCGAATGGTCATCGTCGCGGTCGGCGTGCTGAGCTTGACGTTTTCGTCGCTCTTCATCTTGCCGCCGACATAGCGGAAAGCGCCGACAGCCATGGAGATCTTGCCGGATCCGATAGCGCTCAGCGGGTCGAACACGAAATCGTCGAGTTTCACCATCGCGTTGGGACCGACGTCAAAACGTGTCTCGTCGAGGAAGCGCATCGAGGTGGCACCACCCTCTCCTGTCTCCACGGTATCGAGTGCGGAAACCTGATCCTGATAGTGGATGGGCTTCGCATCCTGAGCGCCATCCGGCGTCGCCGTTGCGCCGCGATAATCTTGCAGGATGACATTGCCGATCACGTCGGCCGACGCACTCGATGCCAAAAGTGTGGCAAAGGAGGCGAAAGCCAAGACCATCGTCCCTGAGCGCCAACCACTGGCAAGTCCATAACGTTTGGTCTTTGGATGGTAAATCATCACACAACCTCCAGTTAAGGCGCCATCCGTGGGGCGCTTAGAATTCAGCTCAACGATCGCCTACCTATATCTTACCGCACGAATAGCGTGACTGTGGCGTGACTGGGTTCATCAGTTACAGGCGTATCCGCCACAGCCTTCACCGTCATCATCGGGGTCCGGTGCTGGTCCCGGCTCAGCGGCCGGCGGATCCTTCTTCGGGGCTGGCTCTTTCTTTTCCTTATCGCGATCGGGCGGCTCGGAACCGCCGTCGCCATCCGGACCGCCTTCTTCGCCGCCAGCGGCCGTCTGGAAATCGCCAAGATCTGCGGGTACGTCGAGAGCTGCGAGATCTTCGAAGACCGGACGGATTGCCAATACGCTGACCGCGCAGGTCGTCGGCACGACAACGCGCTGACCAGCTGTGGCAGCAATGGCGTCTGGCTTGTCGCAGGGCTGCACATCGACAGCGCCGCTCACAATGTTGATTTCCGTGGTGCCGTCGATACCGACGAAGATCACCAGTTCGGTGCCGCGGATGGTCATCGTCGCGGTCGGCGTGCTGAGCTTGACGTTCTCATCGCTCTTCATCTTGCCGCCGACATAGCGGAAGGCACCAACGGCCATCGAAATCTTGCCGGCGCCAACCGTGCTCACCGGGTCGAACACGAAATCGTCGAGCTTCACCATCGCGTTAGGCCCGACATCGAAACGCGTTTCGTCGAGGAAGCGCATCGAGGTGGCCCCACCCTCACCGGTCGCCACGGTGTCGAGGGCCGAGACCTGATCCTGATAGTAGATCGCCTTGGCATCCTGGGCGCCGTCAGGCGTCGCCGTCGCGCCGCGATAATCCTGAAGGATGACGTTGCCGATCACGTCCGCCGAGGCGCTCGATGCCAACAAGGTGGCAAAAGAGGCAAACGCCAAGGCGACGGCGCCTGGCCGCAGGATCTGAGTTGCAGTCAGGCGGTGGATATAACGCTTGGTTCCCGTATTGCGGGTCATTACATACCTTCCATTCGTGGCAGCCACAGCAAGACGGGCTGTAACTGCCCCGCCGGCGCGTTCCAATTTTTAACGAATTGATAACGAATTTTAGCTAATGGCTCGGAATAACGCCAGTGGCCACCACCCCCTGGCCCCACACTTATTTGTGGTTGGCCATGCTTTCTGCGACAATTTAGCAACCTTTTCAGATTGGCGGCGCTGCGGCAATGCGCCCAACGCCCACTTGACAGCTTGTCTTGACCCAAAAGACGCTGCGCCGCACCATCCAGGCCGAATCATGCCCCCTCATTTCCTGGGAAGGACCCTCGATGATCGGCCGCCTCAACCATGTTGCCATTGCCGTGCCCGATCTTGACCAGGCTACCGCCCTGTATCGGACGACCCTCGGCGCCAAGGTGTCGGCGCCGTCGCCGCAGCCAAAGCATGGTGTCAGCGTCGTTTTCGTTGAGCTGGGCAATACCAAGATCGAACTGCTGCACCCGCTGGGCGAAAACTCGCCGATTGCAGCTTTTCTCAGCCGCAATCCAGCGGGCGGCATCCATCATATCTGCTACGAGGTCGACGATATCCTGGCTGCGCGCGACCAGTTGAAGGCAAGCGGCGCTCGGGTGCTGGGCGACGGGGAACCGAAGATCGGCGCCCATGACAAGCCGGTCCTGTTCCTGCACCCCAAGGATTTCCTGGGGACGCTCATTGAATTAGAGCAGGCTTGAGCCCGAATATGTCAGGGATCATGTCGCAAATCTTTATGTTTCTGGTCATCTGGTGGCTGACCCTGTTCGTGGTGCTGCCCTGGGGCGTTCGCCGTTCAGAAAATCCTGATGCGGGTCACGATCCGGGCGCACCCGGCAATCCCATGTTGCTGAAGAAGGCCTTGATCACGACGCTGATTGCTTTCCTGATCTGGGGAGCCGCCTATCTCGCCTTTCATGTGTTCGGTTTCTCGTTCCTGCAGCTTGCCGGCGTCACTGGTTCTTAAAGAGGGGCTGTCGGCATGAGCAGCTATTGCCAGATCGCGCCGGGTCATGAATTTCATGGCCCCTACCATGAGCATCATTACGGCTTCCCCATCGCCGATGACGACCAGCTGTTCGAACGGCTGGTGCTGGAGATCAACCAGGCCGGGCTGTCGTGGCTCACCATTCTGAAGAAGCAGGCAGCGTTCCGCGCTGCCTACAGCGACTTTGCCATTGCCAAGGTGGCGCGCTATGGCGAGAAGCAGCGCGCCCGCCTGCTCGCTGACGCCGGCATCATCCGCAACCGGTTAAAGGTCGACGCCGCCATTGAGAATGCGAAGCGTATTCAGGCTCTGCAGAAGGCGCATGGCTCGTTCGCGGCCTGGCTCGCCGCACATCATCCGCTGACCAAGGTGGAATGGGTGAAGCTGTTCAAGCGCGAGTTCGTGTTCACCGGCGGCGAGATCGTGGGCGAGTTTCTGATGTCGATCGGCTATTTGCCTGGCACCCATGCCGAGGATTGTCCGGTCTACAAGAAGATCGCCAGACTGCAGCCGCCCTGGCTGCGGGCCCAAAAGGGCGGGATGCGTTATTGACCCCCAAATGGAAAGAGGCAGACCAATGAAGGCCTGCCTCTTTACGGACCGTAGAAATGGTCCCTCCCCCACCGAATTTATTCTTCTCGTGTCGTCCCAGAACTTGGACCGTGCGGTCTCTTACTTATCTTGTAACCCGCCGGCTCCCCAGCCAGCGGACAGAACCCTAGCTAAAATTTTCCCGGAAGTCACGGCGGCTTTTCAAGGAAATGCCATTTTTGACGTGCGCGGCGAAACCAACCGAAAGGCCTGGCACATGCCGTGAGCGTCGCACCCGCACGACAATTTCTGTCGATACTTCAAGGACATCAATCATTTTCGAAAAAGCATGGCGCACCGGCATCAACCTCCCGAAACGAACATTGCTCTATGCTGCACTGCAGCGCGTGCGTGCGGAGGTTCGTCGGGTGCGTCCGACTCAGCTGGTGGACCTTGCATGGCGCGCTGCTGCGGGGCAGACCTACACCAGCAGCAGGATTATCGTCGCGCGGGCTGCGCGGCATAAAGAGACCACCGACAAGGAGTGACAAGCTAGATGAGCGTCGGGAAAGAAGTGCATGCCGGGGAAACGCTACCTCTGCCGCTGCCAAATGTGGAACTGGCTGCAGGTGACCGCTTTCCCAACTTCCTGCTGACCGACCAGGACGGCAAGGCGCGCTGGTTCCTCGAGCGCGCAAAGGGCAATCCGATGCTGGTCTTTGTCGACCTGTCCGACACCGACATTACAGCCCTGAGCCTCGTTGGCGACCGTTTCACCGCCGCAGGGACGGACCGCCTGGCGATCGCCAGCGGGTCGAATGCTGAGATTGCTGCCAAAGCGCGCCGGCTCCGCACCGACTTTCCACTCCTCGCCGACACCAACGGCAAGATTCGAGAAGCACTTCGCCGGATGG
Organism: Dongia sp. P2_B8; assembly: GCF_056404715.1. Classification (NCBI taxonomy): domain Bacteria; kingdom Pseudomonadati; phylum Pseudomonadota; class Alphaproteobacteria; order Rhodospirillales; family Dongiaceae; genus Dongia; species Dongia sp. P2_B8. The sequence goes on along the minus strand of NZ_JBFUDM010000004.1, from coordinate 51,857 downwards.
CTGGCGTGACAGGTCCAGCCCCCTTTGCCCTGGCGCTCGACGCCAATCAGCGTGTCCTGCACGTCGCGCAACAAACGGATATCGCTGACTGGGCGATCTCTCACCTGCCTGCTGCAGCGCCAGCTGCCATCGGACCGCGCGTCGACCAGATGGCGCCCGTGCTGATCGTGCCCAATGTTCTCTCACCGGAACTGTGCCGCGGCCTCATGGATCGCTGGGAGCAGTTGGGCCATGAAGAAGGCACCGTGCATTCGATCGTCGAGGGTATCGAGGTTACGCGCACCTACGATTCCATGAAACGGCGTCGCGATCACAGGATCGAGGACGAGGCGGTCCTGAAGCCGCTGATGGCGGTCGTTGGCCGGCGCCTGGCGCCCGAACTCGATAAGGCGTTTGCCTTCACCAAGTTCAAGTTCGACCGTTTCATCGTCACCTGCTACGAGGCAGAGCGCGGCGATTATTTCCGCCGCCATCGCGACAATCAGAGCCCCAGCACCGCGGACCGCCGCTTTGCCCTGACGCTCAATCTCAATACGCCGGACTATGAGGGCGGCGAGCTGGTCTTTCCGGAATATGGCCCGCAGCGCTACAGCCCGCCCGCCGGCGGCGCCATCTTGTTTTCATGCTCGCTGCTGCACGAAGCCCTGCCGGTGACCAAGGGGCGGCGATTCACGCTGCTGTCGTTCCTGCGCCAATAGCCGCGCTCGATCGAGCACGTGGCAATCCTAATCTAACCTATTGAAAAGATTGGGGCGAGTGACGGGAATTGAACCCGCAACCTCTAGAATCACAATCTAGCGCTCTAACCAATTGAGCTACACCCGCCACCGGGGCACGACCGCCATCACGTCCGGGTCATGCGGGCAGCGATGTAACCGACCCCCACCCTCCCGTCAAGGATTACAGGGCCGCGTCGCCGAAACCGGCTAAAACCCTTGCTGTCGCCCTGGTATAACTATTCGTCGCGTAGAGCCTGTCAGAGGCCGCCGCCGGACCTAAACTGCGGTTCATTCCGGCCTGACAAGGTCGCCGCGTGACGCTGGGCCGGCAATTCATTTATCAGGGATCAGACCAATGCTTCAGCTTGCCAGCGGCATGAGCCGCCTCGGGACCGAATCCGCCTTCGAGGTCCTCGCCCGCGCCAACGCGCTCCGGGCCCAGGGGCGCAGCATCGTCGCCCTCTCGATCGGCCAGCCCGATTTCCAGACCCCGGGACATATCGTCGAAGCCGGCATCAAGGCGCTGCGCGACGGTCATCATGGCTACACGCCCGCCAACGGCATTCCCGAAGTGCGCCAGGCGGTGGCCGACGACCTCAACAAGCGCCATGGCATCACCACCGTGGATCCCGCCAACGTGCTGATCGTGCCGGGCGGCAAGGTCACCATGTATTTCGCCATCATGATGTTCGGCGAACCGGGTGCTGAGATCATCTACCCGAACCCGGGCTTCCCGATCTATGAATCGACCATCAAGTTCTCCGGCGCCACGCCGGTGCCGCTGCCGCTCCTCGAAGAGAACGGCTTTGGCTTCAAGGCCGAGGATGTGCTCTCGCGCATCACGCCGAAGACGCGCCTCATCATCGTCAATTCGCCGGCCAATCCCACCGGCGGCATCGTCGAGAAGGACGAGATCGACAAGCTGGTGAAGGGGCTGGAGAAGCACCCGAACGTCGCCATCATGTCGGACGAGATCTATTCCGAGATGCTCTATGACGGCAAGGTTCACACCAGCTTCCTGAAATATCCGGAAATCGCCGACCGGCTGATCATGCTGGATGGCTGGTCGAAGACCTATGCCATGACCGGCTGGCGCATGGGCTATTCGGTCTGGCCGAAGCAGCTGATCGAACATGCGACACGCCTGTGCATCAACGTGCATTCCTGCGTCAATGCTGCGGCCCAGTGGGCTGGTGTCGCCGCCCTCACCGGCCCCAAGGACGAAGTTGCCAAGATGATGGTGGCATTCGACGAGCGCCGCCGCTTCACCGTCTCCGAACTCAACAAGCTGCCGGGCGTCTCGTGCATCGTGCCCTATGGCGCCTTCTACGCCTTCCCCAACATCAAGGGGACCGGCTTCAAGTCAAAGGCGCTGGAAGTGGCACTGCTTGATGAGGCCGGTGTCGCCAGCATCGCCGGGACCAGCTTCGGCTCGTTTGGCGAAGGATATCTGCGCATCTCCTACGCCAACTCGATCGAGAATATCGGCGAGGCGATCAAACGCATCGGCGGTTTCCTCGAGAAGCGCAAGGCGGCTTAAACGTCAGTATCCTTGCTGCAGCTGATTTGAAAGCGGCGCCATCTCGGATGGCGCCGCTTTTTCTTTTACGTCAGGCCGGCCGCGGGCCGTAATCATTGTCGCCCACAGTGCCGGGCAGGAAGAGGATGAGCAGCGCCAGGAGCAGTTGCAGCAGGCTCAACAGGCTGCCCAGCGAGCTCAGCGACGGGCTCAGCTGCATCAGCGAGCCAAGCACGCCAATGGCCATGACACCCCAGGCTCATTTCCCGGGCTTGTTGAAATCCTGCAGGCGCTTGGCCATCAGATTGAAGAACGGGAAAACCAGCAGAAGATAGAGAATGATGGCGGCGATGACGCCGGCCCCGCCCAAGATCATGGTCAGCAGCATGGCGACCACGAGATAGATTACAGCCAGCAGCACCGAATAGCCAAAGTAAGGCAGCCGCGCGAGCTGGCCCTGGCTGCTGAGATAAATGCTTTGCCAATTCGACATCATATTCCCCCTGATGAACGTCCCCGCGGCAACGATGCCGGAAGGCCGGGGTGAATGCAATGGCGGGCCCGTTCCAGGGCGGCAAGGGTCGCCCGCGCGTCTGCGACAGCGGGCGACCGTTCGGTCTGATCAGGCAGTTACGAGCTTGCCAGGCTGATCACCATATTCATTGGCACCGGTCGTGCCGGGTATCAGCAGGACGGCAAGGCCAATGACAAGTTGGACCAGGCTGACGCCGTATCCCACGCTCTGCAGAGCAGCAACGAACTGCAACAAGCTTGCCAACAGGCCAAGGCCAATGATGGCAGCTGCCCATTTGCCCGGCTGGTTGAAATCCTGCAGCCGCTTGGCCATCAGGCAATAATAGGGATAGGCGACAAGCGCGTAGCTGGCGAGGACCAGGATCGAGCCCAGCGCGCCGAACAGGCTGGCCAGCAGGTAGGCCAGCAGCATGTAGGGAATGGTGAGCACCAGGCTGAAGCCGAAGTATGGGAGGCGCGCGATGCGGCCCTCCTTGCTGAGGTAGATTTGGCGGAGATCCATGGGAATTCCTTCATTGGAGAGGGCCGGAGCCGGACAACCGGGTCAGGTATCCGTCGCGCGACCTCATGAGATGGTTCACACCAGACGTCTACTTTCGTGTGAGCTTTTGGCGGAATCTCCGATTTTCTGTGGAATGAACCTCGAATTTTAGCGTTATCGTGCTTAGTAGCTGAGGGGCGAGAAACGGAAGGCCAGCAATGGCGACGGTCCAGGAGATCATTTCCGCGGCGACTATCGATCCTGCCTTGCTGGCGGCGCTGAAGGCGGCCGCCCCCGAACAGGTGGGCGACGATCTGGTGTTACGCCTGGCCGATGGCCGGGTTTTTTATATCGACGGATTCTTTGCCGCCGCAGAAATCGGCGATGGGCAACCGCCGGAACAAGGTGCCATCCCATTGGCGGCCGACATCGCCGCCTTGCTGCTGGGGGCACAGGATTTCTCGACGGCAGCCGGCGGCGAGATACCACCGCCCCCGCCCAGCGGTGGCGCTGGCTTCATTCCTTTTGATGCATCGTCCGCAGGGACCCCAACAATCGGTGATGCCTCTCCGACCGCAGACCAAAATCTCGAAGACGATTCGGAGCGCCGCGACAGATTGGTCAGCCGCTTGCGCGACACTTCCGATGTAGGCACGGCAGACGGAAATGTTGCCACCAGCCACTCCTCTCTCTTTAGCCAATTCGGTAGCGGCTTTCTCGGTAGTTCTGGTTTCTCAGGCGCTGGTCTGCCGCAGAGTGGTGCCGTCTCGATGTCTGCAAGTGCCCTCTCCTCGCCATCTTTTGGCTTTAACCTGAATCTGGCCGATCTCGTCGCCGTTCACCAGTTGAAGGACCCGGCCTATGATGACTGGTTTACCGGCATGACGCATTTGCTGCCCCTCGACAGCACCGGTAATTTTGCAACGCTTGACTTCGCAACGCTCAAAGCCTTGTTTCCGGCGGCCGATGACCCTGACCACGGCCAGAACGTTTATAATTATTATGTTTCTCTGCACGACGTATTCCTGAACTACGTCGACGGCCGCAGCGTCTGGATGGCGGATGCGTCCACAAATGGCCCGCATAGCAATCAGACCGGCGCCGAACTGCAGCAATATTTCAGCGGCGACGACATCATCATCGGCACAACGGTCACCGAGAATCCAAACAACACCGACACACTTCGTGGCTACGCCGGCAACGACATCATCATCGCTTATGATGGGCAGAACGACCTCGATGGCGGTGCAGGCAACGATATCCTCATCGTGACGCAGCCGGTGACGGCAGCGGCGGTCGGTGGCGGCGCCTATCCACCCCTTCAGAACATCAGCGGTGGCGATGGCTATGACACGCTTGTCCTGCAGTTGATGGACGGCGGATATGTAATCGACACCCGGCTTTATCCCGAAAAGATCACCAGTATCGAAGAGCTCGGCATTTCAATCTACGTGCCGGCAGTACCGCAGTTCATTGTGACCGATACACACGGTTTCGCTCTTGAAGGCTACCCGCCCGTGATCCTGCTTGACGCCGCGGTTGTAGCGAAATGGGGTGGCACCTTGACCGTCAACGCCGCGTTCGGCAGCGTTCATCTCACCGATCTGCCTGTATGGACCAGATTACCGGACGATCCAGCGCGGCCCGGCTACGCGCTTTACACTGCCGAACACGACGGCACTGCGGTCAGCCTGGCTATCGTCGATACATTGGCGCAACCGATTGACGGGGCTATTACGGGCACGTCCGGTAATGACAAGTTGGCCTGGGTCTGGCGCAGTTTCACCGACTATGACGCCGGTGCGGGCGACGATACGATCACCACGCAACTGACACCCTATATTGCCGCACCTGCGGGGTTCGGCATCCTCGATCTCGTTGGGCCGACGACGCCGACTCTCCACAATATTGAGATCATCGATCTCGTCGCTGGCGATCAGCTGATCCTTTCCGCCGCGGACGTTGCCATGGTGACGGATGCGCGCAACACCCTTTGGGTGACATCCGATTTTGCCACCGAGCAAAATCCAGCCGCCGGCAAACTGGTCGTGACCGATGCCGATACCTGGCAGTCCCTTGGTTATGTATCGCTGATCACCGAAACAACACAGTCCGTCTCGGTCCATCGAACGGGAGCACTTTTTGCGGCCCAAGTGAATGGCGAAACCGTGCAGATGTTCGTCTCCGCCGGCATCGAACTACCTGCCGCCCTCAGCACAGAAAATCTCGACACCTTGTCCATCTGGTATGATGGTGTTGTGGCCTTGCCACCGCCTGGCTTTGCCACCGACCTTGACACGATCGATTTTGGTGGCGGCATCCAGGACAATTCTTTCAATCTTTCCCTGGCGGATGTGCGGGATCTTGCCGGCGATGACGGTCAGATCAAGATCATCACGGATTCTCCCAATGATGTCGTGACCTTCGCCGATCCTAATCATTGGCAATTGACCGGTGTCGAGCGCGGGCAAAGTGGCTCACCCGATTTCTATGTCTATCTTGGGCATGACGCTGCTGGGTCGGATGTCACATTGCGACTGGAAACCGACCTCATTGAACCAGCGGCCAATTTGCACGCCACCGGTGGCAGCGACCTGTTGCGCGTTGCCGAGGCCGTGCCAATCAATCTGGATGGCCAGGGCGGCTTCGATGCACTCCAAATCCTCGGTGAGAACAATCAGATGGCCGGCCAACTCGACCTCGCCGCGATGGACGGTCAGGGCCCGCGCAACATCGAGCTGCTCGATCTGCGCAATGGTGGCGACAACAATCTGATCCTGGATACCGAAGCTGTTGCGCGCTTGTCCGGCGATGACGTGCTCTACGTCATGGGCGACGATGCGGCGGACGGTCTCGACCGTGTCTTCCTGCAGGACGTGGGCAACTGGACGCGTACCGGCGTTTTGTCCGGAGGCAATGGTGCGCCGGATTTTGTGCGTTATGAGACCGATGCCGTCATCAACGCAACGACGATGCATCTAACCCTTGCGGTTGAAGGTGATCTGGGACAGCCGATCGGCGCGCCGCTACCCTGACGGCAGGCGTTACGGCTGTGCTCCACCCTCCCCCACCAGCTCAAACGGTGCCCAGAAGATCGGGTGGGCGAGATAGTCTGGCTGGTCCTCGGCCAGCAGCGCGAGCATCGAGAGGCGCAAGGTCGCGGCGCGCCCAATGGATGGGTTTGCCGCCAAATGTTCGAAGGCACCCGTGGTCAATTGCACGGCAGCCACCGACAGCACCTCCCATTGCGAGACCAGCAACGCACGTGACCCGGCAAAGAAGAAGGCACGCGCCAGCCCGGAGAGGCCTTCTGCACCGGGTGAGCCGTCAGCCGCAGCCGTATTGCAGGCCGACAGCACCACCCAGTCGGCATCGAGCTTCAATTGGGCGATCTCGCCTACCGTCAGCAGGCCATCATCCTCTCCATTGCCTTCGGCCGGTGGTGTCAGCACCAGCCCAGGTTCGCGCAGACGGCCGAAATCGCCCGCCATCAGGCCATGTGTGGCAAAGGCGATGACCCGATAATCCTGCAGCGGCAGAGCTTTCAGGGCCATCTCGGTGGCGGCAGCACCAGTCACAACCGACGCCGGATCAGCTTTGAGGGCGACGGCCAAGCCAGCCAGTTCATCGGCCGATTCTGGTAGGGATGGCAAGCCGCGCAGGAGATCGGCGATTGGGGTGTTGGCATCCGCTGGCGCGGCTGCTCCGCCCAGCACCGGGTCGCCCAGGCCGAGAAACGGCAGCTTGGCTGCTGATGGTTTCACCAATTTGCGCAAGGCCGCAAATGCCCCGATCTCCGGCAAGAATGTCAGGTCACGCGCCGTGATCAGCCAAGGCAGTTGCCGGTATTCAGCAAAGTCGCTGGGTTCGGCCACATGCCGGCTCAACAAGGTCGCAAACGGTAGGCTCTGCAGCGTGCCATCCGGCACAATGACGAGATGAGCGATCGCGGACGGCAATGCGGCCGGCGCGACCAGGGTATCGTAGAGATCAGCGGCCGCAGCTACATCGAACGGCCGAATGTCGGAAACGCTTTGCACCTCGCGGGGGTCGACTGTCGCGCGCAAAGCCCGGATCCGGTCGGCGAGCCAGGCATCGTTATGGTCGATCGGAATCATCGCGACCCGATCCTGCGATATCGTCCAAAGATAGGATTGATCCTCAAGGGTGAGATAGGCCAGCAACGCCTCCCCTGGCAGCAGCGATGCCTGGATCATGCTGGGCGTCACCGAGGGCAGAACGCCGAGGCCGGCCAGATCGGGATGCGCGGCCATCAGATCTGCCTGCAACGCACCCGCTGACTGGCCGAGATGCTCAATCTCCGCCTGCGCGGCAGCAAGATTGTCGCCGGCGTCCGCGGCGGCCACCCTTGCAGCGAGACTGCGCTCCGCCATCTGCCAGCGCAGCACACTCTCCTGCACGTCGCGCAGAGCAGCCACCGTGGCGGGGTTGGCCTGGGCCTGCCGCTGGCCCAGGCCGGCAATCGCCGTTCCGGCGGCGGACGCACGGGCAAGCTGCGCCACCGCAAACGATTCCGCCAGCAGGGCTGCTTTCTCCGCCGCCGGCGGGTCGCCCTGCAGCGCCAAGGCAATCACCTGCACATGGCGCCCAAGCAGACGGCGGAGTGCTGCCACCTCCTCGATCATCGACCCGGATTGTGCGGCTTGCAGGAGCGCGATGCGCCGCCTCAGCACATCTGTGACCGCCACGGCCATGCTGCGCCCGGCGGCCACATCGCCACTTGTTGCCAGGGCCTGGGCAAGCTGGCTGCGTACCTCCAGCGTGGCGACGTGATCGTTGCCGACCCAGTGGGCGCGGATCGTCAAGGCACGCTTGAGAATTGCCACGGCGTCCGCCGGGGCCGCGTGCGCCATGGCCAATTCGGCCTGTCCGACCAGGACATCGGTCATGGCATAACTGTCGGCACCAAAGATCTTCGCCAGTACCGTGCCGGATTGATCGAGCGCGATTTTCGCCGCCGGGAAATCACCAGCGCGGCGTTTCACTTCGGCCAGCCAGACGCCCGTCCCGGCGGCGGCACGCTGGTTCTGGGTCGCGGGCGCCGACCAGATGGCAATGGCGGCAGCAAGATCGTCCGCCGCAGCAACAAGATCGTTCTGCCGCAAGCCGGCAAAGCCGCGATGCAGCCGCGCCGCCGCCTCCAACTGGCTGCCCGGGCCAACGCTGCGGCGCGCCAGTTCAACCGCCCGGGTCAGTGCCGTCATGGCCAGGGCCGACCGGCCGGTCGTATAGAACAGCTGCCCCAGATTGACGAGGGTCGTCGCCAATGCCGGCGCGTAGAAGTCTGGGTGACGGTCATAGATCGCCACGGCATCCTGCAAGCTGCGCTCGGCGTCCTGATACTGCCCCGCGCTGAACAGGCTGCTGCCGAGCGAGGTTTCCGCCCGCGCAAGTTCGGCATGGTTGGGGCCGTAGAGGGTGCGAAAGAGATCACGCGCTTTCCGCTGCGCCGCCAGCGCCGGCAGGTATCGGTACTGCCGGAAATTGAGCTCACCCACCGCCGCCTGATAGAGCGCCACCACCCGCGGCGTCGACGATGCGGCCCGCGGCTCCAGCTGCGCCAGGCGCGCCGCCGCCGCATCCCAGCGAATGGCCCGGATTTCGGCGATCGCCAGGGATAGTTCCGCTTCCAGGAGCTGCGGGTCGTCCGGCGTCGCGACACGTTTGCCGATGGCGAGACCCTTGAGCAGCGCCAGCTGCGCGCGGCCCATGTCACCGCGCGCCATGGCCAGCGCGCCCAGTTGCAGATAGATGGCGGCCAGAACCGGCTGCGCCGTGCCATCTGCCGGCGGCAGCAGCTTAAGTGCGTCCTGCAAGGGCTGTTCGGCAGCGGGCAGATTGCTGGCGAGCTGGGCTATCTGTGACAGGCGCAAGGCGCCCGCGCCGATAATGGAAGGCGCCGTCTGCTGCGACATGATGCCTATGATGTCGCGCTGCGCTGAGTCTGGATCGCCCGCCATCATGGCACGGTCCGCCTGCGCATAAATTGCAACTGCATCCGGCGCCGTCTCTTGGGCCAGAGCATGGCTGCCCGCCAGAGCCAGCCCGAGCCACAGCCAGCACCAAGCGCGCACCTGACGGCCGATTTTCCAGCGCATGTGTTTCCCCGCACCCCTGCCCACGACCGTGCCGCATCGGACATGGTAATGCAATCTCCGTCAGGATTGGCTGCGACAGGTTCGGCAGGGTCCGGTGGCAACGGCTTCACAGCAGCGGCAACCTTCGCTATGACTTGGCGCATGTCCGTGCTGTCATCGTTCAACCAGAAAACAATGCCGATGGAAGCCGATGCCGTGGTCATCGGCGCCGGTATTCAGGGGTGTGCTGCCGCTTATTACCTGGCCAAGCGCGGCGCCAAGGTGGTGGTGCTGGAAAAAGCCCGCATTGCCGGCCAGCAGTCGGGACGCGCCTGGGGCTTCGTCCGCGCCATGGATCGGGATCCCGCCGAAACACCCTTGATGCTGGCCTGCCTCAAACTTTGGCAAGGGCTGGAGACAGAGCTGGAAGCTGATCTCGAATGGCGCCAGGAAGGCAATCTATTCCTGGCACGCGATGAAACGGAGATCGCGCGCTATGAAATCGGCGCCGCCCGCGACCGGGTCCACGGCGTCGACACGAAGGTCATCACGGCCAAGGAAATCTCCGCGCTGATCCCTGGTCTGGTTGATGCCGGTCCCGGCGGTCTATGGGGTCCCAAGGAAGGCCAGGCCGAGCCACGCAAAGTGTCGCCGGCCTTCGCCCGCAAGGCGACCGCTTTAGGGGCGCTGTTCTTTGAAGGCTGTGGTGCCACCGGCATCGACCGGCAGGCTGGCGCGGTGTCAGCCGTGGTCTCGGAGGCCGGCACCATCCGGACCAAGATCGCGATCCTGGCAGCTGGCGCATCCTCCTTTCGCGTGATGAAAGGATTGGGCCTGATCCTGCCGCAGCAAGTGGCACGTTTCACCTGTTCGCGTACCAATCCCCTGCCGCCCCTTAGCAACATCGCCTTTTACGGCCATCATATCGGCTTTCGCCAGCGTGGCGACGGCAGCCTCAACCTCGCTGACGAGTTGAAGGTCGATGTCGATGTCACGCTCGACCGGCTGCGGGCATTGCAATGGTTCCTGCCCTCGCTGTGGGACAACCGCCATGCAACCTCGTTCCATGTCAACGAGGTGACGGGCCGCGATCTGCTGCACCGGCTACCCTGGCGGCAGGAAGCCTTGCAACCCTGGATCCACGACCGTGATCCCGCTGTGCCGCCCAACCTCACGCGTGTCCGCAACGCCGTTGCCAATCTGAGCAAGCTGTTCCCGGCCGCCGTCGGGGTGCAGGCCATCGAAAGCTGGGCCGGCAATGTCGACCTGATGCCGGACGGCATCCCAGTCCTGGGCCCGGTCGCCGAAATTCCGGGCCTGATCCTGGCCACGGGCCTCACCGGACATGGTTTCGGGATGGGGCCGATCGTCGGCAAGCTCAGCAGTGAGGTGGCACTTGATGGCAAAGCCAGCCTCGATCTTCACGCATTCCGCTTCAGCCGCTTCGCCGAAGGAAAAGTCGGCCGCTCCACGACGAAGTATTGATCCGATCACCGCCAAAGCGGCTTTCCCGTCACGCAATCTCGATTTCAGAATCAGAGCAGGCTGGCGACGGTCTCGGCAGCGGCTTCGCCGCTCGACATGGCACCTTCGAACCAGCCGGCGCCTTCAGAGGCAAGGTCCGACGTCGCGAAGGCCAGGCGCCCGGCGCAGCGCCAGGTCTCGGGGCTAAGATCGGCACCCGTTGCCGGCGTCGACAACCAGGTGCCGCGGGCGTAGGAATCCGTGCACCAGTCGTGCCAATCCCACCCCAGCAGTTCAGCATGAGGCAACAGCCGTGCAACTGCAGCGGCAACATCGGCGCGGCGCGCGGGAGACCAACTGCCGTCATCGAGGCCAAACCCCACCACCAGCGAAACACCCTCCTCTGCCGGATAGGGTGCAAACAGCCATTGCAGGCCGCCAAGGCCGCCAGTGGCAAGCGTGCCGTGGGCAACGCCCGTCAACCGCAGCCATAGTTTGACCGCGCGACCATCATGGCCACGTGCCGCCCCTGCCTGCTGCTGAGGCGATAGTGCGTCGCCGAAATCGATGTCTTTTAGAATGTTGGCGGGGACGGCTACGATCGCAGCCCTGGCCCGCAAGACGCGGCCATCGCGCGACGTCACCGTGACGCCGTCAACCCCACTGGTGATGCGCACCACCGGGAAACCGAGCTGCAACTTGGCCCCGGACGCCGTGATCATGCGGTCGACCAGAGTGGAGACACCTGGAGAGAGCGTGTGGGTCAGCGCCTGCATCATGCCTTCGGGCGTGCCATCGATATAGCCGCAGGAGGCCAGCAACTCGCCCGCCGAGACACTGGCCGGATCGCCCGCGCCAGAGATGACCCACCAGGCCATTACCTGGGCTTTGGCACTTTCCGGCACATCGTGGCGCGCGAGGTATTCGTCCAAGCTGACCCCCAACAACGGCCGGCCCGTCCGGTCATGATCGAAGCCCTCCTTCAGGCGTTTGGCGTCCTCGACAATATGGGCGATGACGCGCGCATAGGCGGCCTGTTCGCCGGCCGCGACCGGACCATCACTGCGCAGGAGCCTGCCGTCATGCCAGTAACGCTGGCTGACCGGTACCGTGGGTACCAGACCGATGCCGTGGCGCCGGCAGGCCGCTTGCATCCGTTTGTGCCAGGGCGTGATCCATGAGCCGCCGAACTCCAGCGCCGGCGCCTGGCCACCGAAGCCGCGCGTAAAGCCGCGTCCGCCAATACGCGTATTAGCCTCGACAATGAGAGTGGAATGACCGTCTTCCGCCAGTTTTTCTGCGGCGCACGCGCCGGCAAGGCCTGCCCCGACGATGAGAATTTCGCTTTGCATGGACGCGATCCTGCCCGCATGCTGCCAGGGGCTCAAGGGCCTGATTTTGTGTTGCCTATTTTTTAATCAAGCTCGCTTAAAGATCAGGCACAGCTCTTCGACCCGTCAAATTTTCCTTCACGATTTCAGTGACTTGGCCGCTGGCATGAGCCTTGCTCTATCGCGCGGGCAGCCTCGTCGTGGCGCAGTAGAAGCACCGGCAACAACATTGGGGAATCCCATGAAGAAAATTGAAGCCATCATCAAGCCGTTCAAGCTGGATGAAGTGAAAGACGCCCTCCACGAGGTTGGCATCCAAGGTATTACCGTAACCGAAGCCAAGGGTTTTGGTCGCCAGAAGGGTCACACCGAACTTTATCGCGGTGCTGAATACGTCGTCGATTTCCTCCCCAAGATGAAGATCGAAGTCGTGCTGGACGATGCCTTGGTCGAACGCGCCATCGAAGCCATCCGCCAGGCGGCGGCAACGGGCCGTATCGGCGACGGCAAGATCTTCGTCATCAATATCGAAGAAGTTGTCCGCATCCGTACCGGCGAGCGCGGCCTCGACGCCATCTAGTAAAGCCCATCAGAAACACACTCCAAAAAACGATACGCAAGGAAACATCCCATGTCTGACATCAAGACGATCCTCAACATGATCAAGGAACAAGACATTAAATATGTCGACTTCCGCTTCACCGATCCGTTGGGCCAGTGGCACCATCTGGCACATCACGTCTCGACGGTGAACGAGGATCTGCTGACCGAAGGCGTCATGTTCGACGGTTCGTCGATCGCCGGCTGGAAGGCGATCAACGAGAGCGACATGACTCTTGCCCCGGATCTCGCGACCGCCGTGCTTGACCCGTTTGCGGCCCAGACCTCGCTGATCATCTATTGCGACGTGCTTGAGCCCCTCACCGGCCAGAACTATGGCCGTGACCCGCGTTCGATCGCCAAGCGTGCCGAAGCTTTCGTGAAGAGCTCGGGTGTCGGCGATACCATCTATGTTGGTCCGGAAGCCGAGTTCTTCGTGTTCGATGATGTGCGTTACACCGTCTCGATGCAGAAGACCTCGGTCGAATTCACGTCGGAAGAAGCTTCCTATGTCAGCGACAAGAAGTTCGACGAAGGCAATCACGGCCATCGCATGAAGGTAAAGGGCGGCTACTTTCCCGTGGCCCCGCTCGATTCTGCTGGCGACCTTCGCGCCGAAATGCTGACCACCCTCGCCGCCATGGGCGTCGAAGTGGAAAAGCATCATCACGAAGTGGCTCCCGCCCAGCATGAACTGGGCGTGAAGTTCGGTACGCTCGTTGCCTGCGCCGACGCGATGCAGAAGTACAAGTATGTCGTGAAGAACGTGGCCCATGCCTATGGCAAGACCGCGACCTTCATGCCGAAGCCGGTCAAAGGTGACAACGGTTCGGGCATGCATGTGCACCAGTCGATCTGGAAGAACGGCCAGCCGCTGTTTGCCGGCAACGGCTATGCCGATCTTTCCGAAACCTGCCTCTATTACATTGGCGGTATCATCAAGCACGCGAAGGCCTTGAACGCCTTCACCAACCCGTCGACCAACAGCTACAAGCGCCTGATCCCGGGCTTCGAAGCGCCGGTGCTGTTGGCCTATTCGTCGCGCAACCGCTCGGCATCCTGCCGCATTCCCTACACCGCGAGCCCCAAGGGCAAGCGCGTTGAAGTACGCTTCCCGGATCCGACCGCTAACGTCTACCTCGCCTTCTCGGCGATGGTGATGGCTGGCCTCGACGGTATCGCCAACAAGATCCATCCGGGCGATCCGATGGACAAGAACCTCTATGACCTTCCGCCGGAAGAGTTGAAGCAGGTGCCGACCGTGTGCGGCAGCTTGCGCGAAGCGCTTGAATCGCTCAGCGCAGATAACGGCTTCTTGCTGAAGGGCGATGTCTTCACGAAGGACTTCATCGACTCGTATCTCGAACTGAAGTGGGAAGAGGTCTACGCCCTCGAGCACACCCCGCATCCGATCGAGTTCCAGATGTATTACTCATCCTAAAGAATCCTTGCGGCAGTACCAACTGAGCGGCTGGGGTAACCCAGCCGCCTTTTTTTGTGCCGATTTCCACAGCAAGCGCCACGACGCAGTTGGTGGAGGCCGTCGACCCAGCGCGTCGTTCTGGTAGGCTCGCGGCCTCTTGATTTGTCTGACCAATCAGATTGCGCCTGCCAACCGGCCGGCAAGATCGCCCATCAATAGCTAGCTGCGGGGAAGCGAAAAATCTCCGCTTTTGGAAGTCTGTGTCCCAAATGCTCGTTGCTCGCTGCAAAGGGCGGGCACAGCGTAATCCGCGCCTCACGGTCCTTATCGTCTTGGTGGCAGGCGGCGTGACAGGGAATTAGGTTCCCTTACCTAGGCTTCCCCATGGTCGTTTTAAGAAACAATTCACTAAAATCGCCCAAGATTGCGGCAATCCCGTGTAGCGCCAACGGCACGAGAGGCTTAGGGGAATCGCATGACGAGCAAAATGTCACTACGCGCCCGGTTATTGATCGCCAGCATTGCAGCTGTCATCGCAATCGTGGTCACGGCAGGCTTCGGCGTATTCGGCATGCTGAGCAGCAATGATGGCCTGAACGTATCCATCACCTCGACCAGCGCCGTCATCAACGAAAAACAAGCTGACATGATGCATGACGCGCTGCGCGCCGACGTCCTTTACTCCATCGTCATCGGCCCGGACGGTACTGCGACTGAGAAGGAAACTGTCAACGCGAACCTCGCCGATCACACGGCCTCCTTCAAAGAATCGATTGCCGCCCTGCAAGCCTTAGACTTGCCGCCCGAAGCCCGCAAAGCGGTCGAGGAAGTGGCGCCGGCCCTTACCGCATATCTCGACGCGGCTCAGAAAAGCGTTGCCGTTGGTTTGGCAGATACCGCCAAGGCGCGCGCAGATTTTCCACAGTTCATGGTGGTCTTTACCGACCTTGAAGGGCGGATGGAAACGCTTGGCGAGTTAATGGTTGAGTTTGGCAACACCGCGGGCTCGGCAGCGCAAGACACCAATCACAATCTCATCATCGCGCTCATCATCGTTGCGGTGCTGGCCACCATTGGCCTCATCGTCATCAACTGGCTCGTCGCGGGCAGTATCACCAAGCCTGTCTTGGGTATGATCCATGCCATGGAGCGGCTGGCCGGCGGTGACCGGAACACGAATATTCCCGGACTGGAGCGCGGCGACGAAGTCGGCCAGATGGCGCAAGCGGTTCAGGTCTTCAAAGACAACGCCGTTCAGGCCGATGGCCTGGCAGAGAAACAGGCACAGGATCAACAGCGGCGGGAAGAGCGCACGCGACAAATCGAAACCTTGTGCCACGATTTCGACCGGCTGGTGACCAAGCGATTGGAAACCGTGATCGGTGCCGTCTCCGAAATGGAAACGACCGCACAATCCATGTCACGCGTCGCGGAGCGAGCCGCCGCCGAAGCCACCCATGTCAGTACGACATCGGAAAGCGCATCGGGCAGCGTCAACGCCGTTGCCGCGGCGACTGAAGAGCTCGCTGCCTCAATCGCCGAAATTGGGTCTCAGATGTCCCGGTCCCGTCAGATTGCGGGGCAGGCCGCCAGTCAGGCGGTGGCGACAAATACCCAAATCAAGCAACTGGCGGACGCCGCGCAAAAGATCGGCGCGGTCGTCCAGCTCATCACAGATATCGCCAGCCAGACCAACCTCCTCGCCCTCAATGCCACCATTGAGGCCGCACGTGCCGGCGAGGCCGGGAAAGGTTTCGCCGTCGTTGCCTCTGAGGTCAAGAATCTGGCGACGCAGACAGGCAAGGCGACTGAGGACATCTCGCTGCAGATCAACAGCATCCAAAATGAGACCGGGCAAGCAGTGCAAGCGATCGAGAGCATTGCCGGCACCATTGATGAAATCAACCAGATCACGTCCGGCGTGGCGGCAGCAGTCGAAGAACAAAGCTCTGCCACCAAGGAAATCGCCCGCAGCGTCGAGCAGGCCGCCAGCGGCACGCGTGATATGTCGACCAGCATCCAGACAGTGACTGACGCCGCCAGCGAGACCGGCAGCGCCGCTGGCCAGATGCTGGGCTCCAGCAACGCCCTGTCCGGCGAAGCCAAGGCACTCCGCCAGGAAGTCGAACAATTCCTATCCACCATCCGGGCGCTGTAGGCCGGCAACATGTGTCACCGGCTGCGATTTGGCAGCAAACCCTGGACTGTGCCGACGGACTGAGATCCAATCGCCGTCACAGAAAAGCCCTCACAAGAAGAGATTGGGAGCAGAGGCCACACCTATGTCAATTAAGCAGAAACTGATCTGGTCCGGACTTATCGCCCTCATTCTCGTGGTCGTTGCCAGTGCTGTCGGCATTGTCGGCATGACCCGGACCCGGGATGGCGCCACCGATGTGTCGGCCGTAGCCAGTGCACTCCGCAGCCAGTTGGAATCGGATTTGATGCGTGCCGCTCTCAGTGGTGATGTGCTTGCCGCCTTGCGTGAAGGCCGCGCCGGCCACAAGGACGCGCAACCCAAGCTTGAGACGGCCGCCAACGAACACCTCACGCGCCTCACCACGCGTCTGCAGGAGTTGGCCGGCAACACCCATCTGCCGGCAGACATCCAGAGCGAAGCCCAGGCCGCGGTTGCCGCCCTCACCGACTACGGCACGCAGGCCAAGGCGCTGGTCACACAAAGCTTTACCGAGAACTACAAGGCCAACGACCTGCTGGCGCCATTCTTGAAACTCTCGGATACGATCGCGATCCAGATGACGGCCCTGACCAACAAGCTGGACGAGGCGGCGCGCACCACCGATGCCACTGTCGACAAGGCCTATCACGGGCAATTATGGCTGGCTGGCGGCGTCTCGGCGATCGCAGCCCTGGTTCTGGGTGTCTGCTTGCTGCTGACCGCACGATCGATCGTGAAGCCGCTTGCTGAGATGCGCGGCACCATGGCGCGCCTGGCCGATGGCGAAACCGATATCGAGATTCCAGCTCTCAACCGCCGCGATGAATTGGGGGCTATGGCCAGTGCACTCGACGTCTTCAAGGCCAATGCCATCAAGACACAGGATTTTGGCCGGCAGCAGGCCGAATCTCGTGAACGCCGCGAAAAACGCGCTGCCAGCATTGAAAGCCTATGCCGCGATTTCGACAGCCTGGTGACAAAGCGTCTGGAAACCGTGATCGGTGCTGTGGCCGATATGGAAAGCACAGCGCAGTCCATGTCCCGTGTAGCGGAACAGACCGCCGCTGAAGCGACGCATGTCAGCACGACCTCGGAAACGGCGTCGAGCAGCGTCAACGCGGTCGCTGCCGCCACCGAAGAACTCGCTGCATCGATTGCCGAGATCGGATCGCAGATGTCCCGCTCGCGCCAGATCGCCGGGCAAGCGGCTGATCAAGCGGTCGCCACGAATGCACAGATCAAGCAGCTAGCTGACGCCGCGCAAAAGATCGGCGCCGTCGTGCAACTCATTACCGATATTGCCAGCCAAACCAACCTTCTGGCCCTCAATGCCACCATTGAGGCCGCACGTGCCGGCGAGGCCGGCAAGGGTTTTGCGGTGGTCGCGTCAGAGGTCAAAAACCTGGCGACCCAGACCGGCAAAGCGACCGAGGATATCTCGCTGCAGATCAACAGCATTCAGAACGAGACCAGTCATGCGGTGCAGGCCATCGAAAGCATCGCGGGCACCATTGATGAAATCAACCAGATCACGTCCGGCGTTGCAGCCGCCGTCGAAGAACAAAGCTCTGCCACGAAGGAGATCGCCCGCAGCGTCGAGCAGGCAGCCAGTGGCACGCGCGATATGTCCAGCAGTATCCAGACGGTCACTGATGCCGCCAGTCAGACTGGCAATGCCGCCGGCCAGATGCTGGGCAGCAGCAGCGCCCTCTCTAGCGAGGCCAAGGCCTTGCGGCAGGAAGTCGAGCAATTCCTGGCGACGATCCGGGCGATATAGATGGGTCAGGCCTTGCGATAGCTCGCAGCGACTTCGCAGTAATGCTTGGCGGAATAGGCGAAGTAGGCCATTTCCTTGTCGCTCAGAGGCCGCATGAGCTTGGCAGGTGAGCCAGCCCACAGCTCGCCTCTGCGCACGCGCTTCCCCGGCGTGACCAGGGCGCCGGCGGCTACCATACCGCCACTTTCCACCACGACACCATCCATCAGGCAGGCCTTCATGCCAATGAAGGCGCCGTCTTCGACCGTGCAGGCATGCAGCAGGGCCATATGCCCCACGGTCACATCGGCACCGATGGTGGTCTTGGTGCCAGCGGCCCCTTCCCGCTCGTGATTGACATGGATGATCGTGCCGTCCTGGATATTGGTGCGTGCACCAACACTGATCGAGTTTGAATCGCCGCGCAGCACGCAGCCGAACCAGATCGATGCTTCCGCCCCGATCTCTACCGCACCGATCACGACGGCGGTCGAGGCGATGAAGGCATCGGCGGCAATCCTTGGCAGAACACCTTGGTATGGGAGGATCACGGGGCTCATCTTCACAATCCCAGCATCAGGCGGATGTTCTGCACGGCGGCACCCGAGGCGCCCTTGCCGAGATTATCCAGCCGTGCCACCAGGACAGCCTGGCGTTCGGCTTCATTGGCAAAGACGCGCAGTTCCAGCTTGTCGGTATTGTTGAGAGCTTCAGGCTCCAGCTTGCCATTGGCGTCGGCATCCAGCACTTGAACCAGATCGGCGCCGGCAAAATGCACACTCAGCGCGGCCTTCAAGTCGGCCGCTTTGGGTTTGCCCGGCAAGGTGTCGAGATGGAGCGGGATCGAGACCAGCATGCCCTGGCGAAAATGCCCGACCGACGGCACGAAAATCGGCCGCCGCGAAAGTTTCGCATACGCGATCAGCTCGGGGACATGCTTGTGCGTCAAGCCAAGTGCATATAGTTCGAAGGCCGGACCACCATCGCGGTCATGGGCCTCGATCATCGACTTGCCGCCACCGGAATAACCGCTGACCGCATTGACCGTCACCGGATGATCGGCCTCGAGCAGGCCCGCATCGATCAATGGCCGCAGCAGCGCGATGGCACCCGTCGGATAGCAGCCGGGATTGCTCACCTTCTTTGCCGAGGCAATGGTAGCTGCATGGCCTTTGACCAGTTCCGGGAAACCATAGACCCAGCCCGGCGCAACCCGGTAGGCCGTGCTGGCATCGAGGATCTTCGGCGCCCGGGCGCCGAGGCTGTCGGCAAGTACCACAGATTCCTTGGCAGCGTCGTCGGGCAGGCAAAGAACAACCAGATCGACCTCGGCCATGACAGCACGGCGCGCTTCCGGATCCTTGCGCTTGTCGCCTGTGAGGCTCTTCAACTCGATGCCAGCCACATCCTGCAGCCGCTCGCGAATGCCAAGGCCCGTGGTGCCAGCTTCGCCGTCAATGAAAACCTTAGCCGTCTTCGCCATGTCGCCCTCTGATATTTGGCGGTGGATTGTGCCCAAAGAAAAAGGGGTGCGCAATGCGCACCCCTTTTGCCAAACGTGGCTTTTTTGGTCTGTGCGCTTAGCGCTTCGAGAACTGGAAGCTGCGGCGTGCCTTGGCACGGCCGTACTTCTTACGCTCGACGGTACGGCTATCGCGGGTCAGGAAGCCCTCAGCCTTCAACGCGCCACGCAGATCGGGCTCGAAGTAGGTCAGCGCCTTGCTGATACCGTGACGGACAGCACCAGCCTGGCCCGAGAGACCACCACCGACGACGGTGACAGTGACATCGAACTGGCCAGCGCGGTTCACGACACCGAACGGCTGGTTGATCATCATGCGCAGCACGGGACGGGCGAAATAGACCGTCACGTCGCGGCCATTGACGACGATCTTGCCGGAACCCGGCTTGATCCAGACGCGGGCAATGGCGTCCTTACGCTTGCCGGTCGCATAGGAGCGGCCCTGGGCATCGACCTTGCGCTCATACTTCGGCGCGGCGACGGTCTCGGCAACCACGCCACGGGCGGCGGTGCGGAGATCCTTCAGGTCAGTAATCTTCTGCGGTTCTTGCGCCATGATTACGCAATCCTCTTGTTCTTCGGGTTCATGCCGGCGACGTCGAGCGTCACGGGCGTCTGGCCCTCATGCGGGTGTGCCGTACCGGCATACACGCGCAGGTTTTTCATCTGGGCGCGGCCAAGCGGGCCACGGGGGACCATGCGCTCAACGGCCTTGATGATCAGGCGCTCGGGGTGCTTGCTGCTGAGGATCTTGCCCCAGGCACGCTCCTTGATACCGCCCGGATGACCGGTGTGGTAATAGAAGATCTTGTCTTCCAGCTTGTTGCCGGTGACACGGACCTTCTCCGCATTGATGATGATGATGTTGTCACCGCAATCGACATGCGGCGTATAGGTGACTTTGTGCTTGCCGCGGAGGTGGTTGGCGACGATCGACGCCAGTCGGCCAAGAACAACGCCTTCGGCATCGATCAGGACCCACTTCTTCACTACCTCGGCAGGCTTCGCGGAAAAGGTCTTCATGACACTTCACTCAAGCGTTATTGCCGTCGAAGGGACCGCCCCTTCGCTCTCGCAGCGGGTGATAAAGGGTGCGACGGCGGGTGTCAACGTCTTTGTTGAATCTAGAGAAGCAGTAAATCAATAATATCAATTAGTTATATAAACGGTATCTAGATACCACTATACATCCTTATGGAGTTCTGGACTTTTTCAGGACGCCCGTCAATTATGCTGAAAATCAATCACTTAAGGTAGGGACGGTGCCCAAAGTGACCCTCGCAGCGCTCTCGGATGAGACGCTGAGCCAGCAGTTCATGCCCAGAATCGCGGTCCCCAGCCATGAAAAATGGCTGGCGGAGGACCTTGCTGCATCCGCCACCATCCGGGCCAGAGGGCTGGGGCAACTCGATATACGTTATGGGGCTGGTCCCCGGCAGATGCTCGACATCTTCCCAGCAGCCAAGCCCGATGCGCCGATTCTCGTGTGGATCCATGGCGGATACTGGCGGGCTTTGTCCAAGGAACATTACACGACGATCGTACCGCCCCTGCGGGCAGCGGGCGCTGCGGTCGTGCTGGTCGGCTACGATCTGTGCCCGGCGGTCACCCTCTCGGAATTATTGGCGCAGACACGGGATGCATTGCATTGGGTGCGGGGCCATGCGGCGGAAATGGGGGGCGACCCAGACCGGCTCGTCCTTGCCGGCAATTCCGTTGGCGCCCATATTTGTGCCATGGCCCTTCAGCATGATTGGCCGGATGAGAGCGGAACTGCAGATGCTATCCGTGCCGCAGCCCTGATCACCGGCATTTACGACCTCAGCCCAGTTCCGCGCATCCCTGTGCAGCAGGAAGTCCAATTGACAGCAGAYGACGTGGAGCGCCTGTCACCCCTGCGCCTGCCCATCCGGTCGACGGCGCGCTGCCTGGTAGCCGTCGGCGGCGATGAGCCGGACATGTGGATCGGCCAGTCGCGCGACTATCATGCCAAGCTGCTGGCTGCTGGGGTCGCGAGCGACCTCATGATCGTGCCCGACCGGCATCATTTTTCGATCACGCGAGATCTGGCCGATGCCACGACGCCCCTTGCTCAAGCTGTCATTGGCCTGCTGGATTCATGACCGACTATACCCGAACGCCAGCCGCCATCTATGACCGCATCGGCAGCGGCTATGACCGCACCCGTCGGGCCGATCCAACGCTTGCCGCCGCCATCGCGAAATTGCTGCTGGTCGAGTTTCCCGCTCCCGTGCTCGATATCGGCTGCGGCACCGGCAACTACACTATCGCCGTTGCCGACCGGAACGTGGTGACGATCGGCCTCGATCAATCGACCCTGATGTTGCGCCGGGCGCGTGCCAAGGAACCGCGGCTGGAATGGGTAGCTGGCCACGCAGAAGCCCTGCCCTTTGCCAACGGAAGTTTTGCCGGCGCCTTCTGCACCATGACACTGCACCATCTCCAGGATTTCGACGCGGTGTTTTCGGAAATCGCCCGCGTACTCAAGCCCGGTGGCCGTTTTGTGGCATTCACTGCCTTGCCGGAACAGGCTGAGCAATTCTGGCTCAACGCCTATTTTCCGGAACTGATGCGCCGTGCCGTTGAACGCATGCCGAGCCAGGCCCGTATCGAATCCTCGCTGGCGATCGCCGGTTTGAAGCTTGCGGAGCTTGTGCCCTTCAACGTGCCGGAGAACCCGGTCGACTTTGTGCTCTATTGCGGCAGACATCGGCCGGAGGTTTATTTCGACGCCAAGGTGCGCGGCAACATCTTCGCCTTCACGGCACTCGATCTGGCGCAGGAAGTAGGCCAGGGCCTGGCGCGGCTCGACGAAGATATCAGCACCGGGCGTTTTGCCGAAGTGGCAGCGGGATTCAGCCATGCTCAGGGCGACTACGTCCTGATGGTCGCCGAAAAAAGCTAGAACGCTTCTCCGAGCGGCATGATGCGCAGCCCCTTGCGCAGATGCTTGTAGGGCAGCGCCCGATTGTCGACTGGGTTATCCCCCGCCGCCGCCACAACCAGGATCTCCGACGCAATCGGCTGAAAATCCGCGCGAAAATGCACCGAGCTCTTTAACGCCAGGATCTTGGCTTCGGTTGGCTCGACATTGACATGGCGCAGCATCGCCTGGTCGGCCGCCTGCTGCTTCCGGCTGGTAACGACGATCCTGGTCCCGCCGATGCCAAGCAAGGCCATTGGCCCCAGCTGCATGTGATTACCGCGATAGAACGGGCCGGTCGCCTTGAAGCTGCCATCACCGAGTGCGAGGACCTTGAAGCGTCCGCGGAACTTCTCCAGCCCTGGCGAGCCGCACCAGGCGCCGATGCCGCGCTCGAAGCTGCCATGCAGGCCGGTCTCATGGGCAATGCGCGCGGTCTCAGGGTCATAGAGATTGGCGAAGACAGCGCCCTCCGCCTTCAAACTGACCAGGGCTTCCAGCAGGTCCACAGAATCCGAATTGCCGCCGGCGCCGGGATTGTCCTGGGTATCGGCTAGAATGATCGGTCGCGCAGCGGTATGGCTCTTGGCTATCGCATAACGCACGGCTTCGTCCTTCTGCCATATCTTGCCGGCGAAATCCTTCTCGGCGGCGTTCACCATGGTGATCAAACGATCGGCCTCCAGCTCTGCCTGCGCCGCTGTTTCGGCATAGGCGACCACGGCCGGTCCGCATTCCGCGATGTCCGCCGGCGGAAAGCCAAAGGCAAAAGATGCGCTGGCGGCACGGCCGGATCCTTCTGCCTCCTCCACCACGCGATAAAGCGCTGCCGCTGGATTGATGAGCGTGCATTGCCAAGGCAACGGGACAAGGAAGTCGGCACGCCGCATGGCTTTGGCGAGTTTACCGCGCCGCAGCAGACGATCGAGCAGATCCGCCGCCCGGGCACCCGTCTCTGCCAGATCGACATGCGGATAGGTGCGGCACACGACCAGGGCTGAGGCATGGCGCAGCATGCGCTCCGTGAGATTGGCATGAAGATCAAGGCTGACGACGATCGGCAGATCCGGTCCGACGATGGCGCGGATGCGCTCCAGCAGCTCACCTTCCCCATCTTCATGATGCTCTGTTACCATCGCCCCGTGAAGATCGAGATAGAGCGCATCGAGCTTCGCTTGCGCCTTGATCAGCTGCAAAAGATCGCTGGCGATGCGCTCGAAGGCATCGCGTTCGACATGGGCAGAGGGCGACGCCGAACACCATAGCAAGGGAATGAGGTCATGCCCCTGTGCCTTGGCTTGATCGACGAAACCCGGCAATGGCAAATTGATGCCGCGAAAGGTTTCGAAAATAGCATCGCCCCTGGTCAGGCCCGGCCAGCCATCGGCCTGCTCGAAATCCTCAAAGCTCGCCCGCACTGGGGCAAAGGTGTTGGTTTCGTGCTGAAACCCGCCAATCGCGATCCGCGCCATTCCTCGAACCCTTCAACGCTTACCTCAGTAGAGGCCCCACCCAAAACGATTTTGGGAAGGTAATCAACTCTTGGCGCGGCAAGGGCTTTGTGAAATCCTCACCTGCCGTCGGGATATTAGGGGTAACGACTCGCCATGGCTCAAGCACCAATCTTCATGATCGAGGATGTTGATACCGCGACGCAACATGCCGCAACGGCGATCGCTGAAATGGCGATGCGGGAGATCTCGCCAACGCCGGGAAATTTCTGCGTTTGGTACAATTACCTCGCCGGGTCGGTGCCCGAGCTGCGGCGTGACCTCGATGCCATGCTGTTGAGCGGCAAAACCATTTCGTCGAGCGCCATCCAGGACCTGTTTGACAAATATTTCCGGGAACCGAGCGCCGAGGAGCGGTTGCAGCAGACCGGCGATGAATTGCAGACCACTCTGGCTGACGTTATCCGCCAGGTGACGCAGGCCGGACTGGATGCCAACGAATTCGGCAAGACCCTAACCAAAGCCAGCGGATCGCTCGGCACCGGCCGGCTCGAAGCTGCAGCAATGGCGGATCTGGTTAGCGAACTTATCAACGCCACCAAGCTGATCGGCCAGCGCAACCAGGCCCTGGAGGCGCAGCTGAAGCAAAGCTCTGCGAAGATCACGGGGCTACAGACGCGATTGGATGCCGCGCGGCGCGATGCACTGACCGACGCGCTCACCGGTGTTGGCAACCGCAAGAGCTTCGACCTCTCCGTTCAGTTCCGTGCCCAGCAGGCGAGCGAGCAGCGGACGGATCTTTGTCTGATGATGATCGACATCGATCACTTCAAGAAATTCAACGACAGTTTCGGCCATCGGGTCGGCGATCAGGTGTTGAAGATCGTTGGCGCCAAGCTGAAGCAGGCAGCGACCGGAAACGACAGTGCTGCCCGCTATGGCGGCGAGGAATTCGCTTTGTTGTTGCCGCAGACCAAGATGTTTGATGCGATCGATCGAGCCGACAAGTTCCGTACCGGCCTCGGGGCGCACGCCTTGAAGAACCGAACCACTGGACAGGTCTATGGTGCCGTCACCGTATCCATCGGTGTCGCACGCTATCGTCTGGGCGAACCGCTTGAGGCATTTATCACGCGGGCAGACCAGGCACTCTTCCGCGCCAAGAATGACGGCCGCAATCGTGTCGTTGCCGAAGCCGCGTCATAGTTCAATGAGACGATTGGCAAGCTCGTTCGGCCGGTCCCCGGTTGCCGGAAAGTATGTGGTGAGAATCTCTCCAAGCGAGGCAATGGCGCCGAGATAACCTTCTTCGACCTGCCCAGCCCGCACCCTTGTCGTGAAGGCATCGACGATAGTCTGCCACTGGGCTGGCGTCACTTTGCCATCGATTCCGCGGCCAGCAATAATCTCGACATGATGCTCGGCCGCACTCACAAAAAACAAGATCGCGTTGTGCTCGGTCGTGGCGGCGAGCCCCTGTTCCAGGAACGTTGCTCGTGCCAGGCACTGTGCCGCATGCATTTTGATGTGACGTGGCGTCAACCGGTCGCCCAAGGGTGTCAGCTCCAGCAAGGCCAGTAGTGCCAGGAAGACTGAAAACTCTCCAATTAGGACTTCACCGGTGCCGGACCAGGGGACAAGCCACCAGACAATAAGGCCGGCAAGAAAAGCACCGAGTGTCGCCAAGGCGATGCCCGTCGCCCGGTACTCACCTGCGCGCCGGGCAATGACAGCAACCAACTCGGCACGGGACGATTTCTCTGCCGCCGTAATCGCCGCTTCGATCCGTTGCCGCGCCTGATCACCGATCATCGTGTTTCCTGCCTTACCATTTGCCACTCGCGCCGCCGCCGCCAAACGATCCGCCACCACCTGAGAAGCCGCCACCGCTCGAGCTGCCAAACGAACTGGATCCGGACGACGATCCGGTATTGGCAGCGATATACCACATGTAGCGATTGCGCTTCTTGTCCCAGCGCCGCCGCAAACTCATCAGCAATCCGACCAGCATGAAGACGCCGAAGAAGGCAAATGGAACCAACGTGTCAGCAACGCCGGACAGGTTGATATTGTCATTCGCCGCCAGCAGTTGCGTTGTTGGCTGATAGGTCCCGCCCAATGCAGCCAGGATGGCATCAAGGCCAGCGGTGACCCCACCCTCCAGATCGCCTTGCTTGAAGTGCGGAATGACATCGGCCTGGATGATCTTGTTGGCTGTTGCGTCGGGCAAACTGCCTTCAAGGCCGTAGCCCACCTCGATGCGCAGCTCCCGATCCTTCGGCGCTATCAGGAAAACGATACCGTTATCCTTGCCCTTCTGCCCGATCCCCCAGCTGCGGCCGAGCATCAATCCCCAATCCTCGATCGGACGGTCCATCAGGTCCGGCAGCGTTACGATCACGATCTGATCAGTCGTCGCCTTTTCATGTGCCTCGATCTTGGCAGCAAGAGCGGCTTCGGTTCCGGCAGAGAGGATGTCGGCCTTGTCGACGATCCGGCCGGTCAATGCGGGCAGCGGTGGGTCTTCGGCATGCACGGGAGCTAGAAAAGCAATAGATAGCAAAAATACCGCCAGACTCCGTTGCATGATCATCACCATTTCCCGCTCGCGCCACCGCCGCCAAAAGAGCCACCACCACCAGACTGGCTGCTGTCATTCCAACCATCTCTATCTGGCTGCCATGCATCCAGCGACCCGAGATCAACCTTCGTTGCGTCATGGGTAAGCATGGCGCGTTCCGGTGGATCATCAAAGACAGATCGAGATTTTTCATCGGCGCTAGCCGGATAGATTTCCCGTCGACGGCGCAAAGAGATGAAAAGAGTCAATGCCGTGCAAGCAGCGAGCAGGCCGACGACGACAATGCCGCTATAGTCGCCGAGGGCCTGTGTCAAGTTCACGCGACGGGGCTCAGTTGCCGGAACTGCCTGTCGTTCCAAAATCAACCGTGGGCACCTCCTGCTTGGCGGGATCAACCTGCAGCTGCTGCATTGGCTCCCGATCGGCATAGAGGAAGGTCTTCCACAATACGCCAGGGAAGGTCTTCAGTTCGGTGTTATAGATCCGCACCGTATCGATGTAATCCTTGCGGGCGACGGCAATGCGGTTCTCAGTCCCCTCGAGCTGCGCCTGCAGCGTCTGGAAGCCCTCGGTCGCCTTGAGATTCGGATACTGCTCGGCCACCACCATGAGCCTCGAAAGGGCCGAGGTCAGCGCTCCCTGATTGGCTTCGAAGGCACGCATCGCCTCAGGGTTGGTCAGCACATCGGCCGGCAATTGCATGGTGCCGACTTTGGCTCGTGCCTGCACTACGGCCTCCAAGGTCGACTTTTCGAAATCAGCAGCCCCCTTCACCGTCGCCACGAGGTTCGGTATCAGATCGGCACGCCGCTGATACTGGTTGAGTACCTGGGCCCAGGATGCCCTGGCACTTTCTTCCTTTGTCGGAATCGCGTTGATGCCGGAAAAGCCCCAGACCAGGAGGGCGACAATCAGGCCAAGGATGACAAGACCAGCAATGCGCATCAAGAACTCCACTAAAGACGGGTTAAGCTTTCCAATGCGGCGGCGTGGTGCGATCGAAATAGGGCAAGGCTTCAATCCGGCCCATCCAGGCCGCGATCGCCTTGGGCATGTCCCCGCGCGCAACCCCAAGGCCCGGTGACCTCTCTTCCGCCCGCTGCGCAAGACGCACATAGGGATAGGCGGCATAATCGGCAAGACCGAGGTCGCCGGCTAGGAAATCGCCCTTCAGGCATTTTTCCAAGCGCGTGAGCTCATCCATCATCTGTTTCTTGGCCTGTGCCGTCCGCTCAGCGGTGCGCTCAGCCGGAGTCAGATAGACCGCCTGCTCCATCAATTCACTGCTTGCAGCCTGCAGATAGTTGTCGGCCTCGTTGATCATGCGCCGCACCGTCGCCCGTGCCTTGATATCCTTGGGCAGTAGCGGCTTTTCCGGATAGCGCTCCTCAAGATACTCAATGATCGCCGAGGATTCCCACAAGGCAAAGCCGTCATCGACGAGCGCCGGAACCCGGCCGCGCGGGTTGATTGCCAGAAATTCCGGTGTCTTGGTGTCGTTGTTGTCGAAACTCAACCGCTTGGCCTCGAAGGTTAGGCCCTTATGCTCAAGAGCCAGCCATACCTTCCAGGCATAAGGCGAGCCCGAGCCGAAATAGAATGTCAGCGACATGATGATTTCCCCTAGATATCGGCAAACATGTGCGTCTCGGCGGCGCCGCCAGGATGGGTGACAGCACCCTTCTCGGCCGTGCCCACGGTCTGGGCATAGCGCCACAAGGCACCAGATTGATAATTGGTCGTGCGCGGCTTCCAGTTCTTCCTGCGCTCGGTCAGTTCGGCGTCGGACAGGTCGACCGTGATCGTGCCCTTCTCCGCATCAATTGTGATGCTGTCACCATCGCGAACCAAGGCAATCGGGCCGCCGACCGCTGCTTCCGGACCGACATGGCCAATGCAGAAACCACGCGTGGCGCCGGAAAAGCGCCCGTCTGTGATGAGCGCCACCTTGTCACCCATGCCCTGGCCATAGATGGCGGCTGTCGTGGACAGCATTTCGCGCATGCCGGGACCGCCACGCGGCCCTTCATAGCGAATGACGAAGACGTCGCCATCCTTGTATTTGCGCTGGTCGACAGCCTTGAAGGCATCTTCCTCACAATCGAAACAGAGAGCCTTGCCAGTGAAGACCAGATTCTTCATGCCGGCGATCTTCACAATGGCACCCTCCGGCGCCAGGTTGCCGCGCAAGCCGACAACGCCGCCGGTGGTGGAGAGCGGATTGCTGACCGGGCGGATGACGTCCTGATCGGTCGGCAGCTTATAGTGCGCGAGATTCTCCGCCATGGTCTTGCCGGTGACGGTCAGGCAATCACCGTGCAGGTAGCCGCCGTCGAGCAGTGCTTTCAGCAACACCGGTACGCCCCCGATATCGAACATGTCCTTGGCGACATAACGACCGCCCGGCTTGAGGTCCGCGATATAGGGCGTCTCACGGAAGATCTTGCAGACGTCGTGAAGGTCGAACTCGATCCCGGCCTCATGGGCGATGGCCGGCAGATGCAGGCCGGCGTTGGTCGAGCCACCCGATGCCGCCACCACGCGCGCCGCATTTTCGAGCGACTTCCGTGTCACGATATCGCGCGGGCGAATATTGTTGGCAATGAGGTCCATCACTTGCTGGCCGGAGGCTTCGGCATAGGCATCGCGGCTTTCATAGGGGGCTGGCGCCCCGGCCGATCCTGGAATGGCAAGGCCGATTGCTTCAGAGACGCAGGCCATCGTATTGGCGGTAAACTGGCCACCACAGGAACCAGCCGACGGACACGCGACGCATTCGATATCGTGCAGATCTTCGTCGGACATGGTGCCGGCAGAATGCTTGCCCACCGCCTCGAACACATCCTGCACTGTGATGTCTTTGCCTTTGTAGCGACCAGGCAGGATCGATCCGCCATACATGAATACGGATGGCACGTTGAGCCGCACCATCGCCATCATCAGGCCCGGCAGCGATTTGTCGCAACCAGCAAGGCCAACGATCGCGTCATAGCAATGACCACGCATCGTAAGCTCGACGGAATCGGCGATGACCTCGCGGCTGACCAGCGATGACTTCATGCCGGCATGGCCCATGGCGATGCCATCCGTGACCGTGATGGTGCAGAACTCACGCGGTGTTCCGCCCGCGGCTTTCACTCCTTTTTTCACCGCCTGCGCCTGGCGCATCAGTGAGATGTTGCAGGGAGCGGCCTCGTTCCAGGTTGTCGCCACGCCAACGAAGGGCTGGCCGATCTCCTTCTCCGTCATGCCCATGGCATAGTAATAGGAGCGATGCGGGGCGGATTGGGCTCCGATGGAGACATAGCGGCTGGGCAGTTTCGATTTGTCGAAGCGGGCGGCAGTCATGGAATCCTCGTGATCAGGCTGGCTGTATGGCTGCAATCGCCGTCAAGATAGTGGCGTGAGCCCGCTTCGGCCATCCCTTTTTGCGCAGGAGCCCAGTCGGCCGGCGCCAGAGTAATTCGTCAGATCAGCATCTTGTTGTCGGCACCAGGGCGACCCCCGGGAATAACGGCCACCATCAGCCGTTGCACGACGGTGCCCTGCCCCAGCGGCAGGATCACGGTCTCCTCGGAAAAGCTCAATTTGTCGAAGGCACCGCGCTTGCGATAAGCATAGGGCGCCAGCCCATCCACCACCCGGTCATAGGTGGCGGCGACAAAGTCGCAATATTCCGGCATGCCCAATTGGTCGAGATACTTACCAGTATAATCCATGCCTGAGAGAGCTGCGAGGATAGACCCATCCAGCCGGAACAGGTAGCGCCGTGGAGTTGCTTCGACATCGACCAGCGTGACGTAGCCTAGGATGAACTTGAACTCCGTGGGCTCGATGGCGGACGGCGCTGGCATGGCGCCATCTGTGATCTTGCCGCGCCAATATTCCAGCAACCGGATCAGGCGCTGATCCTGCAGCGTGTCGAGACAGCTTGCGGGAATGTCAGTCATGGAATTGACGATGCCCATTCAATAGGTGTCGCAGCTGCTGGATCGATCTGCGACAGCGGTTGCAAGGGTATCTGAACCAGATAGAAAACCGAGACCGGCGACATGTCGCTGATGATGAAGTTGAATTCGGCCTGCCCGCCCGGCGCAATCTCGGCACCGCTGAATCCCAGCGTGTCTTCAGGCTCATCAAAACGCTGCACGTTGGTGAAGTTACTTTTGGTGTAATGCGTGCCGATATATGAGTTCTGCCCGAAGCTCAGCCCATCGCCATAGGGCGAATGGCGCGTCGTCACTTCGCGCAGCTCCATCTGGTAATTGCGCCAGACCCGGTCGGTTTGATTGATGACGATCTTCCGCATCGCAAAAGCGGCAACATGCTGCGAGCCGATACGGTTCCCGAAGTCGCGTCCGAAATTGCGAATGGTAAGCATTATCGCGCGATCACCGGTCACTCGTTCAACCACCGTGATCGGGTCTTCGAGCGTCCCGGTCCCGCTGACGGATACCAAGTCGAACCCGCCCAACTCGTCCGAGAAGACCAGGCCCTGATGAGAAATCGGCGCAGCCACGCTCATTGCCGGAACGCCCAGCAACTGACCGGCAAGGGCCGCAAGGCCCAGGACGAGACGACAGCGACGCATGACCCCATTATGGCGGGTCGCTATCTCCCCGCAAGTCCCCGGTCTTGCCCCTCAGATGGCGGCCAGGCGCTCCATGGCCTGGGCCAGTTTATCCCGTGTTTGCTGGATTTCCGCCAACTTTTCGCGCTGCTCTGCAACAACTTCCGGATCGGCCTTGGCCACGAATTGCTCATTGCCAAGCTTACGACTGATCTTTTCGGCCTCCGATGCGGCCTTATCCAGGTCTTTTTTGAGCCGCGCCCGCTCCTTTTCGACGTCGATGACGCCTGCCAGAGGCAGCAGCACGGTGGCCTCGTCGAGGACGATCTGCGCAGCCCCCTTGGGGCCATCGCCTGTCAGAAGGTCCATCCGGTCGATCCGGGCAAGCCGCCGGATGAGATCGCCGTAATTCTGGAGCCGTGCCTGGGTGCGCGCGTTGGCGTCACGCAGCAGGATTGGTACCTGGGCACCCGGCGGCACATTCATCTCGGCACGCAGGGTGCGGATTTCGGAGACAAGCCGGATCACCCAATCAAAATCAGCACCGGCCTCGTGATCGACCGGCAGGTTGGAAAAATCCGGCCAAGCTTCGCCGATCAGCTGGCGGGTGTTGCCCTCTCCCAGCTGCGGCCACAATTCCTCGGTAATGAAGGGCATGAAGGGATGCAACAGGTGCAGCAATTGCCCCAGCACCCAGGCGGTGCAGGCGCGCGTCTCGGCCTTCAGCTTCTCATCATCGCCCTGGATGATCGGCTTCGTGAACTCGACATACCAATCGCAAAATTCATTCCAGATGCATCGATAGAGCGCAGAGGCGGCATCGTTATAGCGATATTGCGCCATTGCCTGATCGATCGCTTGGGCGCAGGCAGCCAGCTGCCCGATCATCCAGCGGTTGACGGCAGCCGAGACTTTGGCGGGATCGAAACTGGGATCGGCCTTGCACTCATTCATCAGACAGAAGCGCGTCGCGTTCCACAGCTTGGTCGCGAAATTGCGATAACCTTCGACACGCTGCTCCGACATCTTGATATCGCGGCCCTGTGCAGCCAACGCCGTCAGGGTAAAGCGCAAAGCATCGCAGCCATATTTGTCGATGAGGTCGAGCGGGTCGATGACATTCCCCTTCGACTTCGACATTTTCTGTCCATGCTCGTCACGCACCAGGGCATGGATGTAGACCGTCCTGAACGGCACATCGCCCATGAAGTGGAGGCCCATCATCATCATGCGGGCGACCCAGAAGAAGATGATGTCAAAGCCGGTGACCAGCACGTCACCTGGATAATAGCGCGCAAGTTCCGGCGTCTGTTCCGGCCAACCGAGCGTCGAGAATGGCCACAAAGCCGACGAGAACCAGGTGTCGAGCACGTCCGGATCGCGGGTCAGTTCGGCATCCTTGCCGTAATGCTTATGCGCGGCGGCTTTGGCCTCCGCTTCATCATAGGCCACGAAGATTTCACCGTCGGGCCCGAACCAGGCCGGAATCTGATGCCCCCACCACAGCTGGCGCGAAATGCACCAAGGCTGAATGTTGCGCATCCATTCGAAATAGGTGTTTTCCCATTGCTTCGGCACGAAGACGGTCCTGCCCTCTTCCACCGCCTTGATGGCCGGCTGCGCCATCGTGTGCGCATCGCAGTACCATTGGTCGGTCAGCCACGGCTCAATGACGACGCCGGAACGGTCACCTTCCGGGCGCATCATGAGGTGATCGTCGATCTTCTCGAGAAGGCCCAAGGCCTCGATATCAGCCACCACCTTCTTGCGGGCGACGTCGCGGTCGAGGCCGCGATAGGCCTCTGGCACATTCTCGTTCAGCTTGGCATCGCGGTCGAGAATGTTGATCATCTCAAGCTTGTGCCGCTTGCCCACTTCAAAATCGTTGAAATCGTGGGCTGGCGTGATCTTCACGGCCCCGCTGCCGGTTTCCGGATCGGCATAGTCGTCAGCCACGACCGGGATGCGGCGGCCCACCAGCGGTAGGATCAGGAATTTGCCGATCAGGTCTTTGTAGCGCTCATCTTCCGGATTTACCGCAACGGCGGTGTCGCCCAGCATGGTTTCCGGACGCGTCGTCGCCACGGTGAGAAAGCGCCCTTCCTCACCCTCGACCGGATATTTGAAGTGCCAGAGATGGCCCTTATGCTCCTTCTGCACCACCTCAAGATCCGAGATGGCGGTGTGCAGCTTCGGGTCCCAATTCACCAGTCGCTTATCGCGATAGATAAGGCCCTGCCGATAAAGCTCGACAAACACTTTGCGGACGGCGTCGCTGAGCCCTTCATCCATGGTGAAGCGCTCTCGCGGCCAGTCCGGGCTCGCGCCGAGGCGACGCAGCTGGCGCGTGATCGTGCCGCCGGATTCGGCCTTCCACTGCCAGACCTTTTCCAGGAACTTTTCACGCCCCAGATCGGTGCGCTTGATGCCCTGTTCGCTCAATTGCCGCTCGACCACCATCTGTGTCGCGATACCGGCATGATCAGTGCCCGGCTGCCATAACGCGTCCCGGCCCTTCATGCGCTGGTAGCGGATGAGGATGTCCTGCAGCGTGAAGGTCAGCGCGTGCCCCATATGCAAGCTGCCCGTCACGTTGGGCGGCGGCATCATGATCGTATAGGGCGCCTTGTTGGAGGTCGGATTGGCGGCAAAGGCCCCGACCTGCTCCCAGGCATCGTAATGCTTCTTCTCAACCTCGGCGGGTTGAAACGTCTTTTCCAGCATCGCTGGGACACCTTCATTTAAGGAATATGGTAAGCGTTGCCGGGAGTTATAACGATCCCGACGCCCCAGTCAAACGGGGGGCGAACAGGCGTCAAACCGGGGTCTGATCTAGGGAAACGGGCAGGAAATCAGCGATTTAGCTCAGCTCTGCCTTGCGCGAGAGCCGCTCGACCTCGCGGCGGACCAGCCGCTCGACGATTTCCTGAAGGTGCTCGTCGAGCCAGTCCTTGAGCATGGGCTCAATCGCCTGCCGAACCAAGGTTTCGACCAATAGCCCGTCAAGCGAGGTGGCCCGACCGGAGTTCACCTGGGGTTTCCGAGCCATAAGCTGCGCCATGGTCGCAGCACTGGCGGCTGCCACGTCGGGCGATATCAGCTCGCTATCCATCGGGATGTCGGCGGCAGCGGCCGCAGCCGGATCAACTTGAAGCGGCTCCACTGGCATGCCGTCATCGGCGGAGGCGCTGTCGCTGGCTCCCTCGTCAAGCTCGATATCGGGCATGGCATCAGGAAGCGCTGCTTCCGGTTCCGGCAGATCGGCCTGCGGCGCGGGCTCTGGCGCCACAACCTGCACGGGCTCCGGAGCAGGTGCGGGTTTTGCGGTGGCTGCAGGTGCCGGTGGCGGCGGGGCGGCTGGCGCAACCGGCGCTGGCTCTTCCTTTAGTTCGACAACATTGCTTTCGCCAACCACCATGTCGGTGAGGACAAGCGCGTCGTCATCCTCTTCCTCCGCGGCCGCATGACCATTGACTGCGGGAGCCGCGGTTTCTTCCTTCGGCTCGCCGTCCTCGGAGATGATGCGCCTGATGGAGGCGAGAATCTCCTCCATCGACGGTTCTTGATTGCCCTTGGCGTCCGACATTCACCAATCCCTGACCGGGTCACTCTTGCCCGGCGCTGCATATGACACTGCCTTTAAGCAATCTCCATGCCGAACCGAGTCGCTCCCAGCTATGTCGGCTATCGTAACGTCTTTATTGGCATTTCTCAAGAAATGGGAAATTGCCACGCACGCTGCACTAGATATGGCCGCAGATATGGCCGCAGATATGACCATTGCGGGGAGCCAGGGGAACCCGCCCCATCCCTGGGGCGGGTTCCATCCCTATTCGACCGACGGACCGGTGCCGATGAACTTGTTCCGCACGTCGTCATAGTGCTTCTGGGGGTCATAGACGCCCACATTAAGGGCCAGACTGCCAGCCGTGAGCCGACCAACCGACGCCAGAACCTGATAGCGGGCTACGACGAGGTCGGTCTGCGCCTGCACCAGGCTGACCTTGGCATTGAGTGCTTCGAGTTCGGCATCGAGCACATCGAGCACGGTACGGGCACCAACCTGCTGTTCCTGCTTCACGCCATCCAATGCTACCTCAGTGGCACGGACCTGCTCTTTGAAGGAATCGATCTGGGCCAATGCAGTCTCATAGGATTGCCAGGAATCGACCGCCGTCTGTTCGCCTGCACGGACAGCTTCGTCAATCTGCCTGCGGCTCTGCTGGTAGAGTTGCTTGGACTGGCGCACGCGCGCATCTGGCGCACCACCCTGATAGAGCGGCACACGCAGCACGCCGAGGATCTGCCCTTCATCCTGCGACTGCTCCTTCGAGCTCTGCTCTTCGACCCGCTGCCATGAGCCTTCGATCGAAACCGTCGGCAACAATTCGGAGAAAGCGGTGTCAATATCGTCCTTGGCTGCATCAGCCTGATACTTCGCAAAGATGATGCTGGGCGCGTTCATCGACTGCGCTACCGCTTCATCCTTGTTGGCCGGCAGATCCAGTTGGCTTTCCGGCATCTTGAGGTCGGTCGGCTCTTCGCCGATGACTTGGCGATAGACGGCCATCGAAGCGGTGACATTGCCTTCCGCGGCAATGCGGTCGGCAATGGCGCCTTGGAGGCGCGATTCCGCCTGCGCCACGTCGGTCCGGGTGACTTCACCAGCATCGAACCGGTCGCGGGTCGCCTGCAACTGCTGGGCAATGACATTTTCGTTGTTGCGGTTGAGGTCGAGAACCGCGCGGTCACGGACGACCTGCATATAGGCCTGCACCGCCTGCAACAGCACCTGCTGTTCGGAGTTCAGAAGGTTGGCACGACCCGACAGCACGCGGTTCTCGGCAGCCGAGGTCGCCGACACGGTTTCAAAGCCGCTGAAGACCGGTTGCGAAACTGTGACGCCGAAGCTGCGCGAGTTGAGATTTTGATCCAGCAGCAACGGTGTGTTCTGTTCGATCCAAGTCTTGCCACCCTGAACATTTCCCACCACGGTCGGGCGCCAGCCGCTCAACGCTTCCGGTACCTTTTCATCCGTCGCCCGCAATTGTGCGCGCGCAGCCTCCAATGTCGGGTTGCCGGCATAGGCCTGTGCCAGGGCTTCATTGAGATCGACCGCCAGTGCCGGCGTCACGAACGCGCTGCACAGCATGACTGCAAAAACTGCCGTCGCCGTATTCCCCAGATATCGCCGCTTCATGATCGTCAACCGTCCCTTCTCAACTCGAAAATCCCACCAGGAAGCCTGGCAAATAGTCCGTCTTAATAGCGCTGCATGCTTGGATCGATCTCGCGCGCCCAGGCGTCGATGCCGCCTTCGAGATTGACCGCATTGTCGAACCCTTGGCTGCGCAACCAAAGGGTAGCATGGAAACTCCGCATGCCATGATGACAGATCACCACCAGGGGCTTCTCATTCGTCAATTCTTTGGTCCGCTGTTGCAGCTCCCCCATTGGGATCGTCTGGCTCTCGGCAATCAGGCAAATCTTATGTTCCCAAGGTTCGCGCACGTCGAGCATGTCGACCGTAGCACCTTGTGCGATGAGATCGCGCAGCTTGCCTACGCCGATCTGAACTTCCTCGAACTCAGCCATGACCTACCGTCAGAACGCGAAAGTCCGCGCACGCTCAAAGCCCGGCAGCATGGCGGTATTGGCATCAAAGAGGACGCGCTGCGCGGCAACTGTGTCCCCGGAACCAGCGCGGGTCAGCAATACCGCGCGCCCAACCCCACCCTCGACATCGCGCAATACGGTCACCAGCCTGCCACCCTCGGCCAGCTGTTGAATGAGCCGCGATGGAATTTCTTCAACAGCCCCTTCGACGATGATCACCTTGAACGGGCCACTGGCGCTGTGGCCTTCGCCCAAGGCGCCAACCACCACCTGCACCGGCAACGAAAGGCCGGCCAGCGCCGCGCGAGCACCCTCGGCGAGGGCGGCATCGCTTTCCAGCGCCGTCACCACGCCGCCCATGCGGGCAGCGAGCGCAGCGCCGTAGCCGGTGTTGGCGCCCACCACAAGGACCTTATCACCGTCCTGCAGATGCGCCGTCTGCACGAGACGCGCCAGCACCATCGGTTCCATCATGTAGCGACCGCCACCGAGCGGCAAATCATCATCGATATAGGCACGCGCTTGCGCGGCACCACGGGCGAATTTTTCGCGCGGCAGATCGGCCAAGGCCTCGATCAGGCGCTCGTCGGTGACTTTGTTGGTCCGGATCTGGCCGTCGACCATGAAGCGCCGAGCGGCTGCGTAATCCTTGCTGCCTCCGCCTTGGCCCGTTCCCGCATTCATCGTTGCTGCCGTCACCATTTGCACCCTCTTGGCGTTTGCTGCACTCGCTTGCCAGTTATTGCACCGACGACCCGCCGCGATCGGTCCAGAGCAAGCATATCTGTTGGCCGACTCTTGCCGCCGACCATATGGTCAATTTTATAGCCGCATTGCCGCATTGCGACAAGCCAAGCCGCCTCCGGCGATGGATGCGGCCGGGGAGATGTCCGGGCGCGCACCCACCCCGAAATTCTCCTTAAATCATCGGGATGACTAACCATATTGACGGCATTTCGCGCTCTTGACCCTGCCCCGGTCGAGGCTCTATACGTGCGCTCGCCTTTCGGCGCGCCGGGCCCTCTGGGACCGCGACTGCGCCCGCAGGCCCGGTGGCAGAGTGGCCATGCAGAGGACTGCAAATCCTCGTACGTCGGTTCGATTCCGGCCCGGGCCTCCAATTGCCCCTAAGGTCTTAAAGGCTTTTGCCTCAATAACCCGCCCCTCCTCATTCGAAACGTCTCTGTGCGGCGGCGGCTGATTCTGGAGCTGATGCCCGCAGGCAAACAAAAACCCCGCAGCTTGCGCTGCGGGGTTTTCTCATCAAGCGCCTCAGCGCTGATCGTTACTCGGCGTAAGAAACCTCGTCCGGGGTCGCTTCAACCGGCATCGTGGCGCCGACGAACTGCACCAGTTCGCCCTGGGCGGCAATGATGCGGTAGTTGGCAAAGGTCTCGAACACACGCGCCGAAATCAGATCGTCCTTCGAGAGGAAGAGATCATTGGCGGCGTCGAGCAGATCGAGCAGGCCGCGCTGGCCGATATCGAACTGCTGCTGATAGACGTCCTTGGTCTGCTGGTTGGCATCAACCTGCTTTTCAAGGTTGGCGATGCTTTCCTGCTGGGTCTGACGATCGGCCCAGGAGGTACGGACATCTTCTTCAACCGAACGCTCGCGCTGGCGGAGCTGTTCGAGCTGCTCGTTGATGTGCTCCTTGAACTCCTTCGAGCGGGCAATATCGGCGCCGCCGCGATAGAGATTGTAGCGCACGAACAGCTGGGCAGCGGCGTTGTAGGTGTTGTCTTCGCGGCCGTTGTCATGCTGGTTGGTGTTGCCGGTCAGCTCGAGATTGACCTGCGGCCAGAACACCGAATCTTCCTTGTCCAATTCGGACTCGGCGACTTCGACGTCGTGCTTCTCAAGCAGGATCTTCGGATTGACCTGCATGCCGCGCGCAACCGACTGTTCGACATCTGCCGGGATCGGCAACTCGGTGGCGGTGGCGACCGGCTCGAGATCCTGGGCCGGCTGGCCGATCACGCGCAGGAAGGTCGCCTGCGAGTTACGCAGATCGCCCTGCACCTGGATCAGGCTCGAACGAGCCGTGGCAAGGCGGGCTTCCGCCTGACGGACGTCGGCGATGTTGCCACCACCAAGTTCGGCACGCTTCTGGACCAGGCCAAGGATTTCTTCGTGGGCGCGGACATTGTCTTCCGCATTGGTCACGCGCTCAGTGTGACGCATCACGTCGAGGTAAACTTCCGTAGCGTCGAGCGACTGAACCTGAGCTTCATCCTGAATGCGCTCGGCCTGCGACTTGATGCGGCCGATCTGACGTTCGACTTCACTATCCGTGAAGCCGCCATCAAAGATGCGCTGCTGCAAGCTGATCTGGGCGTCCTGCTTAAACAGCACGCGGCCATGGTCATGCGGCCCCTGGTTCAAGGTTGCATCCGGATGGTCGACGCCACCATTTTCCGAGAATTCCGGGCCCATGTTGAACTGGGCATCGATCTGCGGCAAATAGAGGCCGCGCGCCTGGCGCAATTCATGATCGATGGAACGGCGGTTCTTCACCTGCTCGCCCACCGTCGGGTTGGTTGTGACCACCAGCTGAATCGCTTCCTTGAGCGACATGGCTTGCGCGCCATTCAGGCCGACACCGAAAGTTGTTCCGACTACGGCGCCCAACAGAAGCGCTTTCGTGATGCGCGTCCGCGTTACTTCACTCATGTTCGCTACCCCCAAAGCTGACCCCGGTTTACGAATCTTGCCGATTCGCGTCCAGGAAGACAACATGTTTACCCGTTAATCATATTTTAAGGCAATTCCACTCAAAGCTTCTACCTGATTTAGCCTTTTGATGCAGCAACTTTTTCTCATCTTTCCGTCAGCGCTTGCTCGCGTGCTTTCAGGATTGGCTTCAGCAAATACTCTAGGACTGTTTTCTTGCCTGTCAGGATATCCACCGAGGCAGTCATACCCGGAATGATAGGCAGATCCTGGCCTTCTTTGCCGATCAGGAAGTTTCTATCGGTACGCAGCCGCACCCGGAAATACAACTCTTTCTTCTCATTCTCAATGGCATCGGCGCTGATGTCTTCGACCTGTCCGTCAAGCCCGCCATAGATCGAAAAATCATAAGCTGTGATCTTCACTTTGGCCGGCTGACCAGGGGCGATGAAGCCGCGATCCTGGGGGCGGATATTTGCCTCGATCAGCAGATTGTCCTCGATCGGGACGATTTCCATGATGTCCTGGGCGGGCTGAATGACACCCCCGATGGTCCGAATCTTGATGTCCTTAACGGTACCCTTGACCGGAGATAGGACTTCAGTCCGGCGGACTTTTGCGCCGGCATCCTTCATCGATTCCGTAACCGTTGATAGATCTGTCTGGTGCTTCGAAATTTCCTGCGCAGCCTGGGCACGATAGGTCTGGACGGCTTCGGCCATCTTCGATTGCGCCGCCTGCAAGGCGGCGGTCGCAGCTGGCCGTTCGGCCTGGGCGTTTTCGATATCTGCTTGGAATTGCTGGACTTGTTGCTGGCCTTCCAGCACTTCGTTTTCACCGGCGCCGCCAGCGGCACGCAGCTTGATCAGATTGTCGAGGCGCTTCTGCGCGGTGCCGATCAGGCTGCGGGCCGATTTGATCTTCGTATCGATAGCACGCACTTCCTGCTGCCGTTGCGCCACTTCGTCGTTAAGGGTCGCCTGCTGTGACCGGAGCTGGGCCGCGCGCACTGTGAACTGGCCCTTCTCGGCGTTAACCTTGTCCGGATATTTGTCGACCAGATCCTGTGGAAACTTGATGTCGTCAGCGGTTTTGACACCATCGATTTCTGCCTGCAGGCGGGCGATGGCCGCCGTCGCGATGTAGAAACGCTGGGTGAGCTCGGCAAGGCTCGCCACCGCCGTATCATTGCGGATGATGAGGATCGGCTGCCCCTTTTCGACCGTCTGGCCGTCCCGAACCTTCATTTCCTCCAGGATACCACCGTCAAGGCTCTGGATGACCTGGGTTTGGCTCGACGGCACGACCTTGGCTTCACCGCGGGTGATGACGTCGAGGACGGCGTAATTCGACCAGACGAGGA
Organism: Dongia sp. P2_B8; assembly: GCF_056404715.1. Taxonomy (NCBI): domain Bacteria; kingdom Pseudomonadati; phylum Pseudomonadota; class Alphaproteobacteria; order Rhodospirillales; family Dongiaceae; genus Dongia; species Dongia sp. P2_B8. The sequence continues at coordinate 11,032 of NZ_JBFUDM010000004.1, read as the reverse complement.
AAACGACTGCGATGATGAAGATGGCGCCCAGCAGCAAATGGCCGAACAGGCGGGTGCCTTCCTTTTCAGAGGCAGCCGGATCGATCCAGAGATCTTTGTTGGTAATCGACATATTTAGTTCCTACTGGGGTCGGCCCATGCAGTTATTTGGCCATCTGGAATATTCGGCGTCAGCCTTCATTGGCGCGGATGCGCCCTTTCATGAGCGCATCGAGCACACCGGCCTTCGGGCCGTCCGCCACGACTTTGCCGCGGTCGAGCACGATGAGGCGATCAACCAGTGACAGCATCGAATTGCGATGTGTCACCAGCATCATGGTCTTCCCGTGCGCGATCTCGCCCAGGCGACTCTTGAAAGAGTTCTCGGTCGAGTTGTCCATCGAGCTGGTCGGCTCGTCGAGCAACAGGATTGGCGGATTGAGCAGCATCGCGCGCGCCACCGCCACCGACTGCCGCTGACCGCCGGACAGATAGCGGCCATTCTCGCCGACCGGCATGTCGTAGCCCGACGGATGCTGGCGCACGAACTGATCGACACCGGCCAAGGTCGCAGCGCGAATGACCGAATCCTCGTCCACGTAGGGCGCACCCAGCGTGATGTTATCTTTCACGGAACCGAAGAAGAGATGCGGGTCCTGCAGCACGCAACCAACGCTCTGGCGCAGATCGGTGGGGTCGAGCTGCCGAATGTCGACGCCGTCGACTAGCACGGCGCCTTCGGAAGGCTCAAAGAGGCCCAGCACAAGACGTTCGATCGTGGTTTTGCCGGATCCGATGCGCCCGACAATGCCGACGCGTTCGCCCGGCTGGATGCGGAACGAGACACCATCCAGCGCCGCCACCTGCGAGTTCGGATATTTGAACTGCACATTGCGGAATTCAATGGCGCCTTCGATGATCGGCCGGCGCAGGAAGACCTTGCCTTGCGGCCGTTCGACCGGCAAAGCCATCATCCGGTTGAGGCCCTTGAGCGATGTCCAGGACTGATGGAAACGCACGATCAGGCCGGCGATCTGGCCCAACGGCGCCATGGCACGGCTGGTCAGCATCGAGGCAGCCACCATCGCACCGGTTGTGAGTGCCGGCGTATTCGAGGCTGGATCGTGGGTGAAGATCTTGTAGCAGGCGACGATGATGACGCCGGCAAACGCCAGGTTCGAAGACATCATCACGAAATTGACCGCGATCGTCGACCAGAAGCGCGAGGTCTTGGCGGATTCGGATGACGCTGCGACATAGCCGTCCCAATCGCGCTGCATCTGCCCTTCGGCCGAGCTCGCCTTGATCATATCGAGGCCGTTGATCGCCTCGACCAGCGTCGCATGCTTCTGGGCACTTTCGCGGTACGACCGCTCGACCGCCCGCTTCATCGGGATCTGCACCAGGACGCTGACTGCGATCACGATCGGGATCAGCACTGCCGGCACGATCGCCACTTCACCCGCGATCACATAGACGATGATCAGGAAGATGAAGACAAACGGCAGATCGATGATCGCCGACAGCGTTGCCGAGGTGAAGAAGTCGCGCAGGCTTTCATAAGATTGGATGTTGCTGGCAAAGGCGCCGGCCGATTGCGGTCCAGCCGCCATGCGGATCGACAGCATCTGCTGGAACAATGCTGAGGACACTTTGCGGTCGAGCGACTTGCCAGCCATGTCGAGGAAATAGGCCCGCAGCGTGCGCAGAATGAAGTCAAAGCCGAACACCAGCAGCACGCCGGCCGCCAGCATCATCAGCGTTTCTTCGGCCTTGTTGGGGACGACGCGGTCATAGACCTGCATCGAGAAGAGCGAAGTACCGATGGTGAAGAAATTGATCAGCAATGCCGCGATGACGACCTCGATATAGACCGGGGTATAGCGCATGACATTGGCCCAGAACCAATTGCGGCCCTTGGCTTCGGTCATATCGGCGCTGCGGTTGTCGAGGCGGATCTTCGGCCGCACCACCAGCATCTGGCCGGTATAAAGTTCGGTCAACGTCGTCAGAGCGACCGTGTGCGATCCATCCATCGTGTCGGGTGTTGCCACCTCGACCTTGCCATCACGCGGCACGGACAACATCACACAGGCTTTGCGATCCTTCAGCAGCAGAACCGCAGGCAAGGTCATGGCGTCGACCTTATCGAGCTTCTTCCGGACCTTGTTGGCAGAGAGGCCCACGCGGTCGGCCGCACGCAGGAACAGGTCAGGCGTCAGGCCTTCATCCGAGATCGGCAAGCCATGGGCAATGGCCGCCGGCGAGCGCGGATTGGAAAAGATACGCGTCAGGATGACCAGGCAGGAGAGCAATGGATCATCGCGCATTGCCGGGCCGGAATATTCCACCGGCGGTCCCGCGGGCACAGCAGGTGCCACCTGATTCATATTCATCTTCATGCCCGCGGGCAGGCCACCCGGCGGTATCGCGCCAGCTGGAATGCCACCAGTGGGCGGAACGGGGCCTTTGGGGCCGCCGGGGCCAGCCGCACCCGGCTGCGCTGCGCTGCCGGCAGGCGCGCCCGCATTCACTGGGCCTGCACCCGTTGGGCTGGCATTGGCAGGACCCGTATTCGGGGCGCTCGTATTTGCCGCACTGACGGTCGTAGGCTTCACACCGGGAGCGGTGGAAGAGGCGGTATTGCTGGAGGGGGTCGCACCGGGCTGACCGGCGGTGGGGCTTGATGACATCAGGTGAAGTCCAATTCTTTCAGGCCGTTCCGGGCGCCTTTTATCATATTTTCGGGTGTCCGTAAGGCCGTGTAGTGTGATCGATGATACGTATCTGAGGAAAAGTGAAAGCAGCGTGACATGGCCCGACGGTGCGCATGCTGCAGCGCACCAAAGCGAGCATTTCCGCCATTTCCATTGACCGACAAACCAAGCCTCTCCCCTCGCCGCCTGGACGCACGGTCAAGAGCTTAGGCCGATTTGGTTAACCGGAGGTTTCAGCTGCGGTTGCGATCCATCCGATTCTTCGGGCGATTTGACCAAAATCACCGGTCCATCGGACGCGCGACCTTCAGGCGGGGCGCAAAACTCCCATCCTCACCAAGGCCGACAGGTCTTCGCTGGCAAATTGCGTGAGCTGCTCAAGGAGATGGTTGCGAATTTCCGCCGGATCCGTGATCGACTTGCCATTCTTGGCCGGTCGCAGGCCACGAGCATCCATCTGCGCTTGAACGCGCGCCGCGAAATCGCCGATGCTGCCCCCCGCAGTCTGGAACTCGTTCAGGAAAAGAACGCCATTCAAGCCACAGGCGACGGTGCTGCCGGTGACGGGACTGACCATGAGTGCACTGCGTCTACCGGCGAGCGCCATGGCAAGTTCAATAATATTGGCCTTGAGCGGAATTGTGTACCGACCCACTTTGCCATCGGTGATGGTCGCCAGTTCCTGCGGCCGCGGCGGCACTGTTGCTGCGGGCGTCAGATGCTGAGCTGCCGTCAAGAGAGCCAGAAGGCGGGAAATGTCTCCGGCAGAACCACTTGCTTTGGTGATGGCTGCAACGAAATCACCTTCGGTGCCTGCCCAACCGTTGACCGCCTCGATGAGAGGCTTGAACCTTGCGGGATCGATTGTGATGGTGCCACGACGTACCTTGATCGTCGGGCTGATCTTGTCGAGCGATTTTGACGCCACCAGGCATTGGCGCGCGCGTTGCGCCGCGATCTCGGCCGGTGCCAGGCGACCATGGCCGCGCACGAAGACGTCGCGGCGAAACTTCTGGCTGATGAGAAAATCCTGGACCAATTGGGCGCGCCGCTGGTCCGGCTGCTGGCTGTACTGGGCTTGACCTTCCTCCGTCAGCAGCCAGTCGGTGTGATTTTCCATCAGCGTCGCCGAGCCAACGAATTCGAGCTTGGCAGCCGCCATCTCGTCCGCCACGTCGGCGCCATAGAAGGCGTTCCAGTCGCCATTCAGAAATTCGTGCGCCAGATACCTGTCCGGCTTTTGCGCCAGGGCGTTGAGCGCAGCGACAGCCTGTGGCGTGGCCCCGAAATAGCCGGCTTTGATCGCACCCAGGCTCTTCATGCGATCCAGCGCCGACCGCAATCGCTTCAAAGTGTCGCCCGTACCCGTCGCCGAGAATTCCTTCAGCAGGCGCTGCAGCGGCGCCTCCATCGACCAGCCGGGTTGGCAATTATAGCTGTTGTAAACCAGGCCGCCCGGTTGCATGCGATCAAAGAGAATATGCTGGACCGCCACGCGCGCATCGGCCGATATCCAGCTGTAGATGCCGTGCAGTGCCGCGAAATCGAACATGCCGAACGAACGCGCAATGCCCTGTCCTGCTGCATCTGCGGCGAGGTCCTGAAAGCTCGCCTCGACGAAGCTTAGATTGTCGAGCCCCAGCGCCTGGGCCCGGCGCCGGGCGAAGTCGATATGGGCCGGGTTGAAATCAACGCCGACAAAACGCCCGTTGGGAAAGGCGGCGGCAAAGACCGTGATGGAATGGCCGAGCCCACAACCGAGCTCAAGATAGGAGAATGGCTGGTCGAGCGGCCGCGGCACGCAGCCCTGCAGCCCCGCCACATAATTGATCCATACCGGCGACTGCTCCCGATAGACATTGTCGGTATAGAGCGTGTCGGTGACATAACCCTCCGACCAGTTCGCCGAAATCGCGCCGATAGACATCGATAGCTGAGCCCCCTACCCGACTGTTTCGGCGCCAGATTATAGGCTTAGTGTCTCCAGGGTAAGAAAAAGTTCAATCCAGCGCCCGACCCAAAAGAAAAGGGCGGCCCGAAGGCCGCCCCCATCATTCAGTTTGGCCAAGCAGCTTAGTTGCTACCGGCATTCACGATGATATCGCTATCGACATAGAGGTGAACCGTGTTCCCGCCGCTGGTGCCGGTATAGTGGGTATAACCCGCCTGATCCTGCGTACCAGAAACCGTCAACGCGTTTCCGCCGTTATTGTCGATAAACACGCTGTCGCTCGCATCGCCCTTGATGAACAGCGGAACGGCGTTCGAGTCAGTGATGTTGAGCACGTCGTCAGCATTGAGGCGATTATTACCACTGTTGCCGCTGTTGCCCAACTGGACGTTGTCATGGCCAACACCGAGGTCGATCACTTCGATGTTCTCGAAATGGGCATCATCGAAGTTCGTGCCGATGGTGGTCACGCTGGAACGCAACACAACCGTGTCGGTACCGGTCCCACCGTTGAAGGTGTCATCGCCACCACCACCGACGAGCATGTCGTCGCCGCCGTTGCCGAGCAGTGTTTCAATCCCGGAGGTCCCGATAAGGATCTCATGGTTGTTGCCACCTGTCAGGGTGCTCGACGATTCGTAGGTGATGGTTACATCCGGTGTCGTATCGGTCAGCGACCCATCCGACAAGGTGTAAGTCATGACCGTCGACTCACCGTCGCTCAGTTCCGTACCTTGGCCCTGTGAGGTGTCGAGTGTGAATGTGATCGACGATCCACTGTGGTTCGGGCTGACATCGAAGTTGGCCGAGTCACTGGTGCTTGCCCCGGTGATGGTCAGGGGGTTGCCATCAGCGTCGGTGTCATTCTTCAGCAGCCAGGAGTCATGCACCGTCACCACGCCAGTTTGATTGGTGATGATGTAATCCTGGCCAATCGCCGGCGCATGGTTGCTGGCAAGGTTCACAGAGTCGCTGCCGCTGCCGCCGGTATTGCCGGCTGCGTCGGTGTAGCTGCCAGCGGTGATCGACGCAGAACCCACGCCGTTAAACCCGGCGGTCTTAGTGAAGGTCGCCGTGTAGGTCTTGCCGCTGGGATCGCCCACGTCGACGGCGAGTCCAGAGATGCTGCCACCCACAGTGGTGATATCACCCGCCGCGAAGCCACTCGGGACTTCGCTGAAGACGAATTTCACGACCGAGCTAGTGTCGGCATCGTTGAGCGACGCATCGACGATGTTGACCGCGACCGTCGGATTGACGCGGTCCACCGGGACCGCATCAAAGTTGAAGTTGCCGGCATTGCCAACGGCATCGGTATAGCTGCCGTTGAGCACCGATACCGTGGCGTTGCCTTCGAAATTGTCGGCAGCGTTGAAGGTTGCGGTCCAGGTCTTGCCGCTGGGATCGCTGCCCAGATCCTGGGTGAGGCCCGTCACCGTGCCGCCAACCGCCGCGACATCCACCGCAGAGAAGCCAACCGGGACTTCAGAGAAGATGAAGGTCACGACCGAGCTGTTGTTGCTGTCGCTCTGCGAGGCGTCGACGATATTGACGGCAACCGTGGGGGCTGTCGTGTCGATCGAGACGTCGTAGTTGGACGACGGTGCCGAGGTGGTGCCCAAGGTCGCCGTGGCGTTGAAGTGATGATCCGACCCGTTCGGCAGTGCCGCCGTGGTGAAGGTCCAGTTGCCGAGACCGTCCGAGATGGCATCGCCGAGATAGGAGGCGCCGTCATAGACTTTAACCAGCGACCCGGCATCAGACGTGCCATGCAGCACGAGGACCGTGTCGTCGGTCGAACCGTTATCCGGCACCACGCCCTGGATCGAGCCGACATTGTCGTCGATCGAGGTGATGGCAGGCGGTGCTACAACATTGTGGATCGTGATGACCAGATCCGCACCGCCCGGAATGGTGTTGGCATTGTCGCTATCGGTGCCACCCGCGGCGTCATGGTCGCCATCGGCGTCCTTGGTCGTGTAGTGGAACTTCACATCGGTGTCGGCAGCGACCGACCCCGGTGCCAGGCTGTAGGCGCCGGTGTCGAAGTTGAAGGTCATCTTGCCGAAGCCGGTATCGAAGCTCACCAGATGGCCGTTGACGACCACATTGGTACCACCGATCGCCGTAACATTCGCCGCCACGCCATCCCACGAGAAGGTGACGTCGAAAGCGTTGTTGGCGCTGTCGTAGACGAAGCTGTCGACGAAGGTCGTGCCGTTGCCAGCCACATCCGGCGTGGTGTGCAGTACACCCGTATCACCAACACCCGATGTATCGACACCGGTCAACACGTTGCCGGCGATCGGCTGATTGGCGATGGTGCCGACCAACTGGGTGGCGAGGTCGGAAGCGTTATGGACATAGATCACCTGGCCGTCCGGCGAGTCATTGCCATCGGGATCGGCAACGTCCTTGAGGTCGCTGTCCGGGTTGTTGTTGTCGCCGTTGATCCCGTCACCGACCGCAACCGCATAGACATGATCGATATCGTTGGCCGGGTTCTCGAGGAACGCGTCCCAGGTATCCTTCTGGCTCTGGGTGAGATGGTTGCCGCTGCCGCCACCGGTGGTGGGATCACCATCCGAGAGGAAGTAGACGACATTCTGGGCACCCGGGATCTTGCCGGCTGCGACCCAGGCGTCATCCGCCGTTTCCACTGCCGCCTGATAGTTGGTGAGATCCTGCGGGGTGAAGGTGTTGATCTCGGCGATCGCCGCCGCGACGCTGCTCCAGGCGAGCTGGATCTCGGCGCCGGTCGTGAACGACACGATGGTGACCTTGACCTCGCCCAGGGCGTCATAGGCATTGAGCAGCTGAATGAGCGCCGCCTTGCAGAAGTTGAGACGCGACTGCGTCCCCGCCGTGTTGGCATCTGCGTCGTCACCCATCGAGCCCGAGATGTCGAGGATCACCATGATGTTGGTGTCCTGAGTCACGTTCTCATTGCCCGCATTGGCGTCGTTGAAGTTGATCGGCGCGATGTCGGCCACGGTTGCAATGTGCAGCACCGCGGTATCCGTATCGCCGTCACCATCTTGCAGCGTGTAGGTCACGTTCATCGTGCCCGCAGCGCCATCTGTCTGGGTGAAGGAGTAGTTGCCGTGGCTGTCCATGGTCATCGTGCCGTGGCCCGGGATATTATGGGGCACGCCGTCAGCGTTGTAGTCGTTGCCGTCGATGGTGAACTTGGTCACTTCGCCCTTCGCGAAGCCGGTCTTCACGTCGGCGCCCGAGCTGTCGTTATTCGTCACATTGCCGGTGATCGGCGTACCGATGGTCACCACAGCATTGTTGTCATCCACCGCATCCGGACCGTCATCCTTGAAGGTCAGGGTGAGCGCGCTCGACGAGGTGAGCGACTGGGTGTCGCCATCCTTGTCGGTCGCGGTCGCAGTTACATAGATCAGGTTCGCAGTCGCCGAGAGCGCGTCGTCCGGGTTGCCGGCCACGTGCTTGATCGGCCAGACCTGCTGCAGCGTGACATTGCTGCCGGAGATCGAGACCTGGAAGACGATGACACCGTTGTTCGGACCACCGACGACCTTGCCCTGGATCGCGCCGCCAACATTGAACAGCTGGATCGCGTTGCCATTAAGGTCGGTCAAGCCCGTGCCCGTGCCGTCGGCGACGGCAACACCGCCAGCGCCGGTCAGCTTATAGGTCAGGCCACCGCCAGCCGCGGCGCCGTCGGCACCGAAGTTGACGCCGGTGAAGAGGCCGGCAACGCCCGCCACAGCCGGCGGACCATAGATGCCGGTTTCGTCGACGGTCAGGCTTGGCGCAGGCTGCGTCGAGAGCGACAGCGACGGACGGTCGTCATCGATGTTGATCGGCAGACTCGTATCGATCGAGCCGCCAATATTGGTCGCCGTCACTTTGACGCCGCCGAGGACATTGTCCTCGCTGGCGCTGTTGCTGTGCTGGACCGGGTTGAGCAGCGTCACCGTGTAGGCGCCCGTGGTGCTGTTGGTAATCTCGATCTTCACCAGCTGGGTACCGCCAGCCGAGAGGATCAAGGTCCCGGTACCGTTGCCGGTGATGTTGTCGATGGACTGCCCGCTCAGGTTCTTGAACGCGCTGACGTCCGCCAGGGTGGTCGACAAAGTCAGCGTACCGACATTGCCGTTCCAGTTGAGACCCGCAAGGGTGTCGTTCCAGATCGCTTCGGACTGCGAGTTCTTGCCACCGATATCGTCGCCGGGGGCCGTGTCGCTGTTCGGCGCAGTCGGGTCGTTGACGATGCCACCGGCGAGACCGTCTTCATCGACCAGAACCTGGCCCTGCGTGCCAAGGGAGGGCGGCGGGGCATTCTTCAGATCGACGCTGAAGGTCGCCGTGTCGCTGTCGTTATCGGCATCGACGATCTTGTAGGTGAAGTTGAGGTTGGGGGCGTTCGAGCTGGTGGTCTGCTTGAACGACCAATCGCCATCCTGCTCGATATGCAGGATACCGACGCTGTTGCCGGCGTTGCCGAGCGTGCCGTCCGCCTTCACGTAGAAGTCGGAGCCGCCGCCAGCCACATTCTGCCAGCTACCGCCGATGTTGACCTGGGTGAGCTTAGTCACCGCGTCGGCACCGGTGTAATCGTTCAACAGAAGGTTGGTGCCGGCGATCGCCGAGCCGAAGCTGCCGATGCTCAGCGTACCGTCATTGACCGCATCCACCTGGTCGTCATCGACCAGGAACTTGACGATCGTCGTGGTCTTGTCGTTGTCACCGTCGGTCAAGGTGACCGTAACATCGAACTTCACCTGGCCTTCGGTGTTGTTGTCGCCGCTGTTGTAATCCGGGTTGGCGTTGGTGCTGTCCTGCATCAGGGGCTGGAGCAACTCATATTCCACCGTGTTGCCGACGATCTTGATCGTGAAGACCGTATGGGCGGCATCGTGGATGTTGTTGGCATAGCCGGTGATGGTCTGACCATCGGCCGAGGTCACCATGGTGATCGGCGCGCCATCGCTCGAACGGCGCAAGCCGCTGTCGATGTCGCCATGGACGTCAACATCGTTTGCGTTGAGCGTGAGCGGGAACGGCGACTTGCCGCCATCCGCACCCGGCGAGACATTGAGCAGCGCGATCGACTTCACGCCACCGATAGCATCGCCCGAGCTGTTGCCCAGATCGTTGTTGCCTTCCGGCGACAGCCAATCTTCGTCGAGATAACCGTACTCACCACCGTGATGAGCCGTGCCCTCACCCTGGCCGGTATGCTGGTCGACATAGTCGTTGAGCGAGAGGGTCGGCGTATCGTCGTCGACGTTGATCTTGACCGTGCTGTTGACGGTATCGCCATCGTTATCCTTCACCTGATAGTTGACGGTGAATTCGACGTTGTTTTCGTTGTTGCCGTCAGCGTGCTTGATGGCTGCCAGCTGGGTCACTGTGTAGTTGCCGCTGGTGTCGTCCGCGAGAGCGATCTTGAGAACCGGCGTACCGTTCTGCGAGATCGTCAACGTCTTGCCGCCGTCCGTGAGGGCCTGGGTGAAGCCCATGCCGCCCGGCAGGTTGGCACTCGTCAGCAGTGTCGAACCAGCACCGTCCGTACCGTAGCCGTGCGAAAGCGTACCCACGGAATTGGCAGAGTTGGCATCGTCGCCATTGCCATTCGGATTGCCGCCAGGCAGCGCATCATCATCCTTGAGGACGATGTTGTTGCCACTGGCGCTCGGCCCGTCATCATAGAAGGTGACCTTGTTGCCGACGTTGACGGACTTGGCAACGCCGTCGCCATCGGCATCGGTCGCCGTCACGGTGACGACCAGCGCTGAGGTGTCGATGCTGTCGGAATCGTCCGGATTGTTCGGGTTGGCGTGCTTGATCGGCAGATACTGCGCGACCGACAATTCACCATTCTGGTCGATGGTCACCGCGAAGACCGGCTTGCCATCGTCCGGGCCGCCGGAGACGCGGCCGACGACAACGCCATTTTCCGTGGTCAGGACGATGTCACGGGTGGCACCGCCGCTGTCCTTGAAATCGAGACCGGAGTCGACGCCTTCGCCCGACGCGCTGAGCGCCACCACGAGACCGCCGCCCGGTGCGGCACCATCGGCGCCGAAGTCGACACCGACATCAATGACCGAGTCACCATCCTTGGCATACTCGATGATCGCACCGGCGCCGACCACGTTGACGAGAGCAGCGGGAGCGCTGTTGTTGTTCTGATCGTCACGCTGGTTGCTGGGCGATTCGTCGATCTCGACAGAGCCATGATGGCTGGTGTCGAGGCACAGGATCGGCCCGTCATCGACGACTTTGACGGTGAGGCCGCCGCTGGCCTGGGTGTGGTCGCCGTCTTCGACGGTGTAGGAGAAGCCGAGTTCCTTGAGGATGTCGCCGACATTGACCGTGGGGTTGACGCCCTCGCGGTTGTCGAAGCCGT
>NZ_JBFUDM010000003.1:697500-1349285 GCF_056404715.1 Dongia sp. P2_B8 | reverse complement strand
ATGTCATCGAGCCGGTCTTCACCTATTGGCAGCGCCGCTCCTTCGCCCAGGACGGTGCGCCCAAGGTCCCGGAAGGCTTCCGCTTCGCCAGCGACATCAACACCCAATGGCTCGATGCCAATTCCCTCAAAAAGATGATCTGAGGCGCAGGCCGGGCGGAGAAGCGGGCTGGGCTGAAAAGTAGGCTGGGCACCCACAGTGCAGTGCAGCATTGCGGCGTCAATTTCGTCATATTCTTGGGTTTGCTCACAACAATTGCGGTCGCCGTCACTCTCACGGTAAATAGTCCGGCCGCGGGATCGCTCCCCTGTGACCGCACCGTCGCAATTGGGACAAGTTGAGCGAATCATGGCAGCTATATTGTTGCAGGCACGGCCGCCTCGGATATGACCGGACGGTCGCTAAGAGCGCGAAAACAAAGGGAATTGTTTTTGTCTACCACATCACCATCATCTGCGGCTGGCGCACACAATTCATCCTGTGGGTTGCGCCGCATGCTTTACCTGCCGATGGAGATTGCATCCCGTGAACTGGATTCGCGGCTGTTACTGGCGGTCCTGGCCATGCAGCGCGGCTTTGAGGTCGTCCTGGGGCAAAAGTGGTTAATCGAGCGCAATGTCGAGGCCATGCCACCCGGCATCTACATGTCCAAAAGCCTGACGCAACGCGACGCCCGGACTATGATGCGGGTGAAGGAATTGGGCTACACCGTCGCCGCCATCGAAGAGGAAGTCCCTGGTCTGGTGGCAAAGCCCGACGAACTGCGCTGGATTGCCGATGATGCCGTCCGCTTCGCCGATGCCATTTTCATCGGCGGGGAGACCAACAGCTCGGCCATGAAAACCCGGTTTCCGTTTGCCGCCGACCGCGTGCATAGGACGCTTAATCCGCGCTGGGACCTGTTGCGCCCGGAAATGCGCAGCATGCACCAGCAGGATATCGATGCGATCCGCCAGCGGTTCGGCCGCTTCCTGCTCGTGAACACGAATTTCGGCTGGACCAACTCCGACAAGGGGCCAGCCGAGTTCATGGTCCAGGAGCAGTTCCGCCAGGGCAAACTCGACCTCAACAACCCTACCCAGCGGCAGTTCATCGACAATTACCTGATGATGGAACGCGACAATCATCAGGCCGCGGTCAAAATCATCGAGCATCTGCTCCAGCAGTTGCCGGACATGTCGATCGTGCTGCGGCCGCATCCCTCTGAGCGGATCGAAACCTGGCTGGAGCATTTCCGGGGCATGCCGCGCCTGTCGGTGGTGCGCGAGGGTGCCTCCATTCCCTGGATCCTGGCGTCTGACGCCCTCATCCACACCAATTGCACGACGGGTGTCGAAGCCGTCGCCCTCGACCATCCTGCCCTCTGTGTCATGGCAACACAGAGCCCGGTCGTCAGCCGTTATCTCGCCAACCGCGTCAACCCCGTTGCTCATACCGTCGACGAAGCGACTGAGATGCTGCTGGCCCACGTCGCCGGCACGCGGCCCCTCGCCTATACCGACGAGATGCGCCGCGAGTTCGCCGAGAGCATGAGCTACAACCCCAACCGCATGGGCGCCGAGACCATTGTCGACTATCTCGATCATGCCCTCGCGGCGCGATCCTGCATGGACAGCCCCAGCGATACGACAAGCAATTGGCGGCCGAATTGGAATTACCAATGGAGCCTGAAGGACAAGAATGTCCGCGGCATTCTGTTCCCGGACTTCGACCATGCCAAGATCATGGACCGCCTGCGCCGCATTGCCGGCGCGTTGGGCATCAGCGTCGATCCCTGCATCTACACCTGCGGATCGAAAGTCGCCCTCTTGACGGAAAAAAAGATCAGCATGTCGACCCATTTGCATCGACTTGTGCGCAGCGCCGTTGCCTAAGGACTTTCCATTGTGATGACCCTCGATGACATCCAGCAGCATTGGCAGAGCTGGGCCCGGTCATTTGGCAAGGACCTCCGCGCCACGACCAAGGGCCGTACGGCCAAGATGCTGGAAATCGGCTGCATCGACCAGATTGTCCGGCGGGCTGCCACCGAATTCGGGCGCCCTTTGCGCATCCTTGAGGTGGGCTGCGGCAATGGTTTCAATTGCAGCTGGATCGCCCAGCAATTCCCCGACAGCCATGTGACCGGAATCGACTATATCCCGGAGATGATTGAGGCCGCCCGGCAACGGCAGGCAGAAGACGGCATCGACCCGGCGCGCCTCACCTATCAGGTCGGCAATGCGCTGGAGCTCGACAATGTCGCTGGCCCCTTCGACGTCATCCTGACCGACCGCTGCCTGATCAACCTCAATAGCTGGGATCTGCAGCAGCAGGCCTACCGGGCCATGGCGCGATTGCTGGGGCCGCGCGGGCTTCTGGCAACGATCGAGAACTCTGCCGAAGCGCGGGCCCGGCAAAGCCGGTTGCGCTTGGCGGTCAACCTGCCGGACCGGCCCATCGACGTCTTCAATACCTTCATCGCCGATGGCAAGATCGAGCGCCTCGCCGGCGAGATCGGCCTCAGTGTCCTCGAGACCCGGAACATCAGCACGCTCCACGACCTGCTGCTTTACGTCCTGCTGCCGATGACCAATGGCGGCACGGTCGATTATGACCACCCGTTGATCGAGGCTGCGGCCACGCTCAATCTGGAACTGACCAATGGCCTTGGGCAGGACCTTGGCCCGATCGGGCAGAATCGCCTGGTCCTGTGCCAGAGACCATGACCGGAACGGCGGCCGGGCCGGGTACCGGCAACGATATGTCCGCGCGCCGGGCCCTGCTGCTGGATTTCGACGGCACCATCGCCGACACGCTGCCCGTGCTGCAGGAGACCTATGCCAGCTTCCTGCGCAGCATCGGAGCCACTGCGACGGCACCGACTTTTGCCCAAGTCAATGGCGCCAATCTGTTTCAGCTGATCACCGACCTCTCCCGACGCTATGCGCCGGATCAGGATGCTGCCCAGCTATGGCGGCGATATTGGCGGACCATCGAAACGACCGTGCCGACAGCCGCGGCCCTGGAGGGCACGCACGAGATCATCGCCTGGGCCAAACGACAAGGCTGGCGGGTCGGCATCGGGTCGGCAAGCCGCAGCAATCTCATCGCGGACTGGCTGACGCGCCACGCCCTCGATGCCCAGATCGATTGCATCATCGGCGCCGATCTGTGCGAACGCGGCAAGCCGGACCCAGCAATCTATCAGATGCTGGTCGAGCATCTCGGGGTCGCACCGCAGAATTGCATCGTAATCGAGGATTCAGAGTCAGGCGTGACATCTGCCCGCCGCGCGGGTCTTGCCGTCATCCGGTTGACCGGCACGCATCCGCCGGTCGATAGTCCGGTATCAGCCGATTATGACGCTGCGCATCTGTCCGCTGCGCTCGCCTATCTGCAGCAACGTTTTGCATCCTCGAGGCAAGATTGAAGCACCCGGTTTCATTGGTCAGGATCAGCGAGAACCCTACCTGCCGCTTGACGGCCGGGCCGCTCAACATTCCGGCTGAAGTCGACAATCTCGCCAAGACGATCTGGCATGAGGAAACGCAGCGGCGCGGTGCCCATCTCTTCGATGGCGAAATCGTGTCGGTGGCGTCGATCCAGGGCAACAGCATCATCGGACGGCGCGCCGACTATCGCTGGCTGCTGGCGCAATCGCGCGACACGTCGATTTTCAAATGGTCGCAAGTGCGTCCGCTGGCGGTGACCGGTCTGCTATTCTGCCAGGATGGAATCGTGATCGGGCGCCGCAGCAAATCGGTCTACCAGTTCCCGGGCCTGGGCGAACTCGCGCCCTCCGGGTCGGTCGACCTGACGACCCTGGATAACAACAACAATATCAGCCTGCACCGGCAGCTGATGCAGGAGCTGCGCGAGGAGGTCGGTATCGATTCCGGTCCTGTCACGGACCTGCAGCCGCTCGCCATCGTCAGTGACGTTGAAAGCCAAGTGTTCGATGTCTGCTTCCGAGTCCATACTTCATTGTCCTGGCCGCAGATTCAGGAAGCTTCCGCACGCAATGCCAGCGGCGAATATGAGAGCATCGAAATCCTGCCGCTTGACGGCATCGCCCGTTTCCTCGCCGCGAACCAGCAGACGACGACCCCGCTGACGCTTGCTTTGCTGCAAATGTTCGTCAACGAGCGGAGCCTGCAAACGTCGGACGATCAGCGGCCGCAGCACGTCATCATGCCACCCCGGCAGCCGCGAACGGCGATCATCGTGCAGGCACGCAAAGGCTCGTCCCGCCTGCCCGGAAAAGTCCTGCAAAAACTCGGCGACCGGACCGTGCTGGAGCATGTCATCGGACGCCTACGCATGGTGGAGAATGCCGACATGGTGGTGGTCGCCACCACGACCCTGCCGGCCGATGACGAGATCGTCACCTTGGCGGAATCCGCCGGCGCCATTGTCTTCAGAGGCGACGAACACGATGTGCTCGGTCGCTATCTGGGTGCGGCACGCGCAGTCGATGCCGATGTTATCCTGCGCGTCACCAGTGACTGCCCGCTGATCGACCCGGCCCTGTGTGCTGCCGTCATCAAAGCGCGGGCGGACACCCGGGCCGATTACGCGTCCAATAACATGCCGCGCCTGTTTCCCCATGGCCTGGATTGTGAAGCCTTCACCCGCGCGGCGCTTGAACATGCTGCGAGTGATGCCACGGAAACCTATGACCGCGAGCATGTGACGCCGTGGCTGCGGCGCAACCCGGACCTGCAGCGTACCAATGTGGTCGGTCCCGGCTGGCCGGCCAACCAGCAGCGCTGGACATTGGACTATCCCGGCGATCTGGAATTTTTCACGCGGCTGTTTGCCGAATTACCGCGCGACCGCATCCCGCCCTGGCAGGAAGTTTTGTCGCAGATCGGCCAGCAGCCCGACCTGGCGCTTGCCAATGCCGGGCACCGGGCCAAATCGGCGATGGCCAACGACAAGGCGGCAGCCGTGATCGTGTTCCGCTTCAAGGCCAATGCGCAGATCGGCCTGGGTCACGCCATGCGCTGTAACGCGCTGCAGGACCGCGTGGAAGCCCTGGGCTGGCGCTGCTATTGGGCGACCGATGCACAGACCATCGCCTTTCTCGGCAGCAATGTGCCGTCGCAGGCACTGATCCGCCTCGAGGGCACCGATCCGGCGGCGCATGCAAGGCAAATCGGTGCCTCGGTCGGGCATTGCGATGCATTGGTCATAGATGATTACGACATCCCGCAGAGCTTTGCGACGCAGGCGCGCGAATTTGCCAGCCGCATTGTCTATTTCGACGATCTCGTCAATCGCACCATGGATGCCGATCTTATCATCAATCCGACCCCGGGCATTCCTGCTGCGCGCTATCGCCCCTTGAACGCGCGGCCGGCACTGTGCCTGCTCGGCGCCGATGCCGCTTTGCTTCGCCAGCAATTTCCCGCGCGCCGGCCGACGCAACTGCAATCAGTGACGGAACAAGCAGGCGGTGGATCCCTGCGCCGGGTCATGGTCGCCTTTGGCGGGGTCGATCCGCTCGATGGGACGGGCCTTGCCCTGGATGTTCTGGGCACCGAGCCGGACCTGGCGATCGATGTCGTCCTCGGCAGCCAGGCACCACACATTGCCGCCGTGCGGCAGCAGGTCGCCAAAATGGGCAAACGCGTCCAGTTGTGGACTGACGTTGCTGACATGGCGGGATTGATGAGCACAGCCGATCTCATCATCGGCGCCCCAGGAACATCGACCTGGGAGCGTGGCTGCCTCGGCCTTCCCACCCTGTTGATCGGCGTTGCCGAAAACCAGCGCGCCAATGCCGCCATCGTGGCGGAAGCCGGCGCCGGCCTGGTCGCCGGCTTCCTCACCGATGAAAAGCGGGAGGCGGTTGCGGCAGCGCTGCGCGAGGCACTCGCCGACCTTTGCCGGGCGCCAGCGCGTCTCCACACCATGGCCCGGGCCGCGGCCAGCCTGTGCGACGGCCGCGGTGCGCAGCGGATCGTGGTAGCTCTTCTGCGCCCCCTGACCCTGCCCAATGGCCGTTCACTGCATATGCGCATTGTCGAGGCCAGCGACGAGGGCCGCCTGATGGATTGGCAGCGCGCGCCAGAGACGCGGCGCTACGCCTTGAACCCGGCCATCCCGTCCATGGAAGAACACCATCATTGGCTCTATGAGCGCCTGTCATCGGTGGCGGACTGGTTTCTCATTGCCGAGGTCGAAGGCGAGCCTTGCGCCTATGTCCGCCTCGATTGGATCGGTGAGGACAATGGCCGCCCGGAATATCTGATCTCGATCGCGACCGCGACGTCCCACCATCGCCAGGGTATCGCCGCCTCCCTTTTGCGGGCGGCGCGACAACTCGCCCCGGGGGCTCATTTTTATGCCAAAATCCTGCCAGATAACTTAGCTTCACTGGCGCTTTTCATTCGCGCAGAATACAGCTTGGCGGCGGACGGATATTTCCATTCCTACCCGCCCCAGCGCAAGGAGGCCTAATGCAGCGCGTTACCATTGCCGGACGAGAGATCGGGCGCGACCGACCGCCTTATGTCATCGCCGAACTATCGGCCAATCACAATGGCAGCCTGGAGCGCGCCAAGGACATCCTGCGCGAAGCCAAGAAGGCCGGCGCCGACGCCTTGAAGCTGCAGAGCTACCGGGCCGACACCATCACCATCGACCATGATGGCCCCGACTTCCGCGTCAAGGGCGGCCTGTGGGATGGCGCGCGCCTCTTTGACCTCTACAAGGAAGCGGCGATGCCCTGGGAATGGCATGAGCCGCTGTTTGCTCTTGGCCGTGAGCTCGGCATATCCGTCTTCAGTTCGCCCTTCGATCATACGGCGGTCGACATGCTGGAGCAGCTGGGGGCAGCCGCCTACAAGATCGCCTCGCTGGAACTCTGCGACATTCCGCTGATCCAATATGTGGCCAGGACCGGCAAGCCGATGATCATGTCGACCGGAGCCTCCGAACTTGGCGAGATCGCCGATGCCGTGGCCGCCGCGCGGGGCGCGGGCTGCAAGGAACTCATCCTCTTGAAATGCACCAGCGGCTATCCGACCCCACCGGCGGAGAGCTATCTCAAGACCATTCCGCATCTCACGGAGATGTTCGATTGCGTGGTCGGCCTGTCTGATCACACGATGGGCACGGCCGTGCCTGTCGCGGCAACCGCCTTGGGCTCGGCTTTGGTCGAGAAACATTTCACCCTCGCCCGCGCCGACGGTGGGGTCGATTCCGCCTTCAGCCTGGAGCCTCCGGAACTGACGCAGATGATCGAGGCGATCAACGTCGCCTGGGAAGCCGTGGGCTCGGTGCATTACGGTCCCAGCGCCTCCGAGGCCGGCATCCGGCCGCTGCGCCGTTCTCTCTACATCGTCAAGGACGTGATGGCCGGCGAGATGATCGGGCCGGAGAATGTCCGCTCGATCCGGCCGGGCAAGGGCCTTGCGCCCAAGCACCTGCCCGACGTAGTCGGCCGCCGTGCCGCACGCGATCTCAAGCGTGGCACAGCAGTCGATTGGACCATGCTGGCCGCCACCAACTAGAAACCTGAAAGGTTGCCCATGCCGGATTCCAGTGCTTCGTCATCGCCTTGGATTCCGGCGGCCGCCTCAGCCTTTATTGACACCCATGCCGCGCGCTACGCTGCCATGGATCTCGACGGCCTGGATGCCGAAGCTCATCGGCTGATTGCTGCCCACGAGCAGCTGGTCGACCGCGACTGCATCAATCTTTACGCCGGCACCAACATCCCCAATCCACGCGGCTCGGCGCTCCTCGCCTCCACCATCGGCAGCAGGCCCAATCTTGGCCATCCGGGCGCCAAGTACAATAAGGGCATGGTCCACGCCGAGCAGCTGGAGATCATGCTCACCACGCTCTTGAAGCGCCTCTTCAATGCGCGCTTTGCCGAGCATCGCGTGGGCAGTGGATCGCTCGCCAATCTTTATACCTATATGGCGACCTGCCAGCCCGGCGATGCGATCATGGCCTTCTCGGACGCGGCCGCCGGTCATCCGACCCATCATGCGATTGGCGCTGCCGGACTCTATGGCCTCAAGGTCCATGACGTGCCTTTCGATGTCGCGCGAATGGATGTCGATGCCGACGCCTTGCTCGATGCGGCCAAACGCATCCGGCCCAAGCTGATCATCGTCGCCGGCAGCATGTGCCTCTTCCCCTACAACCTCAAAGCCGTGCGCGATGTGGCCGATGAAGTCGGCGCCTATGTTCTCTATGACGCGGCGCATATGGGTGGGCTCATTGCCGGCGGCTGTTTCCAGCAGCCGCTCGTCGAGGGCGCTGATCTGATGACCGGGTCGACCTACAAATCCTTCGGTGGTCCGGCATCTGGCATGATCCTCACCAATTCGCCGGAACTGGCCGAGCGCCTCGACCGTATCGCCTTCCCCGGCCTCACGGCCAATTTCGATCTTGGGCGGACGGCAGCGATGATCGTCGCGGTGATGGATTTGCTGGCATTCGGCCCTGCCTATGCGCGGGCCTGCATTGCCAATGCCCAGGCACTGGCAGCGGCGCTGGATGCCGAAGGGATCGCCGTCTTCAGGCCAACGGGCCGCGACCAGTTCACCACATCACAGCATGTCGCAGTGAACGCGGCCCCCTATGGCGGCGGCAATGCAGCGAGTGCACGGATCGAGCCCGCCAATATCCTGTTCACCAGTATCGGCCTGCCATTGCCTGAGGTCCCGGGCGATGCCAACGGCATCCGCATCGGTACGCAGGAGATCACGCGCTGGGGTTTCACGCCATCGGACATGGCAACGATAGCCCGGCTCACCGCACGGGTGCTGATCGGGAACGAGACGCCGGAACGCGTCAAAGAGAACGTGACGGCATTCCGCCGTCAGTTCCAGGACATTCACTTCATTCGGAAGGCCTGACGGCCTAACCGCCGGCCTTCTAGCGGGGGGCGTAGTCCATTGAGGCGGCCCAGAAACGCTCCAGACGGCGCAGGGTCAGGTTGACCCCATCGAGTTCGCCATCCTTGAAGGTTTCTGAATTCAGCGCCTGGAGATGCTTGTCATACATGTCATGCATCTTCTGGACGACAGCCAGGGCCTTTTCCGACAAGCGGACATGGACTGCACGCCGGTCATGGGGCGAGCGCTCCTGGATGAGATAGCCGTTCTCGACCATCTTCTTGACGTTGTAGGAGACGTTCGAACCGAGGTAATAGCCCCGGTTCGTGAGTTCGCCAACCGACAGCACGTCGCTGCCGATGTTGAACAAGATCATCGCCTGAACGTTGTTGAGATCCCGGATGCCCTGCCGATCAAGATCGGCCTTGATCACTTCAAGGCATTCGCGATGCAAGCGCTCAACCAGCGCAATAGTTTCCAAATAGGCTTTTTTCACCGCTAATCCCCAATAGCGCAGAATCACGCCAAAAACGGTCGCGATTCGGTCTCAAGCTAGCTGCCCATCGTAAAGCAATGGTTAATCCCGCGCCAGTCCGCTAAACGGCCGATCCGGCATTTTCCCGGCGGTCCGGGCATTTAGCCACGCCCGGGCCAGCTTTTAATGGGCCTGTACCGCCCAATCCTTGACCCCCGGGACCGGGGCAAAGCAGGCCTCGACCATCGCCGGGGTGACGGAAGCAAGGTCCGCCGGCCGCCATTTGGGGGCATGGTCCTTGTCGATCAGCTGGGCACGGACGCCCTCGAAAAAGTCATGGCCGGCCATGAAATGCTGGGACAGCCGGAACTCGGTCTTGAGCACGTCAGCAAGCTTCTGGCCGCGCGCCCGGGTCAGATGGGCGAACGTCACCCGAAGGCTCATCGGCGAGAAGCTGCCCAGCGCCTTCAGTGTTTCCACCGCCCAGCTATCGCGCCGTGCGGCGAGCACGGTCATGATTTCATCAAGCGTGTTCAGGCTGAAGACACGCTCAATGTCGGGCAGCATCTGCTCGATCCCCGCGGTATCGACCCGCAGATTGAGCGCATCCAGCGTATCGATGCCGATTTCAGCCACACGCGCACTGGCCACGAAATGCCGGGCAAGGCCGATGCGGACGATTCCAGGCCCGCGCAGTGCCAGGCCGACCAGGCCCAGCGCCAATCCCAGCGCCGGGGTGCAGCGATTGAGGAAATGCCCGGCACCCACATCCGGAAACAGGCCAATGCGGCATTCCGGCATGGCAAAGACGGTTTTGTGGGTCACCACGGGATGCGAGCAGTTGAAGGCAATCCCTGCCCCGCCGCCCATGACGACGCCATCCATCACCGCGATGATCGGCTTGGCATACGTCGCCAGGCGGTGGTTGAGTGTGTATTCGCGGCGGTAGAAATCCTCGAGCATCCCGAGATCACCGCGCTGCTTGGCTGCATGCACGGCCTTGATATCGCCACCCGCACAGAACGCCTTGTCGCCGGCGCCGGTGATGATGATGGCCTTGATATCTACGCGCATTTCCCAGGCCGCCAGCTGGGCGGCGATGGCGTCGATCATGTCGAGCGTCAGCGCGTTCATCGCCTGGGGGCGGTTGAGCACGATCCGGCCATGGCCATTCTCGATGGAAAACAGGACGTCTTGAAATTCGCTCATGATCCGGCCGGCTGCTGGGGAAAGGGGCGGGACTCATCGGCCATGTGAGCCGCCTCGTCAAGCCAACTTGACAACCCACCCCACCCCGGATCATTCTCCGGCCGCGCCGATTTGAAGCTCAGCTTGCGGGCGCGTTATAAATGCAGCTAAAGCGCGGTTTCGGCATGAAACCTGTGTTTTGGCTGCCCGCCCGTCCCTGACGCGGCGGGTTTTGTCGTTTTGGCCCGGTCCACCAGCAACGGACCCGCGGGATTTGAGGGGCAGCTTGCACCGCGTCACCAAGAGCTAAAGCGCTGTATTGCCTTGGCCCCGGGCGGATCTACTGCCTTGAGGAGGCTTTTGCGATGACCACCCCGACCGACACCACGATTCCCCAGCTGCAGGACGAAATCCGGCGCAGCCCACATTGCGCCCAGGTCACCCTGAAAGCGCGCGCCGGTGCAGAGGTCGACCATGCCAGGCGGCCGGAACTCGACCATGTGCAACGGGTCCTGGAAGCCCTGGCAGGCAGCCTTGCCGCCAGCTACCGCCGGTTTGCCGCCGCCCTGGACATCCCGCTCAATAATGTTGAAATCCGCATCGAAGCGGGCTTGGATCTCAATGGCATCGCCGCAGCGGCCGAGGGTGTGCGACCCGGCCCAAGCAATGTCCGCGCAGAGGCGCGATTGTCCAGCCCGGCAGATATCTACGCTTTGGAGCGCCTGCGCATCACAGTCGAACGGCATGATCCCGTGTTGGATCTGCTCAGAAACGTCACGCCCACCCGGCTTGAGATTTCCATAAATTTACGGGACAATAATTCACTAGCTGCCTGACAAGTCACACATCGGAGACGTGAAATGACCATTAGCAAACATCCCGAAACGATCGTGCTCCACGCTGGCCACCGCCGCGACAGCGCCACCAATGCGGTGGCTGTGCCGATCTACCAGACGACGTCCTATCAGTTCGATGATTCAGCGCATGCAGCCGACCTCTTTGGCCTGAAGCGCTTTGGCAACATCTATACCCGCATCATGAACCCGACCACCGCGGTGCTCGAAGAGCGCCTGGCGGCACTCGAAGGTGGCGTGGCGGCACTTGCGGTCTCCTCAGGCCAGGCGGCCTCGGCCTTTGCGATCCAGAACATCGCCAAGGTCGGCGACAATATCGTCTCCTCGACCGATCTTTATGGCGGTACCTGGAATCTCTTTGCCAACACGCTGAAGGACCAGGGCATCGAAGTCCGCTTCGTCGATCCCAAAGACCCGGAAGCCTTCGCCAAGGCCACCGACGCCAAGACCCGCGCCTATTACGCCGAGACCCTGCCCAACCCGAAGCTGCGCGTCTTCCCGATCAAGGAGGTAGCCGATATCGGCCGCAAACTCGGCGTGCCGCTGATCATGGATAATACGGCAGCGCCGATCCTCTGCCGGCCGTTCGATCATGGTGCTGCGATCGTTGTCTATTCGACCACGAAATATATCGGCGGCCACGGCACCTCGATCGGCGGTGCGATCGTCGATGGCGGCAATTTCGATTGGGAGGCCAATGCCGCACGCTTCCCCGGCCTCAACCAGCCGGACCCATCCTATCATGGTGCCGTCTGGACTCAGGCTGTGAAGCCGCTCGGCCCTATCGCCTATATCATCAAGGCGCGTGTCACCCTGCTGCGCGATCTTGGCTCGGCGATGAGCCCCTTCAACGCCTTCCTGTTCATCCAGGGTCTGGAAACGCTGCCGCTGCGCATGCGCGAGCATGTGAAGAACACGCAGGCCGTGGCCGATTATCTCAACGGCCATCCGGCGGTGACCAAGGTCATCCATCCCAGCCGCGCCACCGGCGAAGACAAGCGCCGGGCCGATGCCTATTTGAAAGGCGGCTATGGCGGGCTCGTCGGGTTCGAGATCAAGGGCGGCCTCGATGCCGGCCGTCGCTTCATCGATTCACTGAAGCTGCTCTATCACGTCGCCAATATCGGCGATGCGCGGAGCCTTGCCATCCATCCGGCCTCGACCACGCACTCGCAGCTCAATCCCGACGAGCAGATCGCCAGCGGCGTCTCGGACAGCTATGTGCGCCTCGCCATCGGCATTGAGCATATCGACGACATTCTGGCCGATATTACCCAGGCCCTGGATGCAGCAAGCGGCACCGCAAAGGCCGCGGAGTAAGACTCCACCCATATCCCCGGGCTGGCTGCCACCGGCCCGGGGATAGCTGGGGATGTTGGTGCAAAAGGGCGGTTTCTGCCCCGATTCGCGCGATTAGACTCGCTAGTTGGGTGCATTGCAGCGTATATGCGCGATCAACCTTGAAAGGTGCGATCATGCGTTACGATATCTATCGGCGCGATAATTTGATGCTGGTGTTCGAATCCGGCAAGCCACCCTCAGACATGAACCTCAGCGGCTGGAAAAGGCTGCATATGGGGGTAAATACTCAGGTCCTGGCCCACAGCACCAAGCCCATCAGCCAGATCGACCGGGAAATCACCCAGAACGGCATGACGACAGTGGCCGTCAAGCATGTCGCCAGGCCAATGTAATAGGGCCAATGTGATGGCGCCGGTCTGAAACCCGGGCTTGATCCCGTAAGGAACGAACATGCTGTACGACATCTATCGGCGAAACGCCGAATACATGGTTTTCCCGACCCAGGCCCAGCCTGCCAGCTTCGACGCCAAGAAGGATAAGTGGAAGCTGCAGCAACAGGGCGCCCCGGAACGGCTGATCGTTTCGCTGGGCAAGCCCTTGGCCCAGATCCAGGCCGACATTGCCAAAACCGGCTTCTCGCAGATCAGGGACCGCCTGCAGCGCGCGTAAGCGGTCCGCCGGCTGCGGCGTGTCGTCCATTGCGCTGAGGGCTGCGCCGTTGTATCCGACGGTATCCCCATAGCGACCGAGCAGCCGCCAGATGACTGAGCACAGCCACGACAGCCACGCCAAGCGCCAGCCCTTCGGCCAGTTCCCGCGCATCCGGATGCGCCGCAACCGGCAGGAGGATTGGTCGCGCAGGCTGGTCGCGGAAAATGCCCTCACTGCCAACGATCTCATCTGGCCGGTCTTCGTCAAGGAAGGCGGCCCGGCCCGCGAAGCTGTCCCCTCCATGCCCGGAGTCGACCGGCTGACCATCCCAGCCCTGCTGAAAGCCGCCGAGAAGGCAGCGAAGCTCGGCATTCCGGTCATGGCCCTCTTTCCCGTCGTTCCGAAAGACAAAAAGACGCCAGGAGCCGAGGAAGCCTATCGCGCCGACAATCTGTGCAACCGGGCGGTGGCCGCTCTCAAGAAGGCAGTGCCGGAGGTCGGGATCCTCTGCGACGTCGCCCTCGATCCCTATACCGACCATGGCCATGACGGGCTGATGAAGGGCGGCGAGATCCTCAACGATGAAACGATTGACGTGCTCATCCGCCAAAGCATCGCGCAGGCCGAAGCCGGCGTCGATATCGTGGGCCCCTCCGACATGATGGATGGCCGCATTGGCCGCGTGCGCGATGCGCTCGACGCCGCGGGCTTCCAGCGTGTGAAGATCATGTCCTATGCCGCCAAATATGCCAGCGGCTTCTATGGCCCGTTCCGCGACGCGGTCGGTTCGAAATCGTCACTCGGCAAAGGCGACAAGCGAACCTACCAGATGGACAGCGCCAATGGCGACGAGGCGCTGCGTGAATGCGCGCTCGATGTCGCCGAGGGCGCCGACATGCTGATGGTGAAACCCGGCCTGCCCTATCTCGACATCATCTGGCGCGTAAAGGAGGCCTTCAAGATGCCGACCTTCGCCTACCAGGTGTCCGGCGAATATTCGATGATCAAGGCCGCGGCACAGAATGGCTGGCTCGACAATGACCGTGTCGTCCTCGAGAGCCTGCTCTGCTTCAAGCGCGCTGGCGCCGACGGCATCCTCACCTATTCCGCCATCGAGATGGCGGAGCGGTTGGCAAAGAGTTGAACGTATCCCATTTCGTCATCCCCGGGCTTGAGGGGATGACGAGATAGAGGGTGCCCTACAACCCGTTCAGCTCGCCCGGCAACAGCTTCAGCAGTTCCGCCTTCGCGCGCATGCCGGCAAAAGTCTCTTGCTTCTTCTGATCTTCGATGAGGTGCACGAAGATGATCTTGCGTGCACCCTTCTCCGCCCAGCCGACATACCAGCCAAGTTGGCGCTTCTGCTGATCCGCCGTGCCATCGGCATTGGTCAGAAAACTGGTTCCGGTCTTGCCGGAGACGATCCAGCCATTCGCCAATGTGGTTTTGGGCATGGCCTCATAGGTCATGTCATAGGCCTTATCCGACACGCCCAATTTGCGATTGAGCAGTTTATCGAGAAACTGCGCCTGCTCGAGCGGCGAGATTTTCAAGGATGATCTCAGCCACGCATTGGTGAGTCCATTACTCTTACCGGGATCACCAATGAGATCCTTATTGCCGTAATCGAAAGCGTCGACATAGCTCTGGAAGCGCGCCACCCCCAGCTTCTTGGTCAGTTCCTGGCTATACCAGACCACGGACTTGTCGAGCCAGTAACGTGGCGTGACGGTCGTTTTCCAATTCTCCATCCAATCCGCATAACCCTGCTTAAACGGCCAGGCCGGGTTTTCAGCATCGACCAGGATACCGGAATCAAACCCCATCAC
This sequence comes from Dongia sp. P2_B8, assembly GCF_056404715.1. NCBI lineage: Bacteria > Pseudomonadati > Pseudomonadota > Alphaproteobacteria > Rhodospirillales > Dongiaceae > Dongia > Dongia sp. P2_B8. The sequence goes on along the minus strand of NZ_JBFUDM010000003.1, from coordinate 1,334,146 downwards.
CGCCAGAGCCACTTTGAACGTCGATGCCGGCGTCACCGCTCTATCGCAATCGCCGGTCCGTGACAGCACTGCGCCGCCTGCAGCATCTACCAGCAATGAACAGCCGCCATCTGCCTGCGCAGATGCCGCCGCGATGAAACCCGCCAGCGACAAGGCTGCCGCGACCGCAAACTTTTTGAACAAATTCGTCCCCTCGAAAAATAGTGCGAAGGGCGCCATCGATAGTGAGAGGTCTGGGCAAAATTAAGGCGAGAACAGGACGAACGCGTGTTCAGTGCGTCTAGTGCCTGAGGACATCCAGGAAGCGCAGGATTGCCATATCGTACCACGGCCGGTCGAGGCCCAGGCCATGGAACCCGACATGGCCGCCGGAGACCGGCAGCTTCAACTGCAGATAGGGATTGTCATCCCACTTCACCTGGCCGTAGGAGGCGACTGGAATCCATGGATCATCCGATGCATGGATGATCATGGTCGGCACGCGTACACCACCCAGCCGACGCGAAGCTGAGCATTCGGCATAATATTCCTCGGCATCACGATAGCCATTCTCCGGCGCCACGATGCGATTGTCATATTCGGTGATGGTGCGGATATCCTTCGCGGCAAGGCCACGCTCGGTGCGCATGCCGTCGATGAGATGAGCGTGATAAAGCCGGTTGCGCTTCGAGGTGATGCAATGCGCCGTGGCCCGGAGATCGATCGGCGCCGAGATGCTGACGGCGCCCAGCAGATCGGCAGCGGCAGCCCCTTCCGCCTCGCCCAGATACTTCAGCAGCACATTGCCGCCCAGCGAAAAGCCGACCGCAAGCACGCCATGGCGCTTGACCTTCGCATCTATGCCAGCCAGCGCCGATGCGATGTCCTCGCTACGCCCGGCATGATAGGTCGCCTTGGCAAAGTCGCGGCCGGGGCCGGCACCACGCAAATTTAGCCGCATGACAGGATAGCCCGCCGCCAGCAGATGGCTGGCACTGACGCGAATATAATAGCTGTCCTCGCTGCCAGAGAGGCCGTGGACGAGCAGTACCAGCGGACGCTTGCCCGCCTGTGCCGGGTGATGCAGCTTGGCGATCAGCCGATCGCCGCTGCCATCATTGCAGGTGATAACGTGCCCCTCGCCAGGCCACCGGTCGAGATCGTCCTTGGGCGGACGGATCCAGTTGCGCAGAGTCTGCAGATCGCCACCGCGCCACAACGGCAGGGGCCGGAATGGCGGCAGATCGATCTTCTCCAATATCCTTACTTGTCCGTCAGCCATGTCTGTAACAGGGCAATCTGTTGCGGGTCCATCAATGCCGGTGCATGCCCCATGCCATCCCAGGTCACCAGCCGGGCTTTGGGGCCGCGCTGGGTCATTTCCTGGGCTGTCGCCCCCAACAGGAGATCAGATTCGGCCCCCCGCAGGACCAGGGTGGGGCATTTGATCCGGTCCCAAATTGCCCACAGGTCCCAATCCTGCACCGCATTCTTTACGTTACCGGCAATGGCTGGATCATAGGCGAGGCCGAAAGTGCCGTCCGGTCGCTGGCGGTGACCATAGGCGACGAGGTGCTGCCATTGGGCATCGGTCAGGGGGCCGAACGGCGCCAGTACCTTGCGCAAATGCGTCTCAATTGCGACCAAGGAGGAGAAGCGATTGTCGAGCCCGACATAGTCAGCAATGCGCAGCAGGGCAGCTTTCGGAATGAACGGTCCGACGTCATTGACGACCAGCCGGCGGATCGGCGTGCCGGCCTGGGCTGCCAGGGTCATGCCGATGAGGCCACCCATCGAGGTACCGACCCAATCCAGCTGCTCAACATCGAGCCGCGCAATGAGCGCGTCCATATCGGCACAATATTGCGGATAGCCGTAATAGACCGGGTCGCGCAACCAATCGCTCGCACCCCGCCCGACGATGTCCGGGCAGATCACGCGGGCATGCTGCGACAGCGCAGCTGCCAGCGCATCAAAATCGCGCCCGTTGCGCGTCAGGCCATGGCAGCACAGGATCACGTGCGACGCGGCTGGATCGCCCCATTCGGTATAGGCAACGCGGTGAAAGCCGGCCGGGCTGCGGCCGAGGAAGTGCTTCTCCCGCATCACGCTCAACGCACCGCCCCGATCGGCTGATCGTGGACCACGACGAGGGTTTCCGGGGCAAAGCCGTTGAACCGTGTCGCCAGCGCATTGGAATAGGCACCGACGCGGTCGATCTCGATCCAATCGCCCTCGTCGATGTCGGAGGGCAGCGAGAAGGTCGAGGGCAGCACGTCGAGAGAATCGCAAGTGGGGCCGTTGAGGATGAAATCCTTGGGCGCACCCGTGAACGAACCTGACAGGCGATGCGCGCGCGCCGGCAATTTCACGCCGGCATCGACGGTTTCGGAGAGCGACCCATAGACGCCATCATTGATATAAAGCTGGTCTTCCTTACGTAGCTGTACCTGCGTGATGACCGACACCGCATGTGCCACCAGGGCGCGACCGGGTTCGCACATCAGCACGCAATCGCGGCGCAGCTTCAGCTTCTTGACGCCCTCTTCAATCTCGTGAATGAAATCCTCGAAGGGCGGCATGTTGGTACCGAGATATTCGGCCGGGAAACCGCCCCCAACATCAAGGCCAACGATATCGACCTTGGCCTTCTCCAGCACTTCGCCGACGATCTGCAGCGCATCGGCATAAGCCCCGGGCACCAGGCATTGCGATCCGACATGGAAGGCCAAGCCGACACGGCAGCCGCGCGACGCGGCATCACGCAACATCGCTGCGGCAGCATCCACCTCGGCCCCGAACTTGGACGCCAGATGATAGAAGGCACCATCGACAGGCGGCGTCTTCAGGCGCACATAGATGGTGAGGCCCTCGGCGCCACCGAGTTCCGTCAGGATCTTATTGAGCTCGCTCGGATGATCGATGATATAGGTATCGATCTCGTAGACCTTGGCTGCCGTGTTGATGACGGCGCGGCCCTTCACCGGATGCATGAAATAGCAGGCGGCGTCCGGAAAGCTTTCACGCACCTGGGCGATTTCGGGGAGCGAGGCTGTGTCGAAATGGCGAATGCCGGCACGGTGCAACGCCCGCAGCACTTCGGGGTGTGGGTTGCATTTGACCGCGTAAAGGACCCGGCCCGGAAACTGTTCCAGGAAGCGCCCAGCCGCCTGGTTGATAATCTCCGGCCGCAGGCAATAGACGGGATAGCTGGGCTTCAGCGTCTCGATCATGGTGCGGACGCTGTCGAATTCCTTCATCATACCCTGCTCCTGCGGTTCAACTTCCGGCCTTTTCCCAGCCTTCCCTCTGGCCTTACTTGGGGCTTCTAGCCGATAGGCCTGCTGTTGTCACCCGCCCCCCCGATCAGCTATCTAACTGCCGAACGAAGGTGCCTTGGTAACAAGTCATATTAATGACAAGAAGTGCAGTTGGGGGAATGAGATATGGTCCAATCGAACGAGGCAGCCAAGGATAAGACCTCCCCTGGCGGCAAGGCTGGAGGCCCCCTGTCCGGGATCATCATCATTGACCTGACCCGGGTGCTGGCGGGCCCTTTCTGCACCATGCTGCTCTCGGACCTCGGTGCCCGGGTGATCAAGGTCGAAAATCCCAAGGGTGGGGATGATTCCCGCGCCTATGGCCCCTTCATCAACGGCAAGTCCGGCTATTTCATCGCCCAGAACCGCGGCAAGGAATCGATCGCCCTCGATCTCAAGAATGAGGGTGACCAGGCGATCCTCCACCGGTTGCTACGCGGTGCCGACGTGCTCATTGAGAATTTCCGGCCCGGCACCATGGCGCGGCTCGGTTTCGGGCCGGAGGCACTGAAGACCCTCTATCCGAAACTGATCTACGCTTCGACCTCCGGCTTCGGCCAGACCGGGCCCTACGCCGACCGACCGGCCTACGACATCATCGCGCAGGCCATGGGTGGCATCATGAGCATCACCGGACATGAGGGTGGCGAACCGACGCGGGTCGGCGCCTCGATCGGCGATCTGGGGGCCGGCTTGTTCACGGCGCTCGGCATCGTCTCGGCGCTCCATCACCGCAATCAATCCGGTGAGGGCATCGCCGTCGACGTCGCCATGCTGGACAGCCAGCTGGCGCTGCTCGAAAACGCCATCGCGCGTTACTATTCGACCGGCAAGGCGCCCAAGCCCCAGGGCGCCCGGCATCCGTCGATCGCCCCTTTCGAGGCCTACCGTACCCAAGACGGTTATGTCGTCATTGCCTGCGGCAATGATCCGCTGTTCCGCACCTTCTGCAAGGTTCTCGAACATGACGCGCTGGCCGATGATCCACGGTTTGCCACCAATGCAAAGCGGTCGGAACATGTCGTGGCATTGAAGGACACGCTGGAGGTCTTCCTCACGGAGAAGACAACGGCCTATTGGCTGGAGTTGTTCAACCGCACCGGTATTCCCTCGGCGCCGATCAACGATGTGGGCCAGGCGATCCACGATCCCCAGGTCCAGCATCGGCAGATCGTGCTGCCGGTCGATGACCCCAGCGTCGCGCCTTTAGCGGTCGCTGGCTCGCCGATCAAATTCTCGGGCTTTGCAACGCCATCGACACGGCCGGCGGCGCCGGGCCTCGATCAAGATCGTCTGCGCATCCTGGCCGATTTCCCGTAAGCCCGCTAAGCTCGCCACCTGACCCGACCCCGACCCAACCTCCCCAGGATTCGCTCTATGGCCAAAGGGCTGCGCTGGACTCTCCGCATTGTCGCCGCGCTGGTGCTGCTGGTCGTGCTGGTTGGCGTCGGTGGCTTTCTGTGGCTGCGATCCAGCCTGCCGCAGACCGAGGGCGACATCGTCCTGCCTGGCGTTGCGGCGGAGGTGACCGTCACCCGCGACGAACGCGGCGTCCCCACGATCCATGCGCAGACATCGGCTGACGCCTATTTCGCCCTCGGCTTCGTGCACGCCCAGGACCGGCTGTTCCAGATGGATGGCATGCGTCGCCTCGGCGCCGGCCGCCTTTCGGAGGTGCTGGGTCCCGATACACTGGACACCGACAAGTTTATGCGCTCGCTGGGCCTCTATCGCTCGGCGGAGGCCCAGGTGCTGGCGGCGAGCCCCGCGCTCAAATCGGCGCTCAATGCCTATAGCGCCGGGGTGAATGCATTCATCGGCGAACATCGCGGCGCCTGGCCGCTGGAATTCTATCTGCTGAACTATCATCCGGAACCTTGGCGGCCGGCGGATTCTCTGGTCTGGGGACGCCTGATGGCGCTCGACCTGTCCAGCAACTGGCAGTCGGAGAAGAACAACAGCCAGTTGAAGCGCGGCCTGCCGCCCTATCTCTTCGACCTGCTTGTGACGGCGCCCGTACAACATGCGGCAGGCACCGATGATGGATCGGCACCGGTCTGGCGCCAGCCGCTCAGCGAAGCTTCGAACAGCTGGGTCGTCGGACCGTTGGCAAGCGTCGGCAGCAAGCCGCTCATTGCCAACGATCCGCATCTCGGCCTTGGCTTGCCAGCCGTCTGGTATCTTGCCCGCATGGAAACACCGGAGATGAATTGGACCGGCGCCACGGCACCCGGCATGCCCTTCATTGTGATCGGCACCAATGGCCATGTCGCCTGGACCTTCACCACCACCACCGGCGACACGCAGGACCTGTTTGAGGAACGCCTGATCCCGGGCAAACCCGACCAGTATGAGACCCCAACCGGCCCGCAAGCCTTCCTGAGCCGACAGGAAACCATCAAGGTGAAGGATGCGGCGGATGTCGCGTTCACCGTACGTAGCACACGGCATGGGCCGGTGGTGTCGGATCTTGGCGACGGCAGCGCATCGGCGGGTACGGTCATGGCGCTCGCTTGGACCGCCCTGCTGCCTGACGACCGTACGCCGGAAAGCATCATGGGCATCAATAATGCGCGTGACGCGGCTGCCCTGGAAGTGGCGCTCATTGATTTCCATGCGCCGGAACAGAATGTCGTCTATGCCGACAGCGATGGCATCACCGGTTTCGTTGCCGCCGGGCGCGTGCCCTTGCGCCATGATATCTATGAAAACAGTCGCCTGCCGGCCCCCGGCTGGTCAGGCGAGTATGACTGGCTGGGGACGCTGCCCATGTCATCCTTGCCACAGTTGCGCGGCGAGAGCAGCGATTTCCTGGTCACAGCCAACAACGACATCCGGCCCTTGGGCTACCGCCCCTTCATCACGGCGGATTGGCCGGACGACACCCGCGCCAAACGCATCCGCGCGCTTCTGGCGCAGGGCCAGCCTAAGGATCTCGACCAACTCAAGGCGATACAGATGGACCGGCATTCGGCACCGGTCCTGGCCTTCGTTCGGCATTGGCAATCCATCGCCGCCAGCACCGATTCCGACTTTGCTGACATTTTTGCCACATGGGACGGCAGCATGGACCGCAACCAGGCGGCACCTCTCGTCGCCACAATCTGGCTCGACCGCATCGCCCACCACTTGCTGGCCGACGAGATGCGCGGCCATTTTGCGGATTGGTGGATGTGGCAGGTCGACCGGCTTGAATCGGTGATCGCCGATGGCCGTGCCTGTGACGATATTGTCAGTCCGGCCAAGGAAAGCTGCGCAGATATCCTCTCCATTGCTTTCAAGGACACGTGCGCCGATCTCACGGCGGCCTATGGGGCGGATGTCCAGAATTGGCATTGGGGCGACAGCCACCGCGCCCATTTCAACCATCCGGTCTTCCGCCATGTACCGCTGCTGGGTGACTGGCTCGACGCTGATTTGTCAACCGATGGCGATTTTTTCACCATCAACCGCGGCACCATGCTGCCACCGCGGCAGGGTGTTGCACTTTCGCACATCCATGGGCCCGGCTTGCGCTTCCTCCTTGATTTCGCCGATGCGGATCGGGCGCTGTTCGGGCTGGCGGGGGGGCAATCGGGCAATCCATTGTCGCCGCACTACGCCGATTGGCTGGCCGATTGGCGGGATGGGGTCTATCGGACAATCATCGGTGGWGGCCAGGAACAGCTGGTTCTCCAACCCGCGAATCGGGACTGAGAACGCGTCCCCAGAGCGCCCCCTTTCGCCGAATTGAACCACAATTCAAGCCCTTGCCCCGAATCCTAAACCAAGTATTAACTAAAACCGGCGATGTTGGGTCGACTTCACCAGGGGCGGGTTTCGGCATTCCATGCTGGTCATCGTAGGATTAATAGTCGTCTTCGGTTGTGTTTTTGGGACCTACGCCATTTCCGGCGCCCACATGGCTGTGCTTTTTCAGCCCTACGAATTCATCATCATTCTGGGTGCAGGCATCGGTGCGCTGATCATCGGCAGCACGAAAACCGGCTTGAAATCGGTTGGCGCCGCGTTCAAACGGGCGCTCAAGGGGCCGGTGTACAAAAAAGCCGATTACGTCGAGTTGCTGTCGGTTCTCTACCAACTGTTCCGGCTGGCCAAGACCAAGGGCATGTTGGCACTCGAACAGCATGTCGAAAAACCGGACGAAAGCGCGCTTTTCGCACAGTTCCCGAAATTCCAGCACGATCATCACGCGGTCGAGTTCCTCTGCGACTATCTGCGCATGATGACGCTGGGCACCGAGAATCCAAACGAGGTCGAAACCCTCATCGATGCCGAGCTTGAAACCCATCACGGCGAACTGCATGTCGGCAGCCATTCGATTCAAACGATGGCCGACGGCCTGCCCGCCCTCGGCATCGTCGCTGCGGTGCTGGGCGTCATTCACACGATGGGCTCGATCACCGAGCCGCCGGAGGTCCTTGGCCACCTTATCGGCGCGGCGCTGGTCGGCACCTTCTTCGGTATCTTGATGTCCTATGGTGTGTTTGCGCCTTTGGCCACCGTTGTCGTGGCAACCGACAATGCCGATGCAAAATACTATCAGTGCATGAAGGCTGGCTTGCTGGCGCATATGCAGGGCTATCCACCCGCAGTGTCCGTCGAGTTTGCGCGCAAGGTCCTGTGGTCGACCGAGCGTCCCAGCTTTTATGAGGTAGAGCAGGCCGTCAGTGCGTTGCCGGCGCCGACTTGAGGTCGGGTTGGTGCCAATGCTGACGCAGGTTGCCACGAAAGGTCCAATCCATGGCGGATGAAAGACCGATCATCATCAAGCGGATCAAGAAATCGGGTGGCGGCCATCATGGCGGCGCCTGGAAAGTGGCTTATGCCGATTTCGTGACGGCGATGATGGCCTTCTTCCTGCTGCTCTGGCTGCTCGGCAACACCACGGACGAGCAGAAGAAGGCCATCGGCAACTATTTCAACCCGACCATCGCCGTCGCTGATTCGTCGTCGACCGTTTCGGTGATGGATGGTCAGCCGCAGGTGATGGAGACCATGAGCGGTGCGGCGTCGGCCGAAGCCGATATTGAAGAGGAAGGCACCGGCGCCACCGGAGATGGAACGGGGGCAAACACCGATGCCGAGCAGCCTGACGCCGTCGACCAAGGCCAGAAGCCGATCGATGCCAAAGAGGCCGAACAAGCCTTGAAGGCCGAGGAAGAAAAGAAATTCGAAGAGGTCAAAAAGCAGATCCAGCAGGTCATCGACGAGACCCCGGATCTCTCCGGCATCAAGGACAATCTGCAGATCGACCAGACACCGGAAGGCTTGCGCATTCAGTTGCTGGACAAGGAAAAGGAATCGATGTTCGCCTCCGGCAGCTCGAACATGGATGAGAAAAGCCGCAAATTGCTGAGTCTCGTCGCCCAGGCGGTCAAGGGCATGCCGAACAAACTCGCCATTGCCGGACATACCGATTCCACTCCCTATGTCGGCGCCGATGGCCGCACCAATTGGGAATTGTCATCGGATCGCGCCAATGCAGCGCGGCGGGTGTTGGTGGAAAACGGCGTTGACCCCACCCATGTGCGCAATGTCGTCGGCCGCGCCGACACCGATCCCTTCATCAAGGAAAATCCGCAGGACCCGCAGAACCGGCGCATCTCGATCACGCTGCTGAGCGAGGTCCACGATGAGTCGGCGGGTGGCGCGGCGACGCACACGGCCACCCCAGCCACCGCACCCACGGCACCCGCAGCACCGGCTGAACCCCCGTCCGAGATCGTCCCGCCTGCCCAATAACAATCGCGTGAGATGACAAGAGGTCGCAGCGCCGGACTTGCGGGGTACGCTCCAGGCGCCCATATGCTGTCGGCCGTTCATCAAGAGTTCTTCATAAAGTGGGCCCGACGTGACCGACCGCAAGCTGCCATCGATCCAACTCAATCGCCTCAGCATGGGCGAAGATGCCCGTTTTGCGTCCGAGGAATCGGACACGATTGCCCGCGGCATCGACCTTGCGGATCCGCGCCGCTATGACGGCATCCTGATGCGCCGCTTCTGCGCGGCGATCGTCGATTTCGTCCTGGCCTCGGTCTTGTCCACGGTCTTGTGGCTGGCGACCTGCATGGCCTCCATCGTGACGCTGGGCCTGCTTTCCTTGCCGGCGATCGTGTTCAACACTGTCGTAATCCATGTCGTCATGTCCGGTTATCTGATGGCCGGCGCCCATGGCGCCAGCATCGGTATGCGTACCTTCGGTTTGCGCGTGGTTAATTTGGAGGGCCGCAAGATTGACCATGTTCAGGCCTTCCTGATGGTCGGCATGTATTTTGCGACCATGACGGTGTTCTTTCCTGTCCTGGCGGTCGGATTTTTCACCCAGCGGGCGCGGCTGCTCCATGACATCGTCGTCGGAACCGTTGTCGTCCGGGCTGACCCCGCCTGACGCGCCCCCCACTTGACGCGCAGCCATGGCGAAATGCATGGCGGTGGCGTAAGATAATGCCATGAGCGTGCAGAGCCGCAGCTTTCCGATCAGCTTCATGGTGACCACCGAGGTCCCGTGTCCCTATCTGCCTGAGCGGATGGAACGCAAGATCATCACGGAGCTGGCCGGTAGCCAGGCCACGGAACTCTTTGAGCTCCTGTCCCGCGCCGGGTTCCGCCGCAGCCATTCCATCGCCTATCGGCCGGCCTGTGCCGGATGCCAGGCCTGTGTGCCGGTCCGCATCGATATCGACAACTTCCACGCCTCGCGCTCGCTGCGCCGGGTGCTCGCGCGCAATGCCGACCTCACGGCGGAAATCCGCCCGGCACATCCGACGCAGGAGCAGTACCAGCTGTTCAGCCGCTACCTCGAGATCCGGCATAATGATGGCGAGATGGTCGGCATGGGGCCGCAGGACTATGCCAGCATGATCGCCGACAGTCCGATCGACACCCGCATGGTCGAGTTCCGGGACAGCGCGCGCAATCTGATTGCAGCCTGCCTGACCGATTGGAGTTCCGACGGCATTTCCGCGGTCTACAGCTTCTTCGCGGCCGACCGCGCGCAGGACAGTCTGGGCAGCTATGTGGTGCTGCGCCTCATTGACCTCGCCCGTCAGGCGGGTCTTCCCTACCTCTATCTCGGCTATTGGGTGAAGGGTAGCCAGAAGATGGATTACAAACGACGCTTCCAGCCCCTGGAACGTTATGGTCCGGACGGTTGGCAGAAGCTGACCGAGGAGCGTTAGCGGTCCGGTCGAGGCGGCTTTCCTTGGCCGGTCCGACCTGATAGTTTCCCGCTCCAGATATTCCTGAGCCGGTGTGAACCTGTCTAGACAAGCAGGCAGATTCCTGGCCCAAAAGTGACCAGATTTGAGGGTTTTTATATGCGACGTCGTCGCTTTCTGACCGGCGCACTGACCGCCGGCGCTGCCGGTGCGGCCACCTTGGCCAGTTCCTTCCCGAAGCCCGCCCTTGCCCAGGACCGCATCGAATGGAAGATGGTCACGGCATGGCCCAAGGGTCTGCCGGGATTGGGCTCCAGCGCCGAACGCCTGGCGGAGCGCATCAACCAGTTGTCCGCCGGCCGCCTGACCATCAAGGTCTACGCCGCCGGCGAGCTGGTCTCGCCGCTGCAAGGTTTTGCCGCCGTTTCGCAGGGAACAGCGGAAATGGCGCATGATTTTTCGCTCTATCACATCGGCCAGATGCCGGCCGCTGGCTTTTTCAGCGCCGTGCCGTTCGGCCTCATCCCGTCGGAATTCAATGGCTGGATCAACTTCGCCGGCGGCCAGGAATTGTGGGACGAGCTCTATGACGCGGCCGGCGTCAAACCCTTCCTCGCCGGCAATACCGGCGTGCAGATGGGCGGCTGGTTCCTCAAAGAAGTGAACGACGTCGCCGACCTCAAGGGCCGCCGGTTCAGCATCCCCGGCTATGGTGGCGAGGCGCTGAAGAAACTCGGCGTCGATGTCATGCCGATGGCGAGTGGCGAATTGTTCGCCAAGCTGCAAGACGGCGCCATCGACGGGGCAGAATGGGTCGGCCCCTATAACGATTTGTCGCTCGGCCTCTACAAGATCACCAAATTCTATTACTGGCCGGGCTTCCAGGAACCGGGCACGGGCCTTGAGTGCATCGTCAACAAGGGTAAATTCTCCGCCCTGCCCGATGATCTGAAGCAGATCGTCGCGGCGGCCTGCATGGCGGAAAACGGCCTGACGGCTGCCGAATATAGCGGTCGCAGCCCGGCAGCGCTGGCAACCCTGGTCAATGAACATGACGTGCAGCTGAAGAAATTCTCGCGCGACGTGCTCGTGGCCTTCGGCAATGCGTCGAGCGAAGTGGTCCAGGGCGTGCTCGATAATGGCGACGACATCACCAAGCGGATCGTCGCCTCCTATCTCAAATACCGGAAGACCACGCTCAACTGGACCCGCGTCAGCGAAGGTGGGTTCCTGGCCGCGCGGGATCTCGGCTTCGACTATCCGACTGGCTGAATCGGACAAAATTATCTGATTTCAGGTAGTTGGAAATTGAGCCGCCGGGTTGCTGCGGGGGCTGGACCACGACCAATCCCTATGGCTTGATCGCCTGACGCAATCAGGGGAGATGAGCCGATGACGTGGGAAACTTGGGCCGCCTTTACCGCCGCTTCCGCCTTGCTGATGATCATCCCGGGGCCGACCATCCTGCTGGTCATTTCCTATGCACTCGGCCAGGGCTGGCGGGCCGCCTTGCCGATGGCAATCGGCGTGGCCTTGGGCGATTTCACGGCCATGACCCTCTCCATGCTGGGCCTGGGCGCCCTCCTCGCTACATCGGCCACGATCTTCACGATCCTGAAATGGATGGGTGCGGCCTACATGATCTGGCTCGGTATCAAGCTGTGGCGCGCCGGTGGCGCGCTCAACGCCAAGCCACGCAGCGACGGCGCTGGAATCTTCAAGATGCTGGGCCATGCCTGGATCGTCACTGCGCTCAATCCGAAGAGCATCATCTTCTTCGTGGCGTTCCTGCCACAATTCCTTGACCCCCATGCCGACTTCCTCACCCAGATGGCGGTTTTCGAAACCACCTTCCTGGTGCTTGCCTTCGCCAACGCGTTCGGGTTCGCACTCGTTGCGTCGCGGGCGCGGGCGGCAATCCGCAGTGAACGGCTGGTGGGAGCCGCCAACAAGGTGGGCGGATCGCTGCTCATCGGCGCAGGCATCCTGACCGCCACGACCCGCGCGACACAAAGCTAGCGGCGGGGCTGACGACAGGAAACGGGCGCTGACCCCAGACTAAAGTCGCCCGTGGCGCCAGATCAGGAATGATTGCGGCTGATCAAGGCTTTAGGTAGGTTGGCGAGGAGGCTAATCAAGAATCGCCAAAAAAGGCGAAATCTGCAGGCTTTCTGCACGGATTTGACATCAGGGGAGACGCGTCGCAATGCAGGCATTGCTGACCTTCAGCCGTATTGTCGATCGATTCAACGAATTGATCGGCCGGTTCGCCGCCTGGGCGGTATTGATCGCATGTGTAATTAGCGCCGCCAATGCTTCGAGCCGCTACATTTTCAGCGAGAGCTCCAACGCCTGGCTGGAGATCCAGTGGTACCTGTTCTCGGCCATTTTTCTCCTTGGCGCGCCCGTTACGCTGAAGCTCAACGAGCATGTCAGGGTCGACATCGTCTACATGTCGGTGGGTGAACGCGGCCGGTTGTGGATCGACATCATCGGCTTTACCTGCTTCATGCTGCCGGCGACGAGCATTCTTACTTACATGACCTGGGATTTCTTCGACCAATCCTGGATCCAGCAGGAAGTGTCGGCAAATGCCGGCGGCCTTATTCGTTGGCCGATCAAACTGATGATGCCGGTAGGCTTCGGCCTGCTGACGCTGCAAGGGCTCTCCGAACTCATCAAGCGGATCGCCACCCTGATCGGCACCATCCATATCGACACTCATTACGAACGGCCCCTGCAATGATCCCCTTAGACATCATGGCGCCGCTGATGTTCGGCGGCCTGATCGTGTTCATGCTGTTCGGCTTTCCGGTGGCGTTCTCGCTGGCGGCCGTCGGATTGTTCTTCGGCTTCATTGCCATCGAGCACGGCTATTTCGCCCCTATTTTCATGGAGAATCTGCCACTGCGGATCTACGGCATCATGTCGAACGATCTGCTGCTGGCAATTCCATTCTTCACTTTCATGGGCGCCATACTTGAGCGATGTGGACTAGCTGAGGATCTTCTCGAAGGGACAGGCCAATTGTTCGGCCCGGTCCCGGGCGGCCTTGCCTATGCCGTGATCATCGTTGGCGCGATCCTCGGCGCCATCACCGGCACAGTCGCGGCGTCGGTCATCGCCATGGGCATGATCTCGCTGCCCATCATGATGCGCTACGGCTATGACAAGCGGCTGGCGACCGGCGTCATTGCGGCATCGGGCACCATCACACAGCTCATTCCTCCGTCGCTTGTGCTGGTCATCCTCGCCGACCAGCTCGGCCGGTCGGTGGGCGACATGTACAAGGGCGCCATCGGCCCGTCGATCCTGCAGACGGTTCTGTTCCTGATCTTCATCTTCGTGGTCTCGATCGTGAAGCCCCACAAGATGCCGCCACTGCCCAAGGAGGCGCGCACCCTGTCCGGCTGGCCGCTGATCCGGCGCGTCGCCTGGGGCATGGTCCCATCGATCGCCCTCATCTTTCTGGTGCTGGGGACGATCTTCCTGGGACTGGCAACGCCGACCGAGGCCGGCGCCATGGGCGCCGTTGGCGCCATCTTTCTTGCTGCCTTGCACAAACGCCTCACCTGGCCACTGGTGCGGGAGGGCATGGAAACGACCATGCGCATTACCGCGATGGTCGTCTTCATCCTGATCGGCAGCAACGTCTTCAGCCTGGTCTTCCAAGGCGTCGATGGCGGCATCTGGATCGAGCATATGTTGACCGGCCTGCCCGGTGGGCCAATCGGCTTCCTGATCGTGGTCAACATCTTCGTATTCTTCCTGGCGTTCTTCCTCGACTTCTTCGAGATCGCCTTCATCATCGTGCCCTTGCTGGCACCGGTTGCAAGCTCACTCGGCATCGACCTCATCTGGTTCGGCGTCCTGCTGTGCGTCAACATGCAGACGTCGTTCATGCACCCGCCCTTCGGCTTCGCCTTGTTCTATCTGCGCAGCATTGCGCCCAAGGAAATCAAGACATCTGAAATCTATTGGGGCGCCCTGCCCTGGCTGGGCCTGCAATTGATGCTGGTCATCATCGTGATCCTGTGGCCGCAATCGGTGACCTATTGGCTGGACCCGGCCTTGACCGTCGACCCCAATTCGATCCAGATCGATGTGCCAAGTGTCGAAGAGCCGGACGGTTATGACAGCACCGATCCGATCGAAATTCCCGCACCGGCACAACAATAGACAAAAAAACACCGGCCTCGGGTTAAGGCCCGAGGCCGGTGGCTTTTGGATAAGCGGATCTAGGCCTTCTTCGATGACATGCGGAAGACGAAGTTGTCGAAATTATTCTCCGCCACGCGGAACCACAGATACTGGTCGTCGCGGAACGCCTTCCAACCCTCATAGACCTTCTTGAAGGCTGCGTTGCTGGCTGCCGTCTCGTCATAGAGCTTGAAGGAAGCGGTATAGGCCGCCTCCATCAAATCCTTGGGATAGGGCTTCAGCTTGGTACCGCTGGCGACGATGCGCTTCAATGCCTGCGGATTGAGCGAGTCATATTTGGCGAGCGTTTCGACATTGGCCCGCGCGGCTGCGGTCTCCAATATCGATTGATACGCCTTGGGCAGCCCATTCCATTTGTCGAGATTGACGTAAGCTGTGAGGACCGGACCACCTTCCCACCAGCCGGGATAGTAATAGTACGGCGCCACTTTATAGAAGCCGAGCTTCTCGTCATCATAGGGGCCGACCCATTCGGCCGCGTCGATCGTGCCTTTCTCGAGGGCCGGATAGATATCGCCGCCGGCGATCTGCTGCGGCACGGCACCGATCGCCGCCATGACCTTGCCAGCGATGCCGGCGATGCGCATTTTGACGCCCTGGACGTCTTCGAGGGACTTGATCTCCTTGCGCCACCAGCCGCCCATCTGCGCGCCGGTGTTGCCAGCCGGCATCGCATAGACGTTGTAGGTGTTGAAGAACTCCTGCATCGCCTGGCGGCCGCCACCGTAATAGAGCCAAGCATTCTGCTGACGCGCATTGAGACCGAAGGGCACCGCGGTATCAAAGGCAAAGGTTGGATCCTTGCCGACATAATAATAGCTGCAGGTATGCGCCATTTCGACGGTACCGGCCTGTGCCGCATCCAAGGCCTGCAGGCCGGGCACGAGTTCACCGGCAGCATGAACTTGAATCTGGAACTTCCCATCGGTCGCTTCGGCGACGTTCTTCGAGATAATTTCCGCAGCGCCATAGATCGTGTCGAGGCTCTTGGGGAAGCTCGACGTGAGGCGCCATTTGATCTCCGGCATGCTCTGCGCGATGGCAGGGGCCGCAATGGCGCTGGCAGCGACACCGATACCGCCGATGCCGGCACCCTTTAGGAATTTGCGACGAAGCATAAAATCCTCCCATGTTGATATTAATTGCCAGACCCCCGGAAAATCCCAGGAGGCAATCCCAGGGGAATCTTGGTCATTACATCAGATGTTTAACGGGCACTTTGCCGCGCCGCCGCAAGGGCACAAAAGATCGTTGCAGCCGCATGGCGCGCCACCCACCGCCAGAATGGGACGATTCCGGAACGCCATGCAAGTACTCCAAAAGGAGGGGTCCCGAACAGTCACAGGAAAGGCTTGATCGGTTGGGCGCAACAGCTATGAATCGTGGCTGCGGGACGAAAATCGGGGAAGATTCGATGGCTACGGTGACTGTTGCGGCAACTCAATTCGCCTGTTCGCCGAATTCCGCCCAGAATGTTGATCGGGCTGAGGCCTTGGTGCGTCAGGCGGCCAAGCGCGGCGCCCRCATCATCCAGCTGCAGGAATTGTTCGAGACACCCTATTTCTGCAAGGATCAATTGGCAGAATTGTTCGACTTGGCGCAACCGGCCGACGACCACCCGACCATCGCCCGCATGCAGGATCTGGCTCGCGAGCTGGAAGTTGTGCTTCCGGTCTCGTTCTTCGAGGCCGCCAACAATGCCTATTACAATTCCCTGGCCGTCATCGATGCTGATGGCGAGATGTTGGGAGTTTATCGTAAATCTCACATTCCCGATGGTGCCGGATACCAGGAGAAGTTCTACTTCAATCCTGGTGATACCGGCTTCAAGGTGTGGGATACGGCCTACGCGCGCATCGGCTGCGGCATTTGCTGGGATCAATGGTTCCCGGAATGTGCCCGCGCCATGGCCCTGATGGGCGCCGAACTGCTGCTCTACCCGACCGCCATCGGCAGCGAACCCAACGACCCCAATTTCAGCAGTGCCGACCACTGGCAGCGCGCCATGCAGGGCCACGCCGCCTGCAACATGGTACCGGTCGTCGCCTCGAATCGCATCGGCCGCGAAGACGGCCAGACCTGTTCGCTGACCTTTTACGGCAGATCGTTCATCGCCGGCGCCCGCGGCGAGATCATTGCCGAGGCAGGCGACGAGGAGGCGATCTTGACGGCGGATTTCGATTTCAACGCCCTGCGGCGCCAGCGCGCGGGCTGGGGCTTGTTCCGTGACCGCCGCCCCGACCTTTACACCGTCATGATGACACTCGATGGCCAGAATTGGAGCGAGTGATCACGCAGGTTTGTTGACAAGAAGGGCTGCGCAGGTGCGAAAATACGAGTCTGCGGCATTAACCTTTTGAACCCCGGCGTGAGTGCCACCGACTAAGCCCAAGATTTGATCCATATAATTTTAAGGAGGCCATGGTGCAAAAATCGAGATTGATTGGGATTGCGTTTATTTCCGCGCTGCTGCTGACGGCATGCGGCGAAGAGAAGAAAGAGGCTGAGACCCAACAGCAATCCACCAACACAACGGCGACCACGGAAGCCGCACCGGCCACCAACACGACGGCAACTGCGCCTGCCACGACCGAAGCAGCTGCACCCGCCGCTGCACCCGAGTCCGGCGGCAAGCTCAACGTCTATAACTGGTCGGATTACATCGCCGAAGACACCAAGGCCAATTTCGAAAAAGAGACCGGCATCGCCGTTCAGTACGATGTCTATGATTCGAACGAGATGCTGGAAGCCAAGCTGATGGCTGGCGGCACGGGTTACGACCTCGTACATCCGTCCGGTGCGTTCCTCGCGCGCCAGATCATTGCCGGCATCTATCAGCCGATCGATCCGTCCAAGATTCCCAATTACAAGAACCTCGATCCGAAGATCATGGAGATCCTGGCTGCCTTCGACCCCGGCAACAAATATGCGGTGCCATGGTTCTGGGGCACGACCGGCATCGGCTATAACGTGGCCGAAATCAAGAAGCGCATGCCGGATGCGCCGGTGAACAGCCTCGATATCATCTTCAAGCCGGAACTGGCGCAGAAGTTTGCCGATTGCGGCATCACCATGCTCGATGCGCCGCAGGAAGTGTTGCAGATTGCTCTCCATTATCTCGGCAAGGATCCCTACACCGCCAGCGCCGATGATTATGCTGCGGCCGAGAAGCTGCTGCTGGGCGTGCGGCCTTACATCAAATATTTCCACAGCTCGAGCTACATCAACGATATCGCCGCCGGCAGCATCTGCCTGACGCTCGGCTGGTCCGGCGATTTCAGCCTAGCCGCGGCCCGCGCCGAAGAAGCCAAGAACGGTATCGAGATCTCCTATTCCATCCCCAAGGAAGGCACGATGATCTGGATGGACACGATGGCCATCCCGGCCGACGCTGCCAATGTCGAGAACGCCTATAAGTGGATCAACTACAACCTCGATCCCAAGGTCGCCGCCGCCAATGCCAACTATGTCGCGTATGGCAGCCCGGTCGCAGCGGCGATGCCGATGATCGACAAGGCGCTGCTGGACGATCCCAACATCTATCCGCCGGAAGATGTGCGGGCGCGTTTGTTCCCGGACAAGATCGCAACGCCGGAAATCGAACGTTTGCGGACGCGTACCTGGACCAAGATCAAGACCGGTCAATAACCTCTCTGTCGCGTCAGCGCTGTCATGTGGTGTCCACAGGCCAGCGCCCATAAAATTGCGAAAACCTCGACCCCGCGGTCAAAACCGCGGGGTCGTTTGCTTTCATGACGGCGTCGCATTGTGCATTGCGTCGCCAGGGTTGACAGCAGATGCTCTGACGGGGTCAGATATGAGAAATAATCAATAAAGTATTAAACAGGGATATGTTCGCACACGTTAATGGCGCCAAGACCATGCAAATGCGAACGAATATGGTGTGACGAAGGGAGCGACAATGGGTACGAAACACGGGATTAGCCGACTCACGATTGTCGGCGCGGCCTTGCTGTTGGCTGGATCGATGGCTGCGGCAAAGGCACAGGATACGGGCGAGCCAAAAGAACTGAACGTCTACAATTGGTCGGACTACATCGGCGAAACGACCATTGCCGATTTCGAAAAAGAGACCGGCATCAAGGTGCAGTACGACACCTATACCGGCAATGAAGACCTTGAAGCCAAGCTCGTCACAGGCGGCACCGGCTACGATGTTGTCTTCCCCTCTTCTTCCTTCTTCGCCCGGCAGATCAAGATCGGGCTCTATCAGAAGCTCGACAAGAGCATGCTGACGAACATGAAGAACATGGACCCGAAGATCATGGGGATCCTGTCGCAGGATGCCGATCCTGGCAATCAATATGCCATCCCCTATATGTGGGGAACCAACGGCTTCTCCTACAATGTCGATATGCTGAAAGAGCGTATGCCCGACGCGCCACTCGACAGTTTGGCGATCATTTTTGATCCGGAAATCACCAAGAAATTTGCCGATTGCGGCATCACGTTCCTCGACTCGCCGGAAGATGTGCTCCCGCTGGCGCTTGCCTATCTTGGCAAGGATCCGACCTCGCAGAAGCCGGAAGACATCACGGCGGCGGCTGACGCAGTGATGAAAGTCCGGCCCTACATCCGCAACTTCGACTCCCAGCAATATCTGAACTCGCTGCCCAATGGCGAGAACTGCATTTCGATGAGCTGGTCGGGTGACTATGCGACGGCTTCGACCCGCGCTGCGGAAGCGGGCTTGAAGATCCATCTCGCCTATACGATCCCGAAAGAGGGTACCAACATCTGGTTCGACGGCATGCTGATTCCGGCTGACGCGCCGCATCCGAAGAACGCCAACCTGTTCCTCAATTACATGATGCGTCCCGAAGTGATCGCCGCGGCGACGAATTATACATACTACGCCAATGCCAATGTGCCGGCGAAGGAGTTCGTCAATAAGGAGATCCTGGAGGATCCGGCGATCTATCCGACCGAAGAAGTCCTCAAACGCGGCTTCCCCTCGGTCGTGAGATCGCAAGAGCTCAGCCGGGTCGTTACGCGCGAATGGACCCGCATCAAGACGGGTCAATGATATAGACGGCGGCGCCGCACATCGCAGCGCCGCCGTTCTCTTAACTACTGATCACATAAATGACATCCCGGGACCGGCATCCTTCCATCGATCCAGACCGGACCAGTATAAGCAGGAAGCATCATGGCGGCTGAAAGAGCTAAAGCGGAATCGACCACGCAAATCTGGAACGACCCGAATGCGGTTCCCTATATCCGCATCGAGAACGTGACCAAGAAGTTCGGTGATTTCGTTGCGGTCAACAATGTCTCGGCCAACATCTATCGCGGTGAACTGTTCGCTTTGCTGGGCGGTTCCGGCTGCGGCAAGACGACCTTGCTGCGCATGCTGGCTGGCTTCGAACAGCCGACCTCGGGCAAGATCTATATCGACGGCGTCGACATGGCCGACATTCCGCCCTATGAGCGGCCGACCAACATGATGTTCCAGTCATATGCCCTGTTCCCTCACATGACGGTCGAACAGAACGTGTCGTTCGGCTTGAAGCAGGACAAGACGCCGCCCGACCAGATCAAGGCCCGGGTGGGTGCCATTCTCGACATGGTGCAGATGCGCCAGTTTGCGCACCGGAAGCCGCATCAGCTGTCCGGCGGCCAGCGGCAGCGCGTGGCGCTGGCACGCTCGCTGGTGAAGGAACCCAAACTGCTGCTGCTCGACGAGCCCTTGGGCGCACTCGACAAGAAACTGCGCGAAGCGACGCAGTTCGAAATCATGAACATCCAGGATCGTCTCGGCATCACCTTCATCGTCGTGACCCATGACCAGGAAGAGGCCATGACCCTCTCGACGCGCATCGGCGTCATGAACAATGGCCAGATCGTGCAGGTCGGCACGCCCAAGGAAATCTACGAATACCCGAACACGAAGTTCGTCGCCGACTTCATCGGTTCGGTCAACCTGTTCGAAGGACATATCGAGGAAGACGAGCCGGACCATGTCCTCATCAATTCGGCGGAGGCCGGCACGGAGGTCTATATCGACCACGGCATTTCGGCAGCTCCCGGCGCCAAGGTCTGGGTCGCGATCCGCCCAGAGAAAATGGATGTCACCAAGGCGCGGCCCGAAGGCAATGGCCGGAACTCGTCACCGGGCGTCGTCAAGGGCATTGCCTATATGGGCAACCTGTCGGTCTATCTGATCAAGCTCGACAGCGGCAAGGAAGTCAAAGTCACGATGTCGAACCAGCGGCGCGCGGCCGAGCATGCCGTCGATTGGGACGACCGGGTGTTCGTGACCTGGCACGCCAACAGCCCCGTCGCGTTGTTGGGCTGAGGCGGCATCATGGCATCGGAAATTCCGCAAACCTCCCTGCCGCTCGGCCGGCAGATTCACCACATTCTCAACGTGCTTGGTGTCAAGCAGCGAACGGCCGTCATCCTGGTTCCGTATCTATGGCTGTTCATCTTCTTCGTCGTGCCCTGCGTCATCATCCTCAAGATCAGCTTCGCACAGACGCTCATTGCGCAGCCGCCTTATACGCCGATGTTCGGGCCGGACAGCGTGCCGCACGAACAGCTGATGGACAATTTCAAACGGCTGTTTGGCGACCTCTTGTACATCAAGGCGTATGGCAATTCGCTACAGCTCGCTGCCATCTCAACGGTCTTCTGCCTGCTGATCGGCTATCCGATGGCCTACGGCATCGCGCGCTGTTCGCCTTCGACCCGCAGCCTGCTGCTGCTGGCCATCATCCTACCATTCTGGACCTCATTCCTCATCCGCGTCTATGCCTGGATGGGCATCCTCGGCAAGGAAGGCGTCCTCAACGACACGTTGCTGGCGCTCCACCTCATCGACGCACCGCTGCAGATCCTCTATACGCCGGTCGCGATGTATATCGGCATCGTCTATACTTATCTGCCGTTCATGATCCTGCCGCTCTATGCCAATCTCGAGAAGATGGATCTGTCGTTGCTCGAAGCAGCCCAGGATCTCGGCTGCCGGCCATTGAAGGCCTTCTGCGTCATTACCATTCCGCTCTCCCTGCCCGGCATTATTGCCGGGGCGCTGCTGGTGTTCATCCCGGCCGTCGGTGAATATGTCATCCCGGAACTGCTGGGTGGTCCCAATTCGCTGATGATCGGCAAGGTCGTCTATGACGAATTCGCCCAGAACCGCGATTGGCCGATGGCATCCGCCGTCGCGGTGGCCATCCTCCTGCTCCTGGTCATTCCGATCATGCTGTTCCAGTACTTCCAGAACAAATCCCAGGAGGCGCCGAAATGAACAACCGCCTCAACTGGTTCATCCTGCTGGTCCTGTGCCTCGGCTTTGCCTTTCTCTATGGGCCGATGTTCGTTCTGGTGACCTATTCCTTCAACGCCAACAAACTGATGACATTGTGGGGCGGCTTCTCGACCCGCTGGTATCCGGTGTTGCTGAGCGATTCCGCCGTGCTCACCGCCGCCAAGAACAGCTTCATGATCGCCGCCATCAGCGCCACCTGTGCCACGGTGCTTGGTACCATGGCCGGCTATGTGCTGGCACGTTATCGCAAGTTCCGCGGCCGGGTCGGTTTCAGCGGCATGGTGACGGCACCGCTGGTCATGCCGGAAGTCATCACCGGTCTCTCCTTGCTGTTGCTGTTCAAGGCGATGGGCGATGTGTTCGGTTGGCCCCGAAGCATGGGTTTTCCCACCGTCATCCTCGCGCACATTACCTTTTGCATGTCCTATGTCACGGTCGTGATGCAATCGCGCTTTTCGGTATTCGACATGTCGCTTGAGGAGGCGGCGCTCGATCTCGGCGCCAAGCCCTTGAAGACCTTCATGGTCATCACGCTGCCGATCGTGGCGCCCGCCGTCGTTTCCGGGTGGCTGCTCGCCTTCACCATCTCGCTGGATGATCTGGTGATCACCCTCTACAATAATGGCCCGGGTTCCGGCACTCTGCCGCAGCTGATCTTCTCCAAGGTGAGGCGTGGCGTCGATCCAACCATCAACGCCTTGGCAACGCTCATCATTGCGGTGGTTGCGACCGGCGTCATCACCTCGCATATCATCATGACGCGGAGCGAGAAGCGGCGGCAGCGCGACATCCAGGTCGCCCTGCAAGCCAACCAATAGTCGCCAAAAAACGAAAACGGCGCCGCTTCATGGGAGCGGCGCCGTTTCTGTCGGAAGATCAGATCAACCGGCGATGCGTTTGGCTGCCTTGCGCTGCTCACGCAGCATTTCGAGGCAGGTCGCGGCCGGCAGGGGCTTGCCATAGCGCCAACCCTGGCCGAATTCGCAACCGCGTTCTTTGAGGAGTTTCTCTTCTTCCTCATGCTCGATGCCTTCGGCAACGACCTTGAGGTCAAAGAGACGTGCCAGTTGCAGAATGGCTTCCACCATCTTGACGCCACTGGCATCGACGGTCATCGCGGTCACGAACGACCGGTCGACCTTGAGGACATCGACAGGCAGGCGGCGCAGCAGGCTCAAAGACGAATAGCCGGTGCCGAAATCGTCGAGCGACAGGCCGACGCCGATTTCCTTCAGCCGCTTCAGCAGCTTCATGGTGAGTTCGAAGTCGCGCATCACGGCGCTTTCGGTGATCTCGAGCTTCAAATGCGAGGGCGCCAACCGGTTCTGCCTTAGCGCCTGGCGTACGATCTCCGGCAAGGCGGGACCGTCCAATTGCCGCGACGACACGTTGACGCTGATAAAGAGGTCGGAATTCCCTTCCTGGTCCAGCCATTCGCGACCCTGGCGGCAGGCTTCCTGCACCACCCAGGTGCCGATTGGCACGATAAGGCCGGTTTCCTCGGCAATCGGGATGAAATCCATCGGTGAGATCATGCCGCGCTGCGGGTGTTGCCAGCGGACCAGTGCTTCGAATCCGGCAAGACGCCCGGAATTGAGATCGACGATCGGCTGGTAGAGCAGCAGCAACTCTCCCCGTTTCAACGCGAGATGCAGTTCCGCCTCGATACGCAGTCGGTCGCGGGCCCGGCGCTGCATGTCGGGATCGAACACAACTTCCTGCCCGCCACCCTCGGCGCGCGCCTTGTTGAGGGCCGCCGTCGCATCGCGGATCAGGTCCTCAGCACTTTGGTGATGGGCCTGGGCCTGGGCCATGCCGATGGAAAGGCTCAAGAGCACGCTTTCGTCACCCAGCGTGATAGGCTCTTCGGCAGCGGCACGGACACGATGAGAAACGCGCACCAGATCGGTATCGTCGCGCATGACGTCGAGCAGGATGCACATCGTGTTCTCACCCATGATGGTGAGCGTATCTGTGGTGCGCAGGGTGCCGACCAGGCGTTGCGAGACGACTTTCTGCACGGCATCGCAGAAGACCTGGCCATAGGCTTCGCGCATGGTCTCGTACCGGTCGATCTGCAGCAGGATGATGCCGAAATTGGCCGAAGTCTTACGCCGGTTCTTGACGATCGTTTGATTGAGGCGATCATAAAGCACGATGCGGTTCGGCAAGCCGGTCATCGCATCGGTCAGCTTGCGCTCGCTGATATCGGTGAGCGAGCCGGCAATGCGGAATGCCTTGCCGGTGGCGTTGCGCTGCCCGGTGCCGCGCACGAGGAACCAGCGATAGGTCTGGTTCCTATGCAGCATGCGGCATTCCATCTGCAGCGATAGCGTGATGCCTTCCAGATGGTTGCGCAGCTCAACTTGGAACTGGTCGACATCGTCCGGATGAATGATCGCAAGCCATTCATCGAGGCGCTTGAAACCTTCCTCGACGCTGCGCCCCAGCAGTTCGGCGCAGCGGGCCGACATGAAGAGGACATCATCCGTCAGCGTCAGGTCCCAGATACCGTCGCTGGAACCGGCAACGGCAAGTGCGAAGCGTTCCCGTTCGATCCGGCTGGCAGCGATGGCACGCGAGCGCGACAACTGACTGCGTACCCGCGCCAGCAATTCGGCCTGATGGATCGGCACGGTCAGGAAATCGTCCGCACCGCAGGATAGGCAGTGTTCAACCAGTTCTTCGGCGCCTTCGTCGACCAAAAATACGATCGGCAATTGATCAGATGCGTGCTGTTGGCGAACGCTGCGGATGAAGTCGCCATCTTTTTGCGAATCGCGCACGCGCATCAGGAGCAAATCGGCCGGCGGCTCTACACTCTTATCCGTGGCAATCTCGTCGCGCGATACGGCGCGGTCGACGTCATAGCGCGCCTTCGCAAACGCTTCGCGCACGACGACGCTTTCAGCTTCGTCATCGAGCAAACAAAGGATGTGGCCGTCACGCATCGTGCCACCCGATCTCAACCCGGTCGTCGCCAGCGCCCGAGCGTTGAGGGTTAGATTGCCCAGGAGCAACCAGCATGGCTGCTCCGGCCAATCGAGGAAATGGTTATCGTTACCTAGAGGGAATTGATTAAGGATACCTTACCACCGACCTAGGGTCCTGAAATAGTGGCAAAATTTCGGGCATGCCCGGTTCATGGCGACCGTGACTCGGCTTGCCAGCCCTTGGACGCCCTGCCTATATTGCCGCGCCCATCGCATCGCAGCAGTATGACAGACATAGCCGCCACATCCCCGTACGCCACACATCGCCGCATTCTCCTCCTGGCGATTCCGGCGATGCTGGCCAATTTCACGGCCGTTTTGCCCAATCTGGTCGATACCGCCCTGGTCGGGCAGACCGGGGACGCGGTCGCGCTGGGTGGCATTTCCGTGGGTGCGTCGCTGGCAACTTTCGTGCTTTGGGCCTTTGCCTTCCTGCGGTTGGGGACCGCCGGCTTCACTGCGCAGGCTTTCGGCGCCGAGGATGGCGACGAGATCAAAGCCACCCTCAACCGGGGCCTGGCCCTGGCCTGGACCTTCGGCTTTGTCATACTGCTGGTGATGGTGCCGATCGCGTTCGTGGCGGTACCGCTGTTCGGATCGAGTGAAGCCGTAGCTGACCTTGCGGCACGATACTTTCACTATCGCCTGTTCAGCGCCCCATTCGACCTGACCAATTACGTCATTCTCGGCTGGCTCCTGGGATTGCAACGAGTCGGCAAGGCGCTGGCCCTTCAGATGCTGCTCAACGGCCTCAACATTGTCTTGTGCTACGTTTTGGTCTTCCAGTTTCATTTTGGCGTCGATGGTGCCGCCATTGCGACCGCCCTGTCGCAGGCGATAACGGCCGTTGCCGGTCTGGTCGTTGCACGGCGGCTGCTGCGCATCGTTCCGTTGAGCGACGAGGCCGGCAGCCTTATCGATCTCGACAAAATGTTCGTGTTGGTGTCAGTCAATTTCGACATTTTCCTGCGTACGCTGGCGATCATGTTTGTCCTGGTCTATTTCGTTGGTCTAGGCGCGCGCATGGGGGATGCCATGCTGGCGGCAAACCAGGTTCTGTTCACTTTGCTGGCTGTCATCGCCCAGACGCTTGATGGTTTCGCTCAATCTGCCGAAACCTTGACCGGCCAAGCTGTCGGTGCTCGCGATCGCCGGCAATTGTGGACGGCCGTCTGGGGCAGCTTGGCATGGGCACTCCTCACGGCCTTGGCACTCTCGGCCTTGCTCTATCAATATGGTCCCACCATCGTCGGCTATTTTTCCAGCGACCCCAACGTCATCGAACAGGCCCTGCCCTATCTGCCCTGGCTGGTCGCGACGCCCTTGGTAGCCTTCTGGTGCTATATCCTCGATGGTGTTTTCATTGGCGCCACCCGCGGCCGCGAAATGCGCAATGGCATGGTCCTGGCTGCCTTGGGCGCCATCATCGCGCAATATTTCCTCATTCCGGCCTTCGGCAATCACGGGCTGTGGGCATCTTTGATGCTGTTCTTCGTGCTGCGGGCGGTGCCGCTTTACCTGTGGTATCCCAGGATACCTAGGGCATTGGCACATTGAGGGGCCCTATGGCACATTTTCCTGACGATCTGGGAGGTTCCGATGCCGTCATTTGACATCGTTTCGAAGACCGAACTCGCTGAAGTCGACAATGCCGTGCAGGGCGTCGTGCGCGAAATCGCCACGCGTTTCGATTTCAAGGGGTCGAAATGCACCGTCGAGCGCAAGGACGAAGTGATCACCATCAATGCCGATGACGATCTGAAGCTGAAGCAGGTCCAGGAATTGCTGAAGGTCTACATCACCCGCCGCAAGCTGGATGCCGGCTGCCTTGAATTCAAGGAAGAGCAGAAGGCCACCGGCAATTCGCGCCGCCAGGAGGTGCTGGTCAAGCAGGGGCTGGACCAGAAGCTCGCCAAGCAGATCGTCAAGGACATCAAGGACAGCAAGTTGAAGGTCCAGGTATCGATCCAGGGCGACGAATTGCGCGTCACGGGCAAGAAGCGCGACGATCTGCAGGATGCGATCGCCTTCGTCAAAGGCCTGAAGATCGAGCAGCCACTGCAATACACCAACTTCCGCGATTGAGGTTCCATCTTGCTCAAGCCCGTCATTCGTCTCGAAAATCCCGACCAGCCGGCAATTCGCGTACTGCTTGCCGCCAGTGACAGTTATCACGCGGCCCTCTATCCGGCCGAAAGCAATCACATGGTTGACCTTGCATCCCTGCAAGATGCCGATACCAGCTTCTACGTCGCCCGCGTCGATGGCGACGTGCGCGGCATCGGCGCCATCCGGCGTCAGGACGGCTATGCCGAGATCAAGCGCATGTTCGTCGATCCGAAGGCGCGCGGCCTGAAGCTCGGCAGCCGGTTGCTAGCGACCTTGGAAGCCGACGCACGCACGGTGGGTCTGCGCTGCCTGCGCCTGGAAACCGGTATCAAGCAGCCGGAAGCGATTGCGCTTTATCGGGCCGCCGGGTTTCATGAGATCGGCCCATTCGGCAGCTACCAGTCCGACCCGAATTCGCTTTTCATGGAAAAGACGCTTACTGCTTAAGTCGCACTCGACCACTTCTGACCCAGATCTAGGAAGAATTGCCATGGCCAAAAAGAATCCGCTCAATCTCAACGCCCTGCAACTGAAGACGCTGACCTTGCTCCAGGCACTCTCTGGCCTGGAAGGTTATGCCGTGCCGGCGGAAGAAGCGGGCCACACCCTGATCCAGCGCCTGCCGCATGCTCACGGCGACCATTTTCATCTCGGGCCATGGGTCCTCTCCGCCAGCGACGCCACGGGGCTTAGCAACGAAGCCGCCTGGAAGGCTCTCGAGCGCAAAGGCTTGATCCAGTCGATGTTCCCGCGCGCCTGCATCCTGACACCGGCGGGCCACAGCTACGATACCGGCATGCGGCAGACCATGCTGCATGAAGCGCATCACCATTGAGATCGCTGCCATGAGTGAGCGGCGATGATGATGCCAAGATGAGCATAGCCGGGCCGAGCCATCTCGATCTTCGCGATCTGACCGTCGGCCCGCGGGCGAGCCTTGTCCTTGATGGGTTTTCTGCGAGCCTTGAGCGCAGCACCCTGTCGGCCCTGGTTGCCCCTGATCCCCTGGCGTCGCGTGCGGTCGTCGATATTGTCTCTGGCTTCGTTCGGCCGCAGCATGGCCGCATCCTGCTTGATGGCAAAGATCTGGCACTGCGGGCGCCGGGCGAACGCGGGATCATGACCATACGCGCGGGTCTGGCATTGTTCCCACACCTCACGGTGCTTGCCAACATTGCTTTTCCGCTGGAGCAGCGCGGCCATGACCGTGCGGAGGTCAAGAATCGCATCGACCGCCTGATCGATGAATGCGGTTTGAGCGCCGACATGCTGAAACTGCTCCCGGGTCAGCTGTCCCCGGAGCAACAAGTGCGTGTGGCGCTCGCCCGCGCGCTCGGAGGCGAACCGGAGGTGCTGCTGCTGGAACGGCCGCTGCATTCTTTGGCGCCGGCGGCACGCCGCGCCTTCCTGCCGGAGCTCAAGCGCCTGCATCGGCAATTCGGCGTAACCACCCTGCTGATCACCGACGATCTGGCCGAGGCGATGGCTGTCGCTGACATCATTGCTGTTCTGATGGATGGCCGCGAAACACAGCGCGGCAAGCCTGACGACCTGTTCGGGCGCCCGGCCAATGCCGCCATCGCGCGCCTCGCCGGCCCCTGCAATCTCATTCCGGTCGACATCGACATCCAGGACAGCAAGGTATTGCTGCGGAGCTCGATCCTGCAGGCCGGCCTTGGCGAGATAGCGCGCGACCATTGCCATCCGACCTTGACCACCGGGGCGGCACTGATGCTGGTGCGCCCGGAGGTCGTCCGGCTGTTCCTCGGAATTCGCCGCTTCGACATGCTGACGGATGGCCTCATCGCCGATGTCATGCCGCGCGGTGGCGGCGCACAGATCAGGGTAACAGTTGAAGGGCTGGCTGGCGGGATCGTGGCCGACATCCCTCTGCCGGCACCGTTCCCTCTTGAGATCGGCAGGCGCATCACCCTGGGCTGGAATCGCGCCGACGCATTCCTGCTGCCGGGCAATTGATGATGTCCGGCCTCGCTCCGACAGCAGCTGCGCACGATCCCCAGCGGGGTCCTCTGTCCGGTCTGGCCTGGCTCGCTGTCCTCGGCCAGGCAAGTCTGTTTGGTGCCCCCCTCCTCTTCGTCATGTGGCTGAGTTTGCAGGATGCGCCCGACGCGCCAGCGACGATCTCAGCCAACGCCTGGCTGCGCGTGCTGGCATCACCCGAAGCGCGCCTCTCTCTTCTCAACAGCATCGTCCTCGCCAGCCTGTCGGCCGCCTTGGCCACAATCTTCGCCATCCCGCTCGCCTATGTCATCGGTATCCGCGGCAGGCGGCTGGGCCGCCTTGTACTCGGCATCGTCATCATGATCTGGTTCGTCGATCCCGGGATGCGCATCCTCGGCTGGATGCAGGCTTTCAAGGATTTGGCCCTGCTCGACATCATCCCCGCGGCCCTCCTGGCCGGCTTTCCGGCCGAACTGATTGCCAGCCTCCACGCCTGGTTGCCAGCGGCGATCCTGGTGATCGCCTGGGGCTTTGCGCGCACCGACCGGCAGATCCTCAGCACCGCGCGGGAATGCGGTGCCACCAGCTTTGTCCTGCTGCGACGAATTCTGGTGCCGCTCAATAGCCGCCTGCTGGCGTTCACGGCCGCGATCGTCTTTTGCGGGTCGGTCGGCAGCTTCCTGGAGCCGCGCCTGCTTGGCAGCGGCGATTTCCAGCAAGCGACCGAATGGCTGCAGCGCGCGTTGGAAAGCGAAACCGGCTGGCCCTATGCCGCCGTCATGTTGCTGCTCATCCTGCTGATCGCCGTGCTGCCGTTGATGCTCGTGGGTATCCTGAAGCAACGTATGCGCAAGGGCACCCCATCATGATCCGCCGCGTAAGACGCACGCCGTCGCTTGGCATCTATGCCGCAGCCTTGCTGCTGCTGCTGTTCCTGTTGCTGCCGGTCGCCGCGATCTTCGGCCTCGGCCTCTATTATAGCCTCGGCATCATCCTGGTGGCGGATGCCAGCCAGATGATGGCAGCCCTCGCCAAGGAAGCCGGCATCGCGCCGGCCCTGCTGCAAACGCCGCTGCTTGCCGTGATCGTGGCGATCCTGGCATCGCTTTGGGGGTTCTGCCTCTCGGTGATCTGGCGGCAATGGCTTGCGGGACGCCACCTGTATCTGGTGTTGATTTCAGCCCTGCCGTTCCTGCTGCCGCGCTTTGGCCTCGGCACCTTGTTTCTGCTGGCTTGCCTGAAGCTTGCGCAATGGGGCGGCAATTTCTTGGGGATGTCCTTGGTGGCCGCCAGTCAGGCCGCGGTGGCGGCCCCCTTGGTGGCCGGCATCCTTTGCCTCGGTTGGCGCCGGATCGATACCAGCTGGCGGCGGACCGCCCTCGAAGCCGGTGCCGATGAGCTGACGATTTTCCGGCAACTCGAATGGCCGATCCTGCGCCCCTATGCCGTTTTTGGCGCCTTGTTGGCGCTCATCCTGTCGCTGGGGGACTTCTACCTCGGTAATGCCTTGTCGGGCGATACTGTCCTGCTGCCGGGCGCCATCCTCTCCGGTGTCGCACAGAATGCCTCGCCGCTCTATCATGCGCTGGTCGCTCTCATTCTGATCATTGACGTGGCCCTGCTGGTTGTGGTCACACGTCATCTTCGGCGCCTCACCCAAGCTTGAACGGATAAGATCGTGACCGACCTCGATCTCTGCTTTACACCCGCCACCGAACTCGCCGCGCGCATTCGTGCCGGCACGCTCTCGCCCGTGACGCTGGTCACCAATGCGTTGGCCAGGATCGCCGACGTCAATCCGGCGCTCAATTGCTTTTGCTTTGTCTATCCGGAGGAAGCGCTGGCACTGGCCAGGGAAATGGAAACTGAAGCCAAGGCAGGCAAGTTCCGCGGCCCGCTCCACGGTGTCCCCTATGCGCTCAAGGATCTGACGCCGACCAAGGGCAAGCGCACGACGCTCGGCTCCTATGCCTACGAACATTGGGTGCCGGATCATGACGCGCCGATTGCCGAGGCCCTGGCGAAGGCTGGCGGCATCCTCGTCGGCAAGACCACGACACCGGAATTCGCCTATTCGAGTTTCACCGAGAGCCCGCTCTGGGGCATCACGCGCAATCCGTGGAATCTGGAGCGCACCGCCGGCGGTTCGTCCGGTGGATCGGGGGCGGCGGTTGCCAGCGGCTGCGTCCCCTTTGCCGAAGGTTCGGACATGGGTGGCTCGGTGCGCATCCCAGCCAGCTTCTGCGGCATCGTCGGGTTGAAGCCGAGCTTCGGCCGCATTCCTTTCACCATCCTGCCCAGCCAGTTCGATCAGCTGTCGCATTTCGGCCCGCTGGCGCGCACCATCGCCGATGCCTGCCTGTTCCTGGAAATCACCCAGGGGCCAGACGAGCGCGACATCCAATCGCTGCAACCGGCGCTCGATTTCAATGCGCCGCTGCCCAGCGACCTCAAGGGCCGCCGCCTCGCTTTGCTTCTCAAGGTCGGCAATCACGTCTGGCACCCGGAGGTCGAAGCCGCTGTCCGGCACGCAGCCAATCTCTTTGCCAAGCAAGGCGCCATCATCGAGGAAGTCTCCCTTCCCTGGGGCAAGGATGAGGACGATCTGTGGAGCCAGCATTGGGGTGTCTATCTCGCCACCTTCTTCGGCCATGTGCTGAAGGATTATCGTGCCAAGATGGACCCCAATGTCGTGCGGTTGATGGAAGCCGGCCTCGCCATGAACGCGGTCGAATTCAAGAAGATCGAGATCGTGCGTACCCGGATGTGGGGCGAGATTCAGCCGATCCTGGCGCGCAATGACGCCATGCTCACCGGCACGATGTGCCAGCCGGCCGCCAAGGTCGGCCGCAATGATGCCGAATACTGGCAGCTGGATGACCGGGGGCAGTATCACGCCCTCGACTTCACCTCGGTCTGGAACTTCGTCAGCCCCTGCCCGGCCTTATCGGTGCCCGCAGGCTTCACCACCGACAAGCTGCCCATTGGCTTGCAGATCATCGGCCGTCGCCATGACGACCGGGGTGTCCTGGGCCTGGGGGCGGCGTTGGAAAAGCTGCAGCCCTGGGCGGATCAACGCCCGCCACTCTAGAGCATGCCTCTTGAATCCCTGGCCCTTGCCAAACAGGCTCAAAAGGCGCTAGCCCTAGCCTGCATTTTCACTCCTTCCTGCTCTCTCGGGTGCCCCAATGACCAAGAACGTAAAGCCGCGCAACGGCGGCCGGATTCTGATCGATGCCTTGATCGGCCATGGCGTGGAGATGGCATTCTGCGTCCCCGGCGAAAGCTATCTGGCAGCGCTTGATGCGCTGCATGATTCCCAGGACAAGATCAAGCTGATCGTCTGCCGCCAGGAAGGTGGCGCCGCCTACATGGCCGACGCCTATGGCAAGCTCACCGGCAAGCCCGGCATCTGCTTCGTGACCCGCGGCCCAGGCGCCACCAACGCCTCGGTTGGCGTCCATACGGCGTTCCAGGATTCGACGCCGATGATCCTGTTCATCGGCCAGGTCGCCCGCGACCAGGTCGAGCGCGAAGCCTTCCAGGAAATCGATTTCCGCCGCATGTACGGCCCGATGGTGAAATGGGTGGCTGAGATCGACGATGCCGCCCGCATTCCGGAACTGGTGAGCCAGGCTTTCCATCGCGCCGTCAACGGCCGGCCAGGCCCCGTCGTACTCGCCTTGCCGGAAGATATGCTGACCGATGTGGTCGAGGTCGGCGATGCTGCGCACTTTAAAGTCAGTCGCGGTCATCCCGGCGAAGAAGACATGGCGACTTTCCGCACCATGCTGGCAAAGGCGCAGCGCCCGCTCGTCATCCTCGGCGGCGGTGGCTGGGACGCTGATGCCGTGGCTGATTTCCGCGCCTTTGCCGAAGCCAACAATCTGCCCATCGGCTGTGCCTTCCGCTGCCAGGATCTCTTTGACAACACGCTGCCCAACTATGTCGGCGATGTCGGCATCGGCATCAACCCGAAGCTGGCGCAGCGCATCCGCGAAAGCGACCTGCTGATTGCCGTCGGTGCGCGCCTTGGCGAGATGACAACGTCTGGCTACACCTTGATCGACATTCCGGTGCCGGCGCAAAAGCTCGTCCACGTGCATGCCAGCGCCGAAGAGCTGGGCCGCGTCTATCAGGCGACCTTGCCGATCAACAGTGGCATGGCGGCCTTCGCGCGCGCCGTCCGGAAATTGGGACCGGTCGACCACAGGGCCTGGGACAGTTGGACCACGGGTGCCCGCGCCGACTATCTCGAGAATATCAAGCACGGCACCATTCCAGGCAGCCTGCAGATGGGCGACATCATGGCGTGGCTGCGTGAGCGCTTGCCGGCTGATGCCATCCTCACCAATGGCGCCGGCAATTATGCGACCTGGAGCCACCGTTTCTATCAATATCGCAAGTACCGCTCGCAGCTGGGGCCCACCAACGGGTCGATGGGTTACGGTGTGCCGGCGGCGGTTGCGGCAAAGCTCGCGGCTCCAGAGCGGATCGTCGTCTCCTTCAACGGCGACGGTTGCTTCATGATGAACGGACAGGAATTGGCGACTGCCGTGCAATACGGCGCCAACGCCGTGTTCCTGGTGATCAACAACGGCATGTACGGCACCATCCGCATGCACCAGGAAAAGACCTATCCTGGTCGCGTCAGCGGCACCGATCTTCATAATCCGGATTTCGTAGCACTCGGTAAAGCCTATGGSGCCCATGCGGAACTGGTCGAGACCACGGCACAGTTCGCACCCGCCTTCGAGCGCGCACTGGCAGCGGGCAAGCCAGCGCTCCTTGAGTTGCGGCTTGACCCGGAAGCGATCACGCCCAAGGCCTCGCTCACCGACCTTCGTGAAGCGGCGCTCAAATCGCAGAAGCCGTGACCGACCGCCTCTCGACAGAGCTGTTTGTTCAAGGACATGTGCGCCAGTGTTTTGCACAAGGACTGACGGCTGTCATCGCGCATAAAGGCGATGCCTGGGGCGGAGCTATCCTGATCAAACTCAATCTGCTGGGACCCGGCTGCAAGCTGCTCACGCAGACGCGCGACCAGGAAGGCAAGATCGCCTGGCTGCCGGTACAGGCCGGCGCCCTTCTCACCGAGATGGATGCCGACGCCTATATCGCGCGCTCTGTCCATCGCGACCCCGATCTCTGGGTAGTCGAGATCGAGGACCGCACCGGACGGAATCCGTTTCCGGGGAAGATTCTTTGACGTGAGCTCTCCAGCGACAGCCCCCACCCAACCCTCCCCCTGAAGGGAGAGGGCTTTTAGGCTGAGTTTGCGCAGTCACCGCGTTCCAAACTCCCTCTCCCTTCAGGGGGAGGGTCGGGGTGGGGGCATAAGTGACGGGTGCCTTGGCGGATGACTCAGCTATACCTCGCCCATCCGCCTGAAATCGCGGCGCAGGCTGAATTCCTGCGACGTGACCTGCGTCTCCATCGCCCCCGCCCGTTCCTCAAGCTCGCGGAACTTGCGCCGCAAATTCGGGAAGCTGAGATCCGGTGGCAGTTCACCGGTCGCCCAATTGTCTTTCTCGCTCGGCTTCTCGGCGGCACGCACAGGTTCGATATCAACCGGCTTCAGGAAGAACGTACCAAGGCCGTAGGCGATCAAGGTGAACATCGGCGCAAAGATCAACGCGATCACGGCGGCGATGCGGACCCATTTCAGCCTGACACCCCAATGGACGGCGATGCCGGCGCAGATGCCGCTGACGCGGCCTTGTTCCGGAATGCGGCGCAGTCCCTGGAAGGCCCAGAACGGACGCGGCGTATCTGACGAATTGTCCCCACTCATTTATTGTGCTCCCGCCAGCCCGGCGCCTCGGCGTCGAGCAGTTTTTCCAGATTGGCCACACGGCTTTCAAGCCGCTGGGCCACGCCCCACATCTCCTTGAACGATTTCTCGTCCGTGGTCCCAGTCTGCTTCTGGTTTTTCCACATGGTCTTGTAGTGGAAGATCAGCCACAGCGGCGCCACGATGACCATGAACAGGATCGCAGGAACGRACATGAACTCGAGCAGACTCATCGACGATCCCTTTGGGATGTTGGGCGGTTGAAGCGATGGCGCTTAGCCAGAACACGGGGTTCAGGCCTTGCGCTCGGACCGGAGCTTCTCCTTGAGCGCGTCCAACTCTGCATCAAGGCCGGTCTCGGCTTCAAGGCTGGCAAACTCCTGCTCCAGGGTCTTCGCCTGACCCATATCGTAAACCTCGGCCCGACCTTCAAGCTCATCGATCTTCTGGTGGAGCGTTTCATAGCGCGCCAGGGCATCGTCGACCCGGCCGTCGGCCAGGGTACGGCGCACCTGCACCCGCTTCTGGGCGGCGTTGAGGCGGATGAGGAGCGCCTTCTGCTTCGCCTTGGCTTCCTGCAGCTTGGACTGCAGACGGGCCAGATCCTCGTCATGGCGGGTGAGCGCCTCTTCGACGGCGGCGAGTTCGCCCCGCAGCATGTCGGCGCTTTCGGCGAGCTTGCGCTTGGCGAGCAGGGCGCCCTTGGCAAGATCGTCGCGGCCCTTGCCGATGGCAAACTCCGCCTTCGCGGCCCAATCGGCTTCCGCCGCTGCCAATTGCTCAAGCCGGCGCTGGATTTCCTTCTTTTCCGAGATGTTCTTGACGGCCGCCGAGCGCACCTCGACCAGCGTGTCCTCCATCTCCTGGATCATCAGTTTCGCCATCTTTTCCGGATCTTCGGCCCGGTCCAGAAGTGCGTTGAGATTGGCGTTCACGATGTCGCTGAGGCGCGAAAAAATACCCATGATGGGGTCCTTTCAGAGAAGTCTATGAGTGTTCGGGAAATGCAAAGCGGAACTAGAGCAGGAAGTGGCCGAGGGCGACGCCACAGGCAAAGAAGCCCCAATCCGACGCCGTCCGGCTGCCGAGATAAGTTTTGACCCAGGCCGCAGCGCGGTCGAGATCGGCGGCAATACCGCGGCGGAACTGAGGGTTTGCATCGTCTGTCATGGCAGGCTCCTGCTAAATCAAGATACGCAGTGAATTGCAGGGCCCGTGCCAACGAGCGATCTTATATATTTCAATATGTTAGCTGATTCATTGCTTCTATATTAGCGGTTATAGCTATCTAATATCGCCAATATTGGCTATTCTGCACAGATGGCAGAATCAACCACCCAATCCAACGAACCAACCGTCCTGCTCGGCTCCGATCCCGCCTTCCTGGAGGCGCTGGAGCATGTCTCGCGGCTGGCGCAGCTTGACCGGCCGGCCCTGGTCATTGGCGAGCGCGGCACGGGCAAGGAGCTGTTTGCCGAGCGCCTGCATTACCTCTCGCCACGCTGGGAGGGGCCCTTCACCAAGGTGAATTGCGCGGCGCTGAGCGAAACCCTGCTGGAGAGTGAGCTGTTCGGTCACGAGGCCGGCGCCTTCACGGGTGCGCGGACGCGGCGGCGGGGACGTTTTGAGCGCGCCGATGGCGGCACCCTGTTCCTTGACGAAATCGCCACGGCCTCGGCGCGGCTCCAGGAACAGATCCTGCGGGTCATCGAATATGGCGAGTTTGAACGGGTCGGCGGCGAACAGACCTTGAAGGTCGACGTGCGCGTCGTCGGCGCCACCAACGTCGATCTGCCGGCCCTGGCCGCGACCGGTGAATTCCGCGCGGACCTTCTGGATCGCCTGGCCTTCGACGTCGTCACCTTGCCGCCCTTGCGTGCCCGGCCGTCCGACATCATCGATCTCAGCGACGCCTTTGGCGTGCGCATGGCGAAGACTTTAGGTCATCCCCTCTTTCCAGGCTTCACCCAGGAATGCCAGCGGATGCTGCTGGCCCATGCCTGGCCAGGCAATGTCCGCGAGCTGCGCAATGTGATCGAGCGGTCGGTCTATCGCGCCGGCCCAATGGAACAGCCGATCCCGGAAATCCATATCGATCCGTTCGAAAGCCCGTGGCGCCTCGGCGGGCAAGCTGCGGAAGCCCCCTCAGCTGCCTGCACACCAACACCCTTGGCCGGGTTCGCAGCCGCCGTTGCGGGATTTGAAACCGATCTGTTGCAGCGTGCACTCAAATCTGCGGGCGGCAGCCAGACCCGCGCCGCGCAACTGCTCGACCTTAGCTACCATCAGCTCCGGCGGCTGCTGGCCAAGTATAAAATTTGAGATGGGCTCGTCATGCCCGGGCTTGACCCGGGGATCAGAGTCGAATGGGCGAGATACATCCCGTATTGACAGATGCCCGGGTCAAGCCCGGGCATGACGATGAGATGATATGAAGCCTACAGCCAACCAGATTTCTTGAAGCGCCAGAACAACAGGCCGCATATGACGAAGATGGCGCCTAATACGCCGAAATAGCCGTATTTCCAGGTCAATTCCGGCATGTGCTCGAAATTCATACCGTAGATGCCGGCAACGGCCGTGGGCACGGCCAGCATGGCGGCCCAGGCCGCCAGCTGCCGCATCACCTCGTTCTGCTTCATGGCGCTCATCAGCATCTTGGTGTCGACCACGGTCTTGATCAATTCCCGCAGGCTTTCGATGCGGTCCAGCAGGATGTTGGTATGGTCCAGCACGTCGCGGAAATAAGGATGTGTATTGCGATCGATGAGTGCCATGTCATAGCGCATCAGGCGCTGGCAGATTTCCGGCAGCGGCGCCACGGCATGGCGCATGTGCAGAAGATCGCGGCGCAGCACCACGATCTCTTCGAGGACGTCGAAAGTGCTCTTGCCATCGAGCACCGCTTCCTCCAGCCGCTCGATATCGTCCTCGATGCTTTCGACGATCGGAAAGTATCGATCGACGATGAAATCCATCAGCGCATAGAGGATGAAGTCTTCGCCCTTCTTGAAACTCTCCGGCGTATGCTCGCAGCGGGCGCGGACTTCGGTGTAGGGGGTCGACGGACCGTGACGCACGGTGATGACATAGCCGCGGCCGATGAAGAAGCTGGTCTCGCCCATGGCGACATGGGGCCCCTCCATCTGCGCGGTCTTCATCACCACGAACAGGGTCTCGCCATAGAGCTCCAGTTTCGGACGCTGGTGGGCGCGGTAAGCATCTTCGACGGCCAGCTCGTGCAGGCTGAAATAATGTTGCAGCTTCGCGAGCTCTTCCTGGCTGGGTTCATAAAGCCCGATCCAGATGACCCGCCCGGGCTGGACCCGCATCTGTTCCTGGTCGTTGATATCTAGGCTGCCAAGGCGCCGCCCTGCTTCATAGACCGCACAATCGACGACATGTCCCATAGGAGCTACCTGCCCAGACTCATTTTACGCGTATTTTGAACCCGTTAACCCGCTTAGCCCAGGCCGATCATCGTGGCAAGCGGCCTATACAAGCCGTTTACGGCAGATTACCCTGCGGCCGGCCTCGATTTGGCCACCGAAACGGGCCAGGACCGCCAAATAATCCAAATAACATTGAACCTAATGATCTGATTGGGCGACAAATTGTACAAGATGGCAGACATAGTATGAGGCTGGACGCGGGTAACGTCATTCCCGATGGAAAGCTCCTGGATGGGATTGCCAAGGGCGACCGGGCCGCCTTTACAGAGTTCTATCAGCGGCACAACCGCCCGCTCTTCGCCTTTCTGGTGAAGCTGGTGCGGGACCGCGAGATGGCTGAGGAAGTACTCAGCGAAACGATGCTGGACGTGTGGCGCCAGGCCGGGCGGTTCGAGGGCAAGTCGTCAGTGACGACCTGGTTGTTCTCGATCGGGCACCATAAGGCCGTCAGCCGCTTGCGCCGGATGCGCGAAGTTGCCCTGGACGAGGAAGTCGCAGCCAATATCGAAGATGGCGCGCCGACTCCGGACGTCCAGGCATCGGACAAGGATATGTCGCGCTTGCTGCTGAGCCTGATTGACCGGTTGTCCTTGGATCATCGTGAGATCCTGCAACTGGCCTACTATCAGGAATTTTCGGTGCAGGAGATCGCCGAGGTATTGGATCTGCCGGAGAACACGGTCAAGACCCGCATGTTTTATGCGCGTCAGCGCCTGAAGGTGCTGCTTGAGGCAGCTGGAGTGAAAGGAGCGATCGCATGAGCGCCCAAAAAGACGACAAGCGCCCGCTCAATCTTGAAGAGGCGCAGGAATTGCTGCCCTGGTATCTGACCGGCAAGCTTTCGCGCGCCGAGAGCGCCTCGGTGGAAAGCATGCTGAAGGGCTCGGCTGACCTGCGCGAGCAGCTGGATGCCGCACGCGACCAGCGCCGCGCCGTGGTCGATGCCGGCGATGCGGTCGGCGGTCCCTCTTCCGCCAACCTCACCAGGCTGCTGCAGCAGATCGAGACCACCAAGCAGCGGCGTTACGTGACTGCCAGCGAGCCCGGCTTCTTCGAGCGCCTGCTGGGATCCTGGTTTGCGCCAAGACCGGCCCTGCAATTTGCTCTGGTCGCTGCCTGTGCGCTGGTCGTGGCGCAGGGTGCGTTCCTCTACAAGCTCGGCGAATTGCCGTTCCAGTCCAGCGATCCGGCATCCGGCGAAAGCTATGCAACGGCCAGCGATGGCGCTGCCCTGCCAGTCCCAACCGCAAGCCTCATCGTCTCGTTCCGTCCTGAGGTAACTACCGCGCAGCTGACGCAGATGCTGGGCGAGATCAACGCCACGGTGATCGATGGCCCCAAGCCGGGCCAGACCTTCATCCTGGGCCTCACCGATGCCGCCAGTGCCGAAGGTGCGATCGCCAAGCTGCAATCGCGGCCGGATCTGGTCGCCAGCGCCCAGCGGCGCTGAGCCGGGCCTGCCCGTCATGCGCAACAGATGGCTCCTGATCGCTGCCCTGCTGGCCGGCATAGCCAGCGCGCCGGCGGCTGTTGCCCAGACCGTGCCGACCACCCCGCCGATCGGACCAGGGCCGACACCGCCGACGACCACCATCCCGACCTTCAATCGGCCTGGCCAGGGACCGGACGCGTCGGTGCCAGACATCCTGAACGGGCAGGATGCCGACAGCGACCGCAAGAAAAAGGGCGAAAAGGGCGAGGCGGTGCCCAATGAGCTCTGCGTGATCTTCCCGCCCTCGGTCGATCCCGCGGCCCCCGCACGCTTTGCATCGGACCTCGATCTGGAGGTCGCGCGCGACTTCACTATGACCGGTCTTGGCTTGCGAGTGTTTCTCATGCGCATCGCCGAAGGGGCCGATCTCGACAAGGTTTTCGACGCCGCTTCGGCCGACCAGCGGCCCCTCTGGGTACAGAAAAATCTCCTCTACCGGACCAGCGTCGGCGATGCCGCCGGGCAGCAATATGCCTTGCAGCAGATCCATGCCGAAGCGGCTGAAGCCAGGGCGTCAGGTGGCGCCGGCGTCACCATCGGCCTCATCGATAGCGGCGTCGACGTCGCCCATGAATCCTTGAAGGCCGCCCA
Source organism: Dongia sp. P2_B8 (assembly GCF_056404715.1). NCBI lineage: Bacteria > Pseudomonadati > Pseudomonadota > Alphaproteobacteria > Rhodospirillales > Dongiaceae > Dongia > Dongia sp. P2_B8. The sequence continues at coordinate 1,293,779 of NZ_JBFUDM010000003.1, read as the reverse complement.
TATCACGGCGATCGATGTGGTCGATGGAGCCAAGGCCGTGAAGCCGGAAACGCATGGGACCGTGATGGCCAGCATCCTGGTCGGCCAGGGCCCGCTCCACGGTGTCGCGCCGAAAGCGGATCTGGTGGCGGTGCGTGCCTTCCGCGAGGTCGATGCAAAAGTGGGCGCCGCCGAAAGCTCGTCCTTCCTGCTGTCGCTGGGCATCGAGACGGCGGTCAAGCACGGTGCGCAGATCATCAATCTCAGCCTCACCGGACCCCAGGACCGGCTGGTGGCGCAGATGGTCAACGAGACCCTGATGCACAAGATCAGTGTCATCGCCGCGGCCGGCAATGAGGGCCCCAAGGGCCGCCCGGCCTATCCCGCGGCACAAGACGGCGTCATTGCGGTGACGGCCACGGACCAGAAGGACCAGCTCTACAAACACGCCAACCAGGGCGACTATATTTCAGTGGCGGCACCGGGCGTCGATATCCTCGGCGCCAAGCCCGGCGGCTCATATGATTTCTTCAGTGGCACATCGATGGCGACAGGCTACGTGACCGGCCTCGCCGCCCTGCTGATGGCTTCCGATACCGGCCTTACTGTGACGCAACTGCGCAAGGTCGTCGAAGGGTCGGCCGTCGATCTCGGCGCGCCCGCGCGCGACCCGGCCTTCGGTGCCGGCCGCATCGATGCCGCCTCCGCCCTCCAGCAGCTGCCCTGAACCCATAGAATGGGCCTTGCTGGCCTAGGCGGGCGTGGGGCGGTCGGCTAGAGTGCCGGCCTCATGATCGACGATCTCATTGCATACGCAACGGCCCACTGGCACATGCTGATCTTCAGCAGCGCCGCCATCTTTTTGGCGGCGATCGTGCGCGGCTTTTCCGGTTTCGGCTTTTCGCTGCTCAGCATCACGGCGATCTCGCTGCTGCTGCCACCTCGGGAAATCGTGCCCTCGATCTTCCTCCTTGAGGTCGCCGCCTCGATCAACATGATCCCCAGTATCTGGCGCGAGATCGACTGGCGCTCGATCCGCTGGCTGCTGCTGGGCTATGTCATCGCCCTGCCCCTTGGCACCTATGCCCTGGGAAACTTCCCAGAACCACCCATGCAGTTGGCCATGTCAATTTTCGTGCTCAGCACGGCCATCATGATGTTGCGCGGCTTTCGCATGACCAAAGCTCCCGGTGCGGCAGCTACGACGGTCACTGGCGCCGCCTCGGGCCTGTTCAACGGCGCCTTTGGTATTGGTGGACCACCCGTCGTTCTCTTCTACTTCTCGTCGCCCGCGGCCGCAGCCGTCAGTCGCGCCTCGGTCATTGCCTTCTTCCTCTCAACCGACGTGCTTGGCTTTGGTAAGTTGGCTTATGACGGCTTGGTGACGGGGCAGACTTTCGTACAGTTCCTGGCTTGGCTGCCAGCTTTGCTGATCGGCGTCTGGGCGGGCGCCCATGGCTTCCGCCGTATCGATCAAGCTCTGTTCCGACGCTTCGTGCTCGTGATCCTGATGGCCCTTGCCGTCCTCACATTAGGCAAGGCGCTCTATGATTGGAGCATCGGATAAAAAGGCGGACCCCAGGTTAGGATCTCTGACTAGGATTTGTAGCGAAGCGCTGCAATGAGCGCTGCCAGCGCCGGTGGCGTCTGCCGCCGGCTGGGATGATAGAGATAATAGCCGGGGAAGGTCGGGCACCACTTTTCCAGAACCCGCGTAAGACGCCCGGCTGCGATGTCACTCAACACCTCGTTCTCATAGGCATAGGCAAGGCCCAGGCCTGCCAGGGCCGCCTCTCGCGTGAGATCGCCATTGTTGAACACGAGCGGCCCCTGGACGCGAACCTCGAAGGGCCGCCCCTTCTCCTCGAAATCCCAGGCGTAGAGACCGCCTGACCTCATCAGCCGGTAATTGATGCAGCGATGGTCGGCCAGCTCGCGGGGCGTCCGGGGTGCCGGATGCTCGGCGAGATATGAGGGGGCGCCGACGACGACCATCCTTATATCCGGACCGATCCGAACCGCGATCATGTCCTTCTCAATGATGTTGCCGAAGCGGATGCCCGCATCGAAGCGGTCCGCGACAATGTCCGTGAGGTTGTCGTCGATGATCATTTCCAGGCGGATGCCTGGATGGGATTCCAGGAACCCCGGCAGCACCGGCATGACGACCGATGAAACCGCATGCTTGGTCGCCGTGATGCGGACGGTGCCCGACGGCTTCCCGCGCAGAGCCCCGATAGCGTCCACCCCCGTGTTGATCTCCTGTAGCGCGGGCCGCAAGGAACGGAGCAGCGTCTCGCCCGCCTCGGTCGTCGAGACAGAGCGCGTGGTCCGCGACAGGAGACGCGCGCCCAGCCGCTCCTCCAGCGCCTTCATGGCGTGGCTCAACGCCGACTGGGACATGCCGAGTTCGGCCGCCGCACGGGTGAAGCTGCCCTGCTCTGCCACCACCGCGAAGGCGGCCAGATCATAAAGGTCGTCCCGTTTCATTTATGCACCTTGCACATAGACCCAAGCGAATTATAGCGCCTAATCGAAATGACGAAACAGGCCTATTTGATTGGTAACGATCCGCCAAGGCCCCAATCCCGCGGTCCCGATCCGGTCGATATAACCATATCAAATAGGTGCTTACGTGAATCAGACACGCCACAAACTGTTTGAATCGTTCCCCTTCGGCAAGGGAATCACGGTCCGCAACCGAATCGTAATGGCGCCCATGACCACCTGGGCCGGCAACCCCGACGGGACGGTTTCCGACGAGGAGGTTGCGTACTATCGGCGTCGGGTGAACGGTGTCGGCCTTGTGATCACGGGTTGCACCCATGTCCAGCCGAACGGGATGGGCTTCACCGACGAGTTCGCGTCGTACGACGACGGCTTCGTACCCAGCCTGCGGCGCCTGGCGGAGGCGGCCAAGAGTGGTGGCGCGCCCGCTTTGCTCCAACTCTTCCACGCAGGTAACAAGGCTGTCCCAGCCCTGGTGCCAGGCGGCGAGGTCGTCAGCGCCAGCGCCGTCACCACCGAGGCTGGCCCTTTCGCCCCTGCGCTCACGCCGCGCGTGCTCACCCATGACGAGATCCTGGGAGTCGTTCACGCCTTCGGTGAGGCGACGCGGCGCGCCATTGAGGCCGGCTTCGACGGCATCGAATTGCACGGCGCTCATGGTTTCCTGATCCAGAACTTCTTCTCGCCAAAATTCAACCAGCGCACGGATGAATGGGGTGGCTCACTTCAGCACCGCCTACGCTTCCCCCTGGCGGTCGTCCGCGAGGTCAAGCGGGTCATTGACGCCCATGCCACGCGACCTTTCCTGCTCGGCTACCGGTTTTCTGCGGATGAGCCGGACGAGGGTGGTTTGCGAATCTATGACAGCCTCGTGCTCGTCGACAGGCTGGTCGACAGCGGCATCGACTATCTCCATGTCTCACTCACCAGCGTCCATGAGACCAAGCCCATCGGTGGTGCAGGTGATAAGACGATTGCCGAACTGATCGTCGAGCGCGCCGCGGGACGCCTGCCCGTCATCGCCGCCGGCCAGATCCGGAAGCCCGACCAGGCCGTGAAGGCAATCGAGCTCGGGCTGTCGCTGGTGGCTATTGGCCAAGGCCTGGTGATGAACCCCTATTGGGTCGAGCTCGCAAAGAGCGATCTCGACGCACGGATCGTCACCGCCCTGGACCCGTCGAAGGTTTCGCAGATCGCCGTCCCCGCCAAGCTGTGGAGGGTGATCGAGGCGATGACCGGCTGGTTCCAGCTGCAGGCAGCGCCGGAACACACGCCGATGGAAGCGCCGCTCAGAGCGAGTGCATAAAGATCGTCCTGATTCATTCATGCCCCTGCACGTAGACGCAAGCGAACCATGGTGGCCAATCGAAATAAGGGAACAGCGCTATTTGGTTGGTAACGATCGAGCGAGGGCCGATTGACGCTTGAAGTGGCCGCGGCCGCCCACCCTCCATCGTGAGGGTCGTCGCCACGATAGACAAAGAAGGTACGTGACATGCCAGAGAAGAAAGTTTGGTTCGTCACCGGCGCAAGCCGGGGACTGGGCATCGATATTGCCCAGAAGGCCTTGGCCGCCGGCCATGTCGTCGTCGCCACGGGTCGCAACCCGGACAAGGTGATGAAGGCAATCGGCGTTCACGAGAACCTGTTGGCCGTCGCTCTGGACATCACCGATCAGGGTGCCGCAGCCGCGGCCGCTAAGGCCGCAGTCGACCGTTTCGGCCGCATCGATGTCCTCGTCAACAATGCGGGGAACTTCTACGCCGGCTACTTCGAAACGATCAGCGACGAACAGTTCCGGGCGCAGATCGAGACGAACTTCTTCGGCCCGCTGAATGTGACGCGCGCCATTCTCCCGATCATGCGGACGCAGCGCAGTGGCCAGGTGATCACGATCACATCGACGGCAGGCTTGGTGGCAGGAGGATTTGTCGCTGCCTATGCGGCCTCGAAATTTGCACTTGAGGGCTGGATGGAGTCGCTGCATTTCGACTTGGAACCCTTTGGCATCAGCACGATGTCGGTCGAACCGGGGTACTTTCGGACCGAGCTGCTGATCGAAGGTTCCTCGACAATCTGGCCGGAACTTAACGTCGATGACTATGCTGAGCGCACCGCGCAAACGATCGCGGCTTTGAAGCGCATGAACGGTCAGCAGGTGGGCGATCCCGCCAAGCTCGCCACGGCATTGGTGACCTTGTCCGATTCAGGCGACCTCCCGCTTCGCTTCGTCGCTGGCGCCGACGCCATGGCGGCCGTCGAAGCCAATCTGAAAACCATCCAAGGCCAGATCGAGGCGCAACGCGTGCTGTCGGCATCGCTTGCTTTCGGCGAGGGCAAATAGCGCGGCCTTTCTAGCGAAGGAATGTCACCAAGGATCAGAAACTGGGCGACGGCCTCACCCAACCTGCGCTGCTGCCCCATTCATGCGCCAGATGCATAAGCTCGATCGGGAATCGGCGCCTAATCGAAGGATTACAGACGTCTTATCTTCGTGGCGAAGGTGGTGCGGATGTCACTCCCATTGCCCCGGCACCAAAAACCCAGCCAACAGCAAGGGAGACTTCATGGCATACGATCTCAAGATCAACGGCGCGCAGCACAGCGTGGATGTCGACGGCGACACGCCGCTGCTCTGGGTCATCCGCGACGTGCTGGGGATGACCGGCACCAAATATGGCTGCGGCGTTGCGCAATGCGGCGCCTGCACCATCCATCTCGATGGACAGCCGACGCGATCCTGCCAGATTCCAGTTGAGAGCGTCGCGACCTCGGCGATCACGACGATCGAAGAAGTCCACGCAACTGTAAGTGCCCGCAAAATCCAGAAGGCCTGGCAGGATCTCAACGTCGTGCAGTGCGGGTACTGCCAATCGGGGCAGATCATGTCGGCCGCGGCCTTGCTGTCCGAGAATCCCAACCCGACCGATGCCGACATCGATAGCGCCATGTCAGGCAACCTCTGTCGCTGCGGTACCTATGTCCGTATTCGCGAAGCGATCAAATATGCGGCGAAGCTCGACGACACCGCAACGCAGGGAGGCTGAACATGCCTATGAGAAATTCCTTCCCCAACGCACTGCCCGTCGACACTCAAGTGTCGCGGCGTTCGTTTCTGCGTGCCAGCGTCATCGCCGGCGGCGGTTTGCTGATTTCGATCAACGCGCCGATGCTCGGCACGGCTGCCGCCGACGGTCCGGCTGATTTTGCACCCGGCGCCTTCATCAGGATCGACAAGGCGGGCCAGGTGACCGCCGTCATGCCGCAGGTCGAAATCGGGCAAGGCGTCTACACGTCATTGCCGATGTTGATCGCGGAAGAATTGGAAGTGGCGCCGGGTCAGATCCTGGTCGAACACGCGCCAGCGGACGAAAAGCTTTACGCCAATCCAAAGATCGGATTCCAGGTAACAGGTGGTTCAACATCGATTGCCGCGTATTATGAGCCGTTCCGTCAGGCAGGCGCAGTCGCTCGTACGTTGCTGGTTGCGGCGGCCGCCGAGACCTGGGGCGTCAACGCAGCGACCTGCCGCGCCGAAAACGGCACCGTCATCCATGATACGAGCAACCGAAGCATGTCCTATGGCGATCTGGCAGCGAAGGCCGCAACGCTGCCGGTACCGGAAAAAGTGGCGCTGAAGGAACCGAAAGACTTCAAGGTCATCGGCAAATCGCTTAACCGGCGCGATTCCGTCGAAAAGACGACGGGCCGCGCCCAGTACAGCATCGATTTCATGCTGCCCGGCATGAAGATCGCCGTGCCGCAGGCCTCTCCTGTCATGGGTGGCAAGCTGGCCAGCATGGATGAGGCGGCGGCCCTGGCAGTCGCCGGGGTCCGCAAAGTAGTTCGTGTTGCCGAAACCGTGGCAGTTATCGCCGACCACACCGGCGCTGCCCGAAAGGGTCTCGCAGCGCTGAACCCGCAATGGCAAGGTGGGGCGGCAACATATTCGACCACCGTTCTGGTGGGCGATCTCGACAAAGCAGTCGCTGGCGACGCCGTTGTCGCGACCAACGAGGGTGATTTCAAGAACACGATCTCCACCACCTCCAAGGTTCTCGAAGCCAGGTACGAATCGCCGCTGCTTGCCCACGGGACGATGGAACCGATGGCGTGCGCCGTCCGGATCGCGGCCGATGGCTGCGATGTCTGGGTCGGCACGCAGATGATAGCCCGCGTTCAGTCGGCGGTTGCCGAGGTTACCGGCCTTCCCTCTGAGAAAGTGCGCGTGCACAACTTCCTCATGGGCGGTGGTTTCGGTCGCCGGCTGGAAACCGACTACCCCGTCCAGGCGGCTATGATCGCCAAGCTAGTCGACTTCCCGGTCAAGGTCATCTGGACGCGTGAGGAAGACATCCAGCACGACCTCTTCCGCCCTTCCTACGTCGACAAGCTGTCGGCGGGGCTCGATGTGAACGGAACCCCGACGGCCTTCTCGCACCGCGTCGCCGCGTCCAGCATCATGGCCCGCTGGGCACCGGCCTGGTTCGTGAACGGCCTTGATCCCGATGCAGTCGATGGCGCAGCCGGGCCCTACAAATTCACCAACAAGCTCATCGAATACAGCCGGTCGGAGCCTCCGGAAGGGCTGGTCACCGGGTGGTGGCGCGGTGTCGGCGTGACCCACAACTCCTTCCCGGTCGAAAGCTTCATCGACGAGATGGCAGCGGCGGCCGGCAAGGACCCGGTCGAATTCCGGCGATCGCTGCTCGCAGATGCGCCGCGTGCCAGGGCCGTTCTTGACCTTGCGGCCGAAAAAGCCGGCTGGGGCACCGCGGTGTCAGCCGGCAAAGGCCGCGGCGTCTCAGTGATCCTGCTGTTCGGGACCTACGTCGCGCAGGTGGCCGACGTGTCTGTCAACGCCGATGGCGAAGTCCGGCTTGACCGCGTTGTGTGTGCTGTCGATTGCGGCCGGGTCGTCAATCCCGACGGCGCCAAGGCGCAGATCGAAGGCGGCATCACCTTCGGTGCCAGCGCGGCACTCTACAGCGCCATCGACATCGAAGAGGGGCGTGTCGTGCAGACAAACTTCGACAGTTACCGGGTCATGCGCATCGATGAGGCACCCACGATCGAGGTCCATTTCGTCGCGAGTGACGAGCCACCCAGCGGCACAGGCGAACTTGGCACCGCGGCCATTTTCGGGGCCATCGGTAACGCGGTCTCCGCAGCGACCGGCAAGCGGCTGCGCAAGCTCCCCGTTGAAAGAGGCCTGGCCAACGGCTAGGAGAGCCGTCAACCATGACAACTGCTTCGATAGCTAGAAGATAGCTAGAATCTGAGACCTCGAGCGAAATGGACCGTGGCGCATGGAAAGTTTTGCGCCACGGTCCATTTCTATTTTCCTCAGAGCTATTTTCTTCACGCGCCCTGTTGTGGCCGCATGTCCTTCGGATCGATCCCAGCGACAATTACCGGTTTCTTCATCGCATCGCGGCGGAAAGGTTCGCCGAGTTCCTGGTTGAGGATTACTTCAATGAAGGTGGTGACACCTTTCTTCTGTGCCTCGCAGGATTCCTTGAGTGCCGCGGTCAGTTCGGCCTGAGTCCGTGCCTGAACACCCTTGAGCCCACAGGCATCGGCGATCTTGGCATAGCTCAATTCGGGATCCAGCTCGGTGCCAACGAAATTGTTGTCGTACCACAGGGTCGTGTTGCGCTTTTCAGCACCCCATTGGTAGTTGCGGAAGACAACCATGGTGATGCCCGGCCATTCCTTGCGGCCGATCGAGGTCATTTCGTTCATGCTGATGCCGAAGGCACCGTCGCCGGCGAAGCCCACGACCGGCGTATCGGGACAGCCGATCTTGGCGCCGACGATCGCCGGAAAGCCATAGCCGCATGGCCCGAACAGGCCCGGCGCCAGATATTTGCGACCAGCCTCAAAGGTCGGATAGGCATTGCCGATGGCGCAATTGTTCCCGATGTCACTGGAGATGATGGCGTCCTTGGGCAGGCCGGCTTGCACCGCGCGCCACGCCATGCGCGGCGACAGCCGCTCGGGTTGGCGCGAACGGGCATTGGCATTCCAGCTGGTGCCGGGATCGTCATCCTCATGGTCCATGCTGGAGAGAGTCTGCAGCCAGGCCGATTTGGTCTGATGGATGAGCGCCTTCCGCTCAGCACGGCCGGCATTGCCCGCATTGGCGTCGAGCTGCGCAAGAATCGATTGTGCTACCTGCTTCGCATCGCCAGCGATACCCACCGTCACCTTCTTGGTGAGGCCGATACGGTCCGGGTTGATGTCGACCTGGATGACGCTGGCGCTCTTGGGCCAGTAATCGATGCCGTAGCCGGGCAAGGTCGAGAACGGGTTAAGACGCGTGCCAAGGGCCAATACCACATCCGCCTTGGCAATGAGTTCCATCGCTGCCTTGGAGCCGTTATAGCCGAGCGGGCCGGCAGCCAGCGGATGGGAGCCGGGGAAGCTGTCATTATGCTGGTAGGAGCTGCAGACCGGGGCATCGAGGCGTTCCGCCAAGGCCTGGCAAGCCGGGATGGCGCCCCCGATGACAACGCCGGCACCGGAGAGGATGACCGGAAATTTGGCACCGGAGAGCAGCTTTGCCGCGCGGGCGATCGCCTCGGCGCCACCCGCCGCGCGTTCGACCTGCACGATCTGCGGCAGGTCGATATCGATGATTTGGGTGTACATGTCGCGCGGCACGTTGATCTGGGCCGGCGCTGAATTCCTGAGCGACTTCAAGATGACGCGGTTGAGAACTTCGGCAATTCGGCTGGGATCGCGCACTTCTTCCTGATAGCAGACCATGTCCTTGAAGAGCGCCATCTGCTCGACTTCCTGGAAGCCGCCCTGACCAATGGTCTTGTTGGCAGCCTGCGGCGTCACCAGCAGCATCGGCGAATGATTCCAATAAGCGGTCTTCACGGCGGTCACGAAATTGGTGATGCCGGGGCCGTTCTGGGCGATGCACATCGCGATCTTGCCGGTCGAACGCGTGTAACCGTCGCAGATGTAGCCGCCATTGCATTCATGGGCCACATCCCAGAATTTGATCCCGGCCTTGGGGAAGAGATCGGAAATCGGCATGAAAGCCGAACCGATGATGCCAAACGCATGCTCGATGCCATGCATCTGCAGGACCTTCACAAAGGCCTCTTCCGTCGTCATTTTCATGGTGAAACGTCCATTCCGCTAAAGGGCTTAAACAGGATGCTGCCACGATAAGGAGAGCCCTGGCCCAATCATAGGTCCAGCCATGGGTGCAGCTTAGGGCCAGGTAGCCCCCCATTCGTCATACTGGGGCCTGCTCTCATGGTGCGTTGATCCCTGGAATGCCGCCAATCTGGTCGGCCAGGAAATCGACCAGCAACCGGACCCGGGCGATGCCCGCGCGCTCGGGGACAATCAGCATGTTGAGCGGGACGGAAGGTGGCGAATAGTCCGGCAGGATCGCGTCAAGCCGGCCGGTTGCCAGAAGATCGTCGACAAGCCATCGATGGGCAGGTCCGATGCCACGCCCCGCGACAAACGCCTCGCGCGCGGCAAGCCCATGATCGATCCGCAATCGTCCCCCAAGCGGCACAGCATGACGTTCGCCACCTGGCCCCAGCAAATCGAGCATATCGCTTCCCGCCACATTCGACATGCGAACGCCCTCATGTGCAGACAAGTCCCGCGGGACACTTGGTCTTCCGTGCGCCGCCAAATAATCCGGTGCTGCCACGAGCAGCCGCCGGGACTGGCCGAGGGGACGCAGCTTCATGGAGCTGTCGCTCAGCGGCCCCAGGCGCAGGGCGATATCTACCCCCTCGCGGACAAGGTCGATGCGCTCGTCAGTCAGGCTGAGATCAATGCCGATATCGGGATAGCGATCCTGAAACGCAAAGATCAGCCGGCTCACATGCAAGACCCCGAAGGCCGCCGTGCAGGATATCCGGATCGTGCCGGCCGGCGCACCGCGCGCGCCACGCGCCTCGTCGCCGGCCTGCTCGACCAGACGCAAGATCTGGATGCAGTTGGCATAATAGCGGCTGCCCTCGTCGGTCATCGTGACGCGCCGGGTGGTCCTGCTAAGCAACGGGACCCCGACGGCCTCCTCAAGCTCCCGCAGGTGGCGTGTGACGGTCGACTGGCCAATTCCCAGCTCGCGCGCAACAGCCGACAGGCTTGCGCGCTCGGCGACACGGACGAACGTGCGCATGCGCTCGAATGTGATGTCTGATTTATCCATTATTCGGCATAATCATATCCATTACCAACATCTAGTGGATTATCGGTCTATTGTCTATGTGAGGGGTCTGTTTCCTATTCAAGGATCGCTGGCCCCATGAAAGTCCTGCTTGTCTTCGCTCATCCCGAACCACGTTCGCTTAACGGGGCGCTCCGTGACGTCGCCATCAAGGAGCTTGCAGCCCAAGGCCATGAGGTGCGAATGACCGACCTCTATGCCGACAATTGGAAATCCGAAATAGACCGTGCCGACTTCCCCTCGCTGGCACCGGATGCGCGGCTGATACCGGCTGCCGCCTCTAAAGAGGCCTTCGAGACCAATGCGCTGACCGACGATATCAAAGCCGAGATCGAGAAGCTTCTGTGGGCCGACGTCCTCATCCTCCAGTTCCCCCTCTGGTGGTTCACCATGCCGGCGATCCTCAAGGGTTGGGTCGACCGGGTATACGCCTACGGCTTTGCCTATGGCGTCGGCGAGCATAGCGATCAGCGATGGGGCGACCGCTATGGCGAAGGGACCCTCGCGGGCAAGCGCGCCATGTTGATCGTGACCGCCGGTGGCTGGGAGGAGCATTACACTGCCCGCGGGGTCAACGGGCCAATCGACGACCTGCTGTTCCCGATCAACCACGGGATCCTCTATTATCCGGGCTATGACGTGCTGCCGCCGTTCGTGGCCTACAGGATCGATCGTCTCGGTGATACTGGCTTCGAGACCATCGCCGAGCGGCTGCGTGACAGGATGCGCACACTCAGCTCAACCGCACCCATCCCCTATCGGCGTCAGAATGGCGGCGATTATCTGATCCCCAGCATGCAGCTCCGTCCAGGCTTGGGCGATCCGGATGCGACCGGCTTTGCGCTCCACCTCCACGGTACAGACGCCGCCGGCTAGGCTTTGCAAGACCTAATTGCTCGCTTCGCGTACTGCTTCGGCCAGCAGCTTGATCCCGGGCTCAATCCGCTCGGTGGGGATCGAGGAGACGCCGAGCCTGCAGAAATTGGCCGGCCCCGGCTGGTTGAGGAAATGCACGGCGCCAGGTTCGATCACCACGCCACGCCGCTGCGCCGCCGCGGCGATGGCCGCCATGTCGCATTCCTTGGGGCCCTTGATCCAGAGAGCTGTGCCGCCGGCCGTGAGGTTGACGGTGAATTCCGGCAGATGCTTCGCTAGGGCCGTGACCGCAGCCGCAAGGCGCTCGCGATAGACGCTGCACAAGCGCCGCAGCAAGGTGTCATGATGCCCATCTGCCAGAAAGAGCGCGATGGTGCGCTGATTGTTGGCGGCCGGATGGCGGATCATCAGGCGCCGTAGCGCCCGCAGTTCGGCAATGAGTGGCCGGGGCGCTACCAGAAATCCGATGCGCAGCCCCGGTGCCAGGGTCTTCGACAGGCTGGAGATGAAAATCACGCGGCCATGACGGTCGAGCGATTTCAGTGCCGGCTGTGGCGAGCCGTGATGAGTGAGTTCGCTCTCGTAATCATCCTCCAGCAGGAGGAAGTTCTTTTCCACCGCCTTCTCAAGCAAGGCATGGCGCCGTTCCAGCGACATGGTGACGGTGGTTGGAAATTGATGGCTCGGTGTCACATAGACATAGTCGCAGCCACTGAGCTCCGGCCCCAGGACCAGGCCCTGATCGTCGACCGGCAGCGATACCAGCCGGTTGGTGCGGAGGGCCGCAATATTGCGGGCATCGGTATAGCCCGGATCCTCGATGCCGAACGTCGTGTTGTGATCGAACAATAGAGCGGAGAGCAGATAGAGGGCCTGCTGGGCACCGACCGTCACCAGAATTTCATCCGGCCCGACGCGCACACCACGGCGGGGTAGCAGCCTTGTCCGGATCTGCTCGACCAGCAGGGGATCGTCCTCGGCAAACCGGTCCTTGGCCCATTCCCGTACCGAATTGACACTCAGGGCCTGGCGCGAACATTCCCGCCAGGCCGCCAGCGGAAACAGGCTCTGGTCGATCTGGCCATAGATGAAGGGATAGGGATAATCCTGCCAATTGGCGGGCTTCACCACATTGCGTTGCAGCGACGGGCGGCTTTTGAAGCGGGTCACCCAATCCGGCTCGTCGCTGAAATCGGGGCTTTCCGGCTTCGGGGTGGACGGCACCCCGCTCTCCTTCGGCCGCGAGGAAAGGACATCGGGATTGACGAAGAACCCACTGCGCTCCTTGGCGATGAGGAAGCCTTCTTCGGTCAAATCCTGATAGGCCAATACCACGGTATTGCGGGCAATCTTCAGCGACTGGGCCAGGGCGCGGCAGGAAGGCAGCGGGCTGCCCGCCGGAATCTGGCCATCAAGGATCGCCGAGACCAACATGCGCCGCAATTGTGCCTGCAGCGTCGTGGTCTTGTCGGACTCCAAGTGGAATAGAATGGCTCTGCTATCGTGGCCCACTCGACTGCCCCCTCTGGCTGGCCCCTCTCGCTGGTCTGGTGCCGCCGCCGTTCAATCTGGCACCACGTCACCACAACCCTAGCTCCATGGCAATCGGCTTGGCTACCCAGCCGCCAGAATGATCTCGGCCGCACGTTCCCCCACCATGATTGAGGGGGCGTTGGTATTGCCGGAGGTAATAGTGGGGAAAATCGAGGCATCGGCTACCCGCAACCGGTCGATGCCATGAACCCGCAGCGCCGGATCGACCACGGCATTGGCGGCATCTGGGCCCATGCGGCAGGTCCCCACCGGATGGAAGACGGAATAGCTGCGCGCCCTTATGTCGGCCACCAGCGCCTCGTCAGATTGCGTGTCTGGCCCAGGCTTCAGTTCCTGGAGGATCGTCGCCTGCAGGCTGGGCGCTGCCGCCAGCCGCCGCAGATATCTGGCACCGGCCAGCAATTGCTCGATGTCGAAAGGGTCGGAGAGGTAATTGGGATGGATTGCCGGCGCAATGCGCCAGTCCGGTGATCTGATGGCAAGAGACCCGACGCTTTTGGGTTTGCAGGGCGAGACGCTGGTGCAGAAGCCGGAGAACGGGTCCGGGCTCATTAACTGGCGAGTCTTTGGCTTCGCAGCCCGTTCATAGGAAAGCGGCGAGAAATAGAGTTGGATGTCGGGTGCGGGAATGTCCGGCCGCGACCGGTAATAGCCGCCCCCCTGGTTGAGGCTGAGCGAGAGCGGGCCGCGGCGCCAGAGCAGATATTGCAGGCCGGCCCGCAGCTTGCCGCTCCAGGGCCGCAACAGATCGTTGAGGCTTGGCAGCCGCGAGCGATAGACGTGATCGTAGCAGAGATGGTCCTGCAGATTCTGTCCCACCGCGGCGACATCTTGCAGCATGTCGATGCCATGCTGCCGCAGCAGTGCCCCCGGGCCAATGCCCGACAATTGCAGCAGCTGCGGCGACCCGATGCTGCCGGCCGAGAGGATCACCTCCCGCGACGCCCGCAGCTCGCATACAGCACCATCTTGCATCAGCGCGACACCGACGGCCTGCCGCCCCTCGAACAGGATGCGCGTGACATGAGCGTTGGTCAGGACATGCAGGTTTTGGCGCGGCCTCAAATAGGCGGTCGCCGATGATTCCCGCAGGCCATTGCGCGTCGTGATCTGATAAAGGCCGGCGCCTTCGATCGTGGCGCCGTTCAGGTCGTCGCTAAGAGCCAGCCCGGTTTCGGCAGCCGCCTTGAGAAACACGCGTGCCAGCGGATGCGCCTGTCTATCGATGGTCGTCACATGCAGCGGCCCGCCGGCACCATGCCATGGCCCGGTACCCAGATCGTGATCTTCCATGCGGCGATACGTGGCGAGGACGTCTGCCCAGCCCCAGCCCGGATTGCCGAGCGCCGCCCATTCATCGAAATCAGCCGCCTGGCCGCGCGAATAGACCATCGCGTTGATCGAGCTGGACCCGCCCAGGACTTTGCCGCGCGGCCAATAGCTCGTTCTGTCACCGAAGCCCGGGACGGGATCGGTTTCATACATCCAGTTGACGCGGGGATCATAGAACGTCTTGCCGTAACCGATCGGCATGCGGGTCCAGATATTCCGGTCGCTGGGCCCGGCCTCCACCAATGCAACGCGATAGCGGCCATCCTCGCTCAACCGGCCGGCCACAGCACAGCCGGCGGAGCCCGCCCCTACGACAATGAAGTCGAACGCCTCGGCCATCTGGTCAGATGATTACCTCGGCCCGTTCGGCGATCTGGGCATTGCGCTGGGCACGATCGGCGCGCGCTTGTTCGCGGCGCTTGGCCACCTCGTAGAGAATGGCGCCAAACAGCGAGATGCTGATGATGATGACAGCCAATGCTGAAAGGGCCGGATTGGTACCCTGCCGCACTTCACCCGCGAGCACCGTGACCAATGTCTTATCGGCCAAGATGGCAAAGGTCGTGGTGTTGTAGTTTTCGAACGAAGACAGGAAGCCAATGACGAAGGCGGAGACCACGGCTGGCTTCAGGAACGGCAGCAGGATATGCCAGAACACCTGCGGGTAGGAGGCGCCGAGATCGAGGGCAGCTTCCTCCTGCGCGCGATCGAAACGCGTCAGGCGGGCCATGAAAATCAGCAGGCAATAGGCTGAGACGAAGCTCGCCTGCCCCAGGATCGCCAGGATGATGCCCTTATAGAATATCGCCTTGGTGATATCGGTGACGCCCATGACGTCTTTCCAGAAGATCACGGTCGAGATGCCGATGATCACTCCCGGCGTCAGCAGGGGGGAGATCGTGACAAGATAATAAAGACTGCGCGCCCGATGATAGATCTGGCTCATGATGATCGAGGCGGCAAGCCCGACCGGTACCGAAATGGCGACCACGCCCAGGCCGATGATGATCGAGTTCTGCAGGCCAGTCATCATGGCGCGGTGATTCCACAGCTTCACGAACCAATCGAGGGTGAAGCCTTCGAACGGAAAGGCCTGCGGATAATTTGGCGTATTGAAGGCCGTGACGCTCATGACGAGGAGCGGCCCGAAGAGATAGGCAAAGAAGAGGAAGATGTAGAAGCTGATCATCCCCTTCATGACAAATTTGGAACTCATCGGATCGTCTCCCCAAGCGACACTTTGAAGAGGCGCAACATCAGCATCACGAGCGCTATACACACGGCGAGCAGGATGAAGGCATAGGCCGCACCGCGTGCCCAGTTGAAGTTCTGGAAGAAGAAATCGTAGATGATCGCGGTGAACCACAGTACGCGTGGCCCGCCCAGGAACTGAGGTGCTGCCAACGAACCCGCCGAGAGCATGAAGACCATGGTGCAGCCTGACGCGATGCCAGGCTTGGCATAGGGGATGACCACATCCTTGTGGATGCGCCACCAGGGTGCCCCCAGATCGCGGGCGGCTTCGATCTGGTTCTTGTCCAGGCTCTCGATCGCATTGTAGAGCGGGAACATCATCACCAGGAGATAGGCATATGAAAGACCGACATAAAGGCCGGTATTGTTGCCGAGGAAATCGATTGGCGCGTCGGTGATGCCGGTTCCCATCAAAAGCTGGTTGATGAGCCCCCGAGACGCCAGCAGCAGCCGCAGCGAAAAGGCACGCAGGATTTCGTTGACCCAATAAGGCACGATCAGGCCCAGCATCAGCAGCCTGACCTTCTCGGGCGCACCGGCCTGCGCCATGTAATAGGCAAGCGGATAGCAGATCGCAAAATTGAGCGCCGTCACCGCCATCGATGCGATGATGGAAAAGACCAGGGCGCCCATATGCAGCGTGTTCATCGTGCCGCTGTTGGGTGTCACCAGGAAGGATTTGTACTGGGCGATGGTCAGCACATCGTCCGGCCCACCGCGCCGCAGCGGCGGCAAATTCGGATGGAAACTCTCGACGATCATGTAGAGATAGGGCAGCGCCACCAGGAACAGGGTCCAGAAGGCGACCAGGGAAATAAAGACAATCCCGAGCACCATGCCGTTGCGCTCGAAATAGCCCTTGCGGGTCGGGTCCGGATGACGTTTCGCTTCCCATTGCGCCATCACCCAGAAGATGGCGATGACGACAATCGGGACGATAAAGACGAGGGCGCGGCTACTCACGGGCCATCTTCCCTTCCGGCAGAACGAGGCCGAGCTCGGCATCGTAAGTGACAGTGGCAATTTCGTCCTGTGCCGGAATCACCATCGAACTGCGGCGGCCCACCGTCACGGTGATATCCTTCTTGCCGATGCCGTCGAGAAAGACATGGGTCATGTTGCCTTCGAAGGCGACGCTCTTCACCTTGGAGGTAAAGGTCGTGTCGGCACCACCGGTCCCCAGCTTGGCCGATTCCGGCCGGACGAACAGAATGGCCTTGGCGCCAGGCTTCAGGCCATGGCGATTGCGACCGCGCAAGGGACCGAACGGCGTATCGACCACGGCAAAGTTGCCGTCGGCCTGGGCGACCGTGCCGGGGAAAGGATTATTCTCGCCGACGAAGGACGCAACGAAAGATGTCGTCGGATCGTCATAGACAGCCTGGCCGTCACCGATCTGCTGGATGACGCCATCGCTCATCACGGCGATACGGTCCGACATGGTGAGGGCTTCACCCTGGTCGTGGGTGATGTAGATGAAGGTGATGCCGACAAGCCGCTGGATACTGCGCAGCTCGCTACGCATATGCTGGCGGAGTTTCAGATCGAGGGCCGACAGCGGTTCGTCAAGGAGCAGAACCTTAGGCTGCACGGCAAGCGCGCGGGCAATCGCCACACGCTGCTTCTGTCCGCCCGACAGCTCGCTCACCAGCTTGTCGCCCTGTCCGGACAAGGCAATGAGTTCCAGCAATTCGTCGGCCTTCTTGCGGCGGTCCGACTTGCCGACCCCTCGTACGCGGAGACCGTAGGTAATATTCTCGGCCACGCTCATCAGGGGAAAGAGGGCCAGATTCTGGAAGATCAACGCCGTCGGCCGCTTGTTCGGCCCGATGCCGGCCATGTTCTGGCCACCAATCTTGACGACGCCATCGGAGGGCTCGAGAAAGCCCGACACGGTGCGCAGGATGGTGGTCTTGCCGCAGCCTGACGGTCCTAGGAACGAGAAAAACTCGCCCCCCTTGATATCCAGTGTCGCGCTATCGACAGCCGTGAATTCCCCAAAGCGGACCGTAACCCGGTCAAGCTCGACACCCGCGCTCATTTGTCTGCCCTGTCTGTGTTTTTTGTTATTTGTCGTTGGGACGAGTTTCCACGCAAGACCCGGTGAGATCAAGCGGGATCAAATCCTCTCCAGAAACGAGTCAGCCCCGGCGAACCGGGGCTGACGGCGTTCCTGCTGCTATTTTAATCAAGCAGCATTTTTATCAGGCAGCTTTGAACTGGTCGACATACTGGCTGCGGATTTCCGCGTACCAGCCCGGTTCAGCCGGCCACGGCCAGACGTTCTTCAGGGCGTCGCCCGGATAGGCTTCCTGGAAGTTCTTCTTGAACACGTCGGAGGTAAGCGCGTCACCGCCGGTGATCACCGGATTGTAGCCCGAACCCTCCGCCACCTGAGCCGAAACCTCAGGCGTCGTCAGATAGTTGAGGAATTCATAGACCTGTTCGGTGTTCTTGGCGGCCTTCATCAGCGAGAGACCATCAAGCCAGACAATGGCGCCTTCCTTGGGCGAGGTGTAGTTGACCGGCTTGCCGTCCTTCTTCAGCGACAGCGGCGGGCCATCCCAGGTCTGGCCGATCCACACATCGTTTTCCATCAGGCCGGACTTGGTGTTATCGGCCGAATCCCAGAACTGCTTCACCCAGGATTTGTGCTCGATGGCAAAGGCCAGGATCGGGTCCCACACCTTCTTGAACGAAGCTTCGTCCTTGTAGCCGTCGAGCATGCGATTGCTCGGCAGCTTGCCCGACGCGTCCATCCACAGACCGATACCGAGCAGGAAGGAGTGGCCGCGACCCTGGATGTGGCCCTTGACGCCATCTTCCCACAGCGAACCGTAGCTGAGGTTGGCGACGTCACCCTTGTAGAGATCCGTGCGATAGGAGATCGCTTCCGAACCCCAGCAATGCGGCAGATGATAGAGGCCGTCTTCCCAGGTCCAAAGCTTCTTCGAGCTGTCGAGCATCGATGAGACGAAGGCCGACATGTTCTTCAGCTTGTTGGTATCGTAGGGCGCCAGGACCTGCAGGTCCTTGTACTGCGGGGCGCGGTTGCAGGTCGGCTGGCAAAGATCGAAGCCATCGCCGCCGGTCGCCTGCAGCTTGTTGATCTGCTCTTCGTTCTGCGAGAACGGGGTCTGGTTGACCTTGATACCCGTGGCTTTTTCGAAACCCGGAATGACCGGATCGGGGAACTCGTCGGACCACATCAGCAGGTTCAATTCACCTGAGGACGAAAACGCATTCTTGACGAACATCGGGGCGGTCAATCCGACAGCGCCGACGGCGGTCGCGGATTGCAGCATGGTGCGGCGAGACAGCATAGCAGCGCGCATTGTTTTCTGCGCGGAAGTCAACGTCTTCTTTGACATATCGAACCTCCCTGTTGGCGACGGGCGGAATGCCCGGCGCGACAATCGTTTCCCTAGACCTGTTTCGTAACCGTTTTTGATTTGGCGTTTCTTGACAGTATGGACTTCCAATTATGCATTTAGGATTGGAAAAGTGAATGCTCTCAACAATTCGTGAAGCCTGCGGAGATCGCCGCCGGCCCGGGGCATACCCCGCAACCCGTCCGAGAACCGAATAATGTGCGCAGGCTTTGGGCTGGACGCCCACGGGCGGCATCTGAAGGCCATCATGTCATGCAACGGCAAGCACAGCCCCCAGAATAGCTGAGCCAGTCACTTGGTCCGCCGTCCGGCGCAAAAACATGAAACCTCTCAACATCGATCTGCCCCCAAAGCGACTGTGAGATATGGCCAGACGCTTTTACCGCAGACGCGAACGGCCCGCAAGCCGGGGCCAGATTCAAAGAACGTCTAGGGCCAGACGACAGGCGTCCGGCAGGTCCGGGCCTTTGATGCACCGCACAGTCTATCAGGCAGCTATGAACTCTCGAGACGGCAGAGCGGTACTGCGGTCGGCAATCGTCGGTTAGCCATCGCCAGCGCTACCGCCCGAGCGTCACATCCTTGCAACCTGCAGTCGATATGATGATCGGTTCGCATTCTTTGCCGGCAAGAGGACATCGATATCCGGATCGGTTTTTGGGTCCTTCCACATCTTACGCAGATTGCCGTCATCCTGTGTGGTGGTTAGAGTTGCCGCCGCCGCGGGAAACGCTTCGCGGCCGATTTCGGGGGAGTTCGTGTGCGATGAAGATCAAGACGCTGGAGACTTTCAGCAATCAGGCGGTGGGCTTTGTCCGCGTGACGACAGACGATGGTCGTCAAGGATGGGGCCAGGTCTCGACTTACAATGCCGACATCACCTGCCAGATCTTTCACCGCCAAGTCGCGCGCTATGCGCTGGGCGCCAACGCGCTCGATATCGAAACGCTGGTGACGACTATTCCCGAACGCGAGCATAAATTTCCGGGCTCGTACCTCATGCGCGCCATCACCGGACTCGATACCGCGCTTTGGGATCTGCGCGGCAAAATCGAGGGCAAGAGCGTCTGCGAACTCTTGGGGGGCAGACCGCGCCCTTTTCCGGTCTATGCATCCAGCATGAAGCGGGGCGAGATCAAGCCTAAGGAAGAAGCCGCGCGCTTCATCAAGCTGCGTGACGCGCATGGCTATGATGCCTTCAAATTCCGGGTCGGTAAGGAATGCGGCCATGACCAGGATGAATGGCCCGGCCGCACGAACGAGATTGTGCCACTGATCCGCAAGACGCTGGGCGACGATGTCCGCCTGCTGGTCGATGGCAATAGCGGCTACACGCCGAAGAAAGCCATCGAAGTCGGCCGCATGCTGGAGCAGCATGGCATCATCCATTTTGAAGAGCCCTGCCCCTATTGGGAATATGATTGGACCAAAGAGGTGAAAGAGGCCTTGGCTCTCGATGTCACCGGCGGCGAGCAGGATTGTGATCTCGCACTCTGGCGCTTCGCCATCAACATGCGCGCGGTCGATGTCGTACAGCCTGACGTCTGCTATCTGGGTGGCATCAACAGGACAATGAAGGTCGTCAACATGGCGAAGGCGGCAGGCCTGCCAGTGACGCCCCATTCAGCGAACCAGTCGCTGGTGACCGTGTTTACGCTCCACCTCATGGGCGCCATCGAGAATGCCGGCCCCTATGTCGAATATTCGATCGAGGGGCTGGACTATTATCCGTGGGAAACGGGCCTGTTCGATCCCGTGCTCGTCGCCAAAGACGGCAAGGTCCAGATTCCCGAGGGCCCCGGCTGGGGTGTCGAAATCCGCCAGGACTGGCTGGACAAGGCACGGTATCAGAAGAGTGAAATGTAGAACGCTTCCCCGCGATCAAGTTGCCAGCGGCGATCTCCTGGAACGTTGAGACGGTCAGGGCTTCCAGTCTTCAGCGCGCTTTTCCGCCTCGGCAATCTGTTCGTCGGTCATTTTGGCGGCGAGGGCTTTATCCCAGCGAGGCGCCTGTCGATCGCCATTCTTGATCGCCAGGAGAAACCATTTCTTCGCCTCCACATAGTCCTGCGTCACGCCCTTGCCGTCCTGATAGAGAAAGGCGATGTTCGACTGCGACAGGCCAAAATTCTGATTTGCTGCCAGCGTGTACCATTTGAGGGCTTCGGCATTGTCCTGCGTCACACCCTGACCATCCAGGTACAGGTTTCCAAGACTGTGCTGAGCACGGGCATATCCCTGGTCAGCGGCAAGACGATACCATTTGGCGGCCTCAGCGTCGTCATCCGGCACGCCCTTGCCTTCGAGATACATCAGGGCAATAGAGGTCTGCGCGTCCGCCGCTCCGCGGTCGGCGATTGGGCGTAGCAGTTTATATGCTTCGGCATAGTCCCGCTTGACCCCAAGACCATCCAAATAGAGGTTTCCAAGAGTATACTGCGCGTCCTCGTTACCCTGGCCAGCTGCTTTGAGAAACCAATCCGCGGCTTCTTCATAGTCCTGGTCAACACCCAAACCATTCTTGTAGAGATGGCCGACTTTGTATTGCGCAACCGCGTTGCCCTTCTCGGCAAGCGGCAAGAGCAACTGCATCGCCGTTTCATAATCCTTATCGTTATAAGCGTCCTTTGCATCCTGAAGCTGATCAGCGGATGCCGGCAACACCCCGAAGAGATTGGCACAGACGATCAGGCACGACAGCGCCCATATGATCAGGGATGATTTGAAGAATTTCGTCATATGCCTTGGTGCCTCAATAATTTTAACGCGTTGGCTGGAACATATCCGCACGTGACGGCATCATCAACTTCAAGTGTGAGATGCCATGCCACGTTTCAGCAAATGATTGCAGGTCGGAATTGTTTTAGAAACTTGGCGGCGAGTTGGCGGTCACGACTTCGCATTCATCCGTGCCGACATTGCGGAAGCGGTGCGGGGTGCGGCTGTCGAAGTAATAGGCGTCACCAGGACCCAGCACGCGGGTCTGGTCGCCCACGGTCACCTCGAGCTTGCCGCGGATGATGACGCCCCCCTCTTCCGCTTCATGGACGAGCATCTGGGCGCCTGTGTCGGCGCCTGGCTGGTAATGCTCGTGCATCAGCTGGATGGCCTTGCCCGTCATGTCGCGGCCGACCTGGCGATAGGAAACAGCACCGCCGGCCAGTTCAATAAGTTCCGGGGCAGCAAAAAAGATTTGTGCGCGCGGCTTCAAATCGTCGGCAAAGAATTCGGCCAGACTCATGGGGAAGCCGTCCAGCAGCTTCTTCAACATGCCGACCGAGGGCGAGGAGCGGTTCTGCTCGATCATCGAAATGATGGCGTTGGAGACACCGGCGCGTTTGGCCAGCTCCCGCTGCGATAAACTATGGGAATCCCGCAGCGCCTTGAGACGGGCGCCTAGGTCAAAGCCACTGTTTTCGTCCATCTCGGCCACCGCTAAATGCTTAACAGCCTCGGCTGCTTGATAAGTATATTAATCACATAAATCGCAGAATCAATGATTTTAGGCCATATCTTTGCACCAATTGAATTGAGCTGCCTGCCGCTTGTTTATTTTCTTTAGCGTGGTAATGTCGCCCATCAATCCGATCCGGCCCATCAAACCGTTAGGAACCGCTATGTCCAATCGCACTTCCAAGTCGTTCGAAGCGACTCAGTTCAAGCCGACGCCGAACAATCTCGAAGCCTTCTTCATGCCCTTCACGTCGAACCGGCACTTCAAGGGCAATCCGCGCCTGTTCGTCAAAGCCGAAGGCATGCATTTCACCAATATCGAGGGCAAGAAGGTTCTCGACGCCACGGCGGGCCTGTGGTGCGTCAATGCCGGCCACGGCCGCAAGGAAATCTCGGAAGCCGTCGCCCACCAGATCCAGGAAATGGATTATTGCCCGCCTTTCCAGATGGCGCATCCGGCCGCGTTTGAGCTTGCCTCGCGCGTCGCAGCCTTGGCGCCGACCGGTCTCGACCATGTCTTCTTCACCAATTCCGGCTCTGAATCGGTCGACACCGCTTTGAAGATCGCGCTCGCCTATCAGCGCGCCAAAGGCCAGGGCACGCGGACCCGTCTCATCGGCCGTGAGCGCGGCTATCATGGCGTCGGCTTCGGGGGCATTTCCGTGGGCGGCATGGTCAACAACCGCAAATGGTTCGGTACCGCCCTGGGCGGCGTCGATCATCTGCCGCACACCTACAATGCCAAGGAAATGGCATTTAGCAAGAACCAGCCGGCCTGGGGTGCGCATTTGGCCGACGATCTCGAGCGTCTGGTGGCGCTCCATGATGCGAGCTCCATCGCCGCTGTCATCGTCGAGCCGGTCGCGGGTTCGACAGGTGTCCTCATTCCGCCGAAGGGCTATCTCGAGAAGCTGCGCGAGATCTGCACCAAGCACGGCATCATCCTGATTTTCGACGAAGTCATCACCGGCTTCGGCCGCCTCGGAACCAATTTCGGCGCCGATTATTTCGGTGTCACGCCGGATATGATCACCTGCGCCAAGGGCCTCACCAACGGCGCCATTCCGATGGGCGGTGTCATCGTCTCGAAGGACATCTACGACACCTTCATGAACAACTCGGCTGAGAACGCCATTGAGTTGTTCCACGGTTATACCTATTCGGCACATCCGGTTGCCTGTGCGGCTGGCCTCGCCGTTCTCGACATCTACAAGAACGAAGGCCTGTTCGATCGTGTGAAGGATCTGGCACCCTATTGGGAAAATGCGATCCACAGCCTAAAGGGCACGAAGCATGTCACCGACCTGCGCAATGTCGGCCTGGTTGGTGCCATCGAGCTGGAATCACGTCCCGGCAAGCCGGGGGCCCGCGCCATGGATGCCTTCCTCAAAGCCTATGAGAAGGGCATGCTGATCCGCGTTACCGGCGATATCATCGCCATGTCACCGCCCTTCATCGTGGAAAAGAGCCATATCGACCAGGCTGTCTCGATCATGGCCGATGTCCTGAAGTCGATCGATTAACTGCTGCAAATGCGCACCGGCTGGCCCCGTTCGGGCTGGCCGGTGCGTTTACTATTGGAGAAGACCTATGCTTATCGGCGTTCCTAAAGAGATCAAGAACCATGAGTATCGTGTCGGCCTGGTGCCCGCCTCCGTGCGCGAACTCGTCCATCATGGCCACAAGGTGCTGATCGAAACCGGCGCTGGCGAAGGTATCGGCCTCGATGACCGCGCCTACAAGGCGGCCGGCGCCACGATCGCCAAGAGCGCCGAAGACGTCTTTGCCAAGGCCGAGATGGTGATCAAGGTCAAGGAACCGCAGCCCAAGGAAACCAAGATGCTCCGCAAGGGGCAGATCCTTTACACCTACTTGCATCTGGCGCCGGACCCCGTGCAGACCGAAGGCCTGATCAAGTCTGGCTGCACCGCTATCGCCTATGAGACCATCACCAGCGCCCGTGGCGGCTTGCCGCTGCTGGCGCCGATGTCGGAAGTGGCCGGCCGCATGTCGGTCCAGGTCGGCGCGCATTACCTCGAAAAAGCCCAGGGTGGTGCTGGCATCCTGCTGGGTGGCGTTCCCGGCGTGGCGCCGGCCAAGGTCGTCGTCATCGGCGGCGGCGTCTCCGGCACCAATGCCGTCCGTATGGCGATGGGCATGGAAGCGCATGTCACCGTCATCGACCGCTCGGTCGACCGCCTGCGCCAGCTGGACGAGATGTTCGGCAGCAAGATCTACACCTGCTACTCGACACTCGATGCGATTGAAGAGCATGTCATCAACGCCGATCTCGTGATCGGCGCGGTGCTGGTGCCCGGTGCTGCTGCACCCAAGCTGGTCAGCCGCAAAATGATCAAGCAGATGCGTCCGGGCTCAGTCCTTGTCGACATCGCGATCGACCAGGGCGGTTGCTTCGAAACCTCGAAGGCCACCACCCATGCCGACCCGGTCTATGTGGTCGACGGCATCATCCACTATTGCGTCGCCAACATGCCGGGCGGCCTCAGCCGCACTTCGACCTTCGCCCTCAACAACGCCACCCTGCCCTTCGCTCTGGCGCTGGCCGACAAGGGCGCCAAGAAGGCGCTGGCAGCCGATCCGCATCTCATGAACGGCCTCAATGTTCATGAAGGCAAGATCACCTACAAGGCCGTGGCCGACGATCTGAAGAAGAAATACGTGCCGGCGGCGGAAGCTCTCGGCCTCTAAGAAAATTATCCGACTTTGCGACAACGGCGGAACCAGATGGTTCCGCCGTTTTTGTTTGCCCTCATTTCTATTCGGGCAGCGTGATCCCACCATCTTTCGACAAGGGGAAGAATGGATTCCACGCAATCTCCCAGGGATGACCTTCGGGGTCTGCGAAATAGCCGGAATAGCCACCCCAGAACACATCCTCGGCGGCCTTCAGCAACGTGCCACCCGCTGCCACGGCGGTTGCAATGACGCGGTCGACCTCGGCTTTGGATTCCATGTTCTGCGCCAGCGTGATGCCGCCGAATCCAGCACCGACATCCGCGATATGCGCATCTTCCGCCAAGGATTTGCGGCTGAAGAGACCGAGGCCGACACCGCCCGCCAATTGGAAAAACACGACATGTTCGTTGCCCGCGCTGGACGGCGTCCATCCCAAGCCTGTTTCATAAAACTGTCTCGCACGCGCGAGATCATGCACGCCCAAAGTGATGAGGCTGATTCTCGGCCGGATTGACATCGCTTTCTTCCTTCACAAATGGACAGCTATCGTTGGCGTAAAATCGTTAATCGGCAGAACAGCAAGGTTCTGGCGTGCGTTCCGCGCATAACCGCCCGGCTTGGACAAAAGGCCCGTTCTAGGCTAGTTTCTGCGGGCATTGCCGACCGTTTTGGTTGGCGCACAAGGTCATATGCGACCATCACATTTGAGATATATGGTTCTTTATCATGAAGTATATAGACGATTGGATTGGCGAACGGAAAGTGGATGAGGTGGAATGCCTCGTCCCCGACATGAACGGGATTCCGCGCGGCAAGATCCTGCCCGCGACCAAGTTCATGAAGGGTGTGCGTGATGACGGCCTGCGCCTGCCAAGCAGCGTGTTCCTGCAGACCGTCACCGGCGATTATCCGGATATCGAAGAAGACACGATGGGTTCTTTCCAGGACCCCGATGTCTATCTGCGCCCGGATCCCAACACCATCCGCATCGTGCCCTGGTACAAGGATCCGACGGCCCAGGTCATCCACGATTGCTTCGATGTCAATGACAAGCCGGTTGAGCATGCCTCCCGCTATGTGCTGAAGCGCGTGCTCGAGCTCTACGATGCCAAGGGCTGGAAGCCCGTCGTCGCACCGGAGCTGGAATTCTATCTGGTGCAGGTCAACACCGATCCCGATCTGCCGCTGTTGCCGCCGATCGGCAAGTCCGGCCGCGCCGAAACCGGCAGCCAGGCTTACGGAATCGATGCCGTCAATGAGTTCGATCATATCTTCGAGGACGTCTACGATTACTGTGAACGCTCGGAGATCGATGTCGATACGCTGGTCCATGAATCGGGTTCGGCGCAGATGGAGATCAACTTCAACCACGGCAACCCGCTCGAACTCGCCGATCAGGCATTTCTGTTCAAGCGCACCGTGCGCCAGGCCGCGATGAAGCATGGCATCTATGCCACCTTCATGTCGAAGCCGCTGGCCAACCAGCCGGGCTCCTCGATGCATATCCACCAGTCGGTGGTGGAGAAGCGCACAGGCAAGACCTTGTTCGCCGATTCCAAGGGCCGCGATTCAGCCATGTTCCGCGCCCATGTCGCCGGTCTGCAGAAATATCTGCCGCAGCTGATCCCGATGCTGGCGCCGAACGTGAATTCGTATCGCCGCCTGCGTCCGCAATTCGATGCGCCGATCAATGTGCAATGGGGCGTCGACAATCGCTCCTGCGGGCTGCGCGTGCCGGTCTCCAGCGGTCCGGGCCGTCGCATCGAAAACCGGCTCGCCGGTGCTGATGCAAACCCCTATCTCGCCATGGCGGCATCGCTGGTAGCAGGCTATCTCGGCATGGTCGAACGGTTGAAGCCAACCAATTTGATCACGGGTAGTGCCTATCGCATGGCACATACGCTGCCCAAGACGGCGCAGGAATCCTTGCAGCGCTTCATGGCTTGCAAACCGATCCGGCCGTTGCTCGGCGAAAAATTCATCAAGGCGTTGTGGATCGTCAAGATGGCCGAGCTTGAGGCTTATCAGGACGTCATCAGCTCGTGGGAACGCGAGCATCTGTTGTTGAACGTCTGAGAATGCGCGGAACGACCGGCAAGCAATCGGCCAGCACCGCCGCCTCGGTTGAGGCGGCGGTCAGCCAATTGTCGCGCCGCACCGAAATCCTGATCCTGACGGCGCGGGTGAATTTCAATCCGTGAGGCGTGGCACCCCTGTATCGTCACCGCTATAGAACCGTTATCGATCGCATAAGGATTTCCATCATGACCGTACAAATGAAGCGCAACAGCACCGCCGAATGGCAGGCCCAGGACCGGCAGCATCTCCATCCCTTCACCGACCAGAACGAACTGGTGAAGCTGGGCGCCCGTGTCATCGCGAGAGCCGAGGGCACGTATCTCTTCGATTCCGACGGCAACAAGATGCTGGATGCGTTTGCAGGCCTCTGGTGCGTCAACATCGGTTATGGCCGCAAGTCGATCGCCGACGTAGCCCATGCACAGCTTTTGGAGCTGCCCTACTACAACACCTTCTTCAAGACCACCCATCCGCCGGTCGCTGAGCTGTCGACGCTGCTGGTCGACATGACCCCGAAGCAGTTCAACCATGTCTTCTATGGCCTCTCGGGCTCGGATGCCAACGACACCATCGTGCGCATGGTGCGGACCTATTGGAATTTGAAGAAGCAGCCGAAAAAGAAGACCATCATCAGCCGCTGGAACGGCTATCACGGCTCGACCATGGTCGCGGCGAGCTTGGGCGGCATGAACTATATGCACGAACTCGCTGATTTGCCGTTGCCGGGCCATGCGCATATCAAGCAGCCCTATTGGTATGGCGATGGCGGCTCGCTCAGCCCCGATGAATTCGGCCTGCAGGCAGCAAAGGCACTTGAAGACAAGATCCTTGAACTCGGCGCCGAGAATTGCGCAGCCTTCATCGGCGAACCGATCCAGGGCGCCGGTGGCGTCATCATTCCGCCCGCGACCTACTGGCCGGAAATCCAGAAGATCTGCAAGAAATATGATCTGCTGGTCATCGCCGACGAAGTCATCTGCGGTTTTGGTCGCACCGGCTACATGTTCGCGTCCGAGCCGTTCAAGATCGAAGCTGATTTCATGACCCTCGCCAAGGGCCTTACCTCCGGCTACATGCCGCTTTCGGCCATCATGGTCGCGGACCGCGTCGCCGAGGTGATCAACTCGTTCGGCGATTTCAACCACGGCTTCACCTATTCCGGCCATCCGGTCTCCTGTGCGGTCGCGATCGAGAACATTCGCATCATTCGCGAGGAGAAGCTGGTCGAAAACGTTCATGACGTCACTGGCCCCTATCTTGCCAAGCGTCTTGAGGAATTGCGTGACCATCCGCTGGTGGGCGAAGTCCGCTCCATGGGCTTTGTCGGCGCCATCGAACTGGTGAAGGACAAGAAGACCCATAAGACGTTTGAGCCCCTTGGCCAGACCGGCACTATCTGCCGCGATCATTGCGTCAAGAACGGCCTTGTCATGCGGGCGACCCGCGACACCATGTTGATGTCGCCGCCGCTCACCTGGACCAGGGAACATGTCGACGAGTTCATGAAGCTCGCGACCATCGCCTTGGATGCCACGGCGAAGGATGTCGGCGTAAAGTAAGCGCTGAACGTTGGATTGTGAACCCCGCGGCCGTTTGGATTTATCTCCGGACGGTCGCGGTTTCATGTGAGGCTCACTCATGCAAGATGATCTCGGTTTCACCTTTACCGCCCGCAAAACCGGCGAGGTTCAGATCCATCACTATGGGCGCCTCGCCACCACATTGCGCGGTGCGCGGGCCGACGATTTCCTTCAGGAGATGGAAGGCTGCGACCACGCTACGGCGCAGCAGGTGATGGCGCGCCTCACCGGCAACTATAAGCGTGGCAATGAACGCAAGGCCGCCGATCATCCGCGCAATCGGCGTTGACCGATTGCCCGCGTTTCACACGCGGTTTTTCTTTCTGCATGGCTCGCGGCTCTTGCGCGCAGATTTGGCACTTGTCTGAAGCGTTGGGTCGCCTAACTCTCACCTCAGCGAAACGCCTGATATGAGGAAAGCCCCACATGATCGATCTCTATTATTGGCCGACACCGAATGGCCACAAGATCACGATGTTCCTGGAAGAGGCCGGCCTCGACTATCGCATCGTGCCAGTCGACATCGGTGCCGGCGACCAGTTCAAGCCGGACTTTCTCGCTTTTTCACCCAACAACCGCATGCCGGCCATCGTCGATCACAATCCCAGCGATGGCGGCGAAGCGGTGACCGTATTCGAATCCGGCGCCATCCTGGTCTACTTGGCTGAAAAGACCGGCCGTTTCATGGCCAAGGATCTGCGCGGCCGCAAGAGCACGCTGGAATGGGTATTCTGGCAGATGGGCGGCCTCGGCCCCATGGCCGGGCAGAACCACCATTTCGCCATCTATGCGCCAGAGAAGATCCCCTACGCCATCAACCGCTATGTGAATGAGACCAACCGCCTCTATGGCGTCCTCGACCGGCGGCTTGCCAAACACGCCTACCTTGCCGGCGCCGATTACAGCATCGCCGACATGGCAGCCTATCCCTGGGTCGTTCCGTATGAGCGCCAGGGCCAAAAGCTGGAAGACACACCGAACTTGAAACGCTGGTTCGACGCTATCGCGGCACGTCCTGCGACGAAGGCCGCCTACGCCAAGGGCACGGAGATTTCCAACCGCCCCGCCGTGACAGACGCTAGCAGAAGCGTCCTCTTCAACCAGACCGCAGCCAGCGTCGCCAACGCAGCGCGGTGACAGATTGCCCTTTCATCGTCATCCTCCGCGAAGGCGGAGGATCCACGAGTTGCTTTCTTCGTATCACATTGAAACTCGTGGATGGTCGGCCTTCGCCGACCATGACGAAGTGTGTTGACGGTTAGAGGAACCTATCTCGCCTCAATCCGATAAGCACAGCACCGGTCCCCGCCCAGCATATGCTGGGTGCGGGTGACGCTGACGTCCTTGCCCATCACTTCCTGAAACAGCTTCAGCTCTGCGCCGCACAGGCCCGAACAGGCTTTCGCCGCCTGGGCGATCGGGCAGTGGTTTTCGGTCATCAGCCAGGCGCCGCCGGAATCTTCGCGGCACTCCGCCATATAGCCGTCGATGCGACGGAGATCGGTGAGGCGACGCACACGCTCGGCCAGTGATCCACCCGCACCCAATGTCGCGCGATAGCGTTGCAGCTGCTGCACCTCGCGGGCGGCCAAAATGTCGGCAAGGCCATCGTCGCCCTTGGCGATGATGATGGCGGCCAGCAACTCGCTGGCGAGATCGCGGTGGCGGTCGTCGAAATGGGCGTGGCCCTGCTCGCTCAAGGACCAGAGCCGCTGCGGCCGGCCGATCGCCTGGCGCTTGTCCTCGAAAGTGACCAATCCCGCAGCACACAGGCGGTTGAGATGCTGCCGCGCGCCCACGGCAGTCATGTCGAGATGCTGGCCGATGCGCGACGCGGTGAGCGCGCCCTCGGCTTTCAGGACTTCCAGGACTCGGGTGGGACCAAAATCTGCCATGGCCTCTAAAATATCGCACTGCACCTAATTTAGAAAGCATTTACTTTCCATGGATCGCCTTCTAAGTTCCGCCCATGTCAGCTACCAGCACGTCTTCTGCGGCAGCCAGCGTCGACGACGCCCCACCCCGCCTTCTCCAGCGCGCGAACATCGCGCCGCTGGCCCTCGTCAATCTTGGTGTCGGCCTCCATGCCGTCATCTGGTACATGGCGGCGACCGCGATGCCGACCGCGATTGGCGACGTGGGCGGTGCCGAGTATCTGAGCTGGGTCAGCGGCCTCTATCTGGTCACCACCATACTGGGTGGGGCCGTCACCGCGATGCTGAAGGGCCATTATGGTGCCCGCAACGCGCTACTGGGTGCGGGCTTCGTGGTGATGATCGGCGGCTTCGTCGCGGCAGCAGCCCCCGGCGTCGGTTTTATTCTGGCCGGCCGCGCCATCCAGGGCCTCGGCGAAGGCGTCCTCATTGCCCTTTCCTATGTCATCACGCGCGAGCTGTTCGACAATCGGCTGGTCCCCCGTGTGTTCGGCACCCTGGCCGCGACCTGGGGCGGCGCTGTCTTCTTCGGTCCCTTGGTAGGTGGCGTGCTCACTGAACTCTTTTCCTGGCGCGTGGCGTTCCTGGGTGCCGCCCTGCTCCCGCTGCCGATGCAGGCGCTGGCTTACATGATCCTGCGCGACAAGCATGAACGCATCTTCGTCGGCAAGCCCCCGCTGTTGCGGGTTTCTCTGCTGGCCATCGGCGTTATCTGCATTGCCGCGGCCGACCGCCTCGGCAGTTCGGCGCTCGGTACCGCGGCGATTGTAAGCGGCATCGCATCTGTCGCCTTGGCGCTCAAGCTCGATCGCCATGCAGCGACACATCTCATCACGACTGTGTTTCCAAGCCTCCGCCACCGCGTGTCGCTGGGCCTGTGGATCCTCATCCTGATGCCGATGGGCGAGGCCGGCGTCTTCGTCTACACACCCTATCTCCTGCAATTGGATCGTGGCCTGTCGCCGACCTGGGCCGGCTATTTCGGCGCCATCCACGCCCTCACCTGGTCGCTCTCGGCGCTCCTGGTTGCCGCGTTGCCGTCGCGCTGGCACAGCAGCGTGATCCTCGCTGGGCCTGCGACATTGGCCCTCGGCCTGGCTATCCAGGCCGTCACCATGACCGGCGGTCCGATCCTCTATGTCGGCATCGCCCTCGCTTTCGTCGGCATCGGCTTCGGCATCTCTCATTCTTTCATCAACCAGCGCATCATGGCCGCGGCACCTGCAGGACAGGAAGATGCAACCGCCACCGCCATCCCGACGCTCGAATGCCTGGGGGCCGCCATTGGTGCGGCTGCGGCTGGATTGATCGGTAATGCAGCAGGTTTCGCCGGCATCCTGACGACGGAGGTTGTGGCCCGGGGCTCCCTCGGCGTCTTTGGTGGTGGTGCACTGGTTGCGGTCCTCGCCACTCTGACCGCCTTGGTTTTCCTGCGTTCCGGCGCCCGCCACGCGGCTTTGTCCCGGGCCGGCAACGAGAATATCTTGAATGCAGAATAGAAAAACTTGATGCCAACCCTCGATGAATTCGATTTCCTAAATACCTTCCCCTGCGGCAGACTGTCACCCATGATCGATTTCACGTTATGGAATCACCCCCGGAGCGCTATCCGGAGACTGGATTGAGGGATTGAATTGATGACCAAAGTTCTGGTCGGCCGCACCGAACAACCGCTGGACAGCGTCGACGTCGAGTCATTCGTCGGCGCCATGCGCGTGCAGGCTGCTGCGGTCAATCTGGTGACGTCCGATGGCCCCGGCGGCAAGACCGGCGTTACCGTGAGTGCCATGACCTCGGTCTCCGCTGAACCACCCTTACTGCTGGCCTGCGTCAACCGCCGCAGCCCGTCGGTGGCCGCGATCCGCGAGAACGGCGTCTTCTGCATCAATGCCCTGAGCGCCGAGCAGAGCGAACTTGCCAATACCTTTGCCGGGCGCCCCAGCAATGGCCAGCCCTTCGACTTTTCCACTGCCGAATGGATGACGCTTTCGACAGCCTCGCCGGTTCTGGTCGATGCGGTCGCCAATCTCGATTGTGTCGTGCATGACATCGTCGAGGCTGGATCGCATACCATCTTCATCGGCCGCGTCGTCGGCGCCGCGCATCGCAATGTGAAGCCACTGGTCTATTGCGACCGCACCTATCTCGCCCCCGGGCCACTCACTGAATAATCAAGCGGCCGGCTGATCCTTCTTTCGGTCCACATTCAAGGCGTTTGAAAAAAATGGCGCGCGATCCGCGTTACGATATCCTGTTTGAACCGGTGAAGATTGGCCCCGTCACCGCCAAGAACCGCTTCTATCAGGTGCCGCATTGCAACGGCCAAGGTTACCGGGATCCCTCTGCCGTCGCCAAGATGCGCGGCAACAAGGCGGCCGGCGGCTGGGGCGTGCTGTGCACCGAGCAAGCCGAGATCCATCACACCTCGGAAATCACACCATTCATCGAACTCCGCCTGTGGGACGACCGCGATATCCCGGCGTTGCAGAAAATGAGCGATGCAATCCATGCCGAGAATGCGCTGGCTGGGATCGAGCTTGCCTATAACGGCCCCAACGGGTCGAACAACTATACGCGTGAAGTGCCGCTTGGCCCCTCGCATCTCCCCATCGCCACTTTCTATTACGATCCCGTCCAGGCCCGTGCGATGGACGGGCAGGACATCAAGAATCTGCGCCGCTGGCATAAAAACGCGGCACTTCGGGCCAAACGCGCCGGATTCGACGTCATTTATGTCTATGCCGCCCACGGCTTTTCGATCATCCAGCATTTTCTCTCTCGCCGCTTCAACCAGCGCACGGATGAATATGGCGGCAGCCTCGAGAACCGCATGCGCCTACTGCGTGAGATCACCGAGGACACGGTCGATGCGGTGGGTGACAAGGCGGCCGTCGCGATCCGCATCGCCGTCGATGAGTTGATGGGCGAGACCGGCCTTCACAAGGCTGAGATCGAGGACGTGATCGGCCGCATGGCGGAAACGCCGGATTTGTGGGACGTGACCCTCTCCGACTGGAGCAATGATTCCCGCACCTCGCGCTTCACCGAGGAAGCGGCCGAGGAGGACTTCGTCCGTGGCATCAAGCGTCTCACCACCAAGCCGCTGGTCGGCGTCGGCCGCTTCACCTCGCCTGATTTGATGGTGCGGCAGGTGAAGTCCGGCATTCTCGACCTCATCGGCGCCGCCCGCCCCTCGATCGCCGATCCGTTCCTGCCCCTGAAGATCGATGAAGGCCGCATCGACGATATCCGCGAATGCATCGGCTGCAATATCTGCGTCTCCGGCGACATGACCATGTCACCCAGCCGCTGCACCCAGAATCCCGCCATGGGCGAGGAATGGCGCAAGGGCTGGCATCCAGAATTCATCCGCAGCCGCGAAAGCGAGGCTCGCATTCTCGTTGTCGGTGCTGGTCCTGCAGGTTTGGAAGCAGCCCGTGCCTTAGGTCAGCGCGGCTATGAGGTGGCGTTAGCCGAAGCCGGTACAGAGCTCGGCGGCCGTGTCGCCCGCGAATGCCGCCTGCCGACCTTGAGCGCCTGGGGCCGCGTGCGCGATTGGCGCGTTGGCCAGATCAACAAGATGCAAAATGTCAGCGTCTATCTCGACAGCAGGCTGGATGCTGCCCAGGTGCTGGAATTTGGCTTCGACCATGTGGCGATCGCGACGGGCAGCATCTGGCGGGGAGACGGTGTTGCGCATCATCACCTGGCTCCGATCCCGATTGCCGCCGACGTCCCTGTCCTGACGCCGGATGATCTCATGGCCGGCCGGCGTCCGAGCGGCCACCGCATCGTGCTGTTCGACGACGATCATTATTACATGGGCGGCATCTGCGCTGAGTTGCTGGTGAAGGCCGGCCATCATGTGACCCTGGTGACGCCGGCGCCGGAGGTCTCCACCTGGACCCGCAATACCCTTGAACAGGACAAGATCCAGGCGCGCCTCCTCAACATGGGGGTCGAGGTGATCGTGAGCCATGCCGTCGCCTCGGCCCACGCCGATCACATGCGACTGAGTTGCGTTTTCACCGGAAAAACCCGCTCGATTTCAGCTGACGGGCTGGTCCTGGTGACCGCGCGCCTGCCCCTGGATCAGCTCTATCTCGACCTCAAAGCCCGGGAAAATGATTGGGCCGATGCCGGTATCAGTGGTGTCAAAGGCATCGGCGATGCCTGGGCACCCTCCACCATCGCAGCCGCCACCTATGCCGGCCGGCGTTATGCCGAAGAATTCGATGCACCGGATATCGGCGACGCGGTTCCCTTCCGGCGCGAAATGGTGGAACTATTGCCCGGATGATCATTGCATCCATTCAGGAGCTTCGCGAACAGCTGCCACGCCATGGGCGGCTGATGGGGCTCGATCTCGGGGAGAAGACCATCGGTATTGCGGTGGGTGACCCCAGCCACATGATCGCGACCCCGATCACGACCATCCGCCGCAAGAAATTCGCCGACGATTCCAAGGAGTTGTTGAAGCTGATCGACGACCGGCAAGTGGCTGGGCTGGTGATCGGCCTGCCCCTCAATATGGATGGGTCGGAAGGACCGCGCTGCCAGTCGGTGCGTCAGTTCGCCAGCAACATGGCCAAGCTTCGTGACCTGCCGATGGCCTTCTGGGACGAGCGCCTGTCGACAGTGGCAGTGACAAGGGACATGATCTTTGCCGATGTCAGCCGGGCCAAACGTGCCAAGATTGTCGATCAATCCGCCGCGGCCTTCATCCTGCAAGGGGCTTTCGACAGCCTGAAGCGGTGAGCTGTCGTCACAGCTTAACGCCAGCGTCACGATTTCGTCACATCTCGTTGGTACCCGATCTCCTGACCAAGCAACAATATCGGGGATAAACATCATGACGAGATTCGCGCGCCGATTTGGTATGGTTTCGTTGTTCGCTTTGATGCTGACCGGCATCGCCCACACTAAAATTGCTTTGGCCGAGGGTCCTGAGATTTTCACCAGCGATGATCCAGCCCTGCCGCTGGGCACGGTGCAGACCGGCCCCACGGCCCTCAAGCTCAGCCGCGGCATCGGCAGCGCGCTCTTTCACATGAAGGGCGATCCCGACAATGTGTTCTATTCAGTGACCGACCGCGGCCCGAACATCGATTGCGCGGAAACCGAGGAACTGATCGGTGCCGACTTCAACAAGATGTGTGCCGGCGACAAGAGTGCCAAGCTGTTTCCGATCCCGACTTTCGTGCCCTCGATCCAGCGCGTTGAGCTTGGCTCCGACGGCAAGTTCACCATCAAGGAACTGATCCAGATCAGCGATGCGAACGGCAAGCCGATCACGGGCCTGCCCAACCCGCTGAAGGTCGCCAAGACGGAACATGCCTATGACAAGGATGGCAAGGAGATCGGCTTCGATCCCAACGGCCTCGACACCGAGGGCCTGGTGCGTCTCTCCGATGGCAGCTTCTGGCTGTCTGACGAATATGCGCCGAGCCTGGTGCATGTGGCAGCCGACGGCAAGATCATCGAGCGCCTGGTGCCCAAGGGCTCGGAAGGCGACTTTGCCGCCGCCACCTACAAGATCAGCGGCACCCTGCCGGCGATCCTCACCAAGCGGCAGCTGAACCGCGGCATGGAAGGCGTTGCCATCTCGCCGGATGAGAAATTCCTCTATGGCCTGATGCAGAACCCGCTCGCCAACCCGGATGCCGATGCCTACAAGAAGGCCAAGTCAACGCGCATCTTGAAAGTGGATGCGGCGACCGGCCAGCCGGTGGGCGAGTTTGTCTATCTGCTCGACGACCATACGACTTTCAAGGATGACAAGAAGGCCGACAAGCAATCCGACGTGCGTCTGAGTGAAATCTCGGCCGTCGGCCAGGACAAACTCGTCGTCCTTGAGCGCATCGCCAAGACCACCAAGCTCTATCTGGTCGACCTCGCCAGCGGCACAGATATTCTCGGCACCGCCTGGGATGACATTGCCACGGCGCCCAGCCTGGAACAGGCCGATCTGGCCGCCGCCAGCGTGAAGACCCTGCCCAAGACCCTGTGGTTTGACAGCAGCGCGCATAAGGGCATTCCGGCCAAGATCGAAGGGGTGGCGTTCGTCGCACCAGACACGCTGGTCATCATCAACGATGATGATTTCGGCATTGATGGCGCCAGCACGACCAAGATCGTCCGCCTGAAGCTGGCTTTGCCGGCGATGTAAGGCGCCGAAATCCAGCTTGCTTTTGATGTCACCGCCCCCGACATTGACCAAAATGGTCAATGTCGGGGTTTTTCATGTCTGGACCGCTCGCCGGTATTCGCGTTTTTGATCTCAGCCGCATTCTTGCTGGCCCTACGGCGACACAGATCCTGGGCGATCTCGGCGCCGATGTGATCAAGATCGAGCGGCCAGGTGCCGGCGACGATACGCGCAAATGGGGCCCGCCTTTCGTCAAGGACAAGGACGGCAAGGACACTCACGAGAGCGGCTATTATCTGTCGATCAACCGCAACAAGCGCTCGGTCACGCTCGATGTCTCGAAGCCGGAAGGCCAGGCACTTGCCAAGCGCCTGATCGGCCGCTCCGACATCTTCGTCGAGAACTTCAAGGTCGGCGACATGGCGCGCTATGGCCTTTCCTACGAGCAGATCAAGTACGATTTCCCGCGCCTCATCTATTGCTCGATCACCGGCTTCGGCCAGACCGGCCCCTATGCGCCGCTGGCAGGTTACGATTTCCTCGCCCAGGGGATGGGCGGCATCATGAGCGTCACCGGCGATCCCAACGGCCAGCCGACCAAGGTCGGTGTTGCCATCACCGACATCGTCTGCGGGATCTATTCGGTCGTGTCGATCCTCGCTGCTCTCCATCATCGGCAGATCTCCGGCCGCGGCCAGTTCTGCGACATGAGTCTCCTCGATGCGCAGGTCGGCTATCTTGCCAATATCGGCCTTCATTATCTGACATCGGGCGAGGTACCGAAGCGCCTCGGCAATGAACATCCCAACATCGTGCCCTATTCCGTGGTGCGCTGTGCGGACGGATTCTTCATCCTGGCGGTCGGCAATGACAGCCAGTTCGAGAAATTCTGCCAGTTTGCCGGGGTCCCTGGCTGGGCCAAGGACGAACGTTTTGTCACCAACCCCGCGCGGGTGCGCAACCGTGTGCTGATCTATGAAATGATCAATGCGCTGACCGAGCAGAAACCGCAGCAATATTGGATCGACGGCTTGAATGCGTTGGGCGTGCCTGTTGGACCGGTCAACAATATCGATCAGGTCTTCAAAGACCCGCAAGTGCTGGCGCGCGAGATGAAAATCTCCATGCCCCATGCCGCTGCCGGCTCCGGCCATGTCGATCTCATCGGCAGCCCGATCAAGCTTTCCGAAACCCCGGTCGATTATCGCCTGGCGCCACCGGTCTGCGGCCAGGACACCGATGCGGTCCTACGCGAACTGCTGTCGATGGAAGATGATGAGATTGCGGGATTGAGGGAACGGAAGATTATTTGAGGGCATTCTGTGTTCGCGGGAGATCGGCTTGCTACGGCTTGGCAGCTGCACCTGATCCCCGGGTCAAGCCCGGGGATGACGGTGTTACTAAATTCGTCATGCCCGGGCTTGACCCGGGCATCAGTTCGCGACTGAAGGCAAGAGCCACGGGAGAGAGATAAGCTTGGGCGGCTGGGTGTACATCGTCACCAACCGGCCGCAGGGAACGCTCTATGTCGACGTCACAAGCGATCTCGCGCGCCGCATTTGGGAACACCGTGAGTCCGTCGTCAAAAGCTTTACCTCTCGTTACAAATTGAAACTTCTCGTCCATGCGGAGTTTCATGACGATATCCGACATGCCATCCAGCGCGAGAAGAATTTGAAAGCTTGGTCTCGTGCCTGGAAGCTGGACCTCATCGAGAAAGAGAATCCCAATTGGGAGGATTTGTTTGAGAGATTACAGCGGTAGAAACTGATCCCCGGGTCAAGCCCGGGGATGACGACATAAAATACGCCGTAAGCCGTCATGCCCGGGCTTGGCCCGGGGATCGGTTGGCGACTGAAGGCAGAAGCCACAGGAGAGAGCAAACTTGGCTGGCCGGGCACGAGGCCGCCGGTTGGTCTTCGTTTGACCATCCGGACAGGCTCATCAAGGGCCAGAATTAGTCGGCCAGAATCATCACCAGAATCGTTGACGGGGGGCCGGACGGCACTATGATGCCGCTTCAAATGAGCGCCGAGATCCGCACGCCCAATCCCTTCTTCCCCCACAGGCATTTGTTGGGCATCGAAGGGCTTTCCGCCGACGAAATTGAGCGGCTGCTCGACCTTTCCAACCGTTATGCCGACATGACCAAGGACGATGCCACTGCCCGCGCCCTGCTGCGCGGCCGCACGGTGATGAACGTCTTTTTCGAAAACTCCACCCGGACACAGACCAGTTTTGAATTGGCCGCCAAGCGCCTGGGGGCCGATGTCACCAACATGTCGGTCGGCACCAGTTCGGTCAAAAAGGGCGAGACCCTGCTCGACACGGCCATGACCTTGAACGCCATGCGGCCGGACGTGATGATCGTGCGCCACCCGGATTCCGGCGCCATCAACCTGCTGTCACAAAAGGTCGACGGCGCCGTGATCAATGCCGGCGACGGGCGCCATGAACATCCGACCCAGGCATTGCTTGATGCGCTGACCATCCGCCGGCGGCTCGGGCGCCTGCAGGGACTGCTGGTCGCCATTTGCGGCGATATCCTGCATAGCCGTGTGGCGCGCTCGAATATCCATCTGCTGCTGAAGATGGGCGCCCGCGTCCGCGTGATCGCGCCCACCACCCTGCTGCCGTCAAATATCGACCGCATGGGCGTGGAAGTGTTTACCGACATGCGCAAGGGCTTGAAGGACGTCGACATCGTCATGATGCTGCGCCTGCAACTGGAGCGCATGCAGGGTGCCTATGTGCCGTCCGTGCGCGAATATTTCCACTTCTTCGGCCTCGATTACGAGAAGCTGTCGGTGGCCAAACCCAATGCGCTCATCATGCATCCCGGCCCCATGAACCGCGGTGTCGAGATCGATTCCGAAGTGGCCGACGACATCAACCGTTCGGTCATCCGCGAGCAGGTCGAGATGGGTGTGGCCGTCCGCATGGCCTGTTTGGATGCGCTGACCCGCGGTATCGTGGGGCAGAACCGATGAACAGCCCGACGATTACCAAAGCCGGCACAAAGTCCGGCGGCCCGCTGCTGCTGGTCAATGCCCGCATCGTCGACCCTGCCGCCAACCGTGACGAGCGCGGTGGCATCCTGGTCGAGAGCGGCCTCATCGCCGATATCGGCCCGCAGGTGACCAAGCAGAACGCACCGGAAGGCGCGGAAATTATCGATTGCAGCGGCCATGTGCTGATCCCGGGCCTTGTCGACATGCGCGTCCAGCTGCGCGAACCTGGCGACGAGCATCAAGAAACCATCGCCACCGGGAGCCTGGCTGCCGCAGCCGGTGGTGTGACCAGCATGGTCTGCCTGCCCAATACCCACCCCATCATCGATGACGTATCCGGCGTTGAGTACATCGCCCGGCGTGCGCGCGAGACCAAGCGCGCCAAGATCTATTGCTATGGGGCGCTGACCCGCGGGCTCAATGGCCACGACCTCGTCGAAATGGGCATGCTGTCGGAGTTCGGGGCGCTGGGCTTCACTGATGCCTTGAATGCCGTGGCCGATGCCCAGGTCATGCGCCGCGCCCTTTATTACGCACGCACGTTTGATCTCCTCATCGTGCAGCACCCGGAAGACCCGAGCCTTGCAGCCGGTGGCGCCATGAACAATGGCGAGTTGGCGACCCGTATCGGCCTGCCTGGCATTCCCGCTTGTGCCGAAGTGATGATGATCGAGCGCGATCTCCATCTCGTGCGCATGTCAGGCGCGCGCTATCACGTGGCCCATGTCTCGACCGCAGCTGCCGTCGAGGCGATCCGTCAGGCGAAGAAAGAAGGGCTGCGCGTCACCTGCGACACCGCCCCGCCCTATTTTTCCTTGAACGAGAATGAGATCGGCGATTACCGCACCTTTGCCAAACTGTCACCACCCTTGCGGGGCGAGAGCGACCGCCGTGCGATTGCAGCCGCAGTTGCCGAAGGTGTGATCGACTGCATCGCCAGCGACCATGCGCCCCACGATGTGGAGAGCAAACGCGTGCCGTTCGTGCAGGCGGCAGCCGGCATCGTCGGGCTCGAAACCCTGCTGCCAATCAGCCTTGAGCTCTATCACAAGGGTTCGCTGTCGCTCCTTAATCTGCTGAAATGCCTGACCAGCCGGCCGGCAGAGATTCTGGGTCTGCCGCAGGGGCATCTGGCCAAGGGTGCGCCGGCGGATATGGTTCTGATCGACCTCGACAAGCCGCGCCGCATCGATGTCGCCAGCTTCAAGAGCAAGTCGAAGAATTCGCCCTATGACGGCAGGCCGGTACAGGGAATGGTCTTGAAGACCTTCGTCGACGGCCGCCTGGTGTTCGCCGCGGAAGGGCCAAACTGATGAAAAGGTTGGCATAATGGATCCAGTTGTCGCCGACCTGCCGGCCTGGACTTACGCCGCAGCTGCGATCCTTGGCTATCTGCTGGGCTCGATCCCGTTCGGCCTGGTGCTGACCAAGGCCGCGGGTCTGGGCGACATCCGCCAGATCGGGTCGGGCAATATCGGCGCCACCAATGTGCTGCGGACCGGCAACAAGCCGCTGGCTCTCGCCACACTGCTGCTGGATGGCGGCAAGGGCGCCATCGCCGCCCTGGTCGCCGCACATTTCTCGCCCCTTCTTGCCGTTATTGCCGGTGCCGCCGCCTTGCTTGGCCACCTTTTCCCGGTCTGGCTCAAATTCAAGGGCGGCAAGGGTGTGGCCACCACGCTGGGCACCCTCATCGCCATCAATTGGATGGTCGGGATTGCGGCCTGCCTCACTTGGCTGGCGGTCGCTTTTGCACTCCGCATCTCCTCGCTCTCGGCGCTGGTCGCCGTCGCGCTCGCCCCGCTCTATGCCTATGTCCTCGGCACCGGCCCGCAAATCGTCTTTGCCGCCTTCGCTGCAGCCCTGGTCTGGATCCGCCACCGCGAAAACATCGCCCGACTGTTCAAGGGCACCGAGCCCCGGATCGGGAAGAAGAAGGCCGGATAGGGCACCGCGCCCATCAGTTGTTGTTCACGGTTGATTCTCATCTAATCATCTTTTAGGCTCCCGCGCATGGAGCAGAAACTGCGTGCCCTCACCGACGCCGAACGCCTCGACTGGCTACGCCTTGCGCGCAGCGACAATGTCGGACCGGCGACCTTTCGCCGACTGATCCAGCGTTTCGGGTCGGCCAAGATCGCCCTTGAGCGCCTGCCGGACCTGGCTCAGCGCGGTGGGCAGCGCGGTCCCTATCGCGCCTTTCCCCTGGCCGCTGCCAAGGCGGAACTGGCCCGGCTCGCCGCCCTGAATGCCCGCGCCATTGCCTGGGTCGAGCCCGACTACCCGGCCGCCTTGCGCGCCGTTGAGGATTCGCCCCCGGTGATCACCGCGCGGGGGCGCTTCGAGCTGCTGACCCGCCCCGCCCAAGTGGCGCTGGTGGGCGCCCGCAATGCATCGGCCAACGGGCGGCGCTTTGCCCATGACATGGCCCGGGAGCTGTCGGCGGCCGGGCTGGTGGTCGTCTCCGGCATGGCGCGCGGCATCGACGGGGCGGCGCATCTGGGGGCGCTCACCGGGCCGGGCAGCACCATCGCGGTCCTGGCCGGCGGGGTCGACGTGCTCTATCCGCCGGAGCATGCCAACCTGTTCGACCGCCTCGCCGTTGACGGACTGATCGTTGCCGAAATGCCCCCCGGCGCCGAGCCGCAGGCCAGGCACTTTCCGCGCCGCAACCGGATCATCTCCGGCCTCAGTTTGGGGACCGTGGTAATCGAGGCGGCGCTCAAGTCCGGGTCCCTCATCACCGCGCGATTCGCCAACGAACAGGGGCGCGAGGTGATGGCCGTTCCCGGCTCACCCCTCGACCCGCGCTGTCGCGGCACCAATCGCCTTATTCGCGAAGGCGCCCTGCTGGTCGAGGATGCAGCGCAGGTTCTGGAGGCGATTAATGGGACAACAGGCCTAAAATCACCCTTGCCAAAAAACTTCAATTCCGATGCACATGATATTGATTCTGAAATAGAAAGTGGAACAGATAGTGTGCGTGCCGAGATCCTGACTTTGTTGGGACCCAGCCCGGTGGAGGTTGACGAACTGCTTCGGCAGTGTCATTGCTCCGCTCCCGTTATGGGAATGGTGCTGCTGGAATTGGACTTAGCGGGCCGCTTGGAACGTCACCCCGGCAATCGGGTTTCGCTGCTCGCCAAGGTCGCTTGACCACCTATATATACCGGCACCCCGGACCCGACGGATTGTTCGTGTCCACACTCTTTATCATCCCGAAAGCGGGTCCATGAAGGTCGTCGTCGTCGAATCTCCCGCCAAGGCTAAGACCATCAACAAATATCTGGGGGCTGAGTACAAGGTACTGGCGAGCTTCGGCCATGTCCGCGATCTGCCGCCCAAGGATGGCTCGGTCCGACCGGACCAGGACTTCGCCATGACCTGGGATTCTGAGGGGCGTGGCGCCAAGCAGATCAAGGAAATCGCCGCCGCCGCCGCCGGAGCCGACATGCTGCTGCTGGCAACCGATCCCGATCGCGAGGGCGAGGCCATCTCCTGGCACCTCCGCGAGGAACTCCGCGGCAAGAAGAGCCTCGCCAAGCTGCCGATGGCGCGTGTGGCCTTCAACGAAATCA
Source organism: Dongia sp. P2_B8 (assembly GCF_056404715.1). NCBI lineage: Bacteria > Pseudomonadati > Pseudomonadota > Alphaproteobacteria > Rhodospirillales > Dongiaceae > Dongia > Dongia sp. P2_B8. The sequence continues at coordinate 1,250,192 of NZ_JBFUDM010000003.1, read as the reverse complement.
CCAAGAAGGCGGTCCTCGACGCCATCGCCAACCCGCGCGAGATCGACCAGGAACTGGTCGATGCCTATCTCGCCCGCCGGGCTCTGGACTATCTTGTGGGCTTCACGCTCTCCCCGATCCTGTGGCGCAAGATGCCGGGCAGCCGCTCGGCCGGCCGCGTGCAATCGGTGGCATTGCGTATCATTTGCGAACGCGAGGCCGAGATCGAGGCCTTCAAGGCGCGGGAATACTGGACCATCGAGGCGACCCTGTCAGGTCCCGATGGCCAAGCCTTCTCGGCGCGCCTCACCCATCTCAACGGGAAGAAGCTCGACAAGTTCGATATCGGCGACAAGGCCGCGGCCGAAGCCGCTCTGGCCGCGGTCAAGGCCGGCGCCCCCTTCAAGGTGGCCCAGGTCGAGCGCAAATCGAGCCGGCGCAACCCCTACCCGCCCTTCATCACCTCGACCCTGCAGCAGGAAGCCTCGCGCAAGCTCGGCTTCGGCGCAGCGCAGACCATGAAGATCGCCCAGCGCCTCTATGAAGGTATCGAGCTCGACGGCGAGACGGTCGGCCTCATCACATATATGCGTACCGACGGTGTGAACCTCAGCCAGGAAGCGGTCGTCGCCGGGCGTAAGCTCATCGGCGAGCAATATGGCCAGAAATACCTGCCGGCTTCCCCGCGCATCTATAAGAGTGCCGCGAAGAACGCCCAGGAAGCCCACGAAGCGATCCGCCCCACGGACCTCTTCCGCCGCCCGGAACATGWGCGCAAATATCTGCGCGACGAGGAGGCCAAGCTCTACGACCTCATCTGGAAGCGGACGCTGGCCAGCCAGATGGAAAGCGCCGAGCTCGACAATGTCGCCATCGACATCGCTTCTGCCGACGGCAAGCAGGTTCTGCGCGCGACGGGCTCGGTCGTCACCTTTGACGGCTTCCTGACGCTCTATTCGGAAGACCGCGACGAGCCGGTTGAGGACGATGACAGCGAGCGCCGCCTGCCCAACCTCAAGCAGGGCGATGGCATCGCGTCGAAAGAGATCAAGCCGGAGCAGCATTTCACGCAGCCGCCGCCGCGCTATTCCGAAGCCTCCCTCATTAAGCGGCTGGAAGAACTCGGTATTGGCCGACCCTCGACCTATACCTCGATCCTCCAGACGCTTGAGGACCGCGCCTATGTGCGCCTCGACAAGAAGCGCCTGGTGCCGGAGGATCGCGGCCGCCTGGTGACCGCGTTTCTCACCAATTTCTTCGACCGCTATGTGCAATACGGCTTCACCGCGGACCTCGAAGGCAAGCTCGACGATATTTCCGGCGGCCGCGCCCGCTGGAAGGATGTGCTGGCCGAGTTCTGGAATGATTTCAGCCATCTCCATCAGGCGGAAGAAACCACCGGCGGCACACTGCCCTCGATGCAGGAAGCTGTGGCCTTCCTCGACAAGGGGATCGGCACGCGTTCGGTCGTGATCGACGTACTGAATGACGCCTTGGCGCCGCATTTCTTCCCGGACCTCGGCAATGGCAAGGCACCGCGCGCCTGCCCGGTCTGCGGCAATGGCGAGCTCGGCATCAAACTCGCCAAGAACGGCGCCTTCATCGGCTGCAACAACTACCCGGAATGCAAATACACCAAACCCTTAGCGGTGCAGACGGAAGAAGAGATCGCCGCAGGGTCGGCCGGTCCCGTCGAGTTCGGCAAGGATGCACAGGGCCGTAGCATCACGCTGCGCAAAGGCCCTTATGGCTTCTATGTGCAGCTGGGCGAGGCCGAGGATGGCGCCAAACCCAAGCGCGTGTCGTTGACCAAGGATCTCGACCCCAACGCAGTCAATCTTGAGATCGCAGAGAAGCTTCTCAGCCTGCCGCGCGTTGTTGGCCAGCATCCGGAGACGAGTAAGCCGATCATGGCCGGCATCGGCCGCTTCGGTCCCTACCTCAACCATGACGGCAAGTTCAAATCGATCCCCAAGGACGATGATGTTCTGTCGATCGGCATGAACCGCGCGGTCGAATTGCTCTCCCAGGAAAGCAAGGGCCGCGGTGGCCGTCAGGCAGCACCCGGCAAGGAAATCGGCAAGCATCCGGAAACGGGCGAGGCCGTGACCCTTCACGACGGCAAATACGGCCCCTATGTGAAGATGGGCGCCATCAACGCGACCCTGCCCAAGGCGATCGAACCCGCCGATGTCACGCTGACGGATGCCCTCGGCCTCATCGCCGCTCGCGCCGAGATGGCCGGAAATGGCAAAAGCAAGAAGAAAGCAGCCCCCAAGGCCGCCAAGAAAGCTGTCGCAAAAAAGGCCGTTGCCAAGCCGGCCGAGCCGAAGGCTGCGGTAAAGAAAGCTGCGATCAAGACGGCAGCAAAGCCGAAAGCAGCAAAGAAGGCCGTCAAAAAGACAGCCAAGAAAGCCGCGAAGTAAGCTTCACGCCTGCAGCGACTTCCCCGGGTCTGCTGCGTGGGCCGCAACCTCCATTCGGTAGAACCGCGCGCTGACGAAGCCGAACAGGGTCCAGCCAAGGAAGATGCTGAGACCACCCAGCATCAGGGCCTGTTCGCCTGCGCTGTAGAGTGCGTAGAAGCTGTAGACCGTGGCGATCATCGCCACCACGTTGGTCACCAACGCCTTTTGCGGCGGCACGCCGGAAACGTTCTGGATGGCTATAAGTGCTGCCATTGACATGACATAGGGAACGAGGTTGGTCACCACGGCGAGGTCGACTACCTTCTGGAACTGACTGCTGAGTTCAGGACTAATCGTCATCAGGGCGAGCAGACCCTGAGCTGCCAGAAGGATCAGCATGCCGACGATCGGTGTCCCGGATTTCGTGGCGATTTTGAAGATGGGCATGAAATAGCCGACATCGGCCGAGCTTTTGAAAACCTGGGCAACTGTGAACTGCCAGCCCAGGAGCGAGCCGATGCAGGCAATCACCATCAGGGCTGTCACGATATCGGCAATCAGCGGCGTGAACATGGTAGCGAAGGCGAGGCCGAACGGCGCATTTGAGGCGGCCAGATCCGCATTGGGTACGATGCCGGCGATGACGTTCGTAGAGACGATATAGACGATGGCAGAGCCGATGGTGCCGCCCATGACGGCGATCGGCACATCGCGTTCCGGATTTTCCACGGCATCGGCATTGGCGCAGGCAGATTCCAAGCCGAGGAATGCCCACAGCGTGATCGAGATCGAGCCACCGACGGCGGGCAAAAAATCCATGCCGTGCGGATTCCAGGCCGCGGCCCAAGTGCTGCCGCTGAACCAGAACCAACCGATGAGAGAGATCACGACAACCGGTGCGATGACACCCCAAACCGTGATCGCACCGATACGACCTGTGATGCGTGCGCCGCCGAAATTGGCAAAGGTCGTGATGCAGAGCAGGATGATGGTCCACAAACAGGTCTGGATTGGGCTCAATGTCACGCCAAAGAGCGCCGTGCCATATCCAACCGCCGTGATCGAAATGGCGACATTGGCGATCACCAGCGACAGGCCATACGTGTAGTTCGCCATGAAGTTGCCGCCCTTGCCAAAGGCATATTCGGCATAGCCGCCCATGCCACCAGGCTTGCGGCTGAGCATGCCGCAACGAGCAAAGGCGTAAGCCAGCGCCAGCGAACCGCCGGCTGTGATGATCCAGGAGAAGATCGAGATGGTGCCGACCTCGGCCAATTTGGACGGCAACAGAATGATGCCGGACCCCATCATGTTGACCGCCGTTAGGATGGTCAGCTGCCAGACATTCATCTTGTTTTGCGTGGCACTCATCTGAAGCTCCTTCCAATCGACTGGGCCAAAGACTTTGGGCCAACGGATTTGAGCTGGTCATGGACGAAGTGGCCTTGAGGTCTCAACGCATCGACGAAATGGCGCATCGCGCGCAGGGCGCCAGATATGTTTTGCGGCATTCTGCAATGCGGCGTTCCATGCGGCGGACGGAACAGCCTTTCACCTTGTGGCAAGATTATCAATATATGGCGAGCAACCACAGCGCGATTTATATATTAAGATATGGTCAGCGCCATTGCCTTATCAACTTAGGATTTCTCGCTCGATATGCCACACGGATGTTGCTCATCTGCCTTTCAATCAGGTTTCTTTCATTCCGTTACAGCACATCCACGGCGTGCATTTCACGAGAGCGAGGGATAGAGTCCGGGAACTGGCGAGTGCCGCTGCCTGGCAATGTATGTTGACGCGCAGCCTGGCTGCATCCGGGAGGTCGATGTCAGAACCTTGAACGCCTGAGATTTGAACGCCAGAAAATTGGACGCCTGACATCTATCTGGCCGACGAACATTCACGCAGGAGGTCAACATGCCCGCGAGTTCCTATCGTCTCTTCGGCCTGAAAACCCTGTTCGTCAATTCCGAGTTAAACGCCGACAATGCCGATGGGCGTGCCGCGCATGCGCTGGCCGAGGAGATGCGCGGGCGCGGTGTCGAGGTCGTCGCCGTAACCACCACCGAAGATGCCCGGCTGATCATAGACAACGATGCCGCCATCCAGGCAGCCTTGGTCGATTGGGATCTGCCCTCGGACGAGCAATATGGCCGGGCCATTGCGCTTCTCAAGGCGATCCGCGACCGCAATAGCAATCTGCCGATCTTCATCTGCGCTGATCGCAGTGTCGCCTCAACGATTCCGCTGCAATCGATGGACAAGTTCGACGATTTCATCTGGTTGACCGAGGATACACCGGCCTTCATCTGCGGACGCGTCATCGCCGCGATGGATCGCTACCGCAGCCAGGTGCTGCCACCCATGTTTCGGGCGCTGGTGGAATTTGCGCAGGAACATGAATATTCCTGGCATACGCCAGGCCACACCGGCGGCACGGCCTTCCTGAAGCATCCTGCCGGGCGCGCCTTCTTCGAGTATTTCGGCGAGAACATGCTGCGCTCGGACCTTTCCATATCGGTCGGTGAACTGGGCTCTCTGCTGGATCATTCGGGCCCCATCGGTGCCGGCGAAAGATACGCGGCACGGGTTTTCGGCGCGCATCGTACCTATTATGTCACCAACGGTTCATCGACCTCGAACCGTGTCATCTTGATGTCGAGCGTGACACGGAACCAGGTAGCGCTATGCGACCGCAACTGCCACAAATCGGCCGAGCATGCGATGACACTGTCGGGCGCCATCCCGACCTGGATGATGCCGTCGCGCAATGGTCTCGGCATCATCGGGCCGATCCCACCATCACGCCTGACGCCGGAAGCCCTGAAGAAGTCGATCGGAGAGAACGTGCTGGTGAAGCCGGATATGGATCCGACACCGCAACATGCCATCATCACCAATTCGACCTATGACGGGCTCTGCTACAATGTGACCTCGGTCGAGAAGCTGCTCGGCCAATCGGTCGACCGCCTGCACTTTGACGAAGCCTGGTACGGCTATGCACGGTTCAATCCCATCTATCGCGACCGCCATGCGATGCACGGCGACCCCAAGAACCACGACCCCAAAGGTCCGACCGTCTTCGCCACCCAATCGACCCACAAGCTGCTGGCGGCCTTGTCGCAGGCCTCCTACATCCATGTCCGCGATGGCCGGCGCCCGATCGCACATGCCCATTTCAACGAAGCCTTCATGATGCATGCCTCGACCTCGCCGAACTATGCCATCATAGCCTCGAACGACGTCAGTGCGGCGATGATGGACGGTTCATCCGGTCCGGCACTGACCGGTGAATCCATCCGCGAAGCAGTCGCTTTCCGCCAGATGGTCGCCCGACTGAACGCAGAATGCCGCACACAAGGCACCTGGTTCTTTAGCATCTGGCAACCGGACGAAATCAAGGACCCGAAGAGCGGCAAGAAAGTACCCTTCCATGCTGCGGCACCCGAGCTGCTGGCAAGCGACCCGTCCTGCTGGGTGCTGGAGCCGGGTGCTACCTGGCACGGCTTCCAGGGACTGGAAGGAGACTGGTGCATGTTGGACCCAATCAAGGTCTCCATCATGACCCCCGGAATGTCGCCGGACGGCAAGCTATCGGCAAGCGGCATCCCAGCCAACATCGTGACCGCTTATCTCCACCGCAAGGGAATAGAGGTCGAGAAGACGACCGATTTCAATATTCTGGTCCTGTTCTCGCTGGGCATCACCAAGGGTAAATGGGGCACGCTGGTCAGCAGCCTCGCTGATTTCAAGCGTGACTATGATGCGAATATTTCGCTGGAACGCGTCCTGCCCCACTTGGTCGAAGGATATGGTGCGCGCTATGCCGGGATGGGTCTCAAGGATCTGGCCGATGACATGTTCGCCAAGATCGGCGGCCTGAAGACCACCGCCAACATGTCGGCGGGGTTCTCGGTGCTGCCGCATCCCGATCTCAGCCCGGTGCAAGCTTATGAGCGTCTGGTGCGAAGCGACGTGGAGACTGTCACCTTGGAACAGATGGCGGGGCGAACTGCTGCCACCGGCGTGGTGCCCTACCCGCCTGGCATTCCGATCCTGATGCCGGGCGAGAATGCTGGGCCGGCCGATGGCCCGATCCTCGGCTATCTGAAGGCATTAGAGGCGTTCGACCGGTATTTTCCCGGCTTCACCCACGACACACATGGAGTCGAGGTGGAAGATGGGATCTATCGCCTCATGTGCGTGGCGAAGAAGTGATCCCGTGACGCTCTGTCACCGGATCACTTCCGCCATACTTCGGCCAGTATCTACTTCGTCACCGTGAACGGCGATGTCATGCCGGCTTCGTAATGGCCCTTGAGGTTGCACATCAAGAGATAGTTGCCGGCCTTGAGATCGGCGGTCAGTTCGCCGGTCTTGCCAGCCTGCAGATCCTCGACTTCGCCCATTGATTTCAATTTGTCTTCGTCAACGCGGTGCTTGCCCGCCATCATCGGAATCTTGTCGTTCTTGTGCTTCAGCTTGATCACCACCATCTCATGATCGGTGGCGATGGAATCGTTCTTGACGACGAAGGTTACCTTGCCTGCGGGCACCGATGGTTTGTCGAGCATCATGCCCATCTTGTCGCCGGCGTCGCCGGTCAAATCAACGTTCACAGTGGAATCCGCCCAGCTTGGAAGGCTGGACGCAAAGAAAACCGCCGCGCCGAGCAACAGGCCGCGCATCGAGGATGTCGACATTCTGGGTAGCTCCATATGAAGATTGTCAGGTTCGTGTAAGCTGCGACCGCCTGTAGCGATCACGCACGGACCCTAGCAAGGACGACTGACAGACAGCTGTCCTTACCCCTTCACAGATTGAGGATGTCCAAATGCCGCAGGCCTGCCCTCAATCCTCGGGATCGCCGCCCTCTTCCGCGTTACGCTTGTCGTAGGCGGCGCCGTCGAACTCGGCGCGGCAGGCTTGCAGCATCTGCCCGATGCTGGGCAGTGCCTTGCGGTCGACCTGCGCGGCCGGATCCCACAGTTTGGAGCGTGCCAGAGATTGCGAGCAATGCACGTAGCAGCGATCGATGCTGACGATCATCGCCGAGCGCGGGATCTTGCCGTTGATGTCGGCGAACGATTGCAGCAGGTCGGTATCGACCGAGACCTTGGCATAGCCGTTGACCCGCATGGTCTCACCCACGCCGGGCACCAGGAACAGCATGGCGATGCGCGGATCCGAGACCACGTTGCTGAGACTGTCCACCCGGTTGTTGCCGCTACGGTCAGGAAGGATCAGCGTCCTCTTGTCTTCGACACGTACAAAGCCCGGCGGGCCACCGCGTGGAGAGGCGTCAAGACCTTCTTCGCCTGAGGTCGAGAGGATGACGAAAGGCGAGGCCTTGATGAAGGCCATATAGGGTTCAGTCAGGAAGGTCATTTCCTTGACCAGCGATGCCGGCACCGGCTCACCGTAGAGATCGCGCAGCACTCCCGGCTGATTGATTTTGGCTTGGTCGTTCATGCCCATTCCCCCTCAAGAGTCAGCGCCCGATCCTATTGGACCGGACGCTGCTGTGGAAGGCAGGAATTGGCTGACCGTTAGGCGGCTAGCCTGCCAARCGATGTCCCTCAGGCGTCGACGGGTTCGACCGTCTCTTCGCGCGGGGTGGATTTGGATTCGACGATCTCGAAGGTGAGCTTGCCTGTCGCCGCGTTGAAATCGACACGGACGGTGCCGCCCTTCTCCAACTTGCCGAACAGAAGTTCTTCCGCGAGCGGCTTCTTGATGTGCTCCTGGATCGTGCGGGCCAGCGGCCGCGCGCCGTAGAGCGGGTCGAAGCCGATTTCAGCCAGATGCTTCCTGGCCGCATCCGAGAGCTCGATGTTGACGTGACGGTCGGCAAGCTGAGCTTCCAGCTGCATCACGAACTTGTCGACCACCTGGGCCACGATCTCGGCCGGCAGGTTCGAGAACGGAATGACCGCGTCGAGGCGGTTACGGAATTCCGGTGCGAACAGGCGTTCGATTTCGGCGGCATCCTCGCCCTCGCGCTTGTCGCGCATGAAGCCGATCGCGGCTTTGGCCATCATCGAGGCACCGGCATTTGTAGTCATAATCAGGATGACGTTGCGGAAGTCGACCGACTTGCCGTTGTGGTCGGTGAGCTTGCCGTGATCCATCACCTGCAACAGGATGTTGAAAAGATCAGGATGCGCCTTTTCAATCTCGTCCAAGAGCAGGACCGCGTGCGGATGCTGGTCGATGGCATCGGTCAGCAAGCCGCCCTGGTCGAAGCCGACATAGCCCGGAGGTGCGCCGATGAGGCGCGAGACCGTGTGGCGTTCCATATATTCCGACATGTCGAAGCGCACCAGCTCGATCCCCATGACACGGGCGAGCTGCTTTGCCACCTCGGTCTTGCCGACACCAGTCGGCCCCGAGAAGAGATAGGAACCGATAGGCTTGTCCGGCTCGCGCAAGCCAGCACGCGCCAGCTTGATCGACGCACAGAGCGCACTGATCGCCGGATCCTGGCCGAACACCATGGTCTTCAAATCACGCTCAAGCGATTTCAACGCGATCTTGTCGTCCTTGGAGACGGATTTCGCCGGGATGCGGGCGATGATCGCCACCACCGCTTCGACATCTTTCACGGTGATGGTCTTCTTGCGCTTCGATTCAGGAAGCAGCATCTGCGCCGCACCGACTTCGTCGATGATATCGATCGCCTTGTCCGGCAGCTTGCGGTCGCCGATGTAGCGCGACGACAATTCCACTGCGGCGCGGATGGCTTCCGCCGTGTAGCGGACATTGTGGTGCTTTTCGTAATAGGGCTTGAGACCGCGCAGGATCTTGACCGCATCTTCCTGCGACGGTTCGTTGACGTCGATCTTCTGGAAGCGGCGGACCAGCGCCCGGTCCTTTTCGAAATGCTGACGGTATTCCTTGTAGGTGGTCGAGCCGATGCAGCGCAGCGAACCGGATTGCAGCGCCGGCTTCAACAGGTTCGAGGCATCCATCGAGCCACCCGAGGTGGCGCCGGCGCCGATCACGGTATGGATCTCGTCGATGAAGAGGATCGCCCCTTCGAGATTCTCGAGTTCCTTCACCACAGCCTTCAGGCGTTCTTCGAAATCGCCGCGATAGCGGGTACCGGCCAGCAACGAGCCCATGTCGAGCGAGTAGATGGTGCAGCCTTTGAGCACATCCGGCACGTCACCCTTGACGATGCGGCGCGCGAGACCTTCGGCAATGGCGGTCTTGCCGACGCCGGGATCACCCACATATAGCGGGTTGTTCTTGGTGCGGCGGCACAGAACCTGGATGGTGCGCGAGACCTCGGTATCGCGGCCGATCAAGGGATCGATCTTGCCGTTCTGGGCCTTCTGGTTGAGGTTGACGCAATAGGCTTCCAGCGCCTCGGTGCCGGATTTGGCCGCCGGTTCGCCCTCTTCCTTTTCCGCCGCCCCACGCACGCGCTTAGGTTCGGCGCGGCCCGCGACCTTGGCGATTCCGTGGCTGATATAGTTGACCGCATCGAGGCGGGTCATTTCCTGCTCCTGCAGGAAGTAGACTGCATGGCTTTCGCGTTCCGAGAACAGTGCCACCAGGATGTTGGCACCGGTCACTTCCTCGCGGCCCGAGGATTGCACATGGATGGCGGCGCGCTGCACGACGCGCTGGAAGCCGGCGGTGGGTTTGGCCTCCGCCTGCTGCTTGCTGATGATGTTAGCGAGCTGATTGTCGACATAGTCGATAAGATCGCGCTTCAGGCGCTCGATATCGACATTGCAGGCACGCATCACAGCGATCGCATCCTGATCGTCGGTCAGGGCCAGAAGCAGATGCTCCAGCGTCGCATAATCGTGCCGGCGCTCACTGGCCAGGGCCAAGGCGCGGTGCAGAGTTTGTTCGAGATTGGGCGACAGCATGGGCCGGGACATCCTTCCTTGACTGACTAGGAACGGTCAGATGGGACATTGCCCGCCTGCCGCCTGTTCTTTTTCCAACGACTGGTCTTCCCCACTTGGCGTCTAACTTCCCCTATTCCTTCTCCATCGTGCATTGCAGCGGATGCTGGTGACGGCGCGCGAAGTCGATCACCTGCGAAACTTTGGTCTCGGCAATCTCATAGGTATAAACGCCGCACACCCCGACACCGCGGTGGTGCACATGAAGCATGATCTCGGTCGCCGCCTCACGGCTCTTATTGAAGAAGCGCTCTAGCACATGCACGACGAATTCCATCGGCGTGTAGTCGTCGTTGAGCAGCAGGACCCGGTACATGGACGGCTTCTTGGTCTTCGGCTTGGCCTTGACGACCGTGCCGACACCCGGGCGGCCATTGTTGCCGCCCTGATCGCCATCGTCGCCATCCTCAGGGCCGGAAAGTGCCGGGCCAAGAACGCGAATTGCCCGCGTCAGATCCATCGCTTCGTGTCTCGTTTCAAGGTCAGATGTCGGAGTCGCTATCATGGGTCTATCATATTGGATGCTAAGGCCGAGTTAAAAGGGGCACACGGAAATGGGGCCCCTGCATATTTGCCGGGTCTGCACATTTTTGCCCCCTCAAATACCCGCACGGCCAATACCGTCACTATGAACTGTAATGACAAAGGCGCCGTTATAGTCGCGGTCGGTACCCTTTGCCTGGTCGTTCTTGTCCATATAAGTGACGGTCTGGGGCGGCTTGTAGCCGATGCCGGTGCTGTCATGCTTCAGCAGAAAATCCAGAAAGTTCGTGCGGTTAAGGCTGATCGCCCGGGGTTTGTCGGCCCAGGCGTTGAAATGGAACTGCCCGGCCTCGCAGCCGGCGACCAGCCAATAGAAATCCTGCGAATGCAGCCGCAGGCCCGCTTGGTCGCCGTCGGCAAAGCCCGATTGGTGCAGCAAATCACGCAGTTTTGACCAATCCGCGTCGCTCAACGCAGCTTCCGAGCGGCGGAAATTCCAGGGGCCTAGCAGTTCGTCGAAGCTGCCGAAACTCATCTGCGTGAGGTTGCCGCTGGTACCCCGGGCGCGGGCCAGAATCTGCGGCTTCGGACTACGCGTGACCTCATAGGTCCGCACATGGTCGTAATATTGGCCGTTATAGACGATGCGGTATTGGTCCGGCCCGCCAGCGGCACAGGAATTGCGGATATCGGCAGCGTCGAGATAGCTGAACCAGGTGAATTTGCGCTCGATCGGATTGTCGATTCCGGTACCGGCGCCCTGGTTTCCCGCGGAATTATAGGCGCACGCCCCAAGGAGCAGCGCCGCCATTCCGAGGGCCGAGATCTGGCGCAACCGCACCGAGCGAGCGCCAAGGAGTGTGAGGATCATCGCTTATTTACCTGATTCCGTTGAGTCTTGTTTTAGTTTACCAGAAATTAGGAGGTGGTAGGCTATAGACAGGATTCTACGGTTAACGTAGGATCGGACACGAAATTGCCCAAATCTTTTCACCGGCTTAGGGGGAAAAGCACGATGTTGCTGTCGCAGCGGTCCGCGCGAGGTCCGATTCTGTCCGTTTTTCGTCAAATCGGCTTCGTTTTCGCGGTCGCGACAATGGTCAGCCTGGTCGGCCTCGGTGCGACCGCTCAGACTGCCAGCGCCAAACCGGTGGCGGCAAGCATTGTGGTTGATGCTGAAACAGGCGAAGTGCTGTCGCGTTCCAATGCCGACGCAATTACCTATCCCGCCTCGCTCACCAAGATGATGACCCTCTATCTGCTGTTCGATGCCCTTGAGAAGGGCAAGATCAAGCTGACCGACCGGATCACTTTCTCCGCCAATGCCGCTGCCGAAGCGGCCACCAATATGAACGTCAATGCCGGTGACTCGATCGCTGTGGAAACCGCGATCCTGGCCATTGTCGTACGCTCCGCCAACGATGTGGCGACCGCCGTTGGCGAACAGCTCGGCGGTACGGAATCAGCCTTTGCCCGCATGATGACGGCCAAGGCGCGCGCTCTTGGCATGAACAACACCACCTACCGCAATGCCAACGGCCTGCCTAATCCGAGCCAGCTGACCACGGCCCGCGACCAAGCCACGCTTGGTGTCGCCTTGTTGCGCGACCATCCGAAATATTACGGCTATTTCAGCCGCAACAGCTTCGTTTACCGTGGCAACACCTATGGTGGCCATAACCGGGTGATGAAGAAGTTCGCCGGTGCCGATGGTATCAAGACCGGTTACATCCGCGCCGCTGGCTTCAACCTGGTTTCGTCGGCCGAACGCAATGGCCGCCGTCTGGTCGGCGTCGTCCTCGGTGGCGCCAGCGCGCCGGCCCGCGACAAGCAGATGGTTGCCCTGCTCACCACCGGCTTCAAGACCAATCGCGGCATCGGCGACGTGCTGATGGCCAAGGCCCCCGGCAGCGCCGGCCCAGCCCAGAATACGCCGGTCGTCGCCTCCGCCGCCAATGACGCGCCTGCGGTTGCTGAGCCGAGCATGGATGAGGTGGTCGCAGCAGCTTTGGTGCCGACGCCAAAGCCCACCACGCGCCCGGATGATTCCATCGGCACGGCGATTGCGACCATGGCCAGCGTGTCGCTGGCCCCCGCCGTGGCGTCGCCCGACAATCAGGCTGTCGCCAATGTCTGGAGCCCGGACAAGAACCAATTCGGCATCCAGGTCGGCGCTTATTCAAAATTCAAGCCGGCCCAGAAAGCCGCCGAACGCGCCACCAAGGCGGTGCCCGCCCTGCTTGCGGATGCGCGCATCGTGGTCGACCAGGGCAACAGCAACATCTACCGCGCCCGCGTCTTCGGCCTGACCAAGGCAGATGCCGACGCCGCCTGCAAGAAGCTGAAAGCCAAGCAGACCGATTGCCTGGTGCTGAAGGCCGATAGCAGCGTCGCTCAATCCGCTCAGTAAGTCGGTCCCCGCAAGCCCGTATTGCGAACCCTCGACGAAGACCTGGACGGCCAGTTCGTCAAGCACATAGCTCAACAAATTTTCTTTGCCGGCAGCGTCACAGCGGGCCTTGGCAGGCTTGTACGCGCTGTTGCAATAGACCGTGCCTAGGCGGGTTGGGAAAATTCCTTGAAAGGGAGCTCGGTCAAAGGTTGGACAAGAACATCTGATAGACCGGGTTCGCCGTCTCATCCTCGTAAGGGTAGCCGAGCGTCGCCAGGCGCTCATCGAAACGCATCCGATCGGCCGTTGGCACCTGCAGGCCGGCCAGCACGCGCCCGTAATCGGCGCCGTGATTCCGGTAATGGAACAAGGTGATGTTCCAGTTCGATGCTACGCCATCGAGAAACTTCAAGAGTGCGCCAGGGCGCTCGGGAAATTCGAACCGAAGAATCACTTCGTCCCGCAGATTGGCCGTCCGCCCGCCCACCATATAGCGCACATGAAGTTTCGCCGTTTCATTGGCACTGATATCAAGCACATCATAGCCAAGCTGGCGCAACTCTGCCAAGAGCGCCGCCTTCTCGCTCCCCTCGCCACCGAGTTTGATGCCGACGAAGACATGAGCTTCGCCCCGGCTGGCATAGCGGTAGTTGAATTCCGTGATGTTGCGATTGCCTAGCACCTGGACAAAGCGGCGATAGCTACCCTGCTTTTCCGGAATGGTGACGCCCAACAGGACCTCGCGTGCCTCGCCAACTTCCGCGCGCTCGGCCACATGCCTCAGGCGATCGAAATTCATATTGGCGCCGCTGTTGATGGCGATGAGCGCGCCGCGCCGTATTGGATTCGCGGCGACGTAGGTCTTGAGCCCCGCCAGCGACAGAGCGCCGGCGGGCTCCGCAATGACACGCATATCCTCGAATATATCTTTCACGGCCGCACACATTTCATCTGTGTCGGCGGTCAGGATATCGTCAAGCAGCCCCTGGCAAAGCTGGAAGGTCTCGATCCCCGCCTGCCGCACGGCGACACCATCGGCGAACAGGCCGACCCGATCGAGTGTCACACGCGTCCCGGCATCAAGTGCCGCCTTCATCGAGGCCGCATCAACCGGCTCGACGCCGATCACCTTGATTTCCGGCCGCAGGAACTTGACGTAAGACGCTATGCCGGCCGCCAACCCACCGCCACCTATCGGTACGAAGATGGCCTCGATGGGATCGGCATGCTGGTGCAGAATTTCCATACCAATCGTCCCCTGCCCCGCGATGACGTCCGGGTCGTCGAAGGGATGGATAAAGGTCAGTCCCTGTTCCTGCTCCAGTTTCTTGGCATGGATATAAGCTTCATCAAACGCGTCGCCATGAAGAACGACGCGGCCGCCCCAGTGGCGCACGGCATCGACCTTGATCGGCGGCGTGGTAAGCGGCATGACGATGGTGGCGGCGATGCCGAGCTTCTGTCCCGAGAGTGCGACACCTTGCGCATGGTTGCCGGCAGAGGCGCAGATGACGCCCTTGTCGCGGGCCGCCTGCGACAGCCGCGCCATCCGGTTATAGGCACCGCGAATCTTGAAGGAGAAGATCGGCTGCAGATCCTCCCGCTTCAGCAGAATCTGAGCATCCAGCCGCGCGCTCAAGCGCGGCATGGTGTCCAGCGGACTCTGGATCGCCACATCATAGACACGAGCATCGAGGATTTTACGGACGTAATCAGTCACAGGCGCTGTTCTTTCTAGCCGACGCGGATCTCTAAGGTGCCAATACCGTCGACCCCACCCAAAAGTTCGTCACCGCGCTGCACGGGGCCAACGCCGGCCGGTGTACCGGAGAAGATGAGGTCGCCGGCCTTGAGTTCGAACAGGCCGGAGAGATAGCTGATCATCTCCGGCACCTTCCAGATAAGTTGCGCAAGATCACCCTGCTGCTTCAAGGCGCCATTGACCTTAAGCCAGATCGCGCCGGCACGGGGATGACCGATATCGGCAGCCGGCACGATCTCGGAACAAGGTGCCGCATGCTCGAAGGCCTTGCCGATTTCCCACGGGCGGCCAGCCTTCTTCGCCTCGCCCTGCAGATCGCGCCGAGTCATATCGAGACCGACGGCATAGCCAAAGACGTGGGCCAGCGCCTGGTCTGCCGGAATATCCCTGCCACCGGATTTCAGCCCCACCACCATTTCCAATTCATAGTGCACGTCCTGGGACTTGTCCGGATACGGGAAGATGCCGCCATTGGGAACGATGCTGTCCGGGTTCTTCTGAAAGAAGAACGGCGCCTCGCGCTTTGGATCATGACCCATTTCGATGGCATGTTCGGCATAATTGCGGCCGACACAATAGATGCGGTGGATCGGAAACAGATCGGCCCGCCCTTTGATCGACAAGGCAGGCACGGAGGGGGGCGGAAAGGCAAAACTGAGACCGGGCATCATCCAAATCCTGGCAGAACATCACTGGATCGCCGCAGGATAGTGCCGGTAAGCCCGTTCATCACCAGCTATTTTGAGACGGTCAGCTGGCGTTGGCCCTTTTACCGCCTTTGGTCCCCAAGCGGTCCCGCAGCTCAGCCACGATCTCGAAGGAGCGCAGCCTGGCCTGATGATCGAAGAACTGGCCAGCGATCATCACCTCGTCGATTCCGGTATCCGTGATGAAATCGAGGAGGCCCTGCTCTACAGCCTCCGGCGCGCCGACCACGGCGAAGGCCAGGGAATGTTCGACCATCTCCCGTTCCATGGGCGACCAATAGCCGTCCATGCTGTCGACGGGCGGCGGCAGCGGGCCGGGCGTGCCGCGGCGCAGATTGATGAACTGCTGCTGCAGCGAGGTAAAATGCCACCTCGCCTCAGCGTCGGTGGCAGCCGCAAAAACATTGAGTCCGGCCATGGCATAAGGCTTTGCCAACTGCGCCGACGGTTTGAAATTGGCGCGATAGAGCGCCAGCGCCCGCATCAGATAGTCGGGCGCAAAATGTGAGGCGAAGGCAAAAGGCAGCCCCATCTCGGCAGCCAGCTGCGCGCTGAACAGGCTCGAGCCCAGCAGCCAGATCGGCACATCGAGGCCAGCACCCGGCACCGCCCGCACCGCCTGGCCGGGTTGCACTGGTGCAAACCAGGCCTGCAGTTCGGCGACATCCTGCGGGAAGCTATCGTCGCTGCCGACAAGGCTTCTGCGGAGCGCCCTCGCCGTCCGCTGATCGGTGCCAGGCGCCCGGCCGAGCCCCAGATCGATGCGACCCGGGAACAAGGATTCCAGCGTGCCGAACTGTTCGGCGATAACCAGGGGTGCGTGGTTGGGCAACATGACGCCACCGGACCCCACGCGGATGCGCTTGGTGCCGCCTGCCACATGAGCGATCACCACCGACGTCGCCGCGCTGGCGATGCCCGGCATGTTGTGATGTTCCGCCAGCCAATAACGCTGATAGCCCCAGCCTTCGGCATGCTGGGCGAGATCGAGCGTATTCTTGAAGGCCTGGGTCGCCGTAGCACCCTGATTGATCGGCGACAGATCGAGGACCGAAAAGGGAATCATGGGCCGCGACCTCCTGGATGGGAAATGAAGATGCGAGGATAACGACTCCCGGCAGATAGCATACGTGGTCAATTGGGCGGGGACGCATGCCCAGATTGCAAAGCCGCAGGGCTGGAAATGCCGTGTTCCCACCCTATGCGGCGACAAAGCCCTACTGGGCCTGGGGATGGTTGGGGCCGGCAGCTTGCGATATGCTGCCTGGACGGGTTTAACTTCCACGAGTCGAACATCGTCCTTTCTGGAGATCTCCGGGGCACATGAAACAGATCGAGGTCCGACTGGCCGTGGTGCTCTATGGCGGCGTTTCCCTGGCCGTCTATATCCATGGCGTCACCCGCGAGATTTTGAATCTCATTCGCGCCTCCAAATTATTCCATGCCGATGGGACGCCGCCGACCGACGGCAATGACAGCACCGCGGTCTATTACGATCTGCTGCAGTCGCTCAGTCCCGAGATTGACCTTCGCGTGGTGATCGACCTCATTTCCGGCGCATCGGCCGGCGGCATCAACGGGGTCATGCTGGCACGCGCCCTGGCTCATGACCTGCCGCTGGAATCGCACCGCGAACTGTGGCTGCAGAACGCCGACGTAACTCAACTCTCGGCGCCGGCAAGCCTCTGGAGCCGGGCATTGAAGGCACCGCTGGCACCGCTCCTCGACAATCTGCTGGTGCGCCGCTTCGGCAACCAGGTCGCCGACCCGGAGACACGCGCCAAGGTGCGGCGCTTCGTACAGGCACGCTGGTTCACCCCACCCTTCTCTGGTCGGCGTTTTTCCGGCTGGATGCTGGATGCCTGCGACAGCATGGATCTGCCGGCAAAGCCCGGCGCCAGCCTGTTGCCGCCGGGCCACCGCCTTGATCTCTTCGTCACCGTCACCGACTATCTCGGCCATCATCACCGCATCACCTTGCATGATCCGCCGGTGGTCGAGGAAACCGAACATCGCCGCATCCTGTCCTTCAGCTGCCGGCGCGCGCTCTCCGGTGAACTGCAGAGCGAGTTCGGCCCCGGCCATGTGCCGTCTTTGGTGTTCGCTTCCCGTGCCACAGCATCTTTCCCTGGCGCCTTCATGCCAGCCACGGTCGGTGAAATGGACGATATCCTGGCCGAACGCGCACGGGACTGGCCGGCGCGCAGGGCGCTGCTTGTTGAGAAGCTCGGCATCGAGGGCGATCTCGAACTGGGCGCCCGCAACCGCTATTTCATCGACGGCAGCGTCGTCATGAACAAGCCATTTTCACCTGTCATTCAGGCACTGGGCGACCGGCCGGCGAGCCGTGAAGTGGTGCGCCGGATCATCTATGTCGATCCCAACCCACATCACGACGGCCCCCAGCGCAGCGGCCGCGGTGCGCCCGGCTTCTTCCGAACCATTCTCGCCTCGCTCGCCGTCATTCCGCGCAATGAACCCATTGCCGACGATTTGCTCGGCGTCGAGGCTTCCAACAAGCGTGCCCGCCGGATGGCCGAGATCCTGTCCGCCGCCGATCCGGAAGTGGAGCGTCTGGTCGACAATATTGTGCAGGCGGATGCGGAAAACCCGCCAACCATCGCCGAGGTCGGCCGCTACCGCGCAGCAGCCAACGAAGCTGCGCACAGAGGTGCCGGCTATGCCTATCTCAGTTACCAGAAGCTGAAGATACGCGGTGTTTGCGACCGCCTTTCGGTGCTGGTGGCTACCCTGGCCACCAAGAAGGACTTCGTTGCCGACCGTGATCGGATCGGCATGGCGTTCGACCGCTGGCTGGCGGCCGATCCGGCGCCACCAGCGCGTACCATCCGTTTCCTGCGCGGCTTCGATGTCGAGTTTCGTCTGCGGCGCATCCGCTTCGTTATCCGCCGCCTGAACGAGCTATATCGCACCGCCGGCGATACCGGCATCGATGTCGGGTCGGCCGCGATCGACGATTTGAAGGGTGCGCTCTATGAGGTGATCGAACGCGCAGCCCCCCGTTGGGATCCGCAGCAATATGCAGCACCCGCCATTGGTGCGACAGAACGCCTCGCGCTCGCCGCCATGTCCGGTGCTGAACTCGCCAGCGATGACCTCGCCATCCTGGAAGAGAGTCTTGGCCTCATCCCCATCGACCATACACTGGACGAAATCATCTCGGTGATGGGCTTTGCCTTTCTGCCGCCAATCGCCCGGCGCGCGGTTGCCAAGGCCTATGTCGGTTTCGCCTTCTTCGATCTCATCACCTTTCCGATCCTGCAATGGACCGATATGGATGAGATCAATGAGGTGCTGGTGGACCGCATCAGCCCGGATGATGCGCGGGGCCTTTCCGGCAGCGTCACCCTGCGCGGCACCTCGTTGATGAGCTTTGGCGCCTTCTTTAACCGCGCATGGCGGGAACATGACTTCCTGTGGGGTCGCCTGAACGCCGCCGAGCGCTGCGTCGATGTGATCGCCTCGGCAATCGGCACGCGCGCCAAGATAGGGCTCGACGTCGACCGGCTGCGGGGCAGGCTGTTCCTCGCCATCCTTGATTCCGAGGAGGCACATCTGCGGGCAGATCCCGAGCTTATCCCGCGCCTGCGCCGCGAGGTGATGGCGCGCTACGGCTTCGAATAATTCAGCTCAAGAAATTCAGGCGGGCCGATCAGCCACCCACAGCGCCACCGTCAGAGATTCGCCGGCCAGATGCTTGACCGACGGGGCGCCCAGACCGGCAGCACGGCACCAGGCGGCAATCTGCGCATCGTCAAATCCCATCCATCGATGCGCCTGTTCTTCGCGCAACTGTTCCAGTCCGTGGGTGACGAAATCGACGATCACCAACCGGCCACCGGGCGCCAGCACGCGTGCTGCCTCAACGATCGTGGCATCCGGCCGGTCGGCGAAATGCAGCACCATGTTCAAGGTGACGGCGGTGAAGCTACCATCCTCGAACGGCAGCGCCATCATATCCGCCTGCCGCACCTGGCAATTTCGCAAGCCAGCACGGAACAGGTTGGACCTCGCCACGTTCAGCATCTCGCGCGAACGATCGACGCCGATCGCCGATTGCACGATCTTGCCAGTCAGCAGCAGCACATGACCAGCGCCGGTGCCGATGTCGAGCAGGCTTTCGATGGGCGCCTTCGGCAAGGCAGCGAGCAAAGCCGCATCCACCGCCGCCTGATCGGCGTGAAGTGAGCGGATCTGTTCCCAATCGCCGGCATGTTGACGAAAGAAGTCAGCGACCCGCGTGGTCCAGCCCTCGGAGATCGTCTGCAGGCGCTTGAGATCCTGTGCATGCTGCCGGTCGTCGGAGGGCAGCAGGTCGACGATGAGACGCGCCAGTTCGCCGCCAACCCCCTCTTCCGGCAGGCGGTACCAGGCCCAGGGACCTTCCTGGTTCCGCACCAGGACGCCAGCTTCCACCAGCAGCTTCAGATGACGTGAGATGCGGGGCTGGGACTGGCCGAGAATTTCAACCAGATCACTGACGGTCAGCTCCGCATGAGCACAAAGCCCCAGAATGCGCAACCGGGTCGCCTCGGCCGACGCCCGCAAGCCCTTGAGAATCTCGTCCATCACGCCCCCATACCCGGCGTAGAACGCGTCCGGGCTGGGATAATGATATTTTTATCTGCTTATGCTTAGCAAGCGCGATGTTGACGACGATGTCTGTAGCTCAGGCCCGCTTCGGCCGCCCCAGGCTGCGATAGTCGAAGCCGGATTTGCGCATTTCCCGCGAGCCATAGACATTGCGCAGATCGATCACCAGGGGATGCCTCATGAGAGCATGCATGCGGCCAAGGTCCATGGCCCGGTAGGCATTCCATTCCGTAAGCAACACCAGGGCATCGGCACCGTCCAGCGTCTGATAGGCGTCGGTGCAATAGGTAACGTCAGGCATCAGCTTGCGTGCCTCCGCCATGCCTTCCGGATCATGGGCCATCACCTCGGCTCCTGCCTCACGCAGGCGCGGGAGGATCACCAGGCTCGGCGCATCCCGCATGTCGTCCGTATTGGGCTTGAAGGTCAGGCCGAGGATGGCGACGCGCTTGCCCTTCCCACTGCCGCCAAGTGCCGCCAGGATCCGGTCCGCCATATCGCCTTTGCGCGCGTCGTTGAAGGCGACAGTCGCCTCGACCAGGGTGAGCGGTGCGTTGGCCTGGCGGGCGGTATGCATCAGGGCCAGCGTGTCTTTGGGAAAGCAGGAGCCGCCATAGCCGGGTCCGGGATGCAGGAACTTCGAGCCGATCCGGCCATCAAGCCCGATGCCGCGCGCAACATCATGCACGTCGGCACCAACCTTCTCGCAGAGATCCGAGATCTGGTTGATGAAGGAAATCTTCATCGCCAGGAAGGCGTTGGCGGCATATTTGATCAGCTCCGCCGTCTCCAGTTCGGCAAACAGGATCGGTGTTTCGATCAGGAACAGCGGCCGATAGAGCCGGCGCAGCACGTCGCGCGCTTTGTCGCTCTGCGTCCCGATGACAACGCGGTCGGGCCGCATGAAGTCGCCGATCGCAGCACCCTCGCGCAGGAACTCCGGGTTGGAGGCCACGTCGAACTGCGCCTCGGGCCGCGCCGCACGGATGATGCGCTCAACCTCACGGCCCGTGCCCACCGGCACGGTGGATTTGGTGACGACCACGGCATAACCATCAAGCTCTGCCGCGATCTCGCCGGCCGCTGCATAGACATAGGTGAGGTCGGCATGGCCATCGCCACGCCGGCTGGGTGTCCCCACCGCGATGAAGATCGCCTCGGCGCCCTGCATGGCCGCCTTGAGATCGGTGGTGAAGCTAAGACGCCCGGCCTGGCGGTTGCGCAGCACGAGATCGTCAAGGCCCGGTTCGAAGATCGGAATCTCGCCGCGATCAAGTGCCGCGATTTTCGCCGCATCCTTGTCGACGCAAACGACATCATGGCCGAATTCGGAGAAGCACGCACCGGACACCAATCCGACATAGCCAACACCGATCATCGCGATACGCATAACTTGCTCCGATATAAATTAAGTAGAATTTCCGAAAGGTCGTGTGTCTGCCGTCCTCCACCCCTTGCATCAAGTGGGGCCAAGGATGGCAGGCCGTATTACAGCTTCATTACAGCTTCAACGTCCGCGCGATGTCGGCGACGGCCTGGCGGACCGTCTTGCCCAGGATCGGATGTGCGACGCCGAGCGCCATGTTGGCCTCGATGAAGCCGGCCTTGTCGCCACAATCGTAGCGCGTGCCGTCGAAGCGGAAACCGTGGAACGGCACCTGCCCGATCATGCGTGCCATGGAATCGGTAAGCTGGATCTCGCCGCCGGCACCCGGTTCCTGCGCCGCCAGATGCGTGAATACTTCCGGCTGCAGGATATAGCGGCCGATGACGGCCAGGTTCGAGGGCGCCTTGTCCGGCGAGGGCTTCTCGATGAGGCCTTTGACCTCAACCAGCTTTCCAGTGTCGGTGCCCGGCTTCAGGATGCCATAGCGGCTGGTATGTTCGTGCGGCACTTCCATGACCGCGATGATGTTGCCGCCGACCTCGCGGTACATGTCCGCCATCTGCTTCAGGCACGAGACCTCGCCATGCACCAGATCGTCGGCCAGCAGCACAGCCACGGCCTCGTCGCCGATGAGATTGCGCGCGCACCAGACGGCGTGGCCCAGGCCCTGCGGTTCCTGCTGGCGCACATAGGCGATATTGCCCGGGACCGGCAGCATCTTCTTCAGCAGATCCAGCTCCGGCTTCTTGCCGCGCCGCGTCAGCGTGTCCTCAAGCTCGTAGGAATGGTCAAAATGATCCTCGAGTGCCGATTTGCCGCGGCCGGTCACGAAGATGATCTCCTCGATCCCGGCGGCATAGGCCTCTTCCACCGCGTATTGAATCAACGGCTTATCGACCACCGTCAGCATTTCCTTGGGCATCGACTTGGTGGCGGGCAGAAAGCGGGTCCCCAGGCCACCCACCGGGAAGATGGCCTTTTTCAGCGGCTTTACCATCGAAGATCCTCTTGAATTAGTGCACTGCAGCATTTCTGCCATGGCGGGTATGCCGACATCAAGCATGACCCGGCAGAAACCCGCCAAGATTTCGCGAACGTCACGGGACTAACACAGAAGTCCCCGTTTTGTGCCACCATCTGTGTGACTTCAGGGAGAATTAGGCCAGATGACCTAGCCTCCTCGCGGGCTAACGCTCTACTGACGTCAGTGTCGGCGACTCCGGCGTGTCAACCTTGACCGGCAGTAGATTGAGCGCTTCCAGGAGTTCGCGCACTTCCTGGCGTGCGGCGACATGGGACATGCGCCACTGCACCCCGGCATCCTTGCGCGAGAGATCGAGCAGGGTCAGGCCGCGTGGAAACAATTCGCGAAAAATGACCCGTTCGGTGAAACCAGGCGCAATGCGAAAGCCGATCCGCTTGGCCAATTGCTCGAGCAAACGCCCGATATCACGCTTGTTGCGGGCATCCAGGCTGGAGAGGCGGTTGCGCATCACCACCCAGTCGATCGGCTTGCCGCCCGCCATGGCACGGCGCTTCCGCTGCTCCCACACGGTTTCGGCATAGACGCTGGGCCGGCGGATCGTGGCCCCCTCATCCTCAATCCGCCCGAAGAGGTCGAGGTCGAGAAAACTGTCGTTCAAGGGCGAGATCAACGTGTCGGCGCGAATATGTGCTGCCCGCGACAAGGCGCTGTCGCTGCCGGGCGTATCGATGACGATGTAGTCGTTGCCGGAGAGGCGCTGCAGCGCATCGGCAAGATTGGCGTCGTCCTCTTGCGTCGCCACCTCGCGGCTGTCGGCCTTGCTCTGGTTGATCCCGATATGCTCGGGCATCGGCAACGGAGTCAGCATGGCCTCCGCCGATTTGCGCCGGTTCTCAACATAGCGCGAGAGCGAGCCCTGGCGCGCATCGAGATCGATCGATCCCACTTTCCGATCCGCGGCCAACAAAGCAACGATGAGATGCATGGCGGTGGTCGATTTGCCGGAACCGCCCTTTTCGTTGCCCAAAACGATGATGTGAGGGCCCGATTTTGCCATCGCTAAGCTGCCGCCGGCTTGACCCAGACAGCTGTATCGTGAAACACCGCGCCGCCATCGGGCTTGCCCGCGTCATCACTCACCAGCGTATTGACGCCGAGGCCGCCAGGGAAATCGGCATTGCCCCACAGACTTTCGATCACCACGACACCCGGCAGCAACCCGTCAAAATATTTGGCATGCAGGCCGATGATTCCCAGCTTATTGCCGACATTTACCGCGCCGCCATTGACAACACCAAAACTTTTGGCGTCGTCAGGATGGATGAGGATGGTCGGCCGCTCTTCGCGCTGGCGCGAGGTCGGCGTCATCGTGAAGGTCGAATTGAGGAACTGCCGCGCCGGCGCCGTCACCAGCCGCAGCGGATGTTCGGCATTGGCCAGATCGACGATCGGCGCGTAGTCCGGCAAAGGCGGCAGGCCTTCGATATCAGGTCCGATCGCCGCCCAGTCAGGCTTGAAGCGGAACTTGCCACCGGCATGACCAAAACCGTTGAGGAAATGCGTCGTCTCAAAATCGAGTGCGCAATCTTCCCAATGCGCATCATAAAGCGTCTGCGCATCGCGATGGCCGGACAGTTTCAGCGTCTCGTCGATGATCTCCCACTCTGTCATCTCAAAACCCTTGTGGCGGCAGCCAAGACGCTTGGCTAACTCTGAGATGACAAAGTGATTGGGCTTCGCCTCGGCATAAGCCTCGATCACCTTGCGCGTCACCTGCAGATGCGTATGGCCACTGGCCCGGTAGATATCATCATGCTCCAGGAATGTCGTCGCTGGCAGCACGATATCCGCCATCGCCGCGGTTTCGGTCATGAACTGCTCATGGACGGCGGTGAAGAGATCCTCACGCGCGAAGCCTTCCCGCACCAGTTTCGTGTTGGGGCAGACATTCATCGGGTTGGTATTCTGGATGATCATCGCCGTAACCGGCGGCCCGTCACCCAGATCCTGCCTGTCGCCGTTCAAGACCGCACCCAGGCGCGACTGATCGAGTTCGCGGACGCTGTCGTCCTTGAGGTCGAGCCCCATGATCAGCTGGTTGTTCATGTGATAGATGGTGCGGTTGGAATAATGCGCCCCGCCGCCCTTCTCCGCCCACGCCCCTGTCACGGTCGGCAGGCAGGAGACCGCATGCAGACTGACAGCACCGTTGCGGCTGCGCGAGAAGCCATAACCGACACGGATGAAGCTCTTCTTCGTGCGGCCATAGAGACGCGCAAATTCACGGATCGTCTCAGCAGGAACGCCGGTGATCGTTTCCGCCCATTCCGGCGAGCGGCTGGCCACGTGGCGCTCCAGCTCCGCAGGGGCATCGGCATGGCGTGCCATATAATCCCGGTCGGCGAAGCCTTCCGCGAACAGCACGTGCATGACTGCGACCGCCAGCGCCGCATCGGTGCCGGGCCGCAGCATCAGATGCATGTCGGCTGCCTCGGCTGTGCCGGTGCGATAGGGATCGATCACCACCAGCTTAGCACCCCGCGCCTTCCGCGCCCGGGCGATATGGGTCATGACATTGACCTGCGTCGCCACCGGATTGCCACCCCACACGACGACGAGATCGCTCTCCGCGATCTCGCGCGTATCAACACCACGCATGATGCCGACACCAGCCTGCCAGCCGGCATCCGACAGCGAGACGCAGATGGTGCTCTTCTGCCGCGAATATTTCATCTCATGGGTCAGGCGGAAAATGCCGTCGCGCTGCACCAGTCCCATCGTGCCAGCATAGTAATAGGGATAGACCGCTTCCGGCCCATGACGTTGCGCCGCGCGCTGGAACTGTTCGGCGATCTCATCAAGCGCCTGGTCCCAACTGATCGGTCGATAGGCTGCGCGCCCGACACCTTTGTCGCCTACGCGCCGCAGTGGCACGTCGAGCCGGTCCGGGTGATGCTGCCGCTCGGCATAGCGCGCGACCTTGGCGCAGATCACCCCGGCGGTATAGCTGTTGGCCTTCGCCCCATGAATGCGCCCGATCTGAGTCGGCGAGACTCGCTCGACCTCCAGCGCGCAGGTCGAGGGGCAATCATGTGGACAAGCGGAATGGACGATATCAAAAGGCGCCATATTTCAATGCCTTAGAGTGCCGGCTGCAAAGCCATCGTGATTGCCGGCACTCTAGCCTGAGAGCCCTTCTACGGCAACGGAAACGCCTCGCTTATTTCTGCTCCGGCATATCACCTGGCACGCCATAGGAAGGCGCCGCATTGGGGTCCAAGGCGCGCGTAATGTAGGCCTCCATCTGCGGCTGGAAATCTTCCCACAGGCGCTTCAGCGGGCGGATCGGGTTGTCGTCGCTCCAATCGATGCGGAGATCAACGAGCGGCCAGCTTTGTTCATGTACCACCAGCAGGCCGGCCGAATGCACCGGCCCCATCTCGCCGCCGGCGACAATGCCGGCCTCGAGCCCCAGCAGCAACCTATCGACAAAGTGCCGGCCCTTGGATTGGGCGAAGGCACGCGCCATGACGGCCGGCACGTCCGCATTCTGCAGCAGGTTGCCGGCGGCGATGCAATCTTCCGCCTCGGCAACATTGTTGGTGCCCAGCGTCTTGGCGCCGGACCAGAATGCCGTGCGGCCCTTCGTGTCGATGATCGTTACCTGGCGGTGCTCAGGATGCGGCGCCTTCGCCATCAGCGCCTTCATGGCGTCCGGCGCACTCATCCCTTGCGCGAGGAGGTCGAGCCCCTGACTGCCGAGGCGCGGGTCGGTCACGTTCTGCGTCGAGACGGCACCGACACCCGCGCGCGCCCAGGGGCAGCGCGAGGCAACCGCGATCGACGAGGTCGTGATCGCGACGCCAAACATACCGGTCTCGGCACAGCGGCCGACAAGCGAAAAAGTCATGCGGGCCCGATCCCTATTTGGTTTTGCGGGCCGCCCTCTTCTTCGCAGTCTTTTTGGCGCGATCCGCCTTGTCGGCGGTGTCCTTCCACTGCAAGGCCGCAGGCGGCTCTTCCAGTTTCTTCATACGACTTTCCGGGATCACCGCATAGGCGTCGATTTCCATGACCCATTCCGGCCGCGCCAGGCCTTGCACCACGAGGCCGGTCGAGACCGGATAGACGCCCTTCAGCCACTTGCCGACCACTTTGTAGACCGCCTCGCGGTAGCGGGGGTCGGTGATGTAGACCACGATCTTGCAGATATCGGCAAGCTTGCCGCCCTGCTCTTCCAGCAGCTGCTTGACGTTACGCATTGCCTGTTCGCTCTGCTGGCTAGCATTGCCGACACCCACCATCGACCCGTCCAGCGCCTGGCCGACCTGGCCGCGCAGGAAGATGGTGTTGCCGGCCCTGACCGACATCGAAAGGTCGTTGTCGAGGCTTTGTTCCGGATAGGTCTTCTTGGTGTTGAACTTGCGCAAACGCAGATGGCTATAGGTCATCTCTTTACTTCTTCTTCCACTGGTTCATGACGCGATCCGACAAACCGGCGCAATCCTTCACATAATCCAGCGCGCTCGACATGTCGAAATTCATATAGATGGCATTGAGATGCGCAAAGGGCGGGGATTGCGCGAACAGCTCGAACGTCACCATGTGCCCGGCGCGGTCGGAATTGAGAAGATCGCGGGCAAAGGCCAGCAACTTGCGGCGATCATCCGCCTGCCAGAATTCGTTGACCGTATAGTACTTGTCCATCCACGGCTTGATTTCCGGATTGTCGAAGGTGGCCTTGCTCGGCGTCACACAGATCTGCCCGCCGCACAATTCGCGCGCCAATTGCATCATCGCCGGCAGCTGATTGATCGCCGCATGCCGCCCGGTATAGAGCAGCGACTGGTTCGGCATCAAAAGCCCTCCCGGGCTCGGCTGCGCCATGGTGATGGCGGCCGTGAGATGCGCGTTGATCATCTCGCGGTATTGAATGAGGAGCGCCAGCTTCTCGCGCACCGCCGGCTGGGCGTCGAGGCCGGTCTGCTTGGCATTGAACGCCGCTGCCCCCAGCATCATGTCGGCGATATACAGAAGGCGCAACGTGTAGGGATAGGCGCTGTAACGGTGCAAGGTTCCGCGGATATAGGCAGCCGCCCGCGTGTGGCGATGGAACAGCACATTCTCCCATGGCACGAACACATCATCGAAAATCAGCAGCGTGTCGACCTCGTCGGCGCGGTTGGAGAGCGGATAATCGTCAACCGGTGCCCGGCCAGTGAAACCGGAGCGGCAGATATGCTTGAGGCCGGGCGAGCCCATATCGCAGATGAACCCCAGCGCATAGTCGCTGAGCTTGTCGTCGCCCCAATTGGCGATGGTCGGCTTCACAAAAGCCTGGTTGGCATAGGCCGCCGCGGTCTCATATTTCGCTCCGCGCACGATGATACCGGCATCGGTCTCCTTGACCAGATGCAACAGCATGTCCGGATCCTGGTCCTGCGGCCGCTTCGAGCGGTCGCCCTTGGGATCGGTATTGGCCGAGACGTGGAACGTGTCGGAATCCAGCACATGCTGGATATGGTGTTCGATATTCTTCGAGAATTGCGGATCGACCTCGTTCAACACATCGCGCCCGTCATAGAGTGACCACATCTCGCCCACCGTCTCGTCGCCGACGCGCACCGCGTAACCTTTGATGTCCCGCATCACCGTGTCGATGGCGCGGCGCTTGGCATGCCAATCTTCCTGCGTGTGCGGCAGCTTGTAGCCGATGCAGTTTTCCTGGCCGGATTTCTCGTCGCGATAGGCCATGACCTCCTTCGTCTTAGCCTCATGCGCCATGTCGTAGATCCGGGCACGGATATCGACGATCGGCTTGAACGCCGGATGCGTGGTGACGTCCTTGACCTTCTCACCATCGATCCAGACGTTGCGACCATCCTTCAGGCTGTCGCGATATTGGGCACCTGTCCGCAGCATGCAAATTCTCCCTCTTCCGGGTCTTTTCGACTCCGCTCCCACCATCTTGCGCAGCGAGCTCAGCAATGAGAAAATATTATTATCTGTCGAATTGGATCGGATTTATCGATGCCGTTTACTCTGAAGCAACTGCGCTATTTCGTGGCCACCGCCGAAACCGGCAGCGTGACCCTCGCGGCCCAGCGGGTAAATATCTCCCAACCCTCTGTTTCCGCAGCGATTGCCGAGCTCGAGACACGTTTCGGCGTCGACCTCTTCGTCCGCCACCATGCCCAGGGCCTCAGCCTCACCGCCGCCGGGCGTGAGCTGCTGACCGATGCCAAGAGCCTGCTTGATCATGCCGACGATGTGCGGCTCGGCGCCATGGGATTGGGCCAGGACGTGGCGGGCGAGCTTCATATCGGCTGCTTCCAGACCGTGGCGCCCCTGGTCCTGCCGCGCCTCATCGGCACACTCGCCGTCGCTCACCCCGAGATCAGCGTGAAACTCCACGAGCATCATGTGCAGGGCGTGCTCGACGGGTTGCGCGCCGGCGAGTTTGAATTCGCCCTCACCTACGATCTCGGCCTCGATGACGATATCGAGTTCGACTCTCTCACCGAGGTGCCACTGCATTGCATTCTCGCCAAGGATCACCCGCTCGCCAAACAGAATGCCGTCGCCATCGCCGACCTCATCGCCTATCCGATGGTGCTGCTCGCCTTGCCACACAGCCGCGACTATTTCCTCTCCATCATCTATGGCCTCGGCCTGCAGCCGCGCGTGGCTTATGAGACGCCGAGCTTTGAGATGGTGCGCGGCCTTGTCGCCAACTCGGATGCCTTCTCGATCATGCATTCGCGGCCTTTGAGCGACTGGTCCCTGGATGGCCGCCGGCTCGTCTTCCCGCCGATCAAGGAAAAGCTGCGCCCGACGCGCTTGGGCCTCGCTCGCCTTAAGAAACTGCGCCCCACCAAGCGCGCGCTGGCCTTCGCCGAACTGTGCCGCAAACACTTCGCGTCAACGCGTTGAAATGCCGCGTATGGTTAATTGTTGGGCGGCCACAACAAATAATACACTCGGTCAGCAACGCTACTAATTGAGCGCTGCAGTGCAATAGCCCCTGCCCATGGTAGTTCCTGCCCTGGCTGCCCCCACTCTTACTCTTTGATCCGGCTGCAAAAGTTAACGCCGTCTTTACATTTTCTTTACGCCGCGCATACTTCCAGCCATCCGATTGGCGGGAAATCGACCGATATGAGTCGGCAAAGGACCCCATCCATCCGGATGGGGTCGGGTCAGCGTGGAGCCAACGGCGGGGAGTGCCGCCGCGCAAGACCGCAAACTGAGGGGGTTTATCATGGCAGTACCAAGTCATCATGAGGAGGACGTAAAAGTCCTCCACAGTATGGGTTATTCTCAAGAGCTTTCCCGCCGCATGGGCGGGTTCCAGAACTTCGCGATCTCTTTCTCCATCATCTGCATCCTTGCCGGCGGCATCGGCGCCTACACCGTCGCCTTCGGCGCGGCGGGCGGCGGTTCGATCGGCATCGGCTGGATCGTCGGCTCGGTGTTCGCTCTGCTCGTGGCAGCCGCCATGGGTCAGATCGCCTCCGCCTATCCAACCGCGGGTGGTCTCTATCATTGGGGTTCGATCCTTGGTGGCCGTGGCTGGGGCTGGGCAACTGCCTGGATCAACCTCATCGGCTTGCTCTTCGTCGTCTCGTCCGTGAACTATGGTGTTTATCTGTTGCTGCGCGACCTCGTTCTGGTCGGCGTCTTCGGCATGGACCCCGCGATGTTCACCGGCACCCATCTCACCATTGCCGTCGCGATCATCACCTTCACGCAGGCAGTCTTGAACTATATGGGCATCAAGGCGACCACGATCCTGACCGATTTCTCCGGCTATCTGATCATGGGCGTGTCGTTCGTCCTGATCGCCGGTCTTTTGATCGGTTCGCCGGTACCGCTCGACTTTTCCCGTCTGGTGACCTTCACCAACAACACGGGTGATTTAGGTGCCGGAACCTGGCCGGCGACGGGCAGCTTGATGTTTGCCTTCATCCTTGGCCTGCTGCACGTGTGCTACACGATCACCGGCTTCGATGCTTCGGCGCATACGTCGGAAGAAACCCGTGACGCGCAGCGCGCTGTGCCGCGCGGCATGATCACGGCCGTGTTCTGGTCGGCTCTGTTCGGCTGGTTGCTTGTGGTGGCAGTGCTGCTTGCCATGCCGGACATGACCGAAGGTGCGGCCAAGGGCTGGTCGGTGTTCTACTACGTCCTCGAATCCAACGGCATGCCGCATTGGATCAAGGATCTGCTAGCCATCGGCATCGTTCTTGCCAACTACCTCTGTGCCCTTGCCGGCATGACCTCGCTTTCGCGCATGATCTATGCGTTCGCGCGTGACGGCGGCATCCCGGGTGCGTCGAAGTTCCTGCGTCAGGTCAGCCCGAAACACCGCACTCCCGGTGCGGCAATCTGGGTTGGCGCCGGCTTGTGCTTCATCCTGGGTTGGGTCTGCGGCGCTGATGCCAACGCCTATATCGTCCTGGCGTCTGGTTGTGCGGTGTTCCTCTACGTCTCCTACATCATGCCGATCGGTGCGGGCATCCTGGCCGAAGGCAAGAGCTGGACGAAGAAGGGCCCGTTCAATCTCGGTGTCTGGTCGAAGCCGGTTGGCGTTCTGGCCGTTCTCGGCGGCGCCGTGCTCGCCTTCGTCGGCTTCCAGCCACCCTACCAGTTGGTGGGTCAGTTCCTGGCTGCTGCGATCGTGCTGCTGATCGTGATCTGGTTCGCGTTTGAAAAGAGCCGGTTCCCCGGTCCGCCGCTCACCGAAGCGGATGTAAAGGCACGTCAGGCTGAAATCGCCAAGGAAGAAGCGGCGCTGGGTGGCGCTGGCTGATCCCACAACAAAGCGAATATCATCTGGGGAGGCAGTGCAAACTGCCTCCCTTTTTCTTTTCCAGCTTGACCTTTCCATGGGGCAATCACACACTCCGGCCGCACAATCCTCCGACCTCGGGAGAGACTGGCACGGCCGCAAAAGAGACGCGGCCGGATCGGCGCCGAAGGAGCAACCGCCCCCGGAAACTCTCAGGCAAAAGGACCAGGTCGGAACCGTCATCTCTGGAAAGCGGGCGACGGACGTCGTCGCCTCACCGACGGAGTAAACCGGGCATCTTTTCCTTAGATGCCCCGGCGAATCTCTCAGGTCTCAAAGACAGAGGGGGGCTGACCGGCAGATCTTTCGCCGGCCGCACCAACCCGACGTCGGGGAGCCACACTTCGCATTCCAAGACATCATTGCCGCAAGCTTGAGCGCGGCCTAAATTCCAATTCATAGATCGAACAGGGGGAACACAAATGCCGTTGAAACCGGAACAAGTCAAAACCGTCGCACAAGCCAAGAAGATCGTCGAGGAGCGGGGCCTCACCCATGTGAAGGTCGGCGTGTTCGATGGCGATGCCATCCTGCGCGGCAAATACATGTCGAAAGCCAAGTTCTTTTCCGCCCTCGAAGGCGGCTTCGGCTTCTGCGACGTGGTGCTGGGCTGGGACAATCAGGACCAGTTGATCGACGGCCTCAACTATACCGGCTGGCACACAGCCTATCCCGACGCCTGGGCGCGCATCATCCCGGAGACCTGCCGCGATCTGCCGATGGAGGATAACGGCCTCCTCTTCATCTCGGAATTCGTCAACAAGGCGGAAGAGATCTGCGCGCGTGGGACACTGCGCCGCGTCCTCGCCAAGGCCGCCAAGATGGGCTTCGACGTCTATTCGGCCCTTGAGTTCGAATTCTTCATGTTCGACGAAACGCCGGAAAGCATCCGCGAGAAGAACTACAAGAACCTGACGCCGATGACCCCCGGCTGGTTTGGCTATTCCGTCATCCGTAACTCCGTCTGGTCCGAGCTCTACCAGGACATTCTCGACATGTGCGAAAAGATGCGCATGCCGATCGAAGGACTCCACACCGAGACCGGCCCCGGTGTCCTTGAAGCGGCACTCGGCGTCACCTCGGCTCTCGAGGCCGCCGATCGCGGCGCGCTCTTCAAGACCTTCATGAAGGTGCTGGCGCAGCGCCGCGGCCTGATGGCGACCTTCATGGCGAAATGGTCGAACTCCTATCCCGGCCAGTCCGGTCACATTCACATTTCCTTGAAGGGCAAGGACGGCAAGGCCGTCTTCCATGACCCGAAGAAGCCGCACAACATCTCCGACAAGATGCGCTGGTTCATCGGCGGCCAGCAGACCCTGATGCCGGAAGTGCTTGGCATGGTCTCGCCCACCGTCAACTCCTACTCGCGCCTCATCCCCGGCTTCTGGGCGCCGACCAACGCCACCTGGGGCGTCGAGAACCGCACCTGCGCGCTTCGCGTCATTCCTGGGTCGGAAAAATCGCAGCGCGTCGAATACCGCATCGCCGCCGCCGATTGCAATCCGTACCTGGCCCTGGCGGCCGCCATTGGTTCAGGCCTCTACGGCATCGAGAACAAGATCGAACCGATGGCTGCCATCGTCGGCAATTCCTACGAGATGAAGCATCCGGCCAAGCTCGATCTGCCAACCACCTTGTGGGACGCTGCCCAGCGCCTGCGCAAATCGAAGGCCGCGCGTGAACTGTTCGGCGATGCCTTCGTCGAGCATCATGCCGGCACCCGCGAGCATGAGGAGCGTGAGTTCCGCAAGCACATCACTGATTGGGAATTGTCGCGCTACTTCGAAATCATTTGATCTCATCTGCAGCGCCCGCGAGTCCGGCTGGACACGCGGGCGCTATTCTTTTTCAAACACCCCGAGGTTACCTATGTCCGCCACCCAGAAAACCGTCACGCCCATCGACAATTCCGTCTATGTCGAGCGTCCTTACAACACTCAAGCCGAAATCGCCGCGATCCTGAAGGCTGCCGCCAAGGCGCAGATCGACTGGCGCAAGGTGCCGATCGCAGAGCGGGCCAAGATTCTGAACAAGGCGGTCGATGAGTTTCTGAAGGGCAAGGACAAGCACGCCGAGGAAATCACCCGCCAGATGGGCCGCCCGATCACGCAGAGCCCGTTCGAAATGCGCGGCTTCGAAGAGCGCGCCCGCTTCATGATCAATCTGGCACCGGAAGCCCTGGCCGACGTTTCTTTCACCGACAAGCCCGGCTTCACCCGCGTGCTGCACCGTGAGCCGCTGGGTGTCGTCTTCATCGTGGCACCCTGGAACTATCCCTATCTCACCTCCGTGAATGGCGTCGTTCCGGCGCTGATGGCCGGCAATGCGGTCGTCTTGAAGCACTCCGCCCAGACCCCGCTCTGCGCCGAGGATTTCCAGGCCGCATTCGATGCCGCCGGCTTGCCGAAAGGTCTCTTTCAGCATCTCGTCCTCACCCATGACGATACCGCCAAGGTGATCGGTGCCCCCGAAGTGGCCTATGTCAATTTCACCGGCTCGGTCAGCGGCGGTCATGCCGTGCAGCAGGCGGCGCTCGGCAAGTTCATGGGCATGGGGCTTGAGCTCGGCGGCAAGGACCCGGCCTATGTCCGCGCCGATGCCAACCTCGCCCATGCGGTCGAGAATCTGGTCGATGGGGCCATGTTCAATTCCGGCCAATGCTGCTGCGCCATCGAGCGCATCTATGTGCATGAGAGTTTGTACGACAAATTCGTCGACGGCTTCGTCGACCTCACCAAGAAGTACAAGCTCGGCAATCCGATGGACAGCACCACCAATCTCGGGCCGATGGTACGTACGTCGGCCGCCGAATTCGTGCGCGGCCAGATCGCTGATGCAGTGCAGCACGGCGCCAAGGCCCTCATCGACAGCAAGCTATTCCCGGCTGACAAGGCCGGCACGCCGTATCTCGCCCCGCAGGTCCTGGTCAATGTCGATCATTCCATGTCGGTGATGGCGGAAGAAAGTTTCGGCCCGGTCATCGGTATCATGAAGGTGAAGAATGACGAGGAAGCCGTGAAGCTGATGAACGACAGCAAATACGGCCTCACCGCGGCGCTCTGGACCTCGGATGAGATCGCCGCACGCAAGATCGGCAACGAGATCGAGACGGGGACCGTCTTCATGAACCGCTGCGACTATCTCGACCCGGCCCTGGCCTGGGTCGGCATCAAGGATTCCGGCCGCGGTGCAACATTGTCCCGCGTCGGGTACGAGATGCTGACAAGGCCGAAGTCCTTCCACTTCCGCACGCAGATCTGAGCGCCGCACCTGATATGTTCGTCATGCCCGGGCTTGACCCGGGCATCCACGCTTTCAACTGCACCAGTGGATCCCCGGGTCTTCGCCCGGGGATGACGATTTTGGAAGCCTGGCAATCAAGCGTCACCCCACCGCCACGCGTGATTTATTTTCCTAACCGTGGCACACTCGGCCTTCATCAGGGGACGATGAATTTTGGCCGATACCAATCATACGCAAGTTGTCGTCATTGGTGGCGGGGTGGTCGGTTGCGCCATCTTCCGGCGTCTCGCCATGTGCGGCCTCAAGCCCGTGCTGCTGGAGGCCGGGCGCGATCTGCTCTCCGGTGCTTCCAAGGGCAATAGCGCCCTCCTTCATACCGGCTTCGACGCTCCGCATGGGTCGCTGGAGCTCAGTTGCATGCAGCAAGGTTACCGCGAATATCTCGAGATCCGCCAGCAATTGGGTCTGCCGTTGGTGAAATCCGGCGCCGTGGTCGTGGCCTGGAACGAGGAGGAGTTAGGAAAGCTCGACGACATTGTCGCCAAGGCCCATGACAACCAGGTGACCGATGTCGCCCGCATCGACCGCGATGCCCTGCGCCGCCTGGAGCCCTTGCTTTCACCTAAGGCGCTGGGCGGTGTACATGTGCCGGGCGAACATATCATCGACCCTTGGTCGGCGCCTTTGGCCTATGCCCATCAGGGGCTCGCCCATGGCGGCGTCATTCTGCGCAACTGCCGGGTGGTGAGCGGCCATTTCGATGGCATCTGGCACCTCGACACCAATCAGGGCGAGGTAACGGCCGATCTTGTCATTAATGCCGCCGGCAATCAGGGCGACATCGTCGAGGCGATCAACCGTCCCGCGCCCTTCAAGATCACGCCGCGCAAAGGTCAGTTCGTCGTCTTCGACAAGCCGGCAGCGCGGCTTCTCAAAGCAATCATCCTGCCGGTGCCGACCGAGCGCACCAAGGGCATCGTCATCTGCCGCACCGCCTTCGGCAATGTGCTGGTCGGTCCCACCGCGGAAGACCAGGAAGACCGCATCCATGCCGAGGTCGACCAGGCGGCACTCCAGCAACTGGTCGCGCGCGGTGCCGAGATGCTGCCGGGCCTTGCCAATGTCGATGTCACAGCGATCTACGCCGGACTGCGGCCAGCAACCCAGTTCAAGGACTACCAGATCATGGCGCAGCCGGACCGGCGCTGGATCACCGTGGCCGGCATCCGCTCGACCGGTCTCACAGGCGCCCTGGGGATCGCACGGCATGTGGCTGACCTCTATGCCGCGAGCTTCGGACCTCTCATCGAGGCTGCTCCCATCTCAACGCCAATGCCCAATCTATGCGAAGAGAACATTCGCCCCTATCAGGAACCACTCGCGACCGAAATCGTGTGCCATTGCGAACTGGTGACGAGGGCCGAGATCGAAAACGCCCTCACCGGCCCCTTGCCGGCCGGCGATATCGGCGGCTTGAAGCGCCGCACCCGCGCCATGATGGGGCGCTGCCAGGGCTTCTATTGCAGCGCCCATGTCATGGCGCTGGCAGAGGATAAACTGGCGCACGAGGCCGCGTCGTGAGAACTCATGACGTGATCATCCTGGGCGCCGGACCTGCCGGCCTCTCCGCCGCCGCAGAGCTGAAGCGCCTCGGTGTCCGGGACGTCGTCATTATCGACCGCGAGCCGCAAGGTGGTGGCATCCCGCGCCATTGTGGCCATACCGGCTATGGCCTGCTGCAATTCGGACGCCTGATGACCGGACCCGATTTCGCCAGGCGATTGGTCGACCGCGTGAGCGATCTCGATCTCCGCCTCGGCCAGACCGTCCTCAAGCTGGAACCCAACGGCCGCCTGCAGGTGACCGGCCCCAGTGGACCTGAGAATTTGCAGGCGCACAAAGTCCTCCTCGCAATGGGTGCGCGCGAAACACCTCGCAGCGCAAGGCTCATCTCCGGCACGCGGCCCTGGGGTGTCATGACCACCGGCGCCCTGCAGCAATTCGTCTATCTCCATGGCAAGGCACCCTTCCGGCGGCCGCTCATCATCGGTTCGGAGTTGGTCGCTTTCTCGACACTCCTCACCTTGAGCCATGTCGGCGTGAAGCCGGTGGCCATGATCGAGGAGCGCGCGCGCATCACCGCCCGGCGGCCCGGCGATTGGGTAGCGCGCATCGGCTTCGGCGTGCCAGTCCTGACCGGCTGCACCGATCTCAAAATCATCGGCACCGACCTGGTTGAGGCCCTGAGCTTCCAGCGCCGCGGCCAGGCAAGGTCTCTGGAGTGCGACGGCATCATCTTCACCGGCCAGTTCCGCCCGGAGACGGCCCTTCTCACGCAAAGCCATCTTGAGATCGATCCCGGCACCCGCGGTCCCGTCATCGACCAGTTCTATCGCTGCACCGATGCCAGCTATTTCGCCAGCGGCAATCTGCTGCGCGGCGTCGAGACCGCAGGCCAATGCTACCGCGAAGGCAAGTCCGCCGCCCACGCCATCCACGCAGCACTCGGCGACAAGCTGGCACCACCCACGGCACCTATCCGCATTGAGGCCACTGGCGCCTTGAGTTACGTCTATCCGCAGCGCCTGACCGGCCGCGGCCCCTATGACCCGCTCTTATTCAAGGCGCGGGCGGGCGTTGCCACTACGGGCACGTTGCGCGTCATTGCCGATGGCCGCGAGATCTGGTCGCGCCCGATCCGCGTGCTGCCTGAACGGCGCATCGCCTGGCGCGTGCCGGCGATCGACCTCAGCGGCGTGCATCATCTCACCGTCGATCTACAACCGCGCAAGTGACCCCATCAACCATGTCCGATTTCGTCCTCGCCATCGACCAGGGCACCACCGGCACCAAGCTCCATCGCCTCTATACCGATGGCCGCTTTCAAACGCTCGAAAGCTTCGAGCATCGCCAGATCCTGCCGCAGCCCGGCTGGGTCGAACATGATCCGGCCGAATTGATCCGCCATCTCGATTCCTGCCTGGGAAGCACCACGAGCGTCAAGGCGATCGGCATCGCCAACCAGGGTGAAACGGTCGTCGCGTGGGACGCCCGCACCAAACGCCCGATCTACAATGCCATTGTCTGGCAGGATGCCCGCACCAATGACGTGATTGACCGACTGAAGCAGGAAGGCCATGAGGAGACAACATTGGCCCGTGCAGGTTTGCCGCTCGACCCCTATTTCTCAGCCAGCAAACTGCGCTGGCTCCTCGACCATGTCGACGACGCCAAGCAGCTTCATAAGCAAGGCCGCCTGCGCCTGGGCACCAGCGACAGTTTCTTCCTCGACCGCCTCGTTGGCGTGTTTGCAACCGACGTCACCACCGCCTCACGCACCAGCCTGATGAATTTGGAAACGCTGCAATGGGACCCTGCGCTATGCGACCTTTTCGGCGTGCCCATCGACTGCCTGCCGGAGATCCGCGCCACCACCGATGATTTCGGCACCGTCGGCAAGGCTCCAATCACGGCCAATGTCGTTGACCAGCAGGCAGCGTTGTTCGGTCATGGCTGCCGCAAGGCAGGCGATGCCAAGATCACCTTCGGCACCGGCGCCTTCGCTCTATGTGTCACCGGCACAAGACCCTTGCGCGATGTGGCGAGCGGCCTGCTGCCGACCATCGCCTGGCGCCTTGGGCAGGCAGAGCCGGCCTACGCTCTCGACGGCGGCGTCTACAATGCTGCCTCCGCCGTCAATTGGGCACGCAGCCTCGGCCTTTTTGCCGACTATGCCGAGATCGATGCGTTCGAGGCCGAGAGCGCCATCTCGCGCAATCTTGCCTTCGTGCCGGCGCTCAGCGGTTTGGGCTGCCCCTATTGGGATCGTTCAGCTGCCGGCCTATGGCTGGGCCTCGGCCTCGACACCAGCAAAGCCGACATGATGCAGGCACTGCTCGAAGGTGTCGCCTTGCGCGCAGGCGAAGTCATCCAGGCCATGGCCCGCCTTGCCCCCATCGGCGGGCGCATCTCGATCGACGGCGGTCTTGCCAAGAATGCTTACTTCGCCAGCTTTGTCGCCAATGTCCTCGAGCGCGAGATCGTGATCCCCGCCAGCACCGAACTCACCGGCCTCGGCACCGCCCAACTGGCGTTGATAGGCGCTGGCTTGGCGACACTGGAAACCCTGCCGCCGTCACCGGCACCCAAAGCGCGCCTTGCCGCACAGAACAAACTCCCCGACGAACATCGTATGAAATTCCGCACAGCCGTCGGACGCAGTCGGAATTGGCGGTGACGTCAACCAACAATACTCTCACCCCCGCGGGAGAGGGTTAGGGTGAGAGGGCGGCACGATCAAGTTCGTTGACGGCCCTCATCACCAAAAACTACGCGTCGCGATTTTCAAACATGTAGATGTCGACGCCGCCTGTCGCAAATTTCCCAAGATCGTCTACGGCGGTTTGCCCGGCCGGGCTCGCTAAACCTTGTTGGAGTGCCGCCAGATCATCAAAATGCAACACGGCAACCAGATGATATCCGGCGGGCCCGGCGGGCGTCACCACCGCTCCCTGACTGATCTCATACTTGCGCAGCCCCGGCACTTTCTTGGCGATCGGTATGTGCGTCTGGGCATAGTATTTGTCGAACGCGCTGGTGTCCGTTGGCGTTTTATACATCACAACCAATCTAGCCATGTCGTTCCTCCCGAATATTTTTTTAGATTTTTCCAGCTTGCACTTCCGCGTCACCTCGTCAATCGGACGGCGACCGGTACACCGGCAAATTCATCCCAATGGCCAAGTCTCCCGCCATTCGTTGAAAACATGCATTCGTTGGCAAGCAGCCGCATACCCCGATTTCGCCACAATCCGGTCCTGCTTTCGCCCTTGTCGCCACCGATCCTCACGACCGGGGGACATCGACGGAAAGGGGCGCCATCATGCGCAAACAACTTCTGCTGGGCCAAATTCTGCTCTCAGCGACACTCATTCTCTCTGCCTGCAATGGCGAGCCAAAACAGACCGCGGGAGCAGGGTCAACTTCTACGACGAGATCGGAAGCGACTGTCGGCACGGGAGCTGCTGCCACTGCAACAACAACCGAATCTGCGCCTGCGCAGCAATCCAAACTGTCGGCCGAGTCAGATGTGCTCGGCATTCAGGGCGCTGCGGTGCCAGGTACACCGCAAGACTTCAACGGCGGATTCGCAGGCGCTACGCCGGTCACACCGTATGCTGTGCCGCAGCAGAACACCGAAAACTACGCCCACACCGACGATAGCCCGATCAAACGTGTCGCCGAGGCGCCGGTCTCGACCTTCGCCATCGATGTCGACACCGGCTCCTACGCCAATCTGCGCCGCTTCCTGATGAACGGGCAGAAGCCACCTGCCGACGCGGTGCGCGTCGAGGAGATGCTCAATTACTTCACCTATGATTATAAGGGCCCAAGGGACGAGAGCATTCCCTTCCGCGCCGACGCCGACGTCATGACGACACCGTGGAACCCCAACACCAAGCTGCTGCGCGTTGCGATCAAGGGCTATGAGCCAGCGCGCGATCACCGGCCGGCCGCCAATCTCGTCTTCCTCATCGACGTTTCCGGCTCAATGCAGGATTCCGACAAACTGCCACTCTTGAAGAGTGGTATGAAAATGCTGGTCGATCAGCTGGAGCCTGATGACAAAGTCACCATCGTCACCTATGCCGGTGCTGCTGGCCTGGTGCTGGAGCCGACGTCCGGCCAGGAAAAGGAAAAGATCCGCGCCGCCATCGACGGTTTGGAAGCCGGCGGCAGCACTGCCGGTGGCGAAGGCATCCAGCTTGCCTACGCCAAGGCACGCGAAGCCAAAATTGGCGACGGCATCAACCGCATCTTCCTGGCGACCGACGGTGATTTCAATGTCGGCGTCACGGACATCGACCAGTTGAAAACGATGATCGAGGAGAACCGCAAATCCGGCATCTCTTTGAGCACGCTCGGCTTCGGCGAAGGCAATTACAACGATGCGCTGATGGAACAGGCGGCCGATGTCGGCAATGGCAACTATGGCTATGTCGACTCGCTCAAGGAAGCCAAGCGCCTGCTGGTCGACGGTTTGCAGGGCAACATGCAGACCATCGCCAAGGACGTGAAGGTCCAGGTGGAATTCAACCCCGCCATCGTCGCCGAGTACCGCTTGATCGGCTATGAGAACCGCGCCCTCAACCGTGAGGATTTCAATAACGACAAGAAGGATGCCGGCGAGATCGGCGCAGGTCACACGGTGACGGCCCTCTATGAAATCGCCCTCGTGGGCTCGAAGGGCCTCAGCGTCGATCCGCTACGCTATCAGGATGAAGGTGCCGTCCCCACGGCCGGCACCGACCGGGACACCAGGGCCGATGAGTTCGCACTTTTGCGTCTGCGCTACAAGGCACCGGAAGGCGACGTCTCGCAGCTCATCGAAACGCCGCTGCCCAGTGCCTGGCTAACCCGCGCCACAGCACCCAATGCCGACGACAAATTCGCCGCCGCTGTCGCGGCCTTCGGCCAGTATCTCAAAGGCGGCGAACGTCTCGGCCAATTCGATCTCGCCCAGATCGCCAGCCTCGCCCGCGATGGCCGTGGC
The DNA here is from genome assembly GCF_056404715.1 of Dongia sp. P2_B8. Taxonomy (NCBI): domain Bacteria; kingdom Pseudomonadati; phylum Pseudomonadota; class Alphaproteobacteria; order Rhodospirillales; family Dongiaceae; genus Dongia; species Dongia sp. P2_B8. The sequence continues at coordinate 1,208,903 of NZ_JBFUDM010000003.1, read as the reverse complement.
GAAGACGAAAGTGGCGCCCGCGCCGAGTTCATCGAACTCGTCGAACTGACCAAGGCCATGGGCGGGTCGTAACGAGCGTCCCTTGTTACTAGTCGTCATGCCCGGGCCAACTCTTGAATCGAGAACGGCCGGGCACCCACACTCTCAACTGCCGCAGTGGATCCCCGGGTCCTCGCCCGGGGATGACAACTGAATAGAGACGCAAAAAATACCCCTAGACACCATCATCGCAATAAGATCAAATAGAGAACAAACACACGTTAGGCGCGCATAACTAAATTACGGTACCGTGGGCTCATGCGAAACATAAGCTGGCAATTCTGGGCGTTGATCGGCGTCGTCGGTATCGTCCTTGTGTATTTTCTCGCCCAACATTATCCCGACACGCTCGGCAACGAAGACAACCGCATGCGGCTGATCTATCTGCTTTGCGTGCTGGCGGCCGTCGGCGGCGGCTTCTTCGCACGGCTCCGCTACGATACCCATCGCACCTTGGCGCAGCTTGCGATCTGGGTGGCACTCTTTGCCGGTCTCATCCTGGTCTATTCCTTCCGCGGCGAATTTGGCATGCTCGGCAATCGCTTCACGGCGGAACTGATGCCGCTCGATGGTCGCACCGAAGGCGATCGGATCATGAGCTATCCGGTATCGGAAAACGGTCACTATCAGGTCCGTGGTATCGCTGACGGCGTAACGCTCGGCTTCACCATCGATACTGGCGCCACTGAAGTCGTGCTGACTCCCAATGCTGCCGAACGTCTCGGCTATGACCTTAATGAGCTGACCTTCTCGCAGGTTGCGGAGACCGCCAACGGTTATGTTCGGGGCGCTCCCATCGTCATTGCCGAGTTTCGCCTCGGCAACATAATCGTCCACAACCTGCCAGCCACGGTTAATGAGGTCGACATGTCAGATTCTCTGCTCGGCATGGAATTCCTGCGGCGGTTGAAGTCCTGGCACGTCGAGGGCGAGCGCATCACGCTTGAGCAATAGCGCTCACCGCTGCAGCACCTGCCGGCACACGGCTTCACGCGACTGCCAGCCTTTACGCTGCAGTTCCGGCTCCAGGTGATCGCCTGCCGGAAAGCCCAGGCACAGATAAGCGACGAAGGACCATCCCACCGGTACGTCCAAGGCTGCTGTCGCCTGCGCGGGATTGATGATCGACACCCACCCCAGGCCCAGCCCCTTGGAGCGTGCCGCCAGCCACAGTGTATGAATGGCCAGCACTGCCGAATAGCGCAACGTCTCCGGCATGGTGAGGCGTCCGAGACCGGCCCCTTGCGCCGTCGCCTCGTCGCAAAAGACGGCAAAATGGCGTGGCGCTTCCCGAAGGCCCGCCAGCTTCAACCGCGCATAGAGCTCGGCGCGCTCGCCGTCATAGCACGACAAGGCGGCTTCATTGGCTTGCTGGAAATTGGCGATGATCGCTGCCCGCCGCGCCACGTCATCGACGCTGACGAAGCGCCAGGGCTGGGCGTTGCCGACCGACGGCGACAGGCTGGTGAGGTCGAGCAGATGGTCGACCTGATCGGCCGGCACCGGATCGGTCTTGAAATGGCGCACGTCACGGCGCCAGGCCAACAGTTCTTCGAATTCCGCCTGGAACGCCGCCCCGAATGAATGTTCCGTCATGCCGCCTGCGATTGCTGGTCTAGAAGGGAAACGATCCCCGCCATGATGGCGTTGAGATCGTAGTCCTTGGGCGTATAGACCCGCGCCACGCCGAATTCCAGCAGCCTTTTTGCATCCTCCGGCGGAATGATGCCGCCCACCACCACCGGCACATCAGTAAGACCCAGCGTCCGCATCCGCTCCATCACCTCGCCAACCAGGGCGATATGCGAGCCGGAGAGGATCGAAAGTCCCACCACATGGACACTTTCCTCGAGCGCCGCATTGACAATTTGTGCCGGGGTCAGGCGGATGCCTTCATAAACCACCTCCATGCCGGCATCGCGCGCCCGCACTGCAATCTGCTCGGCACCGTTGGAGTGGCCGTCGAGGCCGGGCTTGCCGACCAGGATCTTGATGCGCCGGCCCAATCGCTTGCTCGCCGCATCGACCTGTTTGCGCACATTCTCGATGGCGACGCTGTCCTGGTTGATGCTGGCCCGCGCCACCCCAGTCGGCGCCCGGAACTCGCCGAACACGCGGCGCAGTGCCTCGCCCCATTCGCCGGTCGTGCAGCCGGCATGGGCACAGGCGATCGACGCCTCCATGATATTGCGCCCCGACCGCGCATCGGCCTCAAGCACCGCCACCGCCTTTGCCGCCGCCGCATTGTCACGCGCAGCGCGCCAAGCCTTGAGTGCCGTCACCTGTTCGGCTTCCGCCTTGTCGTCGATGGCCAGGAATCCGCCGTCGCTGCCGGTCAACAAGGGCGATGGGGCACTCTCGGTATAGCGGTTGACACCGACCACCACCTGATCGCCGGTCTCGATGGCGCCTAAACGGCGCGCATTCGATTCCACCAGGCGCTGTTTCATATAGCTCGATTCCACGGCAGCGACCGCGCCACCCATGGCATCGATGCGCGCCAATTCTTCCAGCGCTTCCTTCTTCAGCGCGTCCACCTTGCGCGTGATCTCGACCGATCCATCGAAGATGTCGCCGAATTCAAGGAGATCCGTCTCATAAGCCACGATCTGCTGCAGCCGCAGCGACCATTGCTGATCCCACGGCCGCGGCAGGCCCAAGGCCTCGTTCCAGGCCGGCAATTGCACGGCGCGGGCGCGCGCATTTTTGGAGAGCGTCACAGCCAGCATCTCCAGGAGAATGCGATAGACATTATTCTCCGGCTGCTGCTCGGTGAGGCCGAGACTGTTCACCTGCACGCCATAGCGGAAGCGCCTGAGCTTTGCGTCCGCAACGCCATAACGCTCGCGGCAGATCTCGTCCCATAACTCCGTGAAGGCGCGCATCTTGCAGATCTCGGTGATGAACCTGAGGCCTGCATTGACGAAGAAGCTAATGCGCCCCACCACTTGCGGGAAATCTGCTGCCGGCACCTGCCCGCTCGCTTTCACATGATCGAGAACGGCAACCGCCGTCGCTAGTGCATAGGCCAGCTCCTGCACCGGCGTCGCCCCGGCTTCCTGCAGATGATAGGAACAGACATTGGTGGGATTCCATTTCGGCACCTCGCGATAGGTGAAGCTGATGACATCCGTGATCAGCCGCAGCGAGGGTTCCGGCGGGAAGATATAGGTCCCGCGCGAGAGATATTCTTTGATGATGTCGTTCTGCACCGTCCCCTGCAGCACGCCGCGCGCTGTCCCCTGCTTTTCGGCCGCCGCGATATACAGCGCCAGCAGCCAGGGGGCGGTCGCGTTGATGGTCATCGAGGTGTTCATCTCGGCCAAGGGCAGGCCGTCGAACAGCGCCACCATGTCACCAAGATGGCTGATCGGCACACCAACCTTGCCGACCTCACCCTTGGCCAGTGGGTGGTCGGAATCGTAGCCGGTCTGGGTCGGCAGATCGAAGGCAACGCTGAGCCCCGTCTGCCCGCGCTTGAGGTTGGTGCGGTAGAGTTCGTTGGAGGCCGTGGCCGAGGAATGGCCCGAATAGGTCCGAAACAGCCAGGGCTGTTCCTTGTTCGCCGATTTGCTCATGCCGCTCCCCGCCCAGTTCAGGTCTTTTGTGCGCCGCAATATAGAGGGATTTCGGGGGAAGGCGCAAGATCAGGCCGAAAGGCGGCATTTATTTGTAATATTATTAGCGATCGTGGCTATTGGTGGTCGTGAGGCGCGTCTTTCGCCCAGTGCGGTAGACCGTCATCGATCTTCAGCCAGGACACGCGATCGGACGTCCAGCCGTGCCCGGTCGGAATGAGGCCGGATGCATCGTCCAGCGTTCCCAGCAGGATACCGATGGTATCGCCGCCGCTCATGTATACAGACGATCCGCAATCGACGCAGAAATGCCGCTGATAAAGGGGCGATGATTGAAAGCCCCTGGCCGTGCCGTGCAGGATCTCAAACTGCCGCACCGGCACCTGTGCCCAGGCCGTCACCGGCGCCCCGCTCCAGCGCTGGCACATCTTGCAATGACAATAATCGACGACAGCGCCCGCAGGATCGATGCGATACCGAAAGGCGCCGCACAGGCAATGGCCGGTGAGAAAGATGCCAGATATCATTACATCTCCGTCCAATCCCCTCTCCTTTCAAGGGGAGGGTTAGGGTGGGGGCATAGGCGAGAATTGTGGCAGAACGGGACCGAAACCGGCCCCCACCCTGGCCCTCCCCCTGAAGGGAAAGGGAGAAGCTCTACACTGCCTTCAACGCATTGAGCACATCATCGGCAAGATCGTCCGCATGCTCAAGCCCCACGGAGAGGCGGATAAGCCCCTCGTCGATCCCCTGTTTCGCGCGCTGCTCCACGGTGAGCCGCTGATGCGTGGTGGTCGCCGGATGCGTCGCCAGCGATTTGGAATCACCGAGATTGTTGGAGATCAGCACCAGCTCCAACGCATTCAGGAATTTGAACGCCGCAGCCTTCCCGCCGGCAAGGCTAAGCGACAGCATCGTGCCGCCAGCACTCATCTGCCGCTTGGCGAGCTCATATTGCGGGAACCCTTCGAGCGTCGGATAGTTCACCTGCGCCAACTTGCCATGGCCCTTGAGCGCCCGGGCGATCTTGAGCGAGCTCTCACTCTGCTTGGCGACGCGCAGGTCCAGCGTCTCCAGACCCTTGAGCAGGATCCAGGCATTCATCGGGCTCAAGCTCGGCCCGGTATGGCGGATGAAGGGCTGCAGCGTCTCGTTGATGTACTTCTCGGAGCCCAGCACAATGCCGCCCAGGCACCGCCCCTGCCCATCGATATGCTTGGTCGCCGAATAGACCACGACATCGGCACCCAGTTGCAGCGGCTGCTGCAGCAAGGGTGTGGCGAACACGTTGTCGACCACCACAGTGGCACCGGCCTTGTGCGCAAGGTCGGCAACCGCCTTCAGATCGACGAGGCGCAGGCCCGGATTGCTTGGCGTCTCAAGGAACACGGCCTTGGTCGGCTTGCTCAGCGCCTGTTTCCATTGCTCAAGATCGCGGCCATCGACGAATTCGGTCACCACGCCCCATTTCGGGAGTATTTCGGCAAGAATGAACTGGCACGAGCCGAACAAGGCATCAGACGCCACGATGCGGTCGCCGGCCTTCACCAGGCTGGCCAACGACGCGAACACCGCCGCCATGCCGGATGAGGTGGCGCGCGCCGCTTCCGCGCCTTCGATCGCCGCCATGCGCTGCTCGAACATCGCCACGGTGGGATTGCCGAAACGCGAATAGACAAAGCGCGGCTGACTGTTGTCGAAAGCAGCCTCCGCCTCCTCCGCCGTCTCATAGACATAGCCGGAGGTCATGTAGATCGTCTCCGACGTCTCCTTGAACTGGCTGCGCGTCTGGCCCGCATGCACCAGCTTCGTGGCCGCGTTCCAACTGGCCTTGATATTCCGTGTCACCGTCATGATCGCCTCGTCCTGGACTGGCCCGCGCACCATCACTGGCATGCGGGCAATAAAAAACCCCGACCGATAAGGCCGAGGCTCGGGCGCCCTTGGGCGCTGTCCTGGACCTTTTAGCGTTTGATTTAACGTGGCCGCAATCCGGCACAAATCACCACGGAGCCCGGCCATATTACCGAGCGTCGGCCGATGTTAAGCCATGACTGAGGCCCGCCTGTCAAGCGGGGGGCGCACAATCCGCTCATCCCTGTTCATCACTGGCACACTTGAGCACCAAACTTACTTTTGCTATCTTTCGCTGCAATGCAATGAGTGGGGAAATCATTTGCCTATCGACCAGTCGTTTGCCGCCGATCCGTCTTTGCGGGTGGCAGCCTCACCGCCGGCAATTCTTGCAAAGCCCCACCGTGTCGACGTCAGCAGCCTGCCCGCCATCCAGCGCGTGCAATATGACGGAGCATTGAGCGAACTCGCCCGGCTCTTTTATATCAATCTCGGCCTGTCGCTCTTGACCCTCGGCTTCTATCGCTTCTGGGGCAAGACCGAGATTCGCCGGTACCTCTGGTCACACACGACTGTGCTGGGCGAACGGCTGGAATATCTGGGCACTGGCCGCGAACTACTGATCGGCTTTTTGAAAACCATCGGCTTTGTCGCGATCCTGCTGGCGGTCAACCATTTCCTGCCTGAGATTCTTGATCTGGAAACGCCCATCGGCATCGCAGCTTGGGTGGCGAGCCTCGCGAGTTTCGGCCTGCTATACCTCGCGGCACAATTTGCTGCGCAACGCTATCGCCTCACCCGCACGGCCTGGTGCGGCATCCGCGGCGGCATGGACGGTTCCGCCTGGGCCTACGCTTTCAAGACCGGCGCGCTCTTTATCCCAGCTGCCGCCATCGGCCTCCTGGTCCCATGGTGGCGCATGTCATGTCTTGACCGCCGCGTTGCTGCAAGCCGGCTCGGCAACATGCGCGCTTACCTTGGCGGCGGCCGCAGCGTCTGCTTCTGGTCATTCATGCTGGGCAGCGCGTTGCTCGGCGCGACACAGTCGGGCCTTGATCCGGCGATCGACAAGATCTCGCATCTGCCGCTGGACCAGACCATGCTGGAGGCCCTCACCCTGCTCTGCGCGGGCGTCACGATCCTGATCCTCGTGCCCATCACCTTCGCCGTCTACTTCGCCAACATGCAGCAGGAATTCTTCAACCATCTGCAAATGGGTGACCTGCGCGTTGGTCAGTTGAGCTTCACCAGCGCTGTCACGCCGCTGGCCATGACCTTGCAGCTGGGCTCGGCCGTCATCCTGCTGGTTGGATCGTTGGGCCTCGCCTGGCCACTGGTCATTCATCGCTGGATCAAATTCACGGCCAACAATATCGGCATCTTCGGCAGCATTGATACCGCCGCACTCAAACAGGCCACCGATGTCATGCCGAAAGCCAGCGAAGGTTTGCTCGAAGCACTCGATCCCGGCATTCTCTGATCAACCGACAATATAAGCGAGGACGATACCTTGACCGACGATCTGAGCACGACACAAGCCTCTTTCGGCCGCGCCACAGGCGTGGAAGTACGGACTCGTTTCGTCTATGACGGGCGCCTTGGCCAACTCTATTGGATTTTCATCAAGAACATTCTGCTGATGTTCATAACCCTCAGCATCTGGCGCTTCTGGGGCAAGACACGCGTGCGTCGCTATCTTTGGGCACATACGTCCTTGAGCGGCGACCGCTTCGAATATACCGGCACCGGTGGCGAACTGTTTATCGGCTTCATCATCGTCATGGTGGTTTACGTCATCGGCTTGATCGCCATTACCGCCCTTAGCGTTGCCGTCGGGCCGGAATCTCCGTTCCTCATCGTCCCAAAATACGGCCTGGGTATCGTCATTCTCTATCTGACCTTCGTCGCCCAATATGCGGCACAGCGCTATCGACTGACTCGCACACTTTGGCGCGGCATCCGTGGCGGCATGACCGGTTCGGCGTGGACGTGGGGCTTCAAAGGCCTGTGGTTCTCAATCCTCTCTCTGCTCTCTTTGACTCTGGCCTGGCCCTGGACGCAAATGCGTCTCCTCGACGACCGCCTCAACAATTCATATTTTGGCGACGCGAAAGCGAGCATCGAAACCTCGTCCCGCACGCTCTACATCCCCTACATTCTTGGCACGATCACCTTCTTTGCCGTCACGGGCATCGTTGGATATTTCGGCTACAATTATCTGATGACAAATTATGGCGATGCGCTGCGGGAAATATTCACGCCTATCGAAAATCCCGAAGACCGAGAGCATATGGACGAATACGGCGCAGCGTTCGCAGCCCTCTATACCATTGTCCTGGGCGGCTACCTCGCCATTATCGTGGTCTCCATTCTGGCGTACGCGGCCTACTACGTCGCTTTGCTGCGGGAAGTCGCCAATAAGCTGAGCCTGGGCGGTTTGCGCTTTGCAACCTCTCTGACCATCGGGCGGTTTATCGGCCGCTATCTCGTCAATCTGCTGATCATCGTCTTTACCCTCGGCTTGGGCTTGCCGATCGCCATCCACCGCACCATGTTGTTCCTGACACGAAATATCGAGGTGATCGGCGAAATCGACGGCTCCGAGATCACACACGCCGATCTGCCCCGGCCGAAATTTGGCGAAGGCCTGTTGGAAGCGTTCGATCCGGGGATAATGTAGGAGGCTACGAGGAATACGCCCTCTCCCTTAAGGGGGAGGGCCGGGATGGGGAGCGCATTCAGTTTCGATCTCGCATAATCGTCACCCACGGGCCCCACCTAACCTCCCCCTGAAGGGGAGATGGATTTAGATGAGATAAGAGGATTATCTTGCCCGAAGATCGCTATTACGATGGCCATACCGCCACCGCTCACCGTGCCCTGATCGCGTTGACCGGCAAGAACCTCGTCATCTCGACCATGGAGATCGCGGAACTGGCGCGCTGGCCGGTTGCCGACATGCGCGTCATCGACGCCAACAAGGTGACCGGAGCCATCAATTTCGGCCGCGTCAGCGACCCGGTGCCGCGCCTTGTTCTCCTCGATTCGCAGCAGCGCCAGGCATTGCTCGCCGCACACCCGCATCTGCGCGACTGGAAGACCCGCGCCATCAAGCGTGGCTGGTCAGTCGGCGGCGCCTGGACATTGGCCGGCCTGCTTATTGCCACCGGCACTTATTTCGGCTGGCGGGACGGCAGCGCCTATCTTGCGCAATTCGTCCCGAAAATCTGGGAACAGCGCCTCGGCGCCCATATCTACAAGGCCCTCACCAAGAATCTCACCGTCTGCGAGAATCCTGACGGCAAGGCAGCGATGCGCGCCTTGGTGGATCGCCTCGCGCCTGCCAATCTCAAGAAGGATTCCGCCCTCAAGCAGGATGGCGTCACCATCGACGTCATTGACATCAAGCTGCCAAATGCGCTGGCCTTGCCGGGGGATCACGTGCTGGTGACCAGCGGTCTCATCGATCTTTCGACCTCACCCGACATGCTGTCCGGCGTCGTGGCGCATGAATTGGGACATCTCGACCTGCGCCATCCCACGCAAGGGGCCATCAGCAATCTCGGCATCAGTGCTACCGTCAGCATCATCTTAGGTGGCTCCAGCGCCGGCGATCTGGCGACGCTGGTGACGGTCCTTTCCTATTCACGCAAGATGGAACATGAAGCCGATGTCCGTGGCCTCGAACTCCTGAAGACAGCCGGCCTCCGCGCCGATGGCATGGCCGCTTTCTTCAAGGTGATGGAAGAGGACAGCAAGAAAAGCGGCGAAGGACTCATCCCCGACTGGTTGCAAAGCCACCCCGGCCTCTCCGAACGCGCCGACTACACCAAGGCCGACAGCACCGGCAACAGCGCCATGACCGACGCCGACTGGCAGAAGGTGAAGCAGATCTGCAAGACGAAGTGAAAGACTCCGCAGTGATCTCGATCATATTGCGCAACCCCATTGAGGGCGATCGGAATGACGACACGGGCAACTGCCACGTTCACAGACACTCAGTCAGGCAAGAAGAGTTCGGCGCAGATCAACCTTGTTGAGTCGACTCTTGAAGTTAGAGTGATGGGGCAAGACAAAATCCTGTACTGGCCCGTGGCCGAAGTCGAAAGCCCTGGCCCCAACAGCTATCTGTCGCAGACCATCCGACATAAATCGGCGCCGTTTCACGAACTCAAACTCGACAGTACCTTTCTCTACGACAACCTCGCAGAGCGCGCCCCGGGCATTGCAGTACGGCGCGAGCTGGTGCCAGATCTTACGCGCGACTGGAAGGCGCACGAGAAGATGTGGCAATCCCTATCGCTTAACCGATGGCGCTCCCTCTGGACCGGTTCGCAAGTACAGCAGGATAGTTATCGCCATCTCATGCACGACAATGCAACACGCCTGGGCATTCTCGTTGTTGTCGTGATCGGCATAGCCTTGTCGGTCTTTTGGTGAATGGCGGCGTGCTGACATGCGCTGCCAGACCATGACCAGCGCCATCCTCTTCAACAGCATGCGCGGTTCCGGACGTGAGGTTCGCCTCACATTTGCAAAAGCTGGGATTGAAATTGCCAGTGCGAATGATGAACCGATAGCTGTCTGGCCCTACATGGCTCTTTCCCGTGTGCCAAGCGACCTGGCTGATGGCATAGAAGTCCGGCTTGCTCATGATGAGATCCTGACACTGAGGATCTTTGACGATGCATCCTCTGCGACTTTGGTGGCGAAGGCACCTGCCCTTCGGCGCAGCAAAGTGATGTACTTCTTGGCCCGCCTCCTGCCGATGCACAGCGAGGGGCATGATCCGGTCAAGGTGGGAATCGCCATAGTTCTCGGCCTCATTGGCTACGGTATATGGGCCGCATGGCACTTGCTTGCTGAGAGCTGGCAGTCGTTCGCCGGTGGATGAGGTGCATCTCCGCCCGGCCGTCATGGTCGGCGAAGGCCGACCACCCACGAGTTTGTCGCCCGTAGTCCTCGAACTCGCGTGAGCCGCCCGTGACAGCGCTGTCTTCTCCGTTTCGCGATGCACATACTAAGTTCGCAATATAATTAGCCATTTATTCCAATTTGGCGCCATATATGTGCTGATTTTTCCCCGTCAAAGACTTTTTCTATCGCCCACCCCTTGACGCTGCTGCAACCGCGAAGGCAGACTGGTGTTGATGCTGCATTGGCTAAGGCGCCCGCGTGAAAGAGGTGTCGGCCCGCGTAACCGCAAGGATGGGAAGCAACCATGAGTGAGACGGCGAAGATTGTGGCGATTGAGACCAAGGCCGACAGCAAGGAGGCGGCGGCGCCAAAGGCCGCCCCCCTCACCGGCAAGAACATCTACGAGATCGGCGAGATCCCGCCCCTGGGGTATCTGCCGCCGCAGATGTATGCCTGGGCCATCCGCCGCGACCGCCATGGGCCGCCGGAACAAGCGATGCTGGTCGAGGCCGTCGAGACGCCGCATCCGGACCAGGACGAGGTCATCGTCATGGTGATGGCGGCCGGCGTGAACTACAACGGCGTCTGGGCGGGCCTGGGGAAGCCGATCTCGCCCTTCGACGTGCACAAGGCCGAATATCACATCGCGGGATCGGACGCCGCCGGCATCGTCTGGGCCGTGGGCTCCAAGGTGAAGCGCTGGAAGGTCGGCGATGAAGTCGTCGTGCATTGCAATCAGGACGATGGCGATGACGAGGAATGCAATGGCGGCGATCCGATGTTCTCACCTAGCCAGCGCATCTGGGGTTACGAAACACCGGACGGATCGTTCGCACAATTCTGCAAGGTGCAGGGCCGGCAGCTCATGCCGCGTGCAAAGCACCTCACCTGGGAAGAGAGCGCCTGCTATACGCTGACCCTCGCCACCGCCTATCGCATGCTGTTCGGCCATCGCCCGCACATCCTGCGCCCCGGCCATAACGTGCTCATCTGGGGCGCCTCGGGCGGCCTCGGCTCGATGGCCGTGCAGCTCTGTGCTACCGCCGGCGCCAACCCCATCGGCATCATCTCCGATGAATCGAAGCGCGACTTCGTCATGTCGCTCGGCGCCAAGGGCGTCATCAACCGCAACGATTTCGATTGCTGGGGTCAGTGCCCCGACATCGACGATACCGCGGGCTATAACGAGTATATGAAAAAGTGCCGTGCCTTCGGCAAGGCGATCTGGGACATCACCGGCAAGGGCGTCGACGTCGATTTCGTCTTCGAGCATCCCGGCGAGCAGACCTTCCCGGTCTCCTGCTTCGTCGTGAAGCGCGGCGGCATGGTCGTGTTCTGCGCCGGCACCACCGGCTACAACATCACCTTCGATGCCCGCTTTGTCTGGATGCGCCAGAAGCGCATTCAGGGCAGCCACTTCGCCAACCTGCTGCAGGCGAGCCAGGCCAATCATTTGGTCGTCGAACGCCGCATCGATCCTTGCATGTCGGAAGTGTTCTCCTGGGAAGACATCCCGGCCGCTCATACCAAGATGTGGCAGAACAAGCACAAGCCCGGCAACATGGCGGTCCTCGTGCAGGCCAAGCGTCCCGGCCGTCGCACCCTCGAAGACTGCATGGAGGAGTGATGTCCTCCACCCTGCGTGTCGAAGGGACGGCGCTCTCGCCGCACCTTGCGGATCTGCTTGCCTGCTGCGCTGCCGGCCTTACCGCGGCACAGACGGTGCTGGAATCGGTGCGCGCGCGTATCTCGGCCAATGTCACTGCTGGTGGCCGCGTCGACGCGAAGGCACTCGATGCCCATCAGTTCGCAGCCCATGGCTATGCGTGGCTTGCCACCTATGTGACGGCGCTCGAGCAATTGCTGGCCTGGGCCAGCCGCCTGGAGAAAAGCAACCGCCTGGGCGAGCGTGAACAGCTCATCCTCCAAATCGGCTTTGGCGAGTATCTGGCCCAGATCAAGGGCGGCTGGCCCATGAGCCAGGGCGAAATCGTGCGCCTCACCGACCTCGGTCTCGATGCCGTGGCGGCGCGACCGCTTGATGCCGCCGAACTGCTCGTGGCCCATGGCAATTCGGCCGAAGCGCGCGCACGCCTCGCCCACCTCATCGCCGATGGCGATTTTGGGGAAGCGGCACTTGACGATGAATCGCTTACCATCGTCCGCGACCAGTTCCATGCCTTCGCCGCCGATCATGTGGAAGCGGCGCATCAGTGGCATCTCAAGGATGAACTCATTCCGCTGGAGGTCATCCAGCAACTGGCCGAGATGGGCGTCTTCGGGCTCACCGTACCGGAAGAATTCGGCGGCTCTGGCATGGGCAAGCTCGCGATGTGCGTGGTGACCGAAGAGCTTTCGCGCGGTTATATCGGCCTGGGCTCACTCGGCACGCGCTCGGAGATCGCCGCCGAGCTCATTCGCCTCGGTGGCACCGAGCAGCAGAAGCAGCAATGGCTTCCCAAGATCGCCAGCGGCGAGATCCTGCCGACCGCTGTCTTCACCGAACCCAATACCGGCTCGGACCTCGGCTCCTTGCGGACGCGCGCAACAAAGGACGGCGACGTCTATCGCGTGACCGGCAACAAGACCTGGATCACCCATGCCAGCCGCACCGACGTGATGACTCTGCTGGCGCGCACGGATCCAAATTCGACCGACTATCGCGGCCTCTCCATGTTCCTTGCGGAAAAGCCGCGCGGGACGACGACCGATCCCTTCCCCGCCAAGGGCATGAGTGGTGGCGAGATCGGTGTCCTCGGTTATCGTGGCATGAAGGAATATGAACTCGCCTTCGACGGCTTCGAGGTGAAGGCAAAGAATCTGCTGGGCGGTGCCGAAGGTGAAGGCTTCAAGCAGCTGATGGCGACGTTCGAATCCGCGCGCATCCAGACCGCGGCCCGTGCCGTCGGTGTCGCGCAATGCGCCATGGAACTCGGCCTCAAATACGCCCGCGAACGCGTGCAGTTTGGCCAGGCGATCTACGCTTTCCCCCGCATCCATGGCAAGCTCGCCTGGATGGCGGTCGAAACCATGATGGCAAGGCAGCTCTCTTATTTCGCCGCCCGCGAAAAAGACAGCGATCGCCGCTGTGACATCCCGGCCGGCATGGCGAAACTGCTCGGTGCCCGCATCGCCTGGTCCAATGCCGACAACGCCCTCCAGATCCACGGCGGCAACGGCTACGCCCAGGAATACAAAGTCAGCCGCGTCCTCTGCGACGCCCGCATCCTCAACATCTTCGAAGGTGCTGCAGAGATCCAGGCGCAAGTTGTAGCGCGCGGATTGCTGAGCGGGCGGAACTAACCATTCTCGTCATTCAAAAATAGTCGTCATGCCCGGGCTTGACCCGGGCATCCACTCTCTGCTGCAAAAGTGGATCTCCGGGTCAAGCCCGAGGATGACGACATTGATGTTTATCGTCATGGTCCATCGTCGGCGAAGGCCGACATTCGTCGGCTGCAGCGGACTACCCACGAGTTTGCTGACGACTGAAGAAAACGACTCGTGGATCCTCGCCTTCGCGGGGATGACGATAGGGTAGCGCCCCTACTCCGCAAAATCCGTCGAAACCGCCAACTCCCGCCACGCCGACACTTCGCCAGCGACATGCGCATTCTTCTGCGCGATCCGGGCCAGCGTGTCGCTGCCGAACGGCATGCGCAGCGGCGGGTTGTCGGCATGGGCAAGCTTGATCATGCCCTTGGCGAGTTTTGCCGGATCGCCGGGTTGTGCGTGATTGGCACCGGCCGCGAAGATACGCATGGCGCCCACTGTCTCGGCATAGTCCTCGATCTCGATCTTGGTCTTCACCAGCGACTGATCGTCGAGGAAGTCGGTACGGAAGAAGCCGGGCTCGACCACGGTCGCCTTGATGCCGAGCGGCTTCAGCTCAAGCGCCAGTGCTTCAGTAATACCCTCGATCGCGAATTTGGTGGCACCGTAAGCACCCCAGCCCTGATAGGCGGCATATCCGCCAATCGATGAGATGTTGATGACATGGCCCGTGCGCTGCCGGCGCATTTCCGGCAGGACAGCGCGTGTCACGTTGAGCACGCCGAACACATTGGTCTGGAACATGCGCTCGACTTCCGAGGCACTCGATTCCTCAACTGCACCCAACAGGCCATAGCCGGCATTGTTCAAGAGGATGTCGATGCGCCCGAAGCGCTTCACCGCTGCCCGGACGGCCTCTTGGGCCTGCGCTTCCTGTGTCACGTCGAGGCGCACGGCCAGTACATTGGGGTGTTCGCCGATCTTGTCGGTGATGGTCTTGGGGTCCCGTGCGGTGGCGACGACCGCATCGCCGGCAGCCAGGGCTTCCTGGGTGATCAAGGCGCCGAAACCGCGGGATGCGCCGGTAATGAACCAGACTTTCATGATGTCCTCCATCATTGGGGTTGTTGATGGAGCAAACCTAAATCTTTGCATCTGGTGAAATAATATCGTATTTCTACAGTAAACTACTGAGATTAGTTCATTAATGAAACGCATCGATCCGGCAGATCTGGCGGTCTTTCTGGCGGTTGCCGCGCATCGCAGCTTCCGGAAGGCGTCCATTGAACTGGGTGTCACGGCCTCGGCCCTCAGCCATTCGCTGCGTGCGATCGAGGAACGGCTGGGCCTGCGCCTCCTCAACCGGACCACGCGGAGCGTGGCACTCACCGAGGCCGGGGAGCGGCTGTTCCAGCGCATCAAGCCCGCCTTCCGCGACATTGGCGATGCGCTGGAGGATCTCAACACCTTCCGCGATACGCCAATCGGCACCTTGCGTATCAATGCAGCGCTCCCTTCAGCGCGGCTGGTGTTGCTGCCGATCGTCACCCGCTTCCTCGCCGCCTATCCCGGCATCAATGTCGAGATCGGCATCGACGCTGCCATGATCGACGTGGTTTCCGCCGGTTTCGATGCCGGCGTGCGCTTTGGCGAGGTCATCGCCGCCGACATGATCGCCATCCCGCTCGGCCCAAGGCAGCGCTCGGCGGTGGTGGCATCTACGGCATTCTTCGAGAAACATCCCAGGCCCCAGCAGCCGCGGGATCTGCTGCAACTCCCCTGCATCCGCCTGCGCTTTGCCAGCGGCGTCAATTACCGCTGGGAGTTCGAACGGGGTGGCCAGGAAATCGGAATCGAGGTGAACGGTCCCCTCACCCTCACCGAACAGGATCTGATCCTCGATGCTGCACTGGCCGGCAGTGGTATCGGCTACACCTTCGAAGGGGCCGTCGCAGAACAAGTGGCAAGCGGGCGCCTCATCCGGGTGCTGGAGGATTGGTGTCCCTACTATCCCGGATTCTTCCTCTATTACCCGAGCCGCCGACAGGTGCCAGGGGCGCTCCGGGCATTCATCGACTTTGTCAAAATGCGGGATGATTGACGTCGACGGCCTAAGCGAACATCGATTGGCAAGATTGCTGGGTGCAGATGCGAAGACGGCGGCCAACAAACGAGACCACCACATGGATGCCCCGCCAGCGTTTCCCCGGGCAGCGTTTCCCCGGGCAGCATTTCCTTGGGCAGCGTTTCCCGATGACAGGTAAAAATGACTATGATCTAATCGCGTAACGAGTGGACGCGGTTGCGGGGGTGGTGCATGACCGAGTCAGACCGCGATCGCGCGGGGGAAAATCCCCTCGACCCGGAGAAATGGCTGCGCGAGGCTCTCGCCGTGGCGCCGATCGGGGTGATTGTCGTCGATCGCGACGGTCTCATTCGCGCAGCCAATCAACAAGCCAACAACATGTTCGGCTATGAGCAGACGGGATTAGTTGGCCGCCCCGTCGACACGCTGCTGCCGCAACGACTGCGTGACCTCCACGCTACTTTCCGCGCCGACTACGTCAAAACGCCGCACGCACGCCCCATGGGCAGCGGCCAGGAACTGCGGGCGCGGCGGCAGGATGGCAGCGAGTTCGTGGTCGAAATCGGCCTCAACCCGCTCTTCGACGATATCGAAGGCATGGTTGTCTGCACCATCCTGGACGTGACCGCTCGTATCACCACGCAAAACGTGCTGCAGGTGCAGGACACGCGGCAACGCATGATCGTCGATAATATTGCAGAGGGCATCGTCAGCGTCGACGAGGCGGGGATCGTGAGCTCGTTCAACCGCGCCGCCGAACGCATCTTCGGCTATCGTGCCTATGGTGTCCTTGGCCGGCCGGCGACCATGCTGATGGCGCCTCCCTATCGCCGGCTGAGCAAGCGCGGCCTCAAGCACCTGATCAAATTCGGCCTGCAGCCGCTGCTTGGTCAAACCATCGAAGCGATTGGCCGACGGGCAGACGGAACACCCGTTCTTCTGGAACTAACCCTCGACCGAGCCGAGGCCGGGTCGGGCGCTGTCATCACAGGCATCGTCAGCGACATCAGCGCCAGGCGCGCACAGGAGGTGGCGGTCGAGGCTATTCGTCAAGAGAAGGCGCGGGTGGAATCCGAACTGGTCGAAGCTGAAGGCAAGTTCCGTCATCTGATCGACCGCGCCAATGTCGTTGCCTATACCTGGGATCTCGTCCAGCAGCGTTTTCTATCGGTCGGCCCCAGAGCCCGTGCCTTGCTTGGCTATGAAGAAAGCGAGTGGCTGCAACTCGGCTTCTGGGAGCGTGTGACCTTTGCCGAGGATTGGGACAGCGTGTCTCACGAGATCGACCCGCATGCCGCCACGCAAAACGACCATGAGACGCAGTATCGCATGGCGCATCGTGACGGCCGGACCGTCTGGGTGCGCGACGTGTTGGCTAATGAGCGTATCGCGCGCGGCCAGCACATCATTCATGGCTTCCTGTTCGACGTCACGGAAATGCGGCAACGCGACCTGCAACTGGCGCATGCGCGGAAACTTGATGCCGTCAGTCAATTGACAGGCGGCATCGCCCATGACTTCAACAATCTGCTGGCGGTGGTGATTGGCAATCTCGACATGCTATCGGAAGCAACGGAATTGCCGGTACGCATGCAGGAACAGGTGCAATTGGCGCTGAGTGCTGCCCTGCGTGGCGCGGAACTGACCAAGCAGATGCTGGCCTTCTCGCAGCAGCAGGACATGCGGGCGCAGCAACTGAATCTGGGAGATGTGGTGGCCCGCATGGTGCGCTTGCTGCGACGCACATTGGGCGGGCAGTATGACTTTCACCATGTCGAGGCAACCGGCGTGTGGGATGTTTTCCTGGATCCCAACCAACTCGAAACAGCCTTGCTCAATCTCGCCCTCAACAGCCGCGATGCCATGTCATCGGGCGGCACCATCGCCATCAGTATCGAGAACAGCACGCTGGCGGCGGACTATTGCGACAACAATCCGGACGCGAGGCCAGGCGACTATGTCTGTGTCTCGGTCTCAGATACCGGTACCGGCATCGCCCCGGATATCATCGGCCGCGTGTTCGATCCATTCTTCACCACCAAGATGGTCGGCAAGGGGTCCGGACTGGGGCTCAGCATGATCTATGGCTTCGTCAAGCAGTCAGGTGGGCATGTCAGAATCTATAGCGAGATCGGCCACGGCACGACCGTGCGACTCTATCTGCCGCGCTTCCGCCCAGGCCTCGATAGCAACGCAGCGATAGCCACGCCGGTGGAAGACCCGCGCGGCAATGGCGAGGTTATCCTGGTGGTCGAAGACGATGCCCAAGTACGGCAGGTGGTGCGCACTCAGCTACAGGATCTCGGCTATCAGGTACTCCTCGCCGAGACCGGGCCGCGCGCCCTGGAGATCGCGCGCCAACGCGACGACATCGCCCTGGTGTTCACCGATGTCATCATGCCAGGCGGCATGTTCGGCGCCGACCTCGCCGAAGCGATGCGTGCGTTGAGGCCCGACCTCCGTATCCTGTTCACCTCCGGCTTCACCGGTGCCGGTGAACAATTGAGCCGTGTCCTGGCAATCGGCCCGCTCATCACCAAACCCTTCCGCAAGGCAGAGCTGGCGCAGAGTATCAGGGCCCTGCTGGAGAGATAGAGCCGCCCGATCCACAGGATACAGATCGCGAGACGGTCTATTTACATAACATATGATTAGTTGTATCATATGTTATAAATTCTCCTTTTTGGAACACAACAGGCGCAAGAGCGCCAAGCATCACCACGGGCGGTCGGGGCCTGCGGCATGGCACCGCGGCAGGTCATCCTGACGGTCGCGACGTGCCGTCCGGCAAAGTCAAGGCAGAAGAAAGACCTGCAGCAAAACCGGGCTGCGGCGACCGAAGAACCCCATATCAAGGAGGCGTCAAATGCCAACCATCATCAACAGCGTTGTCGATCTTTCGCACCACAACGGCACCGTCGATCTTGCTGCGGCGAAAGCCGACGGTCTCCTGGGAGTGATCCAGAAGGCGACACAGGGTGAGACTTTTGTCGACCCGACATTTGCCACGAATGGTGCCGCTGCTGCCAAGAACGGTCTTCTGTTGGGCGCCTACCATTTCGGGACCGGCGCCAACGGCGTCTCGCAGGCCGTTCACTTTCTCGAAACCGTCAAACCGACCAAGAAGACCGTTGTCGTGCTCGACTTTGAAGACAATCATGCCGGCACCAGCATGACGCTCGAGGAAGCACGGGCCTTCGTCGTCCATGTCCAATCGAAGCTGGGCCGCTTTCCCGGCTTCTATAGCGGGCATACCATCAAAGCCAAATTGGGCACGACCATCGATCCGATTTTATCGAAATGCTGGTTCTGGCTGGCGCAATACGGGCCGACCCCCGTGGTTCCCCCTTGCTGGTCGAAATGGACAATGTGGCAGTACACGGATGGTGCCGTGGGACCACGGCCACATGAGGTCGAAGGCATCGGCCGTTGCGACCGGGACAAATTCAACGGATCGGCCAAGGATTTGGCCACCTTCTGGGGCACCTGATCGCGGTCGGCGCTACCTCATTCCTTCCGCGGCAAAGCATCCGTTGTTTCGAACCAGGAGAGGCGGCTCCGCCGCCAGACATGGGCACGGGGCGGATAGGCTTCGGGATCGTCGAGGGTCGGCGTGTTGAGGGCAACATCGAAGGGCGCCTGCCGGCCGCGATAGAGCAGCTGGCTGCCACATTGCGTGCAGAACTCGCGTTGACCGTGCTCACTGGAAAAATAGATGGCGGGCTCGCCCTTGATGTAGCGGAACTGGTCTGCGTGAAAGCGGGCGAAGGCTTGGGCCGGCGCGCCGCTGGTGCGCTGGCAAATGCGGCAATGGCAGATGCCGCTGTCATAATCGGGACCGGTGACGCGGTAGCGCAGGGCGCCGCAGTCGCAGCCGCCTTCGTAGCTTTGGTTGGTGGCGACAATTTCCGGTGCGCTACCCATCGCGTTTCTCCCCCTCACCCAATTTTGGCCTGCCCAGCTATGACCTGCCCAATCATAGCCTCTCGGCATTGAAGCCACCCCATGCCACCGCCGCAAGGCTGCTTTGCGCGGGTTCGTCCGGTCCGCGCTCGACAAGCCTCATGCCGCCGGGTCATGGTAGAGTCCATGTTAGCGGGAAATGTGGGATTGCGGGGAAAGGTTCCATCATGAGCGTGTTGCGACAGCCGATCTTGGGCGAAGCCGCCTGGAAAGGTGCCGACATAACGTCTAAGGACCAGGTTGCCTTCGACCTGGGGCCGCGCCACCTCAAGGCCTTTGATGACGCCATCCTCTACGCCCGCAACGAGGGCCTCGGCGTTCGTGCGATCGGTAAATCGGCCTATGACTTCCCCGCCATCAACGACGACATCCAGGCAATCGCCCGGACCCTGACCCGCGGCCGTGGTATCGTGATCATCCGCGGCTGGCCGGTCGACAAATACAGTTTGGATGAGATCGGCCTGCTTTACGGCTGGCTTGGCCAGTATTTCGGCCATCCCGTGATCCAGAGCGGCAAGGGCGACCGGCTGGGTTACGTCGCCGATGTGCCGCAGCCCGGCAAGATCAACCGGGGCTATCGCTCCAATGCAGAGCTCCGCATGCACACCGATTCCGACGACATCGTCGGCCTGCTGTGCATGCGCAAGGCTAAGACGGGCGGCCTCAGCCGGCTGGTCAGTGCCGTCAGCGTCTATAACGAGATCCTGAAGGCCAGGCCCGATCTGCTCGATGTCCTGTTCAAGGGTTTCCGCGTGCATTGGAACGGCGAGGAAGCGCCGGGCGAGCCGCCCATCACCGAGTACCGCGTGCCGGTGTTCAGCGTCGCCGAAGGTCTTTTGAGCATCTGCTTTGGCTATAAATATATCGAGGACGCGTTCGCGGCCCTGGGTGTGCCGCCGACCGACCTTGAAAAAGAGGCGCTGGCCTGTCTCGATGCCACGACAGGCCGCGAGGATCTGGTCTATGAGTTTCAGCTGGAACCCGGCGAATGCTCCTTCATCAACAATTACACGACGCTGCACTCGCGCACATCGTTCGAGGATTTCCCGGAGGAAGACCGCCGCCGCCTGCTGCTGCGCCTATGGCTGAAGGCGCACGACGCGCGCCCGATCGACGCCAATCTTCGGCGGTATTATGGGAATGACGGGATGTATGCGGAGGAAAATGTGGCGTGAACAGAATCGTAGCGCTGCACTTTTAATGTGCTCCCTTCTCGTCATGGTCCGCGAAGGCGGACCATGACGACTCTATTGCCATGAGTCATTGTGACCGGAACCAATCTTGACCCTCATCACCGCCAAGCCCACCGAGAACGTTCAATGGGGTGTCATCCTCGCTATTCTTGGCTACGGCATTTTCTCCGGGCAGGATGCGATCGTGAAATGGCTGGTGATGCATGATTACCAGATCTTCCAGATCCTGTTCGTGCGCAGCCTTACCATTTCGATCATCAGTTTCAGTGTTGGCGGCAAGGCCGGCATCATGGGTGTGGTGAGGAGCCGTAACAAGCTCGGCCTCGGCATTCGTGCCGGCCTGATGCTGGGGGCGTGGCTGTGCTATTACAACGCGGCAAAACATCTCGCCTTGCCAGATCTCGTGACGCTCTATTACGCGGCACCCATCATCGTCACGGTGTTGTCGATTTTCCTGTTGCGCGAGACAGTGACACGGGCGCGCTGGGCGGCGGTGATCGTGGGCTTCATCGGTGTCGCCATCGCGGCCAATCCCACGGGCCGGCCTGAGCTCTGGCCGGCGCTCCTCGTGCTGGTGGCGGCGAGCTTCTGGGCACTGGCCACCATTCTGGTGCGCAAGATCATGCATGCCGAGGCCACCATCAACCAGATGATCTTCACCAACGGTGCCTTCGCCCTCTTCTGCGGCGCCACCATGCCATTCCTGTGGCAGACGCCGGATCTGTTCAGCGGCTGCCTGATGGTGGCATTGGGCCTCCTCAGCGGGTCGGGACAATATCTGCTCTATGAAAGCTTCCGCCATGCGCCGGCCTCCGTCATCGCGCCCACGGAATATACCGCCCTCGTTTGGGCGGTGATCCTTGGCTATCTCATCTGGCACGATCTGCCGACGCACACCGGCATCATCGGCGGCGTGCTCATCGTCCTCTCCAGCGTCATCGTGATGCTGGGCGAACGGAAAGCGAAGGTTGCATGACCGTATTCGCCAAAAATGTCTTTGATTGGCATGGCGGGAAGATCACGCGGGCGACGCTGGTGACGGAATCCTACCGCAACACGCAGAATGTGCGGCGCTTCTTCACCGCACAATGCGGCGAGGATTTCAAATTCGACCGCCCGTTCATGGCGTGGATGAAGGACGGCAGGCCCAAGACCATGGGCGATGCGGTCGAGGAATGGAAGCGGCGGCAAAGGTAGAGTGAACTCGGCCCACCCCCTCTCCCTAGCCCTCCCCCCAACGTGGGGGAGGGCTAGGGAGAGGGGTCTTGAAGAGCAAGTTTTCGCCACGGATTCCCCCGCAAATCCCCCCTTTTACTCCAGGGAAACAAGGCTAGAATGCGGCCCGAATTGACATCACCCCACCCAGCCGAGGATCAAGAGGCCATGAGCCAGGATGCCGCCGCCCTGAAGGGCAATTGGAACTACCCCACATCGGTGAAATTCGGCTGCGGCCGCATCAAGGAATTGCCCGACCATTGCAAGGCCTTAGGCATGAAGCGCCCGCTGCTGGTGACCGATCCGGGCCTAGCCGGCCTTCCCATGATCAAGGATGCCATTGCGCGTAACGAGGCGGCCGGCATCCCGACTGGCCTCTTTTCCGAAGTGCAGGGTAATCCGGTCGGCAAGAATGTCGAAGACGGGCTCAAGGTCTATCGCGACGGCAAGTATGACGGCGTCATCGCCTTTGGCGGCGGTTCGGCGCTGGATGCCGCGAAGGCCATCGCGCTGATGACCGGCCAGACGCGCCCGATCTGGGATTTCGAAGACATTGGCGATTGGTGGACTCGCGTCGACCCCAAGGGCATCGCACCGATCATCGCCGTGCCCACCACATCGGGCACCGGTTCGGAAGTCGGCCGCGCCAGCGTCATCACCGATGAGAGCACGCATACCAAGAAGATCATCTTCCACCCGAAGATGATGCCCTCGATCGTGATCGACGATCCGGAATTGACCGTAGGCCTGCCGGCCCATGTCACGGCCGCGACCGGCATGGATGCGCTGTCGCATTGCCTCGAAGCCTATTGCGCCCCGGGCTTCCACCCGATGGCCGATGGCGTGGCACTTGAAGGCATGCGCCTCGTCCAGGAGAATCTCCCCAAGGCAGTGAAGGACGGCAAGGACCTGGTCGCCCGCGCCAACATGATGATCGCGGCCACTATGGGCGCCACCGCCTTCCAGAAGGGCCTGGGCGGCATGCATGCCATCGCCCACCCGCTGGGTGCGCTCTACAACACGCATCACGGCCTCACCAATGCGGTAATTATGCCCTATGTGCTCGATTTCAACCGCAAGGCCATCGACGAGCGCATGACGCGCCTCGCCCGCTTCCTCAATCTCGCCAATCCGAGCTTCGGCGCCGTGCAGAAATGGATTCTCGACCTGCGCACGGAAATCAAGATCCCGCACACGCTGAAAGAGATCGGCGTCGACGATAAGCGTATCGACGAAGTGGCCAAGATGGCGGAAGCAGACCCCTCTGCCGGCGGCAACCCGATCAAGGTCGGCGCCAAGGAATTGGGCGCCATCTTCGTCAACGGTTTGAACGGTACGTTGGCGGCGTAAGCGACGCATTCCTCAGTCGTCCGAGGCGATCCATATTGAGCGGCCAGGCAATGCCTGGCCGCTTTTTTTCATCTGTTGCCAACCGAAATCATTTTATATAGAAATTCTGAGCCGCTTCGATCGAAGTCGCCCGTAAGCGTTAACGTGATGCAACGCTCACCTGCCGAGCCCGTCTTAATCTGACGTGCTCCGGCAAGCTTACGGAGCATTCTCAATGACAATGCCGAAACTGCCGAAACGATTTGCGGGTTTGCTTATGCCGCTGATCCTTTCCATGTTGATGACCTGCGTCGTATCCGCGATCAGTGTCTTGCGCGCGAGCGGCTGGCAACCCGACCTGCTGCAGATATGGCTGAAGGCATGGGCCCTCTCCTGGGCCGTCGCTTTCCCAGTCCTTCTCTGCGTCCTACCGGCCGTTCGTAGGATCATCAGCGCCTTGGTGGAGACCTGAGGCGGGCGGCGAAATGCCGCTGTTTCACGTCACAAATGCCCCTCGCGCCGGGAAAACGGTGCGAGGGGCGTAGTGTTCACAAGCCGCCCCGCGCTCTCCGCGCTTCATATGTCTGCAGATGGCAATAGACCATGCGGAGCACGTTGGCGTCGTGGCCGGATTCGTGGGCGCGGCGATACATGTCGCCGATGATATGGTCGGCTTCGATGGCGCCGCCCTTCTCCAGGTCGCGCAGCATCGAGGCCATGAAGGTCGAGCCCGGCGCCATCAGCAGCTTGCGCGCATTGGCAAGATAATCGGGGCTGGGGGGATAGCCGTTCTCGGTGGCGACCGAGATCGCCTCCTGCAGCAGTTCCTCGATGAGTTCGCGGCCTTCCTTGGTGGCCATCACGTCGCCGGCGGCACCACGCATCAAGGTGGTGATACCACCCAGCGTGCCGATCATGACCCATTTGTCCCACAGCGCCTGGTCGACCGGATCCATCAACTTCGACGAGAAACCGGCGGTCTCGGCCAGGGCCGCAAAATCGCTGATGACTCGCTGGACATGAGTGCTCGCCGGATATTCCTCGAACGGGCCGAACACGAGGCGCGCGAACTGGCTCTTATGAATCACCTCGCCGCCAGCATCGAGCGTAGTTTCGATCTGGCACATGCCGCCGATCATCTGCTCCGGGCCGAAGCGGTACCGCAGGTCGTCATGATGGCGCATGCCGTTAAGGAGCGGCAGCACGACCGCACCGGCAGCGACATGCGGGGCGATCGCCTCGATGGCAGGACCGAGGTCATAGGCTTTGCAGCTGACGACGACGAGGTCAAAGGGTCCGCTGCCCTGGGCCTGCTCGATGGTCTTGGCCGGCACCTTGGCATCACCGAGCGGACTTTTGATGACCAGGCCGTTTGCCGCCAATTGCTGCGCCCGATTGGGGCGGACCTGAAAGGTCACATCGCCCCCGGCCTCGATCAGCCGCCCGCCGAAATAGCCGCCCACGCCGCCAGCGCCCAGGAACAGAATCTTCATGCCGAGTCCTTCCATTAAGATTCCGAGCTTACGCGGATGAGAGCCTCAGGCCAACTCTTGGCGGCCGTATTATTATGGTGTATATATCAAATGAATTACAACTTATAGGATATTCCATGAGCACACTTCTTTGCCGCTTTCTGCTGGCCATCGGCATCGGTTTCATGGCTCTTCCCGCCCAGGCCGACCAGGCACCCTACCCCAAGGACGAGGCGGCCCTCACCAAGGAATATGAGGCGCTGCCATGGCAGGATACGGCGCAGGATTATGCGCTGCCCGGCTCCAACAGCCATATCCGCCTGCCCCAGGGCTTCAACGTCCTGCTCGGCGCCGACGCACAGCGCCTTATCTTTCTTGATAACGGCATCGAGTTTCCGGCAACGGAAGCCGTCCTCTATGACGAGGCCAGTCACGGCCAGATCGATTTCGAATATTTCGCTGATGGCTATGTCGCCGATGGCGATTGGTCGGATATCGATCCGGCAGATTTTCTGAAACAGATGAAAGAAGGCCAGCATGCCTCCAACGCCGACCGCGCCGCCAACGGCCAGGAAGCGTTCGAGGTCATCGGCTGGATCGAAGAGCCAAGCTATAATCCCATTACCCATGTCGCGCGGTACGTGGTGGAAATGGGCAACGAGCAGCATCATTGGGTCAATGCGGTCGCGGTGAAGCTAGGCCGCGGCGGCCATCATGAAGTCACCTGGGTCGGCGACCTCGATCTGTTCAAGGCCAGCGGGCCGGCAACCCTGGGCCTGGCGCTCGACAGCCACAGCTATGACGAGGGCCACCGTTACGCCGACTATCAGGCCGGCGACCACACAGCCGCCTATGGCATTGCCGGGCTGGTTGCGGCGGTAGCCGGTGTCAAGCTCAGCAAAGGGCTATTTGCCGCAGCGATTGCCTTCCTCGCCGTGGCGGGCAAGAAACTCGCCATTCTCATCATCCCGGCACTTATTGGCATCCGCGTGGCGGTGAAGAGGTTCTTTCGGCGGTCGTGAGGAGCGGTGAAGGGCGGTGTTAGAGGCCCTTGGCCATGATATCGGCCACAGCGGCCTCAAGCGGGCCTTCTTCCTGCCCGAGGCCAGCGACGACACCTTGCCGGTCATCCAGCGACCGGTTCTGGCTCATCTTCCATTTGCCCTCGATCCGGGCGATGGGCAGCTTGAAGCCGACGATACCGTTGAGGTGAGCCTGGATGTAGTCCGGCGGCGCGTCGGAGACCGCCCAGGGTTCGGCACGCTTGCCCTCATGCTTCTCCGTGAGCTTGGTTACCAGCGCCAGCAATCGGTCCTTGCCGTCAAAGAAATCGAGATCGCCATAGGCATGGACGGTGACGTAGTTCCAGGTCGGCACGACCTTGCCGTTCCTGGCCTTCTCGGCATACCAGGAGGGCGAGACATAGGCGTCCGGCCCCATGAAGATCGCCAGGGCCTGGATGGATTTGTCGACCAGCTTCCATTGCGGATTGCCGCGCGCGAGATGGCCGTAGAGGGTGCCGTTCGGCCCCTCTTCCGGCTCCAGCAGAACGGGAATGTGACTGGCTTCGAGCCCATTCCTGCCCAAGGTCACCAGATTGCAGAGCCGTGTCTGCCCGATCGCCTCATGGAGAACCGGCAGGCGCTCTTCGCGGAAATGGGCGGGGGTATACATCGGCCCGCCTCAGGCCTCGCCGTAGCCGCCGATGCCCTTCACTTCGAGGAAGTCGTGAATACCGAAATCGGCATATTCACGACCGTTCCCCGATTGCTTATAGCCACCGAAGGGCATGTAGGCATCCCAGGTCGAATAATTGATCTTCACCTGGCCGGCACGCAGCTGGCGCGCGACATCGCGGGCGTGATCAAGATTCTTCGACTGCACATAGGCAGCCAGGCCATAGACCGTGTCATTGGCGATCTCGATTGCCTGCTCTTCGCTGTCATAGGGCATAATGGCGATCACGGGACCGAAGATTTCCTCGCGGGCGATGGTCATGTCGTTGCGCACATTGCCGAACACGGTCGGGCGCACATAGTAGCCGCGGTTGAGGCCTTCCGGTCGGCCCGTGCCGCCGGTGACCAGCGTCGCTCCTTCCTTGATGCCGGTTTCGATGAGGCCCTGGATCTTGTTGTACTGGATCTCGCTTACCACCGGGCCAAGGACCGTGTCGGCCGCCTTCGGATCGCCGACCTTGTGGGTCTCGGCGGCTTTCTTGGCGACCTTCAGCGCTTCGTCGTGACGGTCTGCCGGCACCAGCATACGCGTCGGCGCGTTGCAGGACTGGCCGCTATTGCCAAAGCAATTCTGGACGCCCTTATAGACGGCCGCTTCAAGATCGGCGTCGGGCAGGATGATGTTGGGCGACTTGCCGCCTAGTTCCTGCGACACACGCTTCACGGTCTCAGCCGCCGTCTTAGCGACGATGATGCCGGCGCGGGTCGAGCCGGTGAAGGATACCATGTCGACATCCTTGTGGGCGGCCATCACCTGGCCCACCGACGGACCATCGCCGTTGATGAGATTGAAGACGCCGGCCGGGACACCAGCGGCATGCATCACTTCGGCGAAGATGATACCGCTGATGGGCGCCACTTCGCTGGGCTTCAGCACCATGGTACAGCCGGCAGCGATGGCCGGCGCCACCTTGCAGACGATCTGGTTCAACGGCCAGTTCCAGGGTGTGATCAGGCCGACGACGCCGATCCCTTCCTTGACGATGCGGGTCGGTCCGCGCTGTTCCTCGAACTCGAAGGTCTCCAGGGATTTGATGGTGGCTTCGAGATGCGCGCGGCCGATCCAGGCTTGCGAATCCGTGGCCAGCGACATCGGCGCGCCCATTTCATCCGAGACCGCCTTGGCAATGTCGTCGAAGCGCTTGTTGTATTCAGTGAGGATGCGCTGCAGCAATGCCAGGCGCTCGGCCTTGCCGGTGCGGGAGAATTTCGGGAAAGCAGCCTTTGCGGCAGCCACGGCCTTGTTGACGTCGGCGGCGGCGCCCATGGAAATCTTGGTAAAGGCTTCTTCGGTTGCCGGATTGATGACATCGAGTGTCGCTGGCGTTACCGGATCAACCCAGCTGCCGTTAATGTAGAATTTCAGTTCATTGGACATGACAGCACTTTCCTCACCAAGTCTCAGGATGGGGCTGAAATACAGCATTCCGGCCGGTCGCCAAAATGCCCAATTATCATGGCGGGCATGTGACGATTGAGAGCACCGGGGTCCGCACCGCGAACCCCGGCAGAGTCTTACTCCACGCCGTTGCCGACGATGCCCTTCACTTCCAGGAAGTCGTGGATCGCCCAATCGGCATATTCGCGGCCGTTGCCGGATTGTTTATAACCGCCAAACGGGGCGTGAGTGTCCCAGTCCGGATAGTTGAGGTTGACCTGGCCGGCCCGCAATTGACGAGCGACCTTGCGGGCATGGTTGATGTCCTTCGACTGGACGTAAGCTGCGAGGCCATAGACCGTGTCGTTGGCAATATCGATCGCCTGCTCTTCGCTGTCATAGGGCATGATGGCGAGGACCGGGCCGAAGACCTCTTCGCGGGCGATGGTCATGTCGCGGGTAACATTGCCGAAGACAGTCGGGCGCACATAGTAGCCACGATTGAGGCCCTCGGGACGACCTGTGCCGCCAGACACCAGCGTCGCGCCTTCCTTGATGCCTATTTCAATGAGCCCCTGCACCTTGTTGAACTGGATCTCGCTGACCACGGGGCCCAAGACGGTGTCATCGGCCTTCGGGTCGCCGACCTTGTGGGCTTCAGCGGCCTTCTTGGCAATGACAAGAGCGTCGTCGTGCTGGGCGCGCGGGACGAGCATGCGGGTCGGCGCATCGCAGGACTGGCCGGTATTGCCGAAACAGCCTTCGACGCCCTTCTTCACCGACAGTTCGAAATCGGCATCGGGCAGGATGATGTTCGGCGACTTGCCACCCAGTTCCTGCGCAACACGCTTCACCGTGTCGGCTGCTGTCTTTGCCACGATGATGCCAGCGCGGGTCGAGCCGGTGAATGACACCATGTCAACGTCCTTGTGCCCTGCCATCACCTGGCCGACCGACGGACCGTCGCCGTTGATCATGTTGTAGACACCAGCCGGCACGCCGGCGGTATGCATGATTTCCGTGAACACGATGCCGCTGATCGGCGCAATTTCACTCGGCTTCAGCACCATGGTGCAGCCGGCGGCGATGGCCGGCGCCACTTTGCAGACGATCTGATTGAGCGGCCAGTTCCAGGGCGTGATGAGTGCTACGACACCGATCGCTTCCTTGACGATGCGAGTGGTGCCACGCTGGCTCTCGAATTCATATTTTTCCAAGGAAGCGATGGTCGCTTCGAGATGGACACGGCCAGCCCAGGTCTGGGCATCTCGGGCCCAACTCATGGGTGCTCCCATTTCATCGGAGACGGCCTTGGCGATGTCCTCGGCGCGCTCGTTATAGACGTCGAGGATGCGCTTCAGGAGCTTCAGCCGTTCGGCTTTGCTGGTCTGGGAGAATTTCGGAAAGGCTGCCTTGGCGGCGGCGACTGCCTTGTCGACATCCGCAGCCGTGCCGACAGAGATCTTGGTGTACGCCTCTTCGGTGGCGGGATTGATGACATCCAGTGTAGCCGGCTTCACCGGATCGACCCACGCGCCATTGATGTAGAACTTCTGATGATTGGACATTTTATGATTCCTTCGAATGGTGATGTGCGTAGAGGATTTGGCGCCTGGCTAGGGACAAGATTAGCAGAGAGTCCGCCTGCCCTTCATGCGGCACTTTGGCCCGGCTGCTCAGTGAATCGTGGTCTGGTGATTTTCGTTATATCCTTATAAATATATCGCCTGCTCGCGGTTGGATGCAAGAACCCAATGTTGCTGCGGCCATATTGCAAAAACCGAGAATGGTGTGATTAATTCTCCGGTATGACGAATAGCCTTCTGGCACTCAAGAATCTCGGCCCAGCCAGCGTACGGCAGCTGCGAGACGTTGGGATCGAGGATGCAGCGGCCCTACGTGAATTGGGGGCTGTTGCAGCCTATCGCCGTCTGAAGCACGTATTTCCCCGCCACATTTCCCTGACGATGCTTTATGCGCTGGCGGGTGCAATCCACGATTGCCATTGGAACAAGTTGCCGCCAGATCTCAAAGCTGCACTGAAGGCAGAAGCAGCCGCCTGATCAGAGCCGATCCCTGAGCGCGTACCACAACATCGCGGCGACCAGCAGCGGATGCCGTAACAGGGTACCGCCGGGGAAGGTCTGGTGACGTATGGCGGAGAAGACATCGAAACGTTCGGCGCTGCCGGCCAAAGCTTCTGCAATGAGCCTGCCGGCAAGACCCGTGGTGGCAACGCCCTGCCCCGAATAGCCATGAGCGAAGAAGATGTTTCCCATGCGCCCGAAATGCGGCAGCCGTGATGCCGTGATGGCCAGCATGCCACCCCAGCCGTAATCGATGCGCTTCTCCGCAAATTGCGGATAGACGCGGGCGAGGTAAGGCTGCACGAAGGCGCCGATATCGGCGGGCGGTTGCGTGTTGTAGCGTTCGCCACCGCCGAACAGGATGCGCTTGTCGGCAGAAAGGCGCCAATAGCTGACCACGAATTTGGTGTCGCAGATGCAGACATCGTGGGTGATGGCCTCTCGCGCTTCATTGTCCGAGAGCGGCTCGGTGCCGACAATGAAGTTGGCGATCGGCATGATCTTGCCGGCGATGCGCGGCTCCAGATCGCCCAGATAGGCGTTGCAGCCCAGGACGACATATTTGGCCAACACCTCGCCACCGGTCGTGACGATTCGGTTGATGTCACCCTTCTCAATTTTCGTGACGTGGCTTTGTTCATGGAGCGTGGCACCTGCAGCGATTGCAGCCAAAGCCAGCCCTTGCGCGTAGTTCAAGGGATGGAGATGGCCACCGCCACTGTCGCGCACGCCGGCATGAAAGATATCGGAACCGAGCTCGGCACGAGTCTGCTGCTTGTCGAGGAAGCGCGCACCCTTATAGCCATAGACATTCTCGAGGCAGGCAACCTCCTCTTC
Source organism: Dongia sp. P2_B8 (assembly GCF_056404715.1). Lineage (NCBI taxonomy): Bacteria > Pseudomonadati > Pseudomonadota > Alphaproteobacteria > Rhodospirillales > Dongiaceae > Dongia > Dongia sp. P2_B8. The sequence continues at coordinate 1,177,946 of NZ_JBFUDM010000003.1, read as the reverse complement.
CATCCAGGTCTGGTCGCGTGCCTTGCTGGCGACATGGAGCGTGCCGGGCTTGAGATCGCAGGCGATCTTGTGCCGGGCAACACGGTCGACAATCAGCTGCCGCGCTTCTTCGCTCATGTCGAAGAGCATCTTTGCGCGCGCTTCGCCGAACGCGGCCAACAATTCTTCCGGCCCCTTGCGCAGGCCCAGATTGATCTGCCCGCCATTGCGGCCCGAGGCGCCCCAACCGATGCGCGCTTGTTCCAACAGCACGACCTTGTAGCCGCGTTCCGCAAGATGAAGGGCTGCCGAGAGGCCGGTGAAACCGCCGCCGATGACGCAGACGTCCGCGGTGACGGTGCCTGCCAGCGGGGCCAAGCGCGCAAACGGATTGGCGCTGGCGGCGTAATAGGATTTCTGCGGATGTTCCAACGGACCCATGATTTCCTCGAGACGGGGAGATGCGGTCCTATGTAGCGTCTTTGAGCCCGTCGAGCATGCGCAAAATGCGGTGCAGCGCACAATCGCCGATACCCATTTCATCGAGATGCAGCACGGTATTGCGCAGATAATCGATATTGGGACCGGCAATGCCAACCGCGTCACGGATCTTCGACACCACCTCTTCCGCCGACAATTTGCCGGCATACTGCGCGTGTTTCCGGTCGGCGACAAAAGATAGCGCTGTCACATCTCGACCATCGCTTAGGCGAACCTTGAGCAAGCGCGGAATATAGACACCCGTCACCATTTCGCGGCGATGCAGATAATCGGCGGCCTTCTCGGCGTCCATCGGCGCCACGCGATAGAGACGGCCCAGACATTGGCCACCGCGATCGAGCCCCAGGACGAGGCCGGGGCGTTCTTCGGAACCGCGATAATGGGTCGAGGTGATGCAGAAAGCACGGTGATAGCCGTAGAGGGTGGCCGGCTGGATATCGACGAAGGGGAAGTCCGGACGCCACATCAGCGAGCCATAGGCAAAGACATGGAGGTCTTCACCGGGATTGGGCCGGTAGCGGCGCCGCTCGATCATCTCGGCTTCGCTCATTTGCGGTTCACCAGGAACACGCCCAGCGCCACGACACCCATGCCACAAAAGGCCAGCGCATCCAGCCGCTCGTCGAACATGAAATAGCCACCAAGGGCCGCCACCGGCGGCGTCAAGTAAAAGAGGCTGGCGACCTTTGAAGCAGCACCGCGCTGGATCATCCAGGTGAGGAGTGCTATCGAAATACCCGACAGCACGATGACAATCCAGCCCATGGCGAAGATGAATTGCGGCTGCCAGTTGATGTCACCGACACCGAGATAAAGCATGACCGGCAATAGCACGATGCAGGCCGCGGCATATTGGATGGCCGCTCCTGCCTTGAGGTCGGCATTCGGGCTGAAGCGTTTCTGGTAGAGTGTTGCCGCCGTGATGCCGGCCAATTGCACGAAGGCGAAGAACAAGGCCCAGAAATGCCCGGCATCGAAGACCAGCTTGTGCCAGATCACCATGGTGAGGCCGAGGAAGCCCAACATGGCGCCCAGCCATTGCAAGGGGCGCAACCGTTCGCCCAGCAACGGGCCGGCGAGCGCTGCCGTCACGATCGGCTGCAGGCCGGCGATGAGCGCCACCATGCCGCTGGGGAGACCCGCGTAAATGGCCGCGTAACAGCCACCGAGATAGACCGCCTGCAGCAGGATGCCAGTGATGGCGATATGGCGGATTTCGGTGAAGGTCTTGGGCCAGCGCGCACCGAAGATAAGCCCGATCGCCGCCATCATCGCACTGGCGATGGTAAAGCGGATGGTGAGGATGGTGAAGGGAGCAGCATAGGGAATGGCGTATTTTGCCACCATGAAGCCCGTGGCCCATAGCAGGACGAACACCACGGGCACACTGCGCAACAGATTGTTATCGGCGGGTGCGGTGGGCTTGTGCGTCACGGGCCGGCTTGTCAAAGGGCTAGGCCCGTCAGCCATTTTCCCCGCCCAGCAGGAAAGTCAGCACGCGCTCGGCAAACACATGCGGGAACTCGACATTGCACAGATGATAACCGCCCGGCAGCACGAAAGATTGCGCACCTGGAATGGCTGCCGCGATCTGGGCACCCATCGCCGGCGGAGCACCGGGATCTTTTTCACCGGCGATAACGAGAGTCGGCACCTTGATGGTGCCGAGCTTTTCCGCTGTGAGGTTCATCACCTTGATCGCCTCGCCGCAGCCGGCATAACCATCGGCCGGTGTCGCTGCAATGAGGTTGCGAATCCATTGCGACGTATAGGGAGCCGCCTTCTGGAAATCGGCCGACAGCCAGCGCGCCATGGTGCCGTCGATCTGGCTGGCCGCACCCTGTGCCTTCACGGTCACATTGCGTTCGTCCCAGGCCTTGGCACCTGCGGCATCGACCGATCCCATCAACGTGCTGGAGAGGACGAGCTTGCCCAACCGGGCGCCATGGCGGGCGCCCAGCACCTGGCCGATCATGCCGCCGATGGAAAGGCCGAGATAATTGAATCGATTCAACCCCAGGTGATCGGCGACACCGACCACGTCATCGGCCAGCTGATCGAGGGTATAGGCACCGGATGGTGCAGCACTCGCCCCATGGCCGCGCATGTCGAATGCGACGACGCGGAAGTGGCGCGCGAAGATCGGCAGCTGCAGGCCCCACATCTCATGGCTGGTTGCCAGCGAATGATTGAGGATGAGGGCCGGCTTGTCGTCTTGTCCGGATACCGCGATGAAAAGCTCGGTTCCGTTGATCTTCGCGCGCATGGTTTTCCGTCATTCCTGCCATCTCATTCGTCATCCCCGGGCTTGACCCGGGGATCCGGTGCGACTGGATCGGCTGCCCGCCAGTTGCAAACTGATGCCCGGGTCAAGCCCGGGCATGACGAATAAAAACGCCGTCAGTCGGCCTTCTGGCCGGCCTTGGTCAGTTGTTCGAGCTGACGCTGCAACGCCTGCATCTGGGATTTGAGATCGTTGAGGTCTTCGCCGCGTGGTGCCGGAGCAGCATCGGCCTTGGGTTCGCCAGCGCCTGGCATGCCCGGCATGCCGGGACCGGTCGAGCCCACCTTGAACGGGTTCCACAAGCTCATGGCCTGCTGGAAGAAGGCCATGTTCTGCTTCGACATCTCTTCCAGCCGGTCGATCGGCAGGACGTTGGCGAAGTTTTCCTTCATGTAGGCGCGGATCTGATCCTGGTTGGCGCCGAAGCTCTCCATGCTCTTCTCAAGATAGCCCGGCACCAGGAACTGCAGATTGTCGCCATAAAGGCTGATCAGCTGCCGCAGGAAATTGATGGGCAGCATGTTCTGCCCCTTCGATTCCTCTTCGACGATGATCTGGGTCAGCACCGAGCGGGTGATGTCTTCACCCGACTTCGCGTCCTCGACCGTGAAGTCGAGACCTTCCCGCACCATTTGCGCGAGATAGTCGAGCGTCACGTAAGAACTGGTCGCCGTATTGTAGAGACGGCGGTTGGCGTATTTCTTGATGCGGACCGGGTTCGACTTGTCGCCTGATTTTGCTTGGTCGCCCTTATTTTGGTCACCTGGCACAGCCATTCTTCACTCCCCTGCGTACAGACTTTTTAGCGCCATTTTTTTGCGCGATGCAGCAACGTTAACGAAACAGGTTGGCGCCTGTGTGCAGCATAGCACTAGATTGGGGTCGTATGGCAATGCGGTCGCTGCAATGCAAACGTCCGAAAACCTGGCTTGTCATCCTGACTTATCATCCTGGTGTTAGCAGCCGCGGCATAGGCTGGGTTCCCAGCGGCCCGCCCAGCGGCTATAGTCCCTAAATGACTGAAACACCGGGAAAGCAAGCTGGGGCGGATGCCCCGGAACTCGAGGAACTGGCGCGGCGCCTGCTGGATTTGTGGCAGGACCAGCTGACGGCAGTGGCCGCCAACCCGGACATCGCCACCCAGGCGGCCCGGCTGATGGCCGCCATGCCGCTGCCCGGCATGTGGCTGAGCCAGCTGGGGCAAATGGGCAGCCCGATTCCCGGCCAGGAAATGGACATGACCAAGATCTGGGCCAAGATGGCCCAGGATTGGATGGCGCAGGATTGGTTCAAGGGAGGCCACCCCAATGCCGGAAACGGAAAGCCAGCCGCCGCGGCAGAATCGGCCAGCGCGGAGGCTGGGGCCAAGACCGCTGCCGCAGCATCTGGGCCTGGCGGCCGCGACCTGGACGAACTCAGCCGCCGCCTTGCCGGCATTGAGCAGCGCCTTGGCGAACTCGCACAGCAGCAATCCGGCGCAAGACCCAAACCAGCGGCTAAGCCCAAAACTGCAAGAAAGCCTCGCGCAGCTAGGGCCCCAGATCCAAAAGACGGATCCGGCGGCGCTGATGGCGGCCCTGCAGATTGAGGGACGCCGCCGCTTCGGCCAATTGCTGACCGGCATCGAGGCCTATCGCAAGCATCCAGCCCACCGCGACATGGAACCTGCCCCCATTCTGTGGGACCAGGGTACCACCAAGCTGCGCGACTACCGCACGCAGCGGGACGAAAAAGCCAGGCGGCCGCGGGTGCTGGTCATCCCCTCCCTGGTCAATCGCTATTACGTGCTCGATCTGGAAGCGCGCGCGAGTTTCCTGCGCTGGCTGGATGGCAATGGCTACGACCCGTTCGTGGTGGATTGGGACGCGCCGGGCTATCTCGAACGCAGCTTCAACCTCACCGATTATATTGCCGGGCGATTGGAAGCTGCCCTGCAAGCGGTGCGTCGCGAGCCGGGCGGACCGATCTTCCTGGTCGGCTATTGCATGGGTGGCAATCTGGCGCTGGGCCTGGCGCTCCGCAAGCAGGCGGAAATCGCCGGCCTCATCTGCCTTGCGACACCGTGGGATTTCCATGCCGAGAATATCGGCCATGCGCAGATGATGGGACAGATCGGCAGGCAGCTGGAGCCGGTGCTGCAGGCGCTGGGCGAATTGCCCGTCGATATGCTGCAGGCCTTCTTCTCCGGCCTCGATCCCTTTCAGGTGTTGAAGAAATTCCAGTATTTCGGGACACTCGACCAGCAGAGCGACAGTGCCAGGCGGTTCGTGGCGCTGGAGGATTGGCTCAATGACGGGATCAGCCTGTCCGCTCCCGTGGCGCGCGAATGCTTTACCGGCTGGTATGGCGAGAACAGTCCGACCAATCTGCGCTGGAAGATCGATAATGTCGTGGTCGATCCCGGCAACCTGACGCGGCCGGTGCTGAATGTCATTCCCAGCGCCGACCGGATCGTGCCGCCGGAAAGTTCCCGCGCCCTCACCCGCCAGTTCAAGAAGGCGGATGAGCTGGTGCCCAGTGCCGGGCATATCGGCATGATGGTGGGGCGATCGGCAGCACCTGAAGTGTGGCAGCCATTATCGGCCTGGATGCAACGCCATCTTCAGGCATGAAAACGCCCGCGCATCGCCCAAGGTTTCATTCGGGGGGCTGACGATGCGCGGGCGACTTTCAAAGAGTTGGAAGATTAGCGCTTCTGGTCCGGCTTGATCCCGGTGCCATGGCTCTGGCCTGGCATCTGGCCTGGCTTCACGACCTTGCCGTCGCCATCCGTATCCTTACCGACCATGTTGCGGTCCTTGTCCGGATTGCCCTGCGACTGCTGGCGCTGGGCGTCCTGGTTCTGGCCGGGCTGACGCTGCGGGTTGTTCTGCTGACCCTGTTGCGGCTGCCGGTCACGCTCATTGGGGCTTTGGCTCTGTTGCTTCTGAGCTTCGCGGGGCGTTTCGGGTTTCTGGGGGTTCTGGGGGTTCTGGGGGTTCGCCATGAGAACTTCCTTTCAATCAGGCAGCAGGGGACGCTGCATAGGGTGAACAGCGATGCCACGGAATTGTTTCTCCGATAACGCTCCTTAAAGCCGTGACATTTTGACCAAGGCTGCGCTATGCAACGGGAACCGTTTTCTCGCACCTGCAGCAAAGTGATTTTCCATGGATATGATAATGTCGCTCCAGGCAGCCCTTCTCGGGCTGGTGGAAGGATTGACCGAGTTCCTCCCCGTATCCTCAACCGGCCATCTCATCCTGGTGAGCGATCTTCTTGGCTTTACCGGACCGCGTGCCGCGCTGTTTGAGATCGTCATCCAGCTGGGCGCCATCCTCGCCGTATGCTGGGTCTACCGGGCGAAACTACTGGCGACTGCTTTGCATTTGCACGACCAGGCGGGTGCACGGCATTTCACCGGCGTGGTCCTGGTGGCGTTCCTGCCCTCGATGGTGGTCGGGTTCTTTGCCTACAAGACCATCAAGGAAGTTCTGTTCTCGCCCCTCGTCGTCTCGGTGATGCTGATCGTGGGTGGCATTGCCATGCTGCTCATTGAGAAGTTCCGGCCGGAACCGCGCGTTCATACGACCGACGAGATCTCGTTGAAACGGGCGCTGGCCATCGGTTGTTTCCAATGCCTTTCGATGATTCCCGGGGTGAGCCGTGCGGCCGCCACCATCATGGGCGGCATGCTGGTGGGGATCGACCGCCGGACAGCGACGGAATTCTCCTTCTTCCTCGCCGTCCCCACCATGATCGCCGCCACGGCCTATGACCTCTTCAAGAACCGCCATGATCTGACCGCCGACGGCATGTCGCTCATCGCCATCGGTTTCGTCTGCGCCTTCGTGACGGCGCTCATCGTCGTGCGCACCCTCATCGGCTTTGTCGGGCGGCATGGCTTTGCCCCGTTCGCGATCTACCGGATCATCCTGGGTGCGTTCATGCTGTGGCTGCTGCTGGCATAGGCCCGGTTTTATGTCGTTGGGCTTCACTTTACCGGCCATACAGGCTACCTTGCGCGCTGATGGGGGGCGAGCCGGCAATCTTTCCGGGCATCCATCTGGGGCACGTCAGCACATATCGGTCGGGATGGATTCGAGAAAACCATGATTTCGGAATGGCGCCGCTTGGTCTTCACCATGGATGAACTGGCGACGGCCATTCTGCAGTACCTCGTCCAGACGAATAAGATCAGCGAGAAAGAGAGCCTGGGAAAACTCGCCATCGTCGAGGATGAGGGCCTTGAAGTTGCCTGCACCATCAAAGGCGGCGACAGCCCGAACGGCCGGACGATCCAGCTTAAGAGTGAAATCCTAGGGGCACTCCTCCTCACCCATTGTATTCGCGCCAAGATACCGGTCGCCAAGCGCGCCAAGAAATCCATCATCAAGCATGAGGACAAGCTCGCCCTTGTCCTCTCGATCGAGTAGCGGCGATGGCCAACGGCGTCCTCGACGTCGACGAACTGTGGGGGGCGCTCGCAGCGCACCGCCTGTGGCTCGCCAATGAAAAAGGCGGCCGGCGGGTCGATCTCAGCAAGTTCAACCTTGAGGGTGCGAGCCTGCGGGGCATCAACCTCTCCAAGGCCAAGATGGTGGGGGCCCGCCTCGTCAATTGCGACCTCACCGGCGCGCAGCTGGAAGGTGCCGATCTCTTCGGTGCCGATCTTTCCGGCAGCAATCTCACCGGCGCCAAATGCGACGATGCCAATTTCCGCGGCGCGCAGCTGAAGGGTGCCAATTTCACCAAGGCGCATCTCTCAGGCGCCGATCTCCGCAGCGGCTCGCTGCTGGTCGATGGTGGCGCCACCTCGCTGCGCGACAAATCGGATATGAACCAGCTGACCTTGAGTGGTGCCAATCTTGAACGCGCCAAGATCAACGGTGCCGTCATCCGCAACGCCAATCTCTCCGGCGCCAATCTGCGCGGGGCGGAGATGATCGGTGCCGATCTCTCAGGGACCCAGTTCAAGGGCGCCGACCTCAGCGGCGCCAATCTCTCCAACAGCGACCTGACGGGCGCCAGGCTCGATCATGCCAAGATCGCCGGCGCCAAGCTCGATCATGTGACGCTGAAAGACGCCAATCTCTTCGGCGTCAATCTCGAGAGCGCGCTCGCGGGCTATGTCGACACCTCGCATTGCCTGCTGGTCGACGATTCCCCCGATGCCATCGTGCGGCTGAAGGCGCTCATCGCCTCGCATGCCGAATGGGTGGAAACCGGCGGCGAAAAGGGCCAGCGCGCCAATTTCAGCGGCGCCGATCTGTCAGGCCTCGATCTTGCAGGCAGCAAGCTCACGGGTGCCACCTTTACCGACGCCAAGCTGCGCGGCACCAACCTGCGCGGGGCGAAGAGCAATCTCGCCAATTTCATCCGCACCGACCTCACCCGCGCCGATTTCAGCGCGGCGGAACTGCGCGGCACGAAATTCACCGAGAGCATTCTCGAGGAAGCGCTGTTCCAGGGTGCCGATCTCAGCCCCGAGATCATTCACCGCAAGGGCGCCGACAATGCCGTCTATCCGACCGTCATCACCGATTGCCGCTTGAAGAAAGCTGACTTCACCGAGGTCCGGGCCGAGGGCATCATCGTCAACAAATGCAATCTGGCCGGTGTCATCGCCGACAAGGCCTTCCTTGACCAGGCAAGCGGCAAGGATAAAGAGGCAGTTGATAAAGCTGCCGGCGATAAAGCTCCGGATGACAAGGAAGCGGTCGCCCAAAAGGGCAAATGATACCGTATCATTGACCGCCCTCCCCTTGCCCAATACCCCAATTCCCATGATGCGCGCAGGGTAGAACCGCCTGCGCGGGCGCGCTAAGGTCGGCCCCAATATATCGCACCGACCCGCATCATATATGGGAGCCATCTCGATGGAATATCGTCAGCTTGGCCGTTCCGGCCTCCAGGTGCCCGTCCTTTCCTTCGGTACCGGGACCTTTGGCGGCGGCAATGAATTCTTCGACAAATGGGGCGCCGTCAATGAGCAGGCAGCGCGCCGCCAGATCGACATGTGCCTGGATGCTGGGCTCAATTTCTTCGACACCGCCGACGTCTATTCCGCGGGTGTCGCAGAGACCATTCTGGGGGCGGGCTTGAAGGGCAAGCGCCATCAGGCGCTCATCTCCACCAAGGCTACCTTCGGCATGGGAGACGGGCCCAACGACAAGGGTTCTTCGCGCTATCATTTGATCGAGGCGGCGGAAGCGAGCTTGAAGCGCCTCGGCACCGATCACATCGACGTCTATTTCATGCACGGCTTCGATGCGTTGACACCTGTTGAGGAAACGCTCTCCGCGTTAGACAACCTCATCACGTCGGGCAAGGTACGCTATATCGGCTGCTCCAATTTCAGCGGCTGGCATGTGATGAAGTCGCTGGCGACGTCAGAGAAGTACGGCCTCAATCGCTACGTCGTCTATCAGGGCTATTATTCGCTGATCGGCCGCGACTATGAGGAAGAGATCATGCCGCTCTGCCTCGACCAGGGTGTCGGCACCATGGTGTGGAGCCCGCTGGGCTGGGGCCGCCTCACCGGCAAGATCCGCCGCGGCGCCCAGGACCAGTCCGGCCGCATCAAATCCGGCGGCGCCGAAGGCGGCCCGCCGGTCGATGACGAGTTTCTCTATGACGTCGTGGATGTGCTGGATGCGGTCGCCAAGGAGACGGGCAAGTCCGTGCCGCAGGTGGCACTCAACTGGCTCCTGCAACGCCCGACCGTGTGCAACCTGGTGATGGGGGCGCGCACAGAAGAACAGCTGAAGCAGAACCTCGGTGCGATTGGATGGAAACTGTCGCCTGAGCAGGTGGCGAAGCTCGATGCCGTGACCGAGAAGACGCCGACCTATCCCTATTGGCACCAGCGGGACTTCGTCAGTCGCAATCCGCGGCCGGTGGGGAGGTAGCTGTACGTCACTTCGGTAGTACATTACCTAATTGGGCTACACTCTATCATTCGATGTAATAGAAAAGCGTCTCTGTCATGTCAGGGCTTTCTTGAAATAAGCAAAGATTCCTTTGCGTTCTTCAAATCCCTGGGACCATGGTGCAGGGAACGGCCGCTTTTGGTAAACTTTATCAAGCGCTTCAAGCTGCTTATAGAGTTCTCTGCGATTGAACTCTGAGTAATTGAATCGTGACCGAACTGCTGCCTGCTCAAACTGCTGCCTCCAAGATGGCAACCCAATAATTTGTTCAAGACAGAAGTTGTATAGCGCCCACGCAATCGCAAAAAAATCGCCGTCTTCAAACTCTTCCGTTTCGATTGCCTTACGAATGGTCTCGAAACTTCTTTCCGCTACCATTGATTTCATTGATTTTGTGGCAACCAGCTTCGGTCCGATTGTATGCATTTCTTTGCCAAGAGCACGAAATAGCAATAGCCCGCAGAATTCCGGAAACAGATACTTCGCGCCGGCTAACACGAGACCTTTAGTATAGACGCTGTCCTCTGAGAGCTTTGCATCTTGGTCTTCTTTTTTTAGCTTATCTGCCTTTAGTCGCTTAATAGCGTCATCACGGTTCTGCCTTCGGGATGGCGTTAAATGATTTGCGGCCTCATGCGCTAGCACCGCGACCAGCAACATGTAGTGCGACGGAGCTTGATCGGATGCGTCTTCCCGCACAGACGCATCCAGAAATTTGAAATCGTAATCATATCCGTGCTTAGCAATACGCTTTCTAAAGACTAGATCATAATAGCGATCGTCAACAAATATTTCTCGCTTGTTATGGATCGCCTGATCAGAGAACCCGACAAACGATATCCAAGCTTGGCTCAAGTCTAAGTTATCAATATTTCTTGATACCGAAGAATTGGCCGAACGAAATGACGACGCTTTATGCCCTCTCAATGATCCCCAAAGTGAATGGTCGCTCCTGTAGGCCTGCCATGCGCCTTCTTTACGTTCAAAAAACCAGCCAATGTCCGCGAACAGTTTTTCGTAATTCAGCTGTTCTGGGTCATTTGAACGAAGGTTGCGCGGTTGCATTGGGTTTTGATTATTGGTGGATTTAACCAACTCTCGATAGTCTGCTACTGCATCCCGAAAATGCAACCTCACCAACACATCACAAGTCTTATCAAAATGAGCTCGCTCTTCGGCAGTTAGTTCATCATATGCGTCATGCAATGATTTCACTGTCTGAAGGCCGTTAATTACTCCTGGTTGGCGAACCTTAATTTCGCTTTGCTCTTTTCTTTTTTGAAAACTCGCGCAAATTAAAGTTATCCCATTATTTAAATGCTTGAACTCTTTTCGGCCCCGGCTCGATTTTACAGATGCACGAATTGCTTCATTGACCCTAGACCTCTTCAATTCGCAACGGACATTGGRCTCGAATATCTGATATCCAAATTTGTCGAATGCCTCTATGAGGCCCTTCGCTTTGGTAAAAAATACTACCGACTTAGATGTTTCAATGGTCTCACCTGAAACGCCCAGAGAAATGTGCTCGTCTTTGGTTCCCGAGGACGTTCGCCAATCGCTATTGGACTCTCTCCATTTCTCTGCAAGCAAATCGTCTAGCGTAACGGGGTAATAGTTGAGTGCAATTACAGCGTCGCCCCAAGTCACTCTGTTCGCAGATTGGAATCTCGAAAACTCATCCTGAGCCTGACTCGTTAATGATGAGGCCATGACAACAAAATAGATGTCGACTTGATATGGCTCAGATGAAGTGTTTGCTTTTGTGTAGCGGTCTACTGCTGCCCGGAGTGCTTTTAGACCTGTCCGTACTTTTGTGTTTGCTTCTTTAGGGGGATTGTCCAAGTTCTTAAGCAGATCCGAAATCCGACGTAGATCTGACAGATAGGTTGGTCCCGCGACAAACTCGCTCGAAATTCGATCTGAGAACTCTTGGCTCTTAAACTGGAAGACACTGGCTCTATTCTCTTCGACCTCGATAAAGTCGATCCCGAAATCGCCCTTGCCATCAGTTACTTCTGTTGGATCAAAATCGTAACCCAGGACGTCCAGCGCTACGTGTATGAACGCTCGATCTTGATTGAGGTCCTGCTCCTCAGCGGTGCTCTTAATCTGTTGCTCAAAGCTCTGGAGCAGATTGTCCCTTTGATTTGCAGGAAACAGAGGCGAGCTTTCCATGTGAGGCTTATCTCCAAATCGCCATGCGTGGCCACGTTGATAGGAGACAATATATTACAGCCACTAGTTGTCTAATGGATAGCGCGCATTTGCAGTCTTGAGAGAATTGTTGTCTCCCTCTGAGAAGATGAAATACCCACTACTTCCTGCCCGATACCTAGTACATTGCCTCCAAACTCGTGAGTGGTCGGCCTTCGCCGACCATGACGGTGGGGGATGACGGGTGGGTGGAGTGGCGCTAGTTGCGCTTTGGCCAGGTGGCTGTGCTTTCGAGCCGTTCTCGTAGGGTCTCGTCTGAGCCTTCGCCGTAATCGATATCCTCGATCTGCCAGCTGAAGGTGGGGGCGTGGTAGTGGCCCTTCAGTGTCAAATCGCGTTCGTTGCCGGCGATATTGAGGGTGACGAGGGCGAGGTTTTCTTGGGTGAGGGATTTCCACCAGGGGGCTTTGGTGACGGCGACCAATTCGATGGGTCGGTTGGGGAGAGCGCCCCAGCCGAAGATCTCGTGGAGGATCGGGCCTTCTTGGATGGTGGCTGCGACCTCGGGTGGCATCTGGCGGTTTTGGGCATTGTCGTAGAGGGTTTGCATCTCGGCCGTGAGGTAGTCGCGGAGGGGATGGCTGAGGGTTGGTTCGAGGTTGCTTTCAGTTTCTGGGGTGGCGTGTCCCTCTTGTCTTGCACGGACGGCGAGTTGGGTGAGGTAGAAGCGGCGGACCCAGTCGGTGAATTGGGCTGGGGGGTCTTCGGCGCGCGCCATTCTGCTGCCGGTGGCGGTGAGCGTGGCTAGGCTCATGAGCTGTGTCAGGATCTGGCGGCGGGTCATGCCTCTATAGTCGCATGCGGAGCGGGTTTGGTTCGAAGGGGTGTTGTGCTGTGCGCTGGCAGGGGCCCCTCACCCCCCGCCCTCTCCCCGCTGCGCGGGGCGAGGGAGCCGTTTGGGGTTCCCCTTCCCTCTCTCGTCATGGTCCGCAAAAAGCATGCGGCGCGAGCGAGCCCTAATGCGCCTTGGTCCACACACTCTGCACGTAGTGGAGCCCCTTATTGTCGGCGATGTCGTCTTGCCAGATGCGGATATAGCCTTCCTCCGCCATGGCGAGCGCGAATTTGGAATCTTCGGCGGCGGGGGCGCCGATGCTGGCGCGCCAGTCGACGATGTTGTCGGGGTGCGGCTTGAAGGTGGCGCGGTAGAGGTGCTGGGACGGGTCCGCTGCCGCAAGGTCGCCCTTGATCGCCACGGGATAGCAGCCGCGGGCGCGCTGGTCGGCGGCGAGTTTGAGATATTCGGCTTCTGTCATCCAGCCGGTGCGGATGGTTTCGCTGGGGCCGCAGCGCTCATACCAGCCGGCGGCATTGTTGCCGAACTTGGTGTCATCATATTTCTGCGCGGCGCAGGACATGAGCCCCACGGCGAGGAGCCCCAGCCCCGTGCCGGAGACGATGCTGGGCCATCTGCCGTCATGCATCATGAGCGCGCGGATGGCGAGGCCACCGGTCATGGTGAAAGCGCGCAGGATGAAACGGGGCGGCGCCATCAGGATGGCGCTGAAAGTTTTGCGGTCAGTGGATGTATCGATCATCGGTGCCTCCCTGTACATGCGTTCAGTGAGCAGCCTGTTTCTCATCGAATCATGATCCCGATGGGCCGTTCTGTCCATTGATCGATGGGCATAAGTGCCGCACCCCAATAAGTCGCTTGACCTCACCTTCATTCAGCTTTCCGATGGGCACATGAAACGGCTCTTGCGGCGTTGCGGGAATCTCCCTTAGGTTCTCGCTGCAATGCAGCAAAGCTAGAAACCACGCCTCCGGAGGAATGAACCCATGGCCAATGCTACCGAAATCGTCATCACTGCCGCGTCCCGCACCGCGATTGGTGCCTTTGGCGGCGCCCTTTCCGGGGTGCCGGCACATATGCTGGGCGTCGCGGTGATCAAGGATCTGCTGGCGCGCTCGAAGGTCGCGGCCGGCGAGGTGGATGAGGTGATCCTGGGCCAAGTGCTGGCGGCAGCGGCCGGGCAGAACCCGGCACGGCAGGCGGCGATCGCGGCCGGCATCCCGCAGGAGAAGACGGCCTATGGCATCAACCAGCTATGCGGGTCGGGCCTGCGTGCGGTGGCTTTGGGCTATCAGGCTATTCTCGCCGGCGATTCCAGCATCGTCATCGCCGGCGGCCAGGAGAGCATGAGCCAGGCGCCCCATGCCGTGCATATGCGCAACGGCACCAAGATGGGCAACACCGAGCTCGTCGACACGATGATCAAGGACGGTCTGTGGGATGCCTTCAACGGCTATCACATGGGCAACACCGCCGAGAACGTGGCGCAGAAATGGCAAATCACCCGCGACCAGCAGGATGCCTTTGCCGCGGGTTCGCAGCAGAAGGCCGAAGCCGCGCAGAAGGCCGGCAAGTTCAAGGACGAAATCACCGCCGTCACCATCGCCGGCCGCAAGGGCGATGTGGTGGTGACGGAGGACGAATATCCGAAGCACGGCACGACCGCTGAGTCACTCGCGAAGCTGCGCCCGGCCTTCCTGCGGGAGAACGGCACGGTGACGGCCGGCAATGCGTCGGGCCTCAATGACGGCGCGGCCGCGGCTGTGCTGATGAGCGCTGCGGAAGCCTCGAAGCGTGGGCTTACGCCGCTCGCGCGTATCGTCAGTTGGGCCACCGCCGGTGTCGATCCCGCGATCATGGGCTCCGGCCCGATCCCGGCCAGCAAGGCAGCCCTCGCCAAGGCCGGTTGGAAAGCCTCCGATCTCGATCTCATCGAAGCCAATGAAGCCTTCGCGGCGCAGGCTTGCGCGGTCAACAAGGAGCTGGGCTGGGATACGTCGAAGGTCAACGTCAATGGCGGCGCCATTGCGCTTGGCCATCCGATCGGCGCGTCCGGCGCCCGCGTGCTGGTAACGCTGCTCCACGAAATGGAGAAGCAGAACGCCAAGAAGGGCCTTGCCACCCTGTGCATCGGCGGCGGCATGGGCATTGCGATGTGCGTGGAGAGATAAAAAATAAGCCCTCTCCCATCAGGGGGAGGGTTGGGTGGGGGCATGGACGATGATTCTGCGAGCACGAGACTGACATCGCCCCCACCCCGGTCCTCCCCCTAAAGGGAGAGGGAGAAGAGTTAGAAAAAATCATTCCAGGGAGGATAATATGAAGCGAGTGGCGGTGGTGACGGGCGGGACGCGCGGCATTGGCGAGGCGATCTGCCTGGCGCTGAAGGATGCCGGCTACAAGGTCGCGGCGATCTATGGCGGCGACGAGGCGAAGGCCAAGGCCTTCACCCATGCAACCGAGATTCCGGCCTATAAGATCGACGTCTCGAACTTCAAGGAGGTCAAGGACGGCCTCGCCAAGATCGCCGCCGATCTCGGCCCGGTCGATGTGATCGTCAACAATGCCGGCATCACCCGCGACGGCACGCTCCACAAGATGACGGCCGAGCAGTGGGAAGCGGTCATTCACACCAACCTCTCCTCCTGCTTCAACATGTGCCGCGCGGTGATCGACAGCATGCGCGAGCGCAGCTTCGGCCGCATCGTCAATATCGGCTCGATCAACGGCCAGGCCGGGCAATATGGCCAGGTCAATTACGCGGCCGCCAAGTCGGGCATCCATGGCTTCACCAAGGCGCTGGCCCAGGAAGGTGCCGCCAAGAACATCACCGTGAATGCGATTGCACCCGGCTATATCGATACCGACATGGTGCGCGCTGTCCCGCCCCAGGTGCTGGAGAAGATCGTCGCCAAAATTCCCGTGGGCCGCCTCGGCCAGGCCTCCGAAATCGCCCGCGGTGTCTTGTTCCTGGTGGGCGACGATGCCGGCTTCATCACCGGCTCGACCCTCTCCATCAATGGCGGGCAACATATGTATTAAGGCGAAACGCCTCAAAACCAACCTCTTGAAGAACAACGAAAAACCGGCCCTCGCGGCCGGTTTTTTGCGTCGCTACGGCTTTTTAACCATTCCGCGCCATGATAGGATTAGGAATGGAGAGATAAGGCCATGGCGAAAGCCCCGAAGGAAGTCGATACATCTGAGGAAAGCGAAGAGCCGCTGGTTGTCGAGCCCAGCGATCTTGATGAGCTTACACATGCCGAAATGATCGAGCTCTACCGCGGCTCGACGGAGCAGATCCGCTTTGCCAAGCATCAGCAATGGGGCACGCTGGGCGGGACGCTGGCGCTCTTCGTGCTTCTCGGCCTGGTCGGCGACTATGCCTCGAAGACCGGCTTCCTGTTCAAGCTGTGCCTGATCATCAGCCTGATCCTGTCAGTGGGCGCCATCTATTCGCTGATCATCTATCAGTTCTGGCAGAATTCCGAGCGCGAGAAACTCGCCCTCATCGCCAGCCGCTTCTCCAACCTCGCCCGCCAAGTGCGCGGCGTGGTGACGGAGCGCGAACGCAATGTGCACCGCTATGTGCTGCTGTTCTTCATGGTGGCGACCATCATCCTCACCAACTGGGTGCTCATCGTCTACCTGGCGCCGCAGTAGATAGAACCCCGGCTTGACGATTCGGGGGCCGCTTGCGATACCCGTTCGGCCATGACCGAGACAATCGCCGCATCCAGCCCGCAAGCTGCCATCCGCCGCGCCACGCTGATCGGCGCGATCGCGGTGCTGTTGTGGGCGACCCTGGCACTCTTTACCTCTTCAACCGGTGACGTGCCGCCCTTCCAGCTGATGGCGATGACCTTTGCCATCGCCTTCCTGTTCTGCTGCCTGAAATGGCTGAAGGATGCGCTGGTGATCGGGCGCAGCGCGTTCCAGTTCCTGGCGCAGCCCTGGCCGGTCTGGGCGATCGGCATCGGCGGGTTGTTCCTCTATCACCTGTTCTATTTCGTGGCGCTCGACCATGCACCGGCAGTGGAAGCCAGCCTCATCGCCTATCTGTGGCCGCTGCTCATCGTGCTGTTCTCCGCCCTGCTGCCCGGTGAGAAGCTTTACTGGCAGCATATAGCCGGTGCACTCATCGGCATGGGAGGTGCTGCGATCCTCCTGATCTACCGCAAACAAACCGGCATCGCTGACGCGACACAGCCGGTGGGCGATATGATCGGCTATGGCGCGGCCATCGCTTGCGCTTTCACCTGGTCGATCTATTCGGTGCTATCGCGGCGCTTCGGCGCGGCGCCCACCGACCTGGTCGGCGCCTTCTGTGGCGTCACCGCCCTCCTCGGCTTGCTCAGCCACCTCCTGGTCGAGACGACCGTGTGGCCGGCCGGCCATTGGCAATGGCTGGCGGTGGTGGCATTGGGACTTGGCCCCGTGGGTGCCGCCTTCTTTGTCTGGGATTACGGCGTCAAGAAGGGCGACATCAAGGCGCTGGGCGCCATCTCCTACGCCTCGCCGCTGATCTCGACCCTGCTTCTCATCCTCACCGGCAAGGCCGAGGGCACCATGGCAGTCCTGCTCGGCTGCCTTGCCATCGTCGGCGGCGCGGTGCTGGCCGCGCGCGATCTCTATATGAAGAAATGACGCCCCCTCTCCCTTTAGGGAGAGGAACTGGACCGAGTTTCAATCATGCGGCAGCGTGCTCTTCAAAGACGGGCGCGCTGAGATGGCGGCGTGCCATTTGGCGAGGTGCGGGTGTTTCCCGCGCCAGTCTTCGGCACCGAAGCGGAAGTCGAAATAGTCGAGCACGATCGCCACGGTGATGAGGCCGATGTCGAACACGGGCGCAAAGTGCGGCGCTTCCAGTTCCAGCGCATCCAGCCCTTGCTCCATCTTCAGCTTCTGGCGCGCGATCCAAGCCGGCGATTGCTCGCCCGTCGGACGGCGGATCTCCATCATGCGCAGGACGCCTGCGTCAGCCATGCCGTTAGCCAGCGCTTCGCGGCGCAGGGCCGTCCAGCGCGCGGGACCCGTGGTCGGAAAGAGCTTGGCGCCCTGATGGCGTGAATCGAGGAATTCGCAGATGACGTGGGAATCATAGAGCGACGATCCGTCCTCCAGTACCAGCGCAGGTACCTTGTTCAAGGGATTGTCCTTGCCAATGTCGCAATTGGGATCGGCGGTCATCGTCTTGATGAGCTCGATCGCCTGGTCCTGGCCGGTCTCGATCGCCACCACACGCACCTTGCGCACGAACGGGCTGGTGGTGGAATAACGCAGCTTGAACATTCTGGAACTCCCTTTACGAACGCGCGATGGCACGGTGAGCGATGTCGCGGCGGCAGAAGCCGCCCGGCCAGTCGATCGCATCGACCGCCTGGTAGGCGCGCTGTTGCGCCAGTTTTACGTCCTTGGCCGTGGCGGAGACGGCCAGCACACGGCCGCCGGCAGCCACGACATCGCCAGCATCGTTGAGCTTAGTGCCTGCATGGAAGATGACGGCATCGGCGATCTTGCCCGCTACATCAAGATTACGGATGACCGTGCCGGTTTCCGGTTTGCCGGGATAACCCTTGGCGGCCATCACCACCGTCACCGCGGCGGCGTCGAACCAGCGCAGGTCGAAATTCTTCAAGGCACCGTCGCGCGCCGCCATCAAGGCCGGCACGATGTCGGATTTGAGGCGCAGCATCAGCACCTCGCATTCCGGGTCGCCGAAACGACAGTTGAACTCGATGAGCTTCGGCCCGTCCTTGGTCACCATGATGCCGGCAAAGAGAACGCCCTTGAACGGCCGCCCTTCCGCCGCCATGCCGGCGACCGTCGGTGTGATGATCTCGTCCATGATGCGGCGTTCGATCTCGGGCGTTGAAACGGGCGCCGGTGAATAGGCCCCCATGCCGCCGGTGTTGGGACCGGTATCCCCATCGCCCACCGGCTTGTGATCCTGCGCCGATGCCAGCGGTACCGCGTTTGCACCGTCACACAGCGCGAAGAAGGAGAGCTCCTCGCCGGTCATGAATTCCTCCACCACCAGTTCCGCGCCCGCCTCACCGAACTGGCGATCGAGCATCATGGCATCGATGGCGGCATCGGCTTCCGCATGTGTCTGCGCAATGACCACACCCTTGCCGGCGGCAAGACCGTCTGCCTTCACCACGACGGGCACCGGCAGCGTGGCCGCAAAGGCCTTGGCGGCGGCGGCATCGCGGAAGCGTTTATAGGCGGCGGTCGGCACATGGTATTTGGCCGCAAGGTCCTTCATGAAGCCCTTGGAGCCTTCCAGTTCCGCAGCCAAGGCGCTGGGCCCGAACGTGGCGATGCCGGCAGCCTCGAAGGCATCCGCGAGGCCCTTCACCAGAGGTCCTTCCGGTCCCACCACGGCAAAATCAATGGATTTTTCGCGGGCGAAGGCGACAAGCGCCGGAATGTCCTCGGCCCCAATGGGGACACATTCGGCTTCCGAGGCGATACCGGCATTGCCGGGGGCGCAATAAAGCTTGTCGCAGAGAGGTGACGCCGCGATTTTCCAGCACAAAGCGTGTTCGCGACCGCCCGACCCAACCACCAGAATACGCATCGATTTCAATCCAATTTCGCTTATCTTATGGCGCCTGCGATACCATAGAATAGTTCATCATGACAGACATCGATTCGGACCCTCTGGACGGGCCGTCCAACCTCCCTGGAGCCGGCCACAATGCCGGGGAAATCACCGTCAGCGAGCTTTCCCAGGCCATCAAGCGCACGCTGGAGGGCCGGTTCGAGCGTGTGCGCGTGAAGGGCGAGATTTCCGGTTTCAAGCGGGCCGCCTCCGGCCATCTCTACCTCATGCTGAAGGACGAGAACGCGGCGCTGAAATCGGTCTGCTGGAAGGGGAACGCCGCGCGGCTTGGCATCGTGCCGGAAGATGGCATGGAGGTGATTGCCACCGGGCGCATCACCACTTATGGCGACCGGTCGGAATATCAATTGGTGATCGAGCGGCTGGAGCTGGCCGGCATCGGCGCCCTGCTGCGCATGATCGAGGAGCGGAAGAAGAAGCTCGCGGCCGAGGGCCTGTTCGATCCCGCCCGCAAGCGTCCTTTGCCGACTCTTCCCACCGTCATCGGCATCGTCACCTCACCTACCGGAGCGGTCATCCGCGACATCCTGCACCGGCTGGAAGATCGCTTTCCGCGCCATGTGCTGATCTGGCCGGTGCTGGTACAGGGCGAAGGCGCTGCACCCCAGATCGCCGCCGCCATTCGCGGCTTCAACGCGCTGGAGGTAGGTGGTGCAGTTCCGCGGCCCGACCTCCTCATCGTGGCGCGCGGTGGTGGCAGCATCGAAGATCTGATGGCCTTCAACGAGGAAAGTGTCGTCCGCGCGGCGGCCGAGAGCGCCATTCCGCTCATCTCCGCCGTGGGGCATGAGACGGACACGACGCTCATCGATTTTGCTTCCGACCGCCGTGCGCCGACGCCGACGGCGGCGGCCGAAATGGCGGTCCCGGTGCGGGCCGAACTGGTGGCCAGCATCGGCGAGATCGGCCACCGCATGTCGGTTGGCATGAACCGGCGTCTGGGCGAAGCGCGGCTGACCGTCGAAGGGCTGGCGCGCGGCCTGCCTGAACCCATGCGGCTTATTCAGGAAAAAGCGCAGCAGCTGGATCAGTGGCTGGAGCGCTGGGGCAATGCGCGGCTCCCCTATTTCCGCCGCCGTGCCGATCGCCTGGCGCAGTTGCGCGCCGAGTTGAAGACGCCGCACCAGCAATTGGCCGAGGCCCGCAATGCCATCGACCTCTCCGCCAACCGTTTGGGCGCGGCGTTTCATCTGGCGCTCGAGCGCAATCACCGTGGGCTGGAGCGGATCGGCAACGGCCTTGCCCCACGCCTCCTCACCGATCTGATGACCAGGAAGCGCGTGGCGCTCGATCATATCGGCCAGCTGCTCGACAGCTATTCCTACGAAAAGGTGCTGGAGCGCGGCTTCGCCTTGGTACGCGATGCTGCCGGCAAGCCGGTGTTGGCCGCAGCTGCCGTGAACACCGGCGACACGCTCACAGTTCAGTTCCGCGACGGCACGGTGGATGCGGTGGCGGGTGGAACGGGAGCACCGGAGAAGCCCAAGAAACGCCAGACACCGCCAGTAGCTCCACAGGGGTCGTTGCTGTGATGCGCCTCCCTGTAACGCGACTATGGGCGGCAACAGTTTGGGCTTTGATGGCATGGACGGCGCCGGCCCATGCCATCGATCTCAAAGGCCATCTGGTGCCGGGCGGTTTCGCGGTGGGCCAGGTTGAGCCGGGAGCCAAGGTTCTGCTGGGCGATATGGCGGTCAAGGTCGCGGCCGACGGCCTGTTCGTGATCGGCTTTGGGCGCGACCAGGGGCCGGAGCAGCAGCTGACCGTCATTCATGCCGATGGCAAGATTGAGCAGCAGATGCTGGGCCTCGGCGTCCGCGATTATGACGTCCAGCGCATCGACAAGCTCGACCAGAACATGGTGACGCCGGACCCTGAGACCGACGCACGCATCAAATCCGACCAGGCCCGGGTCAGGGAGGCCCGTGCCACACTCTCGGACCTGCGCTATTTCCTGATGACTTTCATCTGGCCGGCCCAGGGGCCGATCAGCGGCGTCTATGGTAGCCAGCGCATCTTGAACGGTGTCCCCAAGGCACCGCATTTCGGCACCGATATTGCCGCCCCCGAAGGCAGCCCCATCGTGGCGCCGGCCGACGGCGTGGTGCGGCTGGCAGAAACCGATCTCTATCTCACCGGCGGGACGGTGATCATCGATCATGGCTTTGGCATCTATTCCAGCTACCTGCATATGAGCCGGCTGGATGTCCGCGTGGGGCAGGCCCTACACCAGGGTGACATGATCGGCGCCGTGGGCAAGACCGGGCGCGCCACGGGGCCGCATCTGCATTGGGGCCTCAATTGGAACGAAATCCGGCTGGATCCGGCCCTTCTGGTGCCGCCCATGCCAGCAGCCGCACCGTGACACATGGCCGAGTAAGACATTTCGCTGGCTTGACGACTCGGGATGTGCGGCGATACTGGCCGCCAAGAGGCATACGGCCGGCAGAAGGACAAGGTACCGCTGCATGAACGAGTTCGACGAATTAACGGACTGGATTTCGAATCCGCCGATCAATCGCGGCATGGTCCCCTATGTCCTCATCCTCAACCTGGAGGAATTCACCCGCCACAAGGAGGGCATCGAATTCCTGAAGGCCTTTGCCGACCGGATGGAGGAATTCTTCTCCGGCCGCGGCTGCCGGCTCTACCGCATGAGCCTTGCCAGCCTGGTGATGACGGTGGCCGACCAGGAGGTCCTGGTCTCCGGCATCCTCTCCGACACCAAGCTGCAGCTTCTGCGCATGATCGGGCGGCAATTGCCCGATTATTTCGGCGCGGTCGACGTCAACCGCATCACGCAGATCATCGATCTCCGGCGCGATCGGCCGCGGGCCCTGGAGACGGTGCGCCGTCTCGCCGACCAGGCCGCCAATGTCGACCAGGTCTCCAACATGATGGACATGCTGCTCCTCGAGCACATCGTCCGCATCGAGAGCGCCTACAAGCAATTGGGCGATGCGCGCTTTGCCGATCTGTTCCTGCGCAGCCAGCAGATCGCGATCTATGAGGAAGGCAAGCCGCTGCATCCGGTGATGAGCGAGTTCTTCGCCAGCATGGCGTCCTTGCGCCAGCATCTGCTGGTCGGCGTCGACATGCGCCACAACAAGAACGTCTTCAACCAGATGACGGTGACACTCGACCGCATCATTTTGAAGGCCATCGAGGGCATCAAGCGGCCCGAACAGCGCGCTTCGCTCAACATCAATATCGAAAGCGTGTTCTCAAGCGATTTCGAGACCTTCGAGAAGCGTTCGCTGAATTCGCTGCGGCGCTTCAATTTCGAGTTCCGCATCGGCGACATCATGCAGAACTTCAACGAATTCCTGGCCGCGCGCGACCTGATCCAGGGCCGTGGCGGCACCGTGGCGGTGGATGGACTGCTGCCCTCGATCGTCAATGTGATCGACCTGTCGCAACTCAATCCGAACATGATCAAGATGTTCTGGCAGCCAGGGATCGGCCCGGAGCTTTTGAAACGGCGGGCGCAGTTCGACCGGCTGCGGCAGTCCGGTATCGTGCTCGCCCTGGCGCGCGTCGACGATGAGGATGGCTATGTCACCGGCCGCGAGCTCGGCTTCGGCATGTTCCAGGGCTATCACATCGACAAGCTGCTGAGCACGCCGGCCCCGGTGCCAATGTCGGAGTTCCGCGGGGTTGGGCGGTAGTGGTCACCTCTCGTCGTCGATTGGCTCAGATCAACTAAGCCTCTCCCCTCGCGGGAGAGGCGGCGAGCGCCAGCGAGCGGTGAGGGGGATCTATCAACGAGTCCTGATCGATCCGCCCCCTCACCCCTACCCTCTCCCGCGAGGGGAGAGGGAGTGAGATTTAGCTGGCAAGATTCCTCGTCAGCAGTTCATCGAACCTTGCGCCCGGCGCATAACCGCTGAGCCCCTTGGGGAAGGCAATGCCGGCTTTCAACAGCGGGTCCGCGATCGCCTCGCCGACCACCTGGGTGATTGGAATCACGCCAGCCCAGACATTGAGGTCATAATCCGGTTCGTCATCCTTGGGCGGGCCGACGCGGGTCTTGGCCGAGGCTTCCTCGATCTCCATGGCGATGACGGTGGTGCCTTTCAGTTCCTGCTTTGCGTTGGGGCGGATTTCGCCGCGCCGTTCCGGAAAGAGCCGGTCGATGAAAAGGTCGAGCTGGTCGGACTCCTCCTTGGGGTCGTTGACCAGCTTGGCGATGCCGAACGCCATCACCGAGCGGTAGTTGATCGAATGATGAAAACCGGAGCGGGCCAGGACCAGCCCATCCAAATGCGTGACGGCGACACAGGCCGGGACGCCCGCTTCCTGGAAGCGCAGCATGCGGCTCGCCGCCGACCCGTGCCAATAGAGTGTCCGGCCCTGCCGCCAGAAGGCGGTCGGCGTCACGAAGGGCTGGCCGTCGATCACATAGGCGATGTGGGCGATGAAGGCCGCATCCAGGATCGGGAAGATCGTGGCTTCGTCATATTTTCCGCGCTCATGCAGGCGTTTGACACGGCTGCGGTCGGTGGGCGTAAAGGTGGCGCTCTGACTGCTATCGGGCATGGCTGATCTCGATCCAAAAAGGGGTCGTTGGCTATCTGCAGTTTGCCCAGAAAGCGGTTCTATAGAAAGATCCGATATACTATATTCTATAGTACCACTTTGGAGGCCATCATGCCGCGCCCGGCCGGTATCGGTTCCCTGCTCAGCGTCGCCCTCGACCCGCAGGCGGCGGAGCCGATGTTCCGTCAGCTCTATGCCGACCTGCGGCAGGCGATCCTGGGCGGCAGGCTGCGGCCGGGCGACCGGCTGCCGGCAAGCCGTGCACTTGCTGACGAGTTGGACATCTCCCGCAACACGGTCCTCGGTGCCTTCGAGCAATTGCTGAGCGAGGGCTATCTGGTGATGCGCGGCGGCTCCGGCACCTATGTCGCCAGCGATCTTCCCGACCTCACGCCGGAATCCGCGGCGATACAAGATCGTCGTATCGCGGCGGCACCGGAACTGGCGCGGCGCAGCGAGATGTTGCTGGGTGCACCGCGACCACGGGTGGCGACCATGGCCTCGTCCCTCTCGCCCTGCTTCACGCCGGGCTGGATCGATACCAGCGACTTCCCCTTCACCCTGTGGTCGCGGCTGCTGGCAAAAGTCTGGCGCCATCCGACACGCGCCGTCATCGACGGTGGCGATCCCGGCGGCTATCCGCCGCTGCGCCGGGCCATTGCCCATTATCTGCGCCAGGCGCGGGGGATCGACTGCGCGGCGGAAGACGTCCTCATCGTGAGCGGCATCCGCCAGGCGGTCGATCTCACCTGCCGCCTGCTGCTCGATCCCGGCGACAAGGTCTGGGTGGAGCGGCCGGGCTTTCCCGGCATCGGCGCTGCGATCGGTGCCGCCGGCGGCAGGCTGGTCCATGTCCCGGTCGATGCGGAAGGGCTCGCGGTCGCAGACGGCCTGCGCCTGGCCCCCAAGGCGCGCCTCGCCTGCGTCGCCCCTTCGCATCAATATCCGCTGGGGGTGGTGATGTCGCTGCAACGCCGCCTCGCCCTCCTCGCCTGGGCGCGCGAGGCCAAGGCCTGGGTGCTGGAAGACGATTATGACAGCGAGTTCCGCTATGCCGGCAGGCCACTCGCCGCCCTGCGCAGCCTCGATGAGGATGGCCGCGTCATCTATGTGGGAACACTCTCGAAGCTCCTCTTCCCCTCCCTGCGGGTCGGCTATCTGGTAGCACCCAGGGCTTTGTCCGCAGCCTTCCGCAGCGCCCGTGCCGTGGTCGACGATCAGCCGGCCATGGCAACGCAGCCGGTACTGGCGGAATTCTTTGAGAGCGGGCACCTTGCCGCCCATGTCCGGCGCATGCGCAAGCGCTACGGCCGGCGCCAGCAATTGCTGCTGCGCGCAGCAGCCGCAAGCTTTGGCGACAAGATCGTGCTGCGGCCGGATGCGGCGGGCCTGCATCTCGTGG
Source organism: Dongia sp. P2_B8 (assembly GCF_056404715.1). Taxonomy (NCBI): domain Bacteria; kingdom Pseudomonadati; phylum Pseudomonadota; class Alphaproteobacteria; order Rhodospirillales; family Dongiaceae; genus Dongia; species Dongia sp. P2_B8. The sequence continues at coordinate 1,152,689 of NZ_JBFUDM010000003.1, read as the reverse complement.
GTGAGATCGCCGACCGGTCGCTGCGCCGGGAATCGGACGCAGCAATTTCCGCGAAAATCGCCGCTGCGGGCGTGACGGTGTCGCCCCTCTCCGCCTATGATGTCGGCGACGAAGCTGCCAGCGATGGCGGGCGCGGCAGGCGGCAAGGCCTGATGTTCGGGTACGCCGCCGTGCCGGATGCCAAGATCGCAGCCGGCATCAAGGCAATCGCGGCGGCGTTGCAATTGTGATGAAGGGTGTCATGAAGAAATCAGGATGGACTCTGCGGGGCATCGGCCTCATCGCCATGATGGCCGTGGTCGTGACCGGCTGCTCGGGTGGCGGCATGTCGTTGCCGGGAACCGCGACCGCCTTGCCGCCGGAAGAGCCGGCAGCCGATTCCGCGACCCGGACCACGGCGGCACCTGCAGCACCAATCACGGCACCGGCGACGGCGCCAGCGCCCCAACCGGCTGTCACCGTGCCGGCCGCACCGAAAAAGCCCGCTGACTGGGGTGCCCTGTTCATCGCCGGGGACAATTCGATCAAGGTTTTCGACAATGCGGCGCGGCGCTTCTACAGCATCCTTGATGGCAAGACCGATGTGAATGTGCGCCGCCTGACCTCGGATCCCAGCATTGCGCCCTCGCAGGAGGATGTCGCCGATCTCAAGCCCATCGACGACGCCCTCGCCTTCGTCACCAAATCGCAGCAGGAAAAATGCCTGGTGTTCATGACGTCCCATGGCACCAGGGACGGCTTCTACCTCGCGCAGGCCAACGGCACCGGCGGCCTGCTGCCGCCCAGCGTGCTCGATCAATGGCTGGGCAGTCATTGCGGACAGCGGCCGACGGTGGTGATCGTCTCCGCCTGCTATAGCGGCATCTTCCTTGAACAGGGCATGGCCCGGCCGAACCGCATCATCCTCACGGCAGCGCGCAACGACCGGCCGTCTTTCGGCTGCGGCGCCGGCGAGACCTATACCTATTTCGACAAATGCCTGCTGGATTCCTGGACCTGGGTCTACACGTGGAAGGATCTCTACGACCGGACCAAGACCTGCGTCACCGAACGTGAAACCGAACTCGGCGCCAAGCCCTCCGAGCCGCAGGCCTATTTCGGTGCCAACGTCGCCAACCTGGAAATGCCGTAACGCCTCACGCGCGCTCGATGCGGCACTGATAGCAATTGTTGTAGCCGGAGCGGGCATGGACATAGGCTACGTCGTCGCGGGCCAGGATATTGGCCGCGGCGGCCGTGAGCTCGGCCGGCGAGACCAGTTGTCCCGTGCCATAGACGATGCGGTCCGCGGCGTTGTAACCCTTCAGCAGGAAAAGTCGGCGCACGGCAATGACAGGCGGCAGGTCGGCCACCTCAGGATAGCGCGGACACTGGTCAGCGTGCAGGAAGATCGGCCCGGTTTCTGCATAAGGCTGCAATGACGGGAACGGGCGATAGTTCAGGATGAGATAGGCTTCACCCGCCGCCACATCTTCCTGGCAATGCCGGCACGGCACGCCGTCACCATCCGAAATATGCCGCTCCGGCACCTGGCCGTTGGCATCCAGGGCGCCGGCCTGATAGGCCCGCGCGGTTTCCGTCGGCATGGACACAAATTTGAGACTTGCAGTCATCGCTGGGCTCCCGATCAATAAGGGGATCAATGATGGGGCCGAGCATGGCAGCGGCTGGACCCGCCCGCTATCCGAGGCTTGCGGTGGCGAAATCGGCGGGCGAGAGCAAGATCGATCAAATGAACCAAGGCGGCGTTTGGCATAAGTGCCACCCGGCAACGTGAGAGTTCACATGAAGCCTGTCGAAAAGGCCCTCTGGTATATCGAAAGTCATTTCGGCGATGACATCACCCTGGATGACATCGCGCGCGGTGGCGGCGTATCGCGATTCCATCTGTCGCGTGCCTTCCAGGCCGCGACAAGCCATTCCGTCATCGGCTATCTGCGTGGCCGGCGGCTGACGGAAGCGGCACGTCGGCTGGCGCAGGGCGCGCCCGATATATTGGATGTGGCATTGGAGGCTGGCTATGGCTCTCACGAGGCCTTCACGCGGGCCTTCCGCGACTTCTTCGGCATGACGCCGGAACAGGTCCGCGGTCGGCAATCGCTCGACGACCTTCTTTGTATGGAGCCCATCAGAATGGACGCTTTAAAAACCATGGCGCTGCCCGCGCCGCGCTTCGAAGACATGCCGCCTCGGCTGTTCGCCGGCCTCAATGAGAAGTTCAATTCCGAGAAGGTAGGCGGCATTCCGTCGCTGTGGCAGAAATTCAATGCCCAGGCCGACAGCATTCCGCATGGTGTGAAGGGGGCCGCTTACGGCATCTGCCATACCTACGACGATGCCGGCAATTTCGACTATGTCGCCGGTATCGAGGTGACCGAATTCACCGACCTGCCATCCGAATTCTACCGCCTGCGCGTGCCCGGGCAGCGCTACGCGGTCTTTGGCCATGACGGCCATATCTCCGACATCCGCAGCGTGGTTCATACCATCTGGAACAAGTGGCTCCCTGAATCGGGCCTGAAAGCCGCCGACACGCCGATGCAGGAACGCTATCATGCCCGCTTCAATCCGGTGAGCGGCATGGGCGGCTTCGAGATCTGGCTGCCCGTGAAGGAATAGCTGAGGAGCATATCTGCATGCGCAACCCCGAGACCCAGGATAGATCGCAGGCGCCAGGTGAATGGGCCGATGATTGGAAAACCGGCCGGCCGGAAGATCATGGTTTCAGGGCCGGGTTTGCCGAGCAGCTCGACGAGGCGATTGCCAACGGCGAGCTGCCCGGCCTCCATGGCATCGTCATGGCCGGCGGCGGCCGCCTGATCCTGGAACGCTATCTCACCGGCGAAGATCAGTGCTGGGGAAAGCCCCTCGGCCAGGTGGCGTTTACACCGCAGACGCTTCACGATCTGCGCTCGGTCAGCAAGTCGATCGTGGGGCTTCTCTATGGCATTGCCTGCCATGAAGGAAAGGCGCCACCGCTCGAGGCACCATTGCTCGACCAGTTCGGTGCCTATCCGGACCTTGTCCACGATCCCACGCGCGCAGCACTCAAGGTCTCGCATGTCATCACCATGACTATGGGCCTGGAGTGGAACGAGGATGTTCCCTATGACGATCCCGCCAACAGCGAGATCGGCATGGAGATGGCACCCGATCGCTATCGCTTCATCCTGGAACGACCCTTCATCGCTGCTCCGGGCGAGCGCTGGATCTATAATGGCGGTGCATCGGCACTCCTCGGACGTTTGATCGAACTGGGCAGCGGCATGTCCCTGCTCGACTTTGCCCGCGTGAAATTGTTCGACCCGCTCGGCATCACTCAAGTGGAATGGGTGACGGGTGCAGACGGTGTCTATTCCGCCGCGTCGGGCCTGCGCCTGCGGCCGCGTGACCTTGCCAAGATCGGCCAGTTGATCCTGCAGCATGGTACATGGCAAGGCCAAGCGGTGGTGCCCCATGCCTGGCTGAACCAGGCCTTAACAACGCGCATTCCCTGCTTTGACGATGTGCATTATGGCTATCAATGGTATGTCCGCGATGCCACCGACGGTCACGGCAAACGCGTCTTCGCCTTGGGCAATGGTGGCCAGCGCCTGATCGTGCTGCCACAGCATGACCTCATCGTCGCCATCCTGTGCGGCCGGTACAATCAGCCGGACCAATGGAAGGCACCGGCGGCGATCATGCTGCAACATGTGCTGCCAAATTTGACACCGGCAACCTGAGCAGCCACATGCCGTCGATGCAGGGACCTATGGGCGAATCGGCGGCCATGCGATAGTGCCTCTCGCAATCGGCGGGCGGGGGCAGGCTGTGATTTCACTTCGCAATCTTTCCATGCATTTTAAGGTACATGAGAAAGAGCCGGGCTTGGTCGGCAGCCTGCGGTCGCTGTTCAACCGCCAGTACCGTCAGGTCGTTGCGGTCGACAATATCAGCTTCGATATCGCCCCCGGTGAAATCGTCGGCTTCCTGGGACCAAATGGTGCCGGCAAGACCACCACCCTCAAGATGATGTCCGGCTTGCTGCACCCAACCGCCGGCACAGTCACCGTTGACGGCCACACACCGCACCGGCGGGCGCCGGACTTCCTCGGTGCCATCACGCTGGTCATGGGCCAGAAGCAGCAATTGCTCTGGGATCTGCCGGCCGCAGATTCTTTCCTCGTCAACAAGGCCTTCTATGCCATCGAAGACAAAGACTACCGCCGGCGTTTGGGTGAGCTGACCGACCTGCTGGCGCTGGCCCCTATTCTCCACAAGCCCATCCGCACCCTTTCGCTGGGCGAGCGCATGAAATGCGAGCTTGCTGCAGCGTTGCTTCACCGGCCGAAAATCCTGTTCCTCGACGAGCCGACCATCGGCCTCGACATCAACATGCAGCAGAATGTGCGCGATTTCGTGCGGGACTATAACCGCCTGCAAGGTGCCACGATCATGCTGACCTCGCATTACATGGGAGACATCTCAGCGCTGGTATCGCGGGTGCTCGTCATCAACGGCGGCAGGCTGGCCTTTGACGGCAGCCTGCGCGAGCTGACGGACCGCGTGGCCGACAGCAAGATTCTGAAGCTGCATTTCACGACCGCTGTCGACCGCCAATCCCTGGAGCGCTTCGGGGCGATCGAAGAGATCGACGGCCGCACGGCGACGATCAAGGTCGAGCGCCGCAGCGTCCCCCAGGTGGCCGGCGCCATTCTTTCCGCCTTCACCGTCGAAGATATCGCGATCGAGGATGTCCCCATTGAGGAGGTGATCAGCTCGCTCTTCGTCGCGCGTGAATCGATTGCGGAGCATGCTGATGAATAGGCATGTCGTGGCCATGGGGCGGGCCTTCGCCTGCGCCTATGCCAGCAACGTCCAATACCGGGCCGAATTCGTCCTTTACATGATGGCCGGCATGGTACCGATCATCATGCTGTTCGCTTGGCGATCGCTGGCCGATGCCGGATATACCGGGAGCATCGACAGAGCCTGGTTCGCCGCCTATTTCCTGGTGATCTTCGCCACCCGGCAACTCAGCCCAATCTGGCTTATTCGCGAGATGGACAGGCAGGTTCGCCTGGGTCAATTGTCGCATCACCTCTTGCGGCCCCTGCCCCTCTATTGGCACCTGATCGGGCATAATCTTTCCGACAACGCCATTCGCCTGCCGGTGATCCTGATTGTCGTTCCTTTCGGCCTGTGGCTCTTCGATGCCACACCCATCATTCATGCCGACCGCTTGCCCCTTTTTCTCCTGTCGCTGCTGCTCGGCATGCTGGTTCACTTTCATCTTGAAATGGCGATCGGCCTCACCGCCTTTTGGACCAATCAATCCTGGGCATTTGAGGATTGCTACACCGTGGCATTCTATCTGCTGACCGGCTTTACGGTTCCCTTGACGATGTTCCCCGACGAAATTCAGTGGATCGTCTCGGCATTGCCATGGCGATACATGTTCGGGCCGCCGGCGGAAATCCTGGTGGGCGCTCACCATGGCACGGATTTGCTGCATCTCATCGGCGGGCAGGTTCTCTGGCTGGCAATCTCTGCCTTGCTGGCCTGGCAATTGTGGCGGCGCGGCCTGCGCCGCTATACCGGAGCCGGATCATGATCCGCCACGGTCGTCTGCTGAAGCGCTTTGTCGCCAGCTCGGTTCAGCAGGATCTCGAATATCGGACCGGATTCTGGATCAACATGTTCAGCACCCTGCTCGCCCTTGGCTCCAGCATCGCCGTGCTGCAGGCATTGCTCAGCCGTGGGGGCGAGATCGGTGGCTGGGACACCAATGCCGTTATCGTGCTGCTGGGTGTTTTCACCATCGTGGATGCGGCAGTCGGCCTGGTCTTCCGCCCGAGCCTGCGCAAGGTTGCCGAATATATCGAGCTCGGCAACATGGATTACATGCTCTTGAAGCCGGTCAATTTGCAGTTTTCCATGTCCTTGCGGGCCTGGAGCATCTGGATGTTGCCCAATCTGGCGATCGGCGCGGCGCTGGTCGTCTTCGGCATGGCCGAGGCAGGTACTGCGACGGTCGATCACCTGGCCCGCGCCATTTTCGGCATCGCTGCCGGTGTCACCATCCTCTATGCGCTCTGGGCGATTGTGACCGTCTCCGCTTTCTGGTTCGTGCGGATCAGCAACGCCCAGATGATTCTTTACGCACTGATGGGTGCCGCCCGCTATCCAGCAACCATTTATCCTGCGGGCCTCCGGCTCTTCTTCACCTTCGCCCTGCCCATCGTCTTCATCACCAACGTTCCGGCAGCCGCCGCCGTCGACCGGGCGTCCTGGCCGACCATCGGATTGAGCTGGCTGGTGGCTGTCGTGATGTTTGCTCTGTCGGTCACGATCTGGCGCTACGCCGTCCGCCACTATACGAGTGCGAGCAGTTAGGCCGATCTCACGTCCAGCCATCATCGTCGAGTTTGACGGCACTCTTAAATCGTCATGGTCCGCGAAGGCGGACCACCCACGAGTTTGGTCGCAACTGAAAGAAAGCAACTCGTGGATCCCCGCCTTCGCGGGGATAACGATCAAATTCGCAGAGAGTGGGCCGCCCTCACCCGCACTTGCTGTAGCCGCAGGAGGTGCACATGTCGCAGCCTTCCTGGCGGATGAGCGAGGGGGAGTTGCATTTGGGGCAATGGGCCAGTTTGCGGCCGCCGGCATCGCCATTGCCTTGCCCGTCGGCAAGGTTGGCGACCTTCCTTGCCACCATATGGTCGATCTCGGCCCGTTCCTGGGCCGGGTCGGGCAGGAAGCCGATGGCGATGAGGTGGCGTTCGATGACTTCGCCGATGGCGGCCAGCAATGAGGGCACATAGCGGCCGCCAACCCAGGAGCCGCCCCTGGGGTCGAACACGGCCTTCAATTCCTCGACCACGAAGGAGATGTCACCGCCGCGGCGGAACACGGCCGAGATCATGCGCGTGAGGCCGACCGTCCAGGCATAATGCTCCATGTTCTTCGAGTTGATGAACACTTCGAACGGGCGCCGGCGGCCATCCTGGATCACATCGTTGATGGTGATGTAGATGGCATGGTCGCTTTCCGGCCAGCGCACCTTATAGGTGGCGCCAGGCAGTGCTTCCGGCCGGTCGAGCGGCTGGGTCATGTAGACGACGCCGCCGGCCTCATAGACATCCTGGGGCTTGGGCGCATCGAGGCGCACGGCATCCGATTGCTGGCTGGCGCGCGGCGAGATCAGCGGCAGCTCGACCTGGCTCTTGGGCGCCTCCTTGGGCTTCACCTCGAGGACCGAGCCGGTGACGTCATTCGGCCGGTAGGTGGTGCAGCCCTTGCAGCCCAGTTCATAGGCCTCAAGGTAGACGCTCTTGAATTCCTCGAAGTTCAAATCGACCGGGCAGTTGATGGTCTTGGAGATCGAGCTGTCGATATACTTCTGCACCGTGGCCTGCATCACCACATGGTCGTGGGGATTGAGCGATTGGGCATCGACGAAATAGTCGGGCAGCGCCGCGTCCTCGCCACGCAGGCGGTGGAACAGCCGATACGCATAATCCGTCACTTCTTCGGCCTGGCGGGTGCCGTCCGGCATCAGGACATGGCGGGTGTATTTGAAGCTGAAGACCGGCTCCAGCCCCGAGGACACGTTGTCGGCAAAGAGCGAGATCGTGCCGGTGGGGGCGATTGAGGTCAGGAGCGCGTTGCGGATGCCATGCTTGGCGATGGCATCCTGCACATCCTGGTCCAGGGTCTTCACGGTCTCGGACGCCAGGAACTGCTCCCGGTCGAAGAGCGGGAAGGCGCCCTTCTCGGCCGCGAGTTCGGTCGAGGCCAGATAGGCCGAGCGCGCGATCGCCGCCATCCATTGCTCGGTCAGCTTGATCGCCTTGGATCCGCCATAGCGCGCCTCGCACATGATGAGGGCGTCGGCCAGGCCAGTGACACCGAGGCCGATGCGGCGCTTGGCCTTGGCTTCGCCCAGCTGCTGGTCCAGCGGGAAGTTGGAGACGTCGATGGTGTTGTCCATCATGCGGATCGACATCCTGACCAACCGGTCAAGCGCCGCCATGTCGAGCTGCGCGTTCACCGTGAACGGATCAGAGATCAGCGTGGTGAGATTGACCGAGCCCAGCAGGCAGGCGCCATAGGGCGGCAAGGGCTGCTCGCCGCAGGGGTTGGTCGCGGAAATCGTTTCGCAGTAATGGAGATTGTTCTTCTTGTTGATGCGATCGATGAAGATCACACCCGGCTCGGCATAGGCATAGGTCGCGCGCATGATGCGCTCCCACAGCTCACGCGCCTGGACGACGCGGTGGGTGGTGCCTTTGAACTTCAGCTCCCACGGTTCGTCATTCTTCACCGCGGCCATGAAGGCGTCGGTGACGAGGACCGAGAGGTTGAACATGCGCAGCCGGCCGGCCGTCTGCTTGGCGTCGATAAATGCTTCAATATCAGGATGATCACAGCGCAAAGTCGCCATCATGGCACCGCGCCGGTGACCCGCCGACATGATTGTCCGGCACATCGCGTCCCAGACATCCATGAAGGAGAGTGGGCCGGAAGCGTCGGCGCCGACGCCCTTCACCGGGGCACCCTTGGGCCGCAAGGTCGAGAAATCGTACCCGATACCGCCACCCTGCTGCATGGTCAGCGCAGCTTCACGGAGATGGGTGAAGATGCCGCCCATATCGTCCGGGATCGTGCCCATGACGAAGCAGTTGAACAGGGTCACGGTGCGCTTGGCCCCCGCTCCGGCTAGGATTCGGCCGGCCGGCAGGAACTTGAAGTCAGCGAGCGCTTCGAAGAACTGGGCCGACCATTTGGTGCGCACCTCCGGTGCCTCGGCCTCCGCCAAGGCGTCCGCCACCCGGCGCCAGCTATCCTCAATGGTCTTGTCCACAGGCGCGCCGTCCAGCGATTTCAGCCGGTATTTCATGTCCCAGATCTGCTGGGAAATCGCGGCAACCTGGGCCATTTTCTAATCCATCCTGATGGGCAAAACCGAGGCGCCAGTTAACCACTTTTGGCGCCCTTCCGTCAACGCTTGTTCTGCCTTTATTCTCCCAAACTTACCCACAAGAAGACAGGTTTATAATATTGATTATTAAATATAAATTCAGTTCACACACAGACAATACAGGCTGTGGATAAAGTTATCCACCTAATCCCGAAAAACGATGATGAGACGTCATGGACGCCCCTCACCCCAGCCCTCTCCCCGCAAGCGGGGCGAGGGGGTTTCATACGAGCTCGCGGCAGAGCCCCTCGCCCCTCTGGGGAGAGGGGTTGGGGTGAGGGGTGATCAGTTTCTGCCGAGATCCAGGTCGTTCAAAAACGTTAGAACCCGTTCCGGCATGCCGTGCTGCATGAGGTCGTTATGGCCGGCATCGGGCGGGAAGAAACCCTGCTTGGGCTCCTTGGCGGCTTCGAAGACGCGGCGACCGAACTGGGCTGGCGTCGTCCGGTCGAGATCGCCGTGGATCACCAGCAGCGGCTTCCCCACCCGGGCGATCTTGGAGAGCGTGTCGAACTTGTCCCGCACCAGGAAGTCGAACACGAAGAACTTATAGCGCTGCCGGGCGGAGCGCAGGATGGAGGCAAAGGGCGCCTCCAGGATGAGCGCCCGTGCCGGTCGCTCGGTCGCCATCTGGGTGGCGACGGCCGATCCCAGGGACTCACCAAACAGGATCAACTGTTCCGGCTTAACGCCTTGTTGCTGAAGGAAGTTGAGCGCCGTTCGCGCATCGGCATAGAGTCCAGCTTCGGTCGGCGCGCCCGGATTGCCGCCATAGCCGCGATAGCCCACCAGCAAGGCGCCATAGCCCGCCGCGGCATAAGGCAGGATGCGCACGACCCGGTCACCATGATGCCCGGCATTGCCATGGAAATAGCCGATCACCTGCCCGTCCGCCCGGGTCGGCGGCAAATACCAGGAGGTGACAGTAAGGCCGTCGGTCGAGGGCATGGCCACTGCCTGCATGCCGGCCGGCGCCTGGAACTCTGCCAAGGCTGGCAGCTCGTCGGAGGGCTTGAAGACGATGCCGCGCTGCTTGACGAACAGCAGGCCGAGCACGGCCACGTAGCACATGGCCAGGGCCAGAACGAAACCGACAAGCATCTTGGCAACCCCCGAAAGCAACGAACTCAATCAAACTCTCTTCGCAGCGTTACGCTGTAGCGACTTGAAACTCAAGCAAAGTAACCGTGGATTCTTACGGCAATCGGCGGGTTCGGAAGTATTGGGTGAAGCGCTCGACCGCCTGCCCGCCTTCCGTCTTGCACCAGTTCTTCTGCCCCGACAGTCCACGATCCTGATACTCGAAATCGACCGCCATGTCGGCGTCGACCCGCGCCTGCCGGTCGGCCTCCCGGCCGATTTTCCCGCGGGCGATCTGGTCGTTGCGCAGCAGGGCAAAGCCGTTATGGGACGGCATGTCGACCAGCCCGCAATATTCGACCACTCCGTAATCATAATAGGTACGGACCAGCTCGGGGTACGGATTGAGCGGACGAGCCTCCTCGGCCGAGGCTGTCCCCGACAGCAGGGAGGCCGCCCAGATCATATGCCGCCATCCGATTGCCATCCGCCATCCTCTCCGCGCGTCACAATGGACGTTGCCAGTTCCGGCGTCTTGCGTCATCAAAAGGTCATGACGGAATTACCCTCAAAGCCTGCGGATGCTTCGCATTTTCAGAGGCTCAACCGCCTGCTCCTGACCCTCTATGCCAGCTCGAGCCTCGCTGCTTATTTCGCCCTGCCCGCCCTGGTCCACGGGCAAGGTCCGGCCTGGACCTGGGGCCTGCTGCCTCTGGCCCTGATCGCCAACGGCTATTGGGCGACGCTTCATGAAGCGATCCATGGTCAGCTGCTGTCCCGCGCCGACCATAACCGGCAGGCAGGCCGGCTGCTCGCCATCCTATGGGGATCGTCCTTCCGCCTGCTGCGCTTTGGCCATCTGATGCATCACCGCTTCAACCGGCACAAACTTGACCGACCGGACAGTTATGATCCGGCCAAGTCGACGGCGTTTGCTGCACGAATGCGGTTCTTCGGCGAGGTCTTTGGTGGGCTCTATGTCATCGAGGTGTTGACGCCGGCGCTCTACCTGCTGCCGCAGTCCTGGGTCCAGAAACTGGTGCGTGGGATCTATGCCGGGGACGAGACGCCGATGCCCAGGCTGCGTCCCCTCGCCGAGCAGGCGCTGGCCGGGACGAAAGGCATTGCCGAGATCAGGCAGGACGCGCTCTGCGCCTGGGTCCTGCTGATCCTCGGTTTCATCGCCTGGGGATCCTATTGGCCGGCCTTCCTCGGCTTCGTGGTCGGCCGCGGCCTGCTCGTGTCCATGCTCGACAATGTCTATCATTTCCGGACACCGCTCGATCAGGTCGATTACGCCTATAACCTCAGCCTGTCGGCGCCCCTGCAGCGCCTGTTCCTCAACATGAACATGCACCGCGTGCACCACCGCAGGATGCATCTGCCGTGGTGGCAATTGCCTGGGCAATTCACATCGGACAGCGAGCATTTCGATGGTTCGCTGCTGGGTGGCGCTTTCAAACAACTGGCCGGGCCGATGGCAATGTCGCCGTCGACGACAGGCCAGAAGGCAGAGCCAATTGCCGCTAAAATGAGCACGCGCGTTTCTTAACACGGCGCAACAAGAACTGGTGGAAAGCGTATTACCAGTCTTGCATTTCCATTTTCGCCAGCCCATTCTGAACGCGGCTTTTCGGCATGACCCGCTCATCCTCGATTGGCGGTCATGGTGTTGGGCCTTATCTCTGTTCCTGATTTTCAAGAGCGCACTCATGACTGACCAGTACCAGTCCTCCGGCGGTAGCGAGCTCAGGGGGAAGATTAAGTGGTTCAATCCGGAGAAGGGCTTCGGTTTCGTTACGCCGGCTGATGGCTCTTCTGACGTGTTCCTGCATATTTCGGCATTGAAAGATGCCGGGCTGCAGGATGCCCCCGAAGGTTCGACAATCACCTGTGAGGTCGGCCAAGGGCGCAAGGGAATCCAGGTCCTGCGCGTGATCAACCTGGACACCTCGACAGCAGCACCTGCGCGTCCGGCAGCACCGCGTCGTCCCTTCGGTGGGGGCGGTGGCGGCGGTGGTGGCCGTCGTGACTTTGGCGGCGGTGGTGGAGATCGGGGCGGCTATGGTGGTGGCGGTGGTGGCGATCGCGGCGGTTACGGCCGTGGCCCGCGTCATCATCACGACGATTAAGGCCGAGCGAGAGGCTCATTCCGCTTCATGGCGGCGACCTCGGATGAGGTCGCCGTTAGAAACACGCCCACCCATCGCGGTGGGCTTTTTTGTGCCTGCGATGAATGCGAGCGACTAGGGGCTGAGTTGCGTCGCCCCTGTCTATGAATCCGCAATACAGGCCTGGGCATGACGGCTTCAATTTGATGTGGAAAGCCTACCCTTTCGGATAAGTAATCCGCGTCACTTCGAGTTCGAGATTGCCCACCGGGCGCTTCCAGATCACGACATCGCCGACCTTGGCATCCTTGAGGGCGAGCGCGAAGGGCGAGACCCAGGACAGCTTGCCGGCGGTGGGATCAGCTTCGTCTTCGCCGACGATCTGGAAATGGCGCTTCTCGTCATTCTCGTCGACAGTATCCACGATGGCGCCGAAATCGACGCTGTCGCGGGGCTGGGCATCGACATCGACCACGATCGCCTTGGCGATGCGTTCCTGCACGTAACGCAGATCGCGTTCGACAACCAGCTGCTGCTCCTTGTCGAGCAACTGCTCGTCGGCCATCAGGCGGCTGCGCTGGTCTTCCAGTGCCTCCTCCTGCTGCTTCAGCAGATCGAGCCCATGCGGCGTCACGAAATTGGGATGCGGGCTTTGCGGCCGCTCCGGCAATTCCGTCGCCTGGTCGTCATTCTCTTTTACAAACGCTCTGCTCATACCAACACTCGACTCATGTCGCGCGGCTACCCGTATTAAACTAGGTACCGGCATTAAACTGGGCACCCGCACTAAGCTAGGCCGAAGCGCCGCGCCGTCAAGGTCAAAGGCATAATTTATATGTGGAAAATGCCCGCTTGAACCCGGCAAATGCCTGCCGGCACGGCCAGCAAATACCTGTCGGGACGCGCAGAAACCGCCAGCCGGCACAGGCGTAAACCACCCGTTTCCGTGATTGTGGACCAATGCCCGGCTACCCCTATATAACGGGCGCGCACCCAAAACCGTGCCAACCCGCGCCTGAGGTCGGCACAAACCGCGTGATCGCCAAATGCAAAGCTTCGACGTCGTCATCATCGGTGGAGGGGTTGTCGGCTCCTCGGCCGCCTACTTCCTCAGCGCCCAGCCTGATTTCAACGGCACCATCGCCGTCATCGAAAGAGATTCGACCTATGCCGAGGCCGCGACGCCGCGGTCAGCGGGTGGTGTGCGGTTGCAATTCTCGACCGCCGAGAATGTGCTCATCTCGGCCTTCGGTGCCGCCTTCATCAAATCCGCCGACGAGCATCTTAGGGTCGGCAATGAAGGGTCCGGTGTCGAGTTCCGCGAGAACGGCTATCTGTTCCTGGCGACCGGCGCCGGTTTGAAGACGCTCCTCAACAATCAGCGCCTGCAGCATGAATTGGGCGCCGCGACCGAGCTTCTCAATCCGCGCGAGTTGGAGGAATCCTTTCCCTGGCTCAACACCGCCGATCTTGCCGGTGGCAGTTTCGGCCCGGTCAACGAAGGCTGGACCGATCCCTATAGCCTGCTGCAGGCCTTCAAGCGCAAGGCGCGTTCGCAGGGCGTCACCTATATCAGCGACACGGTCACGGGCCTCTCCCGCGACAGCCGGCGCATCACCGGCGTTAGCCTGGCGTCGGGCGAGAGCATCACCTGCGGTGCCGCCATCAACACTGCCGGTTGCCAGGGCCGCACGATTGCCGCCATGGCAGGTTTCGATCTGCCGGTGCATTCCAAGAAGCGCTTCATCTATGTGTTCGATTGCCGCGACGAGATCGAGAACGTGCCGCTTACCGTCGATCCCAGCGGCGTCTGGTTCCGTCCCGAAGGCACGCAGTTCATCTGCGGCGTCTCGCCGGAAGAACATGACGATCCGGACAGCTTCGATTTCGAACTGGATTATCGCTTGTTCGAAGAACTGATCTGGCCGACGCTGGCACATCGCGTGCCGGCTTTCGAGGCGATCAAACTGGTACGCGCCTGGGCCGGCCACTACGATTACAATGTGTTCGACCAGAATGCGATCATCGGCCTCGCACCAGGCTATGACAATTTCCTGCTCGCCAACGGCTTCTCGGGCCACGGCCTGCAGCAATCGCCTGCCATCGGACGGGCCTTGAGCGAGCTGGTCACATTCGGGCAATATCGCAGCCTGGATCTGCGCCGCTTCGGCTATGAGCGCCTGCTAACCGGGGCGGCTTTGCGGGAAGTGAACGTCGTCTAAAAACAAAAATTCGATCATAAAATAAGATCATAAAATCATCTGGGAGCCGGTCACATGAGCGCCACCGCCCTGATCTCGGTCCATTGCAAGGATCATCCCGGCCTGATCGCCGAGATAACCGGCCGCCTGTTCGACCTGGGCGTCAATCTGGGTGACACCAGCTTTGCTGTGCTGAGCGGCAGCGCCGAACTGACCATGGTGGCGCGCCTGCCGCTAGGTGTGTCCCTCGGCGACGTCGACAAGGAACTGAAATCGCTGGGCCAGTTGAAGGATGCCAAGCTCAGCGTGACGCCGTTCCAATATAATGAGGTCCGTACCGAGCAGGCCCATGTTACCCACCGCGTCGAGATCACCGGCGACGACAGCCCCGGCCTGATCGCGCGCCTCTCCGAGGCATTGCCGAAGTTCAATGCCAATATCGTGCGCTTGAATTCGGAATCGGTGCCCTCGGATTCCGGCGCGCGCTTCCTGCTCAGCATGGCGATCACGGTGCCGCCGGCCAAAGCTGCTACCTGCATGGCAACCGTCGCCAACACCGCATCCCAGCTCAATCTCAAATGCCATTGGCAGCAGGTCGGCTGATCCGACTTACATGAGTGAGATAGCGACGCGGCGGATCGGCATCGTGCTGGTGCCGGATTTTGCGCTCGCCTCTTTCTCCATGATCATCGAACCGCTGCGCATCGCCAACCGGCTTTCCGGCCAGAAGCTCTATGATTGGTCGCTGCTCTCCGGCGACGGTGGCCTGGTCGGCTCCAGCGCCGGGATCGAGTTGCAGACGCAGCCCATTGCCGACCAGCGCGACAGCGTGTTCGATCTCGCCATGGTTTGTGCCGGCTTCCATGCAGAGCGCTATCGCCATGCCGGCGTTCTCAACTGGCTCCGGCGCCATCGCCGCCTCGGCAAGGATGTGGGTGCCGTGTCAACCGGCACCTTCGTGCTGGCACGCGCCGGGCTTCTTGCAGATCATCGCTGCACCGTGCATTGGGATTTCCGGGGGGCGCTCGCGGAACTCTATCCGGACCTCAATCTCGAAGACGCGCTCTATGTCATCGACCGCGGCATCGTCACCTCCGGGGGATCGATTGCCGCCCTCGATCTGATGCTGCGCCTCATCAGCGACCAGCAGGGCCTCGCTTTCTCAAAAGCGGTCGGCGAACAATTCGTCCACAGTGGTGCCCGTGTGCCCACCGAGCATCAGCGCGGCGACCTCATTCACCGGCTCGGCACGGCGAAACCCGTGCTGATCGAGGCCGTGAAGCGCATGGAAAGCGCCCTCGACCGCGCTCTGTCACCGGCCGACATTGCCGGCGACCTCGGCATCTCGCAGCGCCAGCTGGAGCGCCAGTTCCGTAGCCAGTTGGGCCGCACACCCATCGCCTATCATCGCGATCTCCGCCTCGATCACGCCAGGCGCCTGCTCTCGCAGACCGCCCTGCCGGTGACCGAAATCGCCCTTTCCTGCGGCTTCGGGTCGGCGTCGCATTTCGCACTCCTCTACCGGCAACGGTTCGGGCGGCTGCCGAACGAGGATCGGCGTTGAACAAGTACCATCCAGTATTTAATCGTCATGGTCCGCGAAGGTGGACCATGACGAGAATGGAGGGCGTCATCGTCTTGTCGCGATCCTGACTCGGAACGGACTCGCTCCCGACCGTATACGCGTCATCGACACGACGTAATTTTCCATCATGCAATCGCGCCGCAAATTCCTCATTGCGACCAGTACAACTCTGGCCGGATTTGCCGTCTCCAGCAGTGGCTTTGCCAATTTCGCGCCGTTCTATGCCCATGGCCGCAGCCGCAATCCGCTGGCGACGCGGAGCAATCCCTTCACCCTGGGTGTTGCCGCCGGCAGTCCAACCGATGACGGTTTCATCCTGTGGACGCGCCTCGCGCCCGACCCGCTGGCACAGGATCAAGCAACCCCTGGCGGGATCGCGCGGCAGGATCATCCGGGTGGCATTGCTGTCGATTGCGATATCGCGCTCGATCCGGAGATGCGCCGCATCGTCCGGCAAGGCGTCGCCACGGCAGAAGCCGATCATGCCTATGCCGTGCATCTCGATGTCGATGGGTTAGGGCCGGCACGAGAGTTTTGGTATCGTTTCCGTCTCGGCGATTATGAAAGCACCGTCGGACGCGCGGTAACCCTGCCGCGTCCGGGACGCCCGGCGGACACCCTGCGCCTCGGCGTCAGTTCTTGCGCCAATTACGAGCGCGGATATTTCTCCGCCTATCGGCACCTGGCCGACGAACGGCCGGACATGGTGCTGATGCTGGGCGACTACATCTATGAGCAGGTCGAACGCAACCGGCCGACCTTGCGCCGCCACAGCGACGATGCCGTGCCCACAACCCTTGATGGCTATCGCCGCCGCTATGCGCAATACCGACTGGATGCCGATCTGCAGCGCCTGCATGCGACGGCACCGACCCTGGTCACCTGGGATGATCACGAGGTCGAGAATGACTATGCCGGCGAATGGTCGGAGAGTTTCGCAACCCCGACCGATTTCCTGCGGCGGCGGCAGGCGGCCTATCAAGCCTTCTATGAGCATATGCCGCTGCGCGTGCGACCGGTCCGCGATGGACTGCGCGTTCACGACTGCATCACCTATGGCGATCTGGCGCGCATCTCCTTGCTGGATGGACGGCAGTACCGATCGCGCGAAGCCTGTTACGGTGCGCCGGATCGTGGTGGCGGCCATGCGGTTGACAGTGTCACCTGTCCGGAACTGATCGATCCCAGCCGTTCCATGCTGGGCTTCGACCAGGAGCAATGGCTACGGGGCAATCTTGCCACCTCGCCCGCGCGCTGGAACCTGCTGGCGCAGAACGTGATCATGGCGCAGTTGGGCGATCGGCAACCGGATGGCAAATTCAGTGCTTGGACAGATGCCTGGGACGGTTACCCGGCAGCGCGGGCCAGGCTGCTGCAACAAGCGGCGCAGGTGCGCAATCCGGTGGTGTTCAGCGGCGATATCCATTCCTTCTGGCACAATGATCTGCAACTTGCCCCTGGCCAGACGATCGCCACGGAGTTCGTGACCAGTTCGATCACATCTGACGGCCCGCCGCAGGATCATCTGCAGGCGAAGGTCGACGGCCACGCCAATCTCCATTACGCCGAAAGCCGCTATCGCGGATATGCGATGGTGGAGATTGAGGGCAGCAGGTTCACCACCCGCTTCCGTGCCATCAGCGACGTCGAAGATCCACTGGCCACCATCTCGACCCTGAAGAGCTTCGTGATCGAAGACGGGCAGAAGGGTGCCATCGCGGCCTAGCGCAGCATGATGTCTTCGGCGAGCAAGGTGCCGACGATCAGCAGCACCGGCAGCAGGCAGGCGATGAATGGCTTCTTCGCCGGCAGGCCCTTGGCCAGCGCGCGGATCAGCAGAA
Source organism: Dongia sp. P2_B8 (assembly GCF_056404715.1). Classification (NCBI taxonomy): domain Bacteria; kingdom Pseudomonadati; phylum Pseudomonadota; class Alphaproteobacteria; order Rhodospirillales; family Dongiaceae; genus Dongia; species Dongia sp. P2_B8. The sequence goes on along the minus strand of NZ_JBFUDM010000003.1, from coordinate 1,134,903 downwards.
CGACATTGACGAGGAAGAAGACCAGCGAGACCAACGCCCAGACGATCATCCCGAACATCATGCCGCCGCCGGCGTCCGGCCCGTTTGGACCGCCTGCTTCAAGCAGCAGGGCGATGGGCAGCAGCACGAGCACGAAGGCCACATAGGCGAGATTGCGCCGGCCGACCTTTTCCATCCAGTTCATCATCCCCCCAATTCTCAAATTTTGCAGCAGCTTACAGGTATTCTGGCCAGCTGGCAGCATGCTGCAAGCGTCGAATATGTGTCGTCATATGTCGATTATACGATATCGACGCCTTGTTGGCGGGCGCAAGCTCACCCCATCATCTCTCTCTAGTTCGGAGCATCGATTCCATGGCCCTTCCCGCTCACGTCAAATATGTCGTCATCGGCGCCGGTATCCACGGCCTCTCTTCGGCCTGGCATTTGGCCGAAAACCTCCGCAAGACCGGCAAGGGTTCGGGTGCGGATGTGCTCATCATCGACAAGACGGCAATCGCGGCGGGTGCATCGGGCATCGCCTGTGGTGTCGTGCGCAACAATTACTTTCAGCCGGCGATGCGCCGCCTGATGGCACATTCGGTCAGCGTCTGGGAAAGCGATCCGGAAGCCTTCTCCTATCATTCGGTCGGCTACATGCAGATCAGCCCGGAGGTGATGCACAGCGACGTGGCCTCGATCTACGCCCAGCAGAAGGAGATCGGCTACACTTCGTCCTTCATCGAAGGCGAGAAGGATTGCATGACCTATATGAAGGGCATTTTCGACGATTGGCAGGCCAAGGGCATCACCTCTGTCCTTCATGAGAAGAAGGGCGGCTATGCCAACAACACCGCCGCCATGTACGGTCTCGCCAAGAAGGCCGAGGCTGAGGGTGTGCGTATCGTGACCGGCGTCGAGGTCAAGGGCCTGAAGCGCGACGGCAAGGGCGCCGTAACCGCGGTCGAAACCAACCAGGGCGACATCAAGTGCGACTATGTCATCGCCGGCATGGGTCCCTGGGTGCGCTCGGTCTGGAAGATGCTCGATTTGCCGGACGCCATCTCGATCAAGGGCAAGGACGGCAAGGTGCACGACAATGTGCCGATGTGGGTCTATTGGTCGCTGCAGGAAGGAACACTCGGCGTCGACCCCGACCACCAGAAGACCAATGATGGCAAGATGCCGCCGGTGATCCATGTCGATACCGACGCGCCGCTTTACTCCGACGAGGATGGCTCGCTCATCACTGACAAGCTCTGGGGCATCTATTACAAGCCCGACTTCCATTTCGGCGGCATCCAGGGCGGCGCCATGCCCTTCAAGGTGCCGACCGCCCTCGACAAGGTGCGCGTCGACCCCTACGGCCCGGACAGCCCGGAATTCATCGTCGGCGACGATTTTGCGCATATGTGGGTGTCGGCTTTGGCCTTCTGCCAGAAGCGCTTCATGGGCACGATGCCGAAATATAAGAAAGAACCCTCAGGCGGCATCGGCTGCTTCACCGCCGACAGCTTCCCGGTCTTCGACAAATTCGCCGAGAACGTCTACATCATCGCCGATTCCAACCACGGCTATAAGATGATCGGCGTCGGCAAGCTGGTGGCGGACGATATCTGCGGCATGGGCGACGAACTGCTGCGCCCGTTCCGCTTCTCGCGCTTTGCCGAAGGCAAGCTGCACCCGACCTCGAACTCACCCTTCCCGTGGAGCTGAGTTAGCGCCCTTCCCTATAGAGGGCACCTAAGCCCCTTCGATCCCCATCAACTGCCGTCTGGCAAAGTGCAGGTGGCTCGTCACCATGGCGGCCGCACCCTCGACATCGCGGCTGGCGATGGCACCCAGAAGCGCGCGGTGCTGGCGGTTATATTCGGCGATGCGCGCTGGTGTGAGCACCTTGTCGCGCATGGATGCCCACTGATCATGCGAGCGGATCTCGTTCACATGCTGGTAGAGCCACAGGATGAGCCGGTTGTGGCTTGCTTCCGCCATGAGCAGATGGAACTGCGTGTCCCATTCCGTCCAGGCTTCCGCATTGTCGCCCACCGCTTCGGCGCGCTCGATCGCCTCGGCCATTTTTTCAAGATCGCGGTTGCTGGCATTTAGGACGGCAAGCCGCGTCATATGCGGTTCGATACCGAGCCGCGCTTCGATGAGCTCAAGCGGCGAGGTCGAATCGGCGATGTTGTCGAGCTCGGAAACCGTGCGGTGATTGACAAAGGTGCCGCTGCCGACCCGGCGCGTGACCAACCGTTCCTGTTCCAATTGATCAAGCGCCAGGCGCACGGTGGTGCGGCTGGCTTCAAACGCATCTGCGAGATGCCGCTCTGCCGGCAGCTTTTCCCCATGCTTGTAAGTCCCGGCGACGATGGCCTGGCGCAATTGTCCGGCAATCCAGACAGAACCGCGATTGGCATCCACCGGCAACGTGCCGGCTTCTGCTGCAGGTGTACCATTTCGGCCCAATTCTGATCCTTTGAAAAAATTGGTTGGCAGCCTTAGGACCGCCGTGCAAGAGTGGATTATGCGAGTGGGGTAGCCAACCGGTCAATCGCCGACAGTCAAACCCGCCAGCCAATGAGAAACGACTGTCGAAAACGGAGAGTGCGAAAGACGCCCAAGGCCCATTCCCCATCGCCCGCGAAGGATCCCTGAGCCGACCAACAAGATCGGCCAGGCGAACAAGAAGAGTTGTTGCAGCAACGAACTGACGCGGTATGCCGGGACCGTCCCGGCATCGATCAACGGCGGCTGAGGCTCTGCCGTTTTTGGGAGGGTGAGATGACTGACCTTGAGGCACACGTCGCACAAAAAGGGCGCAAAGAACTCGTCAAGCAAGTACGCGCCCAGATCAACGCACTCGGCATCAAATACATCTATTATCAATTCGTTTCAGTAACCGGCCGCATCGTCGGCAAGGGTGTTCCCGCCGACCATTGGGAATCGGTCGCCGAAAAGGGCTTCCAGCTGGTCTACGGTTCGACCGCCAATCTCTTTGTCGACCGGCGCAAGAATTATATCGGCTACGGCCCGGAAGCATCCGAACTGGTCGGCATCCCCGATCCGGAAACCTTCGTGCAGCTGCCCTGGGACAAGCGCGTGGCGCGCGTCTTTTGCACCTGCTTCCGCAATCGCGAGGAGCGCGAAGATCCGGGCGCCCATCTCTCATCGGATTGCCGCGGCAATCTCCGTATCATCCACGACGAATTCAAGAAGAAGCATAAGGGCCTGCATCTTCGGCACGGCTGCGAACCGGAAATGATGTGGCTGAAAAAAGGCCCGGACGGCTTGCCCGATGGCGGCTTCTCCAAGCCCAATTGCTATCACATCGACCAGTTCGAGAGCCTGCGCCCGGTCTTCATGAAAGTGATCGAATACGCCCAGGCCATGGGCCTCGACATGATCCAGGGCGATCATGAAGATGCGCCCGGCCAGCTTGAGCTGAACTGGATGTATGACGATTGCCTGCGCACCGCGGATCGCCTGACCACCTATCGCCAGGTCTGCGCCCAGGTGGCGCGCGAGCATAATCTCATCGCCTGCTTCATGCCGAAGCCCTTCATGGGCGTCTCGGCCTCCGGCTGCCACCACAATCTGTCACTGTGGACTGGCGGCGAAGACAAGATCAACGACCAGCATCTTAGCCCGCTGCCGGGCCAGAAGGATGTGTTCACCTACCGCAAGGGCGGCGAGAACACCTTCATGCCCACCAAGGCACATGGCAAACCCGGCCAGATCGGCCTCTATTCCATCGGCGGCGTGATCAAGCATTTGAATGCGCTGACCGCGATCGGCTCCTCGACGGTGAACTCCTATCGCCGCCTGTGGGACACTGGCTTCTGGGCACCGGTCTTCGCCGATTGGGGCTATCAGAACCGCACCTGCGCCCTGCGCATCTCAGCACCTGGCCGCTTCGAATACCGCTCGGTCGATGCCGCGGTGAATCCGTATCTCATGGCCGGCGCGTTGCTCAAGGCCTTCGACGACGGCATCACCAACAAGATCGATCCGGGCGAGCCGGAAGAGCGCAATATGTATGAGGCGATCGCCGCCGGCAAGAAGGTCAAGAAATTGCCGATGAGCCTCGGCGATGCGCTCGATCATCTGGAGAACGACAAGGTCATCAACTCGGCGCTGCCGGGCGACATGATGCGCGTCTTCATGCACTACAAGCGTGACGAACATGAAAAATTCATGGCCACCGTCACCAATTGGGATCTGGAGCAATATTGGGACATCCTGCCTTAACGGGCAGGACTTCCACCCTTCTCCAGCGGATAAACTAAGGAGAACGACAATGTGTGGGATCGCAGGATTGATCCACCGCGGCACGACCGGCGACATCGGCACGGAAATGACCGCGATGCTGCAAAGCCTGAAGCATCGTGGGCCGGATTCAACCGGTTTCGCCCTCTATGGCAGCCCCAAAGGCAATACGCTGATCATGCGCTTCAAGGTCGCCGAACAGGAAGACATGAAGCACGGCTTCAAGATCAACGATCAGGTCATTGAACGCCGTGCCGAAGTCGACAAGCGCCTGAAGGAACTGGGCGCCACCATCGTCCAGGCCGAAAGTGCCACCGACTATGCCTTCCGTTACACCCTCGATTTCGGTGGCGACAAGAAGAAGCTCGCCAACTATATCGAGGATATCGACGGTGCAGAGATCCTCTCCCTGGGCTACGGCCTGGAGCTGATCAAGGATCTGGGCGATGCCGCCGATGTCTCCGGCGCCTATCATTTGAAGGGCTTCAAGGGCAGCCATGCCCTGGGCCACACGCGCATGGCCACGGAATCGGATGTCGATATCCGCTCCGCCCATCCCTATTGGGCCTATCCCTTCGCCGACGTCTCCGTCGTCCATAACGGCCAGCTCACCAATTACTGGACCGGCCGGCGTGGCCTGGAACGCCGCGGTCACCGCTTCATGTCGAATTGCGATAGCGAGCTCATTGCCGTCTATCTCGCCGACAAGATGCAGCAGGGCGCCGATCTCAAGGACGCAATGACGGATTCCATTGAGGAACTGGACGGCGTCTTCACCTATCTGGTGGCGACCGCCGACAGCCTCGGCATGGCCAAGGACGTCATGGCCGCCAAGCCGATGGTCCTTTACGAAAGCGATACCTTTATCGGTCTCGCCTCCGAAGAAGTGGCCATTCGCAGCGTGTTTCCGCACGAGATCGACACCTTCGACCCTTATGAGGGCGAAGTGCGGGTCTGGAAGCGGTAGTTGGATCAATAGAGAGAGCCAGGAGCCGAACATGGCGCTTCGCACCCAGTCACATGAGATGGGCATGCACACCGAGAAACTCTCGGGCCGCACCCAGCAACGCTTCTTCTCGCCTTCGGAAGAAGAGAACTTCACCTATCCCGGCGCCTATGACGTCGATTTCAACAAGCGCGCGGAGTTCGATGCCGAGAAAATGTCCACCTCGGACATCAATCTCAAGATCCGCGATCTGATGCGCCAGGGCCACGGTACCATTGTCATGCGCAATCCCGGCGCCAAGCATGCGATCGCGGTGGGCATCCTCAACAAGCTCAATCTGCAGATCGAAGGCTCCCTCGGCTATTTCGGCTGCGGCCTGGTCGACGGCCCCAACATCCATATCAAGGGTCGTGTCGGCTGGTCGTGCGCGGAAAACATGCTGGCCGGTACCGTGGTCATCGAGAAGAATGCCGGCTCCACCTTCGGTGCCGCCATCCGCGGTGGCGATCTGGTGTGCAAGGGCGATGTCGGTGCCCGCATGGGCATCGACCAGAAAGGCGGGACGATCATCGTTGGTGGCCGTTGCGGCGCCTTCTGCGGCTTCATGATGCAGCGTGGCCGCATGGTCGTCCTCGGCAATGCCGGCAAGAACCTTGGCGATTCCATGTATGACGGGACCATCTATGTCGGTGGCAAGATCGAGGGCCTCGGCGTCGATGCGGTTCCTGGCGAGATGAACGATCTCGACTGCCAGTGGATGGAAGCGAAGCTCAAGCTCTATGGCATGAAGGCACCGAACGGGGTCAAGAACATGACCAAGATCGTCGCCGGCAAGCAGCTTTGGAACTACGACAATCTCGAGCCTTCGGAAAAGAAGCTGATCCTGTAACGAAGCAAGCAGCTCCCACGTTTCAGGTTCACCTGATCAGACAAGGAATAGCCAGATGGCAAAAGAGAAGAAGGCTCCGGCCGCCGAACCCAAGACCAAGAAGCCGCTGTCACGCGACACGTCGCGTCTTGGCAACAGCTTCATGTTCCCGCCGACCGTCATCGACGACATTCATATCAAATCCGAGCTCGGCCGCTATCGCATGCGCGGCTTCTCATTGTTCAAGAAGATCCCGAGCTGGGACGATCTCACCTTCCTGCCCGGCACCCTCACCCGCTTCGTCATCGAGGGCTACCGCGAGAAGTGCGAGACCAAGACTATCATCGGGCCGAAATGCAAGCGGCCGCTGGTGCTCGACATTCCGGTCTATGTCACCGGCATGAGCTTCGGGGCGCTCTCCTTCGAAGCCAAGATCGCGCTTGCCCGCGGCGCCACCATGGCCGGTACCGCGACCTGCTCCGGCGAAGGCGGCATGATTCCTGACGAGCGCCGCTTCAGCTCGAAATGGTTCTATCAGTGCATCCAGTCGCGCTACGGCTTCAACCCGCATCATCTGCAGTTGGCCGACGCCTGCGAATTCTTCATCGGCCAGGGTTGCAAGGTCGGCCTCGGCGGCCATCTCATGGGCCAGAAGGTGACCGACCAGGTCGCCGAAATGCGCTCTCTGCCCGCCGGCATCGATCAGCGCTCGCCGGCCCGTCACCCGGATTGGCTGGGGCCGGATGATCTGGCTCTCAAGATCCAGGAAATCCGCGAAGCCACCAATTGGGAAATTCCCATCCAGCTGAAGCTGGGTGCTGCCCGCGTCTATGATGACGTCCGCATGGCGGCAAAGACCGGCCCTGACAGCATCTATATCGACGGCATGGAAGGCGGCACCGGTGCCGGCCCGCATATCGCGACCGAAGAAACCGGCGTCCCCGGCATCGCCGCCATCCGCCAGGCGCGCAAGGCGCTTGATGATGTGGGCAAGACCGGCGAGATCAGCCTGGTCTATGCCGGCGGCATCCGCAACGGCGGCGACGTGGCAAAAGCCCTGGCGCTCGGCGCCGATGCAGTTGCCATCGGTCACTCGGCGCTCATGGCCTTGAACTGCAACAAGGACATCCCTGAGGCCGACTTCCCCAAGGAAATCGGCTGCGAGGCGGGCTATTGCTATCATTGTCATACTGGCCGCTGCCCGGTTGGTGTTGCGACACAGGATCCGATCCTCAGGAAGCGCCTCGATCCCGACGAAGCGGCGGAGCGGGTCTACAATTTCCTGCACTGCCTCACCATCGAGGCACAGATGATGGCGCGTGCCTGCGGCAAGACCAATGTGCACTCGCTGGAACCCGAAGATCTCGCGGCGCTCACCATGGAAGCCTCGGCCTTGGCCCAAGTGCCGCTCGCCGGTTCGCAACACACGGTCGGCCGTCCCGACATGACCCGTTACTAAGGAGGCAGCTATGGCAGATAAGAAGCCTGCAGCTAAAGCAACCGGCAAGGAAGACGTCGACAAATATCTGAAGGGTGATGGTCTCGATTCCAGTCGCGAGAAGGAAATCGGCCAGCACATCGGCTATCGCTATGACGTCAACCTGGTGCCTGACTACAACCGCCTCACCCCGTTCCTGAAGAAGTATCTGGAAACGATGGGCTGGGACGACCTCAACTGGCTCGAAGACGTCCATATGGGCTACGAAGAAGGCCGCGCCGCGGTGTTCGACCGCAACATCAATGGCTGGGTCACGGTGCCCACGGATTTGAAGCTGCCCGACAATCAGCAAGACCGCGACATGATCGCCCGCGAATTGCTGATCAAGTTCCAGATGTCGAAGAAGCATCCGATGGTCGACCTCAACAAGGCCTACCGGAAGTTCTGATCGCACATCGCCAAGACCTCAAGGTCCTGCCCCGCCGCATATCAATGTGGCGGGGCTTTTTTGTGAGAGCGATACTGAAGCGGCCCCCACCCCGACCCTCCCCCTGAAGGGAGAGGGAGGTGGAGCGAGGTGATCCTGCGCACTCGGTTAGAAAGCCCTCTCCCTTCAGGGGGAGGGTTGGGTGGGGGCGCAAGTGATGGCTGCCTATTCCTCTTCCTCGAACCCGCTCGCCCCTTCGCTCCGCCCCCAATCCGGGGCGAATGACAGGATCCGCACGCCGGCCGGGATGTTCGGGTTGAACATGCGGTTGTGCCAATAGGTCGCCTGATAGAGGAGGTCGTGTTCCGAGAGCTCCGTCACCTTGCACAACAGCCGGAAGCGCTGGCTGAGTTCGGAAAACTCCAGATTGATCTTGCCATGATTGAGCAGCTGGTCGACCAGCGGTGATGCCGGCCCGAACAAGGCTGTGAGCGTGTCGTCGAAATCGCGGTAGCGCTGAAAATAGCCGGCGGCCATATGCTCGGTCGCCTTCTCCCAGCGCTCTACCGGATCCTGGGTCTTCAATACCTGATGACGGAAGAAGGCGGTCGAGTCTTCGGTCTCCGATTTGTGCAGCAGCACGACGGTGGCACCAGCCAATTGCTGGTCGTCGCGCGAGAAAATGAGCGGGCGCATGCCAGCGCTTGGCCGGCCGCCGCCTTCGCGCATCGCCATCTGCCGCAGCCTGCATTGCCAATGCAGGAAATCCTCGCGCAATGCCGCTGCCGCTTCGCCGATCAGGACCACCTTGTCCGAACTCTTGCCCATGCTTCGCCCCGCCTTATCCGGCCGTCATTGCATCGACGGGTACGATATCGCGCCGCAGCGCCGGCTTCAACCAATCCTGGACCAAGCCTCTTTAGAATGTGCTGGATTGGGTGGGCAGATTGTCGCATGATTATAGGAGTTGATTCAGCAGCAACGCGTGACCGGCGAGGGGGAAAATCGCTTGGGATTGCAGCGTTTGACGCCAAAAATCACGTCCTACCCGGCGGTCGAGTCTTCGCCCATCGGGTCTGCAGCCTTGTCATATGTAACAAGGCCAGCTTCGCTGGCTGTAGCCAGCCATCAGACCAATTCCAACCAAAATCTCGATGCCCGGCAAAGCCGGCAGCGAGGTGACCTGTTCTAACGGCGGTCGGCGGCAACGGGGGCTGCACGACCAACGGCGCACGACAGCAAGGAAACGACCCCGTATCGCAAACTGATATTCAATAGTGAGGGGAACTAAAGATGTCTGCGGAAACGATGTCGGGCCCTGGGAAGGGCGAACTGGTACGCTCCATTGATTGGCGCGGTGCCTTCTGGGTGGCGAGCGGCGTTCCCGCCCTCGTCCTGTTCTCAATCGGCGGCATTGCGGGCACGGTCGGTATCCCGGCCTTCGCCATCTGGGCCGTCTCGATGGTCATGGGCTTCGTACAATCCTTCACCTATGCCGAAATCGCCGGCCTGTTTCCGAACAAGTCGGGCGGCGCTTCGGTTTATGGCGCGGCTGCCTGGCTGAAATACGGCAAGTTCATCGCCCCGCTCTCGGTCTGGTGCAACTGGTTCGCCTGGACACCGGTGCTCTCGCTTGGGTCGGCGATCGCTGCCGGCTACATCCTTGGCATCTTGGAGCCAGTTCCTGGAGCAGAGGCCATTGCAGCAAAAATCGCCGAGCAGGCTGCCGCGGGCATCACACTTGATGAGGCCGGGGCTACGACGGCACTGATGCATCTTCACAGTGCTGGTTACACGCTGGACCTCCACTTCTTCGTCCTGTCCTTCAACTGGACCTTCGTGATCGGCGCGATCCTGATGGGCATTGCCTTCATGATTCAGCATCGCGGCATTCTGGGCACCGCCAAGGTGCAGACGGTGGTTGGCCTGATCATCGTTCTCACCCTGCTGATCGTCGGCGTGGTGCCGTTCTTCAACGGCAATTTCTACGCCTCGAACTTCTCGCCCTTCGTACCGTTGGCCGTGCCTTATGCACCGGAACCCGGCTCGTGGAACATTGCCGGCTGGACGCTGATCTTAGGGGGCATGTTCATCGCCGCATGGTCGACCTACGGGTTTGAAACCGCGATCTGCTACACTAGCGAGTTCAAGAACCCGGAGACCGATACCTTCAAGGCGATCTTCTATTCCGGTCTCCTGTGCCTGGTGCTCTTCATCCTGGTGCCGATCACCTTCCAGGGCTATCTCGGCCTCACTGGGATGCTCGACGGTGGTGTCGTCGCGGGCACCGGTGTCGCTGAGGTCATGGCCCGCATGGTCGGTGGCGGCCACTTCATGAACGTCGTCTTCGTGTTCCTGATGATCGCCTCGCTGATCCTGATCATCATCACAGCGATGGCGGGCTCGTCGCGCACCCTCTATCAGGGTTCGGTCGATGGCTGGTTGCCGAAGTTTCTCAGCCATGTGAACCATAACGGTGCGCCCACGGGCGCGATGTGGACAGATCTTGTTGTCAATCTCGTGCTGTTGTCGATCGCGGCTACCGACGCTACCGCCTATTACTGGATCCTGGCGGTATCGAATTGCGGCTACATCATCTTCAACTTCCTCAACCTAAACGCCGGCTGGATCCACCGCATCGACGCGGGTCATGTGAAGCGCCCGTTCAAAGCGCCGACCATCATCCTCGCCATCGGCACCGTCCTTGCCTTCGTCAACGCCATGTTCATGGGCGCCGGCGCCAAGGTCTGGAACCCAACCGCGCTGTGGAGCGGCATCGTGGTAGCGGCTCTGATCATCCCGGTCTTCTGGTACCGTCACTATGTGACGGATAAGGGCCAATTCCCGGCCCGTATGCTGGCGGACCTCGGGGTGAAAGACTCCGGCGGCCTGGGCGAAAAGAAGGCAGGCATGCTGCCTTACATCACGCTCATCGCAGGTGTCATCGTCGTCCTGCTATCGAACTGGTTCTTCACGCTCTGATCCGTGGAGGGAAAGACGGGGCGGAGCCATCAGGCTCCGCCCCTTTTCTTTAGACCAAAATGCCTGACCTGCTGGATCAAACAACTATCCAAACTTTCCGACGCGATGGCTTCGTCATCATCCGCGACCTGCTGAGCACCACTGAAGTTGAAGCCGCACGCGCCCGGGTCGAGCCTCTGTTCCAGGGCAAGTTTGAAACCGGCCTCTATCCCGACGAATGGAACTGGATCGAGGGCCGCGATCCGCCGGACCGCACGCGCCAGATCTGCAATGGCTGGAAGTCCGACCGGACCCTCGCCCGCACCATCCTCTCCAGGAAAGTCGGCGAGCTTTGCGCACGCCTTGGGCGTTGGCCCGGTGCGCGGCTGGGACAGGACAATGTTATCTGGAAGCCGCCCGGCGCCAAGTCGCTGGGCTTCCACCAGGATGACAGCTATTGCCATTGGGTTGTGCCCAGCGGCTATATCACCTGCTGGATGCCGTTGGACGCAACCTATGCCGCCGGCGGCACCATCGAATATGCGCGCGGCTCGCATCTGTGGCCGCTCTCCAAGCCCGCGGGCCAGTTCCACGCGCCCGACGATTACCACGCCACCCTGCGCGATGCGGCGGCGGAAGCTGGCGGCAGCATTGATATCGTGCCGATTGAGGTGGGTGCCGGCGATGCCGTCATCCATCACGGACATGTCTGGCATGGTTCCGGCCCCAACCGCGCCGATGTCCCGCGCCGCGCCCTCGTCTCGCATTGCATCTCGTCCGACTGCCGCTTTCACGAGACAGAAATCAGCTACATCTACAGCCGCTATCGCCGCCGGGACGATCTCACTATGGATGAAAGCTTCTTCCCGATCCTGTGGCGCCACGACGGCTACCGTACTGGCTGGTTAGACAAGCCGGAATGGCATCAAATTGGTTGAAAGATGTCTGCTTTTGGTAACGTCCTCATTGAAAGCCCACAAATCTATGGGTAACCTTCCAGTCGAGATCACCCCTACCGCATAAGAAATGGCCGCTTAAAAAACAGATCCAGTTGTTACAGGGAGCCCACATGAAAAAGCGTGTTGCCGTCATCGGTGCAGGTCCATCCGGAACCGCCGTGCTGCGGGCCTTCCAATCCGCCGCCGCCAAGGGCGCCGACATACCGGAGGTGGTGTGCTTCGAAAAGCAGGAGGATTGGGGCGGCCTCTGGAACTACACCTGGCGCACCGGGCTCGACGAATTCGGCGAGCCGGTCCATGGCAGCATGTACCGCTATCTCTGGTCCAACGGGCCCAAGGAATGCCTCGAGTTCGCCGACTATACGTTCGAGGAGCATTTCGGCCGGCCGATCGCCTCCTACCCACCGCGCGCTGTCTTGTGGGACTATATCAAGGGCCGCGTCGAAAAGGCCGGCGTGCGCAGCTGGGTACGTTTCCGCACACCCGCGCGCCACATCTCCTATGACGATAAGAGCGGCAAATTCACCGTCGAGGCTCACGACCTCAATAGCGACAAGGTGACGGCGGAGGAATTCGACCATGTCATCGTCGCCTCCGGCCATTTCTCGGTGCCCAACGTGCCGGAATTTCCAGGCTTCCGCACCTTCAACGGCCGCATCCTGCATTCCCATGATTTCCGCGATGCGGTCGAGTTCAAGGGCAAGGACATCCTCATCATCGGCCGCTCCTATTCGGCCGAGGATGTGGGTTCGCAATGCTACAAATACGGCGCCAAATCGATCACCAGTTCCTATCGCAGCAAACCGATGGGCTTTAAGTGGCCGGCCAATTGGGAGGAGAAGCCGCTCCTCCAACGGGTCGAAAACAAGACGGCCTTCTTCAAGGATGGCAGCACCAAGGAGGTGGACGCGATCATCCTGTGCACCGGCTATCTGCACAATTTCCCGTTCATCGAAGACAAGCTGCGCCTGAAGACCGCCAACCGCCTGTGGCCGCTCGACCTCTACAAGGGCGTCACCTGGGAGAACAATCCGAAGCTCCATTACATCGGCATGCAGGACCAGTTCTATACCTTCAACATGTTCGATGCGCAGGCATGGTTCGCCCGCGACGTGATCCTGGGCCGCGTGACCGTGCCCTCGAAAACCGAGATGCAAAAGGACAGCGCTGCCTGGCGCGCGCGCGAAGAGACGCTCGAGACTGCCGAGCAGATGATCTGGTACCAGGGCGATTATGTGAAGGAACTCATCGACCTCACCGATTATCCGAGCTTCGACATCGAGACGGTCAACAAGACCTTCATGGAATGGGAACATCATAAGGCCGAGAACATCATGGGTTTCCGCGACCATTCCTACCGCTCGATCATGACCGGCACGATGTCGCCCACCCATCACACGCCGTGGCTGCAGGCCATGGATGATTCCCTGGAAAGCTATCTGAAGGCTAAGTGAGAGATCAGGCGTTAATACCGCATTAACTCTCTTTGCACTGCGGGATTACCATTTGTTTACCAGCACAGGCTAATTTTCCCGTCACCGATCCATTTTCCTAAGGCGGCGCGACGGCCATGACTTTGGATGAATCAGGGAATGCCATGATCGACGAGACGATGTCAGGGGACGAATTCAGTCCGGATAAGGCCGTCGACGAACGGCTGGCCGCATTGCTCAGCATCACCGGGCGGATGGATGGCTTCCTCTATCGCTGCCGCAACGACCCGAACTACACGATGCTCTATATCAGCGAGGGCATCCTGACGGTGAGTGGCTATCCACCCAGTGATTTCATCGGCAACAAGGTGCGTGGCTACGCCACCATTACCTATCCCGACGACCTGGCAGCCGTCGATGCCGCCGTCGGCAAGGCGCTGGAGACACGCACGAACTGGACCATCGACTACCGCATCATGCCGCGCCAGGGTGATCCCATTTGGGTCCATGAAATCGGCGGTGGCGTGTTCAACGACGCGGGCGAGCTTGAATTCCTCGAAGGTTTCATCATCGACATTACCGAGCGCAAGCAGCTCGAGGACAAGAACCGCAGCCTCATCGATCGCATCGCCGGCATCTCGGAACATATCGTCAAGGACACCAGCAACATCCTCGAAGTGCTGCGCGCTCTGAAGATGCTGGCCCTGAACGCCCGCATCGAAGCCGCCCGCGCCGGCGAACAGGGCTTAGGGTTCGCCGTGGTGGCGCAGGAGATCAAGACGCTGGCCACCACCTCGGGCGCCTCCGCCGAACGCATCACCAAACTGATGAACGAACTCCAGGAAGTCCTGGCCGTGCCGCCGGACAAGGGGCATTGAGATCGCTCCGAATTTAATCGCAACACCCCCTCACCCTGACCCTCTCCCGCAAGGGGAGAGGGAATGAGATTTGTCGGCAAGATTCAGCTTGGCAAGAAGGTCTTGATAGATATGCGGGGCACAAGCCCCTCTCCCCTCGCGGGAGAGGGGTTGGGGTGAGGGGGCCTGCAAGCCGCCCCAACCTAATACGTGCTCGCCTCAACTCCGCGGCTTCAGCTTCTCCGGATCGTAGAACGGGAACCTGACCACGCGGGCCGGCAGGCGCTTCTGTTGGCCGTCGATCTTGCCGATCTCGACCTCGGTGCCGATCGCGGCATAGGTCACATCCATACGGCAGAGCGCGATGTTCTTCCCCAGGCTGGGTGAGATGCATCCTGATGTGACGACGCCCACCTGGGCGCGGCCGACATGCACGCAATCGCCGTGACCAACCGCCTGCTTGGCGTCGATCTCCAATCCTACCAACACGCGTTGCGCATGTTCCTTGCGGCGGATGATCGCCTCGCGGCCGACGAATTCCTCATTGCCCTTCAACGCCACGGTGAAGCCGATGCCGGCCTCATAGGGGTCGGTCTGGTCGTTGAATTCGTAATTGGCGAAGACCAACCCAGCTTCGATCCTCAGGATGTCGAGCGCCTCCAATCCCAAGGGCAGCAGCCCATGCGGCTGCCCCGCGGCCCATACCGCATCCCAAACGGCGGGCGCATCCTTGGGATGGCAGAAGATCTCGTATCCCAGCTCACCGGAATAGCCGGTGCGCGAGACCACGACCGCGACACCGTTATAGTCGCCGATCCGGCCCACCGTAAAATTGAACCATTGGATCTCATCGACCCGCGGCCGGGCCGGCGGCGTCCAGATGATCTCCTTCAGAATGTCGCGGCTCTTTGGTCCCTGGACCGCAATATTATGGAGCTGATCGGTCGCCGACTTCACCCAGACCTGTTTCAGCCCGCGTGCTTCCGCGAGATCGCGCAGCCATTTTCCGCCGAATTCATCGCCGCCGATCCAGCGATAGCGATCGGGCCCAAGGCGGAACACGGTACCGTCATCCACCATGCCGCCATGCTCATAGCACATCGCGGTATAGACCACCTGCCCGTCACTGAGCTTGCGAATGTTGCGCGTACAGGCGATCTGCAGCAGATCCTCGGCATCCGCCCCCAGCACCTCGAACTTGCGCAAGGGCGAGAGATCCATCACTACGGCAGCTTCCCGCGCTGCCCAATATTCCGCCGTCGGCCCCGCATTGTTGAAGCGGTTCGGCAGCCAGAAGCCACGATATTCCGTGAAGTTGCGCGTGAGCGCACTGGTGCGCGAGTGGAACCCGGTCTCGCGCGTGAGGATCGGTTCAGATTCTGGGGTCATGCGATACGCCATGGCTCGAGAAAAACTGTTCTTCGCATCATAGATGCGAACATGAATGTCAGTAGGGTTCCAGGCATTGGTGGCGTCGATATCGTCGGGACAGGCTGATGATCCGCACACCAGGTCTTTCAGTGCCTTCATCAGCACATAGTCGCCGGGCCGCGACCAGGGATCGTCGAGGAAGATCGCATTCGCCGCATTGATGCCGGTATTGTAGAAGAGATTAACCGCCTGCCAGCCGCGCCGCGTTTCCAGCCCGAATCTCTCCAGCGCGAAATTGAAATTCTCCGAACAACTGGGGTGGCCGGGATAGCCCGCATCCTCGTAGAAGCGTGGCGTGCAGGCCAAACCGAACGTGTCATGCCGCCCGCAGGTATCGCGCACCACTTCAGTGAGCGCCTGCATGTCCATGTCGAAGAATTTGGACGCGAGGCCGGGTCCAGGATAGATCGAACCCAGCATGGTGCGCGTCGTCGTCATGTCGATGCCGCGCTCCCGCCCCTTCTGCAATTGGCGCGCATCGAAGGCAACGAAATCCGAACATTGCCGCCCAGCGACATCGACAATCTGGATGAACTGGCCCTCTTTCACCTCATAGGACAGCGCCGTGCATTTATCGACGCGGTATTCAGCCACCATCTCACCCAGCGGCGCCGGCAAGGGTGGCGTCAGCAGGTGCGAGGCAGTCGCCCGCCGAACGGTCACGGCAAGATCGGTCGCCGGCGTTTGGTCTTCAGGAATCATCTCCTTACCCGGCGCATGCAGCACGACGATCACGGGCCGTGTGGCCTGCATCTTCACGACGTCACCCGGCCGCGTGTCACCCGTCAGCACGCGCGCCGCATCGTCGACGCCCTTGGGCATGTGCCATTGTACCAGTTGATGGCGCAGCTGGATGATTTCGTCGGGATAGCCGTGGGTAAGTGGCGTGCCGGCAAGGATATGCGTGATGCCGGCCGAAGGCCCATCACCCTTCAACCCCAGCGCCGCCAGGTCCGGCCGCGGCGTCTCATGCTGTTGGACGTCAGGTCCGGTAAAGGCCGCGATCTCGCAGGGCTGACGGCCTTCGCGGTCGATGATCTCCAGCCAATCGCCGGCTTCCAACCGCAGGATGAGCGCGCCAAGGCCCGCCAGGCGATACCGTTCGACCGCAGGATCCCAGCGCGGCAAGCCAGGTTCAATCACCCGGGGCCGGGCTAAAATTCGATCGCCCAGAATTCGATCGCTTGTGACGACGCTCATGCGCTTCCCCGGCTGCGGCAAGACCTGAAGATAGCATTATCTCTGATGATAGCCTCTTGCCGATTCACCGCTCAAGCGTTCAATCGACAGGCATGCGCGGTTTCCCGGCGCACGGCATTTGCCTATTTGACACCAGCCTGTGCCAGGATCGCGCTGATGGCAGCATCGCCGCAGAGATTATTGACCCTGGAATACTCCTCGCGCGTGTCGATCGTGAGCTGCGCCTGATTCCGCTTGTCCAGAAAGGCCGCGATCGCCGCCGTGATCGCCGCACCCACCAGATCGCCCCCCTCCTTCTCGATCGCAGCCTGATCCCTAGCCGTTCGCGCCGTGGCAATGGCCCTGGTCAAGCCCGGCCGCACATGGTCGGCCAGCTTTGGAAATTGCAGCTTGTCCATCTTCACATGCTTGGTCTCGTGCTGTGTCACATGGTTCCAGATGCAGGACCCCTTCGGGATCTCCTTGGCGATATAGACCCTGGTGTGAACCGTGACCGTGACCTGGACCCGCGTCACCCACCAGCAGACGCCGCCCACACTCATGGGACGAAAGCCGAACTCGACCCGGCTGTCGCGCTCCGGCACAATTTCCGTGCTGCCCAGCGTGTATCTGAATTCCGGCAGGTGGCGCGGCGCCACAAGATTGGGGTTGCCTGTCAACTGTGCCACACCCCGGGTCAGATCGACACTGGCCGGCTTCGTCAGCGTGCGGACAGAGACAACCGGCGGCCCCGGGCGCTCGCAAACCTCGGCGCGGGCGATCCCCGCTGGCAGAAGGAACAACCAGGCAAACGCCGCCACAACCAGGCCAAGCGCTATCCGACGGCCCGGCGCGCGCCATATCCCTGACAGCTGCTCTGCGGAAATCTCCGTCTTAGATATCGCCGTCTCAGATGTCGCCGTCTCAGATGTCACTGGCATCCAGTTTTTTCTTGATGATCTTCAAATTTTCCCGGGCCGGCACATTGGTGGGATAAAGTGATAGGACGCGCTCGAACGCATCGCGCGCGGCGGCGAGATGCTCCTGCGCCATGTTGACGACACCGAGCCCCGAGATCGCACCGAAATGCCGCGGCTCCAACTCCAGCACATGTTCGATATCGGCGATCGAGGCCGCGTAATTGCCGGCCAGATAATACATCGTCGCCCGCCGGTTCCAGCCTTCGGCAAAATCGGGCTTGGCCGCAATGACAGCGGAGAGGCGCGCTTCCGCCGTCGCAAAATCCTCGGCCTCCATGGCGTCTTCGCCTTCGCGCATCAGCTTGTCGAGCTTAGGATCGCCCGTCTCGCCCCAGATCTTCCAGATCATGAATTCGGTGAGGCGGGCCGTATCGGGATTGCCGGTATCATGCAGTTTTGCGAACAGGGCCGGCAGGCGCGGGTCATGCTGGTCGGCCACACCGGGTGCAGCGCTCAAGGCCAGCGCCGTCAAGATGATCGCTGGCGCGACCGCCGACGCGCAGAAAACGCGGTTCATCAACCTGATCATGCCGGTATAGTCTAGCACCGAAGCGATCTTCGGGCGACCTGGGATTTCGAAGGTAAGCCCTTCACATCAGACGGATAATCATGACATTTGAAGCTCATTTCTCGGCCGACTATGCCCAGGCGCGCGGCAAATTCCGTGCTGCAGCGGCAACGGCCGGCGCGGATATCCAGACATTCCTCAATCCGAAAACCGGGCCAGATGGCGGCGAGCTTGCAACCGATGTAGCGCGCATCGGCCCGCAGAATGCCGAGCGTGTATTGCTGGCGATGTCCTCGACCCACGGCGCCGAGGGCTTCTGCGGTTCCGCGATCCAGACCGGCTGGCTCACAGAAAAGCTGGTGGCGAAACTGCCGGCCGATACGGCCGTCCTCCTCGTCCACGCCATCAATCCCTATGGCTTCGCCTGGATCCGCCGGGTCAACGAGGACAATATCGATCTCAACCGCAACTTCGTCGATCACGCAAGGCCGCTGCCGCAGAATGACGGCTATCGCGCATTGCGCGATGTCATCTGCCCAGCCGACTGGTCGGCAGCGTCCGAGGCTCATGTGAAGCAGGCCTTCGATGCCTACAAGCAGCGCACCAGCGCCATGGACCTGCAGGCCGCGATCATGAACGGCCAATATTGGGACAAGGACGGCGTCTTCTACGGCGGCACCGGCCCCGCCTGGTCGCGGCACACCCTGGCCGCGGCGCTGGCACCCTATGCGGCGACAGCCAAGCAGGCGGCCTTCATCGATCTCCACACCGGTCTTGGCCCCTATGGTGTCGGTGAAATCATGTCCAACGACTTCGCCGGGACCCCGGGTGCCGCCCGCGTGCGCGACTGGTTCGGACCGGAAGCGACCATGCTCGACGACGGCTCATCGACCTCGACGGCAGTGACCGGCGACACCAGCCTCGGCGTGGCCGCGGCTTTGCCGACGACCATGATCACCGGCATCACGCTCGAATACGGCACGGTTCCGGTCCCCGACATGATCGACGCCGTGCGCGCCGACAATTGGCTCCACGTCCATGGCAAGCTCGACAGCGATCAGGGCCGCAAGATCAAAGGCCAGATCCGCGACACCTTCTATCCCGACGAGAAGAAATGGAAGGACATGGTCTTCGAGCGCGCCGTCGATGTTCTGGGCCGCGCCATGAAGGGGCTATTGCAGAGCTGATATCACCTATATCGCTATGGAAACGGCACCACCCCTCACCCCGACCCTCTCCCCGCAAGCGGGGCGAGGGAGATTTCAGCGAACTGGGCCTGAAGCCCCTCGCCCCTCCTAGGAGAGGGGTTGGGGTGAGGGGCGCCGGCTCCCGCGCTGACAGTAAAACACCGCCGGATCGGGGAATCCGGCGGTGTTCTTAGGGAAGAAATGATGCTGACTGTTACGCGGCCTGCTCTTCGACTTCCGGCGCGAGCCGGATGAGATAGTCGAATGCGGACAAGGACGCCTTCGACCCATCACCCATCGCAATGACGATCTGCTTGTAAGGCGCCGTCGTCGCATCACCGGCAGCGAAGATGCCGGGCTGCGAGGTGGCGCCGCGATGATCGATCTCGATCTCGCCGCGGGGCGTCAGCGCGACGCTGTCCTTCAGCCATTCCGTATTGGGCACCAGGCCGATCTGCACGAAGATGCCTTCGAGCTCCACACGGTGCAGCACGTCGCTGTTGCGGTCCTTGTAGGTAAGCCCGTTGACCTTGGCGCCATCGCCATGCACTTCGGTGGTGAGCGCCGAGGTGATGACCTTCACATTGGGCAGGCTGTGGAGCTTGCGTTGCAACACCGCGTCGGCGCGCAATTGCCCGTCGAACTCGACCAGCGTCACATGGGCGACGATGCCGGCCAGATCGATCGCGGCCTCGACACCGGAATTGCCACCGCCGATCACCGCAACCCGCTTGCCCTTGAACAGCGGACCGTCGCAATGCGGGCAATAGGCAACGCCCTTGTTGCGGTATTCAGCTTCGCCTGGCACGTTCATCTGCCGCCAGCGGGCGCCGGTGGCCAGGATGACACTGCGCGCCTTCAGGATGGCACCGCTTGCCAGATGCACCTCGGAAAGACCGCCTGGCACCTTGGCCGGCACCAGCTTCTCGGCGCGCTGCAAATTCATGATGTCGACCTCATAGGCCTTCACATGCTCTTCCAGTGCGACAGCAAGCTTGGGTCCTTCGGTATGCGAGACCGAGATGAAATTCTCGATCGCCATCGTATCCAGCACCTGGCCACCGAAACGCTCGGCGACGACACCGGTGCGGATACCTTTCCGCGCTGCATAGATCGCGGCTGCCGCACCGGCCGGGCCACCGCCCACCACCAGCACGTCGAACGGCGTCTTATGCTTCAGCTTCTCGGCAGCACGTGCTTCGGCACCGCTATCGAGCTTGGCGACGATCTGCTCCAGGCTCATGCGGCCCTGGCCAAAACTTGCGCCATTGAGGAACACGGTCGGCACAGCCATGACCTGGCGTGCATCGACCTCCGCCTGGAACAGCGCGCCGTCGACCGAGACGTGTTTGATGCGCGGGTTGAGCACGCTCATCAGATTGAGCGCCTGCACCACGTCCGGGCAGTTCTGGCAGGATTGCGAGAAATAGGTTTCGAAATGATAGTCGCCGTCGAGCGCCTGGATCTGCTCGATCACATCCTGCGCCGTCTTCGAGGGATGCCCGCCCACCTGCAGCAGAGCCAGCACGAGCGAGGTGAATTCATGGCCCATGGGCAGGCCGGCAAAACGCACGCCCACGGCCGTCCCGGCGCGCTGGATGGCGAATGACGGCTTGCGCACATCGTCGGCATCGTGCCGCACCAGGGTGATCTGGCCGGAGAGCGCTGCGATTTCCTCGAGCAGCTCCTGCATTTCCCGGGCGCCGTCGCTGTCGTCAAGCGATGCCACCAGCTCGATGGGCTGTGTGATGCGTTCGAGATAGGACCAGAGTTGGCACTCTGGTCCGGACCCCGCGATAGCGAGACGTGTAGCTTAGATCTTGCCGACCAGGTCGAGCGACGGCGCCAGGGTCTTGGCGCCTTCCTTCCAGGCCGCCGGGCAGACTTCACCCGGATGTGCAGCGACATACTGCGCGGCTTTGATCTTACGCAGCAGTTCCTTGGCGTCGCGGCCGATGCCGCCGGCAGTGATCTCGACGATCTGGATCACGCCATTGGGGTCGACGACGAAGGTACCGCGATCGGCAAGACCGGCTTCCTCGATCAGCACCTCGAAATTGCGGCTGAGGCGGAGCGTCGGGTCACCCAGCATCGTGTACTGGATCTTCTTGATGGCAGCCGACGTGTCATGCCACGCCTTGTGGGCGAAATGCGTGTCGGTTGAGACGGAGTAGATCTCGACGCCCAGCTTCAGGAACTCGCCGTAATGCTCAGCGAGATCTTCAAGCTCGGTCGGGCAGACGAAGGTGAAGTCGGCCGGATAGAAGAAGAAGACCGACCACATGTCCTTGGTATCGGCTTCCGTGACGGTGATGAATTTGCCGCCCTTATAGGCTTCGGCCTTGAACGGCTTAATGGTCGTGTTGATCAAAGACATAGTTGCTCTCCAGTGATTGTTTGCGCGCAATGCACAGGAGCGTTATAGAGAATCATTCTCAAGTGATAAAATTGATTAATCTTGTGATTATGATCGACTAAGTCGATTAATGTGTCTCACGAACGTCGGCCAGAAAACGCGGCTTTTTGCCAACGGGCGCCGGAACGCTCTCGCACAATCTAGGTGAGGACCTCCGCCAGCTCGATCAGGTCGTTTGCCATGTAATCCCAACCACCCTGCGGCTTGGCATGGGCGGGTTTCGAAGGGCCTTGGGCATGCGCGCGCGTGACATATGCCGTCTTCAGCCCACATCCGCGCGCGGCTTCCAGATCGTAATCATGGGCAGCGATCAGCATTGCCCGGTCCGGGGCAACGCCCAGCAGCTTGCAGGCATGAAGATATACCTGCGGCATCGGTTTATAGGCGCGGGAAACATCAGCGCCAAGGACCGTGTCCCAAGGCAGGTTGGCGTTTTTTGCCATGTTCACCAGAAGCCGCGTGTTCCCATCGGACAGCGGTGCGACGATGAAGCGCTCCTTCAATCTGGCAATGGCCGCCACCGAATCCGGCCACGGCTTCAGCCAGTGCCAGGCCAGGTTCAGTTCTTCCAGTTCCGCACGCTCTGAAGCCAACGGCATCAGCCCGAACTCTTTCAGGCAGGCCTCCAGATTCTCCATGTTGAGCACATCAAGCGGGACAAAGGATCGCTTACCACTGCGAATGACGTCGACCGATTCATCGTAACGCCCGACCCAGGCATCGGCAAAAGCACGGGCCTCGACATGCGCAGCGCCGTGGCGCTTCAGAAAGGAAGCCGCCTCCGTCGTGATGCTGCCGCGCCAATCGACGACTGTTCCCAGAACGTCGAAAAATAAGACCTCAATTTCCGCCATTTCAACTCTCCCCGCGTTTCATCTGGCCGCGTTTCATCTGGCCGCGCTTCATCTGGCCGCGTTTCATCTGGCCACATTTCATCCGGTTTACCGTCAGTCGTGGTAAGACGCGTCGCTCTTGTCGAGTTGCCGCTTCAGATAGTCGAAATGCGCGAAAGCCTGGTCGTTGTAGGGCAACCAGCCATCCGCTGTTTTTTGCGCCAGCTCGTCGGACATGACATTGAGCGGTTGCCCCGTCGCATAGGCCAGGACGAGAATCTTGGCGGCCCGTTCCACGAAATACAAATCCTCGAACGCCTCGGCGACAGTGCGGCCGGTAACGGTAACGCCGTGATTTCCCATGATGACGACGCTCTTATCGCCGAAGGCCGCGGCAAGCCGCTGTCCCTCGGCTGCATCGTCGGCAATCCCCTCGAAACCGAGTTCCACGCCGAGTTTCCTGAAGAAACGCGCCGTGTTCTGGTCAATCGGTTTCATATCCGGGTTCTTCAGGCCAGCGAGTGCCGTGGCATAAGGCGGATGGCAATGCAGCATCACGCGGATTTCGGGACGTTGGCGATGCACGGCGCCGTGGATCGTCCAGGCCGACGGGTCGGGGGCGTCCGGCCGTGTCATCACGTCCTTGTCTTCGGCATCGAGGAGCATGAGGTCGCTGGCCCGCATTTCCGCAAAGTGGCGCCAGCGCGGATTCATGAGAAAGCGCTTCCCGTTCGAAGAAACGGCGGCGCTGAAATGGTTGCCGACAGATTCGTGCCAATCGAACTGTGCTGTCAGACGAAACGCCGCCGCCAGATCGACCCGAAGAGCGCGTATGCCTTCGGCGCTCAGTTCCGCATTGAAAACAGGCGCGTTCATTTTTCCTCGCGATTGCAACTGTCTTATGTTGCGATTACATGATTTGATGTCTCATTTGAAAAATACGATGATATCTCATATATTTAGAAGGCTATAAAATCTAACCGTACATAACTTTGGAATTATATTGATGCGCTACGAACTTCCGCCGCTCCGTCTTCTCACGACCTTTGAAGCGGTTCTTCGCACAGGCGGAGTCCAGAACGCCGCGGCCGAGTTGAATGTCACGCAACCTGCCGTCAGCCAGGCATTGAGGGGCCTGGAAGATCATCTCGGCGCAAAGCTGCTGGATCGCCGCATCCGGCCTGCCGCTTTGACGGAAGCCGGACAAATTCTGTTCCTGGCGGTGTCGAACGGGATAGACCAGATCGGACGGGCCGTAGACCAGATCAAGGCGATGGAAAGAGAGGATCAGAATGTGGTGACGGTGGCCTGCACCATCTGCACAGGCACTTACTGGCTGATGCCACGGCTGGCCGCTTTCTACAGCCAGCATCCCGAGGTAACGGTTCGGGTCGTAACATCTTCCGGGATTCCGGCATTTGCGGGCGACACGGACCTGGTCATCCGCTATGGCTCCGGCAAATGGGCCGATGGGAAGAGCGAACTTCTTTTCAGCGAACGCCTGGTTCCCGTTTGTAGTCCGCAGGCTGTTGCGCGTCTCGGCTCTGGTGACCTGGGAAAAGCAACCTTGCTGCATGTCGAAGCCGACGACGACGGACCAGGCTGGGACGACTATTTCAAGGCGGTTGAGCAGCCGGGGAATCGGCAAGGCAACCGGACCTTCAGCAACTACGTGCAGGCCACCCAGGCGGCTATTGCGGGAATGGGCGTGATGCTGGGGTGGATTTCGAATACAGGCGATCTCGTCAAGGAAGGGCGCCTGGTCGTGTTTCGCGACCAGCCCATTTTCCCCGACGGCGCTTACTATTTGGTCAGCCAGGCGCGTGCGCGGGTGAAGCCAGCTACTGCGTTATTGGTGTCACATCTCCGAGAATGCGCCGCGCATTCCTGACTTTCCGGATAGTCAGATTGGGCGCCGAGCCTCCAATACGTTTCGTCTAGTGTGCCGTGAGCCGACTCATTCGGGGGCTACGATGCGAATGGGACGTGTTCCAACTGGCGCACCGGTCGCGCGGTCGATGGTGACGGGATCGATCTCCGTTCCGGTCTCGGCGTCGAAGAACCGGGTCACCTTGCCACCGCCGCGATGCTTGGCGCCCCACGCGCCGATTGCAAACAGCACCGGCAGAAAGTCGCGGCCAGCTTCCGTCAACACATACTCGTCCCGTGGCGGACGCTCGGAATAGCGGCGTTTCTCCAGCAATCCTTCGTCCGTCAGGGCTGCAAGTCGCCCCGTCAGCATCGTCGGCGCTATCCCCAGGCTCTTGCGGAAATCATCGAAGCGGGTGAGGCCCACATGGGCGTCCCGCATGATCAGCATGCTCCAGGCATCCCCCACAAGGGCCAAGCTCCGGGCGATCAGACAGGGCTGGTTCGACAGATTCTTCATGTCACTATCTTTTCAGTATTGACTTACTACTGATTTAATACTAACTCATCGTTCATCAATGTTCCATGACAAAATGAAAGCGAAAGTCGATGAGCAAGACAGAACGCGGCATCGCCCTGGTCACGGGCGCATCCTCAGGCATTGGGCTGGTGACGGCACAAGCACTGCGGCGCGATGGCTACCGAGTCTTCAGCACCAGCCGAAAGCCAATGCCTGATACCGCCGACGGGATTGCGATGCTGATCTGCGATGTAACCGATGACGCATCGGTGCAGAGCGTCGTCGATGAGGTTCTAAGCCGCGCCGGGCGGATCGATCTCCTCGTCAACAATGCCGGGATCGGATTGCTGGGTGGCGCCGAGGAATCGACGACCGCACAGGCCAAAGCCATCTTCGACGTGAACGTGTTCGGCGTCATCCGCATGACGAATGCGGTGCTGCCGGTGATGCGGCGGCAGAATCGAGGCCGGATCGTCAACCTCGGTTCCATCCTCGGGCTGATCCCAGCACCCTATAACGCGTTCTACGCCTCGACCAAGCACGCCATCGAAGGCTATTCGGAATCTCTCGACCACGAAGTGCGCACACTGGGTATCCGCATCGTGCTGGTCGAACCCGGTGGCACCAGCACGTCCTTCGAGGAGAACCTCACGCGCGCGGACCGGCCGCTTGCCATCTACGACACAGCACGCGCCAATGCGGAGAAGCTGATGCGCGAGGTTATCGCGAAGGGCGACGCACCCGAACTGGTCGCCGAGGCCGTGGTAAAGGCCGCCAATGCCGCATCGCCCAGACGCCGCTACACCGTCGGAAAAATTGCGGGACAGGTCCGCTTCATCCGCCGCTTCCTGCCCGAATCCTTCGTCGACAAGAGCCTTCGGAAATTCAACGGACTTGCCGATTGAGCATTTATCGCCTCCCGGAAACGAAAGCTACTCTGATGAAATCATTCCTGCTCGACCGCTATAAGAAAGGCGGCGCCCTGCGGCTCGGCGAAAGTCCGGAACCGGCGTTGCATGCCAACGACGTCATGGTCGAGATTCATGCGGCCGGCGTGAACCTCCTGGATGCCAAGATCAGGAACGGAGAGTTCAAGCTCATCCTGCCCTACCGCCTTCCGCTGGTGCTCGGCAACGATGTCGCGGGCGTCGTGGTCCGGGTCGGGGCCAACGTCCGGCGATTCAAGCCCGGTGACGAGGTCTATGCACGTCCGGCCCAGGATCGCATCGGGACATTTGCGCAGTATATCGCCATGAACGAGGCCGATGTCGCACTGAAGCCGAACAATCTCACCATGGAAGAGGCCGCCTCCGTGCCGCTTGTCGCCCTCACCGCATGGCAGGTGCTTGTCGAGCGCGCCAATTTGCAGAAGGGGCAGAAGATTCTGATCCATGCCGGCTCGGGCGGCGTGGGTACGATCGCGATCCAGCTTGCCAAGCATCTCGGGGCATATGTGGCGACGACCACGAGCACAGCAAATGTTGCTCTTGTGCAAAGCCTCGGCGCAGATGTCGTGGTCGACTACAAGAAGGATGATTTCGAGAAAGTGCTGCAGGGCTATGACGTTATCCTCAACAGCCTGGGCAAGGACACGCTGGAGAAATCCCTGGATGTGCTGAAGCCGGGCGGGAAGCTGATCTCGATCTCCGGCCCGCCCGATCCGGACTTTGCGCGGCAGAATGGCTCAGGCTGGCTGCTGCAACAGGTCATGCGCCTGCTGAGCGCCAGCATCAGGCGAAAATCGAAACGCCGGGGGATCGGCTATTCCTTTGTCTTCATGACAGCGAATGGCGGGCAGCTCGGAAAGATCACCTCCCTGATCGAGGCGGGGGCCATCCGCCCGGTGATGGACCGGATCTTCCCGTTCGAGAGGACCAACGAGGCACTGGCCTATGTCGAAACGGGTCGTGCAAAGGGCAAGGCCGTTATTGTTGTGAAGTAAGGTGCTGGATGAGTGAGCCTGGGCCTAGGCAGTTCAGCCAAGCCCGGCCGACAAAGCACTCGGCACCGGTCCGCCGCTCGCCCAATCCAGAAGCTCGACAGTGTGCACGATCGGTTGGTCGAGGCCGCCTTCCAGCTGCTGCAGGCAGCCGATATTGCCGGCGGAGACGATGGTAGCGCCGGTCTTCTGGATGTTGGCGATCTTGCGGGCGCGGAGATCGCCCGCGAACTCCGGCTGCAGCAGATTATAAACACCGGCCGACCCGCAGCAGAGATGCCCGTCCGGCACTTCGACCACCTCGAAGCCGGCAGCGCGCAGCAGATCTTTCGGCGCCTCGCGCACCCGCTGGCCATGCTGCAGCGAACAGGCGGCGTGATAGGCGACCTTGAGGCCGCTGCCATTCCCGCCTGCCGGCACGCCGCCCAGCTTCACCAGATACTCGCTGATATCGAGCGCCTTGGCGGCGACGGCTTCCGCCATCTTCTCATCCAGGTCGCCCCGGAAGAGATGGCCGTAATCCTTGATCGCGGTCCCGCAGCCGGATGTGGTGAGGAGGATCGCATCCAGCCCCTCCCCCGCCATCTCTCGCGCCCAGGCCTGCATCGTGGGGCGTGCGGTTTCGCGGGCATCATGCTCACGCCCCATATGCTGCGTGAGGGCCCCACAGCAGCCGGCACCTTCGGCGATCACGACCTCGATACCAAGCCGGTTGAGCAGGCGGATGGCCGCCGCATTGATGCCGGGCTTCAGCACCGGCTGCGCACAACCGGCGAGCAATGCCACACGGCCACGGCGTGGGCCGATCGCCTTGAAGACACCTGGCCTGTCGGTGGTGGCAGGTGCCGGCAATGAAGATGGCAGCGCCTCGGCCATCGCCCGCAAGCGGCCACGCAACAGGTGCTGGACACCCAACGAGCGCGCGAAACTGCCCACCATCAGCGCCGGTCGGAACAAAGCCGGGCGCGGCAAAACAAGAGCCAAGACGTTGCGCAGCAGGCGATCCATGAATGGCCTGCGATACTGCTCTTCGATCCGCACCCGCGCGTGATCGACCAGATGCATGTAATCGACACCGGACGGACATGTCGTCATGCAGGAAAGACAGGTGAGGCAGCGATCGACGTGGCGGGTGACGATCGCATCGGCCTGGTCGTCATTCTCCAGCATGTTCTTGATGAGATAGATGCGTCCACGCGGGCTATCATTCTCATCGCCGGCGATGACATAGGTGGGACAGGTCGCCGTGCAGAAACCGCAATGGACACAGGTTCGCAAAATCCGATCGGCAGCGGCGATGTCGGGATCGGCAAGCTGGGCCAGGGAAAAGCTGGTTTGCATGTCAGAGATCCGGGTGCAGGCGGCCGCGGTTGAACAGGCGCTGCGGGTCGAACGCACCGCGCACCTTCTGGAGAAGCGCGATGGGGACGTCGGGGGCAAAAACCCCGTCACCTTGGCGCCAGGCATCGGGCGCGCGCAGCAGAGTCGCGTGGCCCCCCTGGCTCAAAGAGCTGTGAATGGCGCGCACAGCTCTCTCCATATCTGTGACTCCATGCGCCAGCCAAAGGCGCCCGCCACCCCAGTCACTTGTATAGACAAGGTCGTTAAAATGCTGCGAGAGCCGCAAAAAAATGCGTGGAAAATCAGTCATCGGCAACGATAGCAGCCACACCACGCGCCCCTCAGATCCAGCCCGCAAATCGCTGAGGTCCCGGACCCCCGCCCAGCGTGCCACAGAGGCCTCCGCCGCCAGCACAGCCACATCCCGGCGCAGCAGATCGGTGAGCACTTGGCGGCGATAGGCAACCGAGGGGGCCGATCCCTCCAACCGGAAAATCACCTGCGAGAGATGCGGCAGATAGGCAGCACCTGATGGATCGGCGGTGCTGCCAAGCGCCGCCACCATCATCTGACTGGCAGTCGGAACATCAACATCCTCAACGATCACCGAACAACTCGTCTCAGGTGCCGGCACGACCTTGATGGTGATCTCGGTCATCGCAACCAACGTGCCGAAGGAGCCGGCGATCAGTTTCGGAAGGTCGTAGCCGGTGACATTCTTCACCACCTTGCCACCCGCCTTGACGATCTCACCGCGCCCGTTGACCCCTGAAAATCCCAGGAAAAAATCACGCGCCGCACCGGCAAACGGTCGGCGCGG
Organism: Dongia sp. P2_B8; assembly: GCF_056404715.1. Classification (NCBI taxonomy): domain Bacteria; kingdom Pseudomonadati; phylum Pseudomonadota; class Alphaproteobacteria; order Rhodospirillales; family Dongiaceae; genus Dongia; species Dongia sp. P2_B8. Next base: position 1,105,746 of record NZ_JBFUDM010000003.1, on the reverse strand, counting down.
GCCGGAAAGATTGGTGGCGAGCACACCGCCGATCGTCGCCTGATCGGCAGGCGCACCGAACAGCGGGCCAAGATCCGGCGGCTCGAAAGCAAGATGCTGATCCTCGGCAGCAAGTGCTGCCTTGATGTTGGACAAAGGCGTACCGGCGCCGGCGGTCAGCACGAGTTCAGCTGGCGCATAGTCGATGATGCCGTTGAAACCGCGCAACGAGACGGGGCGATCGGATGTGACGGCACGGCCCCAGCCTTGCTTGGTGCCATGGCCAGACAAAGCAAGCGCCACATCATCCGCTGCAGCCGCGCGGACGATATCGACCAGATCCTGTTGCGACCGCGGCAGAAGTTCCATCAGAACCGCGGCAGATCGGGATGCGGCAATTGCCCACCACGCACATGCATGGCGCCCATTTCGGCGCAGCGCTGCAGGGTCGGGAACACTTTGCCGGGGTTCAGCAGATTGCCATCGTCGAAAGCGCATTTGACGCGCATCTGTTGGGCAAGATCGGTCTCGTTGAACATGGTCGGCATGAGATCGCGCTTCTCGACACCGACACCATGCTCGCCGGTGAGCACGCCACCAACCTCGACGCAAAGGCGCAGGATGTCGGCACCGAACGCTTCCGCCGCATGCAACTCGCCAGGCTTGTTGGCGTCGTAGAGAATGAGCGGGTGCAGATTGCCATCGCCCGCGTGAAACACGTTGGCGACGCGCAGGCCATGCTGCGCCGAGAGCTGCGTCATGCGGTGCAGGACTTCCGGCAGGCGGCTCCTCGGAATAGTGCCGTCCATGCAGTAATAGTCGGGCGAAATGCGGCCGATCGCCGGAAACGCCGCCTTGCGCCCGGCCCAGATCAACAAGCGCTCCGCCTCACTTTCGCTGATGCGCAGACCTTTGCCACCGTGGGCGACCGCAATCGCACTCACGCGCGCGATGAGGTCGTCGACCTCGACCTCAGGCCCATCCAGCTCGACGATGAGCAGCGCTTCGGCATCCATCGGATAGCCGGCATGGACGAAATCCTCGGCGGCATGAATGGCCGGCCGGTCCATCATCTCCATGCCAGCTGGAATGATGCCGGCGCCGATGATCGCGGCAACAGCGGCACCGGCAGATTCACTCGTGGCAAAGCCAGCGAGCAAGGCGCGCGCCTTTTCAGGACGGCGCAGCAGGCGCACGGTCACTTCGGTGATGACACCCAGCAAACCTTCCGAGCCGGTGAAGAGACCCATGAGATCATAAAGACCGCTGTCGAGATGCTTGCCACCCAATCGGATGATCTCGCCATCCATCAGCACGATCTCAAGGCCTAAGAGATTGTTGGTGGTGAGGCCGTATTTCAGGCAATGCACGCCGCCGGAATTTTCGGCGACATTGCCACCGATCGAACAGGCGATCTGGCTTGAGGGATCCGGCGCGTAATAGAAGCCGTCGCCCGCCACCGCATGGCTGATCGCCAGATTGGTGACACCCGGCTGCACGACGGCGCAACGGTTGGGAAGATCGATGTCGAGAATCCTGTTGAGCTTGCCAAGACCCAGCAGCAAGCCGTCAGCCAAGGGCAGCGCACCGCCGGAGAGCGAGGTACCCGATCCGCGCGGTACCACCTTGATGCCGAAGCGATGTGCGATCTTGAGCGCCGCGGACACCTCCGCCGTCGAGCGCGGCAAGGCCACCGCCAGCGGAATCTGCCGATAGGCGGTGAGGCCATCGCTTTCATAGGGCCGCATGGCGCGGGGATCGGACATGACATTGCCCGCACCCAGCACGTCACGCAGGGCGGCGACAAATTGCGGGGCAGCTTTGAGCGCTGCTGAATCGGGCGGCGGCATCAGCATGGCCGAATCTATAGCGCAAAAAGAAACCGCGCGGGGAAGTCCCCACGCGGTTTCAATTCAGATAGTCGGATCCAGCTCGATCAACGCGCTGGACCGGACGAATGTCTAGCCTGCGCAGCCCAATCCCAGAGTGACGTTAATCAACCCTGGCGCGCCTTGAAGCGCGGATTGGTCTTGTTGATCACGTAGACCCGGCCCTTGCGGCGTACGATACGGCAGTCTTTGTGCCGCCCCTTGGCCGACTTCAGCGAGTTAACAACCTTCATGGTCCGGTTCCTTGGTCAACGAGTCTTGAAATGGTGGCGCAACATAGTGACCAGCGCGGAGCCTGTCAACCATTGGCAAGTCGAGCACAAGCATTTGATTTATAACCGAAATTATAGCGCCTACCAGTTCGACATCAACTTCGTACCACCCAGTTTGATGGCGTAATAGCGCATCACCTTGAGGTGGCCGGCATCGAATGCGGCCACCCGGCGACTCCAAAGCTGGACTTCCTTGACCACTTCCTCGGGCAACGCCTTGGCGTGGGCCGCCTTTTCGCCGCCAGCCTGGGTGAATTCCAGCCAGCCATCCATGATCATCTTGCGGTAGCGATCGGTGATGTCTTCATTGACCCGGAGGTCGAAATTGTTCTCGCGGAACCATTTCAGATAGTCGGTCCCGGAGGCGAAGTAGGTCTGGTCTTCCGGCTTCAGGCCCAGACCCTGCAGCTTCTGGTCATCCATCTCGATATCGTCGCCGCGGACGAAATCGGTGATCGAGACCTGGCCGCGCGGCTTCAGGCACCACTCAAAGGTCTTGATGAGCTTGGCCTTATCCAGGACGAGATAGAGGGTTTCCGATGACAGAATGCAGTCAAAAGAGCCCTGTTTTGGCTCGAATCCTTCCGGGCTGTAGCGGACGATATCGGCTTTTTTCTCCAGGCCGGCCTTGATCGACATCTCCTTGCCGGCCTTGGCGAGATCTGCCGTCGGTTCCAAGCCGCTGACCCAGACACCAAATTCATTCACCAAGGCGCGCGTGCCGCCACCAAGGCCCGCCCCGAAATCCATGACCGTGAGCGATGGGTTGAGGCCAAAGGGTTTGGCGAGGCCCAACACATGCTCTTCACCGCCGGGCTTGTAATAGCCGGCACCCCAGACCTGTTCTTGAATACGGATTGCCTCTGTCTCCCACGGCAACAGCGGCGGGATGGTGATGGCCGGCGGCGCCTGTACGGCCTTGGTCGAGCTGCCACCCGCCGCGTCCAGGGTTTGAGGTATGGAGACCTCTTCTCCCTCCCACCATGCGCGCAGTTTGACGCGCCAGGGCACGTTTGCATCGGCTCCGGATTTCATCTTTCCCCAACTACCCATTGCCGATTCATGGCAAATCAACTACTTAACTGTAGCTTCTAAGAGCTTCATTCGCAAGTTCAGGGAGCTTTATTCACAAGCTCAGGGTCTGCCGGCCATCATGACGTCGCTTCGCGGGCCAGCGATCGGCGACGGGTCCGAATCGGTCCCGGCACTGCCGGTCGCATATCATCTCCGGCGCACCATCGCGCTGGCCCTGCCCGTCATGGCGGCGCGGGCCGGGCTCGTCATCATGTTCACAGTTAATGCGATTTTCTGCGGGTTTCAGGGCACTGGCGCACTAGCCGATCTGGGCGCTGCCGCCATTCCGCAGGTGACGTTGATGGTGGTGGGCGTCGGTCTTCTGATCGGCACGATCATCCTCACCGCCCAGGCGGCAGGTTCTGGCAACCATGGCCAATGCGGCCAGGCGCTGCGCGGCGGCCTGACGATCGCCTTCTCCATAGGTGTGAGTTTCTCAATTATTCTTTTACCGGCCGAAGATCTGCTGCGGCTGTTCCAGCAGCCGGAGTCGACCTTTACCGGCGGCGGCAGGGCCCTCAACATCCTGGGTTACTCGCTGCCGGCCATTCTGATGTTCAGTGCCTGCTCGTTCTTCCTGGAGGGGATCAACCGACCCCTGCCCGGCATGGTCATCGCCCTTACCGGCAATGTCATCAACCTGGCGCTCAACTGGGTGTTCGTGCTGGGGCATCTCGGCGCGCCGGAAATGGGGGCCGCCGGATCGGCACTGGCCACCACGATCACGCGCTGGTGCATGCTGGTCAGCATCATCCTCTATTTGCTCACCATGCATGATCGCGCCAAATACAATGTCATCCCCTGGTTCAGTTTCGACCTGCAGGTCCTGCAGCGCCTGCTGGCACTGGGCCTGCCGCTGGCCTTTGCCATCGGCACCGAAACCGCCTGCTTCAATCTGATGATCTACATGGCCGGCTGGCTCGGCAGCACGGAATTGGCCACCATGTATGCCACCATCAACTTCACCAGCTTCGTCTATATGCTGACACTGGGCCTTTCCACCGCGGCGTCCGTGCGGGTCGGCAACGCCATCGGTCGGCGCAGCGCGCAGGACGTGCGGCGTGCCGGCTGGGTTGCGGTCGGTCTCGAATTTGCGGTGATGTGCCTGGTAGCCAGCATCACGGCACTGCTGGCCCCAAAGATCGCCGGCGCCTACAGCCAGGATCCGCTGGTCTTGCCCTTGCTCACCACGGCGCTGTCGCTTACCTCTCTGCTGTTCATCGTCGATGGCCTGCAAGGTGTCTTGATGGGCGCCTTGCGCGGCGCTGCCGACACCTTGATCCCGACCATCGTCTATGTCGTCAGTTTCGCCGTGGTGGGGATTCCCCTGGGCTATGTAATTGGATTTCAACACGGTGTCGGTGTGCCGGCACTGATCGGATCGCTGATCGCCGCCTTGATCGTGGCCACCCTGGGGCTCGGCTGGCGCTTTCATCGGCTGAGCCAGCGGGCCGAGGGGCTCTGGCGGTAAATCTGGGGCGGTCGTTTCTGGGGCGATAGATTTTGGGACGTTAGGATTTGGGGCGATGACTGAACGAAGCGATTTCCTGGTAATTGGCGCCGGTGTCTCGGGCGCTGCGGCGGCAAGCGAGCTTGCCCTTTCCGGCACCACCACCCTCCTCGAGATGGAGGAGCGTCCCGGCTATCACAGCTCGGGCCGCTCGGCAGCGCTCTATACGCCCAATTACGGCCCGGCCTTCGTGCGCACCATCATTGCCGCCAGCGCCAAATTCTATCGCGATCCACCTGCGGGCTTTGCCGACCAACCGCTGCTGAAACCGCGCCAGGCCCTGACCTTTGTGCCGGCAGGTCATGAAGCGAGAATTGACGAATGCATCGCGGCAGCGACCCCGGACACGCCGCTGGTCGAAATATCGCCGGCACAAGCCTGCGATCTCGCTCCCCTGCTGCGCCGCGAGATCGTCACGCGCGCAGTACTCGATCCGCATGTCATGGACATGGATGCCACCGCCATCCACCAGGGCTTCCTGAAACTGTTGAAGGGACGCCATGGCAAGCTGGTAACCGACAATCGCGTCACGTCCATCGTGCGAACCAAGAATGTCTGGCATGTCACCACTGCTACGGGCGCCGTCTTCGAGGCACCGATCCTGATCAATGCCGCAGGAGCCTGGGCCGACGAGATCGGGCAAATGGCCGGCCTGCCGCCCATCGGCCTGCAGCCCAAGCGCCGCACCGCCATCATCATCGCACGCGACCCCGACCTTGCGCCGGCCAACATGCCGGCGGTCGATGACGGCGCCACGGAAGCCTATGTGAAGCTGGATGCCGGTCGCCTGATGGCTTCGCTGGGCGATGCCACGCCGAGCCCACCTTGCGATGCGCAGCCGGAAGATCTCGACATGGCGATGATCGTCGACTGGCTGGAGCGCAACACGCATGTCACGGTGAAGCGCATCGAACATAGCTGGGCGGGACTGCGCAATTTCGTCGCCGATCATTGTCCCGTGGTCGGCTTCGATCGTGGGGCCGATGGCTTCTTCTGGCTCGCGGGGCAAGGTGGTTACGGCATCATGCTGGCCGCTGCGCTGGGGCGCATCACCCGGTCATTCGTCACCGATGGAAAATTGCCGGCCGATCTCGCAGCGCAAGGTCTGACGGAATCAGCCCTGGCACCGGATCGCTGCCGCCCCTGAATGCCCCCGGATGCATGCCCCGGCTGCCTCCAAAATAAGCTTAATTGGTTAAAAATGGGGCGATTTTGCCCTGGAACGGGTCGAAAGGCTTGGCGCTTAAGGGTTATCATGGCAGATTGCCCGCCTTAAGACATTCCGGGGGGAATGTCGCTACCCCCTCTATCGGGGGAACGGGGAGCTGGAACGCAAACGATGAGCGATTTGCAAAAAGAAACTGACGATCATGCCGACCGCCGTCGTGCACAACGCTATGTCGTCAATCTGCCGACCGACGTCCTGATCAAGGGCGCCCGCGTCACCTGCCGCCTCATTGATATTTCGGAAAACGGCGCGCTCATCGAAACGTCCGGGCCGGTGGCCGTGGGCGACAAAGTCTCGCTGGATCTGCCGAAGGTTGGCCCCACGATTGCCACGGTCGTGCGCGTCAGCCCCTCGCACATCGCGATGGCCTTCCCGGGCGCGATCATCATTTCGAGCATTGTGCGCTGAGATGAACTCCCTCTCCCTTTAGGGGGAGGGTTGGGGTGGGGGCTGCGTTCAGTCCCACTCCCACAAGCTATCACCCATGCCCCCACCTAACCTCCCCCTGAAGGGAGAGGGACAGCATCGAGCATAAAATGCTCACCCCGCCTTGTTCAGCCGGTCGATTTCTTCAAGAATTTCCGCGACTTCGAATTCGCTGAGCGCCTGGGCGCGGGGGATTTCGAGGTGCAGGCGGCCGGTGCCCAGATTGACCACCATGGCTTCCCGCTTGCGGCGATAGCGTTCCGGCATCAGATACATGCGGTCGCCCATCGCAAATCCCTTCACGTCCGGCGTCATGATGCAGGCGCCGCCCTGCGAGATGTTCTGGTAGTTGGTGATGGCAAGTGTGCGGCGCTGGTCCGCATCATCGAACACCAGCATCGCCGTGCCGCCAAATTGGAACCGCTGGTGTCGCCTATGGTCCGTGGGATCGTCGCCCGCCATGATGGCTATCCCTTCTCGCCGTTTTCGCCGAGTTCAATCGGTCGCCCTGAGGATACGGTTCTGCCCGGCCAGCGGCAAATGATATCGCCCCCGCTGCGATGCATCATTACTGCAAGGTTAACGTAGCGAAGGCCGATCGTCCCCGGTAAGCTCCCCGCGCCAGCTAGATCTGCTACCGCCAGCATGAGGGACTGCCACCATGGCCGAGCGCCGCAAGACCGATACCAGTGCCATGATGCAGCCGCGCTATACCGGCATCCCGACCTTCATGCGCGTGCCGCTGGTCGGCGATTGGAATGCCGTCGATATCGGTTTGATCGGCGTGCCCTATGACGGTGGCGTCACCAACCGCGCGGGCGCCCGCCATGGCCCGCGGGAAATCCGCAACCAATCCTCCCTCATGCGCACCTATCATCACGTCACCAGGGTCAGCCCCTATGATCTGGTGAGTGTCGCCGACCTTGGCGACGTGCTGTTCCGTCATCTGCTGGAGCACCCCAAGGCGCTCGATGAGATCGAGGCGGTCTATGCCAAGATCAAGGCACACAACATCATTCCGCTGTCGGCCGGCGGCGATCACACGATCTCGCTGCCGATCCTGCGCGCGCTCGCCAAGGAGCGGCCGGTCGGCATGATCCATATCGATGCGCATACCGATACCTGGGACATGTTCCAGGGATCGAAATTCTCGCACGGCTCGCCCTTCCGCAACGCCACCGAGGAAGGCTTGCTCGACCCCAAGCGCGTGATCCAGATCGGCATTCGCGGTGCGCAGACCACGGCCGATGGCTGGGACTTCTCGGAAAAGAGCGGCATGCGCGTCGTCTATATGGAGGAGTTCGCCGAGATCGGCGTCGATGCCGTGATCCAGGAAGCGCGCCGGGTGGTGGGCGACGGACCGGTCTACTTGAGCTTCGATGTCGACGGGCTGGACCCGATCTATACGCCGGGCACAGGCACGCCGGAGATCGGCGGCATCACCACCCTGGAAGCGCAGAAGCTGCTGCGCGGCCTGCGGCACCTCAACTATATCGGCGCCGATGTCGTCGAAGTGGCACCACCCTTCGATCCCACCGGCAACACGGCATTGGTAGCGGCGACGTTGATGTATGAGATTCTCTGCCTGCTGGCCGAGCAGATTGCGGCGGGGCGTACATAACCCCCGCACGTTCCCGCGTCATCCCCGAGCTTGACGGTTGAGAAGTGTTTGCCCCTGCTCTGAAGTCCCTCTACCGCGCGATATGGACGTCGGCGCCGATCCCCAGTTCCGCGCAGATGTCGCGTACCAGATCGGCGCGGTTGAGCGTGTAGAAATGGAAATGGCGCACACCGAACTTGAGAAGCGCGCGGCATTGTTCGACGGCGATCTCGACCGCGACGGCATTGCGGTCGTCCGACTCCTCCGCTGAGGCGGTGAGTCGGGCCCGGATGCTCTCTGGAATATGCGTGCCGCAGGCGGTAGCCATCGCCTCGGTCTTGGCCCAGCTGCGGATCGGCAGGATGCCGGGCACGATCGGTGCCGTGACGCCAGCCCGCGTCGCGCGCTCGACGAAGCGCTTGTAGCAATCGACGTCGAAGAAGAACTGCGTGATGGCGCGGCTGGCCCCCGCGTCGATCTTGCGCTTCAGATGATCGAGATCCGCACCGGCATTTTGTGCCTGGGGATGCACTTCCGGATAGGCGGCTACACTGATGTCGAACGGGTGCAGGCGGCGGAGGCCCGCCACCAGATCGTCGGCATAGGCATAGCCATTGGCAACCGGCGTGTAGCCAGCGGCAATGCCGGCCTGGGGATCGCCACGCAACGCCACGATCCGGTTGATGCCGGCCTGCCAGTATGAATCGGCGATGGCATCGATCTCGTCGCGGCTGGCACCGACACAGGTGAGATGGGCTGCCGCCGGCACGCCGGAGCGCGACTGCATTTCCGAGACCAAGGCGCGGGTCTGGTCGCGCGTCGAGCCGCCGGCACCATAGGTGACCGAGACGAAACGGGGGCCGAGGGCAGCCAGATCATCGGCCGCTTCCCAGAACGCATTGGCCAGCGACGGCTGCTTGGGCGGGAAGAATTCGAAGCTGACTGTGACGCCGGGGTCACGCATCTGCCGGGCCTCCTGGCGAAGCCTCGCCACCTGTTCAAAACGATCCTGAGGGGCGCTGCGCTCGATCATACTCAATGGCGGCATGTTCATGCTGGCGGCTCCGGGTTGATGGGCAACACGAGACACAGCATAACAGATTCGAGATATAATGATATCTTTATGTTATTTAAACAGGTGTATCATTATATGATTTTAATATAATTATTTCAGCTACTTAGATTTGGCGACGACGAAAACGGTCACCGGCAAGGCAGCCCGCCAGGCGTCAAAATCACCGAGCGGCTTGGCGTGGGAGATGCTGATCCGGGTGAGATCGCCGCCCACCTTGCCCTGCCAGTCGACCAGCAGCATCTCGCTCTGGACGGTAACGGCGTTGGCCACCAGCCGCCCGCCGGGCTTCAACGCCGCCCAGCAGAGATCGAGGACATTGGGTTCCGTGACACCACCGCCGATGAAGATGGCGTCGGGGGTTTCCAGACCGGCCAGTGCCGCGGGTGCGGCACCGGCGACAAGGGCGAGGCCGGGGACACCGAGGGCCAGAGCGTTGGCGCGGATGAGCTGCTGACGTCCAGCATCGGCCTCGATCGCGATGGCGCGGCAGGTGGGATGTGTCCGCATCCATTCAATGCCGATCGAGCCGCAGCCGGCGCCAACGTCCCACAGCAATTCGCCGTGACAGGGGCCAAGACGCGCCAGAGTCACCGCGCGGACATCGCGCTTGGTGAGCTGGCCGTCGTTTTGATAGGCGTCGTCCGGCAGGCCTGCCAGGGTCGAGAGCGGCCTTGCGCCAGCCGCTGCGCGACACTGGACGGCCACGAGATTGAGGGCGGCGATGTCCTGTGCCGGCCAATTGGCGGCGGTGCCCTCGAGGCGGCGTTCCTTAGGCCCGCCCATATGTTCGAGCGCCGTCATTTCGCTCGAGCCGAAGCCGCGGCCGGTCAGCAGCTTGGCGATGGCGGCAGGCGAGCCGCCATCATGGCTGAGGATGAGCAGCCGGGCGCCGTCATGGAGATGGAGATGAAGGCCCTCGATCGGCCGGCCATGGATGGTGAGAAGTGCCACATCTTGCAGCACCCAGCCCATCCGCGCGGCAGCGAGGGAGAAGGAGGATGGTGCCGGGAACACATGCATGTCACCCGCGGGCACCAGGCGGCTGAGGCTGGCCCCCATGCCGTAGAGCATCGGATCGCCGCTGGCCAGCACGCAGACCGGGCTGCCTTTGAGGGCGAGAACTTGCGCGAAGGCGCCCTCAAACGGTGTCGGCCAGGGGCGGCGTTCGGCAATCATCTCAGCAGGCAGCATGGCGAGATGCCGCTCCCCGCCGAAGACGATCCGGGCCCCGGCCAGGGCAGCACGCGCCGCAACGCTCAGCCCATCGATACCGTCTTCGCCGATGCCGACCAGCGTGAGCCAGGCTGCCATGTCGCATATCTCTTTGAAATGAGGGCCGCTTTTGCGCTTGAATACGGCATGGTGAAGCGCCCGGCAAGGGGTCGCACCCAAGGCAAACAGCGGAAAATCCACTTCCGCTCCCCTGCCCGCTCCTATAGAAGAAGGCCATTCACCGGTGCCCTTCGGGGCCTAAGAGGGAACGCGGGAGGGAGCAGGATATCGCCCCCAGCCGTGGCTGCCCCCGCAACTGTGAGCGGCGAGCCGATCGCGAAACAGCCACTGGACTCAGGTCCGGGAAGGCTATGATCGGCACCGACCCGCGAGCCAGGAGACCTGCCGATGAACCGGGTTGCGGTTGGATACATCGGTCGGGGCGTACCGATGCCGTGGCGGCTGGCCTTCAGATGAGGTCCACCACCCATTCACCGCGATGGCTTTTGCCGGTGACACCGTGACCGACCGTTCGTTTCAGAACGCAGATATGTCAGGCGAGATTGTGGGCAGCGCCGCCAATCGCCGCTTTGCCTGCCCGGGCCTCTTCCGCATCGTGCCCTCGCGCGACGGCGGGATCTGCCGCATCAAGCTGGCGCGCGGGCTGGTGAATTCGACGCAGCTCCGCGCGATCGCCGCGGCGGCCGCGCGCTACGGTGTACCGGCGGTCGAAGCCACCAACCGCAGCAACATCCAGATCCGCGGCGTGCGCGCCGGGTGCGAAGAGGCGCTCATCGAGATGCTGGTGGATGCCAGTCTTGGCCCCCGCACGGCCGGCGCCGACGATGTGCGCAATGTGATGGTCAGTCCGCTGGCGGGGCTCGATCCCGCAGCCCTGATCGACGTCGCGCCTTTGGCAGACGCCATTTTGGCGCGTCTTGAGGCGCAGCCCAGATACCACGCCCTGTCACCGAAATTCGCGATCCAGATCGATGGTGGCGAAAGCATCACCATGGTCGAACATCCCAACGACATCTGGTTTGCCGCGACCGACGCTGCGCATTTTGCCGTCGGCTTTGCAGGCGTTCCCGGCGAAAGGCCGGCGGGCATTGTCGCAGCAGCGGATGTTGAGGCGGCCTTGTTTGCCTTGCTGGATCTGTTCATAGCCGAGATCGGCAAGACCAATGCGAACGGGGACAAGATCACGCGCATGCGCCACCTGCTGGTGGCGCGGCGCGTCGAGGAATTGATGACCGCCCTGCCCTGTCCGGTCAGTGCCCCAGCCGGCTGGCACCGCGAAGAGCCGATGCTGCTTGGCCATATTGGCGCGCGTGAGCAGGCGGATGGGCGCTTTGCGATCGGCGCCGTACCGCCGCTGGGGCGCATCGGACCGTCAATGCTGCGCGGCCTTGCCGATCTTGCGGATTTGGCCTCGGCCGGGGAGATCCGCATGACGCCATGGCAGAGCGTGCTGCTGCCGAACATCGCCGAGGGCGCGCTCATCGATGCCGTGGCGCAGCTGGATGAGCTGGGCTTTATCACGCGGCCCGACCGGACCCTGGCTGCTGCCATCACCTGTGCCGGCAGCGCCGGCTGCAAATCCGGCCTCGCCGACACCAAGGTGGATGCGCTGGCCTTGGCGGACAGGATCGACGGGTCCGGCGCCAGCGTCTTTGGCATCCATCTTACCGGCTGCAGCAAATCCTGCGCGGCCCCCCGGCCGGCACCGGTCACGTTGCTGGCTATTTCACCCGGCCACTACGATGTCTTCGTGCGAAACGATGTCTTCGCGCAAAACGAGGGGGAAACGGCGGTTTTTGGCAAGCGGATCGGGGCCGACCTCACTATCGAACAGGCAGGCGATCTGCTGGCCGCCACATATTTGCGAGTTCCGGAGTAGAGTGATGATCAATTACGAGCGCGATGGGCAGGAAATCTACCGCCAATCCTTTTCCATCATCCGCGCTGAAGCCGATTTGACCGGCATCCCGAGCGACCTGGAAAAACTCGCCGTCCGTGTGGCGCACGCTTCCGGCATGGTCGATGTCATCCGCGACCTGCGCTTCTCGGATGGTGCCGGCGCCGCGGGCCGCAAAGCGCTGGCCGAAGGTGCGCCGATCCTTGCCGACTGCCGCATGGTCGCCGAAGGGGTGACGCGCGCGCGCCTGCCGATGAAGAACGAGGTTATCTGCACGCTCTACGATCCGCGCGTGCCGCAGATGGCGCAGGATACCGGCAACACGCGCTCGGCAGCAGCGCTCGAATTCTGGCGCGACCGGATGGCCGGCAGCATCGTCGCCATCGGCAATGCGCCCACCGTGCTCTTCCGCCTCCTCGAGATGCTGGATGAAGGGGCGCCGAAACCGGCGCTCATCCTGGGTTTCCCCGTGGGCTTTGTGGGTGCCGCGGAATCCAAAGACATGCTGGCGCAAGACAGCCGCAATGTCCCCTATGTGATCGTGCGCGGCCGCCGCGGCGGCAGCGCCATGGCGGCAGCAGCCGTCAACGCCCTGGCAACGGAGAAAGAATAATTACCATGAGTAAGCCAGGACGTTTGTTCGGCCTCGGCGTCGGCCCGGGCGATCCGGAACTGATGACCGTGAAGGCGGTGCGGCTGTTGCAGCAATCGCCCGTCGTCGCCTATCTGGCGGCGAAGGGGAAAAAGGGCAATGCGCTCACCATCATCGAATCCTATCTGAAGCCCGAGCAGATCACGATGCCGCTGATTTATCCGGTCACCACGGAAAAGCTGCCGCCGCATCTCAATTACGAAACGCTGGTCAGTGATTTCTACGATGCGTCGGCCGAGGAAGTGGCTGTCCATCTCGATGCCGGCCGCGACGTCTCAGTCATCTGCGAGGGCGATCCCTTCTTCTACGGCTCGTTCATGTATCTCCATGACCGGTTGGCGACGCGCTATGAAACAGAAGTCGTCCCCGGCGTCTGCTCCGTGCTGGGTGCAGCCTCGGTTCTCGGCGCGCCGCTCGTCTATCGCAACCAGAGCCTCGGCATCCTCTCCGGCGTACTGCCGGAAGAGGAATTGAAGCGGCGTCTTGCGGACATGGATGCGGCCGCGATCATGAAGCTCGGCACCAATTTCGAGAAGGTGCGCAAGGTCGTCATGGAGCTGGGGCTCGGCGACCGTGCGCTCTATGTCGAGCGCGCCACCATGGGCAATCAGAAGATCCTGCCCCTGGCCGAGGTCGATCCGAAAAGTGCACCCTATTTCTCGATCGTGCTCGTGCCCGGCAAGAAGTGGCATTCCTGATGAACGGGCCGGCCATCGTCATTCTTGGCGCCAATTCGCTGGCGACGGCCATGAAGATCAAGGCGGCGCTGCCGGATTCTGCGATCTATGGACTGGCGGGACGGGTCGAGGGTGCCGACATTTCCTACGACGAGTTCGGCGTGACCTTGCGCGATCTCTACACGGCCGACCGGCCGATCATCGCGCTCTGCGCGGCAGGGATCGTCATCCGGTCGCTGGCTGCCTTGCTGCAGAACAAGCAGGCGGAACCGCCGGTGCTGGTGGTCGCGGAAGATGGCAGCGCCGTCGTCCCACTGCTGGGTGGTACGCGCGGCGTCAATGTGCTGGCACGCGAGATCGGTGCGGCGCTGGAGACAGCGCCCGCGATCACCACGACCGGCGAGCTGCGCTTTGGCACCTGCCTGCTCAACCCGCCCAAGGGCTATCGCCTGCGCAACCTTGCCGATGGCAAGAGCTTCATCGCCAATCTGCTGGCCGGTGCCAAGATGCGCGTCGAGGGGGAAGCGCCCTGGTTCGCCGACGCCAAGCTGCCGATAGACGCAGCAGGTTCGCTCATCGCACGCATCACCCATGCCGATGTCGAGCCGCAAGCGGATGAATTGCTGTTCCATCCGCAGAATATCGTCATCGGTATCGGCCGCACAGACCCCGATATCGCGGCACGCATCCTCACGGCCCTGGCGCAGGCCCAGCTATCGCGCCATGCGCTGGCGCTGCTGGTGGCGGCGGAACGCGATGCTGCCAGCCCACATCTGGCAGCAGCAGCCGAGGAGCTTGGCGTGCCGCTGCGCTATGTTGCCGATGCCGGCACGCCGGAACGGCTGGTGCTCGCCGCCATTCCGGAACCGGTCCAATCGCTCACCATCGAGACCATCGCGATTGCCGTCGCAGCCAAGCCGGAAGAGGTGCAGATGATCGGCCGCAGGCGCGGTCGCCTCGCCGTGGTGGGCCTGGGGCCGGGCGATGCCAGCATGATGGTGCCGGCCGTGCGGCGTGAGCTTGACCAGGCCGAAGATATTGTCGGCTACGATACCTATGTGAAGATGGCCGGCCCCCTGCGGCCCGACCAGATCGTGCATCCGTCCGACAACCGCGAAGAACTGTGGCGCGCGCGCCAGGCCTTCGCGCTGGCAGCCAGCGGCCGGTCGGTGGCGGTCGTTTCGTCCGGCGATCCCGGCGTCTTTGCCATGGCATCCGCCGTTCTGGAAGCGCTCGACGGCGCCGAGGATCCCAGCTGGCATGGTGTCGATCTGGTCGTGCTGCCAGGTGTCTCGGCAGCGATGGCGGCGGCAGCGCGGATCGGCGCACCCCTGGGCCATGATTTCTGCATCATCTCGCTCTCCGACAATCTCAAGCCCTGGCCGGTGATCCTGGACCGCCTTGCCCATGCGGCATCCGCCGATTTCGCCATGGCCTTCTATAACCCGATCTCCAAAGCACGTCCCTGGCAATTGGGCGAGGCTTTGGACCTGCTGCGCAAATACCGGGAGCCGGAAACGCCGGTGGTGCTGGGCCGCGACGTGGGCCGGCCGGCGGAGCGTGTCACCCATGTGACGCTGGGTGCGCTGACGCCGGAGATGGTCGACATGCGCACCGTCGTCATCATCGGCTCGTCAACAACGCGCACCATCAAGCGCCCCGATGGCAGCGCCTGGGTCTATACCCCGCGCTGGTACGGCGAGAAGCCAGCAGAGACAAAACAAGATGAGGCCAAGCAGGCCTAAAGCTGCTGCACCCACCGGATCGCAGCAGCGATGTCCGCTACTTGCGGCACGTCGGGCCGTAGCGGCCGGCGCTGCATGATCACGCGGATGCCAAGTTCGCGGGCTGCCTGCAGCTTGGCGTCCGTGGCCGAGCCACCGCTGTTCTTGCAGACGATGCAGTCGATGCGCCGTGACCGCAGCAAGTCGCGTTCGTCCTCAAGGCGGAAAGGCCCGCGCGCCAGGACAATCTCGGCATCGGCAAATCTGATACCGGCATCGGGTGCCTCGACCGCGCGAATGACGAAGCCGATCTCGGTCAGCGCGGTGAAAGGTGCCAGCTCCTGGCGGCCCAAGGCGAGGAACACCCGCCTGGCCGATCCGCGGAGCGCTGCCACGGCTTCATGCCAATCATCGACCTCGGTCCAGGCGTCGCCAGCCTGCGGAACCCAGGCCGGCCGTGCAAATCGCAGCAGGGGAATACCGGCTGCCGCAGATGCTTCGGCAGCGTTCCAGCCCATGCGGCGGGCGAAGGGATGCGTGGCGTCTATCATCGCCGCGATATTGTTGTCGCGCAGATAGGTGGTGAGGCCGGCGACGCCCCCGAAACCACCAACGCGCACCTCGCCTGACGGCAGCTTGGGGTTGGCGACACGGCCGGCGAGTGACGAGATCACCCGGACGTCCGGCAGCGCGTGCAACGCGTCGGCAAGCGCGATGCCTTCGCCGGTGCCGCCGAGGATGAGGATGGTTTTGGGAGTCATTGTGCGGCGTTAGTACCAGGACATTTCAAACTTCGCACTTCTCTCTCTCCCCTCGCGGGAGAGGGACGGGGTGAGGGGGTGGTTGGAGCTCACTCGCTGATAGATCCCCCTCACCGCTCGCTCGCGCTCGCCGCCTCTCCCGCGAGGGGAGAGGCTTATTTAGGAGGCCTTCGCCGACCATGACGACGTAAGTGTTAGCCGCCCTCTAGCCCACATCACTTCTTGTGATAGACGATGCTCTTCCCGTCGGCGGTGGTGAGGGTCAGTTTGTCATCCTGCATCTGATAGCCGGTTACTTGAGTGAGCAGGCTGAGATAAGCCTGCTCCTGCGCCATCACGGCATCCGGCGAGCAGGCCATCCGGGTCGAGAAATCCTGCGTGAAGGTGAGCGCGTCGCCGGTAAGCTGATAGGCGCTGCCATAGGTGTTGCAGCCGGCCTTGCCACCGGCGCGATTGATACGATCCATCAACAAGGTGACGTCAGTGCCGCCGACCACCGGTGCGCCGGCGATATCTTCGGCGATCCAGACCGGACCGACGATCTCGGAGGTCGGAGCTGCCTCTGCCTCACCCTCCGGCCCAACCACCTTGGCCGTGGTGCAGGCAGAGAGTAAGAGCGCCGTCGAAAATGCCAGGGGAACGATGAACCGCATGAACCATCTCCATTGTTTCATTCCGCCGCCCATTCTTCATGCAGCGGGCGCCTGGACAGAGGCCAGTTGCCGCGACACCAATTGGGCGTAAAGACCACCGCGCGCCAGCAATTCGGGGTGAGTCCCAGTCTCGACCACCTGGCCCGCTTCCAGCACCACAATAAGGTCCGCATTCCTTACCGTCGAGAGGCGATGCGCTATGACGATCGTGGTGCGGTCGGCCTGCAGGATGTCGAGCGCCCGGCGGATTGCCTGTTCGTTAACGGCATCGAGATGCGAGGTCGCCTCGTCCAGGATCAGGACCGGTGCATCCTTCAGGAACGCCCGGGCGATGGCAACCCGCTGGCGCTGCCCGCCGGAGAGGCTGGTGCCGCGCTCACCGACGGCCGAATCGAGGCCGTCCGGCAGGGCAGCCACCAGATCGGACAAGGACGCATGTTGGATCGCGGCATCCAGTTCCGCCGCACTGGCATTGGGCCGGGCGATCAACACATTGCTGCGCAGGCTGTCATTGAACAGATACGTATCCTGCGCCACCAGGGCGATCTGGGCCCGCAGCTCGTCGAGCTTGTAGTCGCGAAGATCCGCACCGCTCAGGAGAATGCGGCCCTGGTCCGGATCCCAGAAACGCATCAGCAATTGTGCGCTCGTCGTTTTGCCGGCGCCGGAAATACCCACCAGAGCCACTGTCTTGCCCGCCGGAATTTCGACGCTGATGCCACGGAGCGCCTGGCGTCCCTGGCCGGGATAAGCGAAGGCGACGTTTTCCAATACCAAACCGGCACCGCGCTTGACGGCTGCCGGGGCGATACCCTGCCCGTCTTCCACCGGGACGGGCTCGTTCATCAGGCCATAGATGCGGCGCGTGGCACCCATCGTGTCGGCCAGTTGCCGGCCGATCTGCGCGATCTCGGACACCGGCAGGAAGGCCGCCATTGCAAGGAGGGAAAAGAGCGGCAGGGCGGCGGCGTCGACCCGGCCGGCTTGGGCGAGCACGCCACCCGTCACGACGATCGCGAGGCCACCGAGGCCGGTCAGCACCTCCAGCAGCGATTGCTGGAACGTGAGATCCTGGAAGAAGGGCAGCCGCAGGTGGATATGCCGGTCGGAGAGATGATCGAGCTGCCGGCCGCGCACGCTTTCCTGCTGGAAGGCCACGATCTCGCCCAGCCCTTGCACGGAATCGACGGCGAAGGCACCAAGTTCGCCGGCAGCTTCCCGCGCCTCGGACGCCAGCCGGTCGGAGCGGCCGCGCAACAGGAACGGGCACAAGGCGACCGCGGCCAGGAACGGCAGCAAGGTCAACGTGAGCCACGGGCTGGCGGAGCCCAGCACCACCAGCACCACCGCCGGCACCAGGATGGCGACGAAAGCCGGCGCCACGGTATGGGCGAAGAAATATTCGATGAGCTCGATATCGTTGGTGGCGAGTGCCATCAGATCGCCGGTGCGGCGGCGCACCAGATAGGCCGGTGCCAGCGCATCCAATTTGCGGAAGATGTCGAGCCGCATCTTGGCAAGGAGGCGGAACGCCATGTCATGGGCGATCCAGGATTCCAGCCAATGCAGGACACCGGAGAGCGGGGCCAAGACAGCGAGCGCCCAGAGCCAACGGCTGTAATCCAGACCATTCTTGAGATCGGCCACAGCGAGCGCGCTCAACACACCGATGCCGATGAAGGCCAGCACGCGCAGGACGCCGAACAGGAAGGTGAGTGTCAGGCGGCCCTTCCAGGGCAGGATGACGCCCATCAAGGTCGCCACCACCTGATACCAGCCGAGACCGTCGGCCTTGAGGATGCCTTCGGTCATGGGCTTGGTGGTGCTGCCGTCGGAGACCTGTTCGATCTCACGCGAGACAGCAAGGATGTCGGCGCGCTCGCCAGACGATTCACGCACCTGTTCCGCCATCAAGGTGGCATAGATGCCGCCCTGGCGCATGAGCGCCTCGTGATGACCATCCTCCACCACGCGGCCTTCATTCAGCACCAGGATGCGGTCGCAGCCGATGACGCTGGAGAGGCGATGAGCGAGGATGAGCGTGGTGCGCCCTTGCATCAGGCGGTCGAGCGCTGTCTGAATCGCCGCCTCGTTCTCCGCATCGACCGCCGAGAGGGCTTCGTCCAGCACCAGGATCGGCGCATCGCGCAGCAAGGCGCGGGCGATGGCGACGCGCTGGCGCTGGCCGCCCGAGAGCTTGATGCCCTTCTCGCCGATGATCGTGTCATAGCCTTGCGGCAGGGACTGGATGAAATCATGAATGTTGGCCGCCCGCGCCGCATCCTCGATATCGGCACCGGTGGCAGTCGGTCGGCCCATGCGGATATTGTCTTCGACCGTGCCATGGAACAGGAACGTGTCCTGGTTGACGACCGCGATCATGGAGCGGATCTGACTGAACGACAGATCGCGCAAATCATGGCCGCCGATCTTGATGCTGCCCTTTTCCGGATCATAAAAGCGCAGCAGCAGGCGCACGATCGAGGATTTGCCGCCGCCGGAACTGCCGACCAGGCCGATGCGCTCGCCAGGTGCCACGGCAAAATCCAGGCCCTGATGCACGATGCGGCGGGTGCCGGGATATTTAAAGGCGACCTTCTCGAACTGCAGGCTGGGCTGTAGCGATTGCGAAAGTAGCTTGGGCGCTGCATCGGGCACCATCGGCTTGCCATCGAGGATCTTGTAGATGCCTTGGGCCGCCGACATGCCGACCATGCCCTGGTGGAGGACCGAACGCAGGTCGCGCATCGGGCGGAAGGTCTCGACACCCAGCATCAGGATGATGAGGAGGGCCGTCAGCGACATGGCACCGCCTTCAACCCGGTAAGCGCCGAGTGCCAGGGCCGCCGCGGCACCGCAGGCGATGGCACTGTCGGTGATGCCGCGGGAGAGCACATTGGTCGCCAGTACCCACATGGTGCGGCGAAACAAGGTGTCGGCCTCGATCTCCAATTTGTCGGCGCGGGCCTTGCTCTGGCCGAAGGCCTTCAATGTGGCGAGGCCTTGGATCGAATCCAGGAACTCGGCGGCGAAGGATTCGTAGGATACCTGCCGGTCGGCCGAGCGGCGCACGTCGAATTTGTGCCACAGGCCCGGCGCGAACAAGGCGATGAGCGCGAAGACCAGCATGACCGAGGCCACCGGCAGATCGATGAAGGCAATGGCTGCGAAAATGAGGAAAGGCGTCAGCAGGGCGGTGAGAAACTGCGGCAGGAACTGGCCGAAATAGATTTCCAGCTGCTCGACACCATCGATGAGCGACAATGTCAGTGCGCCGGAGCGCTGCTGCGACACGGTGCCGGGCCCAAGGGCAGCGATGCGGTCATAAAGGACACGGCGCAGCTTCTTCTGCACGCGCCCTGCCGTCTCATGCGCCACCATGATGCGCAGATAATCGAACCCGCCGCGCAGCACCATGACCAGGGCGATGGCGAGGATGGGGTTGGTGAGGTCGGCGATCGACTGGCCGGCAAAGACGGCACCGATCAGCCAGCCCAAGAGCCCCAGGCGCAAGACGCCGAAACCCACTGCGACCAAGCCGATGAAGGTCGCCCAGGCGATACGTCCGCGGACACCGTCGGTGAAAATCCAGAGCCGTTTTTCGATATGCATGGCGCCATTCCTGTTTTGCGACTGCTTCTCATCCTCTCAGAATACGCTGAACATTTTCGTTCGCCATTCGACAAATTGGATCATTGGCTGTAAATATTTGAACAGGGTTTCTTGGACCGGAGGGTTGCCATGATCGAGGACTGGAACGATCTCAAGGTTTTCCTGGCGCTGGCCGAACAGGGGCAGCTGACCTCGGCCGCCAAGCGCCTCCATGTCAGCCATCCCACTATCGCGCGCCGCATCAAGGCGCTGGAGCAGCAGATCGGCGCCAGGCTCTTCGATCGGTTGCCGGACCGTTTCGCCCTCACCCCGGCAGGCGAGCAATTGCTGGCCGACAGCCGCAAGATGCAGCAAGCGGCGGAGTCGATCGACCGGCGCAGCGCCGGCCTCATCGACGTGGCGCAAGGCGTCGTGCGGCTTTCTGCCGGCGAGGCGATGATCGACTTCATCGGCCAGCATTTGCCGCGCCTGCGGCGCAATCTGCAATGTGTCGAGTTCGAATTGTCGGCAAGCCATATGCTGGCCAACCTGTCGCGGCGCGAGGCCGATCTCCTCATCCGCGAGCAGGTGCCGGACCTTGCCAGCATCGTGACCCGGAAGCTCGGCCGCGCGGCTTACGCGATCTATGTGCGCAAAGGCACGAAGATCGACGACATGTCACCGGAAGCGTTGCGCAAGCACACCTGGCTCGGCTTCGACGACGATCATGCCTACATGCCGGGGCAGAGCTGGACGCGGGAACTGCTCGCCGGCTGGCGGCCGCAGATCCGCGTCAATGACTGGCTGGTGATGCGCGATGCGGTGGCGGCCGGTGCCGGCCTTGCCGTCCTCCCCTGCTATCTCGCCGACCGCGAAGCGAACCTGCAGCGGTTGGGCGGGCTGTTGACCGAGGTGACGGCGGATCAATGGCTGCTGGTGCACCGGGACCTCCGCAACCTGCCCCGCATCCGCGCCGTCATGGACCAGCTGGTTGAACTGTTCCAGGAACAGAAGCCGGCCCTTGCCGGCGAAATCGCAAAACCCCGCCGCGCGGCGGCCGAGTAGCTCTTAGGCGACCGGCAGGGCTGTTTCGAACTTGATCCGGCTCATCACCATCAGCGTTTCGAAACGTTTGACCGTGGGCCGCATGAAATAGCGCGTGGCGAAGGCTTCATAGGCCGGCATGTCCGCAATCGAGAGGATGACGACGTAGTCGGCGCTGCCGGTCACGTAATAGCATTGCGTCACCTCCGGCACGTCCGTCATCAAAGTCTTGAAACTGTCGAGCCCCGTTACCCGGTCCCGCTCGATGGTAATGAGCACGATCGCGGTCAGGCCATGCCCGACTGCGGCAGGTGCCAGGATGGAGACGTCGCGTTCGATAATGCCGGCGTCGCGCAATTTCTGAACGCGACGCAGGCAGGCGGCTGGCGATAATCCCGCCAATTCAGCCAGTTCCTCGCCGGTCTGGCGGTTGTCGCGCTGCAAGGCCTGCAGCAAGCGGCGGTCGAAATCGTCGAGGTCCATCTTGCGTTCGCGATCATTTCAATCGAATCGGCCGCATTATAGCGAAATTACCGCATCGCGACGCCGCACTTTGCGCGCCTCTCGCCGGCCATTGCCGCCATGCTCGCCACCAACAAACCGGCTTCGCAAGGGTGATCCTCATGTCCGATTCGACCGCTTCCTCCCGCAGTTTCAATCCCCTGGCTCTCTCCATCGGCAGTCGCCTGGGCCCAGTCCGCGACGCCATTGCGCTGTGGTGGCGGATCCGGCGGGACGAGCGATTTCTGCTCGGCCAGCCCGAGTATCTGCTCAGGGATATCGGCATCAACCGGTCCGATATCGCTGAAGCGGTACGCAACAGGCTGCACCCCTGAAACTGCCGCCAGCCTTTTTGGCACATGGCAATGTAGGGATCGGAGAAACCGGCCGGCATTCTCTCCGACTTTCCCCGCCAACCCACCGCATCGGCCAATTTCTGCCTCTTTCCAGCCTGTTGCGGGAACGAATGGCACCGGCGAGTGGTTAGACCTCCATCGACCAACTTTGGAGGAAACCATGCAGTCAGCTATGGAAAACCGTCAGGAGACGTTGAAGAAGAGCGAGACCGGCACCCTGATTTCGGCCGACAAGGTCAACGGCACCGACATCTACAACAGCCGCGGCGACAATCTCGGCGAAGTCGAGAGCGTCATGATCGACAAATTGTCGGGCAAGGTCGCCTATGCCGTGGTCACGTTCGGTGGCTTCCTGGGAATCGGCGCTGAGCGCCGCGCCCTGCCTTGGAGCGTACTCAGCTATGACGTCGATCTCGGCGGCTATGTGGTGAGTGCCACCGACGATATTCTTCGCCAGACCCCGGTTTATGCCGACAACAGCAACATTGATCCGGAATGGGGTACCCGTTTGCACGGCCATTTCGGCGTGCCGCCCTATTGGCAGTGAGATATCTCAAAATAGGCCGCCCGTTGCATGAGAGCAGCGGACGGTAGCGCGGCAGAATTCGGCCCGCAACGCACCCATCGCGGGCGTTGCGGGCCGGTTACATGAACATAGCGGTGCAGTGGAATTGGAGGGCGGTCATGGGACAAACGATCGGTTACTACCTCGCCAGCGCGCTGGCTTCCGCTTACGCACTCTTCCTGGTAGGCACACATTGGCCAATTTGAGCATGATATGATTTATGAAATGAAACTTGGTCCCATCGACCCGGACCAGCCGGCGGGCGATCGTTGGTTCGCGCAGCAGATCGAAGGTCGCTATGGCCAGTTGGGCGATGCAGCCCTGCCCATCGAATGGGTGATGCTGTTGCGCGAGATGGACCAGGCCCCGGATGGCCACGGAACCAAAGGCTAGCGCCGCTTCAACACACCCTTCGTCGTGAAGGTCTGCATGCCGTGCTTGCGGCCCTGGCGGCGGCCTTCACCCCCCCCCAGACCCGTCCCAGCAGGTTGCCAGTTCGGTATGAGATGGTGCTTGCCGGGGCCGATAAGATCGGCGCGGCCCATGTTCTTCAGCGCCTCGCGCAGCAGCGGCCAATTCTCGGCATCATGATAGCGCAGGAACGCCTTGTGCAGGCGACGCTGCTTCAACCCCTTGATGGTCTCGACCTTTTCCGAGGCCCCCCGGCGCACCGGGCGCAGCGGGTTGAGGCCGGAATGATACATGGCGGTGGCAAGCGCCATCGGTGACGGCAGAAAGGTCTGCACCTGGTCGGCACGGTATTTGTTGCGTTTCAACCAGAGCGCCAGATTCATCATGTCCTCATCCGTCGTGCCCGGATGCGCCGCGATGAAATAGGGAATGAGGAAGTATTCMTTCTTCGCTTCCTTAGCCGCCTTGTCGAACAGCTCCTTGAACTTGTCATAGGTGCCGATGCCCGGCTTCATCATCTTGGAGAGCGGGCCTTCTTCCGTATGCTCGGGCGCGATCTTGAGATAGCCGCCGACATGATGGGCGACCAGTTCCTTGATATAGGCCGGGCTCTTGACCGCGAGGTCATAGCGGACACCTGAGGCAACCATCACCTTCTTGATGCCCGGCAGCTCGCGCGACTTCTTGTAGAGCTGGATCAGGGATTCATGGCTGGTGTTGAGGTTCGGGCAAACTTCCGGATAGACGCAGGACGGCAGGCGGCAGAGCGATTCCGTCTTCTTGTCCTTGCAGGCCATGCGATACATGTTGGCCGTGGGCCCGCCAATGTCCGAGATGATGCCGGTAAAGCCCTTGGTCTTGTCGCGGATCTGCTCGATTTCCTTCAGGACCGATTCTTCCGAGCGGTTCTGGATGATGCGCCCTTCATGCTCGGTGATCGAGCAGAAGGAACAGCCACCGAAGCAGCCGCGCATGATGGTAACGGAAAAGCGGATCATGTCCCAGGCAGCGATCTTGGCATCGCCGTAAGCAGGATGCGGCGCGCGGGCATATGGCAGCTCAAACACGGCATCCATTTCCGGCGTGCTCAGCGGAATGGGCGGTGGCGTCAGCCAAAGTTCACGATTGCCATGCCGCTGCACGAGTGCGCGGGCATTGCCGGGATTGCTCTCGCGATGGAGAACGCGCGAGGCGCGGGCGTAGGCCTCGGAATCCTTCTCGACCTGCTCGAACGATGGCAGGCGCACGACAGTGTCGACCTTCAACTGACGAGCACCTTCATCGGCAACATCAATGTCATTGGCCGGCGCTTCAGTCCAACCGTCCGGCACGCGGTCCCGCATCAAGGCAACACCGCGGATATCGTCGAGATCGCCGGGCTTGTGGCCCTTGGCAAGGCGATGCGTCACTTCGACGACGGCGCGCTCGGCGTTGCCATAGAGCAGGATGTCGCCCTTGGCGTCGGCGAGGATCGAGCGACGCACCTTGTCCGACCAGTAATCATAATGTGCGATACGGCGCAGCGAGCTTTCGATGCCGCCCAAAACAATCGGCACATCCTTATAGGCTTCGCGGCAGCGATGGGCATAGACGATGACAGCCCGGTCCGGCCGCTTGCCGCCCTCGTCATTGGGCGTGTAGCTGTCATTGTGCCGGAGGCGCCGGTCGGCGGTGTAGCGGTTGACCATGGAATCCATGTTGCCGCCGGTGACGCCGAAATAGAGATTGGGTTTGCCCAGCGCCTTGAACGGCTCGGCGCTCTGCCAGTCCGGCTGCGCCAGGATGCCGACGCGGAAACCCTGCGCTTCAAGCAAGCGGCCGATGACAGCCATGCCAAAACTCGGATGATCGATATAGGCGTCGCCGGTCACGAGGATGACGTCGCAGGAATCCCAGCCAAGCTCATCCATCTCAGCGCGCGTCATCGGCAAGAAGGGCGCGGTCCCGAACCGGTGCGCCCAGAATTTGCGATGAGAGAAAAGCTGCTTCGCGGTTTCCATGTCCCTGCACCAAACTCAATCTACCGGGGCAACACTGATTGGGGCGGCGCCGCGTTCCGGCACCGTCAGCCCATCACCATCGCCCGTATTGCGGCCCTCGGCCATCTTGCTGTCCGCCCGGCGGATCAGCGCCAACTTACGACCGCGCCACATGTGCTCAGCCGGCATCATCGTTCAAGTGGCGCGGTGAATACCATCTAAACTACTGAAAAGTCAATGTTTTGATCATGAGATTGCAATCCCGCTTGATCGCACCTGGGTAAATGGGATCAATGGGTTAGGCCCTTTATCCCCTCATTCGGAGAGACGGCATGCCTGATACGCGTGGATTGCTGGACCGCAGCCAGAGCTGTCTGGTGGTTATCGACGTCCAGCAATACTTCCTCGACAAGCTGCCGCTCGACTGGCGCGAGCCCCTGGTGGCACGCATTGCCTGGCTGATGCGCGTCGCCCGCATTCTCGACATTCCCATCATCGCCACCGCCGAGGACATCGCCCAAGACGGACCGCTGGTGCCGGCCTTGATGGCCGAGCTGCCGGCGGACTCTCAGGTATTCGACAAGAAGGTTTTTGGCCTCTACCACCAGCCCGACATCCGCGCAGCGGTCGATGGTGCGGGCAAGCGCGACTTCGTGCTGGTCGGATTGGAGAGCGATGTCTGTATCGCCCATTCTGCGCTGGGCCTGCAAAGCGCCGGTTACCGCGTCGCCGTCATCGACGATGCCACCGCATCGCCACCACCCCATCACGAATATGGTCTTGCACGCATGGCAGCTGCCGGAATTATGCGTACCTCGGTGAAGGGTTTGTATTATGAATGGGTGCGGGATCTTGCGACACACGCCGCAGTTTCGGGCCAGTTGAACCGCCCACTGCCCGCGGGGCTGACGCTTTAGCGCGGCAGCTGCTTAGATCACGCTGATCGATATTCGGTATCGGGCAAAAAAATTGGCGCTTGTCCGCGCGTGGCGCGATGCTGATGCATGAGAGAATTTTAAAGCGGTACGCCACATGATTGCCCGACGCCTTCATGCAATCTGGCTCTTCTGACGACGATTAGCCCTTGCGAATGCGCAGGTCGTCTTGGTACCGCGAGGAGTATGATTATGGCATTTCTTGATCAATCACACACTGGCATGCACGAAACCGCCCGCCGGACGCGCGCGTCCGAACGGGTCGGCGGCAGACGCTATCTGACTGTCGGCGACGCCATCCTGTTGGCGGCGATCGCCTTGGCTGGATATATCGGCTCGGAATTTCAAGGCGGCGCGTCGCAGCCCGCGACCAACCTGCGTCAACCGCCAGCCAAACAAGGCTTGTGCAGCGACGAAGAATTGCGGCAAATGCGATCCGGCCCCGAGACCTGCTACGACGATCCAGCCCCGCACGGCAGGAAGAGCGAACTCACCACCCCGGCCGGCATCGTCAACAACACCTGATACTGCGCGGCCTCAGGCCGACCGCCTGCCCACGAGTTCGGCAGCGCGCGCGACGTGGCCGTCCATATGGGCACGGGCAGCCATGGAGACCAGTTCCCGCGCGATGATGTCGGCCTCGGCCGCCTGCCCGAGCTTGAGGCTGATCTCCACCTGATCGGCAAGGATCGTCACCAGCAGGGCGGCGAACTTGTCGGTGTCGCGGAAACAGCGCTTGCGCGCCTCAATGATCCATTCCAGCGCGTGCGGCAGATCGTCCATCGC
The DNA here is from genome assembly GCF_056404715.1 of Dongia sp. P2_B8. Classification (NCBI taxonomy): domain Bacteria; kingdom Pseudomonadati; phylum Pseudomonadota; class Alphaproteobacteria; order Rhodospirillales; family Dongiaceae; genus Dongia; species Dongia sp. P2_B8. Next base: position 1,078,928 of record NZ_JBFUDM010000003.1, on the reverse strand, counting down.
GGCATAGGATAAAGCGAGAGCGCGCGCGACAGCGGCTTCCCAGCAGGGATCGCCCAACTGGCAGCTGAGCGCAAAGGCATTTTCGAGATCGGGCCGCAAGGCCATGGCGTCACGCCGTTGGCGCAGCTTGGACTCACTCAGAACAGCGACCGGCCAAGGGCGGAAGGCGATCCAGCGCTGATCTTCGACCAGAGCCAGGCAATTGGTCAGCCAGTCATCGGCCTCATCGAGGCGGTCGGCGGCCAGCATACCCCAGCCCCCCAACCCCAGCGACCAGATTTCCCGCCGCCGATTCTGCGCACTGCGGGCATGGTCCAGGGAAATATTGTAATGCTCCAGCCCCGCATCGACCTTGCCCCAATCGACCAGATTGAAGCCCATGACCGCATGGATACCGGCCAGGTTGTCGCCATCCTCGGCAAGCTCCGCCGCCTGGGCGAGATGGGCGGCTGCCGCCGGCCTGCGGCCAGCGAGCGCGTCGACATATCCGAGTTCGCGAAAGCCGGTGGCCGCGATGGTGGCGGCACCGCATTGCCGCGCCAGTTCGGTGGATTGGCGCAGCAGGATGGCACCTTCGTCATCATAGCCGCGCACCGCATGGACCAATGCAATGCCAAGCTCAAGCATGGCCTTCGCGGAAAGATGAGTGTCCTTCAGCTTCTGCGCATCGGCGACAGCGCGGCGCAGGCAATCGATGCCGGCATCCGCCGCCCCCGCCGAGAGAGCTGCAAGGCCCGATTCCATCAATGATTTGACGACAGCTTCGCGCGACACGCCACCGGGTGGCGATGAAATGGTGCGCCGCGCGGCACTGCGCAGGGCTGCGGTAGGTTTAACACCAAGCTCCGCCATGAAGACATTCTCGGTGGCCTCGATATGATCGAGTGCCGCCTTGTGCCTTCCTGCCAGCGTCAACCCTTTCACCAGCAGAATATGGCTGCTTTCATCGAACGGCGTGCGCCTTGCGCCAAGCTCGGCCAGCCGGATGGCGCGTGGATGATCACCGACGGAAACCGCCTGGATCGTCTGCTGGCGGAGGCGCTCCTCGATGAGGCCAGCGGTGCGTTCGCGTTCAATCAGCAGCCAGGTTGAAAATTCGGGGCTCGACCTGGGCTCGATCCCTTCGAGCAGATCGCCGACGCCGTCGACAACGAAGTCGGCCTGTTCCAGGTTCCAGACGTCAACGAAGGTGCCCTCCGGCAGATGCGTCTCGATGGGATCGCCGGTGAGACTGTCGGCGGAATTTAGCGCACGCCGGATCGAGGCCAGGCACCAGCGCAGAGACCCCAGCGGATCGACCGTTTCCGGGAACAATTCGGCCGCCAGATTGCGCCGGTCGAGCGGCCCCTTTGACAGCAGGCTCCGCGCCAGGATCGCCCAGGCCTGATGCCCGCGGACGGCCTGGGCCTGTCCATCGGCGTCGATGATCCGCGGCTTTCCCAGCAGGTGAATCTGCATTCCCATCAGACGGTCTCTCAACTTTGACTTTGCGGTCCGATCATTCTCGCCCCGCCGTGTGACCAGGCGTGGGACGGTTATTTCTATCACAAACGCCGTGTCCCACGCCCGGTCCAACGGCCGACAGTTCTTCTGGTGCTCCCATCGTCATGAAAAGGAGCAAAACGATGCGTAAATTCCTCATTGAACGGAACATCCCCGGGGCCGACAAGCTGACCCAGGAAGAGCTTCGGGAGATTTCGGCCAAGTCCAATCAGGTCGTGGCGGGTCTGGATGCCCCCTATAATTGGGTGACCAGCTATGTCGCCGGCGACAAGGTCTATTGTGTCCATGAAGCCGAAAGTGCGGATGTCGTCTACCGGCATGCCCGTGAAGGTGGCTTCCCGGCGGACCTCGTCAGCGAGGTGAAATCGGTAATCGGCCCCTCGACGGCCAAGGGCTTCGCCGCCTGAAACGAGGCGGGGGCCCGCATGCCGCGGGCCCCCGCGCTTTGATAACAATAGAAGCCATAGACAAGGACACCATTTCGGCAGGTGTGCCTTTTAAGCAGGTGTGTCTTTTAAGATGGGCACTTATGCATCCAGATGCATTGAGTGCATCGCCAGCAGCCGCTACCGTCAAACGATTGTAGGGGGTGACATGCCGACAATCGCCGTTGTTGACGATAATGTCCGCTTGCTGAACACCGTACGCAGCATGCTCGATGATGCCGGCTATACGGTCCTGCTCTTCGAGACACCCGCGGAAGCACTGGCGGCTTTTCGTACGGCGTCGATCGATCTCATCATCTCAGACATCTATATGCCCGGCATGAACGGCTTCCAGTTCATTGAAGAATTGCGGGCAATCTTGCCAAATGTGCCCGTCATCGCCGTTTCCGGCGGCGGCAGATTTTCCGGTGCGAACGTGCTGGGGAATGCGGAAGAGTTCGGGGCAACGGCAACGCTGGCAAAGCCCCTGCGACGCGCGGAACTCTTGGCGCTGATCGAAAAGACCCTAGCCTAGTGGATGCCGGGCCAAGCTGGCCTGCTACCGCGATAGGATGAAAACCCTGAAAACATGATGGTTCGGGCAGTGCCGGCAATTTGCCTGAATTTTATTTGCAACGCTGTTTCAAATAGTTAGGCAGAAATCGGATATTCTTCCTTGTACTGCTTAAGATATCGATTACCGTTTCGTTGGTAGAATTTTGCGCGTTTAACATCTCTAGATCGCAATCACGGCGGCCAAGGCGGCCGCGCTGGGCTGGAGGCTTCATGGCTGATGACGCAACAAGCGGCCAGCGTGTGTTCCTTTCCCTCCTGCCCGCCAACGGCGGCGAGCGCAAACTGGCCTTGGTGGTCATCAGCCTGTCCGTGCTGGGTTTCGTCGTGGCAGCACCTTTCGCCAAGCAGCCGCTACCGCGCGTCGATGCCTTCATCCCGATCTATCAATCAGCCCTCACACTGAATGACCTGATCACCGCCGTCCTGCTGTTTGGTCAATTCTCGATCGTCCGCTCACGCGGCCTGCTGCTGCTGGCCAGCGGATATCTGTTCTCGTCCCTCATGATCGTGGCGCACACGTTGAGCTTTCCGGGACTTTTCTCGCCCACCGGATTGTTCGGCGCCGGCCCCCAGACAACGGCATGGCTGTACATGTTCTGGCATGGCGGATTCGCGGTCCTGGTGCTCGGCTATGCGCTGAGCGAGAAAGCCGCGGGCGCGGGCGTGAGCGTGGTGACGATCCGCGAGGGAGGTTATGCAGCCATCCTTAGAAGCATCCTTTCCGTTGCTGCCGTGGTCGCCTGCGTGATGCTGTTGACGACGGCTGGCCAAGCCCTGCTGCCGGCGATCATGTCCGGTGGACATGCTACGCCGACCTTGCGGGGCGTGGTCTTCGTGGTTCTGTTGCTCAACCTTGCTGCACTCATCACCTTGTGGCGCCGCAAGCCGCATTCCGTCCTCGATCTCTGGCTGATGGTCGTGTTGACCGTCTCGATTCTCGATACAGCGCTCAGCGCCATGCTCAATGCCGGTCGCTTTGACCTCGGTTTCTATACGGGACGCATCTATGGATTCCTGGCGGCGAGCTTCGTGCTCATGCTGCTGCTGCTGGAAACACGCGCCTTGTACGCAAGGCTTGCTCAGTCCCTGGAAATGGCGCGCATCGCCGCAGATCGGCGTGCCGAGGATGCGCGCCAAGCCAACCTAGCCTTGCGCGAAAGCGAGCAGCGCCTGCAGATGCTCAACGAAACGCTGGAGCAGCGCGTGCTGGAACGCTCGCAGCAGCTCGAAGCCGAAATCGCCGATCGGGCACGGGCACTTGAAGCCTTGCGCGAAGCACAGAAGCTTGAAGCCATCGGTCGCATGGCGGGCGGGATTGCACACGATTTCAACAATATTCTTACCATCATCCTGGGCAATGCCGAGCTGTTGCAGCAGGGGTCGAGGGCGCCTTCCGACCACCATGCCGCCCTGGCAATCGACCGCGCGGCCGAACGTGGCGTGCAGTTGATCAGGCAGATACTGGCGTTTTCGCGCCGGCAATCGCTCAAGCCGGAATTGCTCGATTTGCAGGCCCGCGCCAAGGATCTCACGGAGATGCTGGGGCGTGCGGTGCGCGGCGACGTGCAGATCATGATCAATCTCGTCGACGATCTGTGGCCCGTCGAATGCGATGTTGGCGAGCTGGAACTGGCGCTGATGAACCTGTGCGTCAACGCGCGCGATGCCATGCCTGGCGGCGGCCTGGTACAGCTCACCGGCCAGAATTGCAGCCTTGCCGCCAATTTGAATCCGGATCCCACGAGTATCTTTGACGCCAAGACGAATGTCGCCGACTTGGCCGGAGATTTTGTGGCGCTGACCCTGATCGATCGCGGCACCGGCATCAAGCCGGACGATCTGAAACGCGTGTTCGAGCCGTTCTTCACCACCAAGGAAGTCGGCAAAGGTACAGGCCTTGGCCTCAGCCAGGTCTATGGCTTTGCGCAGCAATCTGGCGGGCGCGCCGTGGTCGAAAGCGTCGTCGGAGAAGGAACAAGCGTCACAATCTATTTGCCGCGCGCAACCGCCGTTTCGCAGGCATCGACAACGGAAGAGCGTACCGCAACCGAGCACGGCACCGGTAGGATCCTGCTGGTCGAAGATGATGAGGATGTCGCCAAGATGTCGGTGAGGATGCTGGCAATGATGGGCTATGAGGCGCATCACGTGCTGGATGCGCGCACGGCTTTGTCACTGCTCCTGGGCGGCCAGCGCTTCGACCTGCTGTTTTCCGATATCGTCATGCCAGGTGATATGAACGGGCTGGACCTTGCGCGCAAGGTCCGCCAGCATTTCCCGCACCTGCCGATCTTGCTGACGACAGGCTATTCACGCGCTGCCGCGGAAGTGCACCGCGACGGCTTCAGCATCATCGCCAAGCCCTATCGCGCCGACGCCCTGGCCGCCGCGATCGCCAGCGCCCGGCGCCAAAGCACCAACGAGGAATCGCAGGACACGGCGTGAGCGCTCCGGGGCGTTCTGCCGCCCGGGATACGCCGGAGCGGTAGATAGATCATGGCAGCAAAGCGAATTCTGCTTTGACACAACCGCGAATAGTGCAATGCCCACAACTGCCTGCCGGTGCCACGGCCCGGTAGCCCGGCCGCGGGCCTCCTCCGACAAGGAACGGCCGCATTTCCTGCTCGTTTCATTTGCAGACATTCTCAGAGTGCGCAACCGCGTACTGGGTCAGGAGGATTTACGCATGGAGAAAACCATCAAGGCGTTTCAATTTGAACTGTTGTGCCAGCGCGATATGGAGGCGGCAGGTCAAAAATGCGACCAGGCGACCGGATCCGATTTCGCGCTCCTCAAAACAGCGCACCACAAAGCAACCATCCGATGGCTCGGCGCTGTAGCTGCGACACGCGAATGCCATCGGCTGAGCCGTGCATAGGGTGTCTCGCACTCAATAAATGATCGCACTGGGAAGATCGGCCAGCCGTCTAAGCCCCTCAACGGGGGCCAAAAGCAAAAAGGGCCGGCAAAGCCGACCCAAACCCCTGTCACCGACGGAAGAAAATGGCGCACCCAGAAGGACTCGAACCTCCAACCTTCTGATTCGTAGTCAGATGCTCTATCCAATTGAGCTATGGGTGCGTCGGTTCGCGGTGGGTGAGTGCCAGTTTCGTGTGCACTCAGCCGAGTTGGATGTCTCGGCCCCCGAACGGTGGCGGAAACTAGCCAAAGCCGTGGACCATTGCAAGCTCTTTGGCAGGATTAGCTTAACGTCCCAGATTTTCCGCCTAGCATGTTGTTATTAATTAGAAAAATGGCATTTCGACAACCTGTCGGCCGGATTTGTCGCAGGCTGCCCTGGGGATCGCCTCCCGGGAACGGGCTGCCGGAATCGGTTGCTTGTGCCCACCCAGCTGTGGCCACACTGCCACCCTGTTACCGCCACAGCACGCCCAAGGGCCTAAGACCTGACTTGGCCTGTTGATTCTTGTCCTGAAAGCTGCGAAGAAATGTTTTCGGGTAATGGTTTGAGCAATGCGAAGTGGGTAGGGGCTTTGCGGTTGTTCGCTGTATTTCGGGGTTCGGCAAACATGAAGAAACACCTCTGGCTCGTGGCCGTCGCGGCCGCACCGCTTATCTTGGGCGGTTGCGAGTTCTGGAATAACGCGGTTCGGCCGTCCGTTTCCGGCGCGCCGATCGGTGCTACCGTGGCAAATGGCCAGGCTGTCCCGCCAGGTCAGCCGACCGGCACGCTGGTGGGCACCAGGGTTATCGAGATCCGCAGTGACCTCAACCGCCTGCAGCAGGCTGTGCAGCAGCAGTCGCTCAAGCACCAGGAGCTGCGTTCGAGCGCCGAGCGCAATGCCGCCGGCTACCAGACCACGGTCGGTGCCATCAATGGCAAGCTGCAGATGGGCACCACCCCGGGCAACCCGACGGTGACCGGCGCCTGGCAGCAGGCCCAGGGCCAGCTCGACCAGATCGGGTCCGATCTCGACCAGATGAACCGCCTGTCCAACGACGTGGCCAACAACGCGGCCTTCTCCAGCTATCTCCTCGATTCGATCCGCGCCTCCTATACGGTGTCGGGCGCCGTCGATGAGGATCACCGCCAGCTGCGCATCCTTGAGGACCAGACGAATCAGACCACCGTCTCGATCGACCGTCTCTTGAACCAGCTGTCGGAAGACGTCTCGCGCCAGACCAACTTCCTGGCCACCGAGCGCAGCAACCTCACCACCCTCGCCGCCGGCGTGAACAGCGGCCAGGTCTACGGCACCACGCTGGCCAGCCGCTCCTATGCGCCGCCGGCCCAGCCTGCCCTGCCGCCGATGGCCGGCATGAGCACGGGCCGTCCGCTGGTCGTGATCCGCTTCGACCGGGCCAATGTGAACTACGAGCAGGCGCTCTACCAGGCCACCTCCAAGGCCTTGGAATTGCGCCCGAATGCCGCCTTTGACGTGGTCGGGGTCGCCCCCGCCATGGGCCAGCCGGCGCAGGTCGCCCTTAACAGCGACATCGCCCGCACCAACGCCAACAAGGTGTCGCGTTCGCTCCTCAACATGGGCCTGCCGCCCGATCGCGTCGGCATCGCCCAGGTCACCGACCCGAATGCCCAGGTCAATGAAGTGCACGTCTACGTTCGGTAACTCACGCCTTTAATCCTCTACACAACCCACAAACCGGAACCGGCGCCCAGAGATGGGCGCCGTTTTCGTTTGGGGCCGATCCGGCGCCAGGTCGATTGGAGGCCAATCCAGATTGGGCTTTGCCGCGTATTGAGCCATGATGCCCTGATATCGTGGGAGGACCGGCCCATGCGTTTCGCATTCCTCGCTGTCATGCTGTGCCTGCTCTCCGGGCCGGCCTTCGCCGAGTCCAGTGCCGCCGACAAGGCCGCCTTCCAGGCCATCATCAGCGCCCAGATGTCGGCCTTCAAAGCCGATGATGCGGCTGGCGCCTTCGGCTTCGCCTCGCCCGACCTGCAGGCGAAATTCGGCTCGCCCGCAACTTTCATGGAGATGGTGAAGGACGGCTACACCCCGGTCTACCGGCCGCAATCTGTCGAATTTCGCGATATTGTCGAGCATGGGGCAACGCCGGAGCAGCGGGTCTTTGTCGTGGGACCTGATGGCAAGGGCTATCTTGCGCACTATATGTTCGAAAAGCAGCCCGATGGATCCTGGCGCATCAGCGGTTGCTATCTGGAGCGGGCCGGGGATGAAAGTGTCTAGATGCGCATCGTCCTGTGGAGCCTCGCTGCCCTGTTTGTTGTCCCCCTCGCCTTCAGCATTGCCCGCGGGATGGCCTATGACGGGTCATGGCGCGACGCGCCCCGGCATTCCGCTGGCCTCGCCCCCGACCCCACCAAGACGCCGGAGGCCATCGTCCAGATCTATACCGCGCGGGCCTTCAGCTGGCGCGGCTATGTGGCGACCCATCCCTGGATCATCGTCAAGCGCGCCGGTGCTGCGCACTTCACACGCTACGAAGTCATGGGCTGGGGCGGTGGGCCGTCGCTCAAGGTGAATGCCGCCCTGCCGGATGGCTACTGGTTCGGGGCTGAGCCCACCATTCTCGCCGACTATCGCGGCGCCGGCGTCGACCAGCTCATCGACCGGATCGAAGCCGCCATCGCCAGCTATCCGTTCAAGGACCAGTACCGCAGCTGGCCCGGCCCCAACAGCAACACGTTCCTTGCCCATGTCGCGCGCGAGGTGCCGGAGCTGCGGCTCGATATCCCCGCCAATGCCATCGGCAAGGATTACCGCGCCTGGGACGCGCCGGTCGCCATGGCACCGAGTGGCACGGGCGTGCAGCTTTCGTTGCTGGGTCTTGCAGGTCTGACGGTGGGTCTGGAGGAGGGGATCGAGGTCAATGTGCTTGGCCTCAATCTCGGTGTCGATTTCCTGCGCCCTGCCCTGCGCGTGCCGGGACTTGGCCGTCTGGGCTTCCCGGAAGAAGTCGAGCGTGAAGCGACCGTCGCAGTGGACTAGCCGCGCGGTGCCGGCAGGATCAATCCCAACTCAGCGCGCTTTGCCTTGGTGAGCTTGGCTGCCACCAGGCGATAGGCGCTCTCGATATAGGCTCGGGTGTCCTTGTCGCTGAGCGCCTTTTCCTTTTCGATCTGCACCCACTTGGCACGCGCAAGGTAGGGTGCGGGGATGATGCCCTTCTGCTGGCGCAGCAGGTCATAGGACATGTCGCTGCATTTGAAGCTGATCTTGGTATCAGTGTCGCCGCCCGTGCCCCAGTTCGAGCAGACGGCGAAGATCTTGCCACCGACCTTCCAGACCGAAGCACCACCCCATTGTTCGACATGGGTGGTCTTGGGGAACGATTTGCACAGCTTGTCGAAATCCTTGCGCGTCATACCACCCACTCTTGCTCAGATTTCAGCCGGATCAGATTTCAGTGCGGGCACCGAGCTCAATGATCCGGCCGACCGGGATGCGGAAATAATCCGAGGCAGAGATTTCGGTATCCGACAGCAGGATGAACAGCCACCGGCGCCAGCCGGACATGGCCGATTTTGCCCGCGGCACGATGCGCTCGCGGCCGATGAAATAGGAGACCTGCTCCGGATCAAGGACGAGGCCGGACGTGGCCGCCATGCGCATCGCTGCGGGGAGATCGGGTTCGTCGGCAAATCCGTAATGCACAATGATACGCCAGAAGCCGCGGCTGAGCTCGCGCACCTGGATGCGCTCAGAGTCGGGCACGAACGGCCGCGCTTCGGTAATGAGCGTCGTCATCACCACGCGCTCATGGAGGATGCGATTGTGGCGCATGTTGTGCAGCAGCGCGAAAGGCACGCGGTCGATCTGCGCCGTGAGGAACAGGGCCGTGCCCGGCACGCGGCTCAAATGGCGTTCGGAGAGCGCTCCTAAGAATTCTTCCTCGGTCAACGAGCCGGCGCCATGGCGCTTGGCGAGCAGGCCGCGGCCATCCATCCAGGTGGAGAGAATGAAGATAATGATGGCGCCGATGAGGAGCGGGAACCAGCCACCATCCAGTACTTTCAAGAGGCTGGCGCCAAGGAGCGAGCATTCCACCAGCAGGATGAAGCCGATCACCAAGGCGGTCCGCTGGACGCTCCAGCGCCACAATGAGCGGAACACGAAGAAGGCGATGATGGTATCGATGATCATCGTACCGGTGACGGCAATGCCATAGGCATTGGCAAGACCGCTCGACGATTTGAATCCGACCACCAGCAGCAGCACGCAGATCATCAGCAGCCAGTTGATCTGCGGCACGTAGATCTGGCCCTGATGGTGGGCCGACGTGTGGGTGATCAGCAGGCGTGGGCAGACGCCCATGCGCATGGCCTGCCAGGACAGTGAGAAGGCACCGGAGATGACCGCCTGCGAGGCGATGATGGTTGCCATCGTGGCAAGGCCGATGAGCGGGTAGAGGAACCAGTCCGGCGCCAGCAGATAGAACGGGTTGGCGACGGCTTCCGGATGCGCCAGCACCAGCGCACCTTGCCCGAAATAGTTCAGCGTCAGACAGGGCAGCACATAGATGAACCAGGACGCCTGAATCGGCTTGCGGCCGAAATGGCCAAGATCGGCGTAGAGGGCCTCGGCACCCGTCACGGCCAGCAGGACGGCGCCCATGACCGGGAAGGCGATCCCGATATTATGGAAGAGGAAGCCGAGCGCGTAATGCGGCGACAGGGCCAGCAGAATTTCCGGATGCTGCACGATCTGGCTGAGGCCCAGGATTCCAAGCGTCGCAAACCAGATCATCATGATCGGGCCGAAGAAGGCGCCCACGGCACCAGTGCCGCGGCTTTGAATGGCAAAGAGTCCGATCACGATGACGATCGTGATGGCGACGATCCAGTCACGGTCGAGATGCGGCTGCGCGATCTTCAGGCCTTCGACCGCCGAGAGAATGGAAATGGCTGGCGTGATCATGCCGTCGCCATAGAAGAGTGCCGCACCCACGATACCGAGGGCCAGGAATTTTTCCCGGCGGCCGGGCTTGGTGGCCGACCGGATCGCAAGACCGATCAGGGCGAGGAGGCCGCCCTGCCCCTGGTTGTCGGCGCGCAGGATCAGCAACGCATATTTGAAGCTGACGATGATGGTGATGGTCCAGAAGACCAGCGACAGAATGCCGAAGACATGTTGCGGATTTGCCATCACCTCGCCGGCGCCATGAAAGGCTTCGCGGAAGGTATAGAGGGGCGAGGTACCGATGTCGCCGAAAACGACGCCGAGCGCACCGATGGCAAGCGGCGCCAACGCGCCGGCTGGCGTGTGATCGGTCCCTGAGGACGCCGGCGATTCTTGGGTCGCCCCCTGGCTATCTGACTTGGTCGTTGATGTGGTCACGTGGCGTTGGTGGCATCGATGGTCCCGCCGCCTATCAAGACGGCTGGCACGAACATACGATGATTATCCATCCCCTGCTGAACTGGGCCTGTCCGACCCTTGAAAGCGGCGCATCCTGTCACCGGCTTGCCCCTCGTGCAATAGGGTTTTTGCACTGCAATATTTCCTCTTGACTCTCTATTCCGATTGGCTCTAGAGGCGCTCGGCCAATCGGCAATTGCCGCCTTCGGCCGCTTCGGCTAATGCTCAAACGGCGCTGGGCGGGATGCGTTCCGCCCGGTGGCAAAATCAGTCTCTCCCAGGGGGAAGCCCATATGTCGGATCCGCAAAAGACCTTTCCCGTTTCCTGGGAAGAGCTGCATCGCAACGCCAAGGCGCTGGCCTGGCGTCTCATCGAGAAAGGCCCGTTCACCGGCATCGTTGCCGTGACGCGCGGTGGCCTGGTGCCGGCAGCGATCATCGCCCGCGAGCTCGACATCCGCCTCATCGATACCGTCTGCATGCAGAGCTATACCGACGATCATGCGCAGGGGCAGATCACCGTCTTGAAAGATTCGCCCGGCAATGGCGAAGGCTGGCTGATCATCGACGATCTCGTGGACACCGGCCGCACTGCGCGCGTGGTGCGCGAGATGCTGCCCAAGGCGCATTTCGCCACCATCTATGCCAAGCCCTCCGGCCGCCCGCTGGTCGACACCTTCGTCACCGAAGTGTCGCAGGACACCTGGATCTTCTTCCCCTGGGATATCGAACTGCAATTCGCCCAGCCGATCGCCAAGATGAAGCGCGGCTAGCGAACGGGCCAGTTGTCGATGAGCCGCGTCTTCCCGAGATAGGCAGCGGCGAAGAGGCGACTGCCGGGCGCCAGGACTTTGAGCGGTGCCAGCGTGGCTTCGTCGCAAAGCGCGACATAGTCGATGCGGGTGAAACCAGCTTGGCCGAGGCGTGTCTTTGCCCGTTCGAGAACATGCTCGACGATATCGCCGCGCATGAGTTCCGCCACAGCCTGGCGCAAGGCATGCGGCAGCGCTGCGGCGTGCCGGCGATCCTCGCCAGAGAGATAGCGGTTGCGTGACGACATGGCGAGACCGTCAGCTTCGCGCACCGTGGGCACACCGACGATCTCAACCGGCATGTCGAGATCGCGCGCGAGGCGCTTGATCACCTGCAATTGCTGGAAGTCTTTCTCACCGAAATAAGCGCGGGTCGGCAACGCTTGCAGCAGCAGCTTGGTGACAATGGTGGCGACACCGCCGAAATGCCCCGGCCGTGCCAGACCGTCCATATGATCGGTGAGCCCGCCCACTGCGACCGAGGTCGAGAAACCTTGCGGATACATGTCCGCAACGTCCGGCGCGAAGAGGAGATCGCAACCGGCCGCGGCAAGCTTGGCGGCGTCGCCCGCCTCATCACGCGGATAGGATGTCAGATCCTCGTTGGGGCCGAATTGCGTCGGGTTGACGAAGATGGTGGCGACCACCCGCGCATCCGCCCCCTTGGCGCATTTGACCAGCGCCAAATGCCCGTCATGCAAGGCGCCCATGGTCGGCACCAGGCCAACGCTCTCGCCAGCCGCGCGGAAGCCGGCAATGTGGGCGCGCAGATCGGCGACGCGGCGAACGATGGGCAGGTCACGCATGATGATGCTGTATCTGGAGCTTGTGCCGGTCAGCCGTGCTTCTTCATGGCGCCGAAAATATGCTCAGGCCCCGGGAAGGAGCGCGCACGCACTTCCGCGGCATAGCGCGCCGCCGCACCTTCGATGTCATTGCCAAGCTCGGCATAGCGTTTGACGAAGCGCGGCTTGAAGCTGCTAAAGAGACCGAGAATATCTTCCGACACCAGCACCTGCCCGTCGCAGATGGCGGAGGCGCCGATGCCGATGATCGGCACCGGAATACGGGCGGTCACGGCCTGGGCAATCTGTTCCATGACACCTTCAAGTACGATCGAAAAGGCGCCGGCCTCGGCGATGGCGATGGCATCGGCCATGACGCCGGCCGCCTCCTGGTCGCCGCGGCCACGGGCGCGGTAGCCGCCCAGCGTGTTCACCGATTGCGGCATCAGGCCGACATGGCCCATGACCGGAATGCCGCGCTTCACCAGGAATGCGACCGTGTCGGCAAGGTCACGCCCGCCTTCGAGCTTCACTGCCTGGCAGCCGGTCTCCTTCATGATGCGGGCGGCCGAGCGGAACGCCTGTTCGGGGCTTTCCTGATAGGAGCCGAACGGCATATCGACGACGACCAGCGAGGTCTTCGATCCGCGGCACACGGCAGCGCCATGCTGGATCATCATGTCCAGCGTCACCGGCAGCGTGCTGTCGAATCCGTAGAGCACCATGCCAAGCGAATCGCCCACCATCAGCAGATCGACATGGCCGTCGAGACGCTGCGCCATGGGTGTGGTGTAGGCGGTGAGACAGACCAGCGGGTCGGCCCCCTTGCGTGCGGCAAATTCAGGGACAGAGAGGCGCTTCAGCACAGCACCTTCCGACGCCGATCCAGAACCGGATGTGGCATGAACACTCATTCCCGCCTCCCTCTGTGCAGCGACCTCCGTTGAGCCGTTCGGCTTCCCCCGACCATCGGCCGCTGTCTATTCGGTGGGCATTCTGGCCGATCCCATTGCACTGCACAATCGCAAAGCCTGAAGGCTGGGTTAACCACATTGCATGGCAGCCGCGGCCCCTAGACACCCCATTGAAATCATGGATAAAGATGCGAATGGCTTTCACTTTCACAGAAAACCGGGTAAACAGTGGGGCAGCCGTCGCCAGCAACATTCGGAACGCTTGTTTGCCGTTTAAGTGGCTGACCGCCACAGGTGCTGGAGATGTATAAAGACAACAGCCTCATTCCCTCGGAAGCGATCCGCCTCGCAGCCCTCGGCCTGCTGTGGCAGGGGGAGCGCAGCTATGCCGATCTTGCGCGCGAGATCCGGCATTTCGTCGGCCGCATCGTGGGGCCGTCGCTGGAGCTGCTGGGCCCGTCCCTCGAGCTTTTCAAGATCGAGGGCATTATCGAGGCGATCGACCCGAAACAGCCGGCCGACGCGCAGATCATGCGCCTCACGGCCGAAGGGCGCACCGAACTGCAGCGCCTGATGACCACCCGGATGCGCGGGCCGATGGGCGAGGTCAACAAGCTGATCGTCGCCTTCAAGATGCATTTCTTCAACTGCCTCACGCCGGATGACCAGCGCCAGCAGCTCGATGTGCTGATCGAGGCCTGCGACAAGGAACTGGCGCGCCTGGCCGATTTGCGCAGCTATGAGCCCCTGACCGCCACCAGCGGCTATCTTCCGTCCTGGTTGGAACTCGAAATCGACGAGATCGGGGCCCGCAGGAGCTGGTTTGAGGGATTGAAAGCCCGGATCGCGCCTTAAAATCGCCAAAATAGTTAAGAAAAAGGGCTTTTGCGCCCCGCGAGCGGTTGCAGAAGCACGCCCCGCTCCTTACCTATGGCGTTTATGTCGCCGCTCGTAACCCGCTTCGCGCCCAGCCCTACCGGATATCTCCATCTTGGCCACGCTTTCTCGGCGCTGGACGGCTGGACCAGGGCACGCGCGGCAGGAGGAAGGTTTCTGTTGCGTATCGAGGACATCGACCAGACTCGCTGCCGCCCGGACTATGAGGCGGCGCTGCTCGAGGACCTGAGCTGGCTCGGCCTCGACTGGGACGGGCCGGTGCGGCGCCAGTCCGACCATTTCGCCGATTACCAGGATGCCCTCTCCCACCTTCAGGCGATGGGAATCATCTATCCCTGCTTCTGCAGCCGCAAGGATATCGCCGCGGCACCAAGCGCCCCCCATGGATCGGCCCCGAACGATTTTGGCGGCCCACTTTATCCCGGGACCTGCCGGTCGCTGTCACCCGCGGAAGCCGCCGACAGGCAGGCAGGCGGTGCCCCCTTCGCCCTCCGCCTCGACGTCGCCAAGGCACGCGCCCTGTGCGGATCGCTCGATTTCAGCGATGAGCGCGCGGGGCGTATCGCAGCACGGCCGGAACAATTGGGCGATGTGGTCCTCGCGCGGCGCGAAACGCCCTGCAGCTATCATCTCTGTGTCACGGTCGATGACGATCTCCAGGGTGTCACCCTGGTGACACGGGCGGACGATCTGCTGCCAGCCACCCATATCCACCGCCTGCTGCAGGCCCTGCTCGGCCTCAACACCCCGCATTATGCCCATCACCCGATCCTGACCGACAACAATGGCGCCCGGCTGGCCAAGCGCGCCGGCGCTACCAGTCTGCGCAGCATGCGGGAGGCGGGCATGAATGCCTTTGAGATCCGAACGCTCGCCGGGTTTCCCAATTAGACGACATCACCCACCCATCAAGCTTCTCACCAAGAAAGCAGTATTTGCATGTTTGACACCCAATACCTTATCAGCCTGCTGACCGGGCCCGAAATGATCGCCTTCGGTCAGGTCATCCTGATCGATCTCGTGCTCGCCGGTGACAATGCCATCGTCGTCGGCATGGCCGCTGCCGGCCTGCCGTCATACCAGCGCACCAAAGTCATGCTGATCGGTATTGCGGCAGCGACCGTGATGCGCATCGGCTTTGCGCTGGGCACGACATACCTCCTGTCGATCATCGGCCTGACGCTGGCGGGCGGCATTCTGCTGCTGTGGGTGTGCTGGAAGTTCTGGCGTGAAATCGAGCAGCAGCGCCGCGAGAACCGGAAGGCACAGTTGCGCGCCGGCGAGAAGATGAGTGCTGCCGAGCGCGCGGATCTGGAGGCTGGCGAGGGCGCCTTGCCCGGTTCGTCCCCGGCCAAGACTATGCGCCAGGCGATCGTTCAGATTGTCATCGCCGACGTCTCCATGTCACTCGACAATGTGCTGGCCGTTGCCGGCGCCGCCCATGAGCATCCCAACGTTCTGGTATTCGGCCTCATCCTGTCGGTGGCCCTGATGGGTCTTGCCGCCTCGATGATCGCCAAGCTCCTGAAGCGTTTCCATTGGATCGCCTATATCGGTCTGGCCGTGATCTTCTACGTGGCCGGGGACATGATCTGGCGCGGCTGGGCCGAAGTAGCGCCGATGGTCGGCGCGCAGTAACTGCTAAAGCTCTTTTCTTTGACGTCATGCCCGGGTTTGACCCGGGCATCCACACTATCAAACGTAACAGTGGATCCCCGGGTCTTCGCCCGGGGATGACGACTCCTGAGAGGTGGTTACCTCAAGGCTTCCGCGAAACACCCATGGCGAGCGCGCTGTAATCCGGGTCGTCCGGCGTCAGATAGCCCTGGCGGATCAGGAAGTCGATGATCACCAGGCCGACATTGAATTTGAAGTCGGTGGTTTCAGACAGCAGGCGCTCTACTTCGGAGAGCGGCAGCAGGCGGAAATCGGCGATCTCGCCATCATGGTTGCGCGGCACGAAATCGGCGGGCAATTCCAAATCATAGACGAAGATCGTGTCGTCTCTGAGATTGCCGTCGAGCTCCATCCGGTAGCTCAGCGCCCCGCAGGAACGCGCACGCCGCGCCAGTTCCTTGGGGATCGACGCTTCCTCAGCCGCTTCCTTGATCAGATTGTCAAAGGGCTTGATGCCGGTGGGCAGGCCGCCTGCCACCAGATGATCGAACTTGCCCGGTTCGATCGGCCGGTTGGCAGCGCGCCGCCCGACCCACAGCCAGATCTCGCCATCGCGGCGCACATAGCCGTTGAGATGGACACCGTAAGCCTTGACGCCGAACAGCGGAACACCGGCCCGTTCCAGATCGAACAGCGGTGCGGCACCATATTGCGCGGCAATGGAAAAATATTCGTCGCGCCAGCCATGGATGATTCCTTCCTGGCGCAACTCGCGCATCACGGAATCGATGGCAGCCGAGCGATAGTCGAACGTGTCGAGATGCCGCGCAATGCGCACCCCCGCCGGCTCGACGCGAAAGACGCTGGGATAACGGACCAGTTGTTCCGCGATGTCCGGGCGCATGAAGCCGACCTGCTGCCCGTCCACGAGGAACGGCCGGAAGCGCGTAATGTCATGCTGATGGCAGGCGTTGATGCGATCGAGCAGGCTCATGCCGCAGCCTCCGGCACCTGGAGAGGAATCGGCCGGCGCAGACCGGCGATCAGCGGCAGGTAATCGACATCGTCCGGCCCGACAAAACCATGCCGGATCAGGAAATCGATCAGCACCAACGCAATATCGTACATGAAGTCATCGCTGGCGCGCAGGCGGTGAATGAGTTCCGAGACCGGGATGAGTTCGAAACTGGCGACCTCGCCATCCTCGTTCCGCGGCGTGAAATCTTCCGGCAGATCGAGATCGAAATTGAACTGCTGACCGACGCGCAGGCCCTCGCCCGCTTCGATCATCAGGGTAACGATGCCGACCGGTTGCGCACGCTCGGCGATGCTGGCTGGAATGCCGGCTTCCTCGCGGCATTCCTTGAGCAGATTCTCTGCGGGTGTCAGGCCCAGCGGCTGGCCGCCACCGACGATAAGGTCGAGCATGTTGGGGTCGACCGATTTGGTGGGCGACCGGCGCGCCACCCAGACCTTCATTTCCCAACCGCGCCCGACAAAGCCGTTGAGGTTGACGCCATAGGCCATCACCCCAAAGAGCGGTGCGGCAGCACGTTCCATGACCAGCAAGGGTGTTTCGCCAAAAGCGCGATTGACCGGATAAAGCTCATCACGCCAGCCTGGAATGCGCCCTGCCGCGCGCAGCTTGTGGAGCACATCCGCCATGGCCGCACTGCGCGCTTCGGTGGTCTGCAGTCCTGGATTCAAGCTGAGGGCCCGTCCATCAACGCGGAACACATCTCCCAGCGCAGTCAGTTCCTTGGCAAAATCCGGCTTCACCCAGCCGACATGCTGCCCCGCGACCATGAAGCGCAGAAACTGCGCGAGGTCCGGCGCGGGATAGCGTTGATACTGGCGCAGCAGGCTCATGCGGACTGTCGCTCTCTGCTCAATTCGCCTCCACTCAATTCAGGCGGGCCCAATCGATGAGACGGCGCAGGAAAGCATCACCCGCCGCCAACTGTTCCTTGTCGATGAACTCGTCCGGCTGGTGTGCCTGGGCGATGTGGCCGGGGCCGCAGACGATCGCTGACATGCCCGCCTGCTGGAACTGACCGGCTTCGGTCGCGTAGGCAAGGCTTACCGTCTCGTTGGCGCCAGTGAGATGCTTGAGAAGCGCTTCAGCAGCACCATCATGCTCTTCCACCAGCGGCGGCGCGGAAACACGCGGCGTGATGGTGATGTCAGCTTCCGGCACGAGAGGACGCAATGCTGCCAGGCGCTTCTCGATAAAGGCCTTGAGGGGTGCGAGCATCTGGTCCGGATTGCCACCGGGAATGGCGCGGAAGTCCCACAGGAAGCGGCATTGGCGGGCGATGATGTTGACCGCCGTGCCACCGTCGATATTGCCGATATTGTAAGAGCAATGCGGTGGGTCGAAGCTGCGGTCGAAGGGCCCGTCAGCACGGATACCGTCATAGATGCGGCCCATTTCCCCGATCACCTCGGCCGCCAGACCGATGGCATTCAAGCCCCGCTCCGGTTGGCTGGAATGACCGTCCTTGCCGGTCACCTCGACCTGGAAAGAATAGACGCCCTTGTGCCGCACGCCGAGCTTCATGCCCGTGGGTTCGCCAATGATGGCCAGGCGCGGCTTGGGCAGATTCTGGCCGATCGCCTTCAGCAAATGTGGTGCGCCCAGGCAGCCCAGTTCCTCGTCATAGGAAAAGGCGAAGTGGAGCGGCGTCTTCAAAGGCTTGCCGGCCATCTCAGGGACCAGCGCCAGGCACAGTGCAATGAAACCCTTCATGTCGCTGGTGCCGCGGCCGACGAAGCGGGTGTCTGTTTCAACCAGCTTGAACGGATCGCTGGTCCAGGGCTGGCCTTCCACCGGCACGACATCGGTATGGCCGGAAAGAACGATGCCGCCATCCTGCTTTGGCCCGATCGTTGCCCACAGATTGGCCTTCGGCTGACCGTCGGGCGCCGGTACGATATCGACCGCAACACCATGTTCCTTGAGATAGTCGCCGATCCAATGAACAAGCGCCATGTTGGACCGGGCCGAAACGGTGTCGAACGCGATCAGGCGCTCCAGGATGGCGGTAAAACTGCCGGTCATGAGTGATCAATACCCGAAAGATTTAAGAACTCGAGCCGACCGTTGCTGCTGGCAGGCCGATGAAAGCAAGGAACTCGCGCCGCGTCGACGGATCGTTGCGAAAGGCGCCGAGCATGCGGCTGGTCACCATTGAGGTGCCGGCTTTATGGACGCCACGCGTCGTCATGCACTGATGACTGGCATCGATCACGACCGCCACGCCACGCGGCTGCAATTCGTCATTGAGCGTGTTGGCGATCTGCGCGGTGAGCTTTTCCTGGATCTGCAGGCGCTTGGCATAGCAATCGAGGAGGCGCGCCAGCTTCGAGATGCCAACCACGCGCTTCCTGGGCAGATAAGCGATATGGGCGCGACCGATGATCGGCGCCATATGATGTTCGCAATGGCTTTCGAAACGGATGTCCTTCAAGACGATCATCTCGTCATAGCCATCGGTTTCCGAGAACGTCCGCGTCAGGATCTCGGCTGGATCAGCCGCATAGCCGCTGAAAAATTCGCGGTAGGATTTGGCCACACGGCGCGGTGTATCGAGAAGACCCTCGCGCAGCGGATCATCACCCGCCCAGCGGATGAGCGTACGAACGGCTTCCTCGGCTTCGGCCTGCGTCGGCATGCCGGTGGCGGGACTGATCTTGGGGCGACCAGGTTTCGTGGGGGCTTTGGTCACGCGATTTTCCTTTCGCTCTTCGCGGCAAACCGGCGCGAAGGATCAGTTCAGGCGCTTGGGCTGATAGGGGCTGTCGAGGGAAAAGGCCGGAATGACGATGTCGAACATCTCGCCGGTTTCGCTTTCCATCTCATAGGTCCCGACCATGATGCCTGACGGCGTCTTCAGCGGTGTCCCGCTGGTATATTCATAGGCTTCGCCAGGATGCAGAATCGGCTGCTCGCCAACAACGCCGGCGCCGCGCACTTCCTGCACACGGCCAAGGGAATCCGTGATGCGCCAATAACGGTTGCGCAGCTGCACGGTGAGATCACCCTTATTTTCGATGCGGACATGATACTTCCAGACGAAATGCGCCTCATCCGGCGCCGATTGATCATCCAGATAGGTCGGCTCGACGCTGACGAGAATGCTTCTTGTGGTCTGCTGATACATAAATCTCGCCTTGCTGGCGCCGGAAACAGGTCGCGGGGTACGTGACGGCCCAGTCGTCCCTTGGATCTGGCATCCTTTGGATACCGGGCCATCTATAACCACGCCGGACCGGCAATCTACAACCAGTCTGCAGAAAAGAAAACGGCGCCGAGTTGCCTCGGCGCCGTTCCGCATTAAGCGGTGGTAGTTCGATTACTGAACGATGATCTCGGCGCGGCGGTTAGCCTGCTCCTTGACACCGTCAGCGGTCGGAACCGCATTCTCGGCCTCGCCCTTCCAGGCGGTGGTGATGGCTTCGGCCGGGACGCCGGCAGCGATCAGCGCTTCGCGGACCGCATCAGCGCGGCGCTCGGAGAGCTTCTCGTTGTAGACGTCAGAGCCGGCGCGGTCAGTGTGACCGGTCACCGAGATGGCCGTCGACTTGTTGGCGCCGAAATCAGCGACCACCTGGTTGACCACGGCCTGGGCCGCGTCGTTGATGTTCGACTTGTCGAAGTCGAACAGCACCAGGTAGACGTTCGGAGCCGGAGCAGCTTCAGCGGCGGGCGCCGGAGCAGCTTCGAGTTCAGCCAGAGCCGCGAGGAGTTCGTCCTTGCAAGCGCTGATATGGTCGTACTGGAAGTTCTCTTCCTGCTGCTCGAGCCAGCAATCAAAGCGGGCCTGGGCGCGGGCGGCCAGTTCCGGCTTGCTGTCACGGGCGCCGCCGTCGAGGGCTGCCAGGAGGCGGCCACGGACGTCGGTGATTTCGCCGAGCGAATCAGCCGGCAGGTCGCGGTTGGCCGGATCTTCCGGCTGAACCACTTCGCCACCGGCAGCAGCAAGGCCGCGGCGGGCGTAGTAGCCGGCGTCACGCCAATCGAACATCTCGTCGGCTTCGAACACGGCCAGGTCACGATATTCGGTGGTCAGCGCCTGGGTGAACGGCGTACCGCCGCTCGCTTCAGTCGTACGGATACGGTCGAGATCGGTCGTGCAGGCTGCCAGAAAACCAACTGCCCCCAGAACCGCCAGAAGTTTTAATGCTTTCATTTTTATCTCCTCGCTCTTGTTCAGCGCCGTCCCCAGGTTCCGATGCGTCGCCCAGACGCTTCGCAACATCCCCGACTTCGGCTTATGCCTTAAACCTCGGCTGATTTCGAAAAACCGGCAAAACTTTGTAGAAATCCCCCGGCGAAGCCAGCCCGAGTACTGACATCTCCGGCACTATAGGTAAACGTCCCAGCGATGTCAAAAGCCGGCACAGCCGATTTGGTTCCCAAGAATGCTCAAATTTTGTTGATTCTGGCCCATTTCTTTAATGCACAACCGGGCAGAATTTGCCGCTCAACCGAGTCCTTCCAGCCTGATCAGAGGGCCGTCCGCGACCCTCGCATCGGCTGGATCATGACTGACCATAAGCACGGGAAGGTTGCGGGCCGCAGCCCGTGTAAAGACCAAACGCCGAAAGCGCTCCCGCAACGCAATATCCAGTTTTGCAAAGGGTTCGTCGAGCAATAGGGCATGGGGTTCCGACAGCAGGGTGCGCATGAGCGCGATGCGCGCCCGCTCGCCGCCGGAGAGGCTGAGAGGATTGCGGGCACCCAGTCCCGGCAGCTCGGCCTCGACCAGGCCGGCAGCGATTCGTGCCTGCCGGTCCGCCGGCGTCAGTCCCGCCGGCAGGCCAAAACCCAGATTTTCAGCGACGGAAAGATGCGGAAACAGCAGATCGTCCTGGAATAGAATTCCTAACCGGCGGCTCTGGACCGGCGTTTGGCTGATATCGACTCCGTCCAGCAGGACCTGGCCCCGCGCAGTAAAAGCCGGCGGCAAGGACCCGATCAGCCAGTTCAGCAGGGTGGATTTGCCGCTGCCCGACGGCCCCATCAGCACGGCCGGGTGTCCCGACTCGATCTCGCAATCGATCGGCCCGAGGAGGCGCTGCCCATCCCGCCACAATTCAACTGCCCGCAGGCTGAGGCGACGCGTCATGCCGCCCCCCATCGCCGCCGCCGCAGCATGAGGAGCGCCAGCAGGAAGAACATGCCCGAACTCGCAGCCTGCAAGACGCCATAGACACCGACGATCCGCCGGTCGCCCCCGGCACTGAGCGCCACGGCCTCCGTGGCCAAGGTCACTATCCGCCCCTCGCCACCCAGGACGGTCGGCAGATAAAGCGACAGGCTGACCGCGCAGCCGATGGCCGACGCCCAGGCCACCGCGCCGCGCAACATGGGGAGCTTCACCCGCCACAGAACGCGCCAGGGGGATGCGCCCAGCGCCAATGCCACGCGTTCATAGCGCGGATCGAAGGCGCGCCACGGTTCCTTCAAAGTCAGGAACACATAGGGGAAGATGAACAGCAGATGCAGCCACGCCACCGCCAACCAGCCGCCATTGAGACCGATCAGCAGCAACAGGATCTGGATGCCGAGGAGGAAGCTCACCTCCGGTACCAGCAAGGGCAGAAACAGGAATCGTTCCGCCCGCCGCACGACCTCGTGGCGCAGATGCTTTTCATGTTCCAGGCAAGCCAGCGCCAAGGCAACCGCCAGCATGGTCCCAAGCACGGCCAGCAGCAGGCTGTTGGCGAGCGGCTGCCATAAACTGAGTGCGGCGCGTTGCCAGGCTGCGATCGACAATAGATCTGGCAACAAAGCAGGATAGCGCCATGTCGCCGCGATCGACCAAAGCAGCAGTGACAGCAGTGACAGCGCGATGCCGGCAATCGCCACCATGCCGATGCCCAGCAGCCCCCACCGCCCTGCCCTCGCCAGCCCCCGCGGCCAGGCCCGCGCACCTTGGCTGAGCCACGGGCGTAAGGTCCTGATGACGGCACGCTCGCCTAGCCACCACAGCAGAAGAGCTGCGGCCACCAGCACCAGCTGCAGCAAGGCAGCCGCGGCGGCGACGAAACGCTGATTGAGATCGGGATCATTGGCCCAGCGCAGAATGAGGACCGGCAATGTCGTCGGCGTGCGCGGCCCCAGGATCAGGGACATGTCGACCACCGAGAGGCTATAGGCGAGCACCGCCAGCAGCGGGAAGCGGATCAGTGGATAGAGCCGCGGCAGGATCAGCTTCACCCAGGCAATGTGATCGTGGTAGCCGAGCGAGCGCGCCATCTGCAGCATCGCCGCCGGCCGGATCTGCGCCAGCGCCGTCACCATGGCGATGAACAGAAACGGCGTCTCCTTCAGGAACAGGCCCAGGCCCAGCGTCAGCCCATATGTCTCCGGCACCAATTGCCAATCCGGCGGCACGGGGAAGAAGCCCGTCGCTGTGGCGATGCCTCGCAGGATCCAGCCCGAGGGGGCCAGCAGGAACGCAAGGCCCAGCGCCATCGCGACATGCGGTACGGCAAGGATGGCGACGGCCAGGCGATGTGGCCAGCCCTGGCCGTTCTCCCCCAACGGATCCAGCTGCGCCACCAGGCCGAGGGCGATGACAAAGGCTGCGATCGTTGCCATGACGCCGGCCGTGACAGTCGTGATCATTGACGGCAGCAGCCTGGGATCGGAAAGCAGCAGGCGGAAGCTGTCCAGGGACAGGCTGTCCCCGCCCATCGCCGGCAGGTAGCCGAAGCCGGTCGTCAGGACGAAAAGGAGGCCGGCAGCGATCGAGCCCAAGAGCAGCAACAGCGCCACGGCCGGTGCCGAATATTCTACATTGTAGAATAGACCATGGTGTGGGAGGCCCCTTTTCACGGGTTTTCAGTGCCCATAAAGCTGTGTCCAGCGCGTCTCGATGGCCACCATCCAGCTGGGATGGGGTTCCGGGAGGACCGGCCCCAACTCTTTGGGCGAAAGGGTGGCGATCCCCGCCGGCAAGGCCGCGAACATGGCCCGGTCCTGCGCGCCCAGCAGGCCCATCTCCAACACCGTGGGATCGCCCCAGACGTCAGCATCCAGTTTCCGCGCCTGCGCTTCAGGCGAGAGCAGGAAATCAGCCACCAGCAGCGCACCGGCCTTGGCATTGGCATTGAAAGGGATGGCGACGAAATGCGTGTTGCCGATGGTGCCACCCTCCAGCACGAAACTG
Source organism: Dongia sp. P2_B8 (assembly GCF_056404715.1). NCBI lineage: Bacteria > Pseudomonadati > Pseudomonadota > Alphaproteobacteria > Rhodospirillales > Dongiaceae > Dongia > Dongia sp. P2_B8. The sequence continues at coordinate 1,054,913 of NZ_JBFUDM010000003.1, read as the reverse complement.
CGCACAGTGTCCGGCAGCAACCCTTGAGCAATGGCCGAGGAGGCATCGCCCGGATTGAAGGCCATGGAGATATCGACCTCGCCATCGTTGAGCAATTGCCGCAGATCGGTGCTGGATAGCGGATAGCTTTTCCCCTGGCGCCAGAGATGCGGCGTGAGGTCGCTGAGATAGTCCCAGAGCGGTGCTGTCACCGCGTTAAAATGCGCCGGGTCGAGGGGACGATCGAGCGGGGCGCGATCGGGGACGAGCGACAGCAGGAACTGCTTCAGCACCGTGGAGCCGATGAAATCCGGCGGTGCCGGATAGGTGAAGCGGCCGGGATGGGCCTTGGCCCAGTCGCGCAGGGCCGGCAACGTACGTGGAGGCCGCGCCAAGCGCGCCGTGTCGTGGAAGAAGACCAGTTGCGCCATGCCCCAGGGCGATTCATAGCCATCGGTCGGCACGGTGAAATCAGACAGCAATGTGGGCTTGGTCTTGGGGTCGACGAATTTCATGTTCGGCAGCAGGTGGAGGATCGGCCCGAACAGCAGGTCCTGCTTCTTCATGGCGGCGAAATTCTCGCCATTGATCCAGATGAGATCGACGCCGCCGCCATCAACCTCGCCCGCGATCTTGCCGGCCAGCACCCGTGTCACGGCCTCCGCCGTGTCGGTGAGCTTGACGTGCTGCAGGGTAACACCGAACCGTGACGCCACCTCCGCCCCCGCCCAGGCGATATAGTCGTTGATCCGCTGATCGCCGCCCCAGGCGTTGAAATAGACTGTCTGGCCGCGGCCGGCAGCTTGGGCCGCCTCATGGCTCGCGGGTGCAGGATCGGCCCGGGCCGGCCGGCTGCCCAGCGACAGGATCGGCGGGAGGGTCACGGACAGGGCCAGGGATTGGGCTAGGCCGCCCAGAAGGAGATCGCGCCGGGTCGAGCCAGTCCTCATCTGCCACCATCCTTTGTTGCCATGCCATTCTATACGGCGGAATCAGCAAATAGTTTCAGCTTTAGATGCGGCGCCCGGCATCTTGAACCGGCGCCCCCGATACCCTATAAATCGCCCCGCAGCCGTCCATCCGGCGTGCGGGTGTAGCTCAATGGTAGAGCAGAAGCTTCCCAAGCTTACGACGAGGGTTCGATTCCCTTCACCCGCTCCACTGCATTTAAATGGCGGCGTCGCTCGTCGTCGGGTGGGAACGCGAATGCGATGATGGGTTGACTGAGCCCCCTCAAAAGGGTCGGGCTGAGGTTTTGCAGCCTGTGCTTGCAGACAACCATCCCGACAAATGATTTCGACAACAGGATGGGACGATTGACGCCCTTGACTAGGTTTCCGAGCCGTGGGGCGATGTTGAGTGCTGGCCCGATCACTGTGAAGTCGAGGCGATTGCGCGAGCCGATATTGCGGTACATCACGTCGTCGACATGGACCCGATGTTACAGCTCAAGGCAGCGCTTGCCGTCGAGCCTTGAGCTCTCTCAGCCGCGGCTGCCGAAGTTCTTCAAAGCGGCCTGATCGGCAGAGCGTGAGTGTCCTTGATCGAATCAAGGCAGATCGATGTGAAGGTCCGTGTCACCTTGAGCGTGTTCTTCAGCTTTGATGAAATGAAGTGCTCCAGCTCCGCCGTCGTCGACACGCGCACTTTCAGCAGATAGTTCCATTCCCCCGCCAGGTGATGGCATTCCTGGATTTCCGGATAGGCGCCGATCGCATCGACAAAGGCTGGTATGTCTTCCGATCGGTCGATCAGCACTTTCACGAAAGCCAGCAAATGGAGGCCGAGGGATGCGGGATTGATGCGGACAGTCCAGGCGTCGATCGTCTTGTCAGCCACGAGGCGACGGATACGGTCATTCACCGCCGATACCGACAGGCCCACATGACGCCCGATCTCCGCATGAGACCAATCGCCATTGCGTTGCAGGAGTTCCAGAATGGCCAGATCCTTTGCATCCAGCCGGTCTCGCGTCGGCGCCAATTTCAATTTCCCTATAGGCTACGGAAAAAATTTCACGCTTGGATCGGGCTATACAAAAATAGGAAGGTAAGACCAAACTTGGCGCAAGAATGACAAATTATGTCGATTCTGGCCAATGACAATCAGCCTCTGGCCGCCCCGGTATCGTTTTACGCTATTTGATGCATATAGAACTCCCGAAATATTTCCGAATGGCGCCACCCCGAAGATCGCCAAACAAGAAGTTTTCCGGCCAAGCCGGGACCCGAATACGTTTCCACTGAAACCCCACTTCCCAGCCGCATTGCGCTTGAACCTAATGCGCCCGGATCGCGCCCAATCGGCATTGGCGGGGGCGCTCACAGCACCCATCGAACTGCAATTTAATGATCGCTCATCCCCCGGCACAACCGGGAGAGAGACGGTCTTTATCTAGGAGACGACAAATGGCGTTGGACGTGTTGAAGGATCTGGACCGGACGATGGGTGGCCTTGCCACGGGCAATGTCATCACCGGCACCAACACGCTGAGCGGCAACGCCGGCAAGGATGTAGCTGGTGTAGCGCCGAACCTGGTGACTTCCGTCCAGTACCTGTTTACGACCAAGGCCGTGCCTGTCGGCGGCGTCGACATCACCGGGCTTCACGGTACGCTGCATATCAACCCCGATGGCAGCCACACCTACACGCGCGCGAAAGCCAACATCTACGATAGCGGTGCGCCGGCCAACGGCGACATTGATCTCTTCACCTACAAAGTCACCGACAAGAACGGCGTTACCGATACAGCGACGCTGACCATCGAACTGCTGCCGGAGGCGACGACCGTCCTCGACAAGAACGGGACCCATGTCGGCACGGCCTATGACGACTTCATCACGGCCGACGAGGGAACCACATTCAGCGCCAACTCAGCCAGCTACGTCGCGGTCGATGGCGGCGACGGTCAGGACAAGATCGTTGGGAATATCGACTTTCATAACAATCTTATGGGGGGCGCCGGGAACGATTGGCTGATTGGCGGCGACAACGGCGATGTGCTCGACGGCGGTCTCGGCGCCGACAAGATCGATGGCGGTTTCGGGCTAGACGCCGCCACCTATGCCACTTCGAAACTTGGCGTGACAGTCGATCTTGCGGATTCCGACAGCAATGCTGGCGGTGCGGCTGGTGACATTCTGGTCAATGTCGAGGATTTGGTCGGCAGTGCCTATAACGACGTCCTGCTCGGCGATACGGCCGACAACAATTTGCATGGCGGCGCCGGGAATGACACCCTAACCGGTGGTGACGGCAACGACTTTCTCTTGGGCGATGCCGGCAGCGACACCCTGGATGGTGGTGACGGGAACGACTATTTGACCGACGGGGCTGGTGACGACACCGTCACTGGCGGCGCCGGCAACGACCAGTTCTATGCAGGTGCCGGTGCAGACAAATATCTCGGTGGCGAAGATTTCGATACTGTCCACTTTATAGCCTCCTTGACCGGTCTCACACTCAGTCTGCAAGACATGAGCAAGAGCACCGGCGACGCCAAAGGCGACAGTTACGTCTTGGTCGAACGCTTCGTCGGCAGCTACTACAACGATGTCATGATTGCCAGCAATCTCGGCAGCAACCTGGATGGAAACAGCGGCGATGACACGATCACAGGCGGCAGTGGTGCCGACCTGATTGCAGGCGGCACCGGCAACGACAAAATCGATGGTGGCGCCGATGCTGACACTCTCTCTGGTCAGAACGGCGATGATATTGTTCAAGGTGGTGCTGGCGACGATACCATTACCGGTGGTTCGGGGAATGACGAACTCGAAGGCGGTGCCGGCGCCGACGATCTGGATGGCGACGGCGATTTTGACTATGCCAGCTACCGCAACGCCGCGGCGGCGGTGACCGCTTGGCTCGACGACACCACCCAGAATCAAGGGGACGCCAAGGGCGACACTTATACCGACATCGAGGGCCTGATCGGCTCCAAATACGATGATCTCCTCTATGGTGGCGACGGTTCCGACACGATATATGGTGGCGCCGGCAAAGATCAGAGCTCTGGCGGGGCTAGCCACGACTATATCTACGGCGAGGCGGGCGACGATACGCTTGGCGGCGGCAGCGGTTCGGATAACCTCTATGGCGGTCTTGGCGATGACACGCTAGTTGGCGGCGATGACGGCGATATTTTGCATGGCGGTGCCGGCGCAGATCACCTGTACGGTGACGGCGGCGACTCTGACACCGCGAGCTATCAGAGCGCCACGACTGGCGTCACGATCAATCTGACCAACACTGCACTGAGCACCGGCGACGCCAAAGGCGACAAGTATTATGATATCGAACTGATCGTAGGATCTGACTTTGCCGACAAATTCGTCGGGGACGATGCCGATAACTATTTCCTCGGACACGGCGGCGCCGATACATTTGCCGGCGGCAAAGGCAACGATACGATAGAGGGCGGCCTCGGCAAGGATACCCTCGCTGGCGGCGCCGATAACGATGTCATGTACGGCGAAGAAGATGTCGATACCCTCACCGGCGAGACGGGTGACGATTACCTTTATGGCGGCACGGGCAATGACATCCTGACGGGGGGTGCCGGTATCGACACCCTGAAAGGCCAGGAGAATGATGATTCACTGGACGGCGGCACCGAAGGTGATTTTCTCTATGGCGGTACCGGCAACGACAAATTGATCGGCGGCGCTGGCGATGACGAACTCTATGGCGAGGACGACGCCGATACGCTGGATGGCGGTGCTGACGACGACAAGCTCTATGGTGGCAACGGTAACGATAAGCTTCTTGGTGGCCTGGGCGTTGACACCCTGAATGGCGATGCCGGCAACGATGTGCTGGACGGCGGCGAGGGTGAGGATGAGCTGCATGGCGGGAGCGATGCGGACAAGCTTACCGGCGGCGCCGCCAACGACAAGCTGTTCGGCGATTCCGAGGACGATTATCTGGACGGTGGCGCCGGCAATGACCAGGGCGACGGCGGCACTGGCAATGACCAGATTCTGGGCGGGCTCGGCGACGATACTTTTTCCGGCAATACGGGCGACGACACTCTGGACGGCGGCGACGGAACCGACACGCTGATCGGCAATGATGGCGATGACACGCTGATTGGCGGCAAGGGCGACGATACGCTCAGCGGCGGCAATAACGACGACCTGCTCGAAGGCGGGCTCGGCGCCGATACCTTTATCGGCGGCGGCGGTATTGACACCGTCACCTATCGCAACGCAACCGCGGCAATCATCGCCGATCTGGTAACCATCGGCAACAACACCGGCGAAGCGGCCGGCGACACCTACAACACTGTCGAGAATCTGGCCGGCAGCAAGTTCAATGACAAGCTGACGGGCGACACGAACGCCAACACCTTGAGTGGTGGCGCCGGCATCGACACGCTGATCGGCGACCTCGGCACCGACACGCTGATCGGCGGGGCTGGGGCCGACATACTAGACGGCGGCGGCGGTTACGACATCGCCAGCTATGCTGATGCCACAGCGGCGGTAACGGTGAATCTTGCCGACATCACCAAGAATATGGGTGATGCCAAAGGCGATAGCTACACTTTAATCGAAGCATTCTTCGGCAGCGATTTCAACGACACGCTGATCGGCGGTACTGCCGCCGACAATCTCTTCGGTGGCCTGGGCAACGATAAATTGTCGGGTGGCCTCGGCGGTGACACGCTTCATGGCGGCGAGGGCAATGATACGCTCGAGGGCGGCGAAGGCGTGGATTATCTTTATGGCGGCAACGGCGACGACATTCTGATCGGCGGCTCCGGTGCCGACAAATTCTTTGGCGACGATGGAAATGGTGACGTCGCCAGCTATGGCTATCTTCTGGCAGGCCTCACCATCGATCTCACCGATACGTCGAAGAGCGGCGGCGATGCGACCGGCGACAGCTATACCGATGTCGAGATCCTGGAAGGAACGCAGGGCGATGACGTCATCACCAACGACTATTACGTCTCGGGGATTGTCGTCCTCAAAGGCGGCAAAGGCGATGACAAGCTGGACGGCGGCACGGGAAATGACGATCTCTATGGCGGTGACGGAAAAGACACGCTGATTGGTGGCGCGGGCGACGACAAACTCTATGGCGGCGTCGGTGATGATATTCTGTCCGGCGGCGATGAGAACGACATCATCTATGCCGATGCCGGCAGCGACAAGATCTCCGGCGGAGATGGTCTTCAAGACGAGGTTACCTTCGAGCTTGCGACGGCCGGGGTCACGCTCGACCTTATCAATGGAGCGCTCAATACCGGCTTCGCCCTCGGCGATACCTATAATGGGATCGAGACCTATACCGGGTCGGCCTTTGCCGACAAATTCTTCGGCACAAATGACGCGGACGAATTCGATGGTGGTGCGGGCGCCGACAAACTGGACGGGCGTGAAGGCAATGACTATCTGATGGGCGATGACGGGGCCGACACATTGTTTGGCGGTCTGAACGACGACTCTCTGCACGGTGGGAATGACGCTGATACTCTCGATGGCGGCGACGGTATTGACTCATTGTTTGGCGGGTCTGGCAACGATACGCTCATGGGCGGAAATGGCGCCGACATGCTCAAAGGCAGTTCCGACAACGATATCCTGAAAGGCGATGCCGGCGACGACACGCTGTGGGGCGAGAATGGCAATGACACGCTCTTCGGCGGCGACGACAAGGATATGCTGGACGGCGGTAGCGGCAACGACAAGCTCGATGGCGGTATCGGTGACGACAATCTTTTTGGCGATATTGGCAACGACACCCTCGACGGCGGCATCGGTAGCGACCAACTGAATGGCGGTACAGGCAATGATACGCTGATCGGCGGTGCCGGCGACGATCGCCTGGAGACCAGCGCTGGCGTCGACAAATTGACCGGTGGCACGGGCATCGACGAGTTTGTCCTGTTCTACGACCAACTGGACGGTCCCGATACCATCACCGACTTCAAGTTCGGTGAAGACAAGCTGGTCTTGGCCGACATCTTCGACAATGGCATTGACGATCTGCACAATCTGCTTGATGCCGGCATCCATGCTGCCAGCAACGGCACCACGCTGACGATCTATCAGGACGATACCGTCATGGCGACGATCACGGGCTGGACCGGACCGCAGATCACCGCGACGCAGGATCTTTCCTGGGCTCTCGGTGCAAACCTGGTCGTCGAAGCTCCCTGATCCGGCATCAACCAGGCGCGGCTCCTTACTGGGGCCGCGCCTTTTTGCCGGCCTGTTCCAGCAAGGGCGCCAAGCCCAGGGTTGGATACTGCCGGTCGAGTTCGACGACGTCGCTGCGCAATTCGTCGATGATCCAATCGCGGATCTCCGTCACGACCGGGCGATCGGGTTTATCCCGCGCGCGCAGGAGATGGCAGAGGCGCCCGGTGATCATGAGGTCCTGCCGTGCCGGGACAAGTGCCTGCGCACGCAGCCAGTGGGCGACGACATTGAGCCAGCCAAGTGCCACGCCTTGCCCGAGAAGGGCCGCTTGCACGACGATGGCATAATCGGAAAAGATCAATGAATTCGTGGCTTCACCCGTCTGCCGCGGGGATAGCAGGCGTGACCAGTCCGGCTGCGCGTCGCTCAAATTGACGATCGTGCTCACGGCCGTTTCCACGCCACCAGCGCCAGCGGCGTGGCGTTCATAATAAGACGGGCTGCAGATCGGCAGCAGAATTTCAGGCATGATGAATGCTGCGTCATGTCGATCGTCAGGGCCGTCCACAAAGCGCATGCCGAGATCGACATCGTTCACCGGCCCAGCGAGCGCACCCATGATCAGCTGGAAGCGCAGATCGACATGCGGAAACCGTGCTTTGAACGTCTCCATGCGCGGCATCATCCAATGGGTCGTGAAGCCGGTCGAAACCGACAGCGAGACGGTCTCGATCCCGGTCTGCCGGTTCTCGATCTCGCGCAGTGCGTTCTCGATTCCGGAAAATCCCCTGGAGATGCTCTCGAAGAGGATCTTGCCAGCCTCCGTCAGCGTTGAGCCGGTCGGCTGACGCGCAAAAAGCTGTGTCCCCAGATGTTCCTCCAGGCGCCCGATCATGCGGCTGACCGCCGCCGGCGTGACATTGAGTTCGTCCGCCGCCTTCGAAAAATTGCCACATCTCGCCGCCGCCTCGAAGGAGAACAGGGCGTTCATGGAGGGCAGGGATTTACGCAGTAGTGTCATTACATGATGTAACATCACGACTAACTTTATTTCAATGGTCCTGCCTCCGTCGTTCTGGTTTTCTCTAAAAAATCGAGATCCAAGCCGGCCCACGCATGGTTGATGAGGGACCTGCTATTACCTGATGTGACGCCCTAATTCCTAAAGAAACACATGAGAAGGACTGCCCATGTCGCTCTCCAGCTTCAAAGTTCTCACCTTCGACGTCGTCGGTACGTTGATCGATTTCGAAAAAGGCGTCCTCGACGCAATGCGGGCGCTCGGCGGCGACAAGGCCGTCAAAGCGACGGATGACGAGATATTCGAGGTCTATAAGCGCGGGCGTGACGCTTTCTATGGCCGCTCGAGCTTTGCCATGAAGGATGTCTATCTGTTCGTCGCCAATGAACTGGGCTTCAAGAATGACGAAGCGACGGCGGATGCCTTCCAGCTTGCCGTGTTGCGCTGGCCGGCTTTTGCCGATTCTGCCGATGCGCTGAAGCGGTTACGCAAGAACTTTCGCCTCGTCGCCATGACCAATGCCGATCGCACGGCTTTGTCGGCCTACAGCGCCACACTCGGCAATCCGTTCCACGACAGCGTCACCTGTGACGAGACCGGCTGCGCCAAACCCAATCCGCAGTTCTTCGCCTTCAACCGCGGCCGCCAATCCGCCCATGGCTATCAGATGAACGAGATCCTGCACGTAGCGCAGAGCCAGCATCACGATATCGGTGTCGCCAAGGAACTGGGATACACGGTTTGCTGGATCGAACGGCGCCAGGGATTGAAGGGTTTCGGCGGCACGCCGGAACCGAAGATCCTCACCAAGCCGGACTATCATTTTTCGTCGCTGAAGCAGCTGGCCGATGCGGTGGATGCCGATCTCCGGTCGTTCCACAAATCCGCGGCAACCGTCTGAGATCGGGGTAGCCCGGTGGATATTCCCGCACGGCTTCCCGAAGCCGCCTCGCTCTGGATCGATACGGCTGCGAACCAGCCCCGTTTCCAACTGCAGAGCGGCAGCACGCAATGTGATGTCGCCATCATCGGTGGCGGCTATACGGGATTGTCCGCTGCCCGCTATCTGGCGGCAAAGGGCCTCAGCCCGGTGGTGCTGGAGGCCAACCGCGTCGGCTGGGGTGCCAGCGGGCGCAATGGCGGTGTCGTGTCCGGCAAGTTCCGCCTGAGCTTCTCTGCCATCGCCGCGGGTTGGGATATCGCCATGGCGCGGCGCATGCACGATCTGGGCATTGAAGCGATCGCACATGTCGGCGAGCTGGTCGAGGCCTACCGCATCAAGGATGCGGAATTTCGCGAAAGCGGCAGCCTGCGATGCGCCCATAACATCCAATCGCTCGATGCCTTGAAAGCGGAGGTTTCCTGGCTCCACGATGTTCTCGGCGACCGATCGACGTCGATTCTCTCGGCCACCGACATGGTGGCAGAAACTGGATCGACAGGCTTCACCGGCGGGCTCCTCAACACCCATGGCGGGATCATTCATCCGCTCAACTTCGTGCGTGGGTTGGCATTGGGCATTGCCGCGCAGGGCATCGACATTTTCGAGCAAAGCCTGGTCACGGCAATACGCCGTGATGGGCCGGGGCTGATCCTTGAAACATCAACGGGAACCGTCCGGGCGCGGCAGGCCATCATCGCCACCAACGCCTATTCCGATCTCACCCAAGCCACGGTACCGGTACAACGCTCACTCATTCCCTTCCGCAGCGCCATCATTGCAACGGAACCACTGACCGGCAAAGTCGGCCAGAGGCTGCTTGCCCAAGGCCGAAGCTATACCGAGACCCGGCGCATGATGCGCTGGTTCCGCAAGGCGGGCGGGCGGCTGCTCTATGGCGGACGCGGTGCCTTCGGCCGACAGGATTCGCCGGCCGCCTTCGAGGCACTTGAACGCGCGATGGTCGCCCAGTTTCCGGACCTCGCCGGCGTCGAGGTCACGCACCGCTGGTCCGGCCTTGTCGGCATGACACTCGACAGCCTGCCACATGTCGGCCGGCTTGATGACAGAATCAGCTACGCTGTCGGCTATAATGGCACCGGCATTGCCATGTCGTCGCTGATGGGAAAATATCTGGCCGAGATCGTTGTCGGCGGCCGGCCGGATATCGGCCTCCTCGCCACCGAGCGCCTGAAGCAGGTGCCGTTCTACGCCATCCGGGAACCTGCCGTCCGGCTGGTCGCCGGCTGGTATCAATTCCTCGATCGGATCGGGCGCTGATGATCGACCATCTCATCCTGGGCGGCGGCTCGGCGGGCTGCGTGCTGGCGGCACGCCTCTCTGAAGACCCGCGCCGGACAATATGGCTGGTCGAGGCCGGGCGCGACTTGACGCCGGAGACGATGCCCGACGCGATCCGTAGCCGCTATCCCGGCCGCGCCTATCTCGACATCAGCAACATCTGGCAAGCGCTGACGGCACTCATGGGTGCCAATCCCGGCAATAGCGTCGGGCGGGCACCCCGCCGTTATGAGCAGGCGCGGCTGCTGGGCGGCGGCTCCGCCATCAACGCCCTGATGGCCAATCGCGGCGCGCCGTCCGACTATGCCGAATGGCAAGCCTTGGGTGCCGATGGATGGTCCTGGGAAGACTGCCTGCCCTACTTCCTCAAGCTCGAGCACGACCAGGATTTCGCCGGTCCGCTGCATGGGCAATCCGGCCCCTTGCCGATCCGCCGGATCACGCAGGAAAAGATGTCGCCATTCGTCAAGGCGGTCTCACGGACCCTCGATGCCCGTGGCTATCCGATCCGGCCGGATCAGAATGGCGACTGGCTGGATGGCGTCTTCGCCGGGACGGTCGCCGTCAGCGACAAAGGTGAGCGCGTGCCGACCTCAATCGCCTATCTCACTCCGGCGGTGCGGCAGCGTCCCAATCTGCGCATCATCACCGGACGCATGGTCGATCGATTGATTTTCGAAGGTAGCCACGCCGTCGGTGCCATCCTCATGGCCCAAGAGGGCGCACCGGCCGAAACGGTCCGCGCTGCGGAGGTGATCGTCGCGTCCGGCGCCATCCACACGCCGGCGTTGCTCCTGCGCAGTGGCATCGGCCCGCAGGCCGACCTTGACCGTCTTCGCATTCCCATCATTGCGCATCGCCCGGGTGTCGGACGGAATTTGATGGAACACCCCTCCATAGCAGTCGCGACCTATCTACCGCCGGCGGCGCGCGTACAGGATATGACTGAGCATCACGAGCAGGGTGTGTTGCGCTTCTCCTCCGACCTGGAAGGGACACCGCAAGGCGACATGCATGCGGCGATCCTGTCGCGCTCAGGTTGGCATTCTGTCGGGCTGCGGATGGGGACCATGTTCTTCTGGGTCAACAAATCCTATTCGCGCGGGTCGCTTACCCTCGCCTCCCGCGACGCCAGCGTGGAACCGATCGTCGATTTCAACATGCTGTCGGATTGGCGGGACCTGGAACGGCTCAAACTGGCATTGCGGCTCGGCATTCGGACATTGGCCGACCCGATGATGGATGGTTTCCGGGACACGGTCTTTCCCTCAAGCTATTCACCACGCGTGGCCAAGGTCGCCATGCCGGGACTGCGCAACCGGATCCAGCGCGGCGCCCTGGCGGCCCTCCTCGACTATGCGGGTCCGCTGCGCAAGCAGCTGATCGACAGCATCGTGACGCTGGGTCTCACAGCCGATGGGCTGCTGCAGGACGAGGCATTGCTGACCTCCTTTGTCCGGCAATATGTTGGCGGCACCTGGCATCCATCCGGCACCTGCAAGATGGGCGCCCCCGGCGACGCCATGGCCGTCGCTTCCCCAACCGGCCAAGTCTATGGAACGCAAGGCCTGCGCATTTGCGATGCTTCGCTGATGCCGAGCATTCCTTGTGCAAATACAAATATTCCGACGATCATGATCGCCGAAAGAATCGCCGATTTCATCAAGGGCAGGCACTAAGATAAGCTTGGTCGACGCGGCAAAAAGATCGCACTAGACTGCGCCAAATCGATTTCCACGCACAAGGAACCACCAGATGAATGAGACCGGTCGTATCACCCTGCTTGATGGCGGCATGGGCCGCGAATTGAACCGGATGGGGGCTCCGTTCAAGCAGCCGGAATGGTCGGCGCTGGCGCTGCTGGAAGGGCCGGACTTCGTGCGCCAGGCGCACGCCGCCTTCATCAAGGCTGGGGCTGAGGTGATCACCACCAATTCCTATGCGGTGGTGCCGTACCATATTGGCGATGCGCGCTTTGCTGCCCGCGGCCAGGAGTTGGCCGACCTCGCTGGCCGCCTTGCTCGCCAGGCAGCGACGGAATCAGGCAAGACGGTCTTGGTCGCGGGATCATTGCCGCCGCTCTTCGGGTCCTACCGGCCCGACCTCTTCAACGCGGCACAGGCACAGGGCCTGTTGACGCCGCTCATCGCCGGGCTGAAGCCGCATGTCGATCTGTGGCTCGCCGAAACGCAAAGCGCCCTGGATGAGGCGCGCGAAGTAGCCAAAGGCCTGAAGGGCGACACCAAGCCTTTGTGGCTATCCTTCACGCTTCATGACGATCATCCCGATCTCGCCAATCCGCGCCTCCGCTCCGGCGAGACCGTGGTCGCGGCAGCGAAACTTGCCCACGAATTGGGTGCTGCCACCCTCCTCTTCAATTGCAGCCAGCCGGAAGTGATGGGAACCGCCATCGACGCAGCGCGCGCGGAGCTGAAGCGCCTTGGCGCCGACATCAAGGTCGGCTGCTACGCCAACGCCTTCCCGGCGCGGACCGAAGATGAAGAGGCCAATGGTACGTTGAGCGACATCCGCGCCGATCTCGATCCCAAGGGTTATCTCGCCTTCGCCCAGGATTGGCAGAAGCGCGGCGCCGACATCATCGGTGGCTGCTGCGGCATCGGGCCGGAACACATCGCTGCGCTGAAGGAAAAGCTGACCTAGACCTCACTCGTCGTCGCGGTAGGGAATGGTCCATTCCTCGCCACGGGCGGTGGTGATGTATTCCGGCCAGCGATATTGGTGCGGGACCTTGAAGTCCTTCGACAGCAGCGGCGCCATCCATTTGGTGCCGCCGATGCCACCGCCCGTACGCTCATTGAACTCGTCCGTCGCAAGCTTCAGCAGGTCCGGCTTGGTGAAGAGATCGAGCAAGGTAGCGCCGATGGTCTTCGCCGAGGTTTGGATCATCGGATCGATGGTCGCTGGAATCCCACCCAGCGCATTGGGCACCCAATCCGGATAGGTGTAACCCTTGGGCGCCGAGAGCATCGGCCGTGCCACGATGAGGCGCACGGTCGGGCAATGCCAAGTATAATCGGGATAATCATCTGACGTCAGGTATTGCTGCCATTCCGGCATCTGCTTGCGCATCAGGCGCTCGCATTCCTGCGGGTCAATAAGCGCTTCGGTCGCCGGCAGGAACGGCCTGTCCATCGACTCTAACCCAAGATTACGCTGCATCTCCTGTGCGACCTTAATGGCCTCATTGCCCCATTTCGGGGCCCCAACCAGCGCCAGATTGTCGTAGGTCGCCTGCGCGATCGCATGATTGGCCAGACCCGGCCGGCTCTTGGCCACCCAGGTCTTCTTCCATTTGCAGAAAGTCGCCATCGCAGCCGCGGCGGCATTGTTGTCCATGACATTGCTGATGATCTCCGCCTGTTCGACGGAATCGGTGCGCAGCATGTAGTTGATCTGCGAAATCTGCGGCGTGAGATTGTCGGCGGTCGCTTGGCCGGCGGCGAGGATCGCCTCGTTGAAACTCCACAAGCCTGTGAAGGGCAGCATGGAACGGCGCAGGCTTTCGTTCAGAGAATAGAAGTGCATCAGCGCATCATTGGCACCAGGCGCGCGTGCCGCGAGATGATTCTGCGGGATCGGACTATATTTGTCCGACGCAATCCACTCCTGCGGCGCATCGCAGGTGAAAGTATAGATGTAGTTGTAGCCGACACCGCAATGCGTATCCCAGATCGTGGTATTGACCATGGGCAGCATGTAAGCGGGATGGAATGAGACCGCGGCATCAAGATCGTCGTAATAGCCCTTGGCGGCATGGATCGGTTTCGATGCCCGCACTTTCTCGGCCGGCTCGCCGAAAACTTTCAGCGTGCCCTTGATACCGAACTTTTCCATCGCGGCCTTGGTGGCGAGTGCGCCGCCGAAAGCGCTCATGCCCAAGGCTGAATGTGGATCGGTATGGCCAGGTGCGTATTTGGAGAGACCCTTGCGCGGTTCCTGCCTCGTGCTCGCCGCCTGGCAATTGCCGGGGACCGCGTCGTACTCGACATAGGTAGCGATGGTCGGTCCAGTTCCATTGCGCCAGGTCGCCATGAACGCCGTCGGTATACCGCCAGAGCCGGCCTCGACCTCGAAGCCTTCCGCGCGGAGTTTCTCGACATACCAAGCGGAGGATTTGTATTCGCGGAAGGCCGGCTCGGCGAAATGCCAGATGATTTGATGCCAGTCGGACAGTTCCTGGGCGTGATCCGACACCCAATCAAGAACGAATTGCTTCTGGCTGCTGGCGGCGCTCATGGAAATCCCCTGCCCGATTCTGATTTGGCGGGATGCTAGCTGAAGCCCTCTCGGTCGTCATCCTCGGGCTTGACCCGAGGATCAGGTGCGACTGGGCGCGTTGTTCGTCAATTGCTGACAGATCCCCGGAGCAAACCCGGGGATGACGGCATTCCAATACACGTACCCCTGTCTATTTCGCGTACAAATACGTCGCCAACAGCACCCAGCGCCGCGCGCTGTCGGCCTTGCCGGGCTTCGCCTGCAACGGGGTCGTGTAGTGCCAGAAGGGCAGGCGGTAGATGGTGAGAAATCCTAATCCATGCACCGGCACCATTTCGGTGAAATGCCCGGCCTTGGCATAGACCAGATATTGGTGATCGACGGTCTTTGACGAAAGCGACAGATGGAGATCAAGATAGCCCTGGGCCGCACGCTTGTTCTCGGGATGATGATCGTTATGCGGGCCGGCATAATCGCCTTGACCGTAGCAGAGCGTCTGCTGTCCGTTCTTGCGGTCAAGCTTGCGGCCAGCCAATTGTTCGGCAAAGACAGCAAGACTTTCCGAGCTCAACAGATCGATCAATCCAAGTTCCGCCGCGCGGCGGTAGGAAGCCTCACGCTTTCGCTCCAGATAGGCAGTCTGGGCGCGCACGGTCTTTGGCAGCCATTCCTCATAATCATGCTTCATCTCCCAGATCGTTTCCGGGGGAATGGGATCGTTCATCGGCGAGAGCAGCGGCTGCAGATGCTCTTCGAGCACACGGCGCATTGCTTCCGCCTTGCTCTTGGCCACCATGCCGTCGAGGGTAAGAAAGCGGCGCCTGGGGTCAGCCAGGGCGCCGCAAATATCCGCCTTGCCGCTTAAGATGCGGCGGCCGGCAGCTGTCAGTATATCTTCGAACTCGCGCGGGATCAGCGCCTTGGCGCTCACATCGCCTCCAGCTCATCGATGAAGCCGGAGACGACACCAAGCCCTTTCGACCAGAAGGCAGGGTCGGCCGCGTTGAGGCCGAACGGTGCCAGCAATTCCTGGTGCCGCTTGGTACCGCCAGCGCGCAGCATGTCGAGATACTTCTCAGCGAAGCCCTCATTGGCGCCGCGATAGACCGCATAGAGCGAGTTCACCAGGCAGTCGCCGAACGCATAGGCATAGACATAGAAGGGTACATGGATGAAGTGCGGGATGTAGGACCAATAGACACCGTATGCGCTGTCCTTGTCGAGCTTGATCCCGCTCCCCAGCGCCTCACGCTGTGTCTCCAGCCAGATCTCGGCGATGCGCTCCGGCATCACCTCGCCATTGCGGCGTTCGGCATGCAGCACGGTCTCGAAATTATGCATGGCGATCTGGCGCACGACGGTGTTGAGCATGTCCTCGACCTTGCCGGCCAGGAGAATGCGGCGCTTGGCCGGGTCCTTCTCGCGCGCCAGCAGCGACTGGAAGGTCAGCATTTCACCGAACACTGATGCCGTTTCCGCCAAGGTGAGCGGCGTGTCGGCGAGGAGCGCACCCTGCGGTCCCGCCAGCACCTGATGAACACCATGGCCCAGCTCATGGGCCAGCGTCATCACATCGCGCGTGCGGCCATGATAATTGAGCAATAGATAGGGATGCGCCGAGGGCACAGTGGGATGCGCGAACGCTCCCGGGTCTTTGCCCGGACGTGACGGTGCGTCGATCCAGTTCTTGTCGAAGAACTGTTTGCCGACCTTGGCCAGTTCCGGCGAGAATTCATGATAGGCGTCGAGAACACTCTTGGTCGCCTCCGCCCAGGGGATGAGCCGGTCGTCATCGCGCGGCAAAGGCGCGTTGCGGTCCCAGAAATCGAGGGCGTCAACGCCCATCCATTTCGCCTTGAGCTTGTAATAACGATGGCTGAGCTTCGGATAGCTGGCCTTCACCGCCGTCACCAGCGCATCGACCACCTCGTCCTCAACCTGGTTGGCAAGGTTGCGCGAGGAAACGGGGCGCGCAAAGTTGCGCCACTTATCTTCGACTTCTTTGTCCTTGGCCAACGTGTTGGTGACGAGCGCAAAGGTGCGCTGATTGTCCTTGAGACCCTTGGAAAGCCCCATCGCTGCCGCCTTGCGCTTGGCGCCATCGCGGTCCGTGAGCAGGTTCAAAACCTCGTTGCTGGTAAGCTTTTCACCGTTCACGTCGAAACGCAGATCCGCCATGGTTTCGTCGAACATGCGGTTCCAGGCCTGGCGGCCGGTGATCGATTTTTCATGCAGCAGCCGCTCTGCCTCGTCGGAAAGCTGATGCGGCCGGAACGAGCGCACAGCGTCGAGCCAGGGCTGATAGCGCTGCAGCGGCTTGTGCGTGAGCTGCTTGGCGAGGATGGCATCCTCGATGCGATTGAGCTCCAGCGTGAAGAACAAGGTCTCGACTGAGATCTGGTTGAGGCGCTCGGAAATATTCTGCTGGAAGCGGGCCAGTTCCGGGTCGGTCATGTTGCCGGCATAGGCCAATTGGGCGTAGGAGCCGACACGGCCAGCCAGATCCTGCATGCGCTCATAGGCCAGCAGCGACGCCAGGAGATCGGCGCCCGCAAGGCCGGCGAGCTTCCCCTCATAGGCGCGTTTGAACTCGGCGGACTGGCTGGCCAGGGCCTTCAAATCCCGTTCCAGCGCAGGATCATTGGTCCCGGCATAAAGATCGCCCAGATTCCAGTTCGGCAAGGGGCCGAGATCCGCTTTATCCACAGCTTTCGCAGGTGCAGCAGTCATAATTCTTCTCGCTCTCGCATGCTTGATTGCGTCATGGTCCCCTTATATGGGGATTTAGGCGGGCGCGCCAAGCGTCCATCGGCAAACCGGGGGGAGTGGCCAGATAGATGGATTATGATCGGATTCCGAGCCTGCCCCGCTTGTTCTTCGATCAGGCGGACAAGCTGGGCAACCGCCCCCTCACCTATCACCGGCAGGATGACACCTGGAAATCGGCCGATTGGGCGGAAACCGCACGCCAGATCCGGGCTTTGGCCGCGGGCCTGGTGACGCTCGGCATCATGCCTGGCGATCGTGTGGCGCTGGTCGCGGAAAACCGCCCGGAATGGCTCATCGCGGACCTTGCCATCATGAGCGCCGGCGCCRTCACCGTCCCGGCCTTTGCCACGAACACTTCCGAGGATCATCGCCATATCCTGACCCATAGTGGGGCCAAGGGCGTCATCATCTCCGGCGGCACGATCGCTGGCAGATTGCTGCCGGCGGCCCTGCAGGCGCCGGACCTCCAGTTCCTCATTTCCATGGATGCGCGGGACAAAGCGTCGCAGATGCCGTTCCGGCAATATTCCTGGGCCGAAGCAATGGCGAGCGGCCACAACGATGCCGAGATCGAATACCGCCTGAGTGCGCTGAAGCGCCACGAGACCTGCTGCATCATCTACACGTCTGGCACCGGCGGTGTGCCGAAGGGGGTCATGCTCAGCCACGGCTCCATCCTCTGTAACATCAAAGGCGCTTATCGCCTGCTGCTCGACGTCGGCCTCGGCAACGACCGGTTTCTCTCCTTCCTGCCGCTCTCGCATTCCTATGAACACACTGCCGGCCAGTTCCTGCCGATCTCGATTGGCGCCGAAATCTGGTATGCCGAGAGCATCGAGCGACTGGTCGACAATATGGCGGAAGTGCGCCCCACCATTATGACCGCCGTCCCGCGGCTCTATGAAGCGGTGCATGCCAAGATCCTGCGTGGCCTCACCAAGGCGCCCAAGCTGCGGCAGAAACTGTTCTGGCTCGCTTATCGCCTGGGGCGTAAGGCCTATGAACATCCCGGCACGCTCACCTTGGCCGAACGCGTGCTCAACAAAGCGTGCGATGTGCTGGTGCGCAAAAAGGTACGGCAGCGTTTTGGCGGTCGTTTGAAGGCCTTCGTTTCTGGTGGCGCAGCTCTCAACTACGAGATCGGAATTTTCTTCCTGGCGCTCGGCGTGCGGCTGCTGCAGGGCTATGGCCAGACCGAGGCATCCCCGGTTATCAGCGCCAACATGCCGAGCAAGATCAAGATTGATACAGTAGGGCCGATCTTCGACGGGCTCGAGGCCCGCATCGCCGAGGACGGTGAAATATTGGTGAAGGGCGAAGCCGTGATGAACGGCTATTGGCACGATCCAGATGCCAGCGCCAAAACGGTCATCGACGGCTGGCTGCACACCGGCGATATTGGCGAGTTCGACAGCGACCGCTATCTCAAGATCACCGACCGCAAGAAGGACATTATCGTGCTGTCCGGTGGCGACAATGTCTCGCCGGCACGGGTCGAGGGTTTTCTGGTGCTGCAGCCGGAAATCGGTCAAGCCATGGTCCATGGCGACAAGCACCCGCATCTGGTGGCCGTGATCGTGCCGGACGAGGAGTTCGCCCGCGACTGGGCTGCAACCAATGGCGCCAACGCCGATCTTGCTGAGCTTGCTGGCAACGCGGCCTTTCACAAAACTCTCGCCGCCGTGGTCGACCGCGTCAACCGCAGCCTCTCGCCTCTCGAGAAGATCCGCCGCATCGCCTTGCTGCCGGAGGGCTTCACCATCGACAACGGCCTGCTCACCCCCAGCATGAAAATCAAGCGCCACAAGATCCGCGACAAATGGGGCCAGGCAATCGCGAAGCTGTACGAGCGCAGCTAGCGTTCAATCACGCTGCGACGCTTCTTTCTGTCATCGCTCCTAAGCACTCTGCCTGTTGGTGATTGCGGCCGCATTTCAACGGCCAGACCGTGCAAGAGCGGTGGCAAGGTCAGCATGATGATCGGCTCGCCTCCCTTAGATTTCGCCAACCCTTCGCGCAAGAGTTCCACAAGCTGTTCAGCGGTCTCCTCACCGCCACCTATAAGCGGCTTGAAGTCATTTGCATCATACGCAAATGCAGCACTATTGATGCGACGACTGGGCTCATCATGGAAAGGGTTCGCTGCATTCTCTGCAAGAACCCACCAATGTCGGGAGCGGGTTCTGCCGTGACTTTGCCATCGTTCGACAATCGATATCCACTCGACCTCATTCCAGGCAATGTGCTGGGTTTTGTTATAACGCCGTCGCGTGAGACCTTTCTCGTCAATTTCCAGATATTGGAATGGACTGTTGGGCAGAGCCGCCATGAGAGAGCGGGCCAATAAGACGACCCCAACCACCAGAAAGATCAGAGCAAAGGGGCCCACTCCATTTGAGGGCGCTCGTTCCCAAGGCAAATCGTGCCGGAACATGCTGGAAAGCTGCGGCATGAACATGCTGAAAGTGAAACCGCACCAAGTCAGGATGAAGGCCAGCCTGATCATGACCCGCGTACGGCGCGGCACCAGCCGCAATGGCAGTCTCTTCTCAGTCACCATGGGTGCTATGTCGCCCTTCTTCATCTGCTGTAGCGGTGCTTGACGCCGACCGGAAAATATCCCGGATCACCGAGCGCATGCAGCGTCACGGCTGGCTGCTGTAGTTCCGCGGGGACATAATTGGCAAATTCACTGTTCAATTTCTTCAGAATACCAAGAACAGAAGACGCAATCGCCTCGGCGATGGCGTCCGATGGCGGCACTTTCTCGGCCAACTCGACCGCCAGTGCGAAGGCCGGCTTGCCGGTCAACCCCTCCTTCACTTCCATCACGAACTTGCCGGTCACAAAGCCGCGCACAGCTGGCTGTTCCAATCCTAGGCTCACCGTTTCCGGAAAGATATTCGCGCCGAAATAAGAGATGGTGAAATTGGCACGGCCAAAGACCCAGACGAAGGGCTGGCGGCGATGTGTGCCGGCCGGTATCTCGAAACCCGCCGCCTTCAGCTTTGCCAGCATGTCATCATAGGGAAGGATCCCACCGCGATCGGCGATGTGATAGCGGATGAGCGGCACGCCATTGTCGCCGGAGAAGGCCAGCGTGCCGTCGATGACCTCGAAATAGCGGTTGGTAGGATCGTATTGGCAGAGTGTGGGGAGTCGTGTCTCGCCGAAGATATCCTTGGCGAGGTCAGGCCGCGCGCTCAGGAAACGGCGGACCGCGACCGAGAACGGTGTCTCCTGGGCGAGCACCCCCGCATCCGCTGTGCCATAGAGAGATGCTGCGAAGGCGGAGAGGTCGCTCACCCCTGCCCGTTCCGCCACCAGTTCGCGCCAGGTCTCGCTGAATACCTCGCCGGCCAGCACCAGACACAGGTTGAACCGTCCCCAATCGAGACCGCGTGCGCGGCCGGCATCGATAACCTCCTTCAGGAAAGGTGGGTAGCCCAGCAGCACCGTCTGCTCAAAATCCGGTGCCAGCCGTTCGACATTGCGCAGGATTTCATCCGGCTTGTTGCCGGGTGTCACAATCATCAACCGGTAGCCCTTCTCAGCGAGCGCCCGCAGGCAGAAGGTGGTGAACATCCCACCGACCCACGTACCCATGGCAAAGCACACCACGGCGAGGGTCTTGCGTTCATGAGCTTTGAAAGCGTCGCGGAACACTTGCTCGAATCGTACAGCCACCGGATATTCGTCCATTGCCGATCGTGGCCAGAAAGTGGGCTCGCCGGTCGACCCTGAGGAGACGGCATAAAAATCACCCCGCCCTCTATCGCCGCCCATGACCAGCTCATCCTGCGAAAAACGACGGATGTAATTGGCCTTGTCGAGCAGGGGCAATCGCGCAAAATCGGCTTTGGTCTGAATGCCGGCGGGGTCGATATCAAGCTCTTTCAGCAGGGCGCCATAGGCCGGGACCTCGCGTGCCACATCGTTGAACAGCATCAGCGCCTCGGCGAAGCCATCGCCAGTCACGCCGGTGTGCAACAAGGCGTCCAGCGATGCATTCATGAAATCATCGCGCGCCTTCATGAGCCTTGCCCTGGAATGAGGCCCGCGGCGACACCAACAGCGAGCGCCACGATGACCGTGTTGAGAAAGAAACTGATGATTCCATGGGCTGTCACCAGATGGCGCATGGCGCGGCGGTCGATGGTGACGTCGGAGACCTGGCAGGTCATGGCGATGACCGCGGCGAAATAAACGAAGTCCCAATAGTCCGGCAGCGCTTCGCCCGGGAAATTGAGCCCGCCCTTGGGCTTGCCGCGCTGCAGGCGGTCCTCATCATGGAATTCATGGGCATAATGGATGGCAAATAGCGTGTGAACGAAGAACCAGGAGAGAATGATCGTACCAACACCGGCGACCAAGTAGAGCGAGGCATCCGCACCGCCCAGTGCGCGGGCAGCACCCAGCACGCGCGCCGCGGCAATCAGGCTGAAGGTGGCGGCAAGGACGGTGAGGCCGACAATCTCACCCAGGCTGATATCCAGCTGGCGGGCGCGCCGCGCCAGATGCGCCGTGGTCGAGCGCAGCATCATGGCCCAGGAGAGGATGAGATAGACCGCAATGCCAAAATCCCAGGACAGCGCCAGATAAAGCGAGCCGGCATATCCCAGCGCGTACAGGAGGGCATAGGCGAAACCCGCGGCCAGGCCGCCGGCTAGCAGGCGCTGCCGCGCCATCAGATGCAGGCCCAGTCCATCCCTTGATTTGTCGGCCTGCTTTGCACTCTTTGACGCCATGCCGGAACCGCTCCACCTTCATTGCCGCGACATTCGCCGCAATGCAGCAACAATTCTTGTGCGATTTCAACTGTCGAAAACGCAATTTCAAGCTATCACGCGACCGGCCGGCGACCAAATCGAACTAGTTTGCCAAACGCCCTCCAAGCCCCTGGACAAGAAAGCTGAATCGGATGATCGTCGCTGGAAACGGGCCATTAGAAGCCCCATCTTTGGGTGTGGAGGCCGCTTCCTTGACCAAACTCGCCACCGTGTCGCTCGACGACAAATACGAAATCGATGCCGGGCGCATTTACCTGACCGGGCTGCAGGCCCTGGTGCGCCTCCCCATGATGCAGCGCCGCCGCGACGAACGCGCCAAGCTCAACACCGCCTGCTACATCACCGGCTATCGCGGCTCGCCGTTGGGCGGGATCGATCTTTCGCTGGGCCAGGCGCAAACCTTCCTCGACCGGCACCACATCCATTTCCAACCCGGCGTGAACGAAGATCTGGCCGCAACCGCGATCTGGGGCAGCCAGCAGACCGACCTCTTTGGCGACAGCAAATATGATGGCGTCTTTGCCATGTGGTACGCCAAGGGACCCGGCGTCGACCGCAGCGGCGATGTGCTGCGGCATGGCAATCTCGCGGGCTCGGCCAAGCATGGCGGCGTCCTGCTGCTGGCTGGTGATGACCACACCTGCAAATCCTCTACCACCGCGCATCAGAGCGAATACGCCTTCATGGATGCGGGCATCCCGGTGCTCAATCCCTCGGGCGTCCAGGAGATCCTCGATTACGGTCTCCATGGCTGGGCCATGTCGCGCTACTCCGGCTGCTGGGTGGCACTCAAAGTCGTCTCCGACACCGCCGAAAGCTCCGGCTCGGTCTCGGTCGATCCAGACCGCTTTGCCGTCACGATCCCGACCGATTTCGACATGCCCGCGGATGGGCTCAACATCCGCATGCCAGCTTCGCCCTTCGCCACCACCCAGGCGCTGGAACAGGAGATGCGGCTTCACAAATACAAGCTCTATGCGGCCTTGGCCTATGCTCGCGCCAACAAGCTCAACCAGGCGATGATCGACGGACCGAAGCGGCGCTTTGGCATCGTCACCTGCGGCAAATCCTATCTCGATGTGCGCCAGGCGCTGGAAGATATCGGCATCGACGAGGATTATGCCCGCGAGATCGGCCTCTCGCTCTACAAGGTCGGCATGACCTGGCCGCTGGAGCGCGATGGCATCCGCCAGTTTGCCGAAGGCCTCGAAGAAATCCTGGTGGTCGAGGAGAAGCGTGCGCTCATCGAGAACCAGCTCAAGGAACAGCTCTATAACTGGAATGAGAATGTCCGCCCGCGCGTCATCGGTAAATTCGACGAAGGTGGTGAATGGATTCTCCCTTCCGCCGACGAACTGACACCAGCCCGCATCGCCCGTGTCATAGCCAAGCGCATCGCACGCTTCATGACCAGCCAGCGCATCACCGAACGCCTCAAATTTCTCGATGCGAAGGAGGAGGCGCTGAAGAACTTCGCACCACCGATCAAGCGCATCGCCTATTTCTGCGCCGGCTGTCCGCACAACAGTTCAACCAAAGTACCGGATGGCAGCCGCGCCTTGGCCGGCATCGGTTGCCATTTCATGGCGCAGTGGATGGACCGCAACACCACGACCTTCACCCAGATGGGCGGCGAGGGTGCGACCTGGATCGGCCAGGCGCCGTTCTCGAAGACCGAGCATGTTTTCCAGAACATGGGCGACGGCACCTATTACCATTCCGGCCTGCTCGCCATCCGTGCCGCGATTGCGGCCAAGGTCAACATCACCTTCAAGATCCTGTTCAACGATGCCGTCGCCATGACCGGCGGCCAGCCGATGGATGGGCCGCTGTCGGTTGCCATGGTGGCACAGCAGGTGGCGGCCGAAGGTGTCGGGCGCGTGGCGATCCTCAGCGACGAGCCGGACAAATATGGCAGCGACAATCAGTTCCCGGCCGGCACCAGCATCGGCCATCGTGACCAGTTGGATACCCTGCAGCGCCAGCTGCGCGAGACGCCGGGCGTCACGGTCCTCATCTTCGACCAGACCTGTGCAGCGGAAAAACGCCGCCGGCGCAAGCGCAAGCTGATGGTCGACCCGCCCAAGCGCGCCTTCATCAACGAACGTGTCTGCGAAGGCTGCGGTGATTGCGGCAAGGTCTCGAACTGCGTCGCCATAGCACCTGCCGAGACCGCCTTCGGTCGCAAGCGGCAGATCGACCAATCGAGCTGCAACAAGGATTTTTCCTGCGTCGAGGGTTTCTGCCCCAGCTTCGTGACCGTGCATGGCGGCAAATTGCGCCAGCCGCGCCCGAAGATCCTGGACGCGACCAACTTCCCGGAACCAACGCAGCCGGCCCTGGACCGGCCCTATAATATCGTCGTCACCGGCGTGGGCGGGACGGGCATCGTCACCATCGGCGCGCTTCTCGGCATGGCGGCGCATCTCGAAGGCAAGGGCTGTTCAGTGATGGACATGGCCGGCCTGGCGCAGAAGGGCGGCGCTGTTTTCAGCCATGTGCGCCTCGCCGCGAAGCCGGACGACATCTTTGCGACGCGCATCGCGGCGGGCAATGCCGATCTGCTGCTCGGCTGCGACATCGTGGTCTCGACCTCGTTCGATGCGTTGGCCAAGCTCGATGCCGGCCGCACCAAGGCACTGGTCAACACCCACGAGATCGCGACCGGTGATTTCACCCGCGATGCGGACTGGCAATTCCCGGGCCCGCAATTGCAGCAGATCCTGACCAAGGCGGTCGGCAGCGGCGCCATCGAGTTCATCGATGCGACACAGATCGCGACCGCCCTTCTCGGTGATTCCATCGCCACCAACCTGTTCATGCTGGGCTTTGCCTATCAGCGCGGCCTCATTCCGGTGGGTGCCGCCGCCATCGACCAGGCCATCGGCCTTAATGCCGTCTCGGTCGAGAGCAACCGCCAGGCCTTTGCCTGGGGGCGGCAAGCGGCGATCGATCCGGTGGCTGTGGCGCAGGCTGCCAAGCCCCTCCATACCGCGACACCAGCGCCGGTCTCGCTCGACAATATCCTGGCGCACCGCATGCGGCACCTGACCGCCTATCAGAATATCGCCTTGGCGCAGCGCTATCGGAAATTCGTCGACCGGGTGCTCGCCGCCGAGCAGGAGATAAAGCCTGGCAGCGATGCCCTGGCACGGGCGGTTGCCTGGAGTTACGCCAAGCTGCTCTCTTACAAGGACGAATATGAAGTAGCGCGGCTCTATACCGATGGCCGCTTCGCGCAGGACATAAGCGACCGTTTCGAGGGTGATTTCAAGCTCCACTTCCATCTGGCGCCGCCGATCATCGCCAAGCGCGATCCTGCGACCGGCCATCTCAAGAAGCAGGAGTTCGGCCC
Organism: Dongia sp. P2_B8; assembly: GCF_056404715.1. Lineage (NCBI taxonomy): Bacteria > Pseudomonadati > Pseudomonadota > Alphaproteobacteria > Rhodospirillales > Dongiaceae > Dongia > Dongia sp. P2_B8. The sequence continues at coordinate 1,029,367 of NZ_JBFUDM010000003.1, read as the reverse complement.
GCGCATGCTCTGGGCATTCAGCCTGCTCGCCAAGCTGAAAGGCCTGCGCGGGACAGCCTTCGACATCTTCGGCAGGAGCGCCGAGCGTCAGGCGGAGCGACAGCTGATTGAAGATTACGAAATACTGATTGTCGATCTGCTGGCCAACCTGACCGCAGCCAACCACGCGACGGCAGTTGCCATCGCCGAGCTGCCCGAACAAATCCGTGGCTATGGCCATGTGAAAGAAGCCGCGATGGCACGGGTGGCGACGCAGCAGGCAGCACTCCTCACGAAGTTCCGCACACCCAAACCAGCCTCCACCAGCGGGCGCCACCAAGCGGCGGAATAGATCTAGGCGCGCACCAGACCGGTGAGCGGCGCCGTATCGGCACCGGGAAAAACCTTGGTGCCAAGCACAGCTTGCCCAAGCCCAAGGTGCGGTATCAGCACGCCCATGATAACGGCACGCAAATCCGTGGTCGGGGCAAGATCACGCCCCTGATAGAGTTGGTTGGGCGCCAGGCCCGGCCAGGTACCGTGCATCTTCCCGCCATCGACAGCACCGCCCAGGACGAAGGCCGCCGATCCAGTGCCGTGATCGGTGCCGCCGGATCCGTTCGGGACGGCGGTGCGGCCGAACTCGGTCAGTGTCAGGACAATCGTCTGCTGCCAATACGCGCCCAGATTTTCGTGAAGAGCAGCGATCGCCCCGTCAAGCTGCCCCAGGGCCTGCGCCATGCGGCCTTGCGCCAAGCCCTGCCCGCTATGCGTATCCCAGCCTGGGACATCCATCACGGCAATGCGCGGCCCATCCGGCTGCGACAGCATCTTGGCCGCGACCGCAGCCATCGCTGCACTTTGCCGCCGCCCCGGACCAGCACCCGTGCTGCCGATATCCGCTGCCATCGCTTGTGACTCAAGCGCCACGGCAAGCGCACGCGACAGATCCGGCGCCTTGCCGTACATCGCGGCGACCCGCTCCAGGAAATCGTCACTGGCCGCCGGCAGGGCATCCGGCGCCCAGGACGCAACCTCCTGGTTCCCGCGGAGGATGAGCGGAATCTCCGCCCCCAGCGCCAGCCCCAGCCGCCGTTCGCCACCACCAGGCAGCAACGGCAGCAGACGATTGAGCCAGCCATCGGCAAGGCCATGGGGCTGCGTGGAGCCATTCTCCAGCAGATCCTGGCCATCGAAATGCGAACGGTCGCGATAGGGCGTTGCCACAGCATGCACCACCGCAGCTTCGCGCGTATCGTAGAGCCGCTTGATGGTCGGGAGCGACGGATGCAACGCAAACTGGCCGTCGAGCGGCAATGTGCCTTCGGCGGCCCCGGGTTCCGGCAATGCCAGCGCACCGCGCAACGCACGGTAATCCCGGTCACCGACCGGCGGCACGGCATGAAGCCCATCCATGGCGCCGCGCAGCATGATCACCACCAGGCGCTGCTCCATCTCGGCACTGGCGAAGGCGAGCCGCAGCGGCACCGCCGAGAAGGTCGTGAGAGCACCGAGACGCAGAAGATGGCGACGCGACAGCATAACCTATCTCCTCAGGAATTCTGGTGACAGCAGGGCCAGCGCAACACCCTCCGGGCGGCTCGCAGCATTGCGCACCTGGAACACGGTTGCCGTGTCGATATCCCGGCCAGCGACATCGTTCAGAAATCTGACGGGCTCGATATCGCCCGCGCGGTCCGCCGAAGCGCGCGCAAACTCCACCCGCGCCATCAGCGATTCAGGCGCCAGCCAGGCCGCATCCTGATCCGGCCAGCCAGCTGGCGACGGTGCAAAGAAGGGCTGCTGCCCAAGGGTTTTCAAGGCCGCAACGATCCGCTCGCCGGGCAAGGCCTGGGTCGTGCCGAAGCCGCGCAGCAGCGCCACCACCCAATCGTTGGGCGATCGCATCTTGCCAGGCCCCGCAGCCCACGCCTCCGGCCGGTCGATCAGAATCCGATAAAGCACTGCGAGATCGCCGTCGGTTTGCCGATAGCTTTCGGCCAATGCTGCCACCAAAGCAGCCGGCGGCTCATCCGCCGCAAAATGGCGCGCGAGCTTGGTTGCAATGAACTTGGCCGTCGCCGGATGCCGGGCGAGATCATCGATCGCGTGCGCCGCCTCATCGGCGCCGGCCTCCGCATAGGTGCGACCCAGCAAAGTCTTGGAACCCGGTTCATGCAGAGCCGGCACGAAGACGGTACCCTCGCCCGCATTCTTCGGCCGGATCGTCCAGCCGGTGAGAATGTTGGCGAGCGCACGCACATCGTCCTGAGTGTAGCCACCGTCGACGCCCAGCGTATGAAGCTCCATCAGTTCGCGGGCGAGATTCTCGTTGAGCCCCTTGTCCCGCTTGGCACCCAGCCGCGAATGCGCCCCCACGGATTTCGCATTGTCGAGATAAAGCAACATCACTGGATGGAGAGTGGCAGCACGCAGCAGGTCGGCAAAGCGGCCGAAAATATGCGGCCGGATCGCCGCCTGTTCATAGGCGCCGAGCAAGCCGATCAATTGCGGCCGCGTGCCGGAAACCGTGAAATGATTGGACCAGAATTGTACCAGTCGTTCCTGGAACGGCACGGCTGTCCCGATCTGTGCCGCAAGGCGTGCACTCACATCATCGAGATAGAGCGTGCGCAAGGCAGCACGCAATTGCAGCTTGGCGGCATCATCGGCCTTCTTGGCCTTGAGATCGGGGAGTTGCGCCAGGAGTTGCGTCAGCCGCTGCGCCACATCCGGCCGTGCTGCAAGGCTGGCCGGCAATGACGGTTCGGCCACGATCTGCGCACGCAGCCACCCTTTCGGGTCGCCGCCGATCGCCTGCAGATCGCCCGGCCGCGCGCCAAGCCCAAACCGGTTGGCGGCGATGACAGCGAGGTCAACCACATCACTCTCCTCGGTTTTGAGAGGTGCGAGATTTTTACGGGCGCGGCCCCATCTGGCGCCAGCCTTCGGCCCATTCATGGCGTTGTTCTGGCGTCAGCTCTGCCGCAATTTCGGAAAGGCCCTGCTGCGACAAATGGAGGATCGTGCCCGCCGATTGTTCCAGCTCGGCCAGTGCCGCGTCGAACTTCGCTGAATCAAAAGGCTCGGCTGCCAGCGCATCGGCCACCTGCACCTTGATCGTCCGGATATTGTCGCGTGCTGCCTTGAATTCCGGCCCGCGATCCTTCAGCTTCTCGCGGATGATCGGTTTAAGATCCGGCGGCACAGTCGCCATGATCATGCCGCCCCTGCCTTCCGGACCGCCCATCGGCCCGTGCATGCGGCCGGCTATCATGCCACCCACCAGGAACAGATTGAGACAGAGCGAGACGATCGCCCCGCCCAGCAGCCATTTTGCCTTGGCGCCGGAAATGGTCATCAGAAATCTCCAACATCATTGGCGGCGTAAAGCACGGACGTGATGTCCAGATCCTGCTCATCCGCCGACGCCGTCGAATTGCCCCAACCGAGCGCAAAGCCCATCATCAGCGACAGGATGGCCGCACTCGCCGCCATCCGCGCCGGCGACACGAAGGCCACCAGCCAGGAACCACGCCCCGCCGCTTGGCGCTGATGAAGGAGGCGCTGCTGCAATCCGGTAGGTGCTGCCTCCAGACGCAATGCGCGTCCCAGCAATCCTTCGAACTCGTCATCCCGCATTTTCTGTGTCATCGATCCGATCCTTCCAACCTGGCGCGGATATCCCGCTTTGCCCGCACCAGCAGCGATTCATAAGCCTTCAACGAAATCTCCATGGTCGCCGCAGCTTCGGCGTTGCTGAGGCCCAGCGTGTAGCAAAGCGTCATCGCTTCGCGCTGTCGTTCGGGCAGCTCCGCCATGGCCGTGCGCACCCGCACTTCCTGCTCATGCGCCAGCAGCACCGCTTCGGCACCAGGCGTCGGGTCCACCACCGGCAAATCCGGATCCAGCTGTTCGGCGCGCGGCTTGCGGCGCGTGTCGATACAGAGGTTCATCGTCACCCGGTAAAGCCAGGTCGAAAACTTTGCCTCGCCCGGCCGCCAGCTTTCCGCCTTGCGCCAGGCCCGGGTGAACGCTTCCTGGGCCGCATCCTCGGCATCGGCACGCGAACCGGTGACGCGCAGCGCCAACGAGAACACGCGCGAGAGATGCCGTTCCATCAATTGCGCAAAGGCGGTTTTGTCGCCGGCGGCGATGCCGGTCATCAGGCGATCGTCATCGTCCGCCGCCTTGCTGGCTGCCGTACCTGGGGCCGCAATGTCCGGCACATCCTGTTGCGCGTGCTTCTGGTCTATCAAGACAACTCCCGCCACTCCGGTCCCGATACGTCTATCGGGACCGTTCCGAGCGGCGATTATGGCCATGCCATCGTGCATCGTGCCAGCCCTTTACCAACCCAGCCTTCTAACTATCCAGGTTCAAGGCAAGACCGGTGCGTCATCATCCTGGGGGCCATCGCCCTTATGGTGCTTGGGCAATTCGTCCTTGACGATCTTGCCATCGCCATTGTCATCCATGCGCGCAAACATCTTGTCGCCAAGGGCGTTCCACTCGGCCAGCGAGACTTTGCCGTCCTTGTCGTTATCGAGGCGGGCAAGGCCGTCTTTGCCATCCTTCAGTTTGCCGTCATGGGGCGGACGCATCTTGGCCAATTCGTCAGCCGTCACCGCGCCATCCTTGTTCGCATCAGCTTCGGCAAAGGTCATGCGACCCTTCTTCGGCCATTCAGCCTCTGTCACCTTGCCGTCTGCGTCGGCATCGAAGCGCTTCAGGAACTTGGCGCCCATATCGCCCTGCTTGCCTTCCATTTTGGCATGCATGGCATCACGGAATGTCTTCATCTCGTCTGCACTGATGACACCATCGCCATTCGCATCAACCGTCTTGAAATGCGCAGCGCGCTCGGCGTCGAATTCGGCGCGATCGATGCCGCCATCCTTGTTGGTATCGGCATTCGGCCAGAAGCCCATGCCAGGGCCGCCCAAATCCGCAAAAACGGGCGCTGCAGCCGTCAGCATCAGGCCGACAACGCCGCCCAACAGCATGAGCCGATTGGAATTTTTCATTCTAGGGTCTCCGTCACGTGGCGCTGCCAATGCAGCCCCTTCATGACGTTACACGGCGACCCGCGCCATACCCTGCGCGGCGGCCCTGCGCGACACTACGCGCCAGCCCCGTAGGGCTCGGCGCCTACATCTCGCCGGAGCTCAGCACCCCGTCGCCATCCGTATCCAGGCTCTGGAACAGATCGTTGCCGCTTTGCATATATTCATCGAGGGTCATCAACCCGTCGCCGTCGATGTCCTGGCCCTGGAACAGGCGCGACCCGCCATGGGCCATGGCCTGGCTCATCTCGTCAGGCGACAATGCCAGATCGCCGTTGACGTCCGCCTGGTTGAAGAAGCTCATGCGGGCGGAATCGAAATCGATACCGGACATGCCTTGCTCGGCGCCGATGACACCAGGCATGAATGAATCGTCCTGTGCCGCGGCAGCGGGTGCAAAGCCAACCGACAGCAAAAGAACCACCAGCGATTTTTTAAGATGGCGCATCGGCCGATCAGGCATTCAAGCCCTGCCGACCCATATCCAGGAATTTCTGGCGGCGATCGCCGCGAATATCGTCGCCCGGCTGATTGTCGAACTTCACCAACGCTGCCTCGATGGCATCGCCAAGACGCGCCGCTGTTTCGCCGCGTGCGCGATGGGCGCCACCCAAGGGCTCCGCCACGATCTCGTCGATGACACCCAATTGCTTCAGATCTTCCGCCGTGAGCTTCAGCGCCTCGGCTGCATCCTTCGCCTGCTCGGCACTCCGCCACAGGATCGAGGCACAGCCTTCCGGCGAGATCACGGAATAGACCGAATGTTCCAGCATGATGATGTGGTTGGCAGCAGCCAGCGCGATGGCGCCACCGGACCCGCCCTCGCCAATGATGGCCGAGACCAGGGGCACCTTGAGCTTAAGGCAGGTTTCGATCGACCGCGCGATGGCCTCGGCCTGCCCGCGCGCTTCCGCTTCGACACCCGGATAGGCGCCCGGCGTATCCACCAGCGTGATGACCGGCAGTTGGAAGCGGTCAGCCAGTTCCATCAGGCGGATGGCCTTGCGATAGCCTTCAGGCTTCGCCATGCCGAAATTGTGGCGGACACGGCTTTGCGTATCGTTGCCTTTTTCATGGCCCATGATCACCACCGGGCGGCCGCGGAAACGGCCGAGGCCGCCCTGGATGGCACGATCATCGGCAAAGGCCCGGTCGCCGGCGAGCGGCACGAAATCGGTCACCAGCGCCGCGACATAGTCACGGAAATGGGGCCGTTCCGGATGCCGCGCCACCAGCGTCTTCTGCCAGGCGGTGAGCTTGGCATAAGTGGCCTTCAGCAGCTTGTCGGTCTTGCTCTGCAGTTTGGCGACTTCTTCGGCGATGTTGATGTCACCGCCGGTGGCCACATGCTTGAGTTCAGCAATCTTGCCGTCCAACTCAGCAATCGGCTTCTCGAATTCGAGGTAGGTCGCCATTCTCTCACTTATCTCCTTGGGCAGCGCCCGGGGTCTGTCGGCCCGTTACTTGGCGCCCGAAATCTGTCGTGCCTTGGCAAGTAGCACCTCGGCCTGGCGGATAGAAGCCAAATCGATCAGGCGGCCGTCAAGGGAAACTGCCCCTTTGCCTTCCTTCTGCGCCTGGGCCATGGCTTCCAGGATACGCTCGGCCTTGGTGACTTCGGCCGCGGCAGGGCTGAACAGCTCGTTGGCCATGCCGATCTGGGAGGGATGGATGGCCCATTTTCCCTCACACCCCAGCACATTGGCCCGGCCACCGGCAGCCCGGTAGCCATCGGCATCGCCGAAATCGCCAAACGGACCATCGACCGGGCGCAAGCCATTGGCGCGCGCGGCCACCACCATGCGGGCGATGGCGTAGTGCCACATGTCACCCCAATGCACGTCGCGCCCGCCTTTCTCGTCCTTGTCGGTCAGGACCGAATAGGCCGGGTTGGCGCCGCCGATATTGGTGGTCTTGGCCTTGGTCGACGCCGCGTAATCGGCAACGCCGAAATGCAGGCTTTCATTGCGCTTGGACGCCGCCGAAATGGCGTGGACATTCTGCATACCGAGCGCCGTTTCGATGATCATCTCGAAGCCGATACGCTTCTTGCGCCCGACCGCGGCCTCGCATTGCGTGACCAGCATGTCGACGGCATAGACGTCCTCAGGCGTGCCCACTTTCGGAATCATGATGAGGTCGAGGCGCTCGCCGCCCTGCTCGATCACGTCGACCACGTCGCGGTACATGAAATGGGTGTCGAGGCCGTTGATGCGGACCGACATCTGCTTGGTGCCCCAATCGATGTCGTGAAGCGCCTGGATGATATTCTTGCGGGCCTGCGCCTTATCGTCGGGGGCGACCGCGTCCTCAAGGTCAAGGAAAATCACGTCAGCTTCAGACTTCGCTGCTTTTTCAAAGAGTTGTGGCTGAGACCCAGGGACGGCCAGTTCGCTGCGGTTGAGACGCGCGGGGGCCTGCTCGACGATCTTGAAGCTCATCTTTTCAATTCCTGCCCAGTGGTTGACTTGTTATTGGCCCGGGGGTCGGGCTGCTGTCAATCCTTGCCTTTGCGCTGCACAATGCCTGTGCCGGAAACGGCATTCTTTGGCCGCGCAGGACCTGGAATACCGGAAATTCACGCGTTTGGCTGGATTAACGCTTGGTCCGTGTGATTTTGCTTGTTCCGGCCCCAGGTTTGGCACCGAGTTTGGCAAGGGGGTGGTGGGCCTCGACCAGGGTCTTGAGGCGTTCCTGCTGCACATGGGTATAGATCTGCGTGGTAGCGATATCGGCATGCCCCAGCATCTTCTGCAGGCTCCGCAGATCGGCCCCATGGTCCAGCAAATGCGTCGCAAATGCATGCCTCAAGACATGGGGCGAGATGCGGGCGGGGTCGATTCCGGCCTTGAGACCGATCTCCTTCAGCAACTGCCCGAAACGCTGGCGCGTGAGGTGCCCTTCCTTGCCCCGCGAGGGGAACAGGAAGGGCGAGGTGGTGCCCTCGGCCAGAAAGCGGCCCCGCAAGGCCAGATAGGCGCTGAGCGCCGCCTTGGCGGGCGGGTTGAGCGGCACCAGCCGCTCCTTGCCGCCCTTGCCACGCACGGTCAGGAAAGGTTGGTCTCGCAACATGACGGCAACCGGCATCTTGACCAGTTCGCTGACCCGGAGGCCCGTCGCATAAAGCAGCTCGATCATGGCGAGCAGCCGCACACCTTCCGCGCCATCCAGACTGCGGCAGATATCGATCAGCGCTTCCATCTCCGCTTCGGAGAGCAGCTTGGGCAGCGGGCGGCCGAGCTTGGGTGCATCGAGTGCCGCCGTGGGATCATCCTTGCGCCGGCCGTCCTCGACCAGGAAGCGGTAGAATTGTCGCAAGGCCGAGAGCCGCCGCGCCTGGGTGCGGGGGGAAAGATCATGATCGGCAAGATGGCCGAGATAGGCCCGCAGATCATCGGAGCCAGCGGCCCCAAGGCCGGTCCGCCGCTTGTTCAGAAAGACGGCGGCGTCCTCAAGATCGCGGCGATAGGCGGCAAGGGTATTGGCGGCGGCATTGCGTTCCGCCGCCAGCATCTCGAAGAAGGCGCCAAGCGCCGCTTCTTGTGTCACAGGCCGGCAAGGACGGCGATTTCGCGGGCAATGCGGCGCGAATCCGCCTCCAACCCCAGATCGGTCAAGCTGCGCAAGGCGGTCCCCAAGGTCGCTGGATCGGCAGCAATGGCGCGATCGCCCCCGATGCCAATGAGGGACAGCGTGATGGTCTCACCCTTCCGTTTGCCGGAAGCCGCCGCCACGATCTCGGCGCTGGGTGATCCCAGGACGATGATGGGGGCTGCCTGAAAGCCACCGGCGACAGCGGACGCCACCGGCTGGTTAAGGCCGGAGAGCAAGGCATAAAGGAGTTCGATGCGGGGATTGGTGGTGCCGCTGGCCTTGGCCCAGGCAGCGACCGGATCGCCGCTACCCGGCAGGCCGGCCACGCGTCCCAGGAGGTCGAGGCCTTCCTTTTCACCCGGTGCCTTGAAGGCCCCCTGATTGGCGGCAACCGTGTTGAGCCAGTAACCGCCTTTGTCGGCCTGACCGGTGACAAACATCAACCGCGCCGCTTCCGGCGCGAACCAGGAGAGTTCGTGGGCCGGCGCGATACCGCGCGCCAGGGGGCCGTAAAGCTGCGCCTGGTTGAGATAATCGCCCCGCTGGCGGGCTTTCTTGAGGGCGGCGTCGATCACCCGGGCCTTCGCCGCCGGCACGCCACCACGATAGGCGGCCTGATAGAGCTGGGCACGCAATTCGACCGTGTCGCTCATGCCGATGGCGGTCGCCGGATCGGCGTTTCCAGCTGGCACTTGTAAATACAAGTCGCCCAATTCTTGTGCCGGAATGAGGCCCAGTTTGAACGCCTGCTCGGCGGCCGCCACGCGCTCCGGCAATGGTCGGCCGGCGTCGCGCGCGATCATCACGGACCCACCGGCGCCAACCGGCACCACGGGCGCGGCGCCCACGGCGCCCGGCGCCGGCATGCCGACAGTCTTCATCAGGGCCACATTGAGCGGGTCAGGCGCCGCCACGGATTTGGGCACGCGCTTGGTCTCGCCATTGGCAAGTGCCGCAAGGGCGAGGAAGTCCTTGGTCGCAGGGTCGGCGTCGTTGCGTTCCCGCAGGAGATCGAGGCCAAGCGAAGCGGGATCGTTCTGCTGGCGCATGATCTGGCAGAAGATGACGGCGCGGCGGAAGAACAGGCTGGGCGCCTCGCCCCGCGCCTGGATGCCGTCGACCTGCTGGCAGGCGCCGCTGGTATCGTTGGCGAGCAGTGCCTTCTCGACCGCTTCCTGGGGATCCATCGGGCCGGTCATCGGCACGCCTTGCGTGAGACCGATCGCGTCGTCGTTGAAACCCATCTGATGGAGCTTGTCGGCACGAATGGGCGTCAGCGGATCGACAGCGGCAGTGGCACCGGCACTGGGTGCGGCCGACATCAGCAGGCGGCGCTGCAAATCGCTCAAGGCCGGCACGCCGACCGGTGCCGGCAGCTTCGGGATGAGGCCCATCAGGCGCGAAACTTCGGAGCCCTGCCAGAGATCCGGACCGAAGCCGCCATTGCTGGCGTCCAACTGAGCGGCAGCAGGTGCGGCAGCGGCCGGCGCCGGGGCGGCACCCGGCAAGGGCTGGGTGGCCCCAACACCTGGTTGCGGCAAGGGTTCGGCGGGCGGCAAAGGCTGCGCCGGCGGCAAGGGCGCCGCTTCGATGCCACCGGAAGGCGGTGGGACCGGTGCACCGGGGGCTGGCGTAGCCGGGGCAGGATTGGCCGGGGGCAGCGGAACACCCAAAGGCGTGGGGTCGCCGGACAAGGCCCAGGTGGGAGAGAAGGACGCTGCGATCAGAAGGCCGGCGCCCAGGACAGCCCCGGTTACGTGCGGCCTGCGCAGGCCCTGTATTTGGGCGATGGGGCTATTGCAGCGAAAGCCGGTCATTCGGGATCTGCAATTCCACCTGTTGCGTGGGGGCCGGCAGCTTGTAGGTGCCAAGGAAAACGATCCCCCCTGCGAGGACCAGGATGACGATGCCGAGAAGGCTGAGGAGTGGCTTGCTCATGTCTGAAATATCAACCGCTTAACGATTGCCCGCAACGATGTGACGAAAGATGGCCGACGGCATGGACCGGAACCGGCGGCTGGATCAGGCGCACCATGCCACAGCGCTGGATTCGAATGCTAGTTCAAATACTAACGCATATTTTGCCCCCGTCGGGCGGTCACAAGGCTGTGACGGCTGGCCGGAGCACCCCAGGACTTGGGTCGGGAGCAGGGTTGGAGACTTAGCCCGGTACTTGGCAGCCGGCCTTGACGGCCAAACCTTGACGGCCAAACCTTGACGGGGGGGCCAAGCGCCTGATACCCACGCCGAATGGTCGAAACGGTTCAAGATAGCAGTGCCTCCAGCAGCTCCGGAAATCCCCGGGCGATGCCGCGCGACAACAGCGATCGCGCCCTCGACAAGGTGTTCGGCCAGGAGGTCCTGGCCAAGATTAGGCGGCCAATCGTGCTGGTGGGCCTGATGGGTGCCGGCAAGAGCTGCATCGGCAAGCGGCTGGGCAGTCATCTCGGCCTGCCCTTCGTCGATGCCGATCGCGAGATCGAGACGGCGGCCGGCTGCTCCATCCCCGATATTTTCAGCCTGCATGGCGAGAAGGCATTCCGCGATGGCGAGCGCCGGGTGATTCAGCGCCTGCTCGGCAATCCGGTCCATGTGCTGGCGACCGGCGGCGGTGCCTTTGTCGACCCGACGACGCGTGCCATGGTCAAGGAGCGGGGCCTGTCCATCTGGATCCGCGCCGATCTCGATTTGTTGCTCAAGCGTGTCTCACGCCGCAACGACCGGCCATTGCTGCAGAATGTCGACCCACGCGCGAAGCTCGCCGAACTCATCGACCTGCGGCATCCGTTTTATGCCGAAGCAGACGTCATCGTCGACAGCGCCGATGGCCCGCCGGAAGTGACGCTGGGCAAGGTCATGGAAGCGCTGCACGAATATCTCAATCGCGCGCCAGGCAGCGCGCCATGAACGCGCCGCAGATAGACCGTTCGAAGCCGGATCGCCTGCGCGTCGATTTGGGCGAGCGCAGCTATGACATCCTCATTGGCCGAGGCCTCATTGCCGCGGCTGGCGAACATGTTCTGCCGCTGCTCGCCAAGCGCCATGTCGTCATCATCACCGACGCCAACGTGGCAAAGCTGCATCTTGAGGCGCTGGAGCATGCGCTGACCCAAGCCGGCATCAAGGTCGACAGCATCATCATGCCGGCCGGCGAAGCCACCAAGAGCTTTGCCGAGGTTGAACGCCTCACCGCCCTGCTGCTCGACATGAAGGTCGAGCGCGGCACCACGCTCATTGCCCTGGGTGGGGGCGTCATCGGCGATTTGACCGGCTTCGTGGCCGCGATCACGCTGCGCGGCATCGATTTCATCCAGGTGCCTACGACCCTCCTCGCCCAGGTGGATTCGTCGGTGGGCGGCAAGACCGGCATCAACACGCCGCATGGCAAAAATCTGGTCGGCGCCTTCTATCAGCCACGCCTGGTGCTGGCCGATACCGCGACACTGGATACGCTCAACCGCCGTGAACTGCTGGCGGGCTATGCCGAGGTGGTGAAGTACGGGCTCATCGACGAGCCGGATTTCTTCAGCTGGCTGGAAGCCAATGGCATCGACGTCATCGAGGGCGACGAGGCTGCACGGCGCCACGCAATCGGCGTTGCCTGCCGCGCCAAGGCCCGCATTGTCGGCGCCGATGAACGCGAGAGCGGCGCCCGCGCCCTCCTCAATCTCGGCCACACATTCGGCCATGCGCTGGAAGCAGAATGCGGCTTCACCGACGAGCTGCTGCACGGCGAAGGCGTCGCCATCGGCATGATCATGGCCTTCGATCTTTCGGTGACCCTGGGCCTGTGCCCCGCAGCGGATGCCGCCCGCGTCCAGCGTCATATGGCGAGCGTCGGCCTGCCCACGGCGCCGGGCTCGGTGCAGGGCCGCTTCTGGTCGGCCGAGCGCCTGATTGAACATATGGGCCGCGACAAGAAGGTGAAGGATGGCCGTGTCGGCTTCGTGCTGGCACGGGGCATCGGGAAAACTTTCCATCCCGCCTATGTCGATTTGAGCCAGGTTGCGGCCGTGCTGGAAACGGCCATCGCGGCCTGATCCGGCACCGTGTAGTCTGGGACGGTCGCAGAGCAGCATTTTCCACGGCATTTGGGGACGAAGATGGATTCGATCCTGTTGAACCTCGTTGCTCTGATCGCCCTCGTCGTGTGTTCCGCCTTCTTTGCCGGATCCGAGACCGCCCTCACCGCTGTCTCCAAGGCCCGCATGCTCACACTCTCCAACCAGGGCTTCAAGCGCGCCATCGTGGTCAACACCCTGCGCAGCCGCATGGAGCAGGTGATCGGCACCATCCTGCTCGGCAGTGCCGCCGTGAACAGTTTCATCGCCATTCTGTCGGCGCAGATTTTTGCGATCTATTTCGGGGATGCCGGCGCCGTCTATGCCGGTATTTCGGCAACAGTGTTGATCTTCGTGCTGGGCGAAGTGCTGCCGAAGACCTTTGCCATCAACCATGCTGATCGTTCCGCCCTTACGCTGGCACCGATGGTCCTAACACTGGTGCGCATCACCAGTCCCATTACCCATGTGACGCAGCTGATCTGCAGCGGCATCCTGCGGCTGTTCGGCGTGAAGGTCATCAACGAACCCGGCGCCGAGGAGCGGATCGAGGAACTGCGCGGCGCCATCGCACTCCATGCCGGTGCCGACGAGGAGATCCGCGAAGCTGGCCAGATGCTGCATTCGATCCTCGATCTCGAGGATGTGCCGGTTTCCGACATCATGGTGCACCGGCGCAACATGACCATGATCAATGCCGACCAGCCGGCTGAAACGATGGTGGCCGAAGTACTGCAGAGCCCGCATACGCGCCTGCCGCTCTATCGCGGCCAACCCGACAACATCATCGGCGTGCTCCATGCCAAGGCCTTGCTGCGGGCGATCCAGGCCAATCAGTGGAAGCTCGACGGGCTCGATATCCTGGCGCTGGCCTCACCGCCCTGGTTCATCCCCGACCAGACCAATCTGCTGGCGCAGCTCGAAGCTTTCCGCAGCCGGCGTGAGCATTTTGCCATTGTGGTCGATGAATATGGCGCGCTCATGGGCATCGTGACCTTGGAGGATATTCTCGAGGAGATCGTCGGCGATATTTCGGACGAGCATGACATCAAGGTCGAAGGGGTGCAGTTGCAGCCGGACGGCAGCCTGGAAATGGACGGCACCGTCACCATCCGCGACCTCAACCGCGAATTCGGCTGGCGGCTGCCGGACGAGGAGGCATCAACCATCGCCGGCCTGGTCCTGCATGAGGCGCAGCAGATCCCCTCGCCCGGCCAGGTGTTCGTGTTCTTCGGCTTCCGCTTCGAGATCCTGGAGCGGCAGCGCAACCAGCTGACGCGCCTCAAGGTGACGCCGCCCGCGGAACCCGGTGCCGGCAGCCCCGAGCCGGCCGGTGATCGCACCCGGGGGCGTGCCGCATGACCACGTCCCGGCAAAACCTGGCCCAGCAACATCTGCCTCTCCAAGATCTGCCCGAACCGGCAGCGCGGGAAGCGCTCCACACCCGTCGCTATGATTTCCGCGGCTATCGCCGCGCCGATGGGCTGTTCGACATCGAAGGCCGCATGGTCGACACCAAGGACTATGCCTTTCCCAACGATTGGCGAGGGATGGTGGAGGTGGGCGATCCGGTCCATGACATGCGCATCCGCCTGACCCTCGATGATCGTTTCGTGGTGCAGGACATTGCCGTCGTCACCGCTGCCTCGCCCTTTGCAATCTGCGGTGATATCACGCCGGCCTTTGATGCCTTGAAGGGCACCACCGTCGCCAAAGGCTGGTCGCGAGCGCTCCGCGACAATTTCACCGGGACGCATGGCTGTACGCATCACGTCGAAATGCTGCGCGCCATGGGCACGGTCGCCTTCCAGACGATCTTTGGCTATCGCGAAAAGGCCAAACGCGATGCCGGGCGCGAGGCAGGTCATCCTAGGAGCGAAGACCCACCGGCCGGTTCAATGCCCGCAAAACGCCCTGCCTTCCTGGACACTTGCCATGCCCTGGCCAGTGACGGCGAGGTCGTCAAGGCGCATTGGCCGCAATTTTATCAGCCGGTTGCGGACAGTAAAAAACCCGACTGACCTGCGGAACCGACCGATGGCAGGTCCGTTAGTGTTCAGTTGATTTTCGACTTCTTAGCCCCGGACTATGTTGGCCAAAAGCCATGATTGGCGGGCCATGGTCAGCGGGGTGATGAATGGGAGCTGCAGCAAATTGATCGAGGGTTCACAGGTCCTCACCGGACGGGTCGAACAGGCTAACCCAGGACTGCCCACGCAGGTGCTGGGCGACTGGCGCCCCACCTACTTTATGCGTGTCATGCTCGCGTTGCATGTGCTGGCCCTTTTTGCCCTGGCATTTCAGCCGGCCTGGTGGCCCTGGGTCGTTGGTGGACTGCTGGCGCTCCATTTTGTCATTGGCCTGGTGGTGGTCTTCCCGCGCAACGGTATGATCGGCGCCAATATCACGCGCCTACCGCAAGGAGCAGCAGCGCGGGGTGAAATCGCGCTCACCTTCGATGACGGCCCGAATCCCCAGGTGACACCACAGGTCCTCGATTTGCTGGAAGCGCAGGACGTGCGCGCGACTTTCTTCTGCATCGCCAGCCACGCGCTGGCACACCCCGATCTGGTGCGGGAGATCGTCCGTCGCGGCCATCATGTCGAGAATCACAGCCACCAGCACAGCTTCGGCTTTTCACTCTACGGTTATGGGCGGCTGGCCCGCGACATCGATGCCGCGCAGGCAGCCCTCACCGGCATCACGCGCCGCGCGCCACGCTTCTTCCGGGCGCCAGCCGGCATTCGTGGCCCGTTTCTCGACCCGATCCTGCAACGCCGGGGCCTGCGCCATGTCTCATGGACCCGGCGCGGCTTCGACGCGATAGAGCGTGATCCAGCGCGGATATTGTCACGCCTGACCCGAAATCTTGCCGGCGGCGATGTGCTGCTGCTGCATGACGGCGGTTCGGCGCACACAAAGCGTGGCACGCCTGTCGTGCTGGAGGTTTTGCCCGCACTGCTGGAACAGGTGCGCCGTCGCGGCCTGCAACCAGTGACACTGTCGACCGCCTTTGCTGGACCGCAAGTCGACAAAAAAACCGGGCCGGTCCTTTCGGACTAGCCCGGTTGTCTCGTGGTTTGGCGACTGTCTGCTACTTGGCCGCAGGCCCCTTCGCCTCTGGCATCTTGCCGCCACCCGATTGTGGCAGCGGCTGGGCACCGGCCAACAATCGGTTGACCAGATCGCTACCTTCGGTAAAGCCGGCTTCTTTCAGCAGCTGATCGATCACCGGAGCATTGGCGCGGTAGGACAGCAACTGGCCCATCAGTCCATCCATGCGGTTGCCACCGGAATCGCCTGCGATGTTGTTGCCGGGCAAACCGCCACCCATGTCGATGATGCGAACGTCGCTGATCTTCTCCAGCGGGCGCACGGATTCCGCAATCGCCACCGGGATGATACGCAGGCGTTCGCGCATGATTTCCAGCTCGATCATGGCTGATGACAGAGCGTTGCGCGCCTCGTTGATCTTGCGCTGACCCTCGGCCTCGACCTCATAGGTCTTGGCCTGCGCCTCGGCACGGATCAGGGCCGCATCCGAATCCGCCTTGGCACCGGTACGGACAGCCTCGGCGCGGTCTTCGGCAGCACTGCGCTCTGCTTGCGCCTGGACCGTCACTTTGGTCGCTTCCTGTTCGGCTGCTTGACGCGCCTCGAGAACGGCAACCTGCCGCTGACGTTCGGCGATCGCCACCTGCTGTGCGGTCGCCACCGATTCTTCGGCCGCGATGGCAAGGGCGCGGGATTTTTCGGCTTCGGCACGCGCGTCCGATTCCGCCCGGCTGCGATCGGCAACCGCAATCGCGCGGTCCTGATCGGCCAGTTCGATGTCGCGCTTCTTGCCGATTGCCAGCGTCTCGGCGGTACGGTCCGCTTCGATCTTGCGCTGCTGGATGGCGAGTTCTGCCGAGATGCGGGCCTGTTCCTGCGCCTGCTTGGCCTCCGCCTCACGCAGGGCCACGGCCTGCTGGGTGGTAATGCGCGCTTCGTTTTCCGCGCGCTGCGCCTCTGCTTCTTTTTGCGCTGCAGCCGCGCGGGTTTCCGCCGTCTTGTTGACAATATCGCGTTCCTGCGACAGCTCGGCCTCCTTCTTCTGGCGGTCGATCTCAAGCGTTTTCTGGCGCGCTTCAAGATCCTGTTGTGCAATCGCGACTTCGGCATTGCGGACCGTGAGGTTCCGCTCTTGACGCTTGGCTTCCGTGATCTTGGTCAGCGCCGCCAAACCCTCGGCGTCGAAGGCATTGTTCGGGTTGAAGTACTTGGTGTCGGTCTGGTCGAGCTTGGTAAGCGAGGCACTCTCCAGCTCAAGGCCATTGAGTTCAAGCTCGCTCGCGACTGTTTCCTGCACGCGCTTCACGAAATCGGCGCGCTTTTCCTGCAGGTCGGCCAGAACCATGGTAGCAGCGACCGAGCGCAGAGCGTCGACAAACTTCGCTTCCACCAGTTCACGCAACTGATCAGCCTCGTTGGTGCGATCACCGAGCGTCTGCGCGGCAAGAGCAATCGACTGCTGATCCGGCTTCACGCGGACGTAGAACTCGACGCCGATATCGACGCGCATGCGATCCTTGGTGATCATGGCTTCGGCATTTTCACGCCGCACGTCGAGGCGCAGGGTCTGCAGATTGACCCAGCGGATCGATTGAAACACCGGCAAGACGATCGAGCCGCCGTCGAGCACGACCTTCTGGCCACCAAGGCCGGTCCGCACATAGGAGCGGTCTTTCTCAGCCCTGGCATAGAGACGCGCGATCACCAGGCCAATCGCCAGGATGGCCACCAGGCCAATCACCGCCGGCAAAGCAACAGCAATCACCAGATCAATCATCTCAGTTTCCTCCCACTGTCGTGCGACAGCTGACCATCAGCCTCAGCCACGACACAAAACAGATTACAAATTGCGGATATGCACTAGACGACCAGGTTGGGGTCTGCGGCGATGACGAGGTATTCGGTGCCGCGCCGCTCCGTCAGCAGCACGACGGCGCCGGTCGGCAGGTTGATCCCCGGACCAGCCGCCCGCACCCAGGTCAAATGCCTGTTGCCATGGACGTCCTTCACCAGGACACGGCCGATCTCCTGTTCCGTGACCGGCCCCAGAGAGACGGTGCCGGTCAGGCCGATAAGATCGTCCCGTGTCACGACATAGCTTTCGTCGCGCGGCACGATGCGGCCGATCAGCCGGCTCATGCTGCGCGTAGCAGGGATCGCCAACACAGCGGCGGGAATCACGGCCATGAATGCGGGTAGGAATCCGATAACGAGATGCGCCAATGCCTGAATGAGATATCCGACAGCGGTAAAGGCGCCCAGGAATCCCATCAGCCAGACCAGCAGCGGTACGCGCCCGGCATTCAGCCAGTCCCAGGCCGTGCCAAACATGCTGCCTTCGCCGGCATGCACATCAAGCCCGCTGGCGGCCATGCCGCCATGGTCGAGATCGGGTACGTCCGGCGTGTCGATGTCGAACATGGCATCGATCTTGGCCGACAACGAGATACCCATGAACATGCTGACGATTTCGATCGCCAGAAGACCCAGAAGGATCAAGCCGGCGATCGCAAATGGCCGCGTACCAGAACCGGAGATGAACTCCAGCACAGACCCGTCGTTCACGTGATGACCTTTCTCAGCCTTTGTTGTCGGCCTTTAGACGCGCAAGGCGTTCCTTGATCGCATGTTCCCGCGCCATACGGTTCAGCTCATCGATGGCGTTGGCCTGCTCCTGGCCGGAACCGGCAGGGACACCGCTCACCCGGGAGATCGCCGCCGTGGCGCGCTCTACCTTGGCAGCTGCGCCATTCTTGCTGATACCGGTTGCACCGACCGTCTCGGTCTCGATGGCGCGCTGCGCCTGACGCATTTCGAGAAGGCGCTCCTCTGCCTCGCGCCGGCTCGCCTTGACGGCGTCCAGCGATTGGTTGAGTTGGGCAATGCGATCAGCGACATCGACCAGCAGGCGATCAAGCACGCCGGCCTGGGCTTCGATATCCATCTGGCGGGCAATGCCGCTTTCGGCAAGATCATCGCGGCCCTGGCCGACCGCCAGGCGGATTTTCTCGTCCAACGCTTCTCGCTCGCGCATCAATTCCTTGCGGCGCGCATCGACACGGTGTTGTTCTGCCATGGCCTTGCCGAGTTCGCCACGGACTTCGTCGGCGGCGCCGTCAATGTCACGGATCGCCTGCTCCATCACCGCCTGCGGATTGCTTTGCTCGGCAGCCGTGATGGCGGCATGGGTCATGCCTGAAATGACGCGGCCGATCCGATTAAGCGCACTTTCCGTTGCCATGTTCTTCTCCTTCAAGGCGGTTTCGACAAAGGCCAACTCGGCCGAGATCAGGAACTCGAAGCGTGAACCCAGATCCACCAGACGGGCGGGCGCACTACCGCGCCAGTTATCGCCATAGTCCGCGACGGAGAACGGTACGATTACCCTGCCGTCCAACGTCGCCAGCGACAGGGATTGGATACCCCGCACCGAAAACAGCTTGTCGTCATAGGGCATGCCCTCGACGATCTGGCCCTTGCGCCGCTGCGCCCAATCTTTGAGCGCCAGCACGACGCTCTGGGCCGGGAGATGCGAGCGCGCGCGGGCCGGTTCGTAATACTGCCGATGCAACGCCACCAGATCCGCCGATTGGGCGTCGGGCACCGTTGTGTCCAACCAGGCCAGCAGATCGGCATAAGCGTCCAACATGCGCCGGAGCGTGGCGGCAGCCGCTGCGTCCGGATGCAAAGCCAACCGACACTGTCCGTAAGTCTTGTTTCGACGCTTCTCAATCATTGAAATATCATAAAGGACTCATTTTGTCCTTTTCAAGACTATTCGAAGGCTGTTTAAAAAAATAATCGAGCAAGGGCTGCAGACGAGATTGCGCGCGGCGTTAACCATTATTCGCCCCGGCGTCCTGCTAATGCGCCTAAAACATGTAGGGAAAGGCGGAGATTTTTCAATCACCCCCACCAGCAATCGCCCGGTCAAACTTCCCCGGGCGCCTTCACGACCAGGGCCAGTGCATGCACTGGCCCGGCAAGGTCCTCGGCAAGTACGCCGTAGACCAGGCGCTGGCGGTCGACGCGGTTTTTGCCGGCGAAGGCTGCGGCCGTGATCTCGACCTTGAAATGCGTTTCGCCGCTTTCCTTCCAGCCGGCATGACCGTGATGCTGGTTGGTTTCATCAATGACATTGAGCTGTTCAGGGGCGAAGGCCGCCTGCAGCTTTGCCGTCATGTCATCCGCGACCCGTCCCATCGTCAGCTCCTTACGCGGCAGCGCCGCAGCACTTCTTGTACTTCTTGCCGGAGCCGCACGGGCATGGGTCGTTGCGACCGACATGGACGACGCGGCGCGTCGGTGCCTTCGGGTTGAGTTCGCCGTCGACATAAACCCAGCGGCCTTCTTCGCGGCGGAAGGTGGCGCGTTCATGATGGATGCCGTTCTGGCCCTGGCGGCGGAAGCGCGCGGTGAATTCGACCTCGCCCGTCGTATCGTCCTTGCCGCCGCCGACCACTTTCATGATCTCCAGCCCGCGCCAGTCGATCTCGTCGACCATCACCTGGCCATGGGCCCAATCGAAGGGCTCGTCCATGTCGGTGGCGTGGGTCTTGTCGATGTAATCGAGGTTGCCCAGCTTGAAGGCCGTGTAGCGCGAACGCATCAGCGCCTCGGCGGACGGGGCTGCGGCGCCGTTGATCAAGGGCAGGCAGCAGGCTTCGAGTTCTTTACCTGAGCCGCAATGGCAAGTGGTCATAGCTTGGGTATCCATTATAAAAATTGTGTCGCCGCATTGACTTAGACTGCGACATGTCATCCGGCAAGCGTCGCCGCCCTTGCGGGATAGCGTCCCGCACCTCATACTTAACTTCATGTCGAAAGAACAGACCATCCGTCACCGGCGCCGGCGCCAGTTCGATCCGGACCCGCCACCGCGCCCGACGACCTGCGACCATGCCGGTTGCCAGGAATCTGGCACGTTCCGGGCGCCGAAGGCGCGTGACCGGCTCAACGACTATTACTGGTTCTGCCTTGACCATGTGCGCGAATATAATCGCACCTGGGACTATTATTCGGGCATGGGGCCGGAAGAGATCGAAAAATCGGTGCGCTCGTCGATTGTGGGCGATCGGCCGACCTGGAAGCTTGGCCAGCGTAGCGCCAGCGGGCGGCAGTACAAATTCGCCTCCGGCACGCGTTTCGATCTGTTTCCCGAAGAGGTTCAGGCCGAAATCGAAGCCCGGATGGGCCAGGCCAAGCGCCAGGCGGAGAAAGAAGCCAAGGCCCGCGCCCGGCGGAAATTGTCGGCGGAGGAGCAGGCATTGGCGGTGTTGGATCTGGCGCCGCCGGTCGATTGGGATGCCATCAAGACGCGCTACAAGACCCTGGCCAAACAATTGCACCCCGACTCCAATGGCGGCGACAAGGCAGCCGAGGAGAAGCTGAAAGTGGTCAATCAGGCCTACAGCACCCTGAAGCGTGCCGCGATCGACTGAATCAGCCGGTCTGCTGGCCCCTTCTCTGCTTTTTATTTGGGCACAATTGCATCCCATGGCGAAAGCAGGGCTGCTTTGCAGGGAATAGCCTAGTCACCATCCTGGAATTGCCCTAAAAAGAGCCCCCTTTTGAAGACGTTAACGAGCTGACGAGCCCCATATCATGGTCACCCAGAATCTCGCCCAAATCGACAAATCCTCGACGCCCGATATCAACATCTCGGTCCGCCAGATGTTTGGTCTCGATTCCGAGCTGCAAGTGCCGGCCTTCAGCCAGCGCACTGAATTGGTGCCGGATGTCGATGACAGCTATCGCTTCGACCATGACACCACCATGGCCATCCTGGCGGGCTTTGCCTTCAACCGCCGCGTCATGATCCAGGGCTATCACGGCACCGGCAAATCGACCCATATCGAGCAGGTGGCGGCGCGCCTCAACTGGCCCTGCATCCGCGTGAACCTCGATAGCCATATCAGCCGCATCGACCTCATCGGCAAGGATGCGATCGTCCTCAAGGACGGCAAGCAGGTGACCGAGTATCGCGAAGGCCTGCTGCCCTGGGCGCTGCAGCACCCGACCGCCCTGGTGTTCGACGAATACGATGCCGGCCGCCCGGACGTGATGTTCGTGATCCAGCGCGTGCTCGAAGTCGAAGGCAAGCTGACGCTGCTCGACCAGAACAAGGTCATTCGCCCGCATCCCGCTTTCCGCCTGTTCTCGACCGCGAACACGGTCGGCCTCGGCGACACGACCGGCCTCTATCACGGCACGCAGCAGATCAACCAGGGCCAGATGGACCGCTGGAACATCGTTGCGACCTTGAACTACCTGCCGCATGAAGACGAAGTGAACATCGTGCTGGCGAAGTCCCCGACCTATGACAACGAAGCTGGCCGCAAGTCCGTCAACGCCATGGTGGCTTGTGCCGAACTCACCCGCGCCGGCTTCATCAATGGCGATATTTCGACCGTGATGAGCCCCCGCACCGTCATCACCTGGGCCGAGAATGCGCGCATCTTCGGCGATGTCGGTTTTGCCTTCCGCGTCTCCTTCCTCAACAAATGCGATGAGCTGGAGCGGCCGGTGGTCGCCGAATATTACCAGCGCTGCTTTGGGCAGGATCTGAAGGACGCGGCGACGCAAGCCCAGATCCGGGCGTAACCGAACGGGTTGGGGTAGAGATGTCGGGACCGAAGAATCCGGTCGAGGAATTCCGCCGCGTGACAGCCGCCACGATGCGCGCGATTTCCGGCAATCCGGAATTGCAGGTGAGCTTTGCCCCCAATCAGGGGCCGAGCGGCATTTCCGGCAATGAGGCGCGCCTGCCTTTGCCCGGGCGGCATTTGCCGACAGCGGACGTTGCCCTGACGCGCGGTGAATCGGACGCCATCGCCCTCAAGCTCAAGCATCACAACCCGAAGATCCATGCCCGCGAGGCACCGAAGAGCCAGCTCGCCCGCGAGATCTTCCAGGCGCTGGAAACAGCGCGGGTCGAGGCCATTGGCGCCCGGCGCATGGATGGCGTGAAGCAGAATCTGAGTGCGGCGCTTGACGAGCATTGCCGGCAAAAGGGTTATGTGCGCGTGGGCTCGCGCCAGGAAGGGTCGCTGCCCGATGTGCTGCGCCTGCTTGCCCGCGAATGCCTGACCGGCCAAGCCGTCCCGGAACTGGCCAAGGGCATGGTCGATCTGTGGCGCGGCGACCTGCCGCAAAAGGTGCGCGAAGATATCGAACGCTTAGGGGAGACGCTGGGCAACCAGAAGGCCTATGCCAAGGCAACGCGGCGCCTCCTTGCTAACATGGAGCTCGAAGCCTCGGAAGACGATTTCGATCCCGAGGATGACGACCAGGAAAATCAGGACGATCCCGACCAGGACAACCCCGACGACCAGCAGCAGACCAAGGGCAAGGAACAGCAGAAATCCGACGCCCAGATGGAAATGGAATCGGAAGCGGCCGAGAGTGCCGCGGCCGAGGCCGAGGACGTCGATGCCGACGAAACCGAGATGGAGATGGACGCGGAGACCGGCGACGAAAAGCCAGGGTCACCTAAGCGTCGCAACGAACCCGATCTCAGCCGCCGTAACGAAACACCCTATAAGCCGTTCACCACGCAGTTCGACGAGATCGTCGATGCGGCCGATCTCTGCGATCCGGAAGAATTGTCACGGTTGCGGCAGCTGCTGGACCAGCAATTGACCGCCCTGCAGACCGTGGTGGCGAAGCTCGCCAACCGCCTGCAGCGTCGCCTGCTCGCCAAGCAGAACCGCTCGTGGAATTTCGATCTCGAGGAAGGCATCCTCGATGCTGCCCGCCTGCCGCGTGTGGTCGTCAATCCCGACCTGCCGCTCTCCTACAAACAGGAAAGCGATACCGAATTCCGCGACACCGTCGTCTCGCTGCTCATCGACAATTCCGGCTCGATGCGTGGCCGACCGATCACAGTCGCTGCCATGACCGGCGATATCTTGGCGCGGACGCTGGAACGCTGCGGTGTCAAAGTCGAGATTCTCGGCTTCACCACCCGCATGTGGAAGGGCGGGCAGTCGCGCGAGAGCTGGATCGCGGCTGGCAAGCCCGGCAATCCCGGCCGCCTCAACGATCTTCGCCACATCATCTACAAATCCGCCGATGCCCCCTGGCGCCGTGCGCGCAAGAATCTCGGCCTCATGCTGCGCGAAGGTATCCTCAAGGAGAATATCGACGGCGAAGCCTTGCTCTGGGCCCATAACCGCATTGCCGTGCGGCCGGAACAGCGCAAGATCCTGATGGTGATCTCGGACGGTGCGCCGGTCGATGATTCGACGCTCTCGGTCAATCCCGGCAACTATCTCGAACATCATCTGCGCGACGTCATTGATTGGATCGAGACGCGCTCAGCCGTCGAACTGGTGGCGATCGGTATCGGCCATGACGTCACCCGCTATTACCGCCGCGCGGTGACCCTGGTGGATGCCGAGCAATTGGGCGGCACGGTGCTGGAGCAGCTGGCGTCATTGTTCGACGAAGACAATCGCCGTCCCGGCAAGAAGAGCGCCTTCGGCGGCTGACTGCCTGACGCCTGACTGCCTGACGCCTGAGGCATTTAGCGCAAATGCCGGTTGGCACCACAGCGACCAATGCCATCGACGCGACTCGGGTTTCCGGTCTATGAGTGAATCTGACTTGCCGGGCCTTGATTTGTCAGGTCCTGCGCCCTGCCTTCACCGCCGGAGACCGACCATGGCTGCCATCCTTCGCACAACGCTCGCCGCGGCCATGTTGCTGTGTCTGCCGCTCGCCTCGGCCCAGGCCGATCTCGCCGCTGCCGAAGCCGCCATCGCCGCCAAGGATTACGATGCCGGGATCGCTGCCCTGCAGCCGCTGGTCGATGCCGGTGACGGCTATGCGACCTGGAAGCTTGCAGCCCTCTATCTTGATGGGCATGGCGGGTCGGTGGAAGAAGGCATCAGCCTGCTGAAGAAGGCAGCGGAAGCCGGCGAGCCGGATGCTCAGGCTCGCCTCGGCGTCATGTACGCCAAAGGCCAAGGCATCGAGCAGAACGATACCGAAGCCTATAAATGGTTGTCGCTGGCAGCGCGCGGCGCCTCGCCCGGCATTTCACGCACAGTGGCCGAGACCAACCAGACGGTGGTCGGCCAGCGCCTCTCCGCCAGCCAGCGCAGCGAAGCAAAGACACAGTCGGACGCTGCCGCCACGGAATATCAGGCGGCGCCTGCTGCTGCGCCGACGCCAACACCGGCACCAGCGCCTGCGCCCGCGGAGACCGAAGTGGCTGCCGCTCCTGCTGCCGAGCCTGCCACGGACAGTGGCATTCGCCTCCAATTGGCTTCGGTGCCAAATGAGAGCGACGTTGATGGCGAATGGAAGCGCTTGAAGAAACGCATTGGCGCGCCGCTTGCGGGCCTAGATCTCCATGTCGAACGCGCCGACCTCGGCAGCAAGGGCATCTACTACCGCCTGCAGGCCGGGCCCTTCGCCGATCGCAGTGCTGCCACCTCTGCCTGCCAAGACATCAAGGCTGCCGGCGGCGACTGTCTGATCGTCGGCCCGTAACCTTAGAAGTCGCGCGCGATCCGGAAGCCGTAGTTGAAATAGGCCGTCGGTCTGTTGTTGCCTTCGCGAAAGGCAAGGCGGCTGACGGGCGGCGGCGCATCCCAGGCACTGCCACGCACGACGCGCATCTCACATCTGCCCGAACGACGCGCCTTGGCCGTCGAACCAATGCCGCCGAGATCATCGTTCCAGCAATCGGCTACCCATTCCTTGGCATTGCCCAGCATGTCGTAGAAGCCGAAGGCGTTGGGGGCGAATGAACCAGCGGGGGCCGTGAAGACATAGCCATCATTGCAATCGATGACGTTCCAGCCCTTGAACTTCCTGGCGGCCGATTCATCGGCGATATTGCCATTGGCACAGATACCATCGGCGTCGTTGCCCCAGTAATAGGGACCGACGGCACCCCCGCGTGCTGCGTACTCCCATTCCGCTTCGCTCGGCAGCCGGTAGGGGTTGCCGGTCTCCTTGGCCAACCATTTGGCATAGGCCTGGGCATCATCGGCCGTAATGCAGACGACCGGATCCCGGTCGGTCTGGTCGAAGCCCGGTCGACGCCAATCATTGCCGTCGATGAAATCATATTTGCCGCCGGCGAGCTGGCCCCAGCAGCTTTTGGCCGGCTGGTAATTCGTCGCATCCGTGAAGGCGGCGAATTCCCCGCGCGTTACTTCCGTCTTGCCAAGTGCAAAGGCGCCGACCGTGATCTTCGCCGGCGGTCCCTCGGCGTCCGTCGCATCATCTTCGTCCTCGCCCGCACCCATGACGAAAGCGCCCGGTGCCACGGCAAGCAGATCGGGGCACGCAGGGCAGTCCTTGATCACGCTGCCGGCCTTGATGCCGCTCGGCAGCGATTTGCTGGATGATGGAGAAGCTTCCGCCATGGCGGTGGTTTTTGCGGGAGCTTCTGGTGTTGGCGCGGCAGCGGCCGGCTGCGCTGGACCTGCTTGGAAATAAAATGCACCGGTGAGAGAAGATGATTCCCACGGCACCTGCGCCTCGCTCGTTGCGTTCAGCACGTCGACGCGGGCGTTACGGAAGGTCTCTTCGATCGCGACACCCGGTTCCAGCATCGCCTTGGTCAGCGCCTGGGTATAAGGGCTGTTCTTCGCATCACCATCCGCCGCCGTCTCGCCAGGTGCTGTCGAATAGGCAATGAAGCTGCCCTTTGGCGCATCCATGCGCGCCAGCCCGCGCGTACTGCCGCGCATGCCACGCGCCAGCGGGTTGTTGCGGCAGGCATCGAGAATGATGATGTTGATGCGGTTGCCGGCAAATTCCATCTGCTTCAGGATCCAGTTCGCGGGCACGGCTTCCAGCACGGCATCCGCTTCCTTCTCGATCACGGCAGCGATCGGGATGAGGTAGTTCTCGCCATCGATCTGCACGCCGTGGCCGGCATAGAAGAACAGGGCAGCCGCATCGGGCCCCGCCTTGATCAGGGCAGATCCGAAATCCGCGATGGCACGCTTCATCTGTTTCTGGTCGGCGTCGACCAGCTTGGTGACTTTGAAACCAAGTTTGCCCAAGGTCGCGGCCATCAGATCTGCATCATTCGCCGGGTTCGGCAGCTTGCCGATCTCGGCACCATATTTCGAATTGCCGATGACAAGGGCGAGGCGCGGTTCGGCAGCGGCCGGCGTGGCGGCAAGTCCCAGGATCATGCAAACTAGCAGCGCCAGACGGTGCATTCTGTCTCCGATCCGACCGGTTATGGTCGTTCCTCACGGCCTAGCCCAGCCTGAGGAAACCCGCTAGATTGCCCCCACTATGCCATATGAATCCCTGCGCGACTTCATCGGAAAACTCGAAGGCAGCGGCCGGCTGGTGCGCGTTTCGGCGCCCGTCGACCCGCATCTCGAGATGACGGAAATCCAGACCCGCCTGCTGGCCGAAGGCGGGCCGGCGGTGCTGTTCGAAAATCCGGTCTCCAAGGAAACCGGCAAGCGTTATGCCATGCCGGTGCTGGTCAATCTGTTCGGCACGGTCGAACGGGTGGCCTGGGGCATGGACCGGGAACCATCGGGCCTGCGGGCACTGGGCGAGACCCTCGCCTTCCTCAAGCAGCCGGAACCGCCCGGCGGTTTCAAGGAAGCCTGGGAGATGTTGCCGCTCTTGAAGACTGCACTTGCCATGAAGCCGAAACAGGTCGGCTACGCGCCCGTGCAAGATATCGTCCTCACAGGCGATCAGATCGACTTGACCGAATTGCCGGTGCAGGGCTGCTGGCCGGGCGAGCCGGCGCCGCTCATCACCTGGCCGCTGGTCGTCACCAAAGGCCCCGGCAAAGGCAAGTCCGACGATTTCAACCTCGGCATCTATCGTATGCAGGTGCTGGGGAAGAACCAGACGCTGATGCGCTGGCTGAAGCATCGCGGTGGCGCACAGCACCATGCACGCTGGGGTGCTACGAAGCGCGAGCCCTTCCCCGCCGCCGTCGTCATCGGCGCCGATCCGGGCACGATCCTTGCTGCCGTGACGCCGGTTCCGGACACGATGTCCGAATATCATTTCGCCGGCATGCTGCGCGGCAAGAAGGTCGAGCTGGTTGACTGCAAGACCGTGCCCTTGCAAGTGCCGGCGCACGCTGAGATCGTGATCGAAGGCCATGTGTCGCTGGAGGATTATCGCGACGAAGGTCCCTATGGCGATCACACCGGCTATTACAATTCCGTCGAGCCCTTCCCGGTTTTCACGGTGAGCGCCATCACCATGCGCCGGGATCCCATATATCTTTCGACCTTCACCGGCCGCCCGCCGGATGAGCCTTCGGTCCTGGGCGAGGCCTTGAACGAGGTCTTTATTCCCCTTCTCACCCAGCAGTTCCCGGAGATCGTCGATTTCTGGCTGCCGCCTGAGGGATGCTCCTACCGCATTGCCGTCGTCTCGATGAAGAAAGCCTATCCCGGCCACGCCAAGCGCGTGATGTTCGGTGTCTGGTCGTTTTTGCGACAGTTCATGTATACGAAGTTTGTCATCGTGGTAGATGACGACATCAATGCGCGCGATTGGAAAGACGTCATGTGGGCGATCTCGACCCGCATGGATCCGGTGCGCGACCTCACCCTGGTCGAGCGCACGCCGATCGATTATCTCGATTTCGCCTCGCCGGAGAGCGGCCTCGGCGGCAAGATCGGGCTTGATGCCACCAACAAGCTGCCGCCCGAAACGCATCGCGAATGGGGTGAGAAGATCGCCATGGACCAGAACATCGTCGACCGTGTCAGTGCGCGCTGGACCGAACTCGGTCTGCCCGGCAGCGGCAAGCCGATCTGGAAGTGACAACGGCACCCACCCATGGCTGGGAACAGGTGAAGGCGTGGCGCAAGGAGGCACGCGGCAAAATTCTGGCTGCGCGCACGGCCTTGCCACCCACCCTGCGCCAGGGGATGACGGCGGCGCTGATGGAACGCCTGCACCCGCTGTTGCAGGAAGCCGATGGGCCGATCAGTTTCTATTGGCCGTTCCGCGGCGAGCCTGATCTACGCCCCTTGATGCGGGCGCTGGCTGCTGACGGTGTCGAAATCGCGTTGCCGGTCGGCAGGAAAATCGGCGAGCCACTGACCTTCCGCCCCTGGACGCCCGGTTGCGCCATGGCACGCGGCATCTGGGACATCCCTATTCCTGCAACCGATATCGAGATCCTGCCGCAGACAATCATCGCCCCCTTGGTTGGCTTCGATGCGGCACTCTATCGCTTGGGCTATGGCGGTGGCTTTTTCGACCGCACGCTCGCCGCGCGGAAGAAGCCTGCCGAGGTGATCGGCATCGGCTTTGCCATGTTCCAATTGCCGAGCATCCAGCCCCAGGTTCACGACATTCCCATGAACCGCATCGTGACGGAACGCTCTGCCGCCTTGGTGGCATCGGCCGGTGGCAGCTCGCCAGTCTGTTACGCCGAAGAATCCGACCCGCGCTATGCAGGCGAACTTGAAGTGCGCGAACTGGTGTCAGCCCTGCAGCCACTTCTGCCAGTCGTTCCGAGCGAGCGGTTACCGCTCCTGGATTTCATCCATTGGCGGTTGGGCACGAAGAGTGACGGTGGCCATATCGCGGCACCGGCGGATATCGATACTTATCTCGGCAAGCTGATCCCGCGGGTGCAGGACAATGGCATCCACGCCACCCTTCAGGCCCTGCGCGCGACGCTCGTCCCCTAAACTATTTTTTTGGCTTCATGGCCTGCCAATCGGCATCCGACATGGCAGAGAGGAAATTGAACTGGCCAGCACCCTGCAGCCATTCGCCGCCATCGATCGTCACGACCTCACCATTGATATAGCCGGCAAAGTCGGACACCAGGAACGCGGCAAGATTGGCAAGCTCGATATGCTCGCCGGCGCGGTGCAGCGGGTTGCGCGTCTCGAAGGTCTTGGCAAGGTCCGCATTGGGCACCAATCGTTCCCAGGCGCCGGGCGTCGGAAATGGTCCGGGCGCAATGGCGTTCAGACGAATGCCGCGCCCGCCCCATTCGACAGCGAGACTGCGCGTGAGCGCCAGCACACCCGCCTTCGCCATGGCGGAGGGCACGACATAGGCCGAGCCGGTCCAGGCATAAGTGGTGACGATCGAGAGCACGCTGGCCTTGCGCTGTTCTTGAAGCCAGCGCTTACCGCAGGCCAGCGTCACATAGGCGCTGCCATGGAGCACGATGCCCAGCACCGCATCGACCGCGCGCGGAGAAAGCTCCTCCGTCTTGGCGATGAAATTGCCGGCGGCATTGTTGACCAGGATGTCGATGCCGCCCGTCTGCCAGAGTGCAGCTACCATCTCTTCGACCTGCGCTGCGTCACGGATATCGCAGCGATGGACTGCGACCTCGCCACCGGTTTCCGCGGTGAGCTTGGCGGCGGCCTCCATCAAGATTTCTTCCCGGCGCCCGCAGATGGCGAGCCTCGCCCCCAGTTCCAAAAACCGCCGCCCCATCGCAAGCCCAAGGCCGGTACCACCACCGGTCACCAGCACGCACTTGCCTTTGAGGAGGTCGGGTTGGAACATAGTGACTGATCCTTTGATAGCGAGTTTTTGCCCCACCCAACCCTCCCCCTAAAGGGAGAGAGCTTTCGCGCCGCGCCACTTTCTTCTCCCTCTCCCTTTAGGGGGAGGGCCGTCGGCGGGGTGGGGGCTCGCTTATTGTTCCTTCGCGCGCAGCATTTCGCGCGAGATGATGTGGCGCTGGATTTCCGAGGTGCCTTCCCAGATGCGCTCGACGCGGGCATCGCGCCACATCATCTCAAGCGGCAATTCCTCCATGAGACCCATGCCGCCGAAGACCTGGATCGCCTGGTCGGTCACACGGCCGAGCATTTCCGTGGCGAACAGCTTCGCCATGCCGGCATCGCCATTGGTCATGGTGCCGTTCTGCAGCTTCCAGCAGACGAAGGCCGTCAACGCGTCTGCCGCGGCGAGTTCCGTCTTCATGTCGGCGAGCTTGAAGGAAACACCCTGGAACTTGCCGATGGTCTGGCCGAACTGTTTGCGGGTGGCTGCCCAGTCCAGCGCCAGCTCCATCGCGCGCTCGGCCTTGCCGCAGCAATTGGCGGCGATGAAGACGCGGCCGCCCAGCAGCCATTCACTGGCCACCTCGAAACCCTTGCCCTCTTCGCCCAGGATCTGCCGCTTGTTGAGGCGCACATTGTCGAAGAACAGTTCGAAATTATCGTAGGCGCGGTAAGAGACGCAGCGCGGGCCGCGGCGGATGGTAAAGCCTGGCGTGTCACGGTCGACCAGAAAGGCCGTGATGCGCTTCCGAGGACCCCGCTTGGTTTCATCAACCCCCGTCACCGTGAAGACGATGGCAAAGTCCGGCGTGCCGACACCCGTGATGAAATGCTTGCCGCCCTTGATGATGTAATCGTCGCCATCGGCCTCAGCCTTGGTGGTGATCGACATGGCGTCCGACCCGGCGCCGGGTTCCGTCAGTGCAAACACTTCCATCTTGTCGCCACGCACGGTGGGCAGAAGGTATTTCTCGATCTGCTCGTCCTTGGCCGCCATCAGGATGTAAGAAGGACGGCCGACGAATTTCTGCACCGCCCAATTGGCCTTGCCGAGTTCGCGTTCGAACAGCATCTGCGACATGACATCGAGCCCGCCACCACCCACCGATTCTGGCATGTTGGCAGCATAGAGGCCGAGCGCCTTGGCTTTTTCCTTGATTGCCTTACCGATTTCCGCCGGCACATGCCCCAACTTGTCGACCTGGCGCTCGACCGGATAAAGCTCATTCTCGACAAAGGCGCGGGTCGTCTCGACCAGCATGCGCTGCTCGTCGGTCGGCTGGAAATCGAATGGCATGGCGGATCCCTATCGCAGCACGGATGGGCGCAGCTGGGTGCCACGCCCGCATTTGGCTCGTTATCCTATACTCGGCCGCGTGCCCGACGAAAAGATCTATTTTACGATCGTATAATACAGCCTAGCCTAAGGGCGGTGCGTGAGATCATAGGCGTCCTCATCATGGCCGCCCCGATTGCTCCAGAAGACGGCCGCCATCAGGCCGATACTGAGACCGGACACCAGGACCGACCCCACGACCAGCGCCGCCATGCCCTGCCAGCTGATATCCAATCCCTTGAAATTATTGAAGACCCACAAGGCCAGGCAGACAAAGGCAATCAACCCTGCCGAACTCAGCGAATAGGCCACCATCCAGCGTTTCATCATTTCCTCCGTGATCCGACCCGATAAATCTAGTCATCATCACATACAAATACAATTGACTGCATTCATTTATTTTTGTATGTATTCAAACGTGAAATGTATGTAATCAGGCACGATCGATGCGCAAGAAAATCCGCCTCTGGACGCCACAGCTCGGCACGCGCAGCGGCCCGCTTTATCTCGCCATCGCCGATTGCCTCGCCGCCGACTTGCAGGCTGGCCGCGTGGTCGCCGGCCAGCAGCTGCCGACACAGCGGGCCCTTGCCGATGCGCTCGGCATCGACTTCACCACGGTGAGCCGCGGCTATGCCGAGGCGCGGCGGCGCGGCCTCATCGATGCCACCGTCGGCCGTGGCACCTTCGTGCGCGCACCCATCGCACAGAGCGCTGAAGACCGCTCGCCGGTCGATATGAGCATGAACCTGCCGCCGCAGCCGGCCGATGCCAAACTCGCTGACCTCGTACGTGACGGCATGGCTGCCGTGACAGCGCGGCCCGATTTTCTCTCGCTGATGACCTATCGCGACAGCGGCGGTGCCCTTGAAGACCGGCAAGCCGGTGCGCGCTGGCTGCAAGGACGCCTGGGCGATGTGCCAGTAGGCCGCCTGCTGGTCGCAGGTGGGACGCAGATAGCGTTGACTGCCATCCTCACCAGCTACGCTAAGGCCGGCGACCGCATCCTTACCGAGGAACTCACCTACCCAGGCCTGCGCGCGGCGGCCGAGCATCTCGGCCTGTGGCTCGAAGGCATTGCCATGGATGAGCAGGGCATGCTGCCATCGGCCCTGGAGGCAGCCTGTGGGGCCGGCCGCGCCAAGCTGCTCTATTGCGTGCCCACCTTGCACAACCCGACCACGGCCACGATGTCGGAGCAACGCCGCCTTGAGATCATCGCCATCGCGCGCCGCCATGGCCTTACCATCATCGAAGACGACGCTTATGGGCCGTTGGTGCGACATGCGCCGCCGGCGATCGCAGCCCTTGCGCCCGATATAACGATCTATCTTGGCGGCCTCGCCAAGGTGCTCACACCCGCCCTGCGCGTGACCTACTTGGTCGCACCAGACGCACGAACTGCCGACCGCCTGACCGGTGCGCTGCGCGCCACCAGCTTGATGGCGCCACCTTTGGCGGTGGCCCTCGCCAGTTACTGGATCATGGAAGGAATTGCCACGCGTCTCCTCGGCTCCCTGCGCCAGGAAGCCATCGCCCGCCAACGCCTGGCAAGCACCCACCTCCCCCGCAGCGACATGCGCACGGCACCCGAGGCCTATCACATCTGGCTGAAGCTCCCCCCCGCCTGGCCCCGCGCCACCTTCGTCGCGCATTTGCAGCGGCAAGGCCTGGCCGTGGTGCCGAGTGACGCCTTCGCCGTCACCGAGACACCGCCGGAAGCCGTGCGGCTATGCCTCGGTGCGGCTGCGGATCAGGCGAAACTCGATCAGGCTCTCAGCGCCGTCGCCGAAGCACTGGCACAGCGGCGAGAAACGTTTGCGGCGACGATCGTCTAAACGAGCCCGAGGATCGGTTTTAGTCGATCGTTGTAGGCACAATATTCTTCGAAGCTCAAATCCGGATTGTCGTCGAAGACGACGTAGACGCCATCCCTCAATGGCTTCACCGATGGCACCCTGCCATTGAGCCGAGAAATGACCTCATCCCGCCCAAAGCCCATGGCCTTACGGCACAATTCCTCGTCCCAGTACTGGGCAGGCTGTAGTGAGAACACATTGTTGCGCCCATTGAGATCGATTTTTCGGCCAAGCTGAAGTTTATCTAGTTCGGCTCTATGCAAGTCATGATATCGCGTCGAATATCCTTCATAAAACCCACGCGCCAGATACCCGCCAAACGCAGAAACAGCATCGGACAAATGTTGATAAAGCATCTGCTGGTAAGCTAGATGCTCACTATTTGTAGTGAAGGTGATTGTCAGTTTGTCGTCGTAGGATATGCCATCCTGATAGACATACGTCTTACCGCGATAGATGTAGTCGCCAGCTAGCCAGATCCCAGATACGGGATAGCCCACTTCGTAATGTGCACTCAGATGTTCACCACAATCTGGTGCCAGAGGAATTTGCAGGCCCTGCCAACTTAAGGGCTCCGGAAGCTTCAGCATGGCATTGACGACGACCGCATGGCGCTCTTCAATAGATTCCTCATGCCGTGGCTTATAGTGCATAAAATATTCAAACGTTGCCCCGCTCATTTCCCTCTTACCTTTATAATAATGATATCAGAGAAACCGTTTCTTTCGATAAAAAGACGTGCTTTCTGCGCAGCTGCTTCTGTCTCGATCTCATAGATGATCTTCCCGTATTTAGGATTCTGCTGTAGCGCCTCTCGAAGACGGCCGAGTGTAGCCTTAGTGGTGCTTTGACTCCCCTTGCTCCAGATTGCCATTTGTCTTTTGGTATCTGTTAATACTGCTCCGTCTACATCGCCAAACAATCCACCTGCATCAAGCCTAATAAGATTCTTGCCGTTTGGATTTGGATTTACATAGCGTATCGCAGGAACCGCAAATTCCTGAGTTGCTTCTAGCCAGATCACATCGGGATGGCCTTTCATAAACGCAATCCATTCGGCGGATCCAGTTGCTTTCTCCTTCACATAGATCAGTCCTAGATGGGGCCCAGGTAGATTATAGGCATCTCTCAAAGTGTAATGAATTTTCTTCGCTTGCTCCAGCTCTGCTCTAAAATTGAAAGTTGATTCGCCAAGCGCATCTATCGTTCCCTTTCCCGGTTCGTCGTGGAACGGAGAATTTGGCCCCATCCTCTCGGTCAAATCATCAAGCTTTCGAAGTGCAGTAGCGCCCACGGACTCAGCCGCAGCCTCACCAAATGCACCGGCCAGATTGTCCGAGTTGCGTGCAGTAATCATTGCTGCCTCCGCAGCGAAACCGGCAGCAGGAGCGCGCACGGTATTCGCAGCTGCACTCGGTCCAATCCCAATCCAGTTTTCAGGCGAACCCATCGAGCCAAAAAGAGAGCCCAGAAAATCCACTACGTACTCGGCTTTAGATTGCGGCGACGGGAGGTTGATCTCCCTGTCAATTTGAGCACGCCATGGCACGTATTCCTTTTGCTTTTCCTCCCACATAGCACGGTAAGCAGCTTGCTGGTCAGCACTCAGCGCTTCCCACTCTGTCTGCCATTGCTTCCGCTCATCTGGAGAAAGAAAATCGATCCTACGCTTGCCGCCTGCGATACCCAATGGCTCGTACATGCGATACCAATCGACAGCACCTTTGGATCCGGATTGTAGGAATCGATCCGGCGGTCGTGTTGCCAAAATGTCAGGAGAGCGAGCGTGACCGGATTTGAACTGTTGGATCGCGGCGCCCGCACCCGTGCTGTCAATAAACGCTCGTTTGGAGGAGGCATCAAATCGCCTAAACAGATTCGGCCGCTCAACTCCTGATTTTGGTTCATCGACCTGATCGGGCATGGCGGCAAAGCGGCCGCCATACGGCACAGACACTTTCATCTGCTCCTGAGATGCTATCTGCGGGCTTTGATTATCGTTTACAGATGTCGGTAGCGATTGCCTGACTTGTACTGTCCCCTTCGCGATGTACTCATCCTCGCCCGGCATTTTGTCCGCGGCGATCTGGTCGATCGTTTTGCCTTTGATGTATTGCAGGCGATGGTCGCGCACATCCTTGTCTTCGATGGTCTTGAAGTTGGCGAAGCGGTATTTGCCGTCGGGGCCTTGATACATGGCGGGCATCGGGCCGCCGAGGTTGGCCTCGGCGAGTGCACGGGTCTTGTCATCGACCTCAGAGCCCTGATGCCAATTGTCCGCGCTGACGCCTTGGCTGTAGGCCTTGCGGCGCCAGGCTTCGATGGCTTCCGGCGAGTTGAAGCGGAAGACACCATTTTCCCACACACCTTGGACATTCGAATTAGCCGGTACCTTCGGCGCGGGCTTCGCCTCGGCACGAGCCTCGACATGAGGCGGCCAGGCGGACGGCCGTTCCGGTGCTGTCATTCTGGGGGGCATTGAGATGGCTCCGCGCTTGCTGTGTACCTTCTTTTTCTATCATTTAATTCCTATTTTGTAAAGAACAAAAATAGAACATGATGCTTCCACCACTCCAATGGCGAGCGATCTAGCTCTTTGAAAATCTGAACAAATATTCAACGCATAGCGCCTATGCCACGCTAATCATTTACTTTTTGACCTCTGAATATTAGGATAGCTGACTTACTGAGGTGTTTTTGATGACCTATCCGCGGCGACATATGGCGTTGGACCTGACCGGGCTTTGGCTCGGGCAGCACGCGCTTGTCTGCCTGCCGGATCTGCCGCCGAGCGGGCCGCTCGAACGCGGCGACATCGAACGCTAGAGCTCTCTTCCAACCATCGAGCTTGATGACGTTCCAGAACGGGCGGGCTGATCAGCCGCGCCCGATTCTCGTCCTTGTTGTCGCCCAAAGATCGCCCCGGAGTACCCATCATGCGCGCACCCCTCATCCTCTTCATGCCGGCCCTCATTGCCGTCGCCGGCTTCGAAACCGCCTTGGCGCTGGTGTCGCCGCTGGTGTCCTTGCGCCTGGAGGAAAACGGCGTCTCGACCGCAATGATCGGCTTCGTGGCCGCGGCCTATTCACTGGGCTATCTCGGTGGCACGCAGATCTGCCGGCATCTCATCGTCAATTTCGGCGCACGCCAGACCATTGGTGGGCTGGCTGTCGTGGCGGCACTGAGCCTGCTCGCCCACGCCCTCTTCTTCGACGTGATGTTCTGGCTATTGCTCTCCGCCAGCTGCGGCTTTGCGATGGCCGGCATCTACACCATCGCCGAGAGCCTCTTGAATGTGCTTGCCAGCCGCGGCAATCGCGGGCGGCTCTATAGCGTCTATATGACGGCATCCTGGCTGACCGCAGGCGCCTCGCCTGTCGCCGTTCTCGCCGAAGGAACCGGTGGCATCATGAGCTTCATCGTCGCCGGGGCACTCATCTCGCTCGCCGTTCTCCCGGTGTTGATGTCGCGCCGGGCGGAACTGCCGGTGCCCGCCCATGGTCGCCTCAGCCTGCGCCATTTCCGTGCCGTGCCACCAGCGGCCCTCGCCATCTGCTTCGGGTCGGGCATCATCAATGGCGGGCTGCATGGCCTGCTGCCGAGCTATGCCGTGGAAACCGGCCTCGACAACAATGATCTCTCCGTGATGCTGACCGTGGCGGCGATTGCCGGCATCGCCGGGCAGTTCCCGATCGGGCATTTTTCCGACAAGGCGCAGGAGCGCATTGCGGTTGCCAAGATCGTCATTGTCCTGGGCACGCTGCTCAGCATTGCCTTGTTCGCATTCTCGAACTCCGGCTTCACCATGCTGGTGACTTTGTTCGGCCTGCTCACCGCGATCATGTCGCCGATCTATGGTCTGGGTGCAGCTCTTGCCAATGACCGGGCCGGGAACGGCTGCACGCTGGCAACGACCGGCGCTCTGCTGTTCGTGAATGGGATCGGGGCAGCTGTGGGCCCGATCGGCGCCGGCCTTGCCATGGAGGCTTGGGGACCTTCCGGCCTGTTCCTGTTTCTGGCAGGTGCCGCTGGCGTGATCGGCCTTGCTACGGCCAATCAAAAGCGGCTGGAGCGCGTCTGGCTGCTGGTGCCGCGCGCTTAATGGAAATCAGGCGGGGTGCTGGTTAGCTGCACCCCGTCTGAATATCTTAGCCAATGTCGAACTTCACGCCCTGTGCCAGGGGCAGATGGTCGGAATAATTGACGGTGTTGGTGGCGCGGCGCATATAGGCCTTCCACGCATCCGACCCGCTTTCGCGGCCACCGCCGGTTTCCTTTTCGCCGCCGAAGGCGCCGCCGATTTCGGCACCCGATGGGCCGATATTGACGTTGGCGATGCCGCAATCGGAGCCGACATCCGAGGTGAACAATTCGGCTTCGCGCACGTCGCGGGTGAAGATGCAGGACGACAAGCCTTGCGGCACATTGTTCTGCAAATGAATAGCATCCGCAAACTCGCGATACTTCACGACGTACAGAATTGGCGCGAAAGTCTCGTGCGTCATGACGGCACTCTGCTTCGGCAATTCGACCACGGCGGGACGAACATAGTAGCCGTTGGCGCAGCCGGAAACGCTGACGCGCTCGCCGCCGGTGACCTTGCCGCCTTCGGCCTTAGCCTGCTTCAAGGCAGCCTGCATCGCCTCATAGGCGCCCGCATCGATGAGCGGGCCGATGAGGGTCTTCCCATCCAGCGGATTGCCGACCGGCACCTGGCCGTAAAGCTTCTTCAGGCGCGGCAGCAGCTTTGTGTAGATATCTTCATGAACAATGAGACGGCGCAGGCTGGTGCAGCGCTGGCCGGCCGTGCCCACCGCGCTGAACAGGATGGCGCGTTCGGCGAGCTTGAGATCGGCTGACGGGCAGACGATCATCGCATTGTTGCCGCCCAGCTCCAGCAGCGAGCGGCCGAAGCGAGCCGCCACGCGCGGCGCCACTTCGCGGCCCATGCGGGTCGACCCCGTGGCCGAGACGAGCGCCACGCGCGGATCATCGACCATGACCTCGCCCACTTCGCGCGCGCCGATCAGCACCTCGACCAGGCCGTCGGGAATGGCTGTCCCCGTTTCCTTGGCAAAGCGCGCAGCTGCCTTGGCGAAGATCTTGGCGCTGGCGAGTGCCGTCAACGGTGTCTTCTCGCTGGGCTTCCACACCACCGAATTGCCGGCAACCAAAGCCAGCGCCGTGTTCCACGACCAGACGGCGACCGGGAAGTTGAAAGCGGTGATGACGCCGACGACACCGAGCGGATGCCAGGTTTCCGCCATGCGGTGGCCCGGACGTTCCGAGGCGATGGTAAGGCCATAGAGCTGACGCGACAGGCCAACTGCAAAATCGCAGATATCGATCATTTCCTGCACTTCGCCCAGACCCTCGGTCGTGATCTTGCCGGCCTCGACGGAAACAAGTTCACCCAGCGCCGCCTTGTGAGCGCGCAATTCCTCGCCGAGCAGGCGGACCAATTCGCCGCGCTTGGGTGCTGGCACCTGGCGCCAAGCTAGAAAGGCGGCCTGGGCGCGGGCGATCTTCTTGGCAGCCCCCTTGGCATCGTCGCAGACCAGGCGGCCGATCTCGCCCCCGGTGATGGGCGAGCGGACGATAAGATCGCCTTTTTTCAGCGCCTTGGCGTCGAGGCCAAGGGCCTTCAGAATCTTGTCGAGTTTCATGATGTGGCAGCTCCAAATGAAAAGCGCCCATGCATGCGCCAGACGCGTCGATCTTGTCAACTGACCCCCTGCTGCAGGCCTATTTGGCAGCCTGCGGGGAACTTTTCCCGGATCGTGGGCTTTGAGCAGCGGGATAGCCGCCTGCTTGCCCTGCCCGCCACAAGTGGCGAGAATGGGTTCCCACCTTTGCAACTACCGGAGACGAGTCGATGGCGCGCCTGCAAAATTGGTCGATTGGGTATGGGCTGAAACAGGCCCTGCTGGCGGGTGCCACGACCGCGGTCCTGGCCGTTACGGTCCTGGCCGTTACGGTCCTAGGCTGGGCGACGCCGTCCCGCGCCGAGAGCCTGCTTGATATAGCGCCGGCGCCGGAACTGGCGCCCGGCCAGGCCTGGGCCTCCATCGCCGAGATGATGATGGTCTATTATGACGTCCCCAATACCGGACCGGGCGAGATGCAATGCAGCCTCGCCTTCTTCCTGACCGGCACGCAGAACTGTTACAAATCCCCGGACGAAAGCGAATTCACTGCAGTGAGCCGCATCGTCAAAGGCTATTCGCAATATGCGCTGGAATCGTTTGGTGAAGTTCCCGTTGCCATGCGCTGGGAAGAAGCCAGGACGATCTCGCCCCAGGACATCATCCAGGAGATCAAATTCGAGCGGCCGATTCTGGTGCAGATCGAGCCGGCCCCGAACGAGGGTCAGAACAAGGCCGAGAAGCGTGCTGTCCTGATTGTCGGTTTCGATGGGACGGCCGACAATTTGCAGCTCATCATCAACGACCCCAAGATCTACCAGCCGACCGAGAACCCCTATCTTGAATTCGGTGGCAGGATTCGGGACCAAAGCGGGCAGTACCAGATCGGATATGCCGATTTCCTGTCGTTCTTGAAGTGGTCGGCGACGCTCTACAAGATCAAGCCGGATTGAGTAACATCAAGCGGCAGCTCGATAATTTCCCAAGCCATGCGGGTTGCACAGGGCCGGCATGGCGGGGGTAAACGTCAATTATCTTGACATATGGACGGCCCGGCTTCATATCTCGCGGGCATTTCTTGTGGATTGCGCGCTTACGCCCTGGTTTGGCCGATTGCTTATGGCCACTTTTTCGGCGTCCATCCCGAGATACATATCCCACGTCATAGATTCCTGAGCAGGCGCGCCTTGGGTTCGCCCGCCGGCTATTTGCCCGCGCGCCCATCGGCGCACGCGTAACTCCCTTGCGGCATGACAATGAACTGCCAAAAGGAATTAAGGCATTGAATACGCATACCCAAACGACCCCCGCCACCAAGGTTCTGGCGGATTTCGCCTCGCTCAACTTGGTTGAACCGTTGATGCAGGCTGTGACCGAATCCGGTTACACCACACCCACTCCGATCCAGGCCCAGTCGATCCCCGCTTTGCTGGAAGGCCATGACCTGCTCGGCCTCGCCCAGACCGGCACTGGCAAGACGGCCGCCTTCGTCCTCCCCATGCTTCAGCGCATGATGGCCAACCGCAAGCAGCCGCAGCCGAAATCGGCGCGCGCCCTGATCCTGACACCGACCCGCGAGCTCGCCGTCCAGATCAACGACAGCATCAAGACCTATGGTCGCCACCTGCCGCTGCGCTCCACCGTCATTTTCGGTGGCGTCGGCTCGGTCCCCCAGATCAACACCATGCGCCGCGGCGTCGACTTTGTTGTGGCCACGCCGGGTCGCCTGCTCGATCTCATGAACCAGGGCCATGTGTCGCTCTCCTCGGTCGAATTCTTCGTGCTCGACGAAGCCGACCGCATGCTCGACATGGGCTTCATCCGTGACATTCGCAAGATCGTAGCGACGCTGCCGGTGCGCCGTCAGACGCTGCTGTTCTCGGCCACCATGCCGAACGAAATCGCCGACCTCGCCAACAGCCTGCTCACCAAGCCGAAGCGCGTCGAAGTGGTCCCGCAATCGACCACCGCCGAGCGGATCGACCAGATCGTCTATATGGTGCCCAAGGCCGCCAAGCGCCGCGTGCTCGCCGATTTGTTGAACGGCCCGGGCGTCACCCGTTCCATCGTCTTCACCCGCACCAAGCGCGGCGCCGACCGCGTCTCCGAACAGTTGGAGCGTGACGGCATCCGCAGCGCCGCGATCCATGGCAATAAGGGCCAGAGCGCCCGCCAGATCGCCTTGGGCTCGTTCCGCAACGGCAGCGTCAAGGTGCTGGTCGCAACCGATATCGCCGCGCGCGGCATCGATGTCGACGGCATCAGCCATGTCGTCAACTATGATCTGCCGCTGGAACCGGAAAGCTATGTGCACCGTATCGGCCGTACGGCCCGTGCCGGTGCCACCGGCATCGCCATCAGCCTGTGCGATGGCGAAGAGCGCAGCCTGCTGCGCGATATCGAGAAGATCGTGCGCATGAAGATCCCGGTGGTCGATGATCATCCGTTGGCCAAAGGCGGCAGCGATGCCGGCGCCGGCGAACAGATCACACTCCATCGCGCCCAGAGCATCCGCCAGGACCAGGAACGCACCCAAAGCCGTGGCCCGAGCCGTGGTGGCCGCAATGGTGCCGGGCATGGTGGTGGTGACCGCAATCGCGGTGGCCAAGCCCGTGGCGAACATCGTGGCGAGCGCGGCCATGCCGCTCGCGGCGACCGTGATCGTGCCCCAGCGAAGAATGCCGATTTCCGTGGCGGTGACTTCCGCGAACAGGAAGCGCGCCAGCCCCGTGGTGAAGCCCAACCTCGGGCCGCACGCTCCACACAGCCGCGTGGCGAAGCCCGAGGAGACCGCAGCCATAACCGCCATCCCGAGACACGCCCGGAAAACCGTGACGCGCGCCCGCGTCGTGACGACCGGCCGCGCCGCGACGAGGGTGGTGAAAGCCGCTTCGAAGCCGAACGCCGCCAGGCCGGTGGGCATCGTCCCGAACCCGTCCGTGTCGCCGAACCGCGCCGCGAACCGGTGCGGCCGGACGGTGAGCATCGCCGCATCGACTATCGCGCCCGCGCCGAACAGAGTGAACGCAAGCCTGGGGTCCATCGTGGTCCAGGCAGCAATCGTTCGCCGCGTACCGAAAAGAGCACGCCGCGCAGCTAACCGGTTGCCAGGCTAAAAGCTAAAACACCGCCGATCAGCCGGACGCTGGCCGGCGGTGTTTTCTTATGCGGCAGGTCTTATGCCCAGGATGGAATCAATATCCGGCTGATCCATCTGGCCCTCATCAAGGAACTGCTCGGCATAGCGCTTCCAGACATCCGCCTGGATGAAGAGATCGAGCAAGTCCGGGTCCAGATGGTTATCTTTCTTCATGAAGCCCATGATCTTGATCGCCTCGCTGATCTTTTTGGCCTTTTTGTAAGGCCGATCAGCGGCCGTCAATGCCTCAAACACGTCGGCGATTGCCATCATGCGGGCAATTGGTGACATCTCCGCACGCGTGAGCCGCTTGGGATATCCGGTACCATTCATCTTCTCATGGTGGCCGCCGGCGATCTCCGGAACAGTGCGCAGATGTTTGGGGAAGGGCAGGCTCTGCAGCATGATGATGGTCTGAGAAATATGATCGTTGATGCGGTAGCGCTCTTCTTCCGTCAGCGTGCCGCGGCCAATGCAGAGATTATAGACCTCGCCCCGATTCATCTTGTAGCGCGGCTGGTCGAGTTTGAAGCCCCATGGATTGTCCTGCCCAATGACGTCCTTGGCTTCATAATGGGTGAGATGGTCGTCACGATCTGCCAGCAACGGTTCATCGACCGGCAGCATTGGCTCCGGCGTCCGGTCCATACGCTTCTTTTCCTCATAAGAAAGGCCGATGCGATTGCTCAACGTCCGTCGCCAGGTGCGCCCGGCAATCTCCCGGATACGTGCGACTTTTGCCGGCTCCATGAATTCGCCACCCTCATTGCACATCGCAACGAATGAAAAGTCATCATCGAGCTGCCGGAGTGTCTGTTCCAAAGTCGTGCGCAGGGCCGGTTCATCTCGTCCCGCCGCCCGCCCTTGCCAATAGACGATTTCGGCATCCCGCTTCAGCACTTCGAACCGCATGCGGATCTCGTGGATACGGTCATAAATCGTCTCCAGCTTGGTCGCCTTGTCGACGACATATTCCGGTGTCGTCACCTTGCCGCAATCGTGCAGCCAGGAGCCGATGTCGAGCGCCTCCCATTCCTCGGTCGACAAATTGAAGTCAGTAAATGGCCCGGTCTTCTGCTCACAAGCCGCTTCCGCCAGCATGCGCGTCAATGCCGGTACACGCGCGCAGTGGCCGCCGGTATAGGCCGATTTTGCATCGATGGCCCCTGCGATCAATTTGATGAGGGCATCCATCAGGTCTTTTTGCGCCTGTAGCAGCTGCTTGTTCTCGATGGCGACACCCGCGCTGCCGCTCACGGCCCTCACCAATTCGATCAATCGATCGCTCAGCAACCAGGCCGGCTCTCCCGCCTGGATGGCCTTAATCAAGATCAATGCCCCCATCACTTCCTGCTTACGGTTGAAGAGAGGCACGACCAGCAGGGCTGTGCGGACGGCGTCCTCGCGTTCGACGAAGCCGCGCAAGCCAAGTGCATCCAATTCCTCATAATCCAGGCGCCGTTCGATCAATGCGATGCGGCTCTCGCTTAAGGCAGCGGCTATCTCTCCTCGCAGGCCGTCGCTATGCAGGGGCAGTGGTTTTACGTGGGCATCCGGACCGGCCATTTCGTCATCATGCCAGCGGACGATTTCGGGTTGCAGCATGCCTTCCTGTTCATGCCACAGGTAAATGGCGCCACCATCGCTTTCCACCAATTCGATGGTCTCGCGCAGGACCACATTGAGAAGTGGCCTGAAATCACGCTCAGCGCTCAGCGCATGACCGATGTCC
Source organism: Dongia sp. P2_B8 (assembly GCF_056404715.1). NCBI lineage: Bacteria > Pseudomonadati > Pseudomonadota > Alphaproteobacteria > Rhodospirillales > Dongiaceae > Dongia > Dongia sp. P2_B8. The sequence goes on along the minus strand of NZ_JBFUDM010000003.1, from coordinate 985,403 downwards.
AGGAATTTTCGGATGGTCTTTTTCATGCGGCGCAGCGAACGACCGAGATCGCCGACCTCGGAGATCACAGTCTTGACCTTGACGTCCTTCTCAAAATCGAATTCGGCAATTGCCTTGGTCTCATGCGCCAACCGGTTGATCGGCTTCACCAGCAGACGGGTACCGAACCAGCCCAGCAATATGAACGCCAGCAGGATGACAAACGCTATGACGATCTGATTTTCAACGATATCGCGCGCACCGGCATAAAGTTCGTCTTCCGGGATGGCAATCAGCATGGTGAGGAAATTGCTGCCTTGGATCGGAATCCTGGTCGCCGTGGTTTGCCACTTGCGGCCACCAAGATCGACTTGGTCACGCGTCTTAGTATTGCCAATGAGTGCTGCCGCATGCCGCAGTGGCGGCACCTTGAGTTCGTCGATGGTTACCAGGCGCAATGATCCGTCCGCTTGAAGGGCCGTCATCTGGCGGCTATCGCGATAGGCAACGACCTGCTCGCTTTGCCCCAGCAACACCAACTCCGACGATGGGGTAATCCGGATATCCTTCAGCTCATCCGCGATCGATTGCAATGTGAGATCAAGCCCCACGATCACGGCTCCATCGGCCGATTTTGCTGCCATTGTGGCGCCCACCGCCTTGGTCGTGAAGAACACATAAGGTTCCGTGAGGATGGCCCCATTCTGCTTGGAGGCAGTCTGGAACCAGGGTCGCGTCCGTGGATCATATTTATAGGTCGGCATGAAGCGGGCATCGAGCAGCTTCCGGTTTGCATCATAGTACCGATATTCGCCCAGCATGACGCCGCTGGCGTCCTGCGTGATTGATTGAACCAGCAGTGTGGCACTCTCTGGTGCTTGTACGAGCGCTCGGTAGGCCTCGGTACGGAGCGGCCGGAACAGGATGAACTCGCCGTTCGGATAGCCGACATAAAGAGCATCCGTGATCGGGTTCTCGTTCAAGGCATCCATGATGAGAGGCAATTCGTCCAACCGACGCGATAGAGTTTCGGCGCCCGAGAAGCCGCTGTGCGCCAACAATGTGATTTGATTGCGGGCCGGTGCCAGGATGCGCTGGATCTTTTCGTTGAGCGCATCGCGGATATAGCGGGTGGTTTCGGTCGACGTGGTGAGCAGGATGTCCTGTGTCCCCCGATAGGTCTGCCAGGCGAAAGCGGCAACCACCAGGATGAGAAGAACGGTCACGCCCAAAGCACCGATGAGGTGCAGCGGCACCTCGAAGACCGGCTTGGGACGTCGCATGGCCAACGACATGGGCGGCTCCTGTGCCTTGTTACCCGCGGCTCGCAAGCATGATGTCAATATTCGACGAAAGCTGCCGCCGCAGGCTTGCCGATGTGACGGACGACAAAGCGGTGCAACGTTCGGTCAAGACGCATGCCCTCGATGAGGCGCATCCAATTGTCGGTCTGGGCGGCTGTGAACCTGGCTTTTGCGAGCGCCAGCCCACTTGCCGTGGGTGGCGCTGCCGAGGCGTTGACCAGGGTGAATTTTTCGCTGCGCTCGGCTTCGCTGAGATAGAAATAATAATGAACGGAGGGCGCCAGGATACCGTCCACCGTACCAGCCTTCAGCGCATCGAACAGAATTGCCTGGGTCGGAAATTCAACGACCCGATTCTCGCCCAGCAGCGACTTGAGGTGATAGTCATAGTCGTTGCCATAGCGGAAGCCTTTGACAAGGCCGATCCGCCAGTGCGGCTGCTGGATGAAGGCGTCCAGGGAATAGGTGTGCGCCGATCCGATGATCGGCAGAACCAGCATGTTCTTGATGCCGAAATAGGTCACGAAGCGAGCGAACTTCTCGCGCCCGCGCGTGGCGATCGAGCTAGTCGCCATGTCGATCCGGCCAGCTTCGATCGCCGGCCACAAATCGACGCGCATGAGCCTCTGTATCTCGAAGGTGCAGCCGGACCGCCGCGTCAACTCCGCGATAAGGTCAGCGTCGATACCGACACCGTTGTGATAGAGGGCGCCAAATTCGACAATGCCGACCCGGATCGGGCGATCGCAGCCGAAATCCTGCAAGGTCCAGGGGCGCGGCGGTTCGTTGTAGGCGGCCGCAAGGGGCGCAACAGTAAGACTGCCAGCCATGAGGAATAGGCAAGTCAGGATCCATTGGCAGATTTGTATCGCCGACCGGAATTGCGCTCGCATGAAGGCGCCTCGCCCAGATGTCTCATGCGGCCAGCCCGTTGGAATCATTTTAACTTTTAATTAGCTATAATCAGACCGGCTGCCGCAATAGCTGTCACTCATTGAACGCCTTCAGAGCTGTCGTTTCAATCAATTCTCCGACAAAGACTCTGGGCACAGGCGCCCTATTAAGGCAACACCGAAGGCCCCACATTGAGGTGTAGCAATGAGGGGCCGCGCGGGTGGCTTTATTGCGGAACGAGATTCAACTTCTGCAGGGCATCGGCAATTGGCACGAAGAAATTGATGCCGGCAGACTGTTCGGTCCCGTCCGTCCAGGCCGATTGGGAAATGCCGACGACATTTCCCTGGGCATCCAGCAGCGGGCCGCCGCTGCTGCCGTGCTGGATGGTGGCGTCCGCCTGAATGAGTTCCATGCCATGCTCATCATGCTGAATTTGGCTGACGATGCCGCGCGTCACCGACCCGGCAAGACTCTCGTCAAACGGCGAGCCGATGGCATAGACCTCTTCCGTCAGCGCCACGGGCTTGAGGCGGATCGGGAGGGGCGTGAATTCACCACCGTCGATCTGCAGGAGTGCCACATCCCGCTGCTTGTCGCTGCGCAATGTCGTCGCCAGCACCTCGGTCCCGTTGATCAGCCGTACCTTGAGCCGGTCGGCATTGAGCGCCACATGATGATTGGTCAGGATCAGATTCGGGGCGATGAAAAAGCCCGAGCCATGGCCAGAGCCAGTAATGACCGTCACCACCGCTGCCTCGACCCGCGACATGTTCGCGCCGATGCTGCCGGTAAAGGGCGCCGTCGCCGGCAGTGACAATGCCGGATGTGTCGCCACGGTACCCCAGCCGTCGAGCGGGGCGGCCGGCTTGGATGCGGCGACGCTGACGTTCTTGCGCACCAGGACATCGTGAAAGCGTGGATCACCGCCAAGATTATGAACCGCAGCCGCAAAGGCGTGAACCAGCAGAACCACTTCACCGTCTGGCACACCGTCTTTTAATTCGGCCGACCCGCTCGTTTGTGTTTCAAGAATCACTTTTTCATCGAGCGTCGAAAAGACTTGCCAGATAACACTTACCACGGTCGTTCCACTTTGCTTACCAAGTGGCCGACCATCCCACCCCGATACCTCGTCGCAAATGTCCATGCTAATCGTATCGACGCGCCCAGCCACAAGAAACTCCGCATGTCTCTGTGCATCAGTAAAGTTGCCAAACAATGCGTTGGGATCGCCGACCACGTCATAGTGAGCGCTGCGCATCTCGCGATAAAAAATATCTAGCAGCTCCTCGTCGCGCGCGTTGACTTTTCCATTGTTCCAGTGGATCGGGTCGCTTGCCAAATCAGGACCACAACCGGTCCACCCCCCGCCGCCCCGATAAGCCCCAATCTGCTGACCACGTTCCAGGTTAAAGACCACGCGGTCGAGCTCAATTGGCGCCAGATTCTCGCCTTGCGCAGCAGCGCTGGACAGCTGCGCCACCGGGACCACATGCGTCCGCTGGCAGCCCGCGATCGCCAGACAAAGCATACCCGTCGCGCCGAGCACAAAAGCCCGGCGCCGCAAACATTGCAGCAGCATGATGACCCCCATTTCCGCGCGCGACCCCAATCGCGCCAGCCCAATGACGGCACCATCTTTAAGAACAAAAATGGAACTGTAAAGAGAAAAATATCTAGGTAGTAAAATTTTTGCGGCTAGCCACGCGCCATGCCATGGCTCACTTCACCGCATAGCCGACACCCTTCAGCGCCTGTTCTATCTCACCCAGAATGGTCGGATCGTCGATGGTGGCCGGCATGGCGAAATCCTTGCCATCGGCGATTTTCTGCATGGTGCTGCGCAGGATCTTGCCCGAACGGGTCTTGGGCAGCCGGTCGACGACGGCTGCAGTCTTGAAGGCGGCGACCGGTCCGATCCTGTCGCGGACCAACTGCACCACTTCAGCCGCCACTTTTTCATGGGGTTTGCTGATGCCCGCTTTCAGCACCAGGAAGCCAAGGGGCAGCTGCCCTTTCACCTCGTCATAGACGCCAACGACGGCGCATTCGGCAACGTCCGGATGGCTCGCCAATACCTCTTCCATGCCGCCGGTGGAGAGGCGATGGCCGGCCACGTTGATGATGTCGTCGGTGCGGGCCATGATGTAGACGTAGCCGTCCCCGTCGATGAAGCCAGCATCCGAGGTTTGGTAATAGCCCGGGAAGTGATCGAAATAGCTTTTAAGATAACGCTCTTCAGCGTTCCATAGCGTTGGAAAGGCTGAGGGCGGCAGCGGCAGCTTGCAGACGATGTTACCGATCTCGCCGGGCTTTGCCGGGTGGCCATCATCGCCCAACACACGCACGTCCCAGCCGGGTGCCGCCCGCGTCGGCGAACCATGCTTGATCGGCAGCAGCTCAATGCCGAGGCAATTGGCAGCAATCGCCCAGCCGGTCTCGGTCTGCCACCAGTGATCGATCACGGGGACATGAAGCTGCGCCTCGGCCCACTCCAGGGTCGCAGGATCGGAACGCTCGCCAGCCAGGAACAGGGCGCGAAGCGAGCTGATGTCGTACTTCTTGATGAACTTGCCGTCCGGGTCCTCGCGCTTGATGGCGCGGAAGGCCGTCGGCGCCGTGAACAAGGTCGTGACCTTGTGCTGCGCAATCACGCGCCAGAAAGCGCCGGCGTCTGGCGTGCCGATCGGCTTCCCCTCATAGAGCACGGTCGTGCAGCCATAGAGCAAGGGCGCATAGACGATGTAGGAATGCCCCACCACCCAGCCCACATCCGAGGCTGCCCAGTAAACCTCGCCCGGCTGGACGTTGTAGATATTGCGCATCGACCAATGAAGCGCCACCGCATGGCCACCATTATCACGCACAACACCCTTGGGCGCGCCAGTTGTTCCGGAGGTGTAGAGGATATAGAGCGGATCGGTCGCCGCCACCGCGACGCAAGGATGGGGTGCGGCATTCGCGGCAGCATCCACCCAATCGATGTCGCGGCCGGCAATGAGGTCCGCGGCCAGACGCTCCCGCTGCAGGATGATGCAATGCGCCGGCTTGTGGGTGGCAAGTTCAATCGCCGCGTCGATGAGCGGCTTATAGGCAATCACGCGCGCTGTCTCGATGCCGCAGGACGCGCCGATGATCAGCTTCGGCTGGCAATCATCAATACGCGTCGCCAATTCCTTGGCAGCAAATCCACCGAACACCACGGAATGAATGGCGCCCAGCCGCGCGCAGGCCAGCATGGCAACCAACGCTTCAGGGACCATCGGCATGTAGATGATGACCCGGTCGCCTTTGGCAATGCCGAGCTTTGCCATCGCACCTGCAAAACGCGCCACATCGTCGGTCAATTCGGCATAGGAAATGTGCCGCACCGTGCCGGTGACCGGGCTGTCATAGATGATGGCCGTCTGGGTACCCCGCCCGGCCGCCACATGCCGGTCCAGGCAATTGAAGGCGGTATTGATCTCCGCGCCGGCAAACCAGCGATAGAAAGGAGGCCTGCTGTCGTCGAGAACCCGGTTCCAGGGCTTGGTCCAGGACAGGCCAGCAGCGGCCTCCGCCCAGAAAGCCTCCCGGTCATCGATCGACCGGCGATAAATCGTCTCGAACGTCCCCGACATGCGAAAATGCCCTTCCCGATAGCGACCAGCCGCTTGGCGGCTCTTCTTTTGCTTTCCGCAGTATCGCCATAACCCTGGCGCAGGCAAGGTTTTCGCGCGGCCGCGGCATTCCCAGGCAAGAACTGTGGCGCTCACAAGCAAGAACGGGCTGCCCATTGGCACCGGGCAGCCCGCCTCAGATGATCGCGTTTCTGCAAACGCTATTTGGCGGCGTCAGCGACCTTGCCGGTGGCAACCCGGTTGGTGGCACTGATGATCGCCTTCAGCGACGCCGTCACGATATTCGAATCCTTGCCGACCCCGAACACCGTGCGGCCATCGGGCAGGGACATCTCGATATAGGTCACCGCATTGGCATCATTGCCCTTGCCGACCGAATGCTCGCGGTAGTCAGCCACCTTGAGATCGATGCCGGAATGTTTCTTCAACGCATCCATGAAGGCATCGATCGGCCCGTTGCCACGGCCGGTAATGTTGATCTCCTTGCCCTTGTCGCGGATGCCGGCCGTCAGATTCCGGATCTCACTGGCGTGACTGTCAGCGAGCGTTTGGTGATCGATGAACGCATAGGGTTCTTCAAGCGACAGATATTCGTCATTGAACGACTGCCATATCTGGCTTGCCGTGATCTCCTTGCCGGTCTTGTCGGCGACATCCTGCACGACCTGGCTGAATTCCACCTGAAGGCGGCGCGGCAGCGTGAGGCCGTAATCGGTTTCAAGCACATAGGCGACGCCACCCTTGCCGGACTGGCTATTGATCCGGATGACCGCTTCATAGGAGCGGCCGACATCGGCAGGATCGATCGGCAGATAGGGCACTTCCCATTCACCGCTGTTCGATTGCTTCATCGCCGCGAAGCCTTTTTTGATCGCGTCCTGATGCGATCCGGAAAAAGCCGTGAAGACGAGATCGCCAGCGTAAGGATGGCGCGGATGCACTGGCAGCTGGTTGCAATATTCCGCCGTTTGCACCAGTTCGTTGATGTCGCCGAAATCAACTTCCGGATCGACGCCCTGGGTGAAGAGGTTGAGCCCCAGGGTCACCAGATCGACATTGCCCGTCCGTTCACCATTACCGAAGAGGGTGCCTTCGATGCGGTCGGCACCGGCAAGCACACCCAGTTCTGCCGCCGCGACACCGGTACCGCGGTCATTATGCGGATGCAATGAGATGATTGCCGCTTCCCGGTTCTTCATCTTGCGGCAGAAATATTCGATCTGGTCGGCATAGATGTTCGGCGTCGACATCTCGACGGTGGCCGGCAAATTGAGGATGCAGGGATTCGCCTTGGTCGGCTGCCATACATCCATCACCGCCTCGCATACCTCGATCGCATAATCGATCTCGGTGCCGGTGAAGCTTTCCGGACTGTATTGAAAGACGAACTCGGTATTGCCCTTCTGCTGGGCAGCCAAGTCGCGCACCAAGGTGGCGCCATGCACGGCGATTTCCTTGATGCCCTTCATATCCTGGTTGAACACAACGCGGCGCTGCAGGGTCGAGGTCGAGTTATAGACATGGACGATAGCCCGGCGCGCGCCAACCAGCGCTTCATAGGTGCGGCTGATCAAATGGTCGCGCGCCTGCGTCAGCACCTGGATGGTGACATCGGCCGGAATATGCCCGCCCTCGATGAGCTCGCGGCAGAAATCAAAATCGGTCTGGCTGGCGGACGGGAAACCGATCTCGATTTCCTTGTAACCCATCTTCACCAGCGTCCGGAACATGCGGAGCTTGCGCTCCGGCCCCATCGGCTCGATCAGCGCCTGATTGCCATCACGGAGATCCACCGAACACCAGATCGGCGCCTTGGTGATGGTTTTCCCCGGCCATTGTCGGTCGGGCAAGGGAACCGGCTGGAACGGTCGGTATTTTGTTGTCGGGTCGATACGCATGGCACTTTCCTCGCAGGAATTTCATTGGGGGTCGTTTGAAGAGCGACTCTTGGCACCGCCGCCGGTATCCCGAAACGGGATGTCGCTATCAGCTCCGACGGCGGCCGCTAAGCGAGGGTAGCCCCACGCCCGGGCTCAAATGCACGCTCTGGCCCAAAGACCCTAACACATTGCTGCTTATGACGATTTTGCGGATCATCGGCAATACCTGACAAAACGGAAGCTATCCTGGCGGGGGTGGGCCAAACGGCCACGCGGCCGGCGCGATTCAGCACGCCGGGGCGATAAGTCGAAGCGATAGCGCCAGAATTTGGGTCAGGTTGCTCATGCGGGAACCTTACCCACCCGTTTGCGGGCAGGTCAAGGGTGAAACAAAAAACCGCCGGACAGCCGGTCTGGCCATCAACGGCGGTCTATTTTGTTGGAAAGCTGGATAGGGGGCCCTAGTGCACCCGTTCGAGGTTGGCGAGTTCGTCTTTAATACGGAGTTTCAACTTCTTGAGGGCGTGGAGGGCTGCCTCGTCAGGGTGTGGGCGCCGCTCCTCGTCGGCGATCTTTGCGTCCAAATCGGCGTGCTTTGACTTAAGCGAATCCAAATGCGCAGTCATTGCCATACCCTTTCTCCTCTCTGGTTGCAGAACTCAAATAGCTTGCTTGACGTCTCGCTTTGCTGGTTTCCTGTCTCCTCGAATGCTAGCGCCAATCCCACCTTCAAGTAAATGAGAGAGAGGGGTGGAAGCTTCAAGATGTCACGGTAAAATCGCCGAATGATTAAGCGAGACTGACCCAATCGCCGCCTTGGCGCCTAAAGCTCGATGGAATGACAAAGAAGCCAATTCACACAACCAGCCGCACAACCACTGGACACCCGCCGTCACGCCTCATCATCGGCATTTCGGGTGCGTCGGGCGTCATCTACGGGATCAGACTCCTCGAGCTCCTCAAAGGCTCGATGATCGAGACTCACCTGGTCATGTCGCGCACCGCCGAACTGACCCTGACCTACGAGACAAATCGCAAGGTCGCGGCAGTGAAGGCGCTCGCCGACTATTGCCATAGCAACGACGATCTCGCGGCACCGATCTCATCAGGATCGTTCCTGACGCTGGGCATGATCGTGGCCCCCTGCTCCGCAAAATCGATGGCGGAGATCGCCAGCGGCGTGACACCGACCCTCATCGCCCGCGCTGCCGATGTTGTGCTGAAGGAGCGCCGCCGTCTGGTGCTGATGCTGCGCGAAACGCCGCTGCATCTCGGCCATATCCGCAATATGGCGGCGGTCACCGAAATGGGTGGGATCATCGCGCCGCCAGTGCCGGCAATGTATGCGCAACCGGCGTCAATCGAGGAGATGGTGGACCAGAGTCTAGGCCGCGTACTCGACCTCTTCGGGCTTCACCTCGATCACGTCACGCGCTGGGACAAGAACGGCAAGCGCCGCGAAAAATGACCCCGACAAATGACTAGGCGAATTCTCTGCGCCGCAACAGAACCAGCAGCGTAAAGCCGGCGGCAACGAGCAGTGCCACCACCATCAGGGCGTGCGGATTCCAGACATGCTCCATGGCAAAGCCGGCAACCGGCGGCGCTACGATATTGGCGCAGGTATAGGTCATGACAAAGGCGGCATTGATGACCACCAGTTCGCCGCCTGTGTAGCGCCGGCCCATCGCAACCAGCGCCACGGAATAGGTACCCCAGACGCAGCCGCCCCAGATAAAGGCGACAATGCCGAGCGCTACCGGCAAGGTGGGCAAGCCAGCCAGCACCAGAAAAGGCGCTATCATGCAGGCAGCGCCGCAGCCCAGCATGACGGGCCGCGGTCCCCAGCGGTCGGCAAGCCAGCCGATCGGAAACTGCAACAACACATTGCCCGCAATGAAGATGCTGAGCAGTGTGAGCGCGAAGGTTTCGGCCAAGCCGACCCGCTGGCCCCAGATCGCAAGAAAGCTGAAGAAGGTGGAATCGAGCGCCCCTGAGACGAAGGCCGCCGAGAGCAAGGCCGGCAACGTCCGGAATACGCCGATGACGCCACGGCCGCCTTTATGCTCCAGCACCGGCGCCAGACGCCGCAGCGGCAGGAAGATGAGCAGCGAGATGAGCTGGAGAACGATGAACCAGGGTAAGGGTGACACAGCCAGCGCATCTGCCCATTGCAGGGTGAGCGGGCCGGCGGCAAAGCCCGCCGCCATGATGGCTGCATAAAGCGCCACCGCTCGCCCGCGGTTGCGATCGGTGGCCGCAACGTTGATCCAGGTCTCCGTGACCACCCAGGGTACACTGCCGGAAAGGCCGCTGATAAAGCGCAAACCCAGCCAGGCATAGACAGACTGCCAGGACGCCAAGGGCAGTAAGGTCGCGATCGCCACGATGGTGCACCAGATCATGGCATTGCCACTGCCGAAGCGGCGCACGATCCGCTGCGTGAACGGCGCCATCAGCATGACACCCAGCGGATGGGCGGCCGCCACCAGGCCGATCAGCCAGGCACTGACGCCACGATGCTCCATATCCAGCGCCATCCACGGCACCAGCCCACCGAAGGAGATGCTGAAGGCGAAGATGCTGGCGTAAAGCCCCAGCAGCGCCAGATAGCGCTGCCGTTCCGTTGCCTTCGTCATGATCTTGCCGTCATCCATGAAACACCCGTGCTGTCCCGGACCGCACCTTAACCATGCCCCGGCGGGACATGAAGCCAGATTCGTTAACAAACCCTACCAACGGCACAGTTCTTGCTTCTTTGGTTTGATGAAATGCGACACTAGGTAAGAAAGAGCCTGTCATGTCGATGGAAGCGCTCAGTATCCTCAGCAGCGGCCTGAAGATTGATCTCAATGCGGAAAAAGATGCCCAGGTAAAAAAGGCCGAAGAGGCCGCCGGGGATACTTTCGCAACGCTCCTGGCCCAGCAGGCCGGGCCGACGAGCAATGTCACGACTATCAGCGGGCAGCGCAGCAATAGCGTGATTCCAGCTTCCCTCATCGACATTGCAGCCGATGACGGTACCGATGTCCAAATGACCGAGGCCAGCAGCAGCGGCACGACAGTGGCCAAGGACGCGACCGAAACATTCCTGGATTTTGCCAGCAAGACGCCCGCCGAAAAGATGCGGGCCATGGTGCTGGCAGACATGGGATTGACGGAAGAGGATCTCAGGAACCTCAGCGCCGAAGACCGGGCCGAGCTGGAAGCTAAAATCCGGACCCAAATCGAGGTCAAGGTGAAGCAGGAGATCGAGAAGAAATCCGGCTTCAACCTCAGCCAATCCTTCGCCGTACCCTAAGGACTTTGCGGTCAACGCCGCGAAGCAACGCAGCCTAGAGGCAGACCAGAATGGCCTCTAGATCAGCCTCATCCTGTACCTCGCGGGTGTCCGTCAACCTATCCAGATAGAGATAGAGACCGGTGGTCGCCAGATCACGCGCCGGCTCGGTGCTGAGCGAACCGACATGGACCTCGATTGCCGCCACGATCTTTTGCTGCGAAATCTTCTCACCCTCCAATTCGACAGCCAACAGCCCGTGCTTGATCGATTGCCGGTCGGCGGCATGCACCTCATCGAACCCATCGCCCAGCTGCCGCCGAATGTGACGCAGCGGTTTCAGGATCGCCTCCGACCAGGGCGCTGTCGCCTCTTGTGCCGCGGACAACGCGGTATCGCTGGCGAGATATCCACTGCGCGCCAGCCAGCAGATGGCCAACAGCAGATTGACGTCCGCCCCACGCCTGTCCTGCAAGGAGAGGCAGGCAGCCGCCACCGCCTCGCGGCAGTAAAGCGCCAGGCTGAATTCCCAGAAATCGTCAGCGTTTAATCTAATCGCCAAAGCTGATCCCCAATCCCCGTGCCGTCTTGACCAAGGCGCCGGCCGGATCGACCGTCGCTGCCCCCTGAATGGCCGAGAGAATCGGCACGTCGATCACCTGCCGGGCATTCCAGGCGACCATGCGGTCGAACTTGCCGGCGGCAATGAGATCGACGGCATGGATGCCGAAGGCCGAGCCCAGGATCCGGTCCTTGGGTTCCGGCGTGCCACCGCGCTGCACATGTCCGAGCACGGTGACACGCGTTTCGGCGCCGCTGCGCTTGGCCAGTTCTGCGCCAATATAATGGCCGATGCCGCCATAGGTCTGCATCGCCTGCGCACCGCCACCGTGGACCGCGGTGATCGACTGACCGCCTTCGGTCTTCACGGATTCCGCAACGATGACGAGAGCGAAATTGCGCCCGCGTTTGCGCAAGGCAGCCAGCTTCGCCTCGATGGCAGCGAAGTTATAGGGCAGTTCCGGGATGAGGATGACGTCGGCGCCGCCCGCGATCCCGGCGGAGAGAGCGATATGGCCGGCATCGCGGCCCATCACTTCCAGCACCATGACGCGGCTGTGGCTGGCGGCCGTCGGCTGCAGGTGATCGAGGGCGGCCGTCGCTGTCTGCACCGCCGTTTCGAAGCCGATCGACATTTCCGTGGCGCCCAGATCATTGTCGATGGTCTTGGGGATGGCGACCAGATTGATGCCGCCCTGGAGCGCGAGGCGCCGCAGGATGTCGAGCGATCCATCGCCGCCGATGCCGATGAGCGCATCCAGCTTCAACTGCCGGAAGCCATCGATCACTTCCTCAGACCGGTCGACGACCCGCCCATCCTCATAGGGAAAGGCGAACGGGTCGCCCTTGTTGGTCGTGCCCAGGATGGTACCACCCTGGCGCAGCAGATCCGACCCCAGTACCCGATCATCCAATGCCGTCACCTCGACCGGCCGTGTCATCAGGCCGGCAGTGCCGTTGTGAATGCCGATCACCTCCCAGCCGAAATGGCCGCTGGCATGGGCATAGACCGCGCGAATGACCGCGTTCAGGCCAGCGCAATCGCCGCCGCTGGTGAGAATGCCGACCCGCTTTATGGCCATCTAGATCCGTCCCCCATGGACTATCCCCTTGCGTTTTCGTCCCACTGTTCCAAGTATTAGTACAGAACCCAGAAAGCGACGCATAGCCACATGATAGATAAGGCTTTTTTCGAACTCAACCCGGCCCGTAGCGTGATTGCCGTCAGCGGCGAGGACCGCCAGGAATTCCTGCAGGGTCTCATCAGCAATGATACGCGGCATATCTCCGACACCCGCGCCATCTATGCTGCCTTGCTGAGCCCCCAAGGCAAGTTCGCCTATGATCTGCTGCTGGTCGGCGACGGCGAGCGCTATCTGGTCGATACGGAAAACCTGCGCCGCGCTGATCTGCTGAAGCGGCTCAAGCTTTTCAAGCTGCGCTCCAAGGTGACACTCGAAGATTTGGACGAGGGTTTCGCCGTCGTGAGCCTGTTCGGCGGCGATACCTTGCAGCGACTTGGCCTCGTGGCCGAGCCTGGAGCCGCGCGCGCGCTGGCCGGTGGTGTTGTCTTCAGCGATCCGCGCCTCTCGACACTGGGTGCCCGCGCCTTCCTGCCGCGCGCCATAGCGCAACAGACCCTGCGCGATCTCGGTTTCACCGAGGCGGCACCCGGCGATTTCCAGCGCCTGCGCTTTGCATTGGGTGTCCCGGAGGGCAGCAACGACCTTATTCCCGACAAATCCATCCTGCTCGAATCCGGTGTCGATGAGCTCCACGGCGTCGACTGGCAGAAGGGCTGCTATATGGGCCAGGAACTCACCGCGCGAACCAAATACCGCGGCTTGGTCAGGAAGCGCCTGCTGCCGGTCAAGATCGACGGCGCACCGCTTGCTGCCGGCGCGATCCTCACCATCGACGGCAAGGAAGCCGGTGAAATCCGCGTCGCCGACAGCGGACGCGGCCTCGCCCTCATCCGCCTGGAGCATCTCGACGCGATGATCAGCAAAGGCGTGGACGTTGATGGCGCCCATGTGACTGCATCAGTTCCCGACTGGGTGAAACTGCCTGAGATGGCTTGAGCCGGCACGCCCCCTCGCCTAATCTCACCCCAACGAAATCGGGGGAAGATCATGGCGAAGGCGCGGTTGCGGGATTTGGGGATCCGTGTGGGGCAGATGCAGCCCGGGCCGCTGAACGCCATCACCGATGTGGCTGGCATTCGGGTCGGCTTTTCGACGGTGATCCGCGACACACCGCACATCGTGCGCAGCGGTGTTACCGCGATCTGGCCAGCCGACGACATCTATACCGATTTCATGTTCGCCGGGATCCATTCCTTCAACGGCAATGGCGAGATGACCGGCAGCCATTGGCTGAATGAACAGGGCCTGCTGGCCGCCCCCATGACCATCACCAACACCCACGCGGTCGGTATCGCGCGCGATGCGATCTGCGTGCATGCCGCGCGCAAGGGCATCGATCAGGCCTGGCACCTACCAGTCGCTGCTGAAACCTGGGATGGTTGGCTGTCGGATGCCGAGACATTTCCGATCACCCTCGACATGGCGATCGAGGCGTTGGATTCCGCCAAGAGCGGTCCGGTGCCGGAAGGCAATATCGGCGGCGGCACCGGCATGATCACCCATGAATTCAAGGGCGGTACTGGCACCGCCTCGCGGCGCCTCACCGCGGCGGAAGGCGGTTGGACCGTGGGCGCTTTGGTGCAAGCCAATTACGGCAGGCGACCGATGCTGCGTTGCGGACATACGCCGGTGGGGCTTGAACTCACCACGGACGTTGTGGCCTCCGCCCATGCCGAGCGGAAAGAGGAACAGGGCTCGATCATCGTCATCCTGGCAACCGACGCGCCCTTGCTGCCGATCCAATGCCAGCGCCTTGCGCGCCGCGCCACGACAGGCCTCGCCTGGGTGGGCGGCATCGGCTCCAACGGATCGGGCGATATCTTCCTGGCCTTCTCCACCGGCAACCGTGTCGCCTTGAAATCGAAGATGGCCGATGTGCGGATGCTGGGCATGGAGGAATGCACACCCCTGTTCCAGGCCGCCGCGGAAGCCACCGAGGAAGCGATCTGGAACGCGCTGTGTGCTGCCGAGACCATGACCGGCTACAAAGGTCGCACGGCGCATGCCGTGCCGCATGATCTCCTCAAACAGGCGGTCGCTCGCTATGCCAGACGAGATTGATCTGCTCGTTGCGAGGCTGAATCTCGCTCCGCACCCCGAGGGTGGGTTCTACCGCGAGACCTACCGCGCGGCGGAGGCTATCCCCAATGCCGGCTTGCCTGCCCGCTTTCATGGCGATCGATCGCACTCGACGGCAATCTATTATCTGCTGCGCGCGGGCGATCGCTCAAAACTGCATCGGATCAAGTCTGACGAGGTCTGGCATTTCTACGCGGGCGATCCGCTCGTCATCGTCGCCATGGCACCCAATGGACAATTGACCGAAACCATTCTCGGCCACGACTTCGCGGCGGGCCAGGTGCCGCAGCATGTGGTGCCGGCCGGTCATTGGTTCGGTGCCATTCCGGCAAAGGGCAGCACCTTCGCACTCACGGGCTGCACCGTGGCACCGGGTTTCGATTTTGCCGATTTCGAGTTGGCAACGCGCGATGCGCTGCTCGCGGATTTTCCGCAGCACCGTGCCTGGATCGAGCGACTGACCGACTAATCCTCGTCGTCGTCGAAGACTTTCGGCAGGCTGGCACCGAGCGCGCGGACGGCACTTTCCATCTCCTGCGTATATTGGGCGCGGTTGCAGCTCCACGGCACCTCCCTCCCCACCACCGCATCGACCACCACCGGCACCAGCACGATCTCACCGCGCGGCAGTGCCTTGCCGGCGCCTTGCAGGAAGACCGGGATGACCGGCACCCGTGGATAGCGCTCCTTGAGCCTGGCAACACCGCCTTTAAACTTTCCCATCACCTCGGCCGATCCACGCGAGCCTTCCGGAAAGACGATCAGGATCTCACCACGATCGAGTGCCGCCGCGCTCTCCTTGAGCGGGTCTTCGCCGCGGGCGGCATTGCCGCGCTCCAGCGGCAGGATGTTGAGGATCTGCAGGCTGAACCAGGCGAGATAGCGGTTGCGCAGGAAATAGTCCGCCGCCGCCACCGGCCGCACGATGTCGATATGCCGAAAGGGCATCAGCGACAGCAAGACCAGCGTGTCGAGATGGCTGTTGTGATTGGCAATGATGATGGCTGGGCCTGCCTTGGGCAGATTCTCGCGCCCCCGCACCGTGATGCCGAGCATCATGATCGCGATCGGCCGTAGCACGCAGATCGCAAACAGGCGGCGCAGCCAGCGCGACATGATCAGTAATAGAGGAAGTAGACGATGTGGAAGAACAGAGGCGCCGTGAAGGTCAGGCTATCGACCCGGTCGAGGACACCGCCATGGCCAGGCAGCAGGCTGCCACTATCCTTGAGCTTCAAATCACGCTTGACCGCCGAGATCGTGACATCGCCGGCAAACCCGGCCAGCGCCAGCACGAAGCCGATACCGCCGGCCTCATACCAGGCGAGCGGTGTCAGATAGGGTGCCGCCAGCATTGCAACCGACGTGGTGATCACGACACCGCCGATAAGGCCCTCGACGGTCTTGTTCGGGCTGACCTTGGGGACGACCTTGTGCTTACCGAGCAGCTTGCCGCTGCAATATTGCCCGACATCATTGATCTCGGTGAGCAGCAGCAAATAAAGAAGCAGCCCGTCACCACCCGCGACCGGATTGCCTGAAGCCGGCAGCGCCAGCAGAAAGGCGGCGTGGCTCAGCGAAAAGACCGCGATCATCAAGCCCCAATGCACTGTGCCCGCGGCCTTGATGAAGCCCTGCGTCTCACCGGCCAGCACCATGCGCAAGGGCAGCGCCAGAAAGATGTAGACCGGGATGAAGATGATGAACATCCCGTACCAGCCGATCGAGACCCAGTAATATTGCAGCGGGATCGAGAGATAGGCCCACAGCAGCACGCGGTGGTCGGCGCGGCGTGTCGGAATGAGCGTCACGAATTCCTTGAAGGCGAGGAAGCTGATCAGGCCGAACAAGGCAATCGGCACCCAGGATGGCAAGGCGATCGAGATGCCGAGCAGCAGGATGATCACCCACCAGGTGCGTGTGCGCAGCCACAGCTCATGCTTCTTCCTGCGCTGCGGCCAAGCCACCGCCGTGGCAATCAGCAACAGACCGAAGATGGCCGCCAGCGCGATGGCGACATTGTCCGCGATGTCGAAGATCATTTCGGGGTCTCGGCAAGGGCATGGCGGGCGCGGTTGAAGATCGTGACGACGCCCAGCAGGGCGACAACAATCATCTCCCAATTGACCCAGCTGCCGGACGGCACATCGAAACCGATCATCAGCCCCAGTAAACCGGCCGCGAGTGCGCGGTCGCTTTTGCCCATCGGCCCGTCATAACGCCGGCTGCCACCGATGACCTGGCCCATGATGCCGACTATCTCGCTGATGATGGCCGTGACCACGGCCATGACGACCCAGAAACCGTTGGCGCCCGGCAGCAGGGCAATCGGCAGGCAAAGCGCGGTGTCGGACACCACGTCGCCCACCTCATTGAGGATAGCCCCCAGCCGCGACTTCATAGCGAACTCGCGGGCAAGGATACCGTCGATCGCATTGGCCGCCATGCGCAGGAACAGGAACACCGGCAGTATCAACCACAGCTGCGGGTAATCCGGCCAAAGCCCCAGGATGATGCCGACCAGGACCGAGCCCAGCATGGCCGCCAGGGTCACCGCATTCGCAGTAACGCCGCCGGCGGCGAGGCGGGCGGCGATGGGGCGGAGGAGAGCCACGAAACGCGGCTTGAGATCGTATATGGATGCCATAGGCGCCACTATAGCTGGCGCGCGCGCTCCGCCAAGGCCAGAAACGGAGATTCTGTTGTGCGCGCCGTCACGCCGCCATCATTTAGGCGCTTCAACCCTTCCCGCCCCCAGCGTTCCTTGATGGCAGCCAGGGTCCAAGCCTGGGTCTGGGCGGCACGTTTGGCCTGCTGGCGTCCATCGGCCGCCAGCCAGGCAGCGTGAGTCGCAGTGGCTTCGATCAACCCCTCAATGCCTTCCGCCGCATTCGCCGAGACGATGAGGACCGGCACGTCCCAATGGCCATTGTCGCGCGACTGATCGCCAAGGCCCAGCGCCCCTTTGACATCCGCCCGCGCCCGTGTCGCGGCACGGCCGAGATCGCCCTTGGTGACCGCGACAATATCCGGGATTTCGACGATGCCGGCCTTCATGAACTGCAGCGCATCGCCGGATCCCGGCTGCACGCAAAAGATCACCGTGTCGGCGGCGAGTGCGATGTCGGTTTCCGACTGCCCCACGCCCACCGTCTCGATGAGTACGACGTCATAGAGTGCCCGCATCAGCACCATGGCGGCAAAGGTGATTTCTGCCAGGCCACCCAGCTGATCCCGCGCCGCCATCGAGCGCACGAAGATGCCCTGATCGTCCGGATCAGTGCGCAACCGCGTACGGTCGCCCAACAACGCCCCGCCGGAGCGTTTGGAGGATGGATCTATGGCAATGACGGCAACGGCCTTGCCGGCCTTGCGGTATGCGGTGATGAGCGCGCCAGCCAGCGTCGACTTGCCGACGCCGGGCGGACCGGTGAGACCGATCACCTGGGCGATGGGGCTCACATAAGCTTCGTCCAGCAGCGCGACGAGGCTAGGGTCATCAGGATTGGTCTCAAGCTGCGCCAGGATACGCGCGAGGGTGGGTTTGCCGGCCGAGCGAAGGTCGGAGAGAGTGGTCATGCCACACCCCCCTCCCTAACCCTCCCCCTCAAGGGGGGAGGGGATGATTTCCAGCAAACTCTAAAAGCAGATCCGCATGCAACAAAAAGCCCTCCCCCCTTGAGGGGGAGGGTTGGGAGGGGGGTATCTTCTGCCCGTATCACCCCTCGCCCTTGCGGCCCGACTGGTCACCAGTGAGTGCCGCCTGTGCCGCGGCAAGCTTGGCGATCGGCACGCGGTAAGGCGAGCAGGACACATAGTTCAGCCCGACCGACGCGCAGAAATGGATCGAGGCCGGATCGCCGCCATGTTCGCCGCAGATGCCGAGCTTGATGTCCGGGCGCGTCTTGCGGCCGCGTTCGGCGGCGATCTTCACCAACTCACCCACGCCATCCACATCGATGGTCACAAAGGGATCGCGTTCGATGATGCCTTGGCGTTCATAGGATTGCATGAAGCGCGCGGCATCGTCGCGGCTGAGGCCGTAGGTGGTCTGCGTGAGGTCGTTGGTGCCAAAGCTGAAGAACGCCGCATCCTTGGCGATTTCGGCCGCCAGCAAGGCTGCACGCGGCAATTCGATCATGGTGCCAACCGAATAGGGGATCGGACTGCCGCTCTTCTCGGCCACTTCGCGCGCGACGCGGTCGATGATGGCCCGCATCAAGGAGAGTTCCTTGGGAATGCTGACCAGCGGGATCATGATCTCCGGCTCAGCCGTATCGCCCTGCTTCGCCTTCACCTCGGCTGCAGCTTCGAAGATGGCGCGCGCCTGCATCTCGTAGATTTCCGGATAGGTAATGCCGAGCCGGCACCCGCGGTGCCCCAGCATCGGGTTCGATTCCTGGAGCTGCGAAGCGCGGTGTGCGACGAGATCAACAGAGATACCGGCCGCCGCGGCCACCTCCGCCATTTCGGCGCGGCTATGCGGCAGGAATTCGTGAAGCGGCGGGTCGAGGAGGCGGATAGTGACCGGCAGCCCCTTCATGATCTGGAACAGCTCGACAAAATCCTGGCGTTGCATGGGCAGAATCTTGGCCAGTGCCTTCTTCCGGCCCGCCACGTCTTCTGCCATGATCATCTCGCGCATGGCGATGATGCGGCTTCCGTCGAAGAACATATGCTCTGTCCGACAGAGGCCGATGCCTTCCGCACCGAACTGGCGCGCGGTCCGCGCATCCAAGGGCGTTTCGGCGTTGGTGCGGATTTTCAGCTTGCGGAAACTGTCCGCCCAACCCATCAGTGTCGCAAAATCGCCCGAGAGAACGGGCTCGATCGTCTCCACGGCACCCAGCATGACTTCGCCGGTGCCGCCATCGATGGTAATGATATCGCCTTCGACGATTTTCTGCCCCTTCACCACCATGGTCTTCTGCGCCGCATCGACGCGAAGGTCGCCGGCACCGGACACGCAAGGGCGCCCCATGCCACGCGCCACCACGGCAGCGTGGCTGGTCATGCCGCCGCGCGTGGTCAGAATACCGACCGCCGCATGCATGCCATGGATGTCTTCGGGCGACGTCTCGACACGCACCAGAATGACCTTGTCGCCCTTGGCGGCACGGTCCTCGGCTTCGTCGGCCGTGAACACCACCTTGCCACAGGCGGCACCCGGGCTCGCCGGCAGGCCGTGGCCAATGATGTCCTTCTTGGCCTTCGGATCAAGTGTCGGATGCAGCAGCTGATCGAGCGATGCAGGCTCGATGCGGGCCACCGCCGTCTTCTTGTCGATCAAGCCTTCATTGCAGAGGTCGACGGCGATCTTGAGGGCCGCCTGCGCGGTCCGCTTGCCGTTGCGGGTCTGCAGCATATAGAGCTTGCTCTGCTGGACCGTGAACTCGATGTCCTGCATGTCGGTGTAGTGACGCTCCAACTGGTCGCGCACTTTCATCAGCTGGCCGAACACATCCGGCATGGTCTCTTCCATGGCGGGCAGGGTCGAGTTGTTGGCTTTCTTACCAGCCAATGTCAAATGCTGCGGCGTGCGGATGCCGGCCACCACATCTTCGCCCTGGGCGTTGATGAGATATTCACCGTAGAACTCCTTGGCGCCCGTCGACGGGTTGCGCGTGAAGGCAACGCCGGTCGCACAATCCTCGCCCATATTGCCGAACACCATCGCCTGGACCGTGACGGCCGTGCCCCATTCCTCAGGAATGCTGTTGATCTTGCGGTAGGTGACGGCGCGCGGGATCTGCCAGCTGCCGAACACGGCGCCGATGGCGCCCCAGAGCTGTTCCTTGGGATCCTGCGGGAAGGGCTTGCCGAGTTCCTCCTCCACCTTCGCCTTATAGTCGGCGATGATCTTCTGCCAATCCTCGGCGGTGAGCTCGGTATCCAGATCGACACCCTTCTCCTGCTTGTGGAAATCGAGGATGTCTTCGAAATTATGATGCTCGACGCCGAGCACGACATTGCCGAACATCTGGATGAAGCGGCGATAGGAATCATAAGCAAAGCGTGCATCGCCGGATTTGGCGGCAAGCCCCTTCACCGTCTCGTCATTGAGACCGAGATTGAGCACCGTATCCATCATGCCGGGCATCGAGACGCGCGCACCGGAGCGCACGGACACCAGCAGCGGCGCCTTCGCATCACCGAACTTCAACCCAACGATCTTTTCAATATGGGCGACACCGGCTTCGACCTGTGCGGTGAGCTCGCCCGGGTATTTGTTGGAGTTGGCGTAATAATGCGTGCAGACCTCGGTGGTCGCGGTGAAGCCCGGCGGCACCGGCAGGCCCAGCGACGACATCTCGGCAAGGTTGGCGCCCTTGCCACCCAGCAGATTGCGCATATCGGCCCGGCCTTCCGCCGCGCCGCCACCGAAATGATAGACCCACTTTGTCATGGTTATGGTCATCCTTCGATCCTTGAAAAGTCCGCCACCAGATTGAAGGTGTCGCGGATGGAGTTCAGCAACCGGAGGCGGTTGCCACGCAATTCTGTTTCATCGGCGTTGACCGTGACCTTGTCGAAGAAGGCATCGACCGGCGTACGAAGACCAGCCAGCGCGCTCATCGCTGCTGCGAAATCTTCTTTGGCAACGGCATCAACCACTTTCTTCCGGGCCGCTTCCAGCGCCTGGTAGAGCGCCTTCTCTTCATCCTGTTTCAGCCAGGATGAGTCGGGGGCTGCAGACTGGCCGACGCCGTCCTTCTTCTCTTCGATGCGCAGGATGTTGGTGGCCCGCTTATAGCCGGCCAGCAGGTTGGCGCCTTCGCTGCTATCGACCAGCCCCTTCAGCGCATCGACCCGCGCCAGGAGCCGCGTCAAATCATCTTCATCGCCCAGTGCGAACACGGCGGTGATGAGATCGTGCCTGACGCCCTGCTCCTTCAGCGCGACCTTCAGACGGTCGGCGAAGAAATCCATGAGGTCGCCGATGACGGCCTTGGGCGCGTTCTTCTCAAAACCACCCCCGCTTGAAGTAGTGGGGCTGTCGTAATAGCCGCTATAGGCAAAGCCCAGCACATCACGCAGCTTGAGCCGGAGCTTGTTCTCGAGAATGAGCCGGATGATGCCCAGCGCCGCACGGCGCAACGCAAACGGGTCCTTCGACCCGGTCGGCTTCTCGTCGATGGCGAAGAAACCGGTCAGGGTGTCGATCTTGTCAGCCAGCGCCACCGCGACGCTCACTGGCGCACTCGGGCAGGTGTCGTTCGGACCAAGCGGTTTATAATGATCGGCGATGGCATCTGCGACAGGTTCCGGCAATTTCTGGGCTCGGGCGTAATAACGTCCCATGATGCCCTGAAGTTCCGGAAATTCGCCAACCATGCCGGAAACAAGGTCGGCCTTGGCCAGGCCCGCCGCTTCATTGGCAAGGCTTGCCTCGCAGCCCGGGACATATTTGGCGAGTTCCCGTGCAAGCGCTTTCACGCGCCGAGACTTCTCACCGACCGTGCCCAATTTGGCGTGATAGGTGATGGTATCCAGCTGCGGCACACGCTCGGCCAGACTGATCTTCAAATCCTGGTCCCAGAAGAACTTCGCGTCCGACAAGCGCGCGCGCAGCACGCGCTCATTGCCGTGGACGATAGCCTTGCCGCCATCCGTCGCTTCGATATTGGCCGTGACCAGGAAGCGCGGTGCCAGCTTGCCGTCCCTGTCCTGCAGCGCGAAGTATTTCTGATTGACCCGCATTGAGGTGGTCAGCACCTCATGTGGCACCGACATGAACTCATCGTCGATCTTGCCCATGAGCACGGTCGGCCATTCCACGAGGCCGGTCACTTCATCGAGCAGGCCCTCATCCGGCTTCACGGTGAGGCCTTCTTTGGCCGCCGCCGCATCCGCCTGCGCCTTGATACTGGCGCGGCGTTCAGTCTGATCCAGGATGACCTTGGCCGCCTTCAGCTTCGCCTGATAATCGGCGAAGTTGCTGACTGTGATCTCGCTGGAGGACAGGAAGCGGTGGCCCTTGGTCTTGTCGCCGAAGGCAACCTTGCCTGGCGCCAGATCGAAGGTGCCCAACACAAGCTTACCATCGAACACTGCGACGATGCTGTGCAGTGGCCGCACCCAGCGTTGCGTATTGCCGGCCCAGCGCATGGATTTCGGCCAGGGCAGATCTGCCATCGCCGCCAGAATGATCTCCGGCAGGATCGCTGCCGTGGCGACACCCTTCTTCTCGATGCCCGCGAAATAGAACTCACCCTTGCCGGTATCGCGTTTCTCACATTGATCGAGCGAAGCAAGGCCAGCGGATTTCAGGAACCCATCGACCGCCTGTGCGGGCGACCCAACGCGTGGGCCTTTCTTTTCTTCCTTCACATCCGGTTGGGCCAGAGGCAATCCATCGACCACGAGCGCCAGGCGGCGCGGCGTCACGAAGGATTTGGCGGAGGTGAACGTCAGACCCGCCGCTTTCAGTTTGTCCGTCACCAGACGCTGCAGATCCTCCGCCGCACGCGCTTGCATGCGCGCAGGGATTTCTTCGGAGAAGAGTTCGAGGAGAAGCTCGGCCATGGCTTAAGCCCCCTCTCGCGATGCATCTGGTTTCTGGGTAGCTTCCCAGGCCTCGCAGCAGGCTTTGGCCAATGTGCGCACGCGGCCGATATAGGCCTGGCGTTCCGTCACGGAGATGACCCCGCGGGCGTCCAACAGATTAAAGAGATGGCTGGCTTTGAGCGCTTGGTCATAGGCCGGCAGCGGCAGCGCTTTATTTCCGCCCAAGAGTGCCGCGCATTCCTTCTCGGCATCTTCGAAATGCTTAAGCAGCAGATCGGTGTTGGCACGTTCGAAATTGAAGGTCGAATATTCCTGCTCGGACTGCAGGAACACATCGCCATAGGTCATGCCGTGACCATTATAGTCGAGATCGTAGATGCTCTCGACACCTTGCACATACATGGCAAGGCGCTCGAGGCCGTAGGTGAGTTCAGTCGAGACCGGATTGCACTCCAACCCGCCGACCTGCTGGAAATAGGTGAACTGGCTCACTTCCATCCCGTCGCACCAGACTTCCCAGCCAAGGCCCCAGGCGCCGAGCGTCGGGCTTTCCCAATCGTCCTCGACGAAGCGGATGTCATGCTGCAAGGGATCGATGCCGATGGCCTTCAAGGAACCCAGATAGAGATCCTGGCTGTCGGCCGGCGACGGCTTCATGATCACCTGGAACTGGTAGTAATGCTGCAGCCGGTTCGGGTTCTCGCCATAGCGGCCATCCTTGGGCCGGCGCGAGGCCTGGACATAGGCAGCGCGCCAGGGCTTGGGGCCAAGGGCCCGCAAGGTGGTCGCCCAATGGAACGTGCCGGCACCCACTTCCATGTCATAGGGCTGCAGCACCACGCAGCCTTGGGCGGCCCAATAGGCCTGCAGCTTCAGGATGAGCGCCTGGAAACAGGTCTCAGGATTCGGTTTCCGGACGTTGGTCCCGGCAGCGGCGGGCATAATAGGTCGACCCCCTATGGTGTTCATCCCGGACAGGTGCCGGAACCGGCTTCTTGGTGCGGCGCAACATACTAACGCCCCCGCACTTAATCAAGCCACGCCTGGAAAGCGTCCGTGCCAAAAAGCGCACGATTCAGCCAAATTTGTGTGACTAATCAGGGGAATTGTGACTGCTGGCGGCCCGATTAAGCTTAACGCGCCGCCTGTCCGCAAGAGCAGCCGGTCTTGGCCGGCACATAGGACCCGCAGGCCTTGCACTGGACCATGTCCTCGATCGGCTTCTGATGCTTGGCGGCGGTCTGCTTGGCACGGGTCGACGGCCGGCTGCTGCCACCGATATTGCCGTCCGTTTCGCGCCTGGCGACCTGGCCGCGGCGCATGAAATACCACACCACCGCGATGATCGCGGCGAGCAGCAGCAATTTTGGAAACCCGGGAAAACCGAACATGGGTGTGATTTAGCGACCTCAACTCCTGTCGGTCAAGCGCAACGGCGCCGCATCGCGCAGGATCGCCTCAGTCTCCGGGGTAAAACGCCCGTCGGCTTCATGGAGTACCCAGGGGCGCAATTCCCGAAAATGGGGTGGTGCGTCCTTGGTGCCCTGCAGGATGATACGCTTGGACGCGGCATCTCTGCGCGGCAGCAACGGCAATCGTTTAAGCGCGCCCAGGCCTTCTTGCATCAGTCCCAGCAACTCGTCACCGCGATCGGCGCGATGGATGAAGGTGACGGTGCCGCCCGGCTTCACCGCAGCGACGGCAGCAGCGACCCAATCCGAAAGACGTGCTGCACCTTCGACATTGGCCATAGCCTTGATCGGGTTGGGCGAGATCGAGGCCTTGTCACGCGACAGATAAGGCGGGTTCACCAGGACATGAGCAAAATCACGCTCGTGAAATTCCAGCACATCGCCCGCGGCAAAACTGACCCGTGCCTGCACGTCATTGGCGGCGGCATTTCGCACAGCCAGGGCAATGAGATCCGCCTGTAAATCCAAGCCAAGAACACGCACCGCCGGCACACGTACCGCCAGACACAAGCCGGCCGTTCCCACACCGCATCCCAGATCCAGCACACGCTCGCCCGCCACCGCTGGCACGGAGGCAGCCAACAGCACCGGGTCGATGGCGGCACGGTAGCCCGCTTCCGGTTGCTGGAGCGTCAGCCGATTGCCAAGCAGACGATCGGTGCTGACGGCAAAGGCGAGATCGTCGCCCATCAGGAAAACGGCTGGCTGCTGGAATCCATCTCTTTGGCCTCGGTCAAGACAGCTTGCGCCCGGGCATGGTCGTCATCGGCCACCATCAGGCGCTGCGGCAGGATGCCAAGGCTGCCCTGCATGATGCTGGAATGCGTATCCAGGATCAGGGAATCGATCCCGGCATCTGCCAGGAGCGCTGTCAGGAAGGACAGCCTAACCGGATCGCCGGACCGGATCAGTTCACGCAAATGCCAGTTCCCCCAATATGACTGCAGCCTGAGCCCGCGCCGTTATGTCGCGGTCCCGCTGCCCGCTCGGCTTGACCGAGCGCCGCCAGCGGCTATGCTCGCCCGGGAATGGGTTTTTCTCAAGACGTTAGGTTTTCAGACGTTAGGGTTTGTGGGATTTAGGTAGGGAATTCAGCGTGGCCGTTATCGTCAATCTTGAAACCGGGCGGGGCAAGGACAGCAAAGGCAATGCGCTGGACAGGCTCACGGACCTGGTCGGCGCCGATCTCGAGCGCGTCAACCAGCTCATCCTGCGGCACATGCAGAGCGATGTGCAGCTCATTCCGCAGCTGGCCGGGCATATCATTGCCGCCGGCGGCAAGCGGCTGCGCCCGCTTCTCACCCTCGCCAGCTCCCACATGTGCGGCTATCGCGGTGAACGGGCGGCCGGGCTTGCTGCCTGTGTCGAGTTCATCCATACCGCGACCTTGCTTCATGACGATGTGGTGGACGAAAGCGCCCTGCGTCGTGGCGGCGCCTCCGCGAATGCGGTCTGGGGCAACAAGCCCTCGGTCCTGGTCGGCGATTTCCTGTTCAGCCGTGCCTTCCAGTTGATGGTGGCCGACGGCTCGCTGCGGGTCCTCGAAATCCTGTCCGGCGCCTCTGCCATCATCGCCGAGGGCGAAGTGCTGCAGCTGATGACCAGCAACGACACGGCGACCACCGAGCAAGCCTATCTCGAAGTGATCAAGGGCAAGACCGCCGCCCTCTTCGCCGCCGCCTGCGAAGTCGGTGCCGTTGTGGCCGCACGGCCCAAGCTTGAGGAGGACGCCCTCCAGAGCTTCGGGCTCAATCTCGGCATTGCCTTCCAGCTGATCGACGACGCGCTCGACTATTCGGCCAAGCAGGAGACGCTCGGCAAGACGGTGGGCGACGATTTCCGCGAGGGCAAGATCACCCTCCCCGTCATCCTCGCCTTCCTGCGCGGCGATGCCGAGGAGCGCAACTTCTGGAAGCGTACGCTGGAAGAGGTCGAGCAGGCCGACGCCGACCTCCGCCATGCCATCCAGCTCATGGAGCGTCACGGCACCCTCAAGGACACAGTTGCCCGCGCCGCCCATTACGGCGCCATCGCCCGCGATGCCCTGGGGATTTTCCCGGACAGCCCGGAAAAGCACGCCCTTATCGATGTGGTCGATTTCTGCATCGACCGGGGGTTCTGAGTCAGCCATAAAAGGCCCGCTTCCCCAAGGACTTGGGGTTGGCCCATAAAGTTGGGCCAGGACCGCTCCGGCAGGCTTGCGCCGGGCTTTGCCAGCAGCTATAAGGCACCGCGTTTCAAGCGCCCGGACATTTCCAGGAACCGGGTGTCTTCTGGTCGGAGTGTAGCTCAGCCTGGTAGAGCACTACGTTCGGGACGTAGGGGCCGGAGGTTCGAATCCTCTCACTCCGACCAATTCATTTCTTTCCCATATATCGTGAATGGCGCCGGGGGTATTTCGCCGCACCTGACGCCGCGATCAAAGGCTGGAACAAAGAGGGATTGCGGTGCGTGGTCAAGGCCATTACGGCCGACTATCCGCACGCCGTGTCAGAGTAGGTAATTGGTGGTGTCGCCCTCAGTCAGGGTGACGTTCTTGAGCAGCACCAGCTGCAGCTCGGCGCCCACACCGCTACCGTCAGCATCGTAGAACACCTTCGTATCGGCGCCCGATTGCTCGAACCTGACATAGCCATCACCGAAAGGGTCGCTCACTCCATCGAGGAGGTCGCTGAGATCAAGGAGGTCACCATTGGCGCCCTTGGCGAAGTCAGTGATCGTCTCGCCAGCACCGCCTTCGCTTGCATCCCTGAAGACAAAATGATCACGTCCAGCGCCGCCGGTCAGGATGTCGACACCGTCGCCACCCCACAGCGTGTCATTGCCGACACCGCCAATGAGCTTGTCGCCACCGTCGCCCCCGTTGAGCACGTCATCCCCGGTGCTACCATCAAGGGTATTGGCAGCATCATTGCCGGTAAGCACGTTGTGAAGGGCGTTGCCGGTGAGGTTGAGCTTGGTCGAACCGGTATTCGAGGCATCAAGATTTTCGAGGTTGGCACCCAGGATCAAGGTTGTCGCCGTTGCAAGCGCGACGCTGCCGTGGAGCTCGATCGTGTCGGTACCGGCGCTTGCAACCTCTGATACCGTATCCTCGAACTTGGCCATGGCGCCGGAGAGGATGAGATTGACGTGATATGTATCGTCGCCTTTGCCGCCGATCAGCGTGTCTAATCCGCTGCCGCCAGTGAGGGTGTCATGACCGCTGCCGCCGGTCAGTGTGTCGTTGCCGCCACCGCCTGACAGGGTCAGATCGGCCGTGAGACCGGCACCGGTAATGATGTTGTTGAGGCCATTGCCGGTCACCGCAACGGCGCCTGCCATCAGGATGGCGTTGTCGAGCGTGCTGCGAATCCCGTTGATGTCGTCGGACATGTCGAAATCGACGCTGGTCTTGACCATGTCGATGCCGCCGCCCAAGGCGTTGGTAAGCGTTTCGTCGACCATGTCTCCGGCATCGTTCACCACGTAAGTGTCGTTACCTTTGCCGCCAGCCAGTTCGTCGGCACCACCCTGACCATCGAGAATATTGGCGCCGTCATTGCCGGTGATCTTGTTGGCGACACTGTTGCCGGTACCGTTGATGGCGCTCGTACCCAGCAAAGTCATCCGTTCAAGGCCGCTCGCCAGGGTGTAGGTCACCGTCGACTTCACCAGATCATCGGTGCCGGCGCTGTCGATGATCTTATCGCCGAGACTGTCGATGACATAGGTGTCGTTGCCGCTGCCGCCGTCGAGCATATCGCTACCCACACCGCCATCGAGCAGATCGTCATCGTCGTCGCCGAAAAGCTGATCATTCCCGGCATTGCCGTAAAGCCGGTCGTTGCCCAGCCCGCCATGCAGCTTGTCGATACCTGAGCCGCCGCTCAACTTGTTGTCGGCATCGGTCGCCGTGAAGTCCCAGATGAGTCCGCCGGTATAGGTGAAATGCTCGACTTCATCGTAGAGACTAACCGAAGTGAGCAATGCCGAGGTGATGACCTCGTCATCTGTGTCGGTGCCAAACTCGTGGACGATGTCAGCGACGCTGTCGATGACGTAAACGTCGTTGCCGTCACCACCCTCGAGCGTATCGTTGCCAAGACCGCCGATCAGCCTGTCATTGCCCAGCCCGCCTTCAAGAATGTCATTGGCAGCACCACCGTCCACGACGTTGTCAGCAGCATTGCCGATAAGAACATTGGCAACAGCATTGCCGGTGAGGTTGAGCTTGGTCGTGCCCGTGCCGGAGGCGTCGAGCGCTTCGAAATTGGCACCAACGAGAAGAGTCATTACCGTTGCTGGCGCGAGCGCGCCATTCAAGATAATTTTGTCGTAGCCCGCATTTGCGCCTTCGGTGATCGTATCCTCAAGCTTGAGCGTCGCACCTGAAAGAGTGAGATTGACATAATAGGTATCGTCGCCCTTGCCGCCGACAAGGGTATCGATGCCGCTATCGCCGGTCAGAGCGTCATTGCCGGTACCGCCGGTCAGCGCGTCGTTGCCGCCACCGCCGGAAAGCGTCAGATCGGCCACCAATCCAGAACCATTGATGATGTTATTGAGCAGGTTGCCTTTCACGTCGGTGGCGCCAGCCAGCAGAATGGCGTTATCGATATTGCTATGAACGCCATCGCTATCCTTCGACATATCGAAATCAGCGCTGATCTTGACCGTATCGATACCACCGCCTAAGGTATTCGAGATATCTTCGTTGACCTTGTCATCGGCATCGATGATATAGGTGTCGTTGCCCTTGCCGCCGACCAACTCGTCGGCACCACCCAGACCTTCCAGAATATTGGCGCCGTCATTGCCGGTGATCTTGTTGGCGGCACCGTTGCCGGTCCCGTTGACTGCGCCCGCACCCAGCAGTGTCAGGTGCTCAAGGCCGCTCGCCAAGGTATAGGTCACTGTCGACTTCACCAGATCGTTGGTGCCCGCGCTGTCGGTGACCTTATCGCCAATGCTATCGACGACATAAGTGTCGTTGCCGGCACCGCCGTCCAGGGCGTCGTTACCGGCACCACCGTCGAGCAGATCGTTGTCCGCACCGCCATCGAGTTCATCATTCCCGGCATTGCCGAACAACTGGTCGTTGCCGGCACCGCCGGTCAGTTTGTCGATACCCGAGCCGCCGCTGATCTTGTTGTCGGCAGTCGTGCCGGTAAACACCCAGGCTTTCGATCCAGTATACGTATAGTGTTCGATCTGGCTCACTGCAGCCGCGATCGGAACGCTCGTCCGAATCTCGTCGTTGCTGTCGGTATAGATCTCTTCACTGACCGTGTCGTCCAGGCTGTCGACGATATAGACATCGTTGCCGTAGCCGCCCTTCAACGTGTCGTTGCCGAGCCCGCCGATCAGCATATCGTTGCCTTGGCCGCCATAGATCGTATCGTCGCCTGCAGCGCCATCGAGCGTCTTGTTGCCCGCTACGCCACCCAAGGCGGAAATAACGTTCTTGCCGGCATTCCCGATGGCTGTGAAATCGCCTGCGCTATTCAGCATCAGGTTTTCAATATTGGCGAGATTTGCCAGGCTATAGCTCATGTTGAAAACGTTGATCTGGTCAACGTCGCCGCCCCCGGCGCTATTGGCAATGGTTTCGATGACTTTGTCGCCGGTATTATCAACAATGTATATGTCGTTGCCGGCACCACCGATCATCGTGTCGGCGCCCTCTTCGCCGTTGAGGAAATCGAAGCCTGGGCCACTGCCGCCCGTCAGGATATCGTTACCTTCTCCGCCAAGGAGCGTAACCGCCGTCGTCATACCCGCTGCGCTGATGTTGTTGGCAAGATCGTTGCCGGTCACCGTATGCGCGCTCGCCGTCAGAATGACGTTGTCGAGCGTGGTATGAATGCCATTGGTGTCGTCGGACATATCGAAATCGACACTGGTCTTCACTGTGTCAATACCGCCACCTGCAGCGTTGGTGAGAGCCTCATCGACCCTGTCCCCGGCATCGTCCACCACGTAGGTGTCGTTGCCCTTGCCGCCGCTCAGTTCGTCAGCGCCGCCCTTGCCGTCAAGGATATTGGCACCGTCATTGCCGGTGATCTTGTTGGCGGCACTGTTGCCGATGCCGTCGATGGCGGTCGTGCCGAGCAGCGTCAGATGCTCAAGGCCAGAAGTGAGCGTGTAGGTGACGGTTGATTTGACCTGATCGTCGCTGTCCGAACCAAGTTCGACGGTGCTGTCGCCGATGCTATCCACGACATAGGTGTCATTACCGTCGCCACCTGCGAGCCAGTCGTTGCCGGTACCTCCGTCCAAGACGTCATCGTCGGCGCCACCATCGAGCTGGTCATTGCCAGCGTTTCCGAAGAGTTTGTCTTTGCCGGCATTACCCCCAAGCGTGTCATTGCCTGAGCCGCCGCTGATATTGTTTGCGTCACTCGTGCCCGAGAACGTCCAGTTTACCGAGCCAGAAAAAGTATAGTGCTCGATATTTGTTACAATGGACGTGATGAGTATCGTGGTGCGAACTTCATCATCCGTGTCTGCATTAGCTTCCTCATTCGCCGTATCGTCGACACTATCCACCCAATAGATGTCATTGCCGGCGCCGCCTTTCATGACGTCATTGCCGATGCCGCCAATCAGTGTGTCGTTGCCGCCGTTCCCCGTCAGCACATCGTTGCCGATGCCCCCATCCAGAATGTTATCCGACTCGTTGCCGGTGATTTCATTGGCGAGCGCATTGCCTGTGCCATTGATATTCACGCTGCCGGTTAGCTTCAGATGGTCGACATTGTCGGA
Organism: Dongia sp. P2_B8; assembly: GCF_056404715.1. Lineage (NCBI taxonomy): Bacteria > Pseudomonadati > Pseudomonadota > Alphaproteobacteria > Rhodospirillales > Dongiaceae > Dongia > Dongia sp. P2_B8. The sequence continues at coordinate 953,931 of NZ_JBFUDM010000003.1, read as the reverse complement.
CAGCTTCCAAGTAGCGGAACTTTCAACCGTATCGATATTGTCGGCGTTGCTGGAGGAACTCTCAACAACCACATCGCCAGCACTGTCTACGATGTAGGTATCGTTGCCGAGCCCGCCATTTAGCGTGTCATTGCCGCTGCCGCCGTCCAGGATATCGTTTCCACCGGCGCCTTTTAGCGTGTCGTTCCCGCCCATGCCAAAGAGATGGGAGCTGAAACCCAAGCCGTTTCCAGAGATGAGATTGTCGGCGCCATTGCCCGTGCCCGTCGTGCTAAAAAAAGTCAGGGCCAAATTCTCGAAATTGTCACCGAGCACGTAGTCAAATGCGCTTTCTACCGTATCGATACCCTCACCGGCATACTCGATGAGAGTATCTGACTGGTCCGACAACGATAATACGTATGTGTCGTTGCCCAGTCCCCCCGTCAGTGTATCGAGGCCTTGGCGCCCGTCGAGCCTGTTCGCCCCGCTGTTGCCATAAACGACATCGTTGCCGTCACCCCCGATGAAATCGAGCGCGGCCGTTCCCATCAGGTAGACAGCCTCAACGCTTTTAGTACTGGGAAGGTTTACGCTGCAGTAGGCCTGTACAATGTCGAAGCCGTTGTCGTTGCCGACCAGCTTGTACCACATGTCTCCAGCAGCAATGCCAGTAACAATGTAGGTATCATCGCCGTCGCTGCCGTAAACGACGTCCGCGCTATCCACCCAGAAAGTATTGTTGAGATCATTGCCGGTGATCGTATCGGCATAATTACTGCTTTTAAAATTCTCGATGTCGGCCCCGAAGGCGATGCCGATCGCCTGGTTGTCGCCATACAGCGACGTACTGCCATCCGTAAGATTTATCGTGATGCCTTGATGCAACTGGCTCGCGTCGAGCATGTCGATGCCGCCGGCATCCCAGATGGCATAGGTATTGCCGTTGTCCTTGAGAAAGTAAGTATCGTTGCCCGTGTGGTAGGTCATATTGGCGCCGTAGAGGTACTGCAGCGCCGCGATGTCGTAGACCATCGGTGTCGACGGGTTGCCCCAATCGTACCAGTGGCTCGATTCCGTGTAGGACATGACCGTGTAGAAGGTCGCATCATATTGCGTCGGCATGGTCGGCAAGCCGCCATCGGCGTCGAACGGGTGCTTCAGGCCGAGGGCATGGCCGATTTCATGAATAAGCACTTCCATGCCGAAGCCGCCGGCATTGAGATAGCTGCTCATCTGCTGATCAGGGTCGAACCAGATGTCGCCGCTCCAGGGCCCCTCATTAGTCGGGTAATAGGCCCAGCCCAGAGCGCCCTCGTCACCGACCTCGCCGCTGAAGGCGACACGGATGTCGCCAACGCTGCTCGCCGTGTCCGAGACCTGTGTGAAGGTGATATTGGCGACCGCTGAGAAAGACGAGAGCGCCGTCGTGAATGCCGTCTGCTCGGCGGCCGTGAACCCGCGATAGCCGTGCCAATCGGGTTCGTAACCATCATATGAGCTGTCCCAGACCGCGCTGGCGGTCGGGAAGCTGTAGGTGATGTTGACACCCGTGCCGGCACCGCCCGTGCCCCATTTAGCGAGGGACAGCAGAGCATCCGTGGTCAGGACGGTGGAGGCTGGAACTGTTGTGGCGGGGCTGGTGGTGGTGGGCGAAGGCAAGGTCCAACCTCACTAATCATCACGGATTACGAGAAAAATAATCCATTATCGTATCCGAAAACGTGTCAGCGAGGTTGTTATATTTCTTGCATCTACCAGGAATACAGACCTAGACAAGCGCTTCAGAGCCTACGCTACCGTAGCGTGTTCCTATATCGAAAGCGATAAGCTTTCAGCTTAAACAAAGCACCATGGTATGATTTTTTTCGGAGTGTGTCCGCGCCGAAACCGGCCCAGAAATCACTGCAGCGAGATTCCCTGCTCCGCAGCCACGGCCTGGTAGATTTCGCAGGCCTTGTCGGGATTTCCGGCGGCAAGGGCCGCGCCACCCTCATTCACCTTGCCATTGGCCGCCACGACCTTCTGGCTGTCTTCTTCCGTCTTGGCAGCACCCGCCTTCTCACCGAGGGCGGTCGAGAGCTTGACCATCATGTCCACGGCCTGCTGCTGGTCGCAGGCAAGGGCCGGGCTGGCCGCCAGAGCAAGGGCGGAAGCCAGAATCGCAAAACGTAATTTCATGCTGCCAACTGCTTCAATTTTTTCATGAGATATTCGAGGTTGTCGTTGCCGATATCCTCGAACTGGGTGAGCACGCGCTCGATGACGCGGGACGAGAAGCGCTCCCGGTCGTTTTCGCCGCCGTCATATTGCGTCTCGCGCGCCACGTCGAAGGCGACGCGGAAGGCCGGGAACAGATTGGCCGGCAGCGGTGTCCGCTGGTAGATCGATTGCAGGCCGAGCTTGCCTTCGTCATGGATGAGCACACGGGCACTGACGATGGTCATGTTGGCCAGCACGGCGAGGCTCGCCTCGAAGAAGGTCAGATCACCGGTGCACAGCGTGCGCAGGATCAGCGACGGCGTCAGGCGCCGATTGTCGCGCAACTGTTTGACCAGATCAACGACATCGGCCGATTTCGAGCCGGCCGGCAGCAAGCCGACAGTCGCCCGTTCGCGTGCCTGCAGCACCAGGTCGGCCGCCATCTCGGCGGAGATTTCCTTATGCGAAAGCAGATGTTCGCGCAGGGCTTCGGAGACGCGGGCGACGATCTTTTCGGAAATGCGCAGCGGCAGATTGGCGCGCGCCACCAATGAATTGTTGACGACCGGGTCGCTCCCGAACTTGGCGAAGGCCTTTTCCAAATGGGCGTCTTTGAGGGCAGCACCTGGATTGTTGACCAGGGTTGCCACCACGATGCCCGCTTTGCCGTGATCGATGAGCGCATCGGCGAGTTCACCAGAGACGGAAGCGCGCTTGGCGACCGCGACCTGCTTCTCCGCACTCGACATCTGGATGATCTCGATGAGATCGGAATCTGAAAGCACGCTGGAAAATTCCAGGACCGGCAACGAAACTGATTCGACATCGCGGGCAAGCGTTATCGCCACATCCTTGGGCAATTCCGGGCTGGCTTTGAGATTGACCGAGAGGGCTTCACGGACACGCACTTCAGCGTCGCGCACCATGATGCGGAAGATTTCCTCGGCCAGCAGCCGTTCGGTTGGCGACAGTTCGGTCTCGTAAAAGGCCTTGGCGACCTTCGTTGCCGTCTCCACCCGCGCATCGGGCGACGGGTCGGTCATCAACTTGCGGACATCGGCTTCCGTCAGCATGCCTGCCATCGACGCTTACTCCAAAATGCTGAGCCGAATCCCGGCTCGTCCGTGATGCAACCAGATTACCTAACCAGCCATTGGTTAAAGTACTGACAACGCATTTCAGCGTCGATAGTTAAAATTTCGCACAATCACAGGGTTAGCATCATCCGACCGCCAGTTTCAGGGCTCGCCCCAGCTTGTCCACCGTCTCGTCCAACTGCCCGTCGGTGAGGTTGAAGGGTGGTGCCAGCAGGATATGGTCACCGCTCCTGCCGTCGATGCAACCGGCCGCGGGATAGGTTATCAATCCTTCCTGCATCGCCGCGTTCCGCGCCTTCAGCCATTTTTTCTCGGCCGGATCAAAGGGTTGTTTCGTCTCCCGGTCAGCCACCAATTCCAGCCCCAGGAACAGGCCACGGCCGCGTATGTCGCCGATATGCGGATGTTGGCCGAACCTGTCGTCGAGCCGGGCGCGCAATTTGACGCTGAGATCCTTGACCCTGGCGAGGAGATTTTCCTCCTCGATCACCTCTTGGACAGCAAGCGCAGCAGCACAAGCCAATGTGTGCCCGGCATAGGTATGACCATGCTTCAGCTGGCCGGAACCGCTCTCCAGGGCATGGACGATTTTGTCATGGGCCAGAAATGCGCCGATCGGCTGGTAGCCGGCCCCCAGTCCCTTGGCCATGGTGAGGATGTCCGGGGTGACGCCGTCTTCGGCGCAGGCATAGAGATGGCCGGTCCGGCCCATGCCGCACATCACCTCATCGAACACCAGCAGCACGCCGTAGCGGTCGCAGATCGCGCGCAGCCGCGCCAGATAGCCCGGCACCGGCTCCGCACAGCCCAGGGAAGAGCCGGCAATCGGCTCGGCAAAGAACGCCGCCACGTTCTCGGGCCCCTGTTTCAGGATCGCCGCTTCCAGCTCGTCGGCGATGCGGATGCCGTAGCCTTCAGCCGTCTCGTCGGCTCGGCGCTCCCGGTATTCGTAGCAGGGCGAGATATGCGTCACCGGCAGCAGCAGCGGCTCATAGGTCTGGCGCCGGTTATAGTCGTGACCCAGCGACAAGGCACCCAAGGTGTTGCCGTGATAGCTGCGCTCGCGCGCGATGAAATGCTTGCGCGACGGCTGGCCGATCTCCAGGAAATATTGCCGCGCCAGTTTCAGCGCGCCTTCGATCGCCTCCGAACCACCGGACACGAAGAAGGCATGGCCAAGGCCGGCTGGCGCCTGTGCCACCAGCCGGTCGGCCAAGGCTTCCATCGCCGGATGGGTGAAGAAGGCCGAATAGGCAAAGGCGATCTCACCCGCCTGGTGGCGAATGGCCTCGATCACCTTGGGATGGTTGTGGCCAAGGCACGAGACGGCTGGGCCGCCCGAAGCATCAAGATAACGCTTGCCGGTGCTATCGATGACATAAGGCCCCTCACCTTTCACGGCAGCGGGCAATGGGTTCCGAAGATCGCGGTGAAGCACATGTGACATGATGATGGGATCGCTCGTCTATGGTGGGATCAGGTTTGGGGTGCGGCAAGCACACCAGCAATCAGTTGGCTGAAGACATCGCCGAGCGCTGCTTCAAAGGCCGACACAACACCCGGCAGGCCGGCGCCGGCAGCAGGCTTGCGCGCCTCGGCGGAAATCGACCCGACGATGCGCCGTTCCGGCATCTTCACCAGTTTGGCCGTGATGCGGACCACCGCTTCGCTTGCGGCGCCGGCATAGGACGCCTGAAAATCGCGCAGTTCCGACTGCAGGATATAGTCCGGCTTTAGCCCGGCGGAATCGCGACCGACAGCGAGGCTTGGCACCACATCCTCGAAGGCCTCGATCAGCTTCGACTGCACCATGGCCGGCGCCGCATCGGACCAGACACCTTCGGCGAAATATTCGATGCGGTTGGCAGCGCGGGTGAGTGCGATCCGGTTGGTGTCGAGATCGGCACCGGCATTGGGTTCGGCCACCACCAATTGCCAGGTGAGTGCCGGCGGATTCTCCACCGGCGCTACCTTGGGCGATACGGAATAGAGATTGAGCGGCGTGTTCACCTCGGGAACGATGCCGCAGGCGCCCAATATCGGGGCAGCGCTCGCCAGCACCGACAGGCCGCCGATCCCGGCCAGCATGCGGCGCCGATCGATCGACTTGATCGATGAGGTCGCGGCGAAAGAGGTAGCTTGATCGATCATGGAGCGGTGACACCTTTGCTGCGGTCGGAGAGGAAGAAGCGTGCGGGATCCCGTTCCAGCTCCTGGGCGATGCGGGCCATCGACCCCACCAGTTCGCGCATCTGCGCCAGCAGATCGGTCGCTTCATAAAGCGCCGTGCCGGAGAACTGGCGCAGCGGTTCGCGGTTCTCCGCCACCAGGGCATTCATCTGTTCGGAGGTCTTCTCGAAGGATTTTGCCATCTTCTCGAAAGCATCGACCGCCTTCTGCGCTTCCCTGGCGGCCGGCCCCATCGTCTTTTGGAGATCGGTGGCCAGCTTGCGGAATTCCTCGCCCGCATCGCCGACATTTTTCATGGCAGCATCGCTGTCGGCGAGGAAGGTATCGATCGCCGGCGTCCGCTCCTTCAGCCCCTGCGACAGGTCGCGCAGATTGCTGAGCGTGTCGGTGAGCGCCTGCTGGTTTTCGCGCGACAGCATGGCGTTGAGATTGTTGGCGATACGGTCGATCTTGGCGACAAGGTCCGGAGCCTGGCGCGTGAGGCGTTCCAGGGCCGATGCCGCCGCCGGCACTTCACTGCCCGGCGGCAGCAAATCCTTGTCCGAGGTGCCGCGGCTCAGTGCCATGCCGACGCCGCCGGCCAGGCTCTGCAATTCCAGCGTCGCCTGGGAATCGACCCGGATCGGCGTGCCGGTGCGCACCTGAAAATCCACCCGCGCCAAGGCGCTGTCCTGGGGATCGATGCGCACGTCCGTCACGCGGCCGACGGGAATGCCGCCGAAATTGACCGTGCTGTCGATCCGCAATTGCGAGACCGAACCGGAGAAGCGGGCATAGTAGGTCGTATAGGAAACCTGGCCCTGGAACTTGGCCGCCCACAGGACAAACACAAACACGCCCGCCAGAAGCAGCAGGACGAAGCTGCCAACCGCCAGATGCCGTGCCCTTGTTTCCATAATTTGCTGGTTCCTAATCCGATGCTTAATTGTCGACTATATCAGGCGCTGGCGCCAATGCCCGCTGCCCCAATTCCTGCAGCCCGGGCGCGCGGCCCATGAAAATACTGCTTGATCCAGGGATGCTCATCCTTGAGATGCTCGGCCAGGGTGCCGACCCTGATCTTCCGGTCGATGAGGATACCGATTCGGTCACAGATCGCCACCAGAGAGTCGAGGTCGTGGGTGATCATCACCACCGTAAGCCCCAGACTTCGTTGCAGATTTAGAATCAGCTGATCAAATTCGGCAGCACCGATCGGGTCCAGGCCGGCCGTCGGCTCATCCAGAAACAGAATGTCGGGATCGAGCGCCAGCGCGCGGGCAAGGCCAGCGCGCTTCTTCATGCCGCCCGAGAGCTGCGAGGGGTATTTGGCGCCGGCATCAGCCGGCAGGCCCGAAAGGCGGATCTTGAGCGCCGCCAGCTCGTCCATCAATTGGGGGTGGAGGTCCGTGTGCTCGCGCATCGGCGCCTGCACATTTTCCGCCACGGTGAGCGAGCTGAACAATGCGCCGTTCTGAAACAGCACGCCCCAGCGCGCCTCGATCTTGGTTCGCTCGGAATCGCTGAGCCCGTCCATCTGCTGGCCCAGCACATTGATGGTGCCGGCTGCCTGCCGATTGAGGCCGATGATCGTCCTCATCAGGACCGATTTGCCGGTACCCGACCCACCGACAATGCCGATCACCTCGCCGCGCTTGACATCGAGATCGAGCCCATCATGCAGCACCTGCTCGCCGAACCGGTTGACGATGCCTTTCAAGGAAATGACCAGGTCGGATTTCGCAGCCATGCCTCAGACTCCGATATAGGAGAAAAGGATGGAGAACAGCGCGTCGACGATGATCACCAGGAAGATGGCCTCGACCACCGAGCGGGTGGTCAAACGCCCGACGCTCTCTGCACTCCCCGACACGCGCAACCCCTCGAAACAGCCGATGAGGGCGATCAAGGCGGCAAAGAACGGTGCCTTCGCCATGCCGACCCAGAAATGGCTGACCGTGATGGCCTGATTGAGCAGGCTGAGATACTGGCTGAAGCTGATATCCAGCAGGACAACGCACATGAGGCCACCACCCAGGAGGCCCATCATGTCGGCAAAAAAGGTCAGCAGCGGCAGGGCGATCATCAGCGCCAGCACGCGGGGCACCACCAGCACATCCATCGGATTGAGGCCGATGGTGCGCAGTGCATCCACCTCCTCGTTCACCTGCATGGTGCCGATCTGCGCGGTAAAGGCGGAGCCTGACCGGCCGGCGACAACGATGGCCGTCAGCAGCACCGCCATCTCACGCAGCACCGAAATGCCCAGCATGTTGATGGTGAAGGTCTGCGCGCCGAAGCGCGCCAGCTGATCGGCGCCCTGGAAAGCCAGCACCACGCCCACCAGCAGATTGATGAGCCCCACGATCGGCAGGGCATTGAGGCCGGTCTGCTCAAGATGGGCGAAGATCGCGTTCCAGCGCAGCTTCCACGGCGTGAAGGCGAGACGCACCAGGGCCGTCATCAGCGCCCCGAAAAAGGCAATGAGGTCGAGGCTCTCGACCAGGATGCTTTCGGCGGCCGCCCCAAGCTCTGCCACCTTGTCACCGAGATTGCGACGCGGCGGCTTATGCGGCAGCACGTCCTCGGTCTCGACCACACGCTTCAACAGGACGGCAAGGTCCGGGTCGCCCTCCTTCGTGTCGACCGAAAAGCCGGCAGCGGCCAGCGCGTTGCCATGCCGGCTGATCAGCCAGGCGCCGGACGTATCCAACTGATCGATGGCCGCAAGGTCGAGAATGGCGGTCTTGGACTTGGCCTCGGCCGGGATGGTGAGCTCGCCATCCAACCGGGTCGCGTGCTCGATCGTCCATGCGCCGCCACAGACCCAAGTTGCCGTGCTGCCACTGGTGGTGAATTTGACCCAGCCGGGGTCGGACATAGGTGCCTCGAAATGCAAAACGGGCTGCACTCTAGCAGCCCGTTTTGTCCCAGTAACGATTCACCGTAAGGATGGAGCCAGCCTATGTCAGATGAAATAGGCCTTCAATGGGTCGAAGCCATTGAAATTGATAGCAGAATAGGTGGTCGTGTAAGCACCGGTCGAATGCAGACGCACCCGGTCGCCAGCCTTCAAATCGAGCGGCAGGCGGTAATTGGCTTTGTCATAGAGAATGTCGGCCGAATCGCAGGTGGGGCCTGCCAGGATCACCGGACCGGTCGCGGTCGCCACCGTGTCCAGCGCCTCGACCCGGTACCGGATCGCCTCGCCCTCGGTCTCCGCCAAGCCGCCGAAGCGGCCGATATCGAGATAGACCCAGCGGCGGTCTTCCGTCGCAGACTTGCGCGAGACCAGCAAAACCTCGGCCTCGATCACGCCGGCATCGGCCACCATGTAGCGGCCGGGCTCGATGATGAGGCGCGGCCAGGTAGCACCGAAGCTGTCGTTAAGTGCGGTCGCGATGGCAGTACCATAGGCCTCGATGCCAGCAACACCCGGCGCATATTCCGCCGGGAAGCCGCCACCGAGATCGATCATGCTGAGGGTGACACCGGCCTTGGCGCAGCCGTCGAACACCGACTTCGCGGTGGCGATGGCGCGGTCCCACTGGGCCGGGTCAAGCTGCTGCGAGCCCACATGGAACGAGACGCCGACCGGCTTCAGCCCGAGCTCACGCGCTTCGATGAGAAGCTCCGTCGCCATTTCAGGGACACAGCCGAATTTGCGGTTGAGCGGCCACAAGGCACCTTCCGCCTCGACCAGGATGCGGCAATAGACCTCGGCGCCCGGGGCGTGGGCGGCGATCTTGCGCAACTCTTCGATGGCGTCGAAGGCAAACAAATTGACGCCGATGCCGTGGGCCCAGGCGATGTCCGACGGCTTCTTGATGGTGTTGCCGAAAGAGACGCGGTCCGGCGTCACACCGGTGGCCAGCGCCGAGCGGATCTCACCGGACGAGGCGGTATCGAAGCTCGACCCGGCCGCAGCCAGGCGATCGAGGATCTGCGGGGCCGGATTGGCCTTCACGGCATAGAAAATCTCTGCGGCCGGCAGGGCAGCGCGAAGGGCAGCGTATTTCCGCTCGACCACATCGAGATCTACCACCAGGCAGGGGGTTGCCGGCTTTTCCTGCGCCAGGAACTGCAAGGCACGTTCCGGCCGCGGGCCGGCATCGTTGGCGATGACCGCCTGGGGCGCCAGCTGGGCGCGCAGCGCCGAAGCCGTCACATCACGGGCACTCAGGTCCCGACCATTCTTCGCCGAATTCGACTTGGCGGTAACAGCGGCAATCTTCGTCATCTGCCTTAATTCCTTCGTATAGGCGATGTGGGCTCTCAACCCGGAAAATGCAAATCGCCGCGCTGGAGGACCCCCTTGGGAGGGTGCTTCCGACGCGGCGAAGCCATCATGGCGATGAAATAAATAAGAATTCTTTACCGGGATTTGTCGTTTTTCATAGGCCCCCATGCAGAATATCTGCGCACCCAGGGGGCTCTCAGAAGTAGATTTTCCTGTTTTGCCCCATCTCGGCTATTCCGGCTTTAATTCAGCCGGTTCAATGAGTTCCTTCAAGGGGTAGCCGGCAAACTTCTTGGTTTCCGACATGATCACGTTGGTGGTGACCGAGGCGATGTTGGGATCCTGCTCGATCAACGCATTGTGAATCTCGACATATTCCCCCACCGACCGGCACACGAAGTGGACGATGTAGTCGAAATTGCCGGAGATCTGGTAACAGGCGATGGCCTGGGGGGTGTCGTCGATGAGCGTTTCGAACGCCCCCTGCTGGCCGCGGCCATGCTTATGGAGGGTGACAAAGCTCAAGATCTCGACATGGTCGGCGACCTTGGAAAGGTCGATATCCGCCCGGTAGCCGCGGATGATCTTCTGCTTCTCCATCTGGCGGAGGCGCGTATGGCAGGGGCTGGCCGAGAGGCCCACCTTGGCCGCCAACTCCAGATTGCTGACCCGCCCTGCCGCCTGGAGAGCGGTCAGGATCTTCACGTCCACCTTGTCGATCCGCTGCGACTTGCGCATTCAATTAGCCCCTTCCAGCTTTGGCCTTTCCCCGCTTTGGCCAATGGCTTATACAGCCGACAGACGGCTTTTTGCCACCCTGCCAGATTATTTTCAGGTCACGATGGATCTCAAGAAACACATCCGCCACGTCCCGGATTTCCCCAAGCCCGGCATCCTTTTTTATGACATCTCGACCCTGCTCGCCAACGGGCCGGCTTGGCATGAGGCGCTCAATCGCCTGACCGAGACGTTGCGGGCCTACAAGCCGGACGTGCTGGTGGGGATCGAATCCCGTGGCTTCCTGGTGGCCGCCCCCTTGGCCGACCGGCTGGGGACAGGCTTCATCATGGTCAGGAAGCGCGGCAAGCTGCCGGGCGAGATCATCCGCCATTCATACGACCTCGAATACGGCCAGGATGTTGTCGAGATCCAGGCCGATGCCATCAAGCCGGGCCAGCGCGTGATCGTGCTCGACGACCTGCTGGCGACCGGCGGCACCATGGCGGCTGCCGTGACCCTGCTGGAAAAGGTCGGCGCCGATGTGGTGGCGATCGGCTGCCTGATCGAACTCACCTTTCTCGGCGGCCGGCAGCGCCTCAACGTGCCAGTCCACACGCTGCTCAGCTACGACAGCTAGGCTTTAAAACCAAGCTCGCTCATAACTCCCTCTCCCCTCGCGGGAGAGGGTTGGGGTGAGGGGGTCGATCGACCGGACTCGCTGATAGATTCCCCCTCACCGCTCGCTAGCGCTCGCCGCCTCTCCCGCAAGGGGAGAGGCTCATAAGTCCTTAAAAACAAACCTCTGGCGCCAACCTCGCAGCCAGCGCCAGCAACGCGCGGTCTCTGCCGTGGCGGGCAATGAGCGACAGGCCGACCGGGGCGCCCTTCACCAACGCAACCGGCAAGGTCACCTGCGGCAGGCGTGCAAGGCCAGCGATGCAGGTGAGGCTCAGCGTCCGGTCGCGAAAGCCGGCTGAATCCGCCGCACTCATCGATTTCAGCGGCGCGATATCGGCCGCGGTCGGAATGATCAGGATGCCGTCTTCCGACAGCATATCCTCCAGCCGGCGGGTGACGGTCTGGCGCAAATCGGCCTCCTCGCCCATCGCCTTCGCCGCCGCATCCTTGCACATGGCAAACCGTTCAGCGATTTCCGGCCCGAACTTCGGCGCCTCGCGCTCGATCCAGGCGCCATGCTCGGCCCAGATCTCGCGCATCTGCAGGAAGCGGAAGCTCTGCCGCCAGACGGAGAGCCCCCCGCAATCGGCAGCGAGCGTCATGTCGATGGCTGGGCCGATGGCTGCGACGGCACGGTCCCGGGCCGGGATCAGCGCTGCCGCCACCTCGACATCCGCCAGCGCCCAGGCATCCCGCGCCAGATAAACGGTGCTGAACTCGGCTTCGTCGCCGGCGTCGGGTGGCAGCAACACACCGCCGACCTTTGCCAGCAGGTCCGCATTGCGGGCGAACCAGCCCACCGTGTCATGGCTCTTCGCCAATGGCATGACGCCGCGATCATCGACCATGCCATGGCTGGGCCGTATGCCGAAGATGCCGTTGAGAGCCGCTGGAATGCGCACCGATCCGCCAGTATCGGTGCCAAGCGCAAAGTCGCAAGCACCGCCCGCGACCGCCGAGGCTGAGCCCGCCGATGATCCGCCGGGAATGCGGTCGGGCGCTGCAGAATTGCGCGGCGTCCCGTAATGGAAGTTCTGCCCGTTGAGGCTGAACGCCAGTTCGTCGGTGATGGTCCCACCGATCGCCCGGGCACCTGCCGCCAGCAGCTTTTCAACGCTGGCGGCATGCGCCTTCGCGGGCTGATGCGTGCGCAGCCAATCGGGATTGCCGCAACCGGCGACGCGGCCGGCGACATCGAACAGGTCCTTGATCGCGAAGGTCAGTCCGTCGAGCGGTCCTGACCCCGTCGGAGCCAGCACGAAATCACCTGCAGGTGCCATGGCCCCCAGATCAGTGAGGCGCTGCCAGACTTTGACATCCCCGGCATCAAGTTTCGGTGCCGTCGCTTGGTTCATCGTGCTTTTCCTCAGGTCCTTGGGGGCTGGCATCGTCGGGGTGCAGACGGCGGATAATAATGTCGCCATTCGGCTGCACTTCGGGTGCAGCATACTGAGGGATGGTCTGCATCAGCAAGTTGAGAGCCTGCAGGATTTTAGCAAGGCCTTCGCCGGCCAGACGCTCAGCATCCTGGGAGAGGTCCGGGCCTTCCGCCCGTGCGGGTGCCCCGCCCAGCACCAACACTAAGGCAAGGCCGCTAGCGAATGTCTTCAAGAAATGCACGTGCGCCGACATGTCTGGACCCTCCGACAGGAGTTCGGAAACCAGACTAACACATCGACTTTATCGGCGCACTTTCAAGCCCATCAGCGCTTCTGCAGATAGACCTTGAGGGCGCCAAGAAAGCGGTCGATCTCGGCCGGCGTGTTGTAATGGGTAGGCCCCACGCGCACGACGCCGCCTTTGTCGAGCAGGCCGAGGCGCGTGATCGGCTCGACACCGTAATTGTGGCCGTCCCATACATAGATGCCTTGGGCACCCATATATTTGGCGATCTCCGCCGGATCGCAATCCGGCAGGATGAAGGAGACCGTCGGCACGCGCCGGTCGAACTGCGCCGGATCGGTGATGCCCATGATGCGGACGCCCGGAATCTGCTTCAGCCCAGCGATGAGCCGTTCCGCCAGGGCGTGGTCGTGGCGCAGCATGGCCTGGATGCCCGCCACGATACGTTGCCGGCGGGTGAGCGCCGGGTCCGTGGCGCCGCCATAGGTCTTGCCCAGCCATTCGTAATATTCGATGGCACCCATGATGCCGGCGAGTTCTTCGCGGTTCGTCGTGCCGGTCACGAATTTGGACGGCAGATCCTCGGTCGCCGCACGCACCTTATAGGCCGTCAGTTTCTCCAGCAGCTCTTGACGTCCCCAGAGCAGGCCGTAATGCGGGCCGTAGAATTTGTAGGCCGAGCAGACCAGGAAATCGCAGCCAATATCCTGGACGTCGATGACACCATGGGGTGCGAACTGCACCGCATCGACATAGACCAGGGCCTTGCCGCCGCTGGCCGCCTTCGCTGCCTTGGCGATGGCCTTCACATTGTTGATGGTGCCGGTGACATTGCTGGCATAGCCGACGGCCACCAGCCGCGTGCGCTCCGTGATGACGTCGCTCAGACGCGTCAGGTCAAACTCGAACGTCTCCGGGCTGAAATCGAGATATTTGAGCGTGAGGCCGCGCTCTTCCGCCATGATGACCCAGGGCGTCACATTGCCATCATGGTCCATGCGCGAGACCACAATCTCATCGCCCGGCTTGAAGTCGCGCCCCAAGGAGCGGGACATCATGAAGGTGAGCGTCGTCATGTTCTGCCCGAACACGATTTCGCGCACATCCCTGGCGTTGACGAAATCCTTCGCCGCCTCATGGGCGTCCTCGACCAGTTTCTCGGCGAGGATTGAGGTCTCGAAATGGCCACCGAGATTGGCATTGCATTCGGTCATCGCCCAGACCATGCGCTCGATCGCCTGGCGCGCCATCTGGGTCCCGGCCGGATTGTCGAAGAACACGGCCGGTTCGCCGTTCTGCACCCGCTTCAAGCCCGGAAACTGGCCGCGAATGGCGGCAACGTCGTAAGTCATGATCAAGCTCTCCTGGAGATTTTTAAGCCCGGACTTGGCCGCGTTCGTGGCGGGCGTCGAAGATGAAGCCGAGGAAATTCAGTAGCAATTGCGCGGCCAGAAAGCCAGTGATGCCCGTGGGATCATAGGCCGGTGCCACTTCCACGAGATCCATGCCGACGACATCGCCTTGGCGGGCGAGGCCCTGGAGGATTTCCAAGACCTCGTAATAGAGGAAGCCGCCATGGCTTGGCGTGCCGGTGCCGGGTGCGATCGACGGATCGAAGCCGTCGATATCGATGGTGACGTAATAGCGAACACCTTTCGGGATGAGATCGAGCACACCCTGCGTGCCGAGCTTGCGCACATGGCGCACCGACAGGATCTTGGAACCGAAATTGCGCGCCGCGTCATAGTCCGAACGGTTGGAGGAGGAGACATTGCGGATGCCAAGCTGGGTCATGCCGGTGACATGCCCCGTCTCCGACGCGCGGCGCAGCGGATTACCATGGCCGTAACGCACACCGTGCCGCTCATCGACGAAATCGAGATGCGCATCGAAATGCACGATATGGACCGGCTCTTGGCCCGCGAACGCCTCGATCACCGGCGCATGGACTGCATGATCGCCACCGAGAATGAGCGGCATCGCACCGGATTGCAGAATCTTGCGCACAGCAAAGCGCGTGTTCTCATGGCTCTTCACGGTATCGGTGTGCACGATATCCGCATCGCCCACATCGACGATGCGCACCCGGTCGGTTGGCAGATAGACCTTGTCATCCTCGAAATCATAGGCACCGCCATGACCGAAGGAGAACAGAGTCGACGCCTCGCGGATGGCGCGCGGGCCGAAGCGGGCGCCGGAGCGGTATTGCGTGCCCATGTCATAGGGAACACCGAGCACCGCGACGTCGGCGTTGATATTGTCCCAATCGGTGCAGATCGGCTGCTTGCCGAAGGTGCAATGCCCGACGAAGGGCAGGTTCAGCCGTCCGGTCTCATAGGCGTTCTGGCTCATGGCGTATCCTTCCCGCGACTTGGTTGAGGGCGAAAGTGCCATAGCTTTACATTCCGGATAAAGAGAAGATAATCACCGATAGATCGACAAATCCGATGTAAATTCATGAGCCGATTTAGCGATATAGATCTGCGACTGCTTCGCATTTTCACAACGATTGTGGAGGCCGGCGGCCTCACCGGCGCCCAGGTGACGCTCAACCTCGGCCAGTCGACCATCTCCACCCAGCTCGCCGAATTGGAGCGCAGATTGGGCTTCCGCCTCTGCCGCCGCGGGCGGGCGGGCTTTGCGCTGACGGCTGCCGGTGAAAAGCTCTATGCCGCAAGCGGCGAGCTGTTCGCAGCCGTCGACCGCTTCCAGATCGTCACCGCCAATGTTTCCGGTGAGATGAAGGGGACGCTGCGCATCGGCACGGTTGACGCGATGATCAGCAATCCGGATTTCGACCTGCCCGCCATCCTTGGCGCCTTTGCCGAGCGGGCGCCGTCGGTGGTGCTGGAATTGTCGATCGATTCCCCGGATGCCATGGAACGCGGCATCATTGAGGGCAATCGCGATATCGCCATCGGGCCCTTCGTCAAGCCGGGCCGCAGCAAAGCAGCCGGCATCACCTATGTTCCGCTCTACCGCGAACGGCAGGCGATGTTCTGCGGTGCGGGGCATCCCTTGTTCGGCAGCCCCAAGGTTTCGCTGCGCGAGATTACGCAGGCGCCCTTTGTCGCGCGCCGCTATTTGCACCGCTATGACCTTGAGATCGTCGGGCATCTGGAGGCCGGTGCCATCGTCGAGCAGATGGAGGCGCAGGCCGCCCTCATTCTGTCCGGCCGCTTCATCGGCTTCCTGCCCATTCACTATGCCGCACAGCTTGCCAAGGAGCGCCGGCTGCAGAAACTAAGCTCGGAGATCGAGACCGAATATGACTCCCCCTTCTTTCTGCTGCACAAAAAGGGTGCCGAGGATAATGTCGTGCTGCGCAACTTCCTCAACCGTATCCAGGATGGATTGCGGACGACTGAAAACCCACTCAGCTGACGGCGAAGAAAATGGACGATAGCAAACCAGCACCCGGCTTATGGGGTATGTTCCGCAACGAGCTTGCCGGCGCCACCTATACCGATCTCACCCATGCCTTCTTTCCCGGCCAGCCGCGCTTTCCGTCCTTTCCCGATGAACAGCGGACAATGCTGCACGATTATTCCCTGGGCGACGATGGCCAGGTCCATCTCTATACGCATGTCGGTCAATGGGGCACCCATGTCGACCCGCCGGTTCATTACGTCAAGGGCGGGCGGACGCTCGACAATATTCCGGTGTCACAGATGCTGTTGCCCCTGGTCGTCCTGGATATCAGCGCGCGGGTGGCAACCGATCCGGATGCGACACCGACACTTGCCGATATCGAGGCGTGGGAGCGGCGCTTCGGCCGTGTGCCGAAGGGCAGTTTCGTGGCGCTACGCACCGATTGGTCCAGGCGCTGGCCGGATGCCGAGCGGATGCATAATCGCGGGCAAGATGGCTTGGCGCATTGCCCGGGCTGGTCCCTGGATGTACTGACCAAGCTGATCGAACAGCGGCAGGTCACTGCCATCGGCCATGAGCAGCTCGACACGGATCCCGGACTTTCCGTCTCCGCCGGCGATGACAGCCTGGAACGCTATGTGCTCACCTGCGATCGCTGGCAGATCGAGCTCCTCGCCAATCTCGATAAATTGCCGACGGCGGGCGCTCTTGTCATGGCGACATGGCCGAAGCCCAAGGACGGGTCCGGCTTTCCAGCGCGGGTTGTGGCCATCCATCGTTAAATTGCGTTAAAGCGCGGGCGATATTAAAACCGTCACTGCACCAGACGAGATCAGATCATGTCCGCAGAGAGCCAAAATCAGATCGGGACCCACATTCGCGCGGCACAAGTGGTGCTGCCCTGCACCGATCTCGCTGCCGAGCTGAAATTCTTCACCGAGCTTTTGGGCTTCAAGGTCAATCTGATCATGCCGGCAGATGCGCCGGCCCTGGCCGTCCTCTCCGGCCACGGCCTGATGCTGCGTCTTGAGAAGCAGAAGCTGCCCGGCAACCAGACGCCGATCGTCCTGCGCCTGTTATGTGATCTGGCTGCCTTGCCGGCTGGAACGCCGGACGAATTGACGGCGCCGGGCGGCACGCGCGTTCAATTGGTCGATGCGCAGGTGACGCTGGACATTCCGGCCGGCACCCAGGAATTCGTGCTGTCGCGCGGTGGCGCAGATGCCTGGGGCGTCGGGCGCGCCGGCATGCAATATCGCGACCTCATCCCCAGCCGCTTAGGGGGCCGCTTCGTCGCCTCGCATATCCGCATCCCGGACGGTGGGCCGGTGCCGGACTATGTGCATTTTCACAAGATCCGCTTCCAGATGATCTATTGCAAAACCGGCTGGGCAAAGCTGGTCTATGAAGATCAAGGGGAACCCTTCCTGCTCAACGCCGGCGATTGCGTCCTGCAGCCGCCGGAAATCCGTCACCGGGTGCTGGAAGCATCTGATGGGCTTGAGGTGATCGAGATCGGCTGTCCGGCCGTTCACGAAACCTTCGCCGATCACAATCTGGCCCTGCCGACCGGCCGCACCCTGCCCGACCGGCTTTATGGCGACCAACGTTTCGTGCGGCATATCGCGGCCGACGCTTCGTGGCAGGAATGGCGCCTGCCCGGCTTCGCCGCGCGTGATATCGGCATCGCCGCCGCGACCGACGGCCTTGCCGGTGTGCGCGTGGTGCGCACGGAAGTTCCGGCCAATGCTCTGGCAGGAGCCCATGACGGTGAATTCCTGTTCCTGTTCGTGCTGGCTGGTACGCTGCGCCTCGAGAGCGTAAAGCTCGGCAATCATCGCCTGGAAGCGAGTGACAGCGTCGTCATCCCCGCAGGCGCACCCTACAAACTCATCGCCGACACCGGTCTGGAAATATTGGAAGTGAGCCTGCCGGCCGATCTGCCTAACAGCTGATCTGTCAGGACGCCAGTTGCTGAACGCGCGATGCCGGGATCTTGAGGCGCGCGGTCGTGCCAATGCCAGGGGCGCTGTCGAGGATGACCTTGCCGCCATGCAATTCGGCAAAGGCTGCGGCAAGGGGCAGGCCCAGGCCGGTATCCTGCTTCTTGCGATTGAGATGGCTGACCGGCGCATCGAAGGGCTTCATGGCCTTTTCCACATCGGCCTTGGTCATGCCATCACCATAGTCGGCGACGCTGATTTCCAGTCCGCCGTCGATGGTCGGTGTGACGTCGAGATCGACCAGGCGGTTGGGGCCAGCGAACTTGATCGCGTTGACGGTGAGATTCAGCATGATCTGCAGCAAGGTGCGGCGATCGCCGCGGATGACCGTGCTGGTCGGGCATGATTTGATCGAGAGCTGAACATTTTCGCGCGAGGCCCGTTCGGTGGCGAGGCGCAGCAGGGCATCGAAGAGATCGTTCAGTGGAATATCATCGTCGGAGATCTGCCATTTTCCGGATTCGACCTTGGACAGGTCCAGGATGTTGTTGATGACCGAGAGCAGATGCTGCGCGCTGTAATGGATGTCGTCGGCATATTCCTGATATTTGGGCTGGCCGACCGGACCAAAGCTGGCGTCCTTGATCACTTCGGAAAAACCGATGATGGCGTTGAGCGGCGTGCGGAGCTCATGACTCATTTGCGAGAGGAAATCCGATTTCCGCTTGCTGAGCTCGTCGGCCTGCTGGCGGGCATAGGCTTCAGCACGGGTGCGGGTCGCCATGGCGACCATCGCAACGGCGTTGGCGGTGTGCTTCTGCATGGCGGCCATGCCGCCGACCATGAGGGCGATCAGCGCGGCGACCAAGGCAACAGCGACGTTGCGCTTGCTTTCCCAGGGCGCCAGGAACTCGCGCCGGTCGAGTCCGACACCGACGATGAAGGGCATGTCTGCCAAGGGCTGGAAGGCTGCAAACCGATCCGCACTCTGGTCGATGGCCAAGGGCAAGGCCAGGTCGCCATTTGACGCGCGAGGCGGAAACCGTACCAGGACGGTACCGTCGCTGCCCACCAGCTCAACAGCACTGACGCCGAGTGCCGCAAAGAAGCTACTGAAGCCGCGGGGGTTGAGCTGACCCAGAACGATCCCCGCGAAATTGCCATCGGCATCGTTGATCCGGCGTGACACCAGGATATCGTCATCCACCATATCCGGCCGGCTGAGTTGCAGCGCCTCGGTCACATGATTACGATGAAAGATGAAGGCGGCATGATGGGTATAGTCTTCGCCGACCACCGCATCATCGTCCGCGTCCGCCGCCAGCAGACCCTGCGGGTCAATTATTCTAAGGTGCGTCAGTCCCGGGGCAGCGTGCCGGACGCGGGCCAGCAATTCGTGAATATCGACCGATCCGTTCGCCGATCCCCCATTTGCCGACTCTTGAGCCGGAATCTGGAGGCTTGCGTCAATGGCCGCGAGAGTCTGCTGAACGTGGGTGGCCGCGATCTGCGACAAGGAAGCCGCGCGCTGCTGGCCCGCGGCACTCACCGCCCGGTAGTCCTGATACAGGAGGGCCGTTGCCGTGCAGGCCAGCAATAGAATGACGATGCCCACGATCGGCCAGGATAAGGGCGCCTGAGGAGCGCGTACTTTCGGGGTCGGCAGGAGGGACATGAACCGTTTACCTATCTGTCTGGACGGCAGAAAAGACGAAAAATCTTTCACTCGAGCGCGACTGGCGATTGACACGGCAGCACGACCGGGTCCGGCCTGTCTGGTCAATTCGGTCTCGTTTACCGCGATATCAGTCATTGCTGGCTATGGCCGCCTTCACGCGCGTCGCGTCGGTGGACATAGAGTCATCACCAGGCGCACGAGTTCGGCTTGATGCTTGCACTGCGTCTTGGTCAGCGCGGATTTGAGGCTGCGACGAATTTCGGAACCAGGCATGCGTTTCAGTTCGGCAATTTCGCGGACCGACAGGCCGCGTACGATCAGGTCGACCGTTTCGATTTCCGCCGGCGACAGCGCAAACATTTGGCCGAAAGCCCGAAGCGCGCTCCATTCCGCCTGGTCCATGCTGGTCGCCAATTCGACGACAACAAGCGGTGAACTGTCATGCGCGCGGCCTATGCTGCGGTCAAGAACGTCGCGGAAAAAGCCCTGCATATTGCGAATCATGACCGATATGACAGAGCCGCCCCCGGCTTCCCGCTCGACCAGGGCGGCATTCTCCAGGCCGCTCGCCAACATGCGGTCAAGTGTCACATAGAACCGCTCCGTCAGGCGGGGCGACACGAAGGTGATGCGGCCACTGACCAGATGCACCGTCTTGCGATCATCGAGCATCTGCAGGCAGGGCGTGTTGGCGTAGGTTACCTGGCCCGTGCGGCCATCCAGCACCAGGGACGCCACACGCCAGTCGGGGCAAATCAAGGCCAAAACATCCGTTCGCATGGCAGCACTCCGTTCACCGTCAAAGTAAGCGGCCGGCGCAAGGTCCGGCCCGATGGTGCCCGATACGATCATCTGGCTCATGGACAGATCGACCGTGCGCGATCGATGTGTATCGCCTCTTGTCGGTGCCATTGGGTGCTGCCCCCTTTAACGGATCGTTGACGTTTTAACGGATCGTTGACGTTCGATGCGTCAATATCCGATCCGCGACGTGACGCCGCCGTGACTTGGGAAATGGCGTGGCTTTTGCCACTCTTTCGCGCTTGCACAGGCCGGTGCTTTCGCACATAGTTTCCTGGGGTTGGGTGGGATGATTTTTCCAGTGACGACATGGGGTTAGAGACTGACATCGAGATCCGCTTGCTTGGCTTGCCGGAGCTCCTGCGGCCGGCTGCCGGCAACGTTTTTCCAGCCAAGGGATTTCAACTTCTGGCACTGCTGGCGCGCGCGCCGACCAAGCGCTTAAGTCGCAAGGAGCTGGCCTCGCTGCTGTGGGACAATGACACCGACTCGGCAGCGCTGGGCAATCTGCGCCAGCTGCTCGCGCGCGTGAAACGCGCTGGCAGTGCCTATGAGAACCTGATCGACGCCGACACCAAGACCGTGGCGCTGGGCGATGGGGCGGCGATGATCGATCTCAATATTTTCGAGATCGGCTATCGGTCCGGCTCACCTGAGCAGGCGCTCCGCAGCTTGATGCTGTTCCGCGGCGAGCTGCTGGAAGGTATCTCGGACGTCACCGATGCTTTTTCACACTGGCTGACGCTGGAACGTACCGCGCTGCGCGACCGTTTCTTTGCCGCCGCTTCCTCGCTGCTGATCGAACTCACCCGTTATGGCCGCGCCTCGGACCAGGATCTGCGGGCTATTGCCGACCAGATGCTGAGCCTCGATCCGGAACGGGAGGCGAGCTACCGGACGCTCATCGAGGCTTATGGCCGCAACGGCATGTATGAGGATGCCGAGCGCATCTTCCAGGCCCTGGGCACGATGCTGGAACGTGAATTCGGCGTTCCTCCACAGCCAGAGACAAGTGCCGTCCTACGCCGCGTGCTGGCCGGGCGAGGATATCACCCATCCGTTCAGACAGAAACCAAGCCGGTCAACACGCAGCCCCGCGTCGCCTTTCTGGCGCCCAGCTGGATTGGGCCCGTGGGGTCGTCCGCATTGTTGGGCGCGCTCATTGAGGATGTCGCCAACGAACTGTCCCGATACCGCACTTTCGTCGCCTTGGCGCCGCACTCGTCCTTCAAACTGCAACATGATTCAGGCGTCCCCGTCGACAATACGGCTCTGCGCGCCGACTACACGGTCAGCGGATTCGTCAAACCGAGCGAGCGCGAACAACTGCTCGTGCTTCGCATGGCAGACTGCCGCAATGGCGACATCATGTGGGCCGGTGAATTTTCCTTCCAACCTGAGGACCTCACGCGATCGTTCCGGATGCTGTCGTTGCGGGTAGCATCAAGCATTGCAACATCGGTCGAGCGGCATATGCTTGAAAACATGCGCCGTGACGGAAGCCACAGTGCCTATCTGCAATATCTTGAGGGTCAACAGCTCCTCAAGAACTGCGATCTGCCAAAGCTGCGCAGAGCGCGTAAGGCCTTCGTCACCGCTGCTGAGTTGAACAAGGATATGGCGCTGGCGCATGCCCGCATCGCCCAGACTCTATATCTCGAGTGGATTATGCGCGGCGGCAACGACCCCGAGCTGCTGCATGACGCGCGCGGCAAGGCAGAGCATGCAACACATATCGATCCAAATGGTGGCTTTGGCCATCTGATGGCCGGCACGGTTGCACTCTATCAACGTGATTTCGATATTTCGTCCGAGAAATTCGCCGTGGCGGAGACGCTCAACCCGAATTCAGCTGATCTGCTCGTGCAGCATGCGGATGCCCTGTCACATCTCGGTGAAGTCGATTCTGCCAAAAACCGGTTCGAGCGCGCCATCGACCTGAACCCAATGGCACCAGATCATTACTGGTGGGCCGGCGCTTGCATCGCCTTCCAGCAGCACGACTATGCCGGAGCCGTCACGCTCTGCGGCAAAATGGAGTCGGAAACGTCCGTGGTGCGATTGCTGGCCGCCGCCCACGCCTTTCTTGGCAATAAGAGTTTAGCGCATAACTACTGGATGCGCGTCAGAGATCTCTATCCGGATCAAGATCCGGCCATGATCGGCAAGATCGCACCGTTTAAACACGATGAGTTCCGCATACAGATTGAGCAAGGTCTCCGAATGGCGGCGGCCTGATTTTAATGTGAGGAGGGGGAAATGGCGCGTCTCTATATTATTGGAGATCACGAAGCCGGTGTTCTGTTTGTCAAGACGGATCCGCTCATGCTGACTCAAATCAGCAAGGCAACGATCCAGGCCTATGCGTCCAGTCATGGGAAGAGTTACGACGATGTCCTTGGACAGATCGCCGGCGGCGCGAAGGCGGCGATGAATAAGACGGCCACGTCGACAACCATTCCCGACGTCGACACGTCCTATGACGCCGTCGGCAAGATGATCGGCATGGGCACCACGCTCTCTGATGTGCAGTTCTGTTTTGCAACTGATATCGGCAGTGTCGATTGGGCCAGCAATCGTTGGACGGTTCCACCGATCAGCGCCGCACTGGCGCAGCTTAAGCCGCCTGCGTCACCGGCCGATTTTGTACAGCTGAGCAACTCACCGCTCGATTGAAACCTGCTTGGACCAACGTCACCATGAATGACCGGTACCACAATCTGCCGAGTCATGAATGTTGAACGACGATTTCTTTACGTCAGGCTACGCCGACGCGCATTTTCTCGCCAAACTCGGGATCACGCGCGTCGGCGACATTACCGGGCTGGACACGATCGGCATCCCGGTCTGGTTTGCCAGCCGGCCGAATTCCCGCGCCTTGTCGGTCTCCCAGGGCAAGGGCGCCAGTGCCGCACAAGCGCGCATTTCCGCCATCATGGAAGCGGCCGAGGGGGCGGCAGCCGAGCGGCCCGAGGACATCGTGGTCGCTTTCAAGACCGGGCGCGACATGGCCGAGGCCGGGCGCACCGTGGTGCCATTCGGCCGCCTGATGCGCTGCAATGCCGGCAGTTTTCTGGTCGATCACAGATACGCCTGGGCCCGCGGCCATGAGGTGACGTCAGGCCGCGAGGTTTTTGCTCCCTATGAACTGGTGGGCCTCGACATGCGAGCCGGCGCACCGTGGGACCATACAACTTTCAAAATGTCATCAATAGGGCTCGCCGCAGGCCGTGACCGGGCCGCCGTCATGTCGCATGCCTTGCTTGAAGTGATTGAGCATGACGCCACGTCCGCGCTCGATCTGTTCGGCTGGACACATTCGGTGGCCCGCAGCATCGGGTACACGCCCGGACAGCATGCCGAACTCGACCGGCTGGTACAGTGCGTGCGGTCGGTTGGCTTCGAACCGCATTTTTTCGACATCACCGGCCGGATTGCGATCCCGGTTGTCGCTTGTTTTTTCGAACGCCTGGTTGCTTCCCAGGACGGAGTCGGCGCGACCTTGATGGCGGGCTTTGCATGCCGGCCGGATGCTCATGAGGCCGCCAGCGCGGCGCTCCTGGAATGCGTGCAGTCCCGGGCAACCGAAATCGCCGGTTCGCGCGACGATATCAAGGATGCGAACTATGCCGGCAGCCGCGCAACCTTGCCGGAAACCGGTGCGTCTGGCTTGACCTTCGACCAGATCAAGGGCCACAGGCTAGGTGCATCCCTTGCCACACCGCAGGATCGTTACGATCACATTGCCGGCGCTCTTCTCGCCAATGGCACGGACGAGATTTATTGCTTTCCACTCGCGGGACCCGATCTCGGCATCGATGTCGTGCGGATGCTCGTCCCCGATCTCGGCGCCAGCAGCGAGGGTGGCACAAGTGCGGGCAGCGCCAACCTCATCGATGCCTTGCTGGGTGGGGTCTAGCGATGCCGGCACCGATCCTGTTCGCGGGGCCAAGTCTCCATGGCATCGACCCTGCCCTGCTACAGGGCATCGATCTGCAGCCGCCGGCTGGCAAGGGTGACCTGTTGGCTGCCACACTCGCAGGCGCCGACACGATCGGCCTCATAGATGGCACCTTCGAATATGGTGCCGCTGTCTGGCACAAGGAAATCCTCTTTGCTCTCGATCGTGGCGTTGCCATTTTCGGGGCAGCCAGCATGGGCGCCCTGCGCGCGGCGGAATGCGCGGCCTTTGGCATGGTCGGCGTCGGCACCGTGTATGCGGACTATGCCGAAGGCCGCCGGCAGTCGGATGCCGATGTCGCCATTGTCCATGCGCCGGCGGCACTCGGCTACCGGCCGCTGACGGAGGCACTGGTCGACATCGACGCGACGCTGACGCGATTGTGCGCCGCCGGGCATCTGGCACCCGACATGACCTTGCGGCTGCTCAACGCAGCGGTGGCGGCACATTTCAAGGATCGGACCTGGAGCCAGATCGTGGCAGCTGCCGGGTATCAGGATGAGGCAGCCCGAAAGATCCTTGCACTTGTCGGGGCCAACCGCATCAGCGCCAAGACCGAGGATGCCCTGGCCTTGATCGACATGCTGCGCGCATTCGATGCCAGCGAGGGGCCCAAATCGCGCCTGTCGACGCCGTTCAACCGCACTCTTTTCTTCGAGACGCTCGAACAGCAAGTAGAGATGCGCCAGGCGGCCGGGAAACGTCCATGACCGCGCGGCTGGTGCCGGATTGCGGTGGGCTCATCGACGAGATGGCCATGACCATTCCCCTGCGCCTGCTGGCAGCGTCGCCCAGCCCGAAGGGCTTTGCCCTTGGCCGGCTGGTCGATGCCTTGCCGCCGCGGGTCACCCTGTTCCTCATGACCGACGATCCCGATGCGGTGGCATTTCGGGCCTGGTACCGAACCCTGACACCGGCCTGCGACGTGCAGATCATCACGACCGGCACCGCTCAACCGATCCAGGAATCCGAGATGTGGACCCAGGATCCCTGGATGGCCGCCGAGGAGGATGGCGCCCTCTTCCTCCATCACCTGCTGCACACCGACCGACTGGGGCGGCAAGCCGTCTGGCTGGCCGGCTTCCGCCCGACACCTTGCAACCAGCCACCGCTCCATTTGGCCGGCGGCAATGCCCTCACAGGCCCGGATTTCCGCCTCCTGGGGGCACAGAGCCTCGATCTTACCCAGCGGATCGGACCGGGCCCGATGGACGAAGCGGAGGCTCTGCGGCGTCATGAGGCTCTCGATTCCCGGCCGCCCCATATTTTCGGCTTTCCGCTGCCGGTGAAGGGCAGCGCACCGGTAGAACTGCGCCAGCAGCCGCATCATGTCGATCTGGTGGTCTCGCTCACCGGCCGGCGGGTGCTGGATGGAGGGGCAAATGAGGGGCGGCACATCATTATGGTAGCCGACCCGCGCAAGACCCTCGACCCCGATGGCCCCCGCATGGAGGGATGGGCGGAACAGCTCGATGCCAGTGCCATGCGCCTGGCTGCTGCGGGATTTCACATCATCCGCAACAAGGTACCCCATATCGCGCATCCGGCCTTCTCGCCCAATCCCACTTTGCGCGCTTACAACAATGTCATTCTTGAAAATGATGTCCGGTCAGACCTTGGTAAGAGCCGGCCATTGGTCTGGCTGCCCCATTTTGCCGATCTGGAGCCTGAGCTTGCACCCTATGACGCGGAGAATGCCGCGCTTTGGGAGGGTCTCGGCTTCGAGATTGTGCCGGTCTATGGCTGGAGCGCGCTGGTGCGATCAGGCGGTGCCATCCGCTGCGCGTCAAAGGTCCTTAGAAGAAAGAAAAGCCCGGTCAACCAAAGCTGACCGGGCCAGAGATATTCAACACGAGATGACAGGTCACGAGGGAGGGTGGCAAAAAAACCTTCAGGCAGATTGGGCGAGCGGGGTCCAACCGAGTTCCTGATCGATGTAATTCAGCAGGTTAAGCGTGGTCGGATAGGAGCGGCTCTGACTGGCCAGTTTGGCCGCCGTCTCGGCGAGCGAGCGCAGCTGCGTCACTTCCTGGCAATCCTCGCACACATAGGCGACCATGCCGGGACCAGCGCGGAGCGCGGTCTTGACCAGCTTCTGGCGTTCCGACACCCAGCGAAGCTGGCCGCCCAGCGTCGAAATTTCATCCACGCCCGATTTTGAACGATCCATTTCTTCGTTCAACACGCGGGCGACGCGCTTGTAAGCCGTGTTGAGGGCTTCCAGCGCTTTCATCGCGGTGCCGAACTCATCCTCCTGACGGAGGGTGGCACGGGTTGCGCGCGACGTCTTCAAGGCCTGTACATTGCGGCGAACGGTATTTCCCTGTTGCATAACAACCCCCAATCTGGACGTTTGACGATGCATTGCACCTGACGGTCCGGTCAGGGCCGCTGTCGCGATTAACTATTCGTCGACCAGCCAGACATGATTAGACGCAAGCCCGTGACTCGGGCGTGAATCATCCGATAATTGTCGAGGCCTGGGGGAGTTCTCGGAAAGTGACGATGTTTAGCTGCAGGGCTAAACGGGGTCAGTCCGGAAGGCGCTGCCCGGCTGCATCGAAACGATGCAATTGCGCGATTTGGGGCGACAGAAAGACCCGGTCGGCCGGCGCGAAGGCCGCTTCGCCGTCCAGGCGTACAGTCAGGGTTCCGATGTTGGGCACGTCGACATAGACGAACGTATCGGACCCAAGATGCTCGACATGGGCGACATCGCCACACCAATGGCCGTTGTCGCGGCTGGCCAGCAAATGCTCCGGCCGAATGCCCAGAACATGGGCACCCTGTGCCGCAGCCTCAGGCCCTTCGACGAAGTTCATCTTGGGCGAACCGATGAAGCCGGCGACGAACAGGTTGGCAGGCCGGCGATAAAGTTCGAGCGGCGCACCCACCTGCTCGATCACACCCTGGTTGAGCACGACGATGCGGTCGGCCAGCGTCATCGCCTCGACCTGGTCGTGGGTGACATAGACGATGGTGGCCTTGAGCAGCCGGTGAAGGCGAGCGATTTCGAGACGCGTGTTGACGCGGAGCCCGGCATCGAGATTGGAGAGCGGTTCGTCGAACAGGAAGAGGCTGGGCTTGCGCACCACGGCGCGGCCGATGGCAATGCGTTGGCGCTGGCCGCCGGAGAGTTCCGCCGGCCGCCGGTCGAGTAATTTTTCCAGCTGCAGCATGCGAGCCGCTTCAGCGACACGCGTGTCGATTTCGGCCCGGGCGATGCCTTCCTGCTTCAAGGCCAGCTCCATGTTGCCGCGAACGGTGAGATGCGGATAGAGCGCATATGTTTGGAACACCATGGCGATGCCGCGCTTGGCCGGTGGCAAAACATCGACGATGCGGTCGTCGATCTGCACATGGCCCTCGGAATGCTCCTCCAGCCCGGCGATGACGCGCAGCAAGGTCGACTTCCCGCAACCTGACGGGCCGACGAAGACCACGAATTCGCCATCGGCAATGTCGAGGTCGACCCCCTTGATAGCCTCGAACTTGCCGAAGCTCTTGCGTACGCCTTGAAGCTTGAGTGAACCCACCGGAAAATCCTCGCTTAAAGTTTTACAGCGCGGCCTTCGCGCACGCTTTGATCGGCCGCCAACACCACCGCCAGGGACCGCACCGCATCCGACATGTGTGCCATGAGATCGATATCCTCCCGGATCGCCTTCAGCACAAATTCCTGTTCGCGATTGCACAGTTCCTGATGCCCCGGCTCGTCCGCCATGACCTGTTCCTGATCGGCACGCAGATATTTTCCGTCCTTGCCAAGCTCGGACCAATGCGTGCGGATGGTCGAGGTCTTGGTATGTGTTTCAATATCGGCGGATTTGACGCCTTCCTTCATGACGATCGAGACCGACCCCTTGGGTGTCATGATGTCTTTCACGAAAAAGGCCGTTTCCGAAATCATCGGTCCCCAGGCAGCCTCGTACCAACCGACCGAGCCATCGGCGAACAGCACCTGGAGATGGCCGTAATTGTACATGTCGGGGGCGATCTCATCGCTGAGGCGCAGGCCCATGCCACGCACTTCGACCGGCTTTGCGTCGCACACCTGGCACATGACGTCGAGGTAATGGACACCACAATCGACAATCGGCGAGGTGGTCTGCATCAATCGCTTGTGAACCGCCCATTCGGGACCGCTGGATTGCTGGTTGAGGTTCATGCGCATGACATAGGGCCCGCCCAACGCGCGCGCTGTCCGGATGAACTCGATCCAGGACGGATGGTGGCGCAGGATATAGCCGATGACCAGTTTGCGCTGCAGCCGGGTCGCCGCCGCCACCACACGTTCGGCCTCGGCCACTGTTGCCGCCAAGGGCTTTTCCAGAAAGACATGGGCGCCCGCTTCCATGGCAGCGATGGCGTATTCGGCGTGGGTGTCGGTATGGGTGTTGACCGACACCAAATCCGGCTTGGCAGCCGTGAGCGCGTCCGCAAAATTGTTATAGCGCGGATAGCTTTGGAGACCCGCCGGCAGGGTGACCTCGGACCGGTTGGCGAGCCCCACGATCTCGAAACCTGGATTGGCATGATAGGCCTGGGCGTGGCTCAGCCCCATATTGCCAAGACCGACCACCAGGACGCGCAAGGGCCGGCTCATTTCACCGCCCCCGCCGTCAGGCCACGGATGAGCTGGCGTGAGAAGATGAGATAAAGGACCAGGACCGGCGTCAGCGACAGGGTCAAGGCAGCCAGCACTGCATTCCAATTGGTCACGAACTGGCCGATGAACACCTGCGTACCCAGGGTGATGGTCTTGGTGCTCTCGGCCGGCGCCAGGATCAGCGGAAACCACAAATCATTCCAGACCGGGATCATGGAGAAGATGGCGACCGTCGCCATGGCAGGGCGCACCAGCGGCAGCACCAGGCGGAAGAACACGACATATTCCGAAAGGCCATCCACACGGCCGGCATTTTTCAGATCAGCCGAGACCGTGCGCATGAACTCCGACAGCACAAAGCAGGCCAAGGGCAGGCCTTGCGCGGTGTAGACCAGGATGAGCGCGAAGAGCGAATTGACGAGGCCAGTCCGCGCCATCATCTCCAGGATCGCGATGGTCCCGAGACGGATCGGCACCATGACGCCCAGCGCCAGGAACAAGCCGAGAAACACATTGCCCCGGAAGCGATATTCGGTCAGGGCGAAGGATGCCATCGCCCCGAACAACAGAATGAGGAACAGGGAACCCACCGTAACGATCAGGCTGTTCTGGAAATAGAGCAGGAAATCACCCTGCTTCAGCACCGTCTGATAGCCGATCAGGCTGAACGTGTCGGGACTGGGCGGCAACAGTGGATGGTTGAAGATCGCCTTCCGGTCCTTGAAGGAATTCATGATGATGAGCAGGACCGGTAGGATGGCAATGAGGGTATAGCCACCCAGCAAGGTGTGAACGGCGGCGCGGCGCATACGGAAGATGGGTGCCTGGCGCATATTGGCCCCTTAGAACTGATAGCGGCGCATGCGCCGGTGAATGACGAGAAGATAGAAGCCAACCACACTGAGGATGATCAGGAACATCACCGTGGCGATGGTGGCGCCCATATGCTGGTCACCCAATTGCAGCTGATGGCCAAAGAAGGTGCGATAGAGGAAGGTACCCAAAATATCGGTCGAGAAATTCGGCCCCGCCAAAGCGCCCTGCGCCACATAGATGAGATCGAAGGCATTGAAGTTGGCGACGAAGGTCAGGATTGAAATGAGGCCGATCGCCGGCAGGATGAGCGGCAGCTTGATCTTCCAGAACTGTGCTAGGCCACTGACGCCATCGCATTCCGCTGCCTCGATCACTTCGTCGGGGATCGACAGCAGGGCGGCATAGATCAGCATCATCGGAATGCCGATAAACTGCCAGACGGAGATCAGCGACACGGTGATGAGGGCTGTCCCTTCCTGCCCCAGCCAGGGGCCGAACAGGAATTTGAGGCCGACCGCCGCCAGCAGGCTAGGCGCCACTCCCCAGAGGGGGCTCAGGATCAATTTCCAGATGAAGCCGATGACCACGAAAGACAACATGGTCGGCATGAAAAGTGTGGTGCGATAGGCAGACCGGCCGCGCAGCCGCGGCACGCTGAGCAATGCGGCAAGCGCGATGCCGACCGGATTCTGTACCGCCATGTGAATGCAGAAGAACAGCACGTTGTTGCCAAGTGCGTTCCAGAAACTCTGCGACCAGCGCGGATCGCTGAACAATGTCGCAAAATTGTCGAGCCCGACAAAGTTCCGGATCTGGTCCTGTTCGGTGAACAGCGACAGGCGCAGGGTTTCCGCCAGCGGCAGAATCATCAATGCCGTATAGATCGCCAAGGCCGGCGCCAGGAAAACGACAATATGCCAGCGGCGCGCGCGCCGGATAACGGTGCTGTCTGTCACGCGGATGTCCCGAATTCAGGAATGGCTACGGCCGGCTCCCTCACAGGCGGAGAGAGCCGGCCGATTGCTTTGCCGGTTATTGGCCCGGCTTGTACCAGCTGTCGAGACCGTCCTGCAGCCGCTTCGCAGCAGCTTCCGGCGTCTCGGCACCGTTGATCACATTGGCGGACGCACCCCACGTCTCGTTTTCGAGATTGGGCGTGCCGCGCGACAGGATCTGGTAGGTGGAGCGGATGGTCTGCTTGCAGGTCCCGCGCCAGTTGACGAATTCCTGCGCCAGCGGATCCTTCAGCTTCACCTCGTGATTGGAAAGACTGAAGAAGCCCGGCAGGGAGTTGGCATAAATATCGGCAAACTCCGACGAGGCCAGCCAGGCCAGGAACTTCTTGGCTTCTTCCGGATGCGCCGATTTCGCGTTGGCACCCATGGCGATATCGGCATGATCGGAGATGTAGCAGGTGTCACCCGCCTTCTTCACCGGCGGATAGAAGGCGCCCATCTTGAACTCGGCCTGGGTGTTGAAGGTCGTGATGTCCCAGGAGCCAGCCGGATAGATCGCCGCACGGCCGAGAGCGAACATGTTCTGGCTGTCCGGATAGGTCTGCGCCTTGTAGCCATCACCCAAATAATTGGCCCAGCGTGCCAGCACCTGGTAGGGGGCGACCCAATCGGCATCGGTCAGCTTTTCCTTGCCGGCGAGCAAGGCCTTGCGGCCATCTTCGCCATGCCAGTAGTTCGGCCCGATGTTCTGATAGCCCATGGTGGCCGCTTCCCACTGGTCGGCGGTACCCATCGCCATCGGCACATAGGTACCATCGGCCTTGATCTTGTCGAGAGCGGCGAAGAACTCATCTTCCGTCTTCGGGACGGCGATGCCCAGCTTGTCGAAGGCGTCCTTGTTATAGATGAAGCCGTGGATGACCGAGGCCATCGGCACGCAGAAGGTGGTGGCACCGTCATCGGTGCTCCAGGCAGAGCGCGCCACCGGGCTGAACGTATCCATGCCGGTAACATCGTTGACTGAGGTCAGGTGACCCTTCTTGAACAGTTCCAGGGACGCATCGAAAGGCCGGCAGGTAATGAGGTCGCCAGCGGTGCCGGCATCCAGTTTGGTATTGAGGGCCGCGTTATATTCCGTGGGCGCGGTCGGCGAGAAGACGACCTTGATGCCCGGGTTGGCAGCCTCGAAGGCCGGAATGATCTTGTCCTGCCAGATCGGCAGATCATCATTGCGCCAGCTTTCGATGGTGAGCGTCACATCTTCTGCAAAAGCAGCGGATGAAAGGAGCACGCCGATGGCAAGAGCTGTCGATCCCAGAATCGCGTTACGAAAATGCCTGTGTGTCATGGTGAGGTAGCCTCCCTTTTCTTAATCTATTTCGTGCCTGAAGCCATCGTCGCCGCATGCGGCGTTGCGCCGAGCCAGGCCAAAGCCGGGCGCAGATGTCCGTGGGACTCTTTCAATATTCTGGCGGCATCCGAGACGTCCTTGGCGCCAGCCGCCAGCAGAATAGCAATCTTCGGTTCAAAATCCGCGGCCAGCAATTTCGCCTGCGCCGTGGCAAGGTCGACCCCGGCAACGCGCGCCACGATTCCTGCCGCACGCTGGCGCAATTTCTCGTTCTCCGCCCGCACATTGACCATCATCCCGTCATGGACGTGGCCAAGCTTGATCGCGGTCAGGGTGGAGAGCAGATTGAGTGCTGCCTTTTGCGCGGTGCCTGCACCCATGCGGGTCGAACCGGCAAGGACTTCGCCACCGCTCAACAGCGAGATCGCCACGGCGGTGTTCTCGAAGACCGGTGCTGCTTCGTTGCAGGCGATACCAACCGTAACAGCGCCACGCGCCCGTGCCTCTTTCAAGGCGGCGCAGGTATAGATGGTGGCGCCACTGGCCGAGATACCGATCACCACATCGTCTTTACCTACCTTGACGAGATCGACATCGGCACGCGCCTGATCGACATCATCTTCGACGGCCCCGTCCAGACGCTGAAATGAGGCTGCGCCCCCGGCGATGAGGGCAAAGGCGCGGTCGGGTGCAATGCCGAAGGTACCAGGCAATTCCAAGGCATCGAGCTTGGCAATGAGGCCCGAACTGCCGGCGCCGACATAAATCAGCCGCCCGCCCTTGCCCAGGACCGCGGCCACAAGGTCGGCGGCCTTGGCGATATCAGAAAATGCAGCGCTCACGGCGGCGATACCGCGTTCCTGCCCGCCCAGCAGCGCCGACAGAATGCGCTGGTCGGCCCAGGTATCGAGACCCTCCGCCGCCACACTCACGATCTCGGTTTGCCGTCCCTGCATGCGATCACCTTCTTTGTCTTGATGAAACCATACCGAACTAATACCATCGATGTCGAGATAGAAAATGACGGCATTTGAAAATCACTCACCGGCAGATCCAGAATTGTCATAATATTGTTGTATATTAACGCAATAACGTCAAAACAGCGAACTTCGGAACGAGTCGCAAGTTTCTCTGGCAAGTCGAGACGATCATTCATATAGTGGTATCTAAGTGGCATTAACGATGGGCACGGAGCTTTGATGTCGGTGCGGTTTTTCCTGGGTGTCGATGGTGGCGGAACGCATTGTCGGGCGCGCTTGCGCGACGCATCCGGACGCCTGCTGGGCGAAGCAACCGGCGGGGCTTCCAACATCTTCACCGACCCGGACGAGGCCATCGCCAATGTCGACCGGATCAGCCGCGCAACCTTCGCACAGGCCGGACTCGATGCGCCGAGGCTTGCCGAAACTGCGGCCTGTTTCGGACTCGCCGGCGCCAACATGGCCGGCGCCGTGGCGCGCGTTGAAGCGCATCGCTGGCCTTTCCACAGCGTGCGCATCGAGCATGACGGCATCATCGCCTGTGTCGGCGCCCATGCCGGACAAGATGGCGCCATCGCCGCGATCGGGACCGGCGCGGTCTATGTCATTTCACTGGGCGGCAAACTGCAGACCTTCGGCGGCTGGGGCTTCATGCTGTCCGACCAGGGCAGCGGCGCCGATCTGGGGCGCGAATCCCTGCGCCGCACGCTTTACGCCCGGGATGGCATCATCGAGCGAACACCCTTTACCGATGCGGTCTGGGCCCGGTTCGATGGATCGATGGACACGCTGCATCGCTTTGCGGAGACCGCGAAGCCGCGTGATTATGGGGCGCTGACACCGCTTCTGTTTGAGTATGTCGAACGTGGCGACAAGATCGCCTGCTTCATCGTCGAACGCGGCCAGACCGGCATCACCCTGGTGCTCGACCATCTCATCAAACTTGGCGCACAGCGCATCTCTATGATGGGTGGTCTCGGCAAGGCCTATCAACGTTACCTGCCGGAACGCTATGCGACCTATTTCGGAGCGCCGCGCCATGATGCTCTCGACGGCGCCATTCTGCTGGCCGGCGGGCAGGTCGCTGCATGACCGCGCTCAACACCATCTTCGCGCCCGACGCGCTGGCAGCGGGTGCCGCCGGCCCACTCTATCTGCGGCTCAAAGCCCTCATTCAGGCGGCCATCCAGGACGGCAATCTCAATGCCAACGACGCGCTGCCCTCGGAGCGCGAGATTGCCAGCATGCTGGATATTTCGCGCGTCACTGTGCGCAAGGCACTGGCTGAACTGGTGGAAGATGGCGTGCTCACGCAAAAGCGCGG
The DNA here is from genome assembly GCF_056404715.1 of Dongia sp. P2_B8. Classification (NCBI taxonomy): domain Bacteria; kingdom Pseudomonadati; phylum Pseudomonadota; class Alphaproteobacteria; order Rhodospirillales; family Dongiaceae; genus Dongia; species Dongia sp. P2_B8. The sequence continues at coordinate 919,432 of NZ_JBFUDM010000003.1, read as the reverse complement.
GTCCGGCACATTCGTGACCGGCACCCCCCCCCGCGTCGAGCAGCGCCTCTCGCGCCTCACCTCCTTTACCGAGGACATGCTGGCGCGCGGCCTGACGCCGAGCGTCAAATGGCTGCAGAAGATCGTGGCAGCCCCCTCGCCGGAAGAAGCCATGGTGCTGGGCCTCACGACGGGCGAGCGCGTCGTGCGTCTGCGCCGCCTACGTCTCGCCAACGACAAACCGATGGCGCTTGAGCAGGCCGTGGTACCGGCACGGCTGTTCGCCGCACCCGAGGCGATCGGCAACTCGCTTTATGCAGCCTTGGAAGCTGCCGGCGTGCGGCCCGTGCGCGCCCTGCAACGCCTGTCGGCGGAAAGTCTCCAGGGCGAGGATGCCGTGTCCCTGTCGGTGCCTGCTGGTTCGCCTGCCCTTTACATCGAGCGCATCTCCTATCTTGCCGATGGCAGACCGGTCGAGTTCACCAAATGCCATTATCGCGGCGATGCCTATGATTTCGTCGTCGAATTGACCACAAGCGGAGACGGCGAATGAGCCAAGCGACACTTTCACCCAGCTGGATGCAGCGCGAGACGATGGAAGCGGCCGACGCCGTCGAACGGCTCTGGTCGCGTTCCGGCAGCGCGATTGCCCGGGCCGGTACCTTGCTGCGCGATCTTGATCCGCCCTTTGTCGCACTCTGCGCGCGCGGTTCATCCGACCATGCGGCAAGCTTCTTCAAATACGCCTGCGAGATGCAGCTGGGCCTGCCGGTAGTCTCGATGGGTCCATCGATCGCCTCGGTCTACCAGACGCCGCTCCGCCTGAAGGGTGCGGTGATGCTGCTGATCTCGCAATCCGGCCGCAGCCCGGATCTCCTCGCCATGGCCAAGAGTGCCCAGGCCGGCGGTGCCAGGGTGGTCGCCATCGTCAATGATGCGAACTCGCCTGCAGCCGATCTTGCCGATCTCACGATCGCCCTCGAGGCTGGCCCGGAGAAGAGTGTGGCCGCTACCAAATCCTGCCTCTCTTCCATGGCGGCCGGTCTTAGCATTCTGGCGGAATGGTCGCAGCACCAGAGCCTGCGCAATGCGCTGGTGCAGCTGCCGGCCGACCTTCGCACAGCGCTGGCACTGGATTGGTCGCCGGTCGTGGAGATTTTCCAGCGTGCGCAATCCGCCCTGGTGATCGGCCGTGGCATCGGCCTTCCTGTTGCCATGGAGGCTGCCTTGAAGCTCAAGGAAACCGCGGCATTGCATGCCGAGCCTTACAGCGCTGCCGAGGTGCTGCATGGTCCCATCGAAATCGTGCGTGATGGTTTTCCGGTGTTGATGTTCCGGCAGAACGATGCCGCCGGCCCCTCTCTCGATCATTGCGCCAAGGCGCTCACCACAGCCGGTGCCAAGGTACTGGTGGCGGGCACCGACCTGCCCATCGCGAAGACCGCGCACCCGGCGACCGGGCTTATCGGCGCGATGGCAACCTGCTATCTGGCCATTGAGCGCCTGGCTGCCGCCCGCGGCTATGACCCGGACAATCCCCATCTCCTCAAGAAAGTCACGGAAACCATCTGATGAGCGTTTTTGCCCTCGCTGGCGCCGAGATTTTCGACGGTGCTGTTTCCCATGCCGATCACGCTGTCATCATCGAGAACGGCCATGTCGCGGACGTCATACCGCGTGCGCAGCTCGGCACCGATATGCGAATCGAAGAGCTCGCTGGTGGTCTGCTGGCGCCGGGCTTTGTCGATGTCCAGGTCAATGGCGGTGGTGGCGTTCTGCTCAATGACGCACCGACCGCCGACGGCGTTGCCAGGATCTGCAACGCACATGCCAAATTCGGCACGACTGCCTTGCTGCCGACCCTCATCACCGACACCGCCGACCTCACGCAACGCGCCGTCGCCGCCATCCGCCAGGCGATTGCAGGCGGCATGCCGGGTTGTGTCGGCGTGCATCTGGAAGGACCGTTCCTCTCACCGGACAAACGCGGCGCCCATGACGCACAGCTGATCCGGCAGATGGATGATGCTGATGTCGACGCCATCCTTGCCATGGGCATCGACACGCTGCTGGTCACCCTGTCGCCGGAACGGGTGCCGGCACGCATCATCCGGCGCTTGGTTGACGGCGGAATCATCGTCAGCATTGGCCACTCCAACGCGACCTATGACCAGATCCTGGCCGCGGTGGATGCGGGTGCCCGCGGTGTCACACACATCTACAATGCGATGTCGCCGCTCAGCCACCGCGCCCCGGGCGTGGTGGGGGCAGCACTCGATTCCAAGGCGCTGTGGTGCGGCCTGATCGCCGATGGGCACCATGTGCATCCAGCGGCGATCGGCATCGCCTTGCGCGCCAAACGCGAGCCCGGTCGCATCTTCCTGGTGACTGACGCGATGTCGACAGTTGGCTCCGACATCCAGGAGTTCGACCTCAATGGCCGGCGCATCCGGCGTCATGATGGTGTGCTGGTGCTGGACGACGGCACACTTGCCGGGTCCGATCTCGATATGATGTCGGCGGTGCGCTTCATGGTGCAGAGCATCGGGCTCGATCTTTCTGAAGCCCTGCGCATGGCGGCGACCTATCCGGCCGATTTCCTGCAGCGTACCGACCTCGGCCGTATCGCCAAGGGTACCAGGGGCGATCTCGTGCATATCGATAACAATTTGCAGGCAAAGGCGGTCTGGCGGGCCGGCGTCAGACTTTGACCTTCTCTCTCTCAAGCGCCGTCACGGCACCGGGCGGCAAGACCAATGAAGACGCCTATGGCGTGTGGCCCGATCCGCAGGCGCCGCTGGCGGCCTGGGTACTCGACGGCGTCACCGGCATCAACGACCGCGCCCTGCTGCCTGGCCCCAGCGATGCCGCCTGGTTTGTGGCGCAGGCGCAGGAAATCCTGCCTGCGCTGCTGACATCGCAGGCGAATCAGCCGGCACACCATCTCATGACGCAATTGGTGAAGGCACTGGCCGGGCGCCAGGAGAAGTCCTGGCTGTCATCCAAAGGGGCTGACGGTCACGAAACACCGGCCGCCAGTTTTGCGCTGCTGCGCCAATTGGGCGAGACGGTCGAAATCGCGCGGCTCGGCGATTGCCTGGTGCTGCTGGAACATATGGATGGAAGAATTCAACTCCTCGATGATCCGGTGCTGGGCCAGATCGAAGCCGATCTCAAAGCCAAGATTCTCGCCATGCGGTCACTGGGTATCTGCGACGAAGCTGTCATTCGCCACGAAATGATGCCGACCCTGCGCGCCATTCGCCAGCGCCGCAATGTGGCCGGTGGCTATGGTGTGCTGGCGGCAGAAATGGCCTGCCTCGGCCTGCTGAAAATTCACCAATATGCGACCGACGATTTGCGCAGCGTGCTCCTGGTCAGCGACGGCTATTATCGGTTGGTCGATGTCTATGGCCATGTCACGGATCGCGACTTGCTGTTGCGGACGGCCACGGCAGGTGCAGAGACACTGCTCGCCGAATTGCGAAAGATTGAAGCCGCCGATCCTACGGGCGCCCTGCATCCGCGGCTCAAAATGGCGGATGACGCGACTGCGCTGCTGTTGCGGCGTGGCTGATACTGGCCTCAGCCCTAACCTCACGCCCCGACCTCAGGCCCCTGCGGCAATTTCCCGCAGCGCGCGCTCGAATACATCAACCGGCTGCCCGCCAGAGATCAGATACTGATCATTGATGATGATGGCCGGGACCGAACTGATACCCTGCTGCTGGTAGAAGCGCTCCTGCGTCCAGACATCTTCGGCATAAGTATCTGACACAAGGATTTCCCGTGCCCGGGCCGGATCGAGACCAACCGTCCTGGCAATTTCAGCCAACGTTTCATGATCGGACATCACCGCGCCATCGGTGAAATAGGCCTTGAACAAAGCGTGTTTCAACGCAGCCTGCTTGCCCTCGAGCCCCGCCCAATGCAGCAGCCGATGCGCATCGAAGGTGTTGTAGATACGGCTCTGCTCGCTGGTACGCATCTCAAAGCCGACGCCGGCCGCCCGGTCACGGATCATGGCGCGGGCCTGTGCCGACTGCTCAGGTGTCGAGCCGTACTTCTCGCCGATATGCTCGACGATATTCTGCCCTTCCGGCACCATCTGCGGATTGAGTTCGAAGGGCTGGAAATGCATGTCGGCCGCGACATCACCCTGCAGGCGGTCGAGAGCCGCCTCAAGAGATTTCAGGCCGATGATGCACCAGGGGCAAGAGACGTCCGAAACAAAATCGATCTTGAGCTGCTTGGTCATGAGAAGGCCTGCATATTTTTCAGGATAGCCATGTAGGCAATCTAGGGCGATTTGCAACGGTTCGGCTAGACCGCGCGCAGAATGATTTCAGTGGGCGCGATCATCCCCTGTTCAAGGGCCTCCATGACATTCTTCAACCGCCCCTTGGCGGCCGGTCCCATGATGACATGAAGACCCAGGATCGGCGGGCCGGATTCCGCCACTTTTGCCCGCATCGCGGCCGCAAGGTCGAGGACAAAGTCACGTCGGTTCCGCTCCGTCTCCACCACGAAACCAGCAGCAGCCAACAATTCCTTATAGACCGCAGGGGCTTCGACGAAGCTGGTCGAGGGATCGGCCGCCCAGGGCATGGGATAGGGCAATTCCGCGTCCGTCATGCGCATCACATCGTAGACGCAGAACTTTCCACCGGGCCGCAAGACACGCCGCGCCTCGGTAAAGAGCGTCACCTTGTCGGCGATGTTCATGCCGACATGAATGAGTGTCGCCACATCGAAGGACGCCGGTGCAAACGGCAGGGCCAGCGCGCTGCCCTGCTGGAAGGTGACACGATCACTAAGGCCGCAGCGCCTTGTGAGTGCCGCTGCCGCGGCCACGAAGCCGGGCGTGAGGTCCAGCCCGATGACACGACAATGATGCGCCTCCCCGAAATAGCGCGCCGGCCCACCGATGCCGGAACCGATATCGAGTACGCGCGTTCCGGTGGCAAGTTTCAAATGCTGCGCCAGTTCGATTGTCTGCGCGCGCCAGCCAAGGTGGAACTCATCGACACCAGCAAGATCGGCCGGCGTCAGATGATCGATATCCTTGCCAGCTTCTGTCAGCGCGGTCAGGATCGCCTGCTCGATATCCGCGCGGTCGTAATGCTGTGCAACCTGTTGCTCGGTGTCCATGGCCCAGTTACCTCCTATCGCGAGGTGCGACAGAGACTGAGCTTACGCCTGCGGCCGGAAATAGGCGCGCATGAAATCGATATACTCTTCCTCCGACTTCTCGCGACGCGCCTTGACGAAGCCGCGGGCATCGTCGCCGACCAGGTAGCGAAACCTGTTCGATCCGTCGGTCGCAGCCTCATGGATGATTGCGGCAACATCTTCGGCACTCTTCGACTGGGCGGCGATCATGCCCGCGAAGGCTGCCTGGGTGTTGGCGACAAAATCATCATAGTCGGCAAGCTGCGGGTCTTTGGCGAAGGCGGCAGAGGACTTTTCCGAGAAGCGCGTTGCGGTGACGCCACCATGGGGAACGACGTTCTTGACTGTAATGTTCTGCGAAGCAAGTTCATAGGAGAGCGCTTCGGTAAAACCCTCCAGCGCGAATTTGCTGGCACAGTAGAGCGAGATCATCGGCAGAGTGAAGAGTCCGGCACCAGAGCTCACATTGATGATAAGGCCGCCTTTGTTCCGCCGGAAATGCGGCAAGATCGCCCGCGTCACATCCATGACGCCAAAGACATTGACGTCGAACTGCGCCTGAATCTGCTCGCGCGTGATCGCCTCAAACAGGCCTGACTGGCCGTATCCAGCATTGTTGACCAACGCGTCGATCCGGCCGAAATGCCTCACTCCCAGCTCGATCGCTTGGGCAATGCTGTCCCGATCCTGGACATCCAGCCGTGTCACCAGGACATCTTTCCCCAAATTCATGCCGGGTACAGGCTGGCGCATGGTGGCGATCACGTTCCAGCCATGGGCAGCAAAGAGTCTGGCCGCCGCAATACCAATGCCCGAGGAGGTACCGGTAATGAGGATGGTTCTTTTCATGAATTGAACTCGCTTCCAAGAGAGGGACATCTGAAGATAGGGTACTTGGATTGCTGCGATAATCGGCATATTATTGGATGATATGATGCAGGATATCGCACAATGAATCGAGCTGGGCTTTTTGAGCTGAACGCCGTGGTGGCCGTCTCGACTCATCGCAGCTTCCGGGCCGCGGCAGTGGAACTGGGCATGTCACCCTCGGCGCTGAGCCACGCCATTGCAGCGCTCGAACAGCGTATGGGCGTGCGGCTGTTCAACAGGACGACCCGCAGCGTTTCGCTGTCGGAAGCCGGCGAAGTGTTTCTCACCCGCATTCGCCCAGCCCTGCGTGACATTTCGGCGGCGATGGATTCCGTCAACCAGTTTCGCGACACGCCGACCGGCACCTTGCGCATCAACACGGCGGAAGGGGCCGCGCGCCAGATCCTGCAGCCCGTTATCTTTGCGTTCTTGAGGCAGTATCCCGACATGCAGCTGGATCTGGTGACCGATGGGCGGCTGATCGACATCGTTGCCGAAGGTTTCGATGCAGGTATACGCCTTGCCGAGACGGTGCCGCAGGACATGATCTCGATACCCTGCGGGCCGGATCAACGTTTTGCCGTCGTCGCCACACCAGCCTATTTCGAGGCGCATGGCAGACCCAAAACGCCGGCGGATCTCACCAGCCATGCCTGCATCCGACGGCGCTTCCATAGCGGGGCCATCTTTCGCTGGGAATTTGAAAAGCGTGGCGCGGAGATGGTCATCGACGTCAGTGGGCCACTGACACTCGACAGCGACAATCTCATGATCGAGGCGGCATTGCAGGGCCTGGGTGTCGCCTATCTCACGGAATGGAATGTGGCGCCGCATCTGGCAAACCGACGGCTCGAGCGCGTGTTGCTGGATTGGACGCCACCTTTTCCAGGCATGCGCCTCTATTATTCAGGCCACCGCCATGTGCCTGCGGGATTGCGAGCGTTTATCGATCTGACACGCAGGGCCAAATGGCCTGATCGGAAGCGCTAGCTCCTGCCCGACCTGCCGATGACGCTGCCCAGAACTTCGTCGATACGGTCGCGGGCGCGCTCACATTCCTTGCGCGTGCCGGATAGAAACAGCCGCCCGCTGGCACCGATCATCTGAACGTCGACCAGGGTAATCCCGGGTGCCGCCTTCTCCGCCTCGTTGGCGGCGACAGAGGCGAACAAGGCCGGCTCCAGTTCATAGACAAGCAGCGACTTTCCCGGCAGCAGCATCGAGGCTTCCCGTGTCCGGTTGAGGATAATGGCGTGCTGGTCGGCCACATTTTCGATGATATCGGCATAGAGCGTGCGTGGTTTCAGTTGATCCTCGGCCTTGTGGTCGATGCCCCTTAGAATGGCATCACCGGTCTCCATCAGATGGTCAAGGTCGGCGGCATGAAGTTCGAGAATGCCGTATTGGCGTTCGGTATAGAGCAGGCCCGGTTCCATATCCGGCGCCGATTTCAGCGCCAGATCGCAGATCCGGTGAATCGCCAGCGCCGGCGCTATCTCGATGATCAGAGAATGTTCTCCCTGCATCGGCGGATAGCCGCGCGCTCGTGTCGGCGTCGACATATAGGCCGCGAACTGGCGGGCCAGATCTCTCACCAACAGATAGACGCGCAGTTCGGTCATAGGGTGTTTCTTTATTTTGTCCGGATTTGCCCGGCGGCACCGCAGGCCCTCTCCCCTGGCGGGAGAGGGGTGGGTGAAGCGGACCTACTACTCAACTCGCTCTCTCCGCCCCCTCACCCCGACCCTCTCCCGCGAGGGAGAGGAGGAGAGATGGCAAGGAAAGATCGAATTTTGAGCCTACTTCCCGGTCGCTGTCGCAAAATGCTTGCCGAGGTCAGGGTGTGGCCGCGGGATGACATGGACGGAGACGAGCGTGCCAACGCTGCTCGCAGCCTCGGCGCCGGCTTCGGTGGCAGCTTTCACCGCGCCGACATCACCGTTGATGATGACGGCCACCAGGCCATCCCCCACTTCCTCGCGACCAACGACAGTGACGTTGGCGGCTTTCACCATGGCATCAGCCGCGGCCAGGGCCGCGACGAAACCCCGGGTCTCAATCATTCCAATTGCGTTCGACATATCTCTCTCCTTGCTTCGATGATGCTATTTGGATTTGGATTTCGTGGGTTCGTCGAGCGAGCCGATAATGAGGGCATCGATGGGAATCTTGCCACCGCCGAGCCACGATGCGGCGGTCGAGCCGGTGACGATAAGCACATCCTCGCCCTCGCCGCAGCCCAGCACGTCAAAGGCAATCATGCGCCCGCCGCCATGGCTTTCCACTTCCAGGAAAGCGCCAGACGGAATGTGCTCGATCTTCTTGGTGGCCCAATACCGGCCCACGACCCGACCGCGAATCATTGCCCGATCCTTTCGACGCTGATGTTGCGCGCCTTGGCCTTGTCCCGGGCCAAGGGAGTGATGCTGACGCCAGGCCCCAGCAGCAGACGGGTAACGTTCTGGCTGAGCTTGACGACGATGGCTTCCGTGACGACGCCCTTATCGATACGGTGGCTCTGGGGCGCCGATGTCGCTGTGAGGATCTGCCTCGCGCCCGCTAGATGAAATGCATGCTTGCCGGCAAGAATGGCAGCCTTGACCTGCGGGTCTTCGGCCAACCGCAATACATCGCGGGCAAAGCCGGCAAGGTCGGCATCATTGGCGATGCAGACCGCGGCAGCGACTGGAACGGTGGCGCCTTTGCCGGCTTTCATCGCCGTGACTTCCTCGGCGATCACATCCCGGATAAGGGTGCGGATGAGGTTCTTGTCCATGCTCATCATCCTTGCAATGCGGAAAGGGCCGCTTCGGCGCCCATGCGCACATTGGATTCTTCACCGGATAGATAGACGCGGCCGGTGGCACCAAACATACGATAGTCGATGACCTTGATATCGGCGGTCTTCTCGGCCTCGTTGGTGGCAAGAATGGCGTAGGAGGCCGGCTGCATTTCAAGAACGAACAAGGATTCTCCGGGCAGGATCATCGATCCTGACTTGTTGCGGTTGATGAGAAAGGCGTGGCCGTTATCGATCCGCGTCACGATCTTGGAGGCGAGGATCTGCGGCTTCATCGCCTGATCCTGCCGCGCATCCAATTGCTCGAGCACCGCTTCGGCAGCGGATTTTACCGAGGCAATCGAGCGGGAATGAAACTCGAGATAGCCAAATTGGCGCTCCACCACCAGCATGCCTCCGGAGACACTGGCATGTTTCAGCGCAACGTCGGTCAACGCCTCGATATCGAGGCCCGGCGCTAGCTCGATGATCTGCGCTGCCATGTGAGTGCGCGGCAGCCTGCCGCGCATGCCGCTTGCCATATAGCAGAGCGTCTGCGGCTGCAGCTGGTCGATGAAGATGAAGGAGCGCAGGTCGGCCATGTGTCAGCTCAGCTTTCTCATGACCGCAACGCGCCACGGAGTTCTTCGAGCACCATGCGGCGAATCTCCTCACGCAAAATGGCGACCTCGTCGACCGCACCACGTTCCGACAATGGCAGCGGCAACGGATCCTGCGCCACATCGGCCCCTTCCTGCAGGCGGCCGAGCGAGATCGGCGCTTCCAGACCCAACGCCAGCGCCGGCCCACCGGCATTGGCATCGAGCCCGCTGAAGTCGCCGAACGCTTCCTTCGGATCGTCGTTATAGGCGATGCACGTCCAGTTGATGAGGTGCTGCGGTCCCACATTCTCGCCAATGGCGGACGATCCGAAGAAGCCGGTGCCGATGGTGAAGGCCGGCGCCAGATGCGTGCCGTAGCCGGCAGCACCCAAGCTACAGGGTGCGTTGACGACGACCCGCAATGCCTTTACTGCCGCCCCGTATTTCAAGATGGTCGGTGCGTGTTTGCTATGGATGGCAGCGGAATGGCCAGCACCGGACAGGCGGATAAGTGCGCGCGCCTGGGTGATGCCGGCCTGCGCATGGGGCACCCGCAGGAAGCCCAGAACAGGGCACAGCTTTTCCTTGGAGAGCGGCTCGTCGATACCGATGCGGTCGATCTCGGCCAGAATGATCTGGGTCTGCACCGGCAGGCGCAGGCCGATCTGCGCACCGATCTCGACCGCGGATTTACCAAGCACGGCGATGTTGAAACTGCCCTTGCCGAAGAGGAGGTCGCGAAGGGCTGCCACCTCTTCCGGCTTTGCCACATAAGCGCCGGCGGATTTCAACGCCTGAAGCAGCCGGTCCGCAACGCTCTCGACCGCCAGCACGACACTTTCATTGGTGCACAGGATGGAATTGTCGAAAGCCTTCGAGGTGACGATGCGCTTCGCGGCCTCATTGAGATCTGCACTGTCATCGACCAGCACCGGGGCGTTGCCTGGACCGACGCCGATCGCCGGATTGCCGGAGCTATAGGCTGAGCGCACCATGGGTGTGCCGCCGGTTGCCAGAATCACGCCGACACGGGGCGATTTCATCACATAGTCGATGAGCGGCAGATTGGGCTCTTCAATCACCTGAATGATGCCGACCGGCGCTCCCGCCTCTTCAGCCGCAGCCGCCATCAGCTTTGCGGCACGGACCGAGCAGGTCTTTGCCATCGGGTGCGGTGAGAGGATGATGGCATTGCGGGTAAAGAGTGCCATCAGCACCTTATAGTAGACGCTGCAAACCGGGTTGGTGGAAGGTGTCAGCGCAAAGACGATACCGGCCGGGCGCGGCAGTTCGACCATCTTCAACTCGGCTTTGACGCGAGCCGAACAATAATCCTCTTTGGCATAGAGTTCGAACAGCCCGCGCGAGGTGAGCTCGTTCTTGATCTTCTTGTGAGCCGCGACACCGAATCCGGTTTCCTTGACCGCGGCTTCGGCCAACGCGCCTGCATGAGTATAGGCAACCTCGGCGGCGGCGCGGGCGATTGCCTCGATGCGCTTGCGGTCAAAGCGCGCAAAAGCCGCAGCGGCCCATTCCGCAGTCTGCAGCATCATGTCTGCATTGCCGGTCGCGCGCTTTTCGCCAGCCAGGATTTCTTCGACGATGGCAGTCATGTCAGGATTTCCTCACGCCACACGGCGCGTTCTGGTGCCCTTGCCGAGGCAATCGGCACGGGCAAGGCCAATGCTCCGTTCGACGCGCTCCAGCACTTCGGCACAGAGATCGGCGGTCATCAGCACGCCAGGCTTGAACTGCAGGACACGGGGATCGAGGGTCGAGAAAATTGCCCAGACACCATTTTCATAAAGATGCTTCATGACCGGCTTGGCGCCTTCCGGGAAATCAAACTCCAGGCCCATCACCAGCCCACATTGGCGAATGCCCGCGAAGAAGTCGGGATAGAGTTGCATGATCTCGTGAAGGCCGTTGCGGAAGGTCTCTGAAATATAATTGACCATCGGCTTCATGGTCGGCCGTTCCAGAATTTCCAGCGTCTTCATGGCGACCAGGCAACCCAGTTCCGCGCCACCCATGGTCGACATGTGCGCAAATCCGTCCTGGGTCAGCCAGCCGGCATAGGGCTCGCGCGCGACCACACAGGCAATCGGATACATGCCGCCGGAGATACCTTTGCCAGTCACCATGATGTCCGGATTGATGCCATAGCGCTGGTAACCCCACATCTCACCGCAGCGCATGAGGCCCGTCTGCACCTCATCCGCGATATAAAGGGCGCCATACTTCTCGCACAGCTTCTTCACATCCTGCAGATAGCCTGGCAACGGCATCGGAAAGCCGTAGGTGGCCGGGATCGTCTCCATAATGAGCGCGGCCACGTCTCTGCCCTTCAAGGCATCTTCCATGGCATTGAGATCGTTGAACGGCACATGGACGAAATCATCCGGCTGGTCGGACAAGAAGATCTTCTTGAAGCGGTCGGCACCGGCCGCCACAGCCAGACCCGTATGGCCATGATAGGCGTTGATGATGGAGACGATCTTGCGCCGTTGCGTGGCATGCCGTGCCGTCTTCAGGGCGATGTCGATCGCCTCGGCACCACCCGAGGCATACATGGTGTAGTGCATGTCGCCACCGCAAATCCGTGCCAGGCGTTCGGCCAGGGCCGTGCGTCCCTGGTTTGGGAAATGATGATTGCCCATGTCGAAGCGCTGCATGCCGCGATTGAGTACTTCGATCAGCTCCGGGTGGCGATGGCCGATATTGTAGGTACCGCCATTGAGATGGAGATCAATGAGTCGCCTGCCATCCATGTCCCACAGCAGGTAACCCTCGCGCTTGTCGATCACCAGATCGACGCCCATATCCTGCCAGGCTTGGGTCTTGCCGGGGTTCCAGAACATCTTCGATTTGGCGATGAACTCGCGCTTCTCGGGACTCTGCTGAAGATCTGCCATCGTTCACTCCCAGCCCGCTTGGGGCTTAGCTCTTTTGGCTCAAATAGCGTTCGGCGAGATCGCAGGTGCCGGTGCTGTAGCCCGGCCCTTCCGTGCGTGCGAGGTCGGTTTCAGCGTGGCTGCCCATCCAGGCGAAGAGCGTCATGCGCCGCAACAAGATGAAGGTCCACATTTCCTCGTCATCCTCTGACGGCAGCGCGCGGACGCGGCGATAGCCTTCCTTCCAGGCTTCCATCAATTCCGGCACGTCGGCGCGGTCCTCGAAGAAACTCACGGCAGTCGCCGCGTCGTAGAGGAACCAGCCGAGCCCGCAATCGTCGAAATCGATCACCCGCACGTCGCCGTCATGAACCAGCAGGTTGGCGAGGCGGAAATCGGCATGGATGAGGCCATAGCGGTTCCTGCCCTGGCCGAACCGCACCAGCCGGCGCTCCATGAGATCGACCGCACGCTGCAACAATCTGGCACGGTCCGGCGTGCAATCCGGCCCGGCTTGCCAGGCGCCCCAATTGGCGGTTTTGCCCAAAGAATGTTCGAAATCCCAGGACAGCCGCTGGAAGTAGCCGGGGCGCTGCCAGCCTTCGCTGTGGTTGTGGCACCGCGCCGTGACCTCGCCCAATTGACGAAAGGGCGGGATGAGATTGTCCTGTGGCGGTTCAATGCCGTCGATGAATTCAAACAACACGCAGTTGCGGGGGGTAGACAAGGCCGGATGCGCCACGGTCTGGATATCCGCGCCATCGCGCGCCGGGATGGCTTGCGGCGTCTTCACACCGGCTTCCGCCTGCAGCGCGCGCATCCAGGCCAGTTCGCTGCGGATGCCATCGACGCTGTGATAGCCGTCGCGATGGACGCGCAGGATGACCGGCCGGGCAGCACCCGCCGGCATCACACGATAGGTCCAGTTTTCCGAATGGTTGATGAGCTTCAGATCGGCACCGGCAAGGCCCCAGCGCGCGAGGGAACTCGCCGCCAGTTCATCGATGATGCGCAACAATCGTTCGGTCGTGAGCACGCCGCTCATGAATATCCTTCGCTCCCAGATGTAGGTCAGGCTCTCAACCCTTGGATTCACTGAGCTTTGCAGCAGCGGCCCATGGGTTCGCCGCTTGTTCGCGGCCGGCACGTTTCCATCCATGGGCGAGGTTAAAGCCGCTTGTCGCCAGCGCGCTTGACCCCTGGAGCGGCGATCTTGACAGCTGATCAGCTTTGCACCCTTGAAGGTCCCGCCGGGCTCGTGCCATCATCGCTAAACTTTTTTGCCGGAGATCGTGCCGATGGCTGCCGCTCTGCTGGATTCCAAGACCGAGACGCGCGAGACAGGCGCGCCGATCGTGCTGGCCGCAGCGGCGACAGGCCTCGTTGATTTCATTGAACGGCAGCAAGGCGACGTGGATTCGATCTTCGGCAATTCCGGCATCGCGCCGGACATGGCCGGTGCGCCCACCTTGAAGCTGAAACTTGCTTCCTATTGCCGTCTCTTCGAACAGGCCGCCAAGCAGATCGAGGGTGACAAATTCAGCCCAGGCAATTTCGGCCTGCATTTCGGCCAGCAGTTCCAGCCGCGCGACCTCGGCATGTGGGGCTATGCCGCGATCTCGTCACCGACCTTGGGTGCTGCCCTCGACAATCTGGTGCGGCTTTTCCACTACCATCAGGAATCCTCTGGCATGCAGTTGGCCCGTGGCAAGGACGGGTTGATGCGCCTCGAATATCAGATCTATTCCTCGGAAATCGTCGAGCGGCGTCAGGATGCGGAATTGTCCCTGGGCATGTTCGCCAATGTAATTCGCGATTGCTGCGGTCCGAAATGGGCACCGATCGAAGTGCATTTCGAGCATCCGCGGCCGGAATTCTGGAAGGAACACGAGACGGCCTTCGACGCGCCGGTCTATTTCAGCCAACCCACGAATGCTCTGCTGTTCCGCCCGGAATTGCTGGAACGTGCGATGCCGGGCCGCGATCTGCAGCTGCTCACCATGATGCAGACATGCCTTGAATCCTTGGGATCACACCGGCAGGGCAGCGATGGCATGGTCGATCGCGTCAAGACGGCAATCCGCGTCAATCTGCCCAGCGGCTATCCCAGCCTCGATCATATCGCGCAGATGCTGCGGGTCGCCCCCGCTGTCATCCAGCGCGAATTGTCAGAACAGGGTTTGACTTACAAGGATGCCGTTGAAACAACGCGTCAGAGCCTGGCGCAGATGTATCTCGACCAGCGCCAGCTGCCCTTGACCGAGATCGCCTTGCTGCTCGGCTATTCGGAACTTTCGGCCTTCACCCGGGCCTTCACCCGCTGGACTGGTGTCAGCCCCCGGGCCTATCGCAAACAGGGGCACTAAATCTGCGCCATCGCATCCTGTGATTCTGGCAGGATCTGCCCACCGTCGACGATGATGGTCTGGCCGGTGATATAGCCGGCCTCGCGCGATGCCAGGAACAAGGCGGCATGGCCGATATCCTCGACATCGCCGAGCTTGCCGAGCGGGACCGATGCCGCCATGCCCTTCATATATTCCTCGCCGAGTTCGATGAGCCCCTCGGTCATGACATTGCCGGGGAGCACGGCGTTGACCGTAATGCCGTATTTTGCCAATTCCATGCAGGCCGTGCGCATGAAACCCAATTGACCGGCCTTGGTCGCACCGTAGTGGGTCCAGCCGGGAAATCCGGTCACCGGACCTGTGATCGATGAGGTGATGACAATGCGCCCCTCACCGCTTTTCTTGAGGTACGGCACGCACGCCTTCACCGATAAAAAAGTGCCCTTGAGGTTGGTTGCCATGACATCGTCCCAGGTCTCCGGCGACATCTCCTCGATCTTCACCTGTGGGAACATGCCGGCATTGGCGCACAGCACGTCGACGCTGCCATAACGATCGGCCGCCGCCTTGGCCATCTTCTCCATGTCCGGCAGCTTGGTGACATCGGCGGAGAAGCCGGACGCCGTGTGGCCCATATCGGTCAGTTCCTTGGCGGCCGTCTCCGCCGCCTTGAGGTCGCGTCCGACCACCAGCACCTTGGCCCCGTGTTTGGCAAAGACCCGGGCAATGCCCTTACCGATACCCTTGCTGGCGCCGGTGACGATGACGGATTTCCCCTTGATCGATGCGGCCAGCATGGCGCGTTCCTCCGATTTTAATCAGGTTTCCGATTGATCGCTGACGGCGCGGCGACGGCGCAGCATCAGAATGATCGCATAGCCCGCCAGCAGGAGCGTCGCGGCACCCACTGTCGAGACCGTGCCCAGCACCGGCACGCCCGGCGTATAGCCGGCTACCATCTTGGCATAAAGATATTCCGGAATCGTTGTGTCGGCACCGGTCGTATAGAGCGACAACGGGAAATTGCCCCAGGACAACAAGAAGGCGAATAACCCGCCAGAGAAGATGCCGGGAAAGAGCACCGGCAAGGTTACCTCGCGGAACACCTGCCATTTGGTGGCGCCAAGATCGAAGGCCGCCTCTTCCAGGGCCGGATCGAAGGAATAGACCTGGATCGAAATAACCAGGGTGCAGACGGGAATGATCCAGACCAGATGGGCAAAGACCGCCGTCTGCCAGGACATGGTGAGGCCCAGCGCGTTGAACCAGAGCAGCAGCGACAGGCCCAGCACCGATTGCGGAAAGAAGATCGGCAGCAACACGATCTTCTGATAGATGCTGCGACCCTTCCAGTCATAGCGCGCGAAAGCCAACGCCCCAAACAAGGCGATCGTCACGGCAATGACCGTGACGCAGGCGGCGATCAGGATCGACGTCTTGAACAACTGATGGATTTCGAGGGAGGCGAATGTCTTCTGCCACCAATCGAAACCCCATTTGTTGATGGGAAATATGAAGTAGCGGCTCGACGTCATCGAGGCCAGCAGCAGGCAGACACCCGGCAAATACATGAAGACGACAACGGCCGCCGTCCACGCCCAGATGAGAGAGGTACGCCAGCGGGGCGTGAGGCCGTTCATCGCCTATCTCCGTCCCAGGATGGCGTCGAGATCGAAGCGCCGCAGCACTAGAAGGACCATGGTCCCCACCACGAGCATCAGCAGCACCGAGAGGGCAGCTCCCAATGGCCAGTTCTGTGCATAGGTAAAGGCGATTTCAATATCGTGGCTGATCGGGATGATCTGCTGTCCACCCAGCACTTTCGCCTCGGCGATGGCACCGACTGCCAGCACAAAAGACAGCAGGAAGCCGATCATGATGCCTGGCATGGAAAGTGGTAACTCGACCTCCTTGAACACCTGCCAGCGCGTGGCGCCGAGGTCGAAGGCGGCATCCCGGGTCTGGTCAGGCACCATGGAGACGCCCAGCGTCATCGGAAACAGCATGAAGGGCAGATAAACATAGACCATACCGAAGACGATAATGCCGCTGGTGAACAGCCAGCTTTCCGGCTCGATGCCGAACCAGGCCTTCAACGTGCCGAGCAAGACGCCATTCTTGATGAAGAACAGCACCCAGCCATAGAGGCGAACATTTTCCGAGACAAACAGCGGAATCGTGAACAGCAGCGTGACCAACGTCGCATATTTCCCGAACACCCGCGCCAGGCCATAGGCAATGGGATAGCAAATGACCGCCAGAATGAGGACGGTGACGGCAGCAAGCCCCAGCGACCAGAGGAAAGAAAGATAGGCCGTCGAATTGAAGATCTCGACATAATTGCCGAGGCTCCAGGGCTGCCACAGCTCGAACGTGCGGGCAGGAATGAAGCTGAAGCCGATCACGGCCAGCAGGGGTGCAGCAAACCCCACCAACAGGAATAGCAGCAGCGGCAGCGCGTGCCTTGTGCCGGGTCTGAACATCTTTGCGAGGTTCATGGCTTTCCCCCGCTCAATCCGTCACCAGGATGCTGTCCTTCGCATCCCAGCCGATCAGCACATTGTCGTCACGGTGGCCGGTAAAGGCCTGCTGGCGCAATTTCTCGACGATGAAGACATGGTCACCGACACGCACCTGATATTGGATGCGCGACCCCAGCACATATTCGTTATAGAGCCGGCCCTCGAGGCAGTTCTGCGCCTGCCCGCGCGCTTCCAGGAAGCGCAGCGATTCCGGCCGTACGACCAGATGGCCGGACGCGAAACCGGCCGGTACCGGTGGGCTGGCGAAATCGGTCTTGAATTCCGCCGCATGCACAGTGGCCGAGCCGGCTGCCGTCACAGCCATGACGTTGACGTCGCCGATGAATTCCGAGACGAATTTGGTTTCCGGCGCGGAGTAGATCTGCTGCGGCGAGCCCACCTGTACCAGCGATCCCGCCCGCATGACACCGATGCGGTCGCTCATCACCATCGCCTCTTCCAAACTGTGAGTGATGTAGATGAAGGTCTTGCCGGTCTCCCGGTGGATGTCCTTCAGTTCCTTCTCCAGCGTCTTCCTAAGTTTGTAATCGATCGCCGACAGCGGCTCGTCAAAGAACAGAATGTCGGGATCGTAAGCAAGTGCGCGCGCCAAAGCCACGCGCTGCCGTTCACCGCCCGAACATTTGGTGACACTCTTGCCGTAATAATCCTGCGGCAGGCGCAGCTGGTCCATCAGCTGCAGCGCGCGAATTTTGCGGGCCGCGGGGTCGACATTCTTGATCTTCAGCGAGAACTCGATGTTCTGCCCCACCGTGCGATGCGGGAACAGCGCCAGAGACTGGAACACCATGCAGGTCGGCCGCTTGTTGGCCGGCAGATCGTTGATCCGACTCCCGCGCAGCAGGATGTCACCGCTGGTGGCACTCTCCATCCCGGTCAGCATGCGCAGCAAGGTGGTCTTGCCGCTGCCGGACGGGCCGACAATGGTGAAGAACTCTCCTTCGGAGATGTCGAGATTGATTTCTTTGACGGCCGTGAAATTGCCGAAAATCTTGGTGAGATTGCGCAGCTGCAGAATGGGCGATCGGCCGTTCATGGTCCTCGGAAATCCGGATGATGAAGAGGTCAGAAAAACTGCGGGTCGCCCAGCATACTTCCAGCTGGACGACCCGCGCGCAAGACAGGTCGCTGGTCGATCTCAGCCGCCGGAAGCTTCGCGCTTCGCCGCGGTCATGATGTCGAGCAGCTTGTCGTAATCCGGCACAATGTCGTATTCGACCGAGCGCGCCATTTCCTCTTCCAGACTGTCATACTGGATGGCGTCGAGCTCTTCCTTGGTAAAGAGCTTGAAGCAATCCGGGTTGCCCATCTGGGCCACCGGGTTGAAGGTGCCTTCGGCGAAGGCGACGGTATGGGCGACGGTCGGATCCTGCACATATTCCAGGAAGGCCACCGCTTGTGGTGACAGATCCGGATTATTGACGGTCGAGGTCACCTCGATCCAGGAAATGCCGCCCTTGCCGCCTGCCATTGGGCCTTTCTTCGGTGTGATGCCGCGAATGGCAGCGGTCCCGTCAGCGCGCGCCGGCGAGGCAGAATAGGTGCCGCCGGTCATGTGGAAATTGATCTCGCCCGAGACCAGCGCCTGGTTCATCGTTGCGATATCGCCCACCACCTTGGCGCCCTTGAAGACCTTCTTCGCGGTTTCAGTGAACTTTGCGACCTCCTCGTCGCTATGGACCTTGAACGGATCGAAGCCGGCGATGCAGCAGATGTTGAAGACGTTCCAATCGTCGGATTCAAGGATGCCGTATTTCTTGTCATTGGCCGGATCGTTCCACAGATCCCAGCCCTGATCCTCGGCGGCGTCGCGGCTGACTTTGTCGGTATTGACGACGAAGCTGTAGGGGCCATAGCGCTGGCACATGCCGAGCAGCTCGACACCGGCATCGTCCATCGCCCATTTATAAGGCGGCTTGAAGGCCGGGGCCATTTTCTCGAAATAGGGCTCCATCTTGGCGCGATCGAGCGGCTTGATGAGCTTTTCCGGGAACATCACCTTGCGCGCCCAGGGATTGTTGACGTTGATCAAATCCCAGACATTGGTTTCGCCGGCCCGCAGACGGTTGATCATGGTGGGGTCGTTGGTGAGCGATTCCGCTTTCACCGTGGCGGCCGAGGATTCGCGGAACGGGTCCAACACCTGGGCCGAGTTATAACCCTCCCAACACAGGATATTGAGTTCCTTCGACCGGTCCGCAAAGGCGGGGCGCAGGCCGGCGACACCGCCGGTGGCAAAGGCCGCCGCCATCAGGGCGGAATTCTGCATGAAATTGCGACGTGACTGCTTGAAGCTGCTCATCTGTCCCTCTCCGTTGGCCCGGGCGTTGCTGCCGGTGCCGCTTCCCTGTTGACCAAGCTGGTGCATCTGGCCGCAAAGTCCGGACGGATGCGGTTTTCTGCGCGTTCTCGCTTGCTTGACGCAAGTCATCTTGATGTCGGTCACACTATGGACGATAGGGACCCCCTACCACCCGGTCTTGACATTTAGGCCGATAATCTTGACAGCCCCCTCAATGACAACAATGCCTTAAGTTAACGCCAGCCAATTTCGCGTGAGCGTCTGGCAGACCCGGACGTAGTCGCGGAAATGGATGTCGAATTGTTGATCGAGATCGGTCAACAATCTTGGCTCATCGCGACAGAAATCCTTGCCAAACATCCGGATCCAATCCCGCACGATGTCGATCGTCACCTCGACATGGAATTGGACACCGTAGGTCTTGGTACCGACCCGGAAGGCCTGAACCGCGCAGGCCCCGCCGGTCATCAGGGTGACGGCACCTGGCGTGTTCCGCGTGGCTTCATAGTGGTTTTCGAAGGTCGTGACGGGTTCCGCCACATCCCGGAACAGCGGATCCGCCCTGCCCTCTGCCGTCAGGCCGAGCTGGTAGAAGCCGGATTCAAGCTTGCCCAGGCGATAGATCTCGCCCCCGAAGGCGTGGGCGATGATCTGGGCGCCGAGGCAGACCCCGAGGACCGGGCGGTCCGCTGCCGTAAAAGCGCGGATCAGCGCCATCGTCTCGGTGAGGAAGGGATAATCATGCTCGTCCCTGGCACTCATCGGCCCGCCCATGACGATGAGCCCGGCATAGCCGCCCGGCCCCGCAGGCAGGCCGGGATAGGCAAGCGGCGACTGGCTGGCAAAACGCGCAACCGGAAAGACCGCGTCATAGTGCGCGCCGTTCTCGATGAGCGCCTGCCCCAGGATGCCGGGCGGTGCCACCAGTTCCGGGACGATGATGAGGATGCGCTTCATGCCAGCTTCATCATTTGGACAAGTTCGGCCGCATTCATCACGTGGCAATAGATCATGTTGATGATGGCCAGTTCCTGCTCATGGAGCGCATCAGAACCTGCGGCACAGCAATCTTCCACCACCACGACCTGGAAGCTTTCATCGGCGAGACTGCGCACCGTCGAAGAGACGCATTGATCGGTGAAGATGCCGACACAGATCACATTCTTGATGCCGAGATTATGAAGGATGAGGCGCAGATTGGTGCCTGTGAGCGCGCTGTCAGTCGTCTTAGTGACCGTGATCTCGTCGCCCCGGGCCGCCAGTTGCGGCACGATCTGCGAGGATTGTTCGTCCTTGGGCAGCAAAAGATTGTTCCAGCCCGGCATCTTCTGGCTGAGCGACCGGTCGCGACCATCCGCCGTCTGGCAGGCGATGCGGGCGAACAGGCATTCGATGCCGTGCTTGCGCGCAAGGCGCAGCAACTCGGCCGTGCGTGGAATGACGATCTCATTCATGCGCTTATGGAACGGCGTCCAGGCATCATAGCTGGCCTGCCCGGCAGCATCGAGCGATGCCCGGTCCGGCCTTGCCAGATAGGTGTTCTGCACATCGATCACCAGCAGCGCCGTCTCGGCCGGCTTGAAATCGAGATCGTCCGGCTCCGGTGCGCCGGCATAATAGAAAGAACGGTTGCGGGTCTTCCAGGTCATTGCGAGCGATCCAACTCAAAACCGATACGTAAACAGCCCTCGACGTTCGTAGACTTCCGCAGCTTCCTCGACAAAGTCGGCCATCTTGGTGGCACCGTATGTGTCGCGCAATGTCTTGGCTGCCGCGAGCAGATCGCCCTTGGCCTTTGCCCGCCCAGGCCGCAACAGTTCATAGACTTTCAGCACGAACTCCTGCGGCACATCGACGATCTCGGCAGCGCGTTCGAAATTGCGGGCGAGCGTCGGGCGGCCAGCCAGTTCCGAAATCCGCGCCTGGTCCTGCAGTGCCTGTGGCGTGATGCGCAAATCCTCCAGCGTCACATCCCCCGCCTCGACAGCCTTCAGGGTCAGATCCTCCAGCGCCTTGCCGCGCGCGGTCTTCACCAGATCCGGGCGGTTCTCTGCCAAGGGATAGTCGGCGATGCCGTTGATGCGTGCCATTAATGTGCCTCCAGGAAGGCGATCTCGATATCCTCGGGCTTGGCCCCATCCTCAGTCAGTGAAGTCTCGATGGCATAGATAAGAGCCACCTGGGCGTGATAGCGGGCGCCCATGGCCTTGCCTTCGGTGGGGACCACGACCGGCTCCGGCATCTCGCCCTTGGCATAGGTGGCGGCATTCTCGCCGAGGCTGCGGTAATGACTGAGCGAGGTAATGGGCGCGTTGGAGAACAGTTCCAGATTGTGGTGCGGCAGCCGGTCGGCTTGGTGAATGACCGCCGTTCCCTTCGCCTGCAAACCGATACCGACGCCCGATCCCGCAAGACGCGCCGCACTCAGCCCCAGGAACGACGTATCGGCGGTATGGCGCATGCGCACGATGCGCGCAACGCCGCCCTTGGCGGCAATACCGTCGCTCAAGGCCCGCAGCACGGCAGAGAGCGCGTGGCCGGCGAGTGTCCGGAACAATTTGAGGCCGAAGGCCGGACTGACACCGATCACGATCTCGTTGCGCGGGCCGGTCACGGCCGCCTCGCCCAGCGCCTTATAGCGGATGAGCTTGTTCTCGCCACTGGCGAAAGTCGCTTCGGTGCGGAGCACTTCCTCGCGCGTCAGCACATCGCGGATGGCGGCCAGTTCCTGGCGGCGGCTTTCGCTCAACCGATAGCCGGTGCCGGGACCGCCATAGTCGTTGGGATCGTTGACAGCACTGATGACATGGCCCTTGCGCACGATCGCCGCCGTCTGCAGATAATCGCCCGACACGCGCAGTCGTACGACATTGAGCAAATTCTGCGCCTCCTCGCGGAAACCGCGGACCGCCAACGCCTTGATCACGTCCAGAACATTGATGCCGCGCTCCTTGATCTTGTCGCTGATGAAGGCAACGTCGCGCGGCAGATAGCTGTCGGTGTCGTTGGAACCGGACGCCACGGCAACACTGCGTTTCATCGCTTCCGTGGGCGCGCCCAGTTCCAGTTCGGCGAACACGGCGGAGAGCGCCTCGATGGCGCGCTTGCGCAAATCGAGTGCTGCAGCCTCCCCCACCGAGGTCAAGCCGCCATCGGCATCGAAATCGCGCTGCAGGACCAGGAAATCCTCCATCTCTTCGCCATTGAACGAGGAGGGGTTGAAGGAATTGTCATATTTCAGGATCGACCCCATGCCGGAACAGATGAAATCCGACCCGGCGATGAGAAAGGGCAGGATCTTGGCGCCGACGCGGATTTCCGATTCCGAATGCCGCGCATCGTTGCCCGTGGCGCATTCGAGATCCAGCCAGACGGCGATCAGATTTTCCGCCATCAGCTCGCGGACACCGCCCGGCATGGTCGAGGCCAAGGGCGCACCATCGATGCCGCCATTCTGCGTCCCCTGGACACCCATCGCCCGCTGCAGGCACAGGCACCGCGCCTCCAGATAAAGCAGCGATTTCGATTCATGGAACCCCATCAGCAATTCCGACGCTGCCCCCGACGTACACCGCATCTTGATGCCGCGCGACGCATAGGCCGCGGCCAGGAATGCCTTTGACCAGGGCGTATCATCGCCATCGGTGAAGGCACGTTCCGTCCCGTATACCGAAACCGTCTCGGCATAGGAGGTGAACCCCGCCATGCCGATCTGCAGTTCTTCCGCTTCCTCGCTGGAACATTGGAACAGGGTGCCCCAGCGGCCGACTGCGGCACCCACAGCGCAAGCCAAGGCATTCGACCAAGCGTTGCGCGCCACACGCATGGTGGTCTCGACCTCGTCGAAGCCGAACGCGACCGCCGTCGCCGCATCCGCCGCCAATTGCAGCGGATCGTCCTTGGCATTAGTCACATGGCCCTGATTGCCCGGCGTCTTCCGCGTGCGCATCTTGGAGAAGGCAAAGGCGAGCTCGATGGCGGAAAGCTGCGCCACCACCTCGGCAAGTTTCGCCGGCGTCAGGCCATGTGCCAAACGCGCCAGCTCTTCCCTTGGCACGGTGATGTCGACCAGCATGCGCGCGATCTCCGCCGAGGGGACCACCATCGCTTCCGCCGCCAGGTCGAGGTCGAGGTGATGATGGGCGATGAAATGATCGATCATGTCGAAATCGGCCGCAGACACGCCGTCCATGCTGGCGACCTTGCCGCCCGCCATCGTCAGGCCCGGCTTCGGATCTTTGGCGCCCTTGAAGGCCGAGAAACCATTTTCCGGATCTTCCACCGCGAAACGGTCGAGGCGCAGCGGCCGCTCGTCCCAATCGGCGAAACGGCGCCAGCGGTTTGCCCCGGCGTCAATGCTGGGATTGGCGCTCGGCTGCGGTCGGTCGCTCATCACCCACTCCCAACACTTTTGAAGAACTCGGCACGTTGAAGAACCCAATCTTATGCGAGTTTAGCGGGAGATTAGACCGCCGGTCGCGGGACCGCTTGACCGAAAAGCCGCCGGTTTTGACAGGACGGTTATGCTGCCTTGCAGCATCGGCACCATCATGCCATCATTCCTGACCCAAATCTCGCAGCAGACGGCTTGTAAGGACGGTCTTCGATGATCCATCCCGGACGACAGCCACTCTTCGCAGGCGCCGCCAGCAGCGGCGCCGCGGCCGCGCCCGTTGTTTTGGCGGCAGCAGCGGCAGGTCTGGTCGATTTCATCGAAGCACAGGGCGGCGACGTCGATTCCATCTTCGGCAATTGCGGCATCGCCCCGGAAATGACCACGGCGCCCACCTTGCAGCTGCGCCTCGCCGCCTATTGCGGCCTGTTCGAGGAGGCAGCCAAGCAGACCGGGCGCGGCAATTTCGGTCTCTGGTTCGGCCAGCAATTTGCGCCGCGTGATCTCGGCATGTGGGGCTATGCCTGCCTCTCTTCCCCGACCCTTGGCAGCGCCTTGCAGAATTTGGTCGGCCTGTTCCGCTATCAGCAGAGTTCGTCCGCCATGCACCTGAAGCGCGATGCCGATGGCCGCATGCGCCTGGAATACCAGATCCTATCGCCCGCCATCATCGCGCGGCGGCAGGATGCGGAACTGTCTTTGGGCCAGTTCACCAACATCATCCGCGAAGCCTGCGGCCGTCATTGGTCACCCCTGGAAATCCAGTTCGAACATCCCCGTCCAGCCGAATGGCGGCAGCATGAGATGGCTTTCGGTGCACCCGTCTTCTTCGGCTGCGCTACCAACGCCATAATCTTTGACGCCATCCTCCTCGAACGGCCCATGCCGGGGCGCGATCTCAAGCTCCTCACCATGATGCAGACCTGCCTTGAATCCTTAGGCTCGCGCGATCAGGCAGAATCGCTCATCGACCGGGTCCGGCACGCCGTCCGCCTGCGCCTCACCGAGGGGGCGCCCACCTTGGAACAGATCGCCCATAGCCTGCGCCTGTCGCCGGCCGCCATTCAGCGCGCGCTGGCCGATGCCGGCCTTGGCTTCCGCGAGGCAGTAGACACCACCCGCTATGACCTTGCGCGCCATTATCTGCAGCAGAGCCAGCTGCCGCTGAGCGAGATCGCTCTGCTGCTGGGCTATTCCGAACTTTCCGCCTTCACGCGGGCCTTCACCCGCTGGGCCGGCGCCAGCCCCCGCGCCTATCGCAGCGGCCTCCTGCGCCACTAGCCCGGCGCCGAGAAGCCATCCTTAGAACCGTGCCTTCAACACAGCGACCTGCTCTGATGTCAACGGCCGGGTCGCCTGGCCACGCAGCATCAGATAGAGCTTCGCGGTCTCTTCCAGTTCCTCCGTCGCATATTGGGCGTCAGCCAGCGTCTTGCCGGCGACCACCGGGCCATGATTGGCCAGCAGCACGGCATGTGCCTTGCCGATCCGCGCCGTGACGGCGTCAGCCAACGCTTCATCGCCCGGCGGATAATAGGGTACCAGCGGCAAGGTCCCCACACGCATCACATAATAGGCCGTGAGTGGTGGCAGGACATCGTCCAGCTGCACGTCGGCAAGGATGCTGACGGCAACTGAATGGGTTGAATGGAGATGCACCACAGCACCAGCCGACTCCCGGGCGCAATAGACGCATTGATGCAGGAAGGCTTCCTTGGTCGGCTTGTCGCCGGCCAGATGCGCACCCTTGGCACTGAGATGTGACAGGCGCGCGGGATCAAGATCGCCCATCGACACATTGGTGGGTGTCGCGAGGATGCTGCCGTCTCCCAGCCTGACACTGATATTGCCGGTCGATCCGAAGGTAAGGCCGCGGTCGAAGATCGACTTGCCGACCTTGGCAATCGCATCGCGCTGCTTGGTTTCTTCAGATAG
The DNA here is from genome assembly GCF_056404715.1 of Dongia sp. P2_B8. Taxonomy (NCBI): domain Bacteria; kingdom Pseudomonadati; phylum Pseudomonadota; class Alphaproteobacteria; order Rhodospirillales; family Dongiaceae; genus Dongia; species Dongia sp. P2_B8. The sequence goes on along the minus strand of NZ_JBFUDM010000003.1, from coordinate 893,615 downwards.
GGTCGAGATACTCATGACAACACCTTCCACGCCTTTAGGAAGAAATCCGCGGCGCCAAAATTGCCTGACTTCAGTGCCAGCGCCAAGGGGCGGCCGTGAATGCTGGTGGTCCAGGGCACGCCGGGGTCGATCTCCGGCCCGATGCGCAGCGCGTCCACACCCAGCGCCGCAACAACAGCGCCCGACGTTTCGCCACCGGCCACCAGGAAACGGGTGAAGTCGCGCGCAGCCAGATCGGCAGCGACCGCGCCCAGCAATCTTTCGACCATTTCACCCGCTTCCAGACGTCCAAGGCGATCCTGCACCGCCAACACCTCAGCCGGATCGGCGCTGGAATAGACCAGGGCGGGCTGCGTGTCTGTGGCATGCGCCAGCACCCAGTCGACCAATGCGGCAGTGGTCAGCTTGCCCTCGACAATCGCCATCGGGTCGATGCGGAAGCTGGGCACTCCCGCCGCCTGGGCAGTCGCCACCTGTTGGCGCGTCATCGCCGAGCATGACCCGGCAAGGATGACCGAACGACCGCGCGGCGCCCGGAAATCGACCCCCATCGACGACGCCGGTAGCAGACCCTGGCGACGGAAATTCTCTGGCAGGCCGAGCGCGATGCCGGACCCGCCGGTGATCAAGCCAAGATCGGCCGAGGCTTCTCCGATGCTCATCAGATGTTCATCGGTGAGAGCATCAACGATCAAATATCGCACGCCATCCGCGATCGCCTGGACGTAGGCGGCTTTGATGGCAGCAGCTCCCTTGATCACAACGGTATAGGGCAGCAACCCCACTTTATGCGCCGTCTGTTGCGCCAGAACGCGGACCAGATTGGGATCGCGCATCGGCGTCAACGGATGATCCTTCATCGGACTGTCGGACAGCAGTTGATCGCCCACAAACAGATGTCCCTGATAGATCGTGCGCTTGTTGGTGGGAAAGGCCGGACAGGCGATGGTGAGCGGCGCACCCAGCTGATCGAGCAGTGCATCGGCAACAGGTCCGATATTGCCACCGGCCGTCGAATCGAAGGTGGAGCAGTATTTGAAGATGATCTGGCGGGCTCCGGCCGCGCGCAGCATCTCGGCTGCCTTGCGGGACATGGCAACAGCCTCTTTCGCCGGAATGGTGCGCGATTTCAGCGCGAGCACCACGGCATCGACATCCGGCAGATCGAGCGGCGCGCTGGGAACCCCCACAATTTGCACCGTGCGCATGCCGCCCCGGGCGAGCGTCAAGGCAAGGTCGGTGGCTCCAGTCAGATCATCGGCAACAGCGCCCAGCAGCATATGGAAATCCTGTGATCGGAGATGAATTGAACGTGGCTACGCCGTCTTGCCCTTGATGAACTCAAACGGCACATCGGTAATCGTCCGCGCCTCAAGACCCGCCAGGCGGTCCAGCACACATTGCCCGGCAATGGCACCAATCTCGCGTCGCCGCGTCAGCATCGTGGTCAGCGGCTGCGGCAGTTCCTGGCCTATATCCAATCCGTTGAAGCCGATGATCGCGAGCTGCGCCGGCATGGCGATTCCTGCACCCATGCAGTGAAACACGCCGCCAATGGCCATGTCGTCATTCGAGAAATAGACGGCATCGATCTTGGGATGGGTATTCAGCAACTGCGCAAGGCCCGCGCGTCCCGCATGGACCGATGAGGCGCCGGGCGCCATCACCTCGCCGGTCAGGCTGGTCCCCGCGTCCGACAGACCCGCCATGAAGCTCGCTCGGCGCTTGCTGGCGCGGACGTCGCGCTCCATGTCATGGCCGACATAGCCGATATGCCGATATCCGGCAGCAACAAGGCGTGCCGCCGTTTCGCGCCCGGCCATCTGATGCGACATGCCGACCGCGATGTCGATCGGTGTGCCTTCGATATCCATCAATTCGACAACCGGCACGCCGCAGGCCTTGAGCAGATGTGTGGTCTCCGGCTTGTGCTCAAGCCCGGTCACGATGACCGCGGCCGGCCGCCAGGACAGCAGGGCAGAGACCGATTGATATTCCGCTTCGAGGTTGTAGTCGGTGACACTCACCATCGCGCGGTAGCCACGCGGTGCCACCACGCCATGGATGCCGTTGAGGACGTCGGGGAATACGATATTGTCGAGCGAGGGAATGATCACGCCGATAAGGTCCGACCCGGCGGATGCCAGCGCGCCAGCCACGCGATTGGGCACATATCCGACCTTGCGGATGGCTGCTGTCACGCGTTCGCGCGTGTCGTCAGCGATCGGTCCGCTGTTGCGCACCACGCGTGACACCGTGATCTTGCTCACGCGCGCCTCGCGCGCGACGTCGGCCAGCGTCACCGCCGGGCCCGTCTGCCCTTTTCGCGCCTTCCGAATCGCCATCCTGTCGCCCCACATCTTGCCAGTCGGGTATAGACGAGATAATATATCGAAATGTTACCGCTAACATAGACAATAAGCAAGTCCAGGCTGGGAGTTATAAAATGGCAGCACGACAGCCAAATGGCACCAGGATCGCCGTGATCGGCCTGGGCTCGATGGGCTTTGGCATGGCGGCGTCGCTGGCGCGGGCCGGCTTCGATGTCGCTGGCGCGGATGTGCAGAAAGCTGCGGTCGAACGCTTCGCCAAAGAGCATGGTGGCCGGGCGGCAGGATCGCCGGCCGACGCCGCACAGAATGCCGACATGATCGTGACCGTGGTGGTCAATGCGGCGCAGACCCGGGACGTCCTTTTTGGACCGAATGGTGTGGCTGCAACCGCCAGGAAGGGCGCCGTCATCATCTCCTCCGCCACGATGAGCCCCAAGGATGCCGTGGATCTGTCGGAAAAGGCGGCGTCGCATGGCCTCCTCTATCTCGATGCCCCGATCAGCGGCGGTGCCCACCGGGCGGCCGAAGGTGCCTTGACCATCCTGGCCTCGGGCAGTGCCGCAGCTTTTTCCAAGGCACGGCCGGCGCTCGATGCCATGGCCGCCAAGCTCTATGAACTGGGTGACAAGCCCGGCACCGGTGCTTCCTTCAAGATGATCAATCAGCTGCTGGCCGGCGTCCATATCGCAGCAGCCTGCGAGGCGATCACCTTCGCCCAACGCCTCGATCTCGACATCGCCAAGGTCTATGAGGTGATCACCGGATCAGCCGGCAATTCCTGGATGTTCGAGAACCGTATCCCGCATGTGCTGACGGGCGACTATACGCCGCGCAGTGCCGTCGACATCTTCACCAAGGATCTCGGCATCATCTCCGACATGTCGCGTGACCAGAAATTCCCGACACCGATCGCCGCACAGGCCTTCCAGATGTTCCTGATGACGGCAGCTTCCGGCATGGGGCGCGACGATGATGCCTCGGTCGCGAGACTCTATGCCAAGATCGCCGGGCTTGACCTGCCAGCTCAGCCTTAAGGATCCTCTCATGCCGGCCTTTACCGCCAATCTCAGCTTCCAGTTCAACGAATGGGACTTCCTCGACCGGTTCGCGGCGGCGGCGGATGCCGGCTTTACCACGGTCGAATATCTGTTCCCCTATGATTACGCCCCGGAAATCATCGCCGAGCGCCTGAAACGGAACGGGCTGCAGCAGGTATTGTTCAACCTGTCGCCGGGCGATTGGGCGGCCGGCGACCGCGGACTTGCGGCCCTGCCCGCCCGGCGCGCGGAATTCCTGGCCTCGATCGACAAGGCCCTCCTCTATGCTGAAGCACTGTCGGTCACGCGCCTCCACGTGATGGCCGGCCTCGCCTCGCGGGCCGATCCAACGGCCATCGCCACCTACTGTGATGCCTTGAGATTGCTAAGCAGTCGCACCGCGCCAAAGGGCATTGCGGTCCTGATCGAGCCGATCAATAAGCGCGACATGCCAGGCTATTTTCTGGACGACTTCGATCTCGCCGCCGGCATCATCGCCGATCTAATGCTGCCCAATCTCAAGCTGCAATTCGACATCTATCACCGCCAGATCATCCACGGCGATGTCATGACCGGTCTGACAAAACTGATGCCCCTCATCGACCATGTGCAGATCGCCTCCGTCCCGGCGCGCAATGAGCCGGGGACGGGCGAGTTGGATGATTTCAAGGTGCTGCATGCACTCGATGAGCTGGGCTATGCCGGCCATGTGGGGTGCGAGTACCGGCCGGCCAACGGCACGCTGGCCGGCCTTGGGTGGCTGCGTGCTTTCGGCTGAGATCAGCCGCGGCCGACGAACGGCATCTGTGTCGCCATCACTGTCATGGTCAGCACATTGGCGTTGAGCGGCAGGCTCGCCATATAGGCCACCGCATCGGCGATATGTTTGACGTCGATGGTGGGTTCCACCGCTGTCGAACCGTCGGCCTGCAACACGCCGGTCGCCATCTTGGCGGTCATTTCAGTGGTGGCATTGCCGATATCGATCTGCCCGCAGGCGATATCGAAGGGCCGGCCATCGAGCGCCGTCGCCTTGGTGAGGCCGGTGATCGCATGCTTGGTCGCCGTGTAGGGCGATGAATTCGGCCGCGGCGTGGTAGCCGACACCGAGCCATTGTTGATGATGCGGCCACCATGCGGCTTTTGTGCCTTCATCATCTTGAAGGCTTGCTGCGTGCAGAAGAAGGCACCGCTGAGGTTGGAGGCAACGACCGAATTCCAATGTTCCGGCGTCAGTTCCTCGAGCGGAATGGCCGGCGCGCCGACGCCGGCATTGTTGACCAGGAGATCGAGCCGCCCCCAGGCCGCCTTCACCTTCTCAAACAAAGCAGCCACGGCCTTTGGGTCGCCGATATCTATCGGGACAGCAAGGACATTACTGCCCGACGGGTCGACGTCTTTTGCGGCCGCGTCGATCATTTCCTTGCGACGCCCCACCATGGCGACCTTGAATCCCGCGGCCAGCAGGGCCTTGGTGATGGCCTTGCCGACACCTGTGCCGGCACCGGTAACGATGGCTGTCTTGATACTCATGACTGGATCCTCATTTCACTCAGGCGAGTTTTCCGCCGAGCTCATCTTCAATGTGAACGCGAATGATGTCGTCGAAGGAACTTTCGGCATGGAACCCCAGCGCCATAGCGCGCGTCGGCTGGAAGTCGCTGGGCCAGCCGGCAACGATCTTTTCGATGATCGGGTCGCGCTCGCGGCGGATGAGGCCGACGGCTTTTTCCCCACCGACGCGTTTCAAGGCCGCGATCTGCTCGCCGACCGTGGCAGAGAGGCCCGGCAGGCTGAGATTGCGCCGGGCGCCCAGGCGTTCGATATCGATGGTGGTCGCGTGCAGGAGAAAGCCGACCGCCGCGCGCGGGCTGGCATGCCAATGGCGCACGTCTTCGGAGACCGGCAGGATCGCCGCCTGCCCCGAGAGCGGCTCCCGGAGAATGTTGGAGAAGAAGCCGGACGCCGCCTTGTTCGGCTTGCCCGGCCGGATGCAGATCGTGGGCAGGCGGATGCCGATCCCATCGAAGAATCCACGGCGTGAATAGTCGGATAGCAGCAATTCGCAGATCGCCTTCTGCGTCCCATAGCTGGTGAGGGGAGCCATCAAGAATGTGTCGTCGATCTTCTCCGGAAACGGTGCGCCGAACACGGCGATCGAGGAGGTAAAGACCAGGCGCGGTCTGTAGGGCGCACGGACGCCTTCCAGCCGCACGGCTTCGAACAGGAAGCGCGTGCCATCGAGGTTGATGCGGTAGCCCTTGTCGAAATCGGCTTCCGCCTCGCCCGAGACGATGGCGGCCAGATGGAAGATCACATCGGGCCGGCTTGCTGCGAGCTTGACGGCCTCGCCTGGCTGCGACAGGTCCGCGGTGAGGAGCTCCACCGCGCCATTGAAGCCCACCGGTGCGCTGGGGGAAATGACATCGACCAGCGTCAGCTTGTCGAGAGGGCTGTCGCCAAGCCCGCCCTGGCTCACCAGCCGGTCGGTCAGCTTGCGACCAACCATGCCGGCGGCGCCGATGATAAGAATATGCATGAAGATTGAACCTCTTATATGGTCGTTGGTCTGATTGATCGACTGGCGGTTGACTGCTCCCCGCCCCTCTCCAGGCGGCACCTTTACGGCCCGGCTATCGCCCGGCTTTGCTGCTCGTTGATTTTCCGGACGCGGAAAGAATCGACCGCGTCGTCACATAGATGCGCTCGAGGTGATGGCCAAAGGCCTGCAGGACAGCCGCCGGGTCGTGCTGCTCAAGCGCTACGACGATCGCCTGATGTTCCTGATAGCTCTTGGCGATGGCGCCGGGCTGCGACATGACACGGCGGCGATAGTCCATCATGTAGGTGTAGAGGTCAGTCACCAGGTCCGCGAGCAAGGGGTTGCCGCAAGCACGATAGATGGTGACGTGAAACTCGCGGTCGCAGATCAGGAACTGGACCGGGTCGTCGGTGCAATCGGCCTGTGCCCGCAGCGAATTATGAAGGCGGTTGATCGCCTCGTCGGTGATGTGAACGGCTGCGTCCTCGACCACCTGGCGCTCGATCAGCAGGCGCGTCGCATGCACTGTTTCCAGATCGTAGCTGTTGATCACCGCATGCTGTGCGACACCGACATGAAAGCCATGGAGATCCGTGCTGATCACGCGCGTGCGGGCGCCCTGGCTCACCTCCACCACGCCGCGCGCCGCCAGGATCTGGATGGCACCACGCACTGTTTCGCGGCTGACATCGAGCGCCGTCGCCAGTTCGCGCTCGCTCGGCAACTCATCGTCGATGTTGAGAACGCCCGAGGCGATGAGGGCTGCGATCTTGTCGCTGATGATGTCCTTGGCCGTGCGCTTGGTCAGGCTGCGGCGCAGGTCCTTGGCTTCCGCCAGAAGCAATCGGTTCGTATCCAGCGCCATCATCTTGTAGGTGCCCCAAACCCTCGGATCACAACTGTATTGCTGGTCCAATAACCAGACCAGTTAGATTTAGTCGGCAGGGCGTGGGGCTGTCAAGGCGGCCGGGGAGCGCAGGAATCAGGGAAAAATATGGTCTATACTGCTGACCTAATGGGCGTTTGAGTCAGGCGCAGCGAGGACCTACGGCCTCACTGCGCCTGGTCGCCGGCAGATTGCTACCAGCGATAAGAGAGGCTGCCCATCACCGTGCGGCGTTCTCCATAGTAGCAGGAGTTCTCGCCGGAGCAGGAGGTGACATAGGACGTGTCGAAGATGTTGGTGGCATTGACCGCGAGGCGGAAATCGTTCCACTGGTAGTGGAGTGCGGCATCCGCCAGCGTGTAGCCGGGCACCTTCAGATCGCCCTGATTGTCGCCGGCTGACGGGCCGACATAGCGGACGCCCGCACCGAAGCCCAGGCCCTCCAAATCACCTTCCGGGATCGTATAGTCGGCCCAAAGCGATGCCGAATGCTTGCCCACCCGGGCGGGCGCGTTGCCCTTCTCGCCATCCACATTGCTCTTGGTGATCTCGGCATCAAGGAAGGTGTAGGCGGCGGTGAGGTCGAGGCCGAAGTCAAAACTCGCGACACTCTGGACCTCGACGCCGCGCGACCGGACCTCGCCGGTCTGGACCTGGGCCACGGCGTTGGCCGGGTCCTGCGTCAGCACGTTCCGCTTCACCAGGTCGAATGCCGATACGGTGATGAAACTGTTCGACTCCGCCGGCTGGAATTTGACGCCGACCTCATATTGCCGCCCCTCTTCCGCCTTGAACGGCTGCCCGTTGGCATCGCTGCCGAGCACCGGCTCGAAGGATTCCGAATAGCTGGCATAGGGTGCAAGGCCATTGTCGAACAGATAGACTAGGCCGGCGCGGCCGGTGAAGGCCTCGTCCGACGTGGTGGTCTTGGTGTCGGTCAGATTGTCCGTATCTTCGGTCCTCGCGAAATCATAGCGGCCGCCCAGCTGGATCACCAATCTGTCGAACAGCTTGGCCTGCTCCTGGGCATAGATGCCGACCTGGCGCGAGGTAGCGTCGGTGTCGTCATAGACCGAGCCGTTGAAAGGATCGGCGCCGTAGTGCGGATCGTAGAGATCGAGCGGCGCGACTTCGTAGAAGATACCGATATCGCTCAAATCGTAATATTGAAAATCGACGCCGGCCAGGACCGTATGCGCGACAGGTCCGGTGTCGAACTTCGCCTGCAATTGGTTGTCGACGGCGACGGTCGAGAGTTCCGATTTCGTTACGTCGCCAAAGCGATTGAGGGTGTCGTCGTCCAGCAGGCCCCAGCCATAGACCTCCTGCGCATGGCTTTTCAAATGCGCATAACGCGCATTCTGGCGGACCGTGAAGGTCTCGTCGACTTCATGCTCGAACAGATAGCCGATGGAAAACTGATCGAGCACATATTCATCGAAATCCGGCTCGCCGGTGAAGGTATGGCGCGGGATGTCGCCGTTGGGACTGTCTTTGATGGTGCCCTGCGTCGGCAGGAACTGCACACCCCAGCCGGCATCGTCATGCTGGTAGTAGCCGAGCACGGTCAAGCTGGTCTCGCCGTTCGGCCGCCACGTCACTGCGGGGGCGATGAAGTAGCGGTCGTCATTCACAAAATCGACCTGGGTATCGCTGTCGCGCGCAAGGCCGGTCAGCCGATAGAGAACGGTCCCCTCTTCATCGACCGGACCGCTCAAATCGAATTTGCCCTGATAGCGGTCGAACGTGCCGACATCCAGCTCGACCTCATGAAGCGGCTCCTCGGTCGGCCGCTTGGTGACATAGTTCATGATGCCGCCGGGGCTGTTCTGGCCATAGAGCACGGAGGCCGGCCCGCGCATCACCTCCAGCCGCTCCGCGCCATAGACATCGAGCGGCAGGAAGGCCGAATAGGTCGTTCCCTTGAGCTGGAGCCCGTCGCGATAGAAGCTGCTCGAATTGGCGTTGAAGCCGCGAATGAAAATGCCGTAGCCGCGCAGATCGTTGCCAAGGAGTTCGCTCTGGACGCCCGGCGTATAGCGCAGCGCCTCGCCCAGGCTGCCGGCACCTTGTGCCGCCAATTGTTCGGCGCTGATGACCGAGATGGATTGCGGCGTCTCGATGAGCGGCGTGTCGGTCTTGGTGGCCGTCGCACTCTTTTTGGCGACATAGCCGTCGACCGGCCCCCATACCGTCTCCTCATCCCGCTGCCCCTCGACCGTCAGCGGCTTGAGTGTCGTCTCGCCTGACTCCGCCTGCGATTTCTCCAGCACCACGGTGCGCTCGCCGACCAGCCGCCAGACAATGCCTGTGCCGGCCAGCAATTGGGTGAGCGCGTCATTCGGCGCGAGCGCGCCCGTCACCGTCTGCGAGCGCAGGCCGTTGGCAATCTCGGGCGGATAGGAAATCTGCCAGCCGGATTGCCGGCCAAAGGCAGCCAGCGCCTCCGGCAAAGTCTGCGCCGGGATGTCGAACGGCACCTCGCCACCCGCCTGCGCCACCTGCGTCCCCAGCGCATCGAAATGGGGGGCAGCACCTGCCTCCAGGTCGCTGAGCCGCGAAATCCAATCCTCCGCATGCAGCGGACGCGCCGCCAGGACGACCAGCCCCATGGTCGCGGCCACCCCGCCAAACAGCCCCAACCCTGATCTTGGCCCCAACCGGCCCGCTCTCCCGTCACGCATCGAACTTCCCCCAAATATATCCCCAATTCATATGCGAATAATATGCATTCTCATATGTTACTAAGCTGACGAATGACGGGGAGGAAGTTTGAACCGGCTTTTTTGAAGCCGGCTTTTGGGGGAGCCCGCGCAGGGCTGATCAGCCGGCGGAGATCACCAGGAACCAGGGGCTGATCTCGGTGACGTGGCCGCCTTGCGCCTCGGCAACGGCATGCAACGCTTCGATCGGCCGGCGCAAATCGTAGACGCCACTGACCAGGCGCGCGCCAAGGGCTGCGTCACGCAACAGGATGATGCCCCGATGATAGCGGCCAAGCTCGTCCAGCACGTCGGCAACACACCAGCCATCGACCACCAGCCGATCTTCGCGCCAGGCGGCCATCGTCTCGGGAGGCATGCGCGTCTCATGTGCGACACCGCTCGACAGATTGACAACCAGCGCCTCGCCGCCGCTCAAGGCCGCGCGCTGCAGGAGGTTGTGCCCGTCGAGGGTGACAGCGACCAGCCCCTCCTCGACCGCAACCGCCACTTGGCTGTCATCGCGCCGAACATCAAAACGGGTGCCAAGCGCCCGGGCCTGCGCACTGCCTGCGGTCACGGTAAAGGGTCGTTGCGGATCTTTTGCCACGGCAAAGAAGGCACGCCCGCGCAGCAGCACGATCTCGCGCCGATGTGGCCCGAAGGCAATGCGGATGGCTGAATCGGTGTCGAGTTGTATCTCGCTGCCATCGGCCAGAGCGACGTCCTTGCGCTCGCCTGTGCCAGTCGCATGATCCGCCTGGAAATCGATCAGGCTGCCGGCCACAAGGGCTGCCGCAATCCCGGCCGCGGCAGCACCAGCCAGCCATTGGCGCCGGCTGACCGCCGGCCGGCGCGGTGACATCATTGTCACGTTGCTGCCGCTGTGCTGCTGCCATTGGGGACCAAGGGCAGGTGACAGATGCGGGGCCGCTGCCCAGACCTTGCGGACTTCGTCGAAAATCGTGGCGTGCCTCTCCTGGCGCGCCAGCCATGCCTGGAATCCGGCCCTGATGGCCGGATCATGGGGAGCACGGTCGAGCTCGACCACCCAGTCGAACGCCTCCATCCAGACCTGATCTTCACTCTCACGCAACGGCGCTACTCCGAAACCCTGTTCTTGAATTCTAGACGATTGAGGCCGCCGGTTCTTGAACCGGACCCCATCATCGGACCGGCAGATATCAATCAATCGGCCGCTTCATGTCGTAAAGCCGCTTGCTGCAATGGACCGTCGCCTCGCGCAGCAGCCGATAGATGAAGCCCGGCGACACGTCGAACGCCCTGGCGATCTCCGCGACCGACTGGCCGCCGATGCGGTTCATCTCGAACACCAGCCGCGTGCGTTCGGGAAGCTCTGAAAGCACCAGAGCCAGCGCCTGCAACATTTCCTGATCGATGGCCGCCTGCTCCGGCGTAGGTTCGGCGCTCGGCGCGGTGAGCGGTACGTCCTCATTGGCGCCATAGCGCACCTCCAACCCCAGGCGCCGCACATGGTCGATGGCGAGATTGCGCACAAGCCGGAAGAGATAGGAGACCGGCCGCTGAATCTCGGCCTCGGGCGGTGCTTCCGTCAGCTTGATCCAGACATCCTGCACCACGTCTTCGGCACGCAGGCGGCAGCCAAGCATCGGCGCGATCGAGTCGACCAGCGCCGCATGATTCGAGAGATATGCCGCCACCAATGGACTGTTCTGCCCCAAAACCTGTCGCCCCACCCAGCATGCGCCGCCAGCCTCTACTATAGTTGCGAATGATAATCATTACTAGAATGAGCATATCATTTTCGCTCAAAATATTAAGCATCATGATTAGGATGTTGACCAGACAACCGGCCTGGCCTTATATCGGCGGCTAACAATCCAACATCAAATCCAACACCTGGGAACTGGGAGCAGGCTGACATGCGGACGATCAATCATTTCATCGGTGGCAAGGAAGTGGCGGGCACATCGGGCCGCTTTGCCGACGTTTTCAACCCGGCGACCGGCGAGGTTCAGGCCAAGGTGGCGCTCGCAAGCGCCAGCGAGCTCGACGCCGCGGTCAAGAACGCCCAGGGTGCCTTCCCCGGCTGGGCCAACACGCCGCCGCTCACCCGCGCCCGCATCATGTTCAAGTTCAGGCAGCTCGCGGAAGAGAACACCGACAAGATTGTCGCCATGATCACCGCCGAACACGGCAAGGTGCTCTCGGATGCCAAGGGCGAGTTCACCCGCGGCCTCGAAGTCATCGAATTCGCCTGCGCCGCCCCGCAGCTCCTCAAGGGTGAGTTCTGCGAGAATGTCGGCACCAATGTCGACAGCTGGTCGGTGCGCCAGCCCTTGGGCGTGGTGGCCGGCATCACGCCGTTCAACTTCCCCGCCATGGTACCGATGTGGATGTTCCCGATGGCACTGGTCGCCGGCAACTGCTTCATCCTGAAGCCCTCGGAACGCGATCCGTCGGTCTCCAACATGGTGGCCGATCTGCTGAAGAAAGCCGGTCTGCCGGACGGCGTGTTCAACGTCGTCCACGGCGACAAGGCCGCAGTCGATGCCATCCTCACCCATCCCGGCATCGAAGCGGTGAGCTTTGTGGGCTCCACCGCCATCGCCGAATATATCTACACCACCGGGACAGCGCACGGTAAGCGCGTGCAGGCACTGGGCGGCGCCAAGAACCACATGATCGTCATGCCGGATGCCGATATGGACCAGGCGACCGACGCCCTCATGGGTGCTGGCTACGGCTCGGCCGGCGAGCGCTGCATGGCGATCTCGGTTGCCGTGGCGGTCGGCGACAAGGTCGGCGATACGCTGATCGACAAGCTGGCACCGCGCGTGCGCGGCATGAAAGTGGCCCCAGGCACCGACCCGGATGCCGAAATGGGTCCGCTGGTTACCAAGCAGCATTTCGAGAAGGTCAAAGGATATGTCGACCAGGGTGTCAAGGAAGGCGCCAAGCTGGTGGTCGACGGCCGCACCTTGAAGCTGCAGGGCTATGAGAACGGCTACTTCCTCGGCGGCTGCCTGTTCGACCAGGTGACGCCGGAGATGAAGATCTACAAGGAAGAGATCTTCGGCCCGGTCCTCTCGGTCGTGCGCGTGCCGGATTATGCCAGCGCCGTGAAGCTGATCAACGACCATGAGTATGGCAACGGCACCGCGATCTTCACCCGCGACGGCGACGCCGCCCGCGACTTCGCCTCCAAGATCAAGGTCGGCATGGTCGGCATCAACGTGCCGATCCCGGTGCCGATGGCCTTCAACAGCTTCGGCGGCTGGAAGCGCTCGCTATTCGGCGATCATCACATGCATGGCATGGAAGGCATCCGCTTCTTCACCAAGCTGAAGACCATCACCGCGCGCTGGCCCACGGGCATCCGCGCGGGCGCCGAATTCGTCATGCCGACGATGAAGTAGCCACTCTTTCCAGCCAGTCTTTCTATCTGCGGCCGGATCGGTTAAACCCGATCCGGCCGTTTTGTTTTCCCCCGCCTTCTCGTATGAGAGTCCCAATGCCGATCTCGCCCTTCCTGCAAGATGCCTTCGCCCTCGCCCGCCAGAACGGGTGGTCGCGCAGGCAGATGCTGGGAACCTTGCTGGGGGCGGCCGGCGCCGGCCTGGCCCCCAAGATCGGTGCCGCCAAGGCTTCGGAACTGGTCTTCGCCACCTGGGGCGGCGATGAAATCAAGAGCCTGACCCGCGCCTTCGGCAAAAGCTACGAGACCAGCACCGGGACCCCGATCGTCTTCGACGGCACCGGGCCTACGGAAGGTGCCATCCGCACCCTGGTTGATTCGGGCGATGTCAGCTGGGATCTGTGCGATGCCGACGGTTTCACGGCACTGCGCCTCGGCGCCTCGGGCCATCTCAGCGCCATCGACTACAAGACAGTTGATGAAACCAAGATCATGCCGCCCTTCGCCTTCACCCATGGCGCCGGAGGCTATACCTATTCCTATGTCCTTGCCTTCGATACCGAACGTTTTGCCGGCCGGCCGCCATTGAGCTGGAAAGACTTCTTCGACACCAAGAATTTTCCCGGTGGCCGCGCAGTCTATCGCTGGATGACCGGCGCCTTCGAGGCGGCGATGATGTCCACCAGCGACAAGCCGACCAACCCCTATCCGATCGACATCAATCTTGCACTGAACCGTCTGGCCAAGCTGAAGCCCAATTTGCAGACCTGGGAAAGCGGCGAACAGGTGCAGCAGATGTTCGTCGACAAGACCATCTCAATGGCCTGCATCTGGCACACCCGCGCCGTGGCACTGGCCAAGGAAAGCGAAGGCAAGGTCGCCTTTACCTGGGCGGGCGGTGTGCTCTGCCCCGGTGTCTGGGTGGTGCCCAAGGGCAATCCCGGCGGCATCGACGCCTTCAATCTCATCGCGCACATGCAGGATCCCGGCCGCCAGGTCGAGTTCACCAATCTGCAGCGCGTCGGCCCCGCCAATCCGATGGCGACCCAGGCGATGCCCAAGGCCTTGCGCGATTACGACCCGACCCAGCCAGACAATCTGGCGCAGCAGGTGATCCTCGACAGCAAATGGTGGGCTGACAATTTCGACAAGGCCCGCGCTGATTTCGCCGACATGCTGCAGCGGAGTTGAGGCGCGCCTACACCATCATCCAGATGGCGAACGCCAGGACGCCCAGCAGGAAGGCGCCGATGCCGATGACGGCCACGAGCTGTCCCTCGCTCATACGTGGCTTGGCCGGTTGTTCCCATCCCGTGTAGCCAGGCATGCGCTGTTGCATGACGCCCAGCGCGTCGCGGACGGCGGCCAGCGCCGTGCGGGGCGCAACCGACATGGTGGCATGCGAGATCCCGGCCTGCTCGGCACTGATGCCATGCTGAAGCGCTACCGACGCCAGGTCCTGTGCAACCGCCTCGGCCGGCTTTACCGGATCATGGAGCAGATTATAGAAGCCGCGCGACGGATTGGAGAGGATGCCTTCATGGGCGCTGTTGGAAAGTGCTTCGCCAACGCTGCGCTCGAAAGCGGCGATCTCGTCCATGCCGAGCCCGCCCAGGCGTTTGGTGTTGCTAAGGCCACCCACTTCGATGGTGGTGAGATCGAGTGACTTGCGCGATTGCGACGCAGCCATTTCCACCAGGCGCAGGAACTGGCCCTCATTGGCCATGATCACCGGCAGGTCGAGATCTTCCAGCCCCTCGCCACCAATGATGTTGCGGGTGAACAGCAGCCAATTATCGTTGGCCGAGCGGCCCGCCTGCGCTTCCATCGCATAGGAGCGCAAGCCACTCGACGGCGTGTGCAAGGAAATGAGGGCGGCCGTTTTCGCCTTCGGCCGGTCAAGCTGGCCGATGAAGCGGCGCAGGTGCGACCGCTCATCTTCCGCGATATAAGGCATGAGCGATCGGCCGATCAGGCTTTGCAGGCTTTGCCCCAGATGTTCGCTGCAGGCGCCACGGCCTTCCAGAATCCTGGCGTCGCGATCCACCAGGAAGGATATCTCCCAGGTCCCCTGCATGCTTGCCCCGTTTCGCTCCAACAGCTCAGTGCAACGCGCTCGACGTGCCGCATTGCCAAAGCATGGCATTGATTGGTGAGCCGCAACCATGCAGGAATAGCGGTTTATAGAAGGTTAACCGATAAAGTGCGGCCCGAATGGGTCCGTTTTGGGGAAATCCGGCATGACCGACGATCTTGCATTCCTGACCGCAGGCGAACTCATCGCCCTCTATCGCAGCCATAAACTCTCGCCTGTGGAAGCGACCAATGCATCGCTGGCCGCCATAGCGCGCCACAATCCGGCGCTCAATGCCTATTGCCTGGTCGACCATGATGCTGCCCTGCAGCAGGCCCGCACGTCGGAAGATCGCTGGCAACGCAATGAACCCTGCGGCTTGCTCGATGGCGTCCCGGTCTCGATCAAGGATCTGGTCCTTACCAAGGGGCTGCCGACGCATCGTGGTTCGAAGCTCGTCGATCCCGGTCAGCCCTGGACCGATGACGCGCCCAGCAGCGCGCGCCTGCGCGCCCAGGGTGCCGTCATCCTCGGCAAGACGACGACACCGGAGTTCGGCTGGAAGGGTGTTACTGATTCCCCGCTCACCGGCATCACGCGCAATCCCTGGAACCAGGAGATGACGCCGGGCGGTTCCAGCGGCGGCGCGGCGGTCGCGGCAGCAACGGGCATGGGCGCGCTGCATATCGGCACGGATGGCGGTGGGTCGATCCGCATTCCGGCGAGCTTCAGCGGCATCGTCGGCTTCAAGGCAACCTATGGCCGCGTGCCAGCCTTTCCGCTCTCGCCCTTCGGCAGCCTGGCCAATGTCGGGCCGATGACGCGCTCGGTGGCCGATGCCGCGCTGATGTTCTCGGTCATCTCGCGGCCGGATCCCCGCGATCCCTATACCCTGCCCATCGAACCTGCGGATTATCACGAGACCCTCAATGGCAATATCGCAGGCTGGCGCATTGCCTTCTCACCGACCTTGTCTGGCGTGAACGTCGATCCGGAGGTAGCTGCCACTGTGGCGAAGGCCGTGTCCGCCTTCGAAACATTGGGGGCCAAGATAGAGCTGGTCGACCATGTGCTGGATGCCAGCCTGGAGACTTTCCAGACCCATTGGTTTGGGGGTGCCGCCTTCCTCATCAACCAGTTCCCGGCGGAGAAGCACAAGCTGCTCGATCCGGGCCTTGCGCATGTGGTCGAGATGGGCCGCAGGATCACGCTCATGGAACATCTCGCGGCCGTCAAAGCGCGCGACGCGATGAGCACGCGCATGAGCGAATTCCATCAGCGCTACGATCTTCTTGTTACGCCAACCATGCCGATCCCGGCCTTCCGCGCCGGCTATGACTTCCCAGCGGCGTTCGAGAACAAGCAATGGAGCGATTGGACGCCCTTCACCTATCCCTTCAATCTCACCCGCCAGCCGGCGATCTCGGTCCCATGCGGCTTGACGGCCGCTGGCCTGCCGATCGGGCTGCAGATCGCGGGGCCGCTCTATGGCGACCGTGCCGTGCTCAATGCGGCGCGTGCCTTCGAACAGAGCCATCCGTTCCGCAGGCCACCCCTCGCAATGTGATTTTCCTTTGGAAATCAAAGGGCCTTATGGTGACATCGGGCCGCATGGTGCAGCTGGCCGCAGCCTCTATGGTTTAGCCTTCTTTGAAACTTGAAAGACCCGACCTGATGACATCGCTCACCGGCCCCGCGAAATGGACCACCGCCTTGGCGCGTGGCTGGTGCCGGAAATGTCCGCGCTGCGGCCAGGCCTCCATGTTCAAGGGCTATCTCACCATCGGCGAGCAATGTGCCGCCTGCGCCCTGCCCTTCGAACCGTTGCGCGCCGATGACGCGCCAGCCTATTTCACCATCGCCATCGTCGGCCACATCATCGTCACCGGCCTCTTGATGCTGGAAAGCTATGTCCATCCGCCGACCTGGGTGCAATTGGCGATCTGGCTGCCGACCACACTGATCCTGACGCTGGGGCTGCTGCCCTATATCAAGGGCGCCGTGATGGCCGCGATCTACTGCTCGCACCGGGAAAGATAGAGCGGTCCTTATAAGGGGTGCCGATGCCAGCCTTGCACCCAGCCTTCGATCTCTTCGCCGGGCATCGGCCGCGCGACATGGAAACCCTGCATCTCGTCGCAGCCAAGGCCTTTGAGAAGGTCCCAATCAGCCGGAGATTCGACACCTTCGGCCACGGTCTTGAGGCCCAATTTCTTGGCGAGCTTCAGTGAATATTCGAGGACGCCAAAGAATTGCGGCTGGTCGAACACCCCGGTCACCAGCGCCTGATCGATCTTGACCTCGGTGAAGGGCGTGCGTGCCAATTGTTCGGGTGTGCCCATGCCGGTGCCGAAATCGTCGATCGACAGGCCAAAGCCCATGATGCGCAGCCGTGCCAGCGCCTCCAGCGACATGGCAACCTCGGTGATGGCGGCGGATTCCGTCACCTCCAGCAGGATCTGCTCATGCGGCACATCGTGAAGCTTGGCCAGTTCGGCGATCCGCTCCGGTAGACGGGGTTGATTGAGCGCGTTTTCGGTAAGGTTGACCGAGACGGCGATATCCAACCCGGCATCACGCCAGATGCGCACCCAGTTGATCGATTTTTCCAGCACCACATCAGTGATGCCATCGATGAGGCCGGTGCGGTCAGCCAGCGGAATGAAGGCACCGGGCGGCACCAAGCCGCGCTCAGGATGATTCCAGCGGATGAGCGCTTCGCACGCGGTGACCTTGCCGTCATGAGCGCGGACGCGCGGCTGGAAATGCGGCACGAATTGCTTCTCGGCGATGGCGCGGCGCAGATCTTCGACCGTCACATGCACGGAACGCGGCCGCAACAAGGGTGCTGCCGCCCGGCGTGCCACCAGGCGCACGACCACCGGGCGCAGTTTTTCCGGGCTGATCGGCCGCGGTACGCAGCCGGCGACATCGAGACCGAATCCCTTGGCCATGGTCTCGATCGAGCGGATGATCGGCCCATCGAGCGCCGAGGCGATGACCAGATTGCCGACCAGCCGCCGCTCGGCGATGCGGCGCACGAATTCGACACCATCCATCGCGCCCGGAACGTCGCTCGACTTCACATCGGTGATCACCAGGTCGACGATGCGCTGTTGTCCCTCGAGCAGCACCAGAGCACGCTCGACGTTTTCCGCCTCCAACACCTCGGCAGCACCGCAATCGCGCACCATCTTCACCGCCATGCGGCGCGTGACGGTTTGCTCGTCGATGACGAGAACGCGCAGGCCTGAGGAATGCTCGACCATCGGCCTCAACTCCGGCCGGCGGAACGAAAACCAAGCGTGCAATGCATCGTCACGCTTTCGGCTCGAAGATCACATACCATTTCTTCACAGCCTCGATCGTTTCCCAGGTGCCGGTGAAGCCCTTGGGAATGATGAATGCGTCGCCGACGCCAAAGGTCTGTGCCACGCCATCGGCATCTGTCAGCGTGGCTTTGCCGGCGAGAATGGCGCAAAATTCCTCCTCGCCGTAATTCACCTGCCATTTGCCCGGGCTGGATTCCCAGATGCCGGCGAAAAACTGGCTGGTGGCATCGCTATAATAATTCTGCAGCTTGGTGGCCGGGTTGCCGCTGATGATGTTGCCCGGCTGTCCGGCTTCGATCGCAGGCGGATTGCTGCCGAACCGGATGAGTTTGACGCCCATAAGAATTCCCCGCTGATTCCCCCAGAAACATCGGAAATATGTAGCATCAATGGCACCAAGGCGCCACCTTCGCAACTGCACATGGGTGTGGCCTCATCTGTTTGCTGAGCGGTGTTCGGTGCGAGCTATGCAGGAAAGCTGGGCTGCCCCGCCGGTCTCGGACTTTGACGGGTCCAATGCCGCCCCGTACATTCCGCCCCTCGGCTTGCCCAAGGATTCATCATGACCACCGCGACTGGCCCAGAACGCAGCCCAGCTAACTCCAGGGCCAACAACCCGGCCAGTACGTGGCGCGATCTGTTCAGCAGCGGGCTCGGCCTCTACGTCATCATGCTCAATCTCGGCATCGGCCTGCATGCGGTCGATGTGTTCGTCGTCTCGACCGTGATGCCCGACGTGGTACGCGATCTGGGTGGTGCCCATTTCTACGCCTGGTCCACCATGCTCTATATGGTGGCCTCGATCGTGGGTGCTGCGGCCACCGCACCTTTGCGGCTGCGTTTCGGCGGCAGGCGCGCCTATTGCGCAGGTGCCATCCTGTTTCTCATCGGCTCGATCGGCTGCGCGGTGAGCCCACGCATGGAACTCTTCATCATCGCGCGCGCGGTCCAGGGTTTCGGCGGCGGCATCGTGCTCTCGCGCTCGATGGCGATGGTGGGCGAGCTGTTCCCCGAACCGCTGAAGAAGCCGCTCCTCGCCCTCATCTCCTCGACCTGGGGTGTCGCTGCCCTGATCGGCCCGGCGCTCGGCGGCAGTTTCGCTGCCATCGATTTCTGGCGCGGCGCCTTCTGGTTCAACCTGCCCTTCGTGCTGCTGTTTCTTGGCGTCGCCTGGACAAAATTGCCGGCCGACCGGCCGCAAAGCGGACCGGTCCCGCAATTTCCCTTCGGCCGCATGGCACTGCTCACCGCAGGCGTCATGAGCATCGGCATCGCCAGCGAAGGATCGACCTTGCCGGCGCGGGTCGGCTTGATTGTGCTGGCCTTGGCGCTGGTCTTCACCACCTTCCAGCTCGACCGGCGCGGCCTCAACCGCCTGTTCCCGAGCCATCCGCTCTCCTGGTTCACCACCACCGGCACCGGCTATTGGGGCATGTTCCTCGCCTCCATGACGCATACGGTGATCGGCGTGTTCCTGCCCTTGGCCTTGCAGGAGCTCCATGGCCAGTCGCCGATCGTCGCTGGCTACATGATGGCGATCCTGGCCATCGGCTGGACCGCCGCCTCGGTCTTCACGGCAAAATGGCGCGGGCCAGCCGTCATCGCGGCCATGCTCTGTGGCCTCAGCTTCTGTGTCATCGGCCTGGGGGCCCTGGCGATCGGCGTCACCACGCTGCCGCCCTATGCGATTGCCGCGTTGAACGGGCTGGTCGGCATCGGCCTCGGCAGTTCCAATCTGCATCTGGTGGCAGCTGCCATGCGCCATGCGGCACCGGGCGAGGAGTCGATTACGGCGTCCTCGATCCCCACCATGCGCTCGCTTGGCATCGCCTTCGGGGCGGCGGCGGCGGGTGCCATCGCCAATGCCGCGGGCCTCACCGACGCGCTGGTGCCGGCCGACGTCGCCCGCGCCGTCACCTGGGTGCTGACCGCAGGCACGCTGGCGCCGATCTGTGCCCTCATCTTCGTGTTGCGCTTCGTGGTGCTGGTGCGCCGCCACGAACGGAAGCCAGTGCTAGCCTAGCCGCGGTTTCGTCCGGGCCCAGCTGGCCCGCCTGGAGACACTGATCCACCAGCGCGAGAGGCGCGTCGAGGCGCCCAGGGCCGACTTCCCCTCCGGCGTCGCCATCAGATAGCCGGCGATCGGCAGCAGCATGATATCGGCAAGGCTCAGATCGCGGCCGATGAGAAATTCCGAGCGCTCGCCATCGTGGCTGAGCAACGACAATTGCTCGACCGCGTAGAGCGCATCCTGCATCGCCGGGCAGATGCGCGTCACCAGATGGAGATCCGGTGCCCCGCCGAGGAACGGCACGAACAGGCGCTGCGCGATCACTACCCCCACCGCCGACGGCACCAGATGCGCGCGGATCACGGCCATGATCTGGGTCATCAAAGCCCGGTCGCGCGGGTTTTCAGGTTGCAGGATCGGGCCCGGAAAGGCCTCGTCGACATAGCGCAGGATGGCTTCGAGGTCGAACAGGGTCAGTCCGGCGCGGCTGACATCGCCATGGGTCAGAGTCGGCTGCCGCTCACACAGGTAGGTCAGCAATTCGGTGAGACGGAATCCACCCGCTTTCAGGAGATCGGGCTCCTGCACGGCATAAATGAGACCTTTTTCCTCGCATGCCAGCCTTGCCGCTGCGACATGGGTGCCATTGAGGGGGCCCGAAAGGAGGATTTCGCTCATCCCGCGACGTTACCGGGGCGGGGGAATGCCCGCAATCACTCTTGGTTAATCCCAAATTGTCCCTCCGCCGATCTCCCGGAAACCTCGCTTTTGTCAGAGGATTAGCGGATCCGGCGGGTTATTCGATATACACTACTTGTCTAATAGTGTTGCATAGCAGCAACATAGATTTGCCAGTTTTTTCAGCATGATGACGCTTAATTAACCACTGCCTAAAGACTTGACATTGCACTGCGGTATCGCCATCTTTGGGCCTGCAACGACGCATTTCTCCCCTGACAGGCGTCGTTGCAAGGCGCCCCTCATGGGCGTTTCCTCCCAGAACTTGGGCCGTGCCGTCAGGCACGGCCTTTTTTTCTGCCCCCAAATTAAAGGGGCGTGGGGAGGTGTGTAACGCCCTGAAATTCTTAATTAGTCGGAGTAGAGCTCGCACCCATTGGCGCATCGCCCATTGGCGCATCGCCCGGGCCGAGCTCGCGCTGCATCAGCACCGTATCGACCCACCGCCCGAACTTGAGGCCGATCGCCTTGAAGGTGCCAGTCATCTCGAACCCCAGCGCCCGGTGGACGCCGATCGAGGCCTGATTCGCCGAATCGCCGATGACGGCGATCATCTGCCGCTTGCCCAGCGCCGTCGCATCGTCGATGAGGCGGGTGAGCAACGTCCGTCCCAGGCCCCGCCCCTGGAAGTGCGGGTCGAGATAGATCGAATCCTCGACCGAGAAGCGATAGGCCGAGCGCGGCCGGTAGGGGCCGGCATAGGCATAGCCGGCAATCTCGCCCTCATCAGGGCTTTCGGCCACCACATAGGGCAGGCCCAGCTCGGCGATCGCCCGCCAGCGGCGGATCATCTCAGGAAGATCCGGTGGCGTTTCCTCGAAACTGGCGCAGCCGGTCAGCACATGATGCGCATAGATCCGCTGCAGGGAAACGAGGTCGGCCTCAACAGCCGGACGAACGATAAACTGGCGGACAACAAGCCCGCTCATGCCAGAAGAGCCGCCACCCGGTCACCCAGCATGTTGATGAGGCCGGTCATGGTCGCCTGGATGGCGGCAAACCCGCTGCTGCGCTCGAGCGAGCGTTCGTTGACATAGAGGGCGCGGTTGATTTCGACCTGCAGCACATGGATGCCGGTCGCCGGTCGCCCGTAATGCTGGGTGACATACCCACCGGAATAGGGGCTGTTGCGCCGCATGTTGGCACCGCCCGCGCGCAGATAGGCATCGACCGCGGCACTCACCGCCGGCGCGCAGGAGGCACCGAAGCAATCGCCCAGCACGAAATCGATGCGGCCAGGCCCACCGCCCTGCCCACCGCCACCCTGTCCGGCGCCAATCTGGGCGCCGCGGTGATCGCCACCACCGGCCGATGGCATCGAATGGCAATCGAGGATGAGACAGGCGCCAAACTTGTCGATCGCCTCGTTGCAGAGCGCGTTCAGGGCTGCATGGTAGGGCCGGTAATAGCGGGCAAGGCGCGCCTCGGCCTCGGCGAAGTTGAGCTTGTGGCGGTAGATCTCGCGGTCGTTGGCACCTAGCCGCGGCACCACGCCAAGGCCGGCTGCCACCCGCGGCGACCCGGTATTGGCGCCCGCCGGTAGCCGGTCGCTGAACATGCCGGGATCGAGCTCCAGCGGCTCGCGATTGACGTCGCAGAAGCTGCGCGGAAAGAGGGCTGCCAGCAACGGCACACCCAGCTCCGGGGCCGCCGCCACCAGTTCATCGACATAACAATCCTCGGACAGCCGCAGCTCCTCGCGCGTGAGGCCGGTGCTGGCCAGGAAGTCCGGTGGATATTGATGGCCCGAATGCGGCGAGGCGACAATCAGCGGGGCCCGCCACACTTGGGGACGGACCAGATTGAGGATGGCTTGGCCGGTTTCGGCACCCCGGTCGACATAAGGGTCGAGCGGAATGTCGCTGCCGGCCGGCTCGCGATGGAATTCACCGTTTGGCATCCATCCAAGCTTTAGTGAATTTTGCCGCACCTGTCATCCGCGCCGCGCAGAAAAGGCATCGCCCCCGGGATATTTCCGGCGGATTTTCCGGCCGCCAGCACTCTTCCCCGCGCCGATCCCAGCCCGGTCCTATGTCCTTTGAAAACCTGCGGAAATCCGGAAATCGTGCCGGCCGGAGGCCCCGGAGCACATTCCCCCGTTGCATTCCCCGGATCAGGATGCTATTTGCCGACCCGCCGATTGATCGGGCCATCCCAGAAAGCCCGGCAGCGCGAACCACCCCCAGACTCCAGGCGGGCAAGGTCGCAGATCAGGCGGGCGGTTAGCTCAGCGGGAGAGCACTACCTTGACATGGTAGGGGTCACAGGTTCAATCCCTGTACCGCCCACCATTTTCCTACAAAACAAAGCCTTAGCGCCTATACGAGCTCGGTGAGCCACATTGGTGGGCCATCGCCCATGCGCAACGCCTCGTTCCCTCGCCCGGAGCCGGCGATTGAATGACCGTGCTTCTCGTCGTAAGCATGCCGACCGCTTGATCTTAGAGGAGACGCAGCATGGTCCGCTTCACTGGCGGTTGTCTGTGCGGCAACGTCCGGCTAGTGGCGTCGGGCGCCCCATACCGGGTTGGCCTTTGCCACTGCCTCGACTGCCGCAAGCATCATGGCGCTCTTTTTCACGCGTCCGCGATATTCCCGGAGGATGCGGTGACGATCGAGGGCGAAACACGCGACTATGCCGGGCGTTTTTTCTGTCCCAACTGCGGCTCGCCCGTTTTCGCTCGGACCGCGGACGAGATTGAAGTCAATTTGGGATCCCTGGATGAACCTGACCAACTGAAGCCAACCTACGAACTCTGGACCATCCGCCGCGAATCCTGGCTGCCACCCTTTCCGCTCACAAGACGCTACGAGCGCGACCGTGACGCGACGGGTCGCACTGAGGAGTAGGCAGCGCGACCGGTGCGAAGGCCTGACGGGGTGACGAGAGAGTCTTGACGGGCCTTGCCCTCGAGGGTCAGCAGCCACGAAGCTTCTGACGCGGCGCCAACGTAGACCGCGTCGACTGGGGCCGGCCTCCTAGGAGTGCAGGAGCAGGCGATCGAGGGCGAGGGCCAAGCACTACTTTGTATGAATTTCGGCCGAATTTGCGAGCGCGCCAACCGAGCTTCAGCATTGACATGGTAGAGGTCACAGGTTCACCCCCGCACCGCCCACTATTTTTCTATCCCCGGTTATACTGAGCTCATTGCTACCGCCATGTTTTGGTGTAGCAACATGATGCTGCTCGCACGGGCCGTTATTGCCCGCGGCCACACCGAATTCTGTGGGGCGTCAGCTACTATTAGAACGGGATATCGTCGTCTAGATCCCCACTCTTCCTATCGTTCTGCGGCGCCGGCAATTGCTTGCGCGGAGGATCCAGTCGCTTCCGTTCTTCGGGTCGGGGAAGCTGTGCCTCCGGCTCTTTCTCTTTGGCATCATCTATCTCTCCGAAGATCAATTTAACCCACTTCCACCACGGTTCAGCTCCCTCGCGTTCCACATCACCACTCAGCCGCGCAAAACTGCGCATCGAATCCGCCACGATCTCAAATCGAGTCCTATCACGATCTATCTCTAGCGTAAGCTCGCTAAGCCTTTTGAAGATGGCGTCACGCTTATCTGGAGATAGATCGGATTCCTCAATAGCTGTCCGAATCTGTTCGATATAGTGTCTAATCTTCTGCTTCGCACTGCCGTCGAGCGCGACACTGTACTTCTTGCGCCGTCGAGCATGATTTATCCGAATCTGAATGATTAGATTCGTCACGTCAGTTTCGAACCGAGTGTAAAATTCCCAGATCATCCGCTCGTCGTCGGGCAAAGAGTAGTTCTTGATATGATCAATTGAGAGTGAGCTGGCAGCCGCAATCACTTCGTTGCAATAGCGCAGCTTGAAATGCGCTATTGCGTTGCCTTGATCCGACTGCTCAACGGCCGCGTCTAATTTAGCTTTGTAATGCTTCTCTAGCGCGACGAATGCCAGTTCATGATCGTCAGGAAGATCGTCATAAATCGACTCGTCCATCTGCACTTCTTGCCCTCAATAAAGGAGCTTTAGTATCAGGCTAGTGGGGTGGTTTCACAAGACACTCTTTGGGTGAAGATGTATGGGAGCCTAACCGGCAGCCTTATCCCCTTACCAACCCGCGCCGCCCCGCGTTTTCTGAGCCTGGCGAACTGCGTATCCGCCAACATAGCGATCAAAATCACCAAGCCCATCACGTCGAATGCTCATTCCCGCAATGCCTTCTTAAATCTGAGCGGCCCAACTCCATGCAATCTGGGATTCATGGCTCATCTATGTAGAAGGACAATGAGCATCCTAAAATGCATTGCAGTCATTCGATATCGAAGTTCTTTTCAGCTGCGAACTTGCGCAGCAGCGTGCAAGCGCCCTCGTAGTTCTTTTTGTCATAGGCCGCGTGAGCAGCTAGCATGTCCTGCATCTCGGGAATGCTGGCTGTGAGTTGTTCTACAGTGGCGTCTTTAATCTTCATGAATTCATATGTCTTCAACAGCATCGACGCAGTGTGTTCCTGCGTACAGGCAGGTTTCGGCGGTGTTGAAGCACAGGCGCTCACGACCAATGCAAACACGGCGCAGACAAATCTGAGCTTCACCATCACCCCCATTCCCAATTCCATCGCTACCTGCTCGATTTAGAAAGCTTCAGTCGGAAGAACTTCTGGACCTTCTGCATTTCCGTGGCGATCTGATCGGACGCTACGTCTTGCCCTTCTTGGAAGTCCTGGAATTCCTTCTCGACTTCGTCCCAGGTGACACCGGCCTTCATCAGATCAGCGCGCAGGGCCTTGGCGCGCTTGTCGTCCATCGGGTTACCGGCGAACGCCTTGTCCGAGCCGCTGAAGCAGCCGGGGATCTTCTCGATCCAATCCATTTTGTTTTCCGATCAAAAAATGTCGATGATGTGCAAGCCTTTAGATCGCCGCACACCCATCATATCATCTTAAAGCGGGGCTGGTCGCCCAATCGCTACCCCACACTCCGCCGCGCCGCCCTGCGTTTCCGGAACTCGGCGAACTGGGTATCGGCCAGCACGCCGATGAGGATCACGGATCCCATCACGGCGAAGTTGAGCGAGCTGGGGATGCCTAAGAGGTTGACCAGGTTCTGCAACACTTGGAGCAGGATGGCGCCCAGCACCACGCCGACGATCGAGCCTTCGCCACCGCGCAGCGAGAAGCCGCCCAGCACCGCTGCGGCGATCGCGTAGAGCTCGTAGAAGCTGCCATGCGATGAGGGCGAGATCGAGCGGGTGTACATGGCAAAGAAGATGGCCGAGATCGCGGTCAAGAGGCCGCAGATGACATAGGCCGCGACAATCACCTGCTTGGTGTTGATGCCGGAATAGCGCGCGGCTTCTTCATTCTTGCCGACCGCATAGAGATAGCGCCCGAACACCGAGCGGTGCAGCACCACCCACATGAGGGCAGCGACCACGATCATCGCGATGAAGGCATGCGGGACGCCAAAGAAGCGCCCGGTCGTCAGCCATTCGAGGGTCGGGAAACTGACGCCGAAGCCGAAGCCGGCGGTGGCATCCGCGGTATAGAAGCGCGCGGCACCCCGATAGATCAGCAGGCCGCAGAGCGTCACGATGAAGGGCTGGAGGTGCAATCTTGTGATCAGCAACCCGTGCGCCAGACCCAGCACCATGCCAAGCGCCAGCATCAAGACCAAGGCGAGCGGCCAGGCCATCTCATGCGTCACCATGAGGTCGACAAAGAGGACACCCAGCAACGCGATGATCGAGCCTACCGACAATTCGATGCCGCCGGTGATGATGACGAAGGCCTGGCCAATGGCAAAGAGTCCGAACAAGCCAACCAGATTGGCCGTGTTGCCGAGATTGATCGGCGACAGGAACAAGGGATTGATGAGGGCCACCACCGTGCCGACCACCAGGATGAGAATGAGAAGGCCGATATCTTTCTTGATCATGCGTGCGGAATCCCGTGGCCGACGGCGAGTTGAAGAACATTATGTTCGCTGAATTGCGGTCGTTCGAGGAAGCCGCTGATGCGCCCCTCATGCATGACGGCGATGCGGTCGCTGACGCCGATCACCTCCTCCATGTCGCTGGAAATCATCAGGATGGCGACGCCGGAATCCGCAAGGCCCCGCAGCATCTTGTAGATATCGGTCTTGGCGCCGACATCAATGCCGCGCGTGGGCTCGTCGCAGATGAGAAGGTGCGGCTTCATGGAGAGCCATTTCGCCAGCACCACCTTCTGCTGGTTGCCGCCGGAGAGAGATCCGGTTTCGGTCCCGACGTCTGGTGCGCGGATGTGCAGGCGTTCCTTCTGTTCCAGCGCGTTCCCCGCGATGCGTCCGTCCTGCACCAGGAAATGCGCGGCATAGGCCGGCAGGTCCGGCAGCGAGATATTCTCGGCAATCGAAAGATCGAGCAGCAGGCCGGAGCGCTTGCGATCCTCCGGCACCAGGAAAATGCCCTGCTGTATGGCTTCGCGGGCCGAGCGAATGTTCACCTCAGCGCCGTCCAGCAGGATTTTGCCGCCCAGCAACCGGTCGATGCCGAAGATGGTGCGGGCAAGTTCCGTGCGGCCTGCGCCGATGAGGCCG
Source organism: Dongia sp. P2_B8 (assembly GCF_056404715.1). NCBI lineage: Bacteria > Pseudomonadati > Pseudomonadota > Alphaproteobacteria > Rhodospirillales > Dongiaceae > Dongia > Dongia sp. P2_B8. The sequence continues at coordinate 866,012 of NZ_JBFUDM010000003.1, read as the reverse complement.
GCCAGGCCCATGATCTCGCCGCGACGCACCTGCAGCGACACGGGCTTGCCCGGATGGGCCTCGGTCTCTGCCCCGGCAATCTCCAATACCGTCTCGCCCGGCGGTGCTGCCGGCGGCAGATAAAGCGATTTGAGATCGCGCCCGATCATCAGGCGGATCATCTCGCCATGGGTCACATGCTCCTTGGCGAGGTGGCCGACGATCTTGCCGTCGCGCAGCACGATCACCCGGTCAGCGCATTCGGTAAGCTCGTTGAGGCGGTGCGAGATGAAAATGACACTGACACCCTTGGCCTTCAGATCCGCAATGATGCGCAACAGGCGCTCGGTTTCGGACAGAGTCAGGCTCGATGTCGGTTCGTCCATGATGATGAGGCGCGCATCCAGCGACAGTGCCTTGATGATCTCAAGCAGCTGGCGCTGACCGATGGACAGGGCGGCCACCGACGTGTCCGGCTGGAAATCGACGTCGAGCAGATCGAAGAATGGCCGGGCCTGTGCGTAAAGTTTCTGCCGGTCGATGAGGCGCAAGGGTCCGCCATAGAGCGGCTCGCGACCGATGAACACATTGGCGGCCGCGTCGAGATTGTCGAACAGATTGAGTTCCTGATGGACGAAACTGATGCCGGCAAGGATGGCATCCGGCACGCTCAGGGCATGGCGCTCGACGCCGTCCACATGGATGCTGCCGGAGGTGGGCGCCACCACGCCGCCCAGGATCTTCATCAAGGTCGATTTGCCAGCCCCATTCTCGCCAACCAGGCCGACCACCTCCCCCGGCCGCACGGACAAAGAGACATTCTCCAGCGCCATCACGCCAGGATAGGTCTTGGTGATCTCGGTCAGTTGCAGAAACGGGTCGACCATCGCTCGTTCATCCTGAGCTGCCGTGCGGGTTGGAGTGTGATGAAAGCGAGGGGCGGTTGCAAGAAGGGTGCTGGCGCGTGAACGCACACGCGCCAGCACATCTGCAGCGGGAGCTTACTTGCCGAGGGTCTTTTTCAGATTGGCCTCGAATTCATCGACATTGCCTTTGTCGATGACCTTGGTCGGCACGATGATCAGCTTATCGGCCGGAATTTGCGACTTGTCGCCTTCCAGATAGGCGGCCATCAGCTTCATGCCCTGATAGCCCCATTCGAACGGCTGCTGCACGACGGTACCGGCGAAGCTGCCGTCCCGGACCGCGCCCAGCGTGATCGGATCTTCATCGAAAGCGATGACCGTGATCTGGCCCAGCTTGCCGGCAGCCTGCAGAGCTTCATAGATCTTGGGCGGGTTGTATGAATAGAAACCGACCATGCAATTGATCTCGGGGTTCGCCGCCAGCACGTCATCGACATTGCTGCGGGCGCGGGCGAAATCGACATCGTCACCGCGCACGTCGACGAGCTCGATACCCTTGCCTTCAACGGCCTGCTTGAAGCCGGCAATGCGTTCCTTGGCATTGTCGGCACCGAGGAAGCCGACGAAGCCCATGCATTTGGCCCCGCCCGGCAAGGCTTTCACCGCCACTTCGCCGGCCTGCACGCCGGCCAATGTGTTGGACGACCCCAGATAGGCGATGCGGTTGCTGGCGGGGGCATCGCTGTCAGTGGTGAACAGCGGCACCTGTGCCGCGATGCGGTTGAACGCATCGATCGAGGTCTTCGGGTCGACCGAGGAAATCATGATGGCGTCGGTGCCGGCAGCCACGAGATCGTCCATCAGCGCGTTCTGCAATGCTGCGGTCCCCTGCGCCGGATATTTCAGCTGCATATCGTAATTCGGCAATTCGCCCTGCGCCTTCTTCACGCCGGCTTCAGCGAGCTTCCAGAAATCCGACGCGGCATTGACGACAAACACCAGCTGCTTCTTGTCCTCTGCCATCGCCTGCGTGGCCGACAGCATCAGGGCAATCGAAACGGCTGCGGAGAAAATAGTCTTCACGGTGTACCTCCCATTGAGATTGTTTGGTGGCTTCTATCGTTCGGAAACGATGCGAGCGTTCTATGCGCCGCTTTTCAAGAGTGTTTCACTGGTGCTAATATTTCGTCAACCACGAAATATCATACAAATTGAAAATCAGTGAAAACAGTCTGTTGCACTTGCTAATATGCGCATGAACGGAGCAGCCGGAAGTGCTGCGGGATTGCTTTGCACAACCATGAAATTGGCATGAAATCGGTCACAAAAGGGCGCAGATGAGCGCGAAAAGAACACCGCCATCGAAGGCTGCTGCGGTGCAGCAGAAGAGCGGCGCAGACACATTGCAGCGTCGCGGCCCGACCATGACGGACATCGCCGCCCTTGCCGGAGTCTCGCAAACGACGGTCTCGCTGGTACTCAACGACGCCATGGGCGCGCGGCTCTCACACGACACACGGCAGCGCGTCCTCGATGCGGCCAAGGTGCTGGGCTACCGGTTGATCAAGCGCGGCCCCTCGAAACCCACCGCCACCGGGGCCAGCGTCATCGGCTTCATGGTCGATGAAATGTCGACCGATCCCTGGTGTGCCATCGCTCTCGACGGCGTGCGCGAAAAGGCCTGGGAATACGGCCTCACGGTCAGCGTCGCGGTGACGCGGGGCGACACCGAAATGGAGCAGGCGGCACACGCGCAGTTCCGCAGCCAGCCGCTGCTGGGCCTGATCTACGGCACCATCCAGACACGCCAGATCCCGCCCTCACCCACCTTCTCGCAGCTGCCGACGGTGCTGCTCAATTGCTACGCCACGGACCGATCGCTGCCTTCCATCGCGCCTGGCGAAGTGCTGGGCGGACGGACGGCGACCGAACGGCTGATCCGTGCAGGCCACAGCCGCATCGGCCTCATCGAGGGCGAAGTCTGGATGGATGCCATGCGCGACCGCCTGAAAGGCTATCGCCAGGCGCTGGCCAGCCATGAAATCCCGTTCGATGCGAATCTGGTGCGGCCTGGCAATTGGGAACCCTCGGCCGGCTATGCGCAGACCCTTGCCTTGATGAAGCTCGACCGGCCGCCCACCGCCATCTTCTGTGCCAACGATCTGATGGCGCTGGGCTGCTTCGAGGCATTGAAGGAGCTTGGCCTGCGGATCCCCGAAGATGTCGCGGTGGTTGGTTATGACGACCGCGAAATTGCGCAGTTCATGCGCCCGGCTTTGACCACCATGCTGCTGCCGCATTTCGAGATGGGCACGCTGGCCGTCGAATATATCGTCGATCATGCCAGCCGGCCGGAAAAGCGGCCCGCGCAGATCAAGGTCGAATGCCCGCTGGTCGAACGCGCCTCGGCCGGACCGGCGGCCATCAACATAAACTGACGCAACTGGCTGACGTAACAGGAGAGAAGCATGCTGCTGCTGGTAACTGGGGCGACCGGCAAGGTCGGCAGTACCCTCATAGCCGAGATACTGCACGACCCGCGCTGGCAGGGCGCCCGCATCCGAGCACTCTGCCACAATCGCGCGCCGGCGCCGCACGACCGCGTCGAAATTTTTCAGGGCAACATCGCCGACCGCGACAGCGTTGAGCGTGCCATGGCAGGCGTCACCCATGTGGTGCATCTGGCGACCTGCAAGGAAATTCCTGAGCTCGTCATGGACGTCACGGTGAAGGGCCTGTTCTGGCTGCTGGAAACATTCCGGCAATCCGCCACCGCGCAGCAATTCATCCTCATCGGCGGCGATGCCGGCATCGGCCATTTCTTCTACGAGCATGACGGGCCGATCACCGAAGCCGCGCCGCATATGGCGTATCCAGGCTGCTATGCGCTCTCGAAAGTGCTGGAAGAGGTGATGCTGTCGCAATTCCAGATCCAGTACGGCATCAACGGCTGCTGCCTACGGGCACCCTGGATCATGGAGAAGGACGATTTCCGCTACACGTTGAGTTTCGGCGACGATGTCTTTGGCGGTCCCGACTGGAAAACATTGGTGGCACCGGAAATCGCCGCGCGCTGCCGGCAGGATGGCACTGTGCCCCTGCTGCGCGATGCCCATCAGCGGCCGCTGAAACGGAACTTCGTCCATGTCCAGGATCTCATTGCAGCGATCCTCGCCGCCCTCGACAATCCCATCTGCCGCGGCAAGCTCTATAACATCTCCATGGATGCGCCGGTCGATTACGGCGAGGTCGCGGCCTATCTCAAAGAGACCCGCGGTCTGCCGGCGATCGACATGCCCAGTGCCTATCATTCGAACTGGCTGGACAACAGCCGCGCAAAATTCGATCTCGGCTGGCGGCCGCGCTACGATCTCAAGAAGCTGATCGACGACGCCTGGACCTATCAGCGCACCGCCGACGATCCGCGCAAGGTCTGGTATCCAGGTTAGGCTCCCGTTCCTTCAACTGACGCCCAGCATCGCTGCAAGCATGGCGATGCTAGCTGTTTTGCGTCGACTTAACCATTACTGGCAAGCGATACAAGCTGGGGTCGTGGAACCAACGAGACGCTTCAATGTTGAGTATTGGCAGTCTCTTCGCCCGGCATGCGTGCCGAAAAGACTGCCGCTGCCACCCACCCGGCACATGCACCAGTGATTGCGTATTTATAGAAAACAGCCTTTTTACGCGTTACCGGCCGGACCTTAAGCCACCATTAACAAAAGAAATTTAACCTATCGATCAAAATGAGTGTCAAAGGGAGGTCACGCCATGCATTCGCGCCCTGAGTCACGTCCCCTTGCCATCATTGTCGATGACGAGGCCGGTATCCGGCGGTTTGTCAGACTGGCTGCCGAGGAGGCCGGTTTCGACGTCATGGAGGCGGAGAGCGGCAGCCATCTTCTTGAGAAGCTCGCTGATTGCGCGCCGGCACTTATCGTCCTCGACCTGCAAATGTCGTCGACGGATGGCGTCGAAACCTTGCGCGAGTTGGCTGAGCGCAAAGTGACTGCAAAAATCATCCTCTTCTCCGGAACCGACATCCGCACGCTGGAGAGTACCCGCGATATTGCGCGACGGCGTGGCATCGACATTTCCGCCATTCTGCAAAAGCCCGTCAGGCGGAATGAGCTCATCGACAAACTGAGGCAGCTCAACCTCGAGAGCCAGCCATTCACGGCGAACACACTGCGCAAATGCCTCGATCAGCAGCTTGTCTCGGTTCACTACCAGCCCAAACTGTCGCTGGGCACCTTGGACATCGTTGGCGCAGAGGCGCTCCTGCGTTGCCGGGATGAGATCGGACGCTTTATTCCCCCCGACAAGGTCGTAGAGACGGCCGAAGCGGCTGGCATGATCGATGAATTGACAGAACGGGTATTTCGGCTGGCCTTGCAACAGCGCCAGACATGGAGCCAGTCGCGCATGGACCTCGATATGGCCATCAACGTCTCACCGCGCTGTTCGTTTGATCGGCGCTTCCCGGAACTGCTGGCCGATTTATGCGCAGAGACCAACGTGCCGGCGACTGCCGTGACGATCGAGCTGACCGAAACCGCGGTCATGGATACCGAAATCCTCGGCATGGAGGCGTTGATCCGGTTGCGGCTCAAGGGATTTCGGTTGTCGATTGACGATTTCGGCACCGGCTATTCCTCATTGATCCGCCTGAAACAGCTGCCGTTCAGCGAAATCAAGGTGGACAAGTCCTTTGTCATCGATTTGGCGGGCTCACGCGACAATGAGGTTATCGTCAAGACCATCATTCGTCTGGCCCAGGACATGGATCTCCATTGCGTCATCGAGGGCGTCGAGGATCAGGATGCCCTCCGATATGCAGCGCGGCTCGGCTGCAACGACGCCCAAGGATATTTCATCGCGCGCCCCATGCCCGGCGCCGACATCCCCGGATTCCTGAAAACTTGGGCCTGGCGAAAGGACCCCTTGCGTACGGTGCTGTCGTTGCGCGAGGACGGCGAGGATAACGGCCAACCCGATGTCGTTGCCGGCGAATGACGGCGGCGGCCATTCCGGTTCCTGGCATGCGAGTCAATCGCGAGAGGCACCCTGTCGCGCGCGCTGCCGCCAGGCAGCCGGTGGGGCCCCATAAGCGCGTGCGAAGGCGCGGTTGAAGGCCGCCTCGGTTCCATATCCCGCATCATGGGCGACGGTGGCAATACCTTTGCTGGTGGTGCTGAGCGCCACACTGGCGAGGCACAGGCGCCAGTCGCGAACATAGCGCATCGGTGACGTCCCAAGCATAGTTTCGAAGCGTTCGCTGAGCGTGCTGCGCGACAGGCCGGCAGCGATTGCCAGGTCTTGTGTTGACCGTGCACGCCGGGGATCGCCATGAATCAGCGAGAAGCATCTCGCCAGCGCTGGATCGGCCAATGCTGCCAGCCACCCGCCGGATCCCTCCGGTGCCGCGATCATCTGATATCGCAGGAGCTCGATAAAGGTGACTTCCGTCAGCCGCTCCAGCATGGAGAGCCCACCAGCGCGCGGCTTGTCCACTTCGGTCACAATCTGCGCAATCGCTGCACGCAGCCAGGCCGCATCCTCTGCGGCGTGGGTCCTGACATGCAGCATTGAGGGCAAGGCCTTCCGCAGCGGGCGAAAATTTATCGCATTGCATTGCAGATAGCCGCACAGCAATCGCACGCGCTGGCGTTCCTCGCCATAGCGGAGCACCGGGACTTCCCGCCACGGCTTGGGCGGCAAATCGTCCCCCGGCGAGATCAGCCTCCCGTCAATGCCAGCACCCAGCTGATGACCGGTCCCAAATGGAAAAGCGACGACATCACCCGCCGCCAGGACAACTTCGCAGCCATCCATCTTCAGCCAGCACGTCCCCTCGACCACGATATGAAAAGGTATCGCATTGGATCCGGCCGGCGCCGACTTCGCGAGGGACGGGGTTGCATCGGTCTGCCAGGCGCCTGTCGGCATGAAGCAGAATTGCAAGGAACCGGAAAGCCTGACGTTGCGCAGAACGTCCGACAGCACGTCATCGTCTGCAGCCCGGCTGACCTTCAGGTCGGCCGGATTTCCGATCAACTCTTTCGGCAGCCCGGCCAAAGACGCCGCTCCCCCACAGCTGTAGACACTCGGAAATTGCAACCCCGAACCAACACTGGAGGAATACTACAATGCCGGTCGCAACTGACAAGCTGGTAATCTTGGTTACTAAAGGCATCGATTCAGAACTGTCCTCGGTCGCCCTCACCATCGCCAACGGTGGTTTGACGGCCGGCCTCAAGGTCTCGCTTTTCCTGACGAGCACCGCGATTGACCTCGTGCGCCGGGGCGGCCAGCGCCTGACACAGGTGGCCCCGCTGCAACCCCTTGCTGCCCTGTTTGAGGATTTCCAGAAGCGCGGCGGCGTCATTTGGGCCTGTCCGCCCTGCGTCCAATCGCGCGGTTATGAACAATCCGATCTGCTGGACGGCGTCATCATCGTCGGCGCCAGCGCGATGCACGCTGAAATCAAGGAAGGTGCGGCGACTCTTTCCTTTTGACCCCGAGGCGACGATGCGAAGGCATTCTGTCTGTTCAGACGGTGCGCCTTCTCATCACGCCCGCCGGGCGCCGGCCTTCCGCTTTGGTGACCGTGCGGGCATTCCTTCCGCCTGATACGCCTGCAATAGCGCGAGTGCCGCGCTCCCCGCTGCCTGGGCATAGCTGGTATCGCGGTGAATGAGAATCTGCGTCACCGCGCCGTCGAAGAGGATCATGATCTGGCGGGCGAGTATCGCTGCATCCTTGATGCCGTCGGCTTCCAGCAAGTCCTGCAGCCAGCCTTCGAACCGTTTCTTGTGCTTGGCAGCACCGAGGCGCGCTGGATGGCTGGCGACGCCGGCAAATTCGCACGCTGCGCGCACAAAGCTGCAGCCGCGCCAGTCCCGGTTCTTGGCATTCGTCTCCATCTGCGCAAAGATGCGGCCGATCTGCTGTGCTGCGGGCACGACCAGCCCATCCTGCCCGACCACACCCTGATAGCGGCCCAGCGTCGGCAGGTCGCGTGCCTCGAGATAGGCGGCGATAAGGTCGTCTTTGCTCTTGAAATGATAGTAGAGCGTGCGCTTGGTGACGCCGGCTGCCAGCGCCACAGCATCCACCCCCACGGCCTGGATACCCTGGCCGTAGAAGAGTTTGTCAGCCGCCTCCACCAGGCGGCGCCGCGTATCGGTCGAATTCCGTGCCATCTCCAAAGTATACCGACTAGTGAGTATAATTCGCCAGCCCCTTCCGGCAAGGTCACCGGACTCCTGACTGCCACCGGAGATTCCGCCCATGACCCAAGACAGAAGCCACCGCCCGGGAAGCGCCTCCCCAGGAAGCGCGCCCTCCGGCACACGCAGGGCCGAACACATCCCGCCCGAACACTTCCTAACCGGCATCCTCGTCATCATAGCGACGGTGTTTGCCATGTCCTTTGCCGACGCGATCGTCAAATATGTCAGCGCTGCCTTTCCGCTGTGGCAGATTTACGTCCTGCGCTCTCTCCTGGTCATTCCGGCCCTCGCGGCCATCGCCTGGCTGCGACGCGATGTCGGCTCCATGGCATTCGCCTCGGCGGGCTGGGCGTTCCTGCGCGGCCTGCTGCTGGCGTTCATGTATATCGCCATCTACGCCGCCATCCCGGTGCTCAGCCTCTCCGTCATCGCCGCGTCGCTCTACACGGCGCCGTTGTTCATCGCGTTCTTTTCCGCCCTGCTTATTGGTGAAAAGGTCGGGCGGCGGCGATGGGCCGGCATCTCTCTCGGCTTTGTGGGTGTTCTCATCATTCTGCGGCCAGCCACGGATGGATTTTCCCTGCCGGCCCTCATCCCCGTGGGTGCCGCCATGCTCTATGCCTTGGCGGCGATCATCACCCGTGCCAAATGCAGCGGCGAAACGCCGACGGCGCTGGCGCTCGCGGTGAACATCTCGCTACTGGCCGTAGGCCTCACGGCCAGCGCCCTCATCGCGCTCTGGCAGCCCGGCCCGGCGCAGGCCTCAATCTATCCGTTCCTGCTCGGCTATTGGGTGACGATGGACGCACGCGCCTGGGGCATCATCGCGCTGCTGGCCAGCCTCATGGTCCTGATCAGCCTCGGCCTTGCCAAGGCCTATCAATCTGCCCCGGCCTCGATCATTGCGACCTTCGACTACAGCTATCTGCTATTTGCTGCCTTCTGGAGCTTCGTCATGTTCGGGCAGGCCCCGGACGGGACGACGATCATCGGCATGCTGATGATCGCCGCCGCCGGGCTGCTCGTGATCGAGCGATCGGAGAAGCGTGGCAGTCCGCTTATTTCTTCCCCACGGACCAGGTCGCGTACCACGCCTTGAACAGCTTCAGCTGGCTCTCGGCATAGTTCCGTTGGCTGTCGCTCAAGGCGTCGCTGGCATTGAAGTGGAGCGCAAAGGCGGGGTTGCCTTCCAGCACCATGAGATGCTTGTAGAAGAGGACCAGGTCAGGACCTTCGTCGAAGCTGGAGAGAACCCAGAGCGCTTTCTCGAGTTCCAGCGCATGGGCGCGGGCCACGGCATCGCCCGCCGCTGCGCGCTCGCACAAGGCGACGAGGTGCAGGACCTGCTTCGGCAGGGCGTTGCCGATGCCGGTGATGGCGCCGGCGGCACCGCAATTGACGAAGCCGTGGAACACCTGCGTATCGACACCCACCATCAGCGTGAGCTTCGCATCGCGCCCGGTGATGTGCTGCGCGGCATAGCTCAAGGACTCAGCGCCGCCGAACTCCTTGAAGCCGACCAGATGCGGATATTTCGCCTGCAGTTCGAAGAACAGGTCGGCCTTGGTTTCGAAACCGTAATAGGGGCTGTTATAGATGACCGAGGGCAGGTCGACCGCAGCTTCCAGGATGCCGGCGAAATGCGCGCGCTGGGCGGCGACGGACGGCCCCCGGGACAGCACGCGCGGGATGATCATCAGCCCCTGGGCGCCCACTTTCTTGGCGTGAGCTGCCAGCGCCGCGGCGCGGGCCGGGTTCTGGGCGCCGGTACCCACGATCACCGGCACGCCCGCCTTCACCAGGCTCTCGACACCTTCCATGCGCTGCTCGTCGGTCAGCAGCGGCCAATCGCCCATGGAGCCGCAATAGACCACGGCCGACATGCCGGCCTTGATCAGGCTCTGGCCGGTAGCGACCAGGGCGGCAAAATCCGGTGTCCGGTCAGGCTTGCAGGGCGTCATCAGGGCCGGAATGCAGCCCCGGAAGATGTTGGTGGTCACGTTTGTGTCTCCTGTTGAGGTCGGCGCAAACAGGACAAATAAAGCCATCCGTCATCGCTGGCAATCGCTACCCCCCCTACAATCGCCACCCTTGGCAATCCGTTGCCGAATTCCCAGCGCCGGGACCCGATCTGCCCTATACTGATCCCATGGCAAGTACGATACCGACCGGCGCCGCGCGTCAGGTCAACCGGGTGATCCTGACAGCGACCTTCGGTTTTAGCGCAGTGGCGCTTGCCGGTATTCTCATTCTGATGCTGATCGTGAACGCTGCCCCGGGCGCGTTCGCCGCCGTCGTCTATGGTGTGTCCCTGCTTCTCTGTTCGCTGTTTTCATTCCTCTATCACACGCGTGAGAGGTCGCGGTATCGCCGCCTGCTGCGCTATTGCGACCATGGCGCCATCTTCCTGCTGATCGCCGGCACCTACACGCCTTTCGTGGTGGGTGGCATGCAAGGTCCCTTCGGCATCAGCATGCTGGCCTGGGTCTGGGCGCTGGCCCTGCTGGGCATCACCCTGAAACTGGTGCTCCACGACAAGCATGACCGGGTGTTCGTGCTGCTCTACCTGGCGCTGGGTTGGCTGTTCCTGTTCGCAGTCGGCCCGTTCATCGAGCAGAATCCGCTATCCTCTTTGGTCTTCCTCACCATCGGCGGCTTCTCCTACACGATCGGTGCGGTGATCTATGGCCGCGACATCGGCAATTGGACCGACCCGGTCTGGCACGGCTTCGTCCTCACCGGCTCAGGCACCCATTATGTCGCCGTGGTGCTGCTGATGATGCAGCCGCAATTCATCTAAATAGAAACGGAAAAAGGGCAGGCGACACGTGTCGCCCACCCTTTCGCGCCAGATGCATAACGGCAGCAAGGGCTAGTCGCCCAGTTCCGCCATCAGCTCTTCCTTGCGAGCCGCCAGCTGTTCGCCGATCGCCCCCATGTCCATCCTGGTCTTCTTCAGCTTGGGGAACAGCTCCGTTTCCTCTTCCTTGACATGATGCTTGACCCATTCGCCCATGACATGGACCTGGGCCTCGAACAGCCCATCTTTCTTGCCGGCCTCGATGGCGGCAATCAGTTCTTTGATGGAGCCATGTTCGACCACCGCTTCGTCCAGCAGATCCATATCGGCCTTCTTGGCGGCATCGCGCGCGGCCGGATAGAAGATCTCCTCCTCGATCCGCGCATGGACTGTCAATGCGAGGCAGATGTCGGCCGCCAGCTTGTGCTTACGATCGAGGGTCATGCGGCCGCTCTCGAATTTCTCGAACATCGCCGCCACCGTTTCATGGTCGGCCTTCAGCAGTTTTATGGCGTCTTGGGGCTTGGCTGCCTTTGCACGCGCCATTGAACGGGACTGGGTTCTGCGGCTGGTTTCGGCAGCTGATATCTGGGCCATGGCTGTTTCCTCTACCTTTGGGGTTTGGGTCGGTAGAAGCGTCAACCGATGTCCGGCGACGTGGTTCCAAGATGCTGCGGAACCGGAGATATCACGCATTTCATGAACTGAATCGGGGCCATCGCCCGCCATCGGTGCGATCGCCGGGATGACACGGAAAATTATTTTGCTATGATGCCGGGACCGCTGGAAGTTGCGCTGGCGGCTGCGGCAAGCTGGTCGTCGGTTGTCGCCTGCTGACCCACCGGGAAGCCTTGACGGGCCCGTTTCATCGTCTGTACCAAATGTCGGGATGTGAGCGCGTCCCGTCGACAGATCCGGAAAGGTTACCGGGGACCGATCATGCACTGGATCACGGCCATCATCCTGACGCTACAACTGGCACAGAGCGACGGTGTCACGCCGACCGTGCATCTGTCGCAGGAGGCCTGGGCAGGCTATCAATTCTACCTGCTCTCCATGGGATCCGGTTCGGGCACATTTGCCGTGTCGCCGGACGGGATCGCCTGGGGCTTTTCCTATTGTTCCACCTGGGACTGTCCGCATGACAACACGGCCATTGCCCTGCATAAGTGCGAGGAACATACCGATTTCACCTGCCTCGTCTTCGCCCGCGACAGCAAGATTGAAGTCGATTACGTGTTGCCGTAACGATCCGCTCAGCTGTCCTGCCCAGGATTTGAAGGGGGGTGCGACAGCGCGCTGGGCAGGGTCGCCAGAATCTCCGCTGAGAGGTCCGGCCGCGCCTGCTCCGTCGACTTGGCCAGCACCATGCCACCGACCAGCGCTGCCAGCGTACCGATGGCCTGGGTGCGCGCGTCCTCAGGCGTGAGATCCGTGCTCCGGCGCAGGAGATCCGTGACACTGTCGAGATAGCTTGCCAGCCCGGCCACAAATTGCGCCTGCACCGCCGCATCCTGACGCGTGATTTCGCCGCCCAGCGAGGCGATGGGGCAGCCGCCGAGCATTGGGTCGCGACCCAGCAGCGCCATGTAGCGCGTGACATAGGCGCCAAGATCCGCATCACGCGACACCCGCTCGACGCCTTCTGCAAAGGCAGCGCTGCAGGCCTCCGACACCAGCGCGTCCTTCGAGGCGAAATGGCCATAGAAGCCGCCATGGGTCAGCCCCGCCGCCTGCATGATCTCAGCCACGCCGACACGGTCGATGCCGCGGGCGCGGAACAGGTTCGACGCCGATTTCACAATAGCGGCGCGGTGTGCCGCCGCCTTTTCCTTGGTGACCTTCATGCGTTTCCTTCAACCCCACCTACCGAAACTGGGCTTGACTTTTATTATGATCGTGATCATGAATAAATACAATGATGTTATTGATCATGATTATTCCCCTTATGATCACAAGGATTTAGGAGCCTGGAGATGCTGGCAACACCGCTCGCCGCCGCCCTCGCACGCCGCCAAATACATTATGGCTGGGCGGTGGTGGGTGCCACCTTCCTCACCATGCTGGTGACGGCCGGCGCCATCGGCGGCCCGGCCATCCTCCTCATCTATCTGGAGCGGGAGTTCGGCTGGTCGAACGCCACCATCTCCAGCGCCTTTGCCATCCGCCTCGTGCTGTTCGGCCTGATGGGTCCGTTCGCGGCAGCACTCATGAACAAGTTCGGCGTGCGGCGCATGATCTTGACCTCGCTCAGCGTCATCGCGTTCGGCCTCATAGCCTCACTCGGCATGACCGAGGTCTGGCAGCTCATCCTGCTGTGGGGCCTGGTGCTGGGCTTTGGCACCGGCATGACCGCGATGGTGCTGGGCGCCACGGTCGCCACCCGCTGGTTCACGAAACGGCGCGGCCTCGTGGTCGGCTTCCTCACGGCGAGTGCCGCGACCGGCCAGCTGGTCTTCATCCCGCTCCTTAACCACATCGCCGAAACAGCTGGCTGGCGCTGGTCGATCGGCCTGCTGTGCGTGATGCTGGGTGTCGCCGCCGTGGCCGTTATCGCCTTGATGCGCGACCGGCCCTCGGACGTCGGCCTCGCCCCCTTCGGCGATACCGGGGAACTCGTGCCGGCACCGGCTGCAATTGCCACGAGCTCGATCACTGCTGCAGCCTTCAGCGCCTTGAAGGCTGCCTCGACCACGCGCGTCTTCTGGGTGCTGGCTGCCACCTTCTTCATCTGCGGCATGAGCACGAACGGCCTCATCCAGCCGCATCTCATCCCCTTCTGCCTTGATTTCGGCATTCCCGCGCAAAGCACCACCTATCTCCTCGCCTTGATGGGAATCTTCGATTTCATCGGAACGATCGGCTCCGGCTGGCTTTCCGACCGATATGACAATCGCTGGCTGCTGTTCTGGTATTATGGCCTGCGGGGCCTGTCGCTGCTCTATCTGCCGGCCTCGGACTTCACCTTCTACGGCCTCTCGGTCTTCGCCATGTTCTATGGCCTGGACTGGATTGCGACCGTCCCGCCGACAGTGAAGCTCTGCGCCGAGCGCTTCGGCCGCGAACGCGCCAACCTGGTGTTCGGCTGGGTCTTCGCAGCACACCAATTGGGTGCTGCCTGCGCTGCCTATGGCGCCGGCCTCTCGCGCACGGAATTGCAGACCTATCTGCCGGCCTTCTTCACCGCAGGTGCCTTATGCCTGGTCGCCGCCGGCCTGTGCCTCACGGTCAAGCGCCAAGCCAAGCATGTGCAGGTGGCGGCGGCGGAGTAGTTCCGAAGCCCAAGAGCCTAGTTGCGCAGCAGGATCGCCCGAACGCTGTCCACGGCGCGTGTGAGCTCGCCGCGTGGCAGCCCGGGAATTCCTGGCTACGCTCAGCCCTTCTCGGCAAGCCTCTCCAGGCGCCCAGGCAATTCCGCTTTGATCGCCTTCCGCTTGTGCTTGGCGACTTCTTCCAGCTTTTGCATTCATCCTTGGTGCGGCCGCAGGCGATGCACCAGCCGGTGCGGCCATCGAACTTGCAGATATCGACGCAGGGTGATTTCAAGATGGACTACTCGGCCATCTGATGCGCCGGGCCGAACAGGCTTTCGTAATGCCGCTTCTGGCGCGAAGCACCAATGACGGCGTTGCGCATCAACACTGCAACCGTGACCGGGCCGACACCACCCGGCACCGGCGTGATCCAGCCGGCGATGGCGGACACCGACGCGAAATCGACGTCGCCCACAACCTTCGTACTGCCGTCGGCCAAGGTGACCTGGTTGATGCCGATATCGATGACGGCGGCACCCGGCTTCACCATCTCCGCATTGATCAGGCCCGGTTTGCCGACCGCCACGAACAGTGCATCGGCGCGACGGCTGTGGACCGAGAGGTTGCGCGTCATGTGATGACAGACCGTGACCGTGGCACCTTCCGCCATCAGCAGAAAGGCGATCGGCTTGCCCACGATTTCCGAATGCCCGACCACCACGACTTCAAGACCGGCTAGAGCCAGGCCCGTCTGGCGCAGCAACTCCACAGATGCCATGGCCGTGCACGGCCCCAGTTCCAGCTCGTTATAGACGATGTTGCCGATTGAGGCCGGATGCATGCCTTCGACATCCTTCAAAGGATGGATGGCGCCCTGCAATTGCTTGATCGAGAGATGCGCCGGCACAGGGCGCTGCAGGATGATGCCGGTGACGCGCGGGTCGGCATTCATGCCGTGGATCGCCGCCAGCAATTGCTCCTGGTGAATATCCGCCGGGAAATGCATTTCCTCGAACTGGATGTCTGCCTTCTCGGCGGTGCGCTTCTGGTTGCGCACGTAAAGCTGCACGGCACTGACATCGCCCACCGAGATCGAGCACAGTTTGGGCGCCCAGCCGGTGGCCCTCAAATCCGCCACCTGGGCACGCGTCTGCGCCAGCATGGTTTCCGCCACCGCGCGACCGTTGAGCACCGCATTCGACATGTTGACCCGCTCCGAACCCGTCTATCGTCAGGCGAGCTTGTAGCCTTGGGCCGGCGCAAAGTCCATGTTTCCCAATAGGGCAATAGGCCGCATTTTAGCTAAGGTCAGCGCCTCTTGCGCAGGATTTCTCGAATGCTGTCGGCGGCCCGCTCTAGCTGGTCATGCGGTAGTCCGGGAAATTCCTCGCTGTAGAAGCGAGTGATGCCGTTCGGCAGCTTTTCCTCCACGATCTCGCCCCGGATCATCTGGTCGCTCAGCGCATCGCCGGCACGGTGCGGGGCCAGATGGACGTGAAGATGCGGCACGCCATCGCCGAAAATATAGACATAGACCACCTCGGCATCCGTCGCGTCCTTCAGCGCCTTGGTGCATTTTGCGAGCGCCGGGCCGAAGGTGTCGGCCTCGTCGCCGTCGAGCTCATGGATATGGGCGACGTGACGCTTCGGTTCGAGATAGGCAAAGCCTGCGACCTCGGCCGAAAGGCTGACGGTCAGCCGCCAATGCTGATCCTGCCAAACCTCGATACGTTCGAGCTCTGCGTCGGCTTCAGCAGCACGGCACAATAAGCAGTCTGTCCCCGTCATCTCTCGTCACTCCCTGCTGCCAGCCCCTATCGTCAGCCTGTCATTCGATGGCTTACCTTGCTCATGACTATCACCTCGCGGGCGTGCCGCCCGGTCGCTCATCCCGCAAGATTTGTTCGGCCACCCTAGTTTTAGTTAGTCGTGCGCTCATCAGCAACTTAGACGGCGGCAGAAAATCCCGGTGGTATAGCGCCGGAAAGAAAGGATCTTAGGAACATTTTTCCCAGGACATGCTTCGTCTCCGGCGCGCCACGCTTGAAATATCCCGTGCTGATCGCCTGCTCAAACTCAGCACGGGTCGGAGCGGTGAGATTTGTGTCAGGCGTCCCGCGCCTGGACGCCGCAGAAGCACTGAGCAGGACACCAGCGTAGTAAAGGCGCGTGAGTGCTCGGACCAGGTGCAGCCTGTCGTACAAGGCATCATCCGGCGGGTGCCCCAGCCAGGCGTGCAGGAAGGCGTTCTCCAGAGCCGGTGCTGGGGCGAAATTGTCGAGCATGATCGCGACATCAACAAGAGGGTCATTGCGATAGGCCGACTCCCAGTCGATCATCCATAGGCGCGCGCCATCAAACAGAATATTGCGTGGGAGAGGATCATTGTGGCCGGAAACTAAGCCCACAGAATCCCAGGTGTAATCTTCACGGATGCGATTGAAGTGTTCCGTGCATGGCTCCAGCACGCCAGGTGCAAAGAGACCGGTTTGGCACACCCAGGTCCAAAGGCGGCCGACCATATCGGGATATTCAATAAACAGGGGAAACAGGGGCGTCGCTTGAACGCGCCTCACCATTTCTCCCAGCGCATGTGCCAGTGCGAGAGATCCGCCGGGAAATGATTCCAACGGCTGTTCCTCAACAAAGTCCATGATCGCAACGCCCGCCGATTCATCGACATAATGCACCCTCGGGGCGATCCGGGCTTGTGCCGCGATCTGCATGGAACGGTATTGGTGGGGATTGCGCAGTGGGCTTGCGGTACCTTCCATGCGCAACAAGTAGCAGCGCTCTCCGATCTCTACCCGAAAGGTCGATGCTCCGGATGCGCCACCCATGACGGGCGTGATCGCACTGATTGGCGCGGCACCAAATGCTGCAGCGAGCGCCAACCGCGCCGTTGTGCGGCGCTCGATTGGAAGGTCCTTGAAAGGGTCCCTGATCATTGCCTCATTCATAACATTTGAAAATAAGGCCGATCAATATGCCTGCTCTTGAACCCGCGCTCTAGTTGAGGCAGGGATCTCCCGCTGCCAGCTGGCGGATTTCGGGAGCAAGCTTGGCGAGGTCGGGGCGCGGCATGGGTTGCCATTTCTTGTCTGCACCAGCGGCAAGGCCGGCTGCCAGATTGTCGAAAGTCCCGCTCACCTTGACCGGCAGGTCCAGGGCAAAGAAGCCGGTCGATTTCCGCTCCGACTTGGCACTGAGATCGACCCGCCGTTTGACGAGGTCGACCGTGCCGCTGCCGACCAGGGTTGCGTCCTTTGCCTGCAGACGCAGGGGCGCCAATGTCACGACGCCATTTTTGAGGATGCCGAGTGCCGCCAGACATTGCACCGGCGATGATCCTTCCCGCTCGCGGAACAGCGACCGGAGATCCGTGGACGCCTTCTCGATGATGGCGCGCTTGATGCTGCCATCGGTCATGGAAACAAGAGCTGCACCATCGCTGTTCCCGAGTGCCGTGGCCACCGTATCACCCCGCATCTCGACATGAGCCGCCCCATCGATTTTACCGGTGATGTCACCGACCGCGGCCCCGATTTCCTGCGCCAGATGATCGGCGTTCAAATTCTTCAATTCGGCATCCGCGCTGAAAGTCGATCTCTTCTGAACAGTTTTGATCTCTCCCACTGCTGCGACCCGCCCGCCGGCATAGTCAAAGCCAAGTTCACGGAGGACCAGTTCGCGCGGCGCCAGACTGCCGGCAGCGCTCACATTGCCGAGCGTCATCTTGCCGAAGATCAGGTGCTGGGTCTTGACCTTGGCATCCAAAATGACGCCCGGGTCGCTCGGCACCAGCAGCTTCATCTGCAGCGGGTCCGATGGTTTGGCATCGGGATCCTTTGGGATCAGCCGGTTGAAATCCAGCCGGTCGAAAGAGAGGTCCGTCTTGACGGCATCCGGGCCACCCTTGCTGCCTTCGTCGAGGATGAGCGTGCCGGTAAAGGCGCTCTTATCCAATTGACCGCTGCCCTTGGTCAATTCCCAATGATCCCTCTGGCGCATCAGATGCGCATCGACGACGAGCGGATAATCGGCGTTGATCTCCGCCCCGAAGCTGGCCAGCAGATTGGCCAGCTTCTCGGCATCCAGGTTCATCTTTCCATCGACACCCTCGAAATCCAGCGGCTCCATCATGGTGCCGTCGAAATCGAGCTTCGCGGTCTTGCCGGCCAGGGAAAAGACCGTGCCGAAGGGCGTCTTAGCATCGCGCATCACTTTGAAGGATTGCGTCTTCGCATCCAGGATCAGCGAGGTGTTGTTATAGGCGCCGGCGGCTTTCAAACTCACCGGCGTATCCTCGCCTTCCGCGACAATGGCGACATTGTCGAGCTCGATACGCAGCACATTGCCGTGATAGGTGCGATAGGTGATCAGCCCATCCTTCAGCACCATGTCGAGCAAGGTCGGGAACTGCGTGCGGTTTTTGGGAATGAGGGCAAAGCCGTCATGGGTGGCATCCGCGCCCGGATTGAATTTCCAATTGCCGGCACCTTGCGGGTCACGCTCCAGCACCACCGTCAGCGTGCCGGCGCGCAGATGATGATAGATCGGCGTCCCGTCCCATAGCGACAAGGCTTCGACATCGGCGCTGAAGCTCTCCAGCGTGATCATGTCCGGCACACTGCCCCAGGGGGCGTTGGCGATGCGCAGATTATGGAGCTCGACATGGATCGGGTTCCCCCAATCGACCGTCAGGCCATCGGCCACGACCCGCCGGCCCAGCGCATCGCTGGCGGCTTTTTCCGCCCAAGGCTTCAGATCGGCATTCAGGAGCCAGATCACCCCACCCAGGAAAATGAGGAGCAGGCCGGCCAGCAGTGCCATCAGAATGCGGAGAATTCGCTGCACGGATAACCCGATCAAGGACGGCCGGATCATCGGGCCCGGCACCACTGACTTCAACAACCGACCCCGCCAAAGGTTGCCAACGGCCTCAATCTTGCCAGTTCCAGCCCTGGATGCCACTATCCGCGCAGCCGTTTATTTTATGGATATTGGAACAGCATGGCGCATCGGTTCGCCTGGGCTACATTGCCGGATTCGGCGCTTCTGCAGCTGCGCCTCAAGGACCTCAAGGTGACCGTCGAGGGGACCTGGCTCGAATCCTGCCTCCACCGGCTTTATGACGAACTGGCGGAGCGCGATCTGCGCATCCGCCCCCATGCCTGGATCTCGGACGAGTGGTTCAGCCCCGATACGACACCAGGCATCGCCATCCCTTTTTATCTGGCACACCCGCGCCTGATGCGCCTTGAGCGCAAGAAGATCATCGATGTGGAAGGCGGTACCACGCAGGAATGCATGCGCATCCTGCGGCACGAAGCTGGCCACGTCGTGCAGCATGCCTTCCAGCTCCATCGCCGGCGACGCTGGCAGGCCGTGTTCGGCCGTTCCTCGACGCCCTATCCGCATTACTACCGCCCCAATCCCACCAGCAAGAATTACGTCCAGCATCTGCGCCTGTGGTACGCGCAAAGCCATCCGGATGAGGATTTTGCCGAAACCTTTGCGGTGTGGCTGCGGCCCCGCTCCGATTGGCGCAAGCGCTATGCCGACTGGCCGGCATTGAAGAAGCTGGAATATGTCGATGAATTGATGGCTGAGATTGCCGGCGAGAAGCCGCACCTCACCAAGCGGCTGCTGGTCGATCCTCTGAGCACGCTGAAGCAGACCCTGGACGAGCATTACGCCCGCAAGCAGGCGCTTTATGTCAGCGAGACATCGTCGATCTATGACCGCGAATTGCTGAAGATCTTCAGCACCGACGCCAAGCATCACCGGGCGCCCTTGGCGACCACCTTTCTGCGCCTCAACCGTACCCATATCCGCCGCATGATCGCCCGATGGACCGGCGAATATCAGCTGACGCTCGATGCCGTCTTCGATTCCATGATTGCGCGTTGCCGCGAACTGAAATTGCGCGCACCCGGCAATGAACGGCAACTGGTGATGGATTTTATCGTTCTGTTAACCGCAAAAACGGTACATTCCCATTACAGCCCATCGCGACGGGAATGGTTCGCACTTTAATAAAACCCTGATTGGGGTCAGCAATGAAGTCACTTCGTGTTCTGGTGCTGATGCATCCGGACTTCACGCCGCCGGATTCGCTGAAAGGATACAGCGAAAAAGAGAAGCATGTCTGGAAGACGGAATATGACGTCATCTCCACCTTGCGCGAGTCCGGGCATGAGGTGCGCGCCATTGGCGTGCAGCATGAACTGCACCCGATCCGCGAGGCGATCGACGAATGGAAGCCGGATGTCGTCTTCAACCTCCTCGAACAATTCCACGGCGAAACCGCTTATGATCAGAATGTGGCGAGCTATCTGGAGCTCCTGCGCATGCCCTATACCGGCTGCAATCCGCGCGGGCTGATGCTGGCGCGCGGCAAGGCGCTCTCGAAAAAGCTGCTCTCCTATCACCGCATCCCCACACCGGCCTTCGCCGTCTTCCCGATCGGCCGCAAGATCAAGCGCCCGGCAAAGCTCGGCTTTCCGCTCATCGTCAAGAGCCTCACCGAGGATTCCTCCGTCGGCATCGCCCAGGCCTCGGTGGTCGACAGCGACGAGAAGCTCGCCGAACGCGTCAAGTTCGTCCATGAGCGCGTCGGCACGGACGCCATCGCCGAACAATTCATCGATGGCCGCGAACTTTATGTCGGTGTCTATGGCAATGACCGCCTGCGCGTGCTGCCGGTGTGGGAGCTGCAATTCGGCGAAGATGCACAAGGCAAGCTCACGGTTGCTACCGAGAAGTTGAAGCACGATCTCGATTACCAGGAAAAGCGCGGCGTAGCTTATGGCCGCGCTGAGAATCTGTCACCGGAATTGACCCGCCGCATCCAGCGCATCGTGAAGCGCATCTGTGTCACCCTGGAACTCGACGGCTATAACCGCATCGACTTCCGCCTGACCGCAGAGGGTGTCCCCTATTTTCTGGAGGCCAATCCCAATCCTGAGATCGCATCGAAGGAGGAATTCGCCGCCGCCGCCGCCCATGACGGGATGGCCTATCCCGATCTCCTCAACCGGATTCTGGAACTTGGGATCAGCCGGGCGCGGGCTGTGCTTCAGACTGAATAGTCATTCAGGAACTGAATGCTTGTTCAGCCTCAATGACTATTTCAGGGACTCTTCCGCCGCTCGCATGAAATCGGCCGCCGCCCCGTCGCTCTCCTTGTCCTGACCCAGCTGCCCGGCCAGCGCCGCGGTCACGGTAAAGGTGTCGAACCCACGGCTGGTGAGGGTCTCCAACTGGTCGATCGAGCGGATACTTGCCACCAGCACCCGGAGATTGCCCAGGCGATTGCCGATTGAGAGCATCGCATCCAGCCTGGCATCGGCATCGATACCGGCATCCTGCATGCGGCCATAATAGGGTGCCACGTATTTCGCCCCGATACTGGCTGCCAGCATGGTCTGGTGCGCGGTGTAGCAGGCGGTGATCGTGACCGACACATTGTCGCGGCAGAGTGCTGCCGCGGCTTCGAAACCGGCGGCCGTCGCCGGCACCTTGACCGTCACATGCGGCCACAATGCCCGCAAGGCGCGGCCGCTCGCCAGCATCTCGGCGGCCGTGTAGCCGGTGACCTGCAGCTGAATCTCGGCGAGATTGCGCTCGCTGGCATGGGCGACCAGGGCCTGCGCCGTCGCCAGCTCGACCCTTTTGCCGGCACGCGAGATGATAAGGGGGTTGGTGGTGACCCCATGCAACCAGCCGCGGCTGAGACCCAGATCCCAATCGCTGGGATTGGCGCTGTCGATGAAGAGACGGTAGGTCATTCGGAATCCTAGAGTTCGGCCGCAAAGGGCAGATCGGCACCACGGCGGCTGCAGGTGATGGCAGCAGCCCGTGCGCCGAATGAGAGAAGCGACCGAAGCGCGTCGGAGTCAAGGTCTGCCGCAGCAGCCGCCTGCAGCGCATCATGCTTTTCCAGCCAGACCAGGCTCGCCGCCTGGAACGTATCGCCGGCGCCCACGGTATCGACCACGTCGACATGGACACCTGGGACGGCAGCGCTGCAGCCATGGGCGGTAAAGGCCAAGGCGCCCTCGCCGCCCTTGGTGATCATGACCAGGCGCACGCCGCGGCTGAGCCAATCCTGCGCCAGATGCTCGAGCGATTGTTTGGGATAGAGCAGTTCCGCATCCTCGGAGCTGAGCTTGAGGAGATGCGCCGTCCCGGTGAGCGAGCTGATGCGCCCGCGCCAGACGTCGAGATCCGGTTCGATCGAGGCGCGGATGTTGGGATCGTAGGATATGAAACGCCGCTCCCGCTCGCGTTTCACCAGCGCCACCAGGCTGGAAGCGGTGGGTTCAGTCGCAGTGGTGTAGGAACCGATATGGATGGCGCGGATCGCCGCCGGCAATTGCGCCGGCAATTCATCCTGCGTCAGCGAGCGATCCGCCGTGCCGCCGGTATAGAAAGCGTAAGAGGCGCTGCCGGTCTTATCCAGCTCGACCATCGCCAGCGTGCTGTTGGCGGCTGTCGGCACGATGAGGCTGGTATCGACGCCTTCCTTCTGCAGATAGGCAAGAATGCGCCGGCCGAAAAGGTCGGTCGAGTTCTTGGTGAAATAGCCGACCGGCCGGCCGAGACGGGCGAGGCCCACCGCGACATTGAGCGGTGAGCCGCCGACCCTTCCATCCAAGCGGATGGTGGCCGGGCCGTCGGTCGGCACGGAAAAGCAGTCGAAAAGCGCGTCGCCACAGGAGAGAAACATCTTATGGCGTCGCGATGACCTGCTGGCGCTGCTCGCCGAGGCCAGCAATGCCGAGGCGCATGACCTGACCGGCTTTGAGATAGATCGGGTTCGGCTTCTGCCCCAGGCCAACACCCGGCGGAGTCCCGGTCGAGATGACATCGCCCGGCTGCAGGCTCATGAATTGCGAGATGTAATGCACCAAGTGGGCGACACCGAAGATCATCGTCTTGGTGGAGCCGTTCTGGTAGCGCTTCTCGTCGACATCGAGCCACATGGAAAGGTTCTGCGGGTCCGGCACCTCGTCCTTGGTCACCAGCCAGGGGCCGGTGGGACCGAAGGTGTCGGCCGACTTGCCCTTCACCCACTGGCCGCCGCGCTCGGTCTGGAAAGCGCGTTCGGAGACATCGTTGATGACGCAATAGCCGGCAACATGATCGAGCGCGTTCTTCTCATCGACATAGCGCGCCTCGCGGCCGATGACGACGCCGAGTTCCACTTCCCAATCGGTCTTGAACGAATTCCGCGGGATCATGACATTGTCGTTGGGGCCGACGACGGCACTGGTCGCCTTCATGAACAGGATCGGTTCCTTGGGCGGCTCGGCGCCGGTTTCCTTGGCGTGATCCGAATAATTGAGGCCGACGCAGATGAACTTGCCGATCTTGCCGACACAGGCGCCGTAGCGCACCGGGCCTTCGACCTTGGGCAGAGTATTGGGATCAATCGCCTTCAGCCGGGCGAGCCCTTCCGGGGTCAGCACCTGGCCGGCAATGTCCGGGACATGCTGCGACAGATCGCGAATGTTGCCGTCCTTATCGAGCAGGCCGGGTTTTTCGGCGCCAACGGCACCATAACGCAGGAGTTTCATGGATTTCCTCAGGTGTTGGTCCAGCCGCCATCGACGGCCAGGGCAGTTCCGGTCATAAGAGCAGATTCGTCGCTGGCAAGAAAGACCGCAACATGGGCGATTTCTTCCGGCGTGCCCAGGCGGCCCATGGGCTGACGGGCGATGAAGGCAGCCCGGGCCTTGTCATAATCTCCCCCCATCGTTTCGCCAACGGCCCGCATGCGGTCCTGGAGGGAGGGTGATTCCACCGTGCCGGGGCAGATGGCATTGCAGCGGATGCCCTTGGTCACAAAGTCGGCGGCCACCGATTTGGTGAGGCCGATCACCGCCGCCTTGCTGGCGCCGTAGACGAAACGGTTGGGAACCGCGATCGCCGAGGAGGCGACCGAGGACATGTTGATGATCGACCCGCCACCGCGCGCCAGCATGCCCGGCAGCAAAGCGCGGATCATCCGGTACATGGATTTGACATTGAGGTCGAAGCTGAAGTCCCAATCCTTCTCGGCGCAATCGAGGATGGTGCCGTTATGGACGAAACCGGCACAGTTGAAGACCACGTTGATGTCACCCGCCATAGCGGCGAGATCCAGGATCGCCTGTTCCTTGGTGACGTCGACCACCCTTGTGGTGATGCCGCGCATGCCGGTGAATTTGGCGAGGCCGGCTTCCGAAATATCGGTCGCAATGATTTCGGCCCCTTCCGCGGCAAAGGCTCGCACTGTCGCCTCGCCGATGCCCTGTGCTGCTGCCGTCACGATGGCTCGCTTGTTTTTCAATCTGTCCGTCATGTCGTCATGTTTCCGTGTTGGAGTGAGTGTCAATCATCGCATGCCGCAATTCACTAAGCCTCGCCCCTTCGGGGCGAGAGAGCGCCTTGCCGCAGTTGGTCCAAATTACGTGATCCGGTAAAATTCCTTCGCGGTTTCGCCGAAAATGCGGTCGGCGGGATGGCCGGGGCCGACAATTTCCTCGGCCGCCTGGCGCCAGGGATCGTAGCCGCCGGCGAGATTGACCACCGGCCAGTCGGAGCCCCACATCACCCGCTCTGCGCCGAAGCTGCGGATGATGTGATTGGCATAGGGTTTGAGCACCGCCGTGGTCCAGTCGCTGTTGGCTTCAGTGGCAAGGCCCGACAGTTTACAGTAGGCCGGCGTCGCATCGGCGATCGACGCCATGCCCTGGGCCCATTTGTCGAAACCGTCGTTACGGATTTCCGGCTTCATGCCATGGTCGACCACCATGCGCATGGTGGGATAGCAGTCAAACAGGCGCTTGAAATTATCGAGATGGCGCGGGAAGCCCAGCGCATCGAAGGTAAGGTCCAACGCCACGATCGCATCATAGGCCCATTGCACATCCGCGCGGTGCATCCAGTCGATGTCGGCAATGTCCTGGATCATCGGCCGCACGCCAGCGAATTTCGCATGGCGCGCCCAGCGCTCAAGGTGACGTCGATGGTCCGGGTCTTCAAAGTCGACCCAACCCACAACCTTGGCGATCCAGGGCGTCGCGTCGGCAAGACCCAGCATGTAGTCGGTTTCTGCGATGCTGGGGGCCGCCTGCACCAGGACAGTGAGGTCGATGCGATGTTTGGTGCGGTAACCTTCCAGATCGGCCGGCAAGAAATCGCGGCGGATGGGTGCGAGGTGCGCACCCGACTCCATCCAGCCATAATCGCCGCGCGCAATTTCCCAGAAATGCTGATGCGCATCGACTCTCACTTGCCACCCCGGTCGAGACCGTGCGGCACCGGCGCTTCGGCGCGAATGAAACCCTTGGCCTTGAGATCGGCCCACAGTGCCGAGGGAATATCAGCTGCGAGCGTGTGCATGTTGAGTCCCACTTCCTCAGGTCTGCTCGCTCCTGGAATGACGCTCACCACCGCTGGATGCACCAAGGGGAAGCGCAAGGCGGCTTCCACCAGCCTGACACCGTGGCTGGTCACCACCTTCTCGATGCCGGCCACACGATCGAGGATCGGCTGCGGGGCGGGATCGTAATTGTAGAACGCGCCGGGCTTGGCACCCGTCGCCAGAATGCCGGAATTATAGGCACCACCGATGACGATGCCGATCTTGCGCTGTTCACAAAGCGGCAGGAAGGAGTTGAGGGCCTCCTGTTCCAGCAGGGTGTAGCGGCCGGCCAACAGGAAGAGGTCGAATTCGCCCTGTTTGGCGAGGGCCTCGCACACTTCCCATTCATTGACGCCGGCGCCGAACGCTTTGATGACGCCCTGATCGCGCAGTTTCACCAGCGCGCCATAGCCGCTCTTCATCAGTTCGGTCACCTTGGCATCGCGGGCGGCAGCGGTGCCATGGTTGAAGATGTCGATATCATGGACGAACAGAATATCGATCCGGTCGAGGCCCAGGCGTTCCAGGGACGCTTCCAGCGAGCGCATGATGCCATCGTGGGTGTAGTCGTAGATCTCGCGGCGCGACGGCGTCTCGAAGAACTTGCCGATGCCGGTGCGGCTTTCCGGCGGGCATGCCTGCAGCAGGCGGCCGACCTTGCTGGAGAGCACGTAGGAATCGCGCGGCTTGCCGCGCAGGAAATGATTGAGCCGCGTTTCAGAAAGGCCAAGGCCATAAAGCGGTGCCGTATCGATATAGCGGATGCCGGCATCCCAGGCGGCCTGACAGGTGGCCTGCGCCTGCTCTTCCGGCATGGCGCGAAAGAGATTGCCGAGCGGCGCCGTCCCGAAACCGAGTTCGGTGAAAGGGATTTCGGCGCCGGAGGGTGCCTTGAAGGTTATGGATTTCATGTTCTCCCCTGTGTTCTTTTCTTTTTTCGGGCGTTGGCGGAAATGGCCCCCTCGCCCCGCGATAGCGGGGAGAGGGTTGGGGTGAGGGGCGATAAACCGGATCTAACTCAACCACCCCCTCACCCTACCCTCTCCCCCAAAGGGGGCGAGGGTACTTATCCTTGGTCATCCTCATAGCCGCGCACGCTTCTTTGGTTTGGGTTTTGCCGCCAGCGCCGCCGCCTTGATCGGGACGCTTGGCCGGTCCGCGAAGATTTCCGGCTGCTTCTGGGCGAGGCTCAGAAGCTCGGTCATGACGGCGTCGAGATGATTGATCATCGCGGCGGCGGCAGCTTCGCCATCACCGGCGACGATCGCCTTTACAATCTTTTCGTGTTCGTCGAAGGTGAGTTTGTGGCGGCGCTTGGAGGCGAGCAGCCGGCGAATCCGGTCGAGGCCCATGCGGGCACTCTCCACGGTGGCCTTGACGCGGTCGAAGCCGAGTGCCGTGAAGATGATGTCGTGGAATTCGAGATCGAGCTTATGAAAGCCCGCGGGGTCGCCAGCCCCGGCCGCAGCTTTCTGGTAGCGGATGTTGCGCTGGAGCGAAGCCAGTACCTCCGGCGTGATGTCATGGGCCAGCGAGCGCACCGCCTCTGCCTCCAGCGCGCGGCGGAGGAACAGGTTTTCGCGCACGTCGGCCAAGCGGATGAGCGAGACGATGGTGCCGCTTTGCGGTCGGATTTCGACCAACCCTTCACTCTGCAGGCGCGAGAGCGCTTCCGAAACGGGGAAACGGGAGACACCCAGGCGTTCGCACAAAGCCGCCTTGTCGAGCTGGGTCCCTGGCGGAAGTTCAAGCGAAACAATGGCTTCGCGCAAGGCAGAGATCACCCGCGCGGTGGTGCCGCCACGCGTTCGCGCGCGCACGTCACCGAGGAAGGCGTATGATTCCGCTTTGACATTCATGCTAACATGTTAGAATGCCGGTCCAGAAACGCAACCCCTTTTTACCCATCGGAAGCCCAGATGAGCCAGATCAGCGTCGTCGCCACCGAACCCCGTAGCATTCGCCTCTCGCCCAAGGACAATGTCGTCGTCGCGGTGGATGAAATCGCGCAAGGGGCGCTTGCGGCTGGCGGCATCGCCGCCAATGCGCGCGTCACCCGTGGCCACAAGATGGCGGTCGCACCCATTGCGGTCGGCCAGCCGGTGCTGAAGTTCGGCCAGATCATCGGCTTTGCAACGGAAGAGATCGCACCTGGCGACTGGGTCCATGAACACAATACCAGCATGGGTGAATTCGAACGCGACTACGCCTTTGCCGCCGGCGCCCGCAATGACGAGGTGCTGCCGGTCGAAGCCCGGGCCACGTTCCAGGGCTATCGCCGCGCCAACGGCAAATCAGGCACGCGCAATTATATCGGCATCCTCACCTCAGTGAACTGCTCGGCCTCGGTCGCGCGCTTCATGGCGGAAGCCGTCACCAAATCCGGCATCCTCAAGGACTATCCCAATATCGACGGCATCATCCCCTTCGTGCATGGAACCGGCTGCGGCATGGCGGCCAAGGGCGAGGGCTTCGACATCCTGAAGCGCACGCAATGGGGCTATGCCACCAACCCTAACCTCGCCGGCGTGCTGCTGGTGGGCTTGGGATGCGAGGTCTTCCAGATCAGTCGCATGAAGGAGGCCTATAACATCGTCGAGAGCGATACCTTCCGGACCATGACCATTCAGGACACCGGCGGCACCAGGAAGACGATCGAGGCCGGGGTCGCGGCGATCAAGGAAATGCTGCCCAAGGCCAATGCCGTGAGGCGCGAAACCATTTCCGCCTCGGAGCTTATCCTCGCCCTGCAGTGTGGCGGCTCGGACGGCTATTCCGGCATCACCGCCAATCCGGCGCTGGGCGCTGCGGTGGACTTGCTGGTGAAGCATGGCGGTACCGGCATTCTGTCGGAAACGCCGGAGATCTATGGTGCCGAGCATCTGCTGACGCGCCGCGCGGTCAATCGCGAGGTGGGCGAGAAGCTGATCAGCCGCATCAAATGGTGGGAAGCCTATGCCAGCCGCAATGGCGGCGAGATGAACAACAACCCTTCGCCCGGCAACAAGGCGGGCGGCCTCACCACCATCCTGGAAAAGTCGCTGGGGGCGGCGGCCAAGGGCGGCACCACCAATCTCACCGCCGTCTATGAATATGCTGAAACCGTGACGGCCAAGGGCTTCGTCTTCATGGACACGCCGGGCTATGACCCGGTCTCAGCCACCGGCCAGGTCGCGGGCGGCGCCAACATATTGTGCTTCACGACGGGGCGCGGCTCGGCCTATGGCTGCAAACCGACCCCCTCCATCAAGCTTGCAACCAACACGCCGATGTATCAGCGCATGGTTGAGGACATGGACATCAATTGCGGTGATATCCTGGACGGCGTCACCGTTCAGGACAAGGGCCAGGAGATTTTCGACCTCATCCTGCGCGTGGCGTCCGGCGAACAATCGAAGTCGGAACAGCTCGGCTATGGTGACAACGAATTCGTGCCCTGGCAGATCGGCGCAACGATGTGAGGGTGGATCTACTCCCTCGCCCCGCTTGCGGGGAGAGGGTTGGGGTGAGGGGCTAAGTATCCGATCTCACCCAACGACCCCTCACCCTGCCCTCTCCCCGCAAGCGGGGCGAGGGTTCTATGAACCCGTCTTACTCCGCTGCGCGTGAGTCGAGGGCGAGTTCCGTCTGCGGGGCCTTGGGGGCGGCTTCCAGCAGGCGTTTGACGTCGCCGCGTGGGATCGGGCGGCCGAGGAGGAAGCCTTGGGCCTGGTCGCAGTTTTCATGCTGCAGCAGGGCCAATTGATTGGCCGTCTCGACGCCTTCTGCAGTGACCGTGATGCGGAGCGACCGCCCCAGCGCAATGACGGCACGCACGATCGACATCGAATCCGGATTCTTTTCCATTTCCCAGATGAACGACCGGTCGATCTTGATCTTGTCGAATGGAAAGCGGTGCAGGTAGCTCAGTGACGAATAGCCCGTCCCGAAATCGTCGAGCGAGATGCGCACGCCGGCAGCTTTGAGGCTGTTGAGCGTGTTCAAGGTGCGATCCGTATCATCGATCAGGACGCCTTCGGTAATCTCCAGCTCCAGGCGATTGGCCGCGAGGCCCGTCTGCTCGAGGATAGTCAACACTTCCTTGGCAAGATCCGCGTGGCGGAACTGGACCGGGGACAGGTTGACGGCAATGATTTTGTCCGCTGGCCAAGTCATGGCTTCCTGGCAGGCCGTGCGCAGGACCCAGGAGCCCAGCTGCATGATGAGGCCGCATTCCTCGGCCAGGGGAATGAACTCGGCCGGCGAGACATTGCCGCGTTCCGGATGGTTCCAGCGCAGCAGTGCCTCGAAACCAACGACGCTGATCTTGTCGCAGTCTGCGAGCGGCTGGTAATGCACTTCCAACTGGCGTTCGGCCATCGCCTGGCGCAGATCCCGCTCCAGATGCCGGCGTTCCTGCAGGCGCAAATCCATCTGCGCCTCGAAGAAGCGGAAGGTGCTGCGGCCGGCATCCTTGGCGCGGTAGAGGGCCGTGTCGGCGGCGCGCACAAGATCCTCGCCCTCTTCCGCGTCACCCGGGAACAACGCGATGCCGATGCTGGTGCCGATGACGGTCTGCTGACCACCGAGATCGAATGGCTTGGCGATCGCCTTCACCAGGCGGTCGGCCATGATGGCGGGGCCATCGGGATGCGACACGCCGACCTGGATGACGGCAAATTCGTCGCCGCTCAAGCGCGCCACGGTGTCATCGGCGCGGATGTTGGCGGCAAGACGCTGTGCCACCTGGCGCAGCAGTTCGTCGCCCACGCTGTGGCCGTTGAGGTCGTTGACGCTTTTGAACCGGTCAAGGTCGAGACACAGGACAGCAACCGTGTTGCCGGTGCGCTTGGCTCGCGCCACGGCCTGGGTCAGGCGGTCATGAAAGAGGACGCGGTTGGGCAGATTGGTCAGCCCGTCATGATGCGCCATGTGGCGGATCTGCTGCTCGGCAGCCTTCCGTTCGCGGATGTCGCGAAGGGCTACGACACGCGCATCGCCATTTTCGAACGGCATGGTGCGGCCATAAATTTCGACCGGGATCGCCCGGCCGTCGGCATGCAGCAGATCGATCTCGGCCGGGCGGCCGGGTTCGGCGTTGTTGCCCTCCCGCGCCGCCGCCATCAGGCTGCGCGCCTGGGCCTGGCTTGCCAGGGGGCAGAGGTCGAGGACATTGCGGCCAATCAGCTTTTCCTGCGGCCAGCCGACCATGGCGGCCATCGCGGCATTGACGTCGAGCACGATGCCGTCGCGATAGATCAGGATGCCTTCGAAGGTGGCATCGGCGAGCTGCCGGAAGCGGTTTTCGCTGGCACGCAGCTTTGCAGCTTCAAGCGCGCGCTGGCTGGCGAGATGCTGATCGAAGATGGCGCCCGTGAGACTGAGCGCCAGCACCAGCACGGCGACCGCCGTGACGGCAAAGGCCAGCCAGCCTGAGGAGATAATCTCGGTCTGGATGAGCACGCTGGGATCGGCTTCGATATTGCTCGCCGCCATGGCGGTGAAGTGCATCCCGCAGATGCCCAGGGTCAGCATCAGCGCCGCCAGCACACGGCGCCGCATGGTGAATGATTCAGCGCTGGTGCCGAAAGCGAGATAAGCAGCAAGGCCGCCCAGCGCCAGACCGATGACCAGCGACGCCACGACCATGCCGGCATCATAGGTCAGCACCGGATAGAGGCTCATCGCCGACATGCCGATATAGTGCATGGCGCTGATGCCGGCACCCATGACGATGCCACCGACGGCGATCTGCGCGCGGCGGAGATACTCCGCCTTCACATGCTCATGCGCATAGATCGCCAGGCCAAAACCGAGACCCGATATCAGGGCCGCGACAATGATAGAGATCAGGGTCGGGATGAGCGCGTAGCTGACCGGCATCTGCGGCGCAAAAGCCAGCATGGCGATAAAATGGGTGGCCCAGATGCCGCTGCCGGCGGCGACGGCGGCCCCTGCCGTCCAGGCCAGCTGCGTGCGCGCCCGGCTTTGCACGGCGCGGGCCAGCAGGCTGAAGGCCGTATAACAGGCAAAGAGGCAAATGAGGCCCGCAAGAACGACCAATCTGAGGTCATGCTGTTCGGTGATGCAGGTGTAGATACGGAACATCAGGCGTCTCTCGATGAACGTTGCAACACACCTGCACAGCAGGGCTAACGCATCGTTGATAGCCGCCTAATGATGAATCAGAGATTAATCCTACCACACGGTGGTGTGCGCATATTCGAAACCCTTTCGGTTTCCAATTGTTTCCTGACAGCGCAGTCAAAGGAGCAGGACATCGTTCCCATTTAAAGAAGACCGAGACCCTGCGCCTTCAGTTTCGTCAGCGCGTAGATGGTGTCGATGGTGGGAGTCGGCACCTCGACCAGGCGCGCAAGGTCGCGCACGGCGCCGACGATGGCCTCAAGTTCAATCGGCCGGCCGCGTTCGATATCCTGCAGCATCGAGGTCTTGTGCTCGCCCACACCGGCAGCACCATTGATGCGGCGTTCGACGTCGATCGGCATCTTGACGCCGAGCTTGAGGGCAATGGCCTCGGCTTCCTGCATCACCGCCTTGGCAACGGCGCGGGTGCCAGGGTCATTGCAGATGCCGGCAAGCGTGCCGCCGGTCAAAGCCGAGATCGGGTTGAAGGCGACATTGCCCCAGAGCTTCACCCAGATTTCGGTGCGGATATCCGGCTTCACCGGTGCTTTGAAACCAGCCTCGATGAAGGCGGCGCTGAGGGCCGTGACGCGGTCCGATTTGGACCCATCGGATTCGCCCATGGGGAAACGGTCATTCTCGACATGTTTGACATGACCAGGCGCCACCACTTCGGCTGCCGGATAGACGACACAGCCGATGACCCGTTCCGGCCCGATCGTGCGCCACAGCACGCCACTCGGATCGACGCTGGGCACGCGCGCGTCCTTGAGCGCACTCTCGGCGCCGTGGAAATACCACCAGGGGACGCCGTTGGTCGCCATCACCACCGCGGTATCCGGCCCCAGCAGGGGGACGATCTTCTCGGCGATGGCAGGGACACTCTGCGCTTTCAAGGCGATGATGACATAGTCCTGGATGCCCGCCTTGGCGGGGTCATCGGTGGCACTGGGTTTCACCGTGAAGTCGCCGGAATGGCCGGAGATATGGAGACCATCAGATTGCAGCGCCGCCAGATGTGGCCCGCGCGCGATCAGGGTCACGTCCTTGCCGATGCGCGCAAGATGGCCGCCAATGAGGCCACCGATGGCCCCGGCACCGTAGATGGCGATCTTCATGAGGCAAGTCCCAGCTTCTGAGCCAGGCCGATGCGCTGCAATTTTCCGGTGGCACCCTTGGGAATTTCGGCGAGGAAGACGATCTTCTTCGGCACCTTGAAATCGGCAAGGCGGGTCGCCGCAAAGTCGCGCAGTTCCTTCTCGGTCGCCGCAGCCCCTTCGCGCAGCACCACCGCAGCACCCACTTCCTCGCCCAATTTGTCATGGGGAATGGCGAAGGTGACGATCTGCGCCACGGCCGGGTGATCCATCAGAATATCGTCGACCTCGCGCGGGGAAATTTTCTCGCCGCCGCGGTTGATGATCTCCTTCAGCCGCCCGGTGAGGCTGAGATAACCCTCGGCATCCATGACACCTTGATCGCCGGTCCGGAACCAGCCGTCGCGGAAGCCTTCCGCATTGGCCTTGGGATTGTTGGCATAGCCCGGCGTCACATTGGCACCGCGGATGACGATCTCACCCACCTGGCCACGCACCAGCAGGGCACCGTCGGTGCCCATGATGGCGACCTCCGGTCCCGCCGCGATCCCGACTGAGCCAGGCTTGCGGGCGGCCGGTGGCAAGGGATTGCTCGCCATCTGGTGGGTGGCTTCGGTCATGCCGTAGGATTCGATCACCGGGCAGCCGAACACCTGTTCCAGCTGCACCATCACCTGCGGCGGCAGGCTGGCCGAGGAAGAGCGGATGAAGCGCAGGCGGCGGCGCGCCAGCACATCCGCATTGCGGTCGGCCCGCGCCAGAACGGTCTGGTGCATGGTGGGGACCGCCGTGTACCAGGTCGCTTCCGCCTCATCGAGTTGGGCGAAGAATTTCAGCGCGTTGAAGCCGGGCGGGCAATGGACCGAAGCGCCGGCTGAGAAAGAGGAGAGCAGCGCGCCGATCAGGCCATGAATGTGGAAGAGCGGCATCACGACGAGGCAGCGATCGGCCGGCGTCAGGCTGAGCGTGCGGGCGATATTGCCGGCGGAGGTCGCGAGATTGCGATGGGTGAGCGGCACGATCTTGGGCCGCGAGGTCGTGCCGGACGTGTGCAGCACCAGCGCCACCTCATCAGGCATTGGGTCCGGTGCACCATGATCGGCAAACGGGATGGAGAGTGTCAGAGCCCCGGCCGGACCATGGAGATCTGGTGTCACGTCGATGACATTGATGCCGCGTTTGGCTGCGACCTCGCGCGCCGGCGAATCCGGTCCACCGAGGATGAGGAGCGCCTTGGCATCGAGATCGCCGAGATAGAAATCGAATTCGTCTGCGCGGTAGGCGGCATTGAGGGGTGCTGCGACGGCAAAGCTCGCCACCGCCACGAAAGTCGCCGCCATTTCCGGCCCGTTCGGCATGACGATGGCAACCGCATCCTGCCGGCCGATGCCAATGGCACGGAGTGCTCCGCCGATCCGGTTGACCAGCGCGTTGAGTTCGCCACGAGTCATCATGCGGCGTTCGGGCGCGCCGATGGCCGCAGCGGCAGGATCGCCCTGCAGGAGGGACGGAAGATTTGCCGCGTCACGCATATTGCTCATTCCCTAGAGTCCGATACCGGTCAATTTGCACGCCACCCTGCCCGCTTCCAGGGGCGCTTCGCAAGTGGCTTCGAGATGCGAAATGGCCTGCTGACGCGCCGTCGTGAGATCGACCTGGCCCTGGGTCCCGCGCCAATCCGCCAGCCGCCCGCAGACGATGTTTTCGATCATCATCTGGCGCTGACCATCATCGCGCGTGATGTAGAGCGCCTTGTCCCGGTCCGCCTGCATCATCGCGATGTCGAAAGTGGTGCCAGGCGCCAGCGTACCCATGTCGCGTTCGACCCAATGGCCGAAAACGATCTTGCAGCCGAGAGGTTCGCTGCCGGTATTGGTGATCTGGACGATGACCGGCCGGTCTTGTGGCGCCGTCGCGCAGGCGGCAAGCGTCAGGCTCAGCAGGAGAATGGGCAGTTTCATCAGGATATCCTGGCAGGTGACAGCACGGGCTTTCCCAATAGCAGGTCGGAGGCCCGTTCGGCGATGGCAATGATGGCGGCATTGACCGGGCCGGTGGTGATGCGCGGCAGGATCGACGCATCGCAGACATAAAGACCATCAAGACCATGGATTTTGAGATCATGGCCGACCACGGAATCCGGCCCATCACCCATGCGGCAGGTGCCGACCGGATGATGGTGGGTGAAAGCCGCCTGTGCCAGGAAGTGGGCCCGATCAGTGTGGACCGGGCCCGGCAGGACCTCCTTGGCGCGCCAATCCCTGAAGGCGCCCGCAGCACCGACTTCCTGCGCCACGGTCAGGGCATCGAGATAGACGGCGCGGTCCTCGGGATCGGCAAGATAATTGGGGTCGATCAGCGGCATGTCCCTTGGATCGCTGCTGGCAAGGCGCAGGCTGCCGCGGCTTTTGGGATGGGTGAAACCAAACATCAAAGTATAGGCGGAGCCCATCGGCGGGGCGGTGAAACATTCCGTCACCACGGGAGCGGTGACACAGGCCAGCACCAAGTCGGGTGCCGGCGACGCACTACCCCCCGATGAACTATTGGACCGGGGCAGATACATCAACGCTTCGGAATTCTGGTATTTCGACGGCGGCACCGGGCGCCTTGCCTCATAGACATTGCCGCCCGAGAGCAGATGGTCATGGAGATTGCGCCCGACGCCGGGCAAATCATGGTGCGGCTGGATATCGAGAGCAGCAAGCTCATCCGCCGGGCCGATCCCGGCGCGCAGCAGCAAGGTGGGGGAACCGATGGCACCAGCGCAGAGGATGACCCCCCGCTCGGCACGAATCTCGCGCGGCCCCAGGGCACCTTCGACCAGAACGCCGATGCAGCGCCGGTCCGCCATGATGAGCGACAGGATTGGGCTGTTGGCGAGTAGCGTGAAATTGGCACGCCCCTCGGCCAGCGGCAGATAGGCATCGGCCACGGTCTGGCGCTTGCCGTCCTTGATGGTGAGGGTGTTGAGTGTGGGACCCGCCATGCCCGGTGCGTTGTGATCGGCGATGGGCGCAAAGCCGCATTCTGCGCCGGCAGCAAGATAGGCCAGGGTGACCGGGTTGGCTTCCTGCGGGCGGATAAGTGAGAGCGGGCCGGTCTCGGCACGGATGAAATAGGGCAGCAGATCGGCATGCGACCAGCCGGGGCAGTGCCACTGGTCGAAATCCGATGGATGGCCGCGCACATGGGCCATGGCGTTGATGGCGCTCGACCCGCCCAGCACCTTGCCGCGTGGCCAATCATGCACGCGGCCGGCGGTATGGACCTGCGGGACCGTGCGAAAGGTCCAATCGACCTCGGAGCCCTGGAGCAGCGGCCACTTGCGGGGATCATGGATGAGCGGGTTGCGTGCCGGGCCACCCGCTTCGACGAGGCCGATCTTGAGCGCCGGATCAGCGCTGAGGCGGGCAGCCAGTACCGAGCCGGCGGACCCCGCACCAATTACCAAAAAATCGAACCAATCCGCTGGAGCTCGAGTCATTTTTTGCGGGACCAATGCACCTTTGCGACGGATATTGTTTTCACTTTTCGGGACGCAAGTCTAGAATGTCCTGAACCAAAAACATCATATCGAACCAAATGGGGAGCCAGCCAAGATGGCCGCATCAGACCTCAAGGAACCCGTGATCACCTTGTCGGCGGGTCCGGTCGCCGCCTATCCGCGCGTGCTGCGTGCCATGTCACGGCCGATACCATACGATTATGACCCGTATTTCCAGCATTTCTACGAGGGCGTCACCAAGAAGGCCGCCAAGGCGCTGAAGGTCAAGGACCCGGCGCTCATTCTCCATGTCGAGCCGGCAGCAGCGATCGAGGCGGCGGCGGCCTCCGCCATCGGGCCCAATGACACGGTTCTCAACCTGGCGTCAGGCGTCTATGGCAAGGGCTTCGGATATTGGTCCGCCCGGTACCATAAGGACATGGTCGAGATCGAGGTGCCATTCAACGAGGCCATCGATCCGGCGTCTGTGGCCGAGGCCTTCAAAAGGCGCCCGGACATCAAGCTGGTCTCCCTGGTCCATCACGACACGCCCTCCGGCACCATCAATCCGGCCCGCGAGATCGGCAAGATTGTGCGGGCGAACGGTGCCCTGCTGATGGTCGATGCGGTCTCCTCTTTCGGTGGCATGGACATCCACCCGAATGATTGCGAGGCCGATATCTTCATCACCGGCCCGGGGAAATGCCTCGGCGGTGCGCCGGGCATCACGCTGGTGGCGGTCAGCGACCGAGCCTGGGCGCATATGGAGGCAAATCCCAGGGCCCCGCGTGCCTCGATCCTTTCCTACCTCGATTGGAAAGAAGCCTGGCGTCACGACCAGCCCTTCCCCTTCACGCCGTCGGTCGCCGAGGTGAACGGCTTCGATGCCGTCCTCGACCAGTATCTCGACGAAGGGCCGGAGAAGGTCTGGCGTCGCCATGCCCTCACCGCACGGGCGACACGCGCCGGCGTCCAGGCGATGGGCTTGCAGCTTTGGGCGAAGACAGAAGCGATCGCCTCGCCCACCACTACCGCCGTGCGTATCCCGGAGGGTGTCACGGATGCGGCCATCATCGCTGCGGCACGCGATCTTTATGGCGTGGTGTTCTCGACCGGGCGGAACGAGACGATGGGCAAGCTGCTGCGCATCGGCCATATGGGCATGGTGGCGGAACCGGTCTATGCGATCGTGGCCCTTACCGCCCTAGGCGGCGCGTTGCGCAAATTGGGGAAGAAAATCGACGTCAGCGCCGGCATCAACGCAGCGCTGCAGGTGATCGAGGCCGCTCAGTAACCATCATCGCAAACAGTCACAATCACGAGACGGGGGAGACGGGGATGCACAGGTTCGAAGGCCGCGTGGCGGTCGTTTCCGGCGCGGCACAGGGGATGGGCAAGGCGGTGGCGCTGCGCCTGGGGCGTGAGGGGGCGACAGTGATCGCCGTCGACATCAACGGTGCCGGTGCCGAGAAGACAGCCAAGGAAATCGGCGGCAAATCCGTGGGGGTCGCTTGCGATATCGGCGATCCGACTTCGGTCACCAAACTGTTCGAGGAAGTAGCCAAATTCGGCAAACTCGACGTGCAGATCAACGCCGCCGCCATCGTGCCCTTCGTGCCCTGGGACGATCTCACTTTCGAGGAATGGCGCCGTGTCTTGCGGGTCAATCTCGACGGGCTTTATCTCATGTGCCGCGCCGGCTCCGACATCATGCGCAAGGCGGGCTACGGCCGCATCGTCAATTTCTGTTCCAACTCGATCTTTGCCGGCACACCCAACATGGCGCACTATGTTGCGTCAAAGGGCGGCGTCCTGACCTTCAGCCGCGCGCTCGCCACTGAACTTGGCGCCTACAAGATCACGGTCAATTGCGTGACGCCAGGCCTCGTCGATTCCGAAAGCGTGCAGCAAAGCCCGCACAAGGAGGCCTTTGGCTTTGTCGAGATGCTGCAGGCCATCAAGGGCCATGGCAAGCCGGAAGATGTGGTGCCGGCGGTAGCCTTCCTCGCTTCCGACGAAGCACATTGGATCACCGGCCAGACACTCAATGTCGATGCCGGCATGGTGAGATGGTAGGCAATCGCTCGGTCGAGTTCCTCTCCCTTTAGGGAGAGGGAGAAGCATAAGTTGTCAAGCGTAGTAGTTCGCCCCGGTCTGGTAGTTCTTGAAGCTCTCGGCGTCGTGCGAGTAAAAGAGCTCGGCATCGTATTTCGCGGCCAGGTCCTTCAGCCGCTGCAGGGATTTGAGGCTGGCCACCGGATCGAGATGGAAGCTCGAGATGCACATCATATCCATGTTCTTCTGGCTGTAGCAGGCATCTGCCGTGAAGAGCAGCGGGCGGCGGCCTTTGAGTTCCACCATCAGACTATAATGGCCGGCCGTGTGCCCCGGCGTCTCGAACAGCCACAGACCCTTGGCGATTTCCTGATCGCCGGTCAGCGTCTGGAATTTCGGTGTGTACATGTCGAGCACCGGGTCGGGCGGCAGAACCTTGCCAGCGGCCTTGGCGATGTCGGGGGCGAAGGAGAGATCGGAATAGCCGAGATGCTCGAAGGGCTGGTGATGCGAGCAGGCATCGAGCTCGGCACCGTGGCAGATGGTGCAGGCCTTGGTGAAGTACTTGTTCCCGCCACAATGGTCGAAATGATAGTGCGAGTTGATGACGTAGTTGATGTCATCGGGCTTCAATCCCAGCTTGGCCAGCTGACCGGGTAGCGTTTGCCCAGCATCCTGGATCGGCTTTTCGAACGGCAGCACGCGCATCACATGGTCGAAATCATAGCCCGTGTCGAAGATATAGCGGCCGTCGGGATGGTCGATCAGCACGGAGTAGCAGGGAAAGCGCAATTCACCGCCAGGGCCGCGATTCCAGAAGGCGTGATAGCCATCGATGACCAAAGTACCGCCGTCGAGCAGATGGACTTTCGTGTC
The DNA here is from genome assembly GCF_056404715.1 of Dongia sp. P2_B8. NCBI lineage: Bacteria > Pseudomonadati > Pseudomonadota > Alphaproteobacteria > Rhodospirillales > Dongiaceae > Dongia > Dongia sp. P2_B8. The sequence goes on along the minus strand of NZ_JBFUDM010000003.1, from coordinate 826,821 downwards.
GGACATTGTTCAACCCTCCCGTCTATTGGCGCGAATTCTTTAACGATCACCCCGTACGTAAGGCAGGCCGAGCGCCGGTGGCAGCACCGAATGGCGCGCGAAGATCACCAGCACCAGCATGACCATGGCAAAGGGCAGCATCTGCACCACATCGGTCGGCACATCAATGCCAGCCACCTGCAGCGCCGTGGTCATGGCAAGGCTGATGCCGAACAAGGATGCTCCCAGCAACACCCAGACCGGCCGCCCGCGTGCCAGCATGGCGAGCACGATGCCGATGAAGCCGGCGCCGTGGGTCATGAAGGGGACGAAGAGACCCGCACCGACATTGGCAAGATAAGCGCCACCGAGCCCCGCCAGAAATCCCGTCGTGAGAACCGCGGCAGAACGCGTCGCCACCACGCTGATGCCGGCGGCATCAAGCGCTGCGGGTTTGGCACCCGCCGCTTCGAGATTGAGGCCGACATAGCTCTTGCGGAACAGCCAGGTGAGGAAGACGACCAGCGCGACTGCCAAATAGACGATGATATTGTGGCTGAACAAGGCCGGGCCTAGCACTGGGATGCTGGCAAGGCCCGGGATTTCCAGAACGGGTGCCTTGTCCAGGCGCGGATAGGTCTTGCTGAATTGGAAATAATGCAGCAAGGCGGTGAGGCCTTCGACGCCGATGGTGAGGGCGATGCCGATGACGATCTGGTTGAGGCCCTGGCGGATGCACAGCAGCACGACGATGCTGGCGACGACCATGCCGCCGAAGCCACCGGCGATAAAGCCCATCCAGAACGAGCCGGAATAATAGGCCGCGACGAAGCCGGTATAGGCGCCGAACAGCATCATGCCTTCGATGCCGATGTTGAGCACGCCAGCCTTTTCCGAGATCTGCTCGCCGAGGCCGGCGAGAAGCAACGGGACACCGGCCGTGACGGCGCCGAACAGCAGCGAAATGAGGAAAGGTTGGGTCAGAAGATCGTTCATATGATCACACCCCTGCCCGCTTGCGGCGCAGATGGTCAAGATATTCGACCAGAGCCAGGAACACGAGCAGCAGCCCCACCAGCATGAGGACGAAATCCTGCGGCACACCGATGCGGCGCGAGGCACTTTCGCCGCCGATCATCAGCACCGAGAAAAACAAGGCAAAGCCGATGACGGCGATACCGTTGAAGCGGGCGAGGAACACCAAAGGGACCACCAGCAGACCATAGGCCGGATTCCAATCGGCCCGCACCGTGCCCCAGACACCGAGGATTTCCACCGAACCGGCGAGGCCGATGAGGCCGGCGCTCACGGCAAATGTCGCCATGGTCAGCCAGCCCACTTTCAGTCCGGCATGGACGGCCGCCGCCGGATTGGCGCCGACGATCTGCAAGCGCAGACCAAAGGCGGTGCGCGTCATCATGAGATGAACCAGGATGACAACGACAAGGGCGATGAGGATGCCGCTGTGCACGTTGGTGCCGAAAATGCGCGGCAAGCGGTCGGCCACCTCAAGCGAGCGGGTCTGCGGTACCGTGGTGGCGGGATCGCGGAAGAACAGTTTTACCAGCACGTTGGCGAAGGAGGTGCCGAGGAAGCTCATCATCAGCGACGTGATAATCTCGTTGATGCCGTAGCGGGCCTTGAGGAAAGCTGGCACGATCGACCAGGCGGCAGCCACCATGACTCCGACCAGCATGCAGATGAGCAAGGTCAGGCCGCGCGGCAATATCTCGATGAGCGCCGGCGCCAGGGCTGCCGTGACGACACCCGCCAGCAGGAACTGGCCATCGCCGCCCAGATTCCAGATGCCGGCACGAAAGGCGACGATGAGTCCCGCCGCGATCAGCAGCAGGGGCGCCATGCGGGTCAATGTTTCCTGAAAACCGCCCCAGCTCAACAGGCCGCGTTGCACAACATAGCCGTAATAGGTCAGCGGATTCTTGCCGAGGATGATGAGTGTGACCCCGCCCACCAGCAGCGCCAGCAGGATCGGGACCAGGATGCGCGCGACGGCGGCGATATGTTCGCGGGTCCTGTCCTGCTGCAGACTCATTGCCTCTGTGCTCATGCGGCACCGTTCGCATCGGATGTGTGGCCAGTCATGAGCCGGCCGATGTCCAGCTCGACATCCGGGCCGTTCTCGACGATGCCGACCAGGCGACCTTGATACATGACACCGATGCGGTCGCTGACATCGAGCAATTCGTCGAGGTCGGTCGAGATGACGATGGTGCCAAGACCATGTGCCGCACTCTCGACGATGCGGTCATGGGCAAGCCGCGTGTTCTGGAGATCGAGACCATAGGTGGGCTTGTTGAAGATGACCACGCCTGCATCGTTGCCAAGCTCACGCGCCAGCAGCACCTTCTGGATATTGCCGCCGGAGAGCTTGCCGATCGGTGTCCTTTCCGAGGGCGTGCGGATGTCATGGCGCTGGATCTTCTCCCGCGCATGATCGTGGATGCGGGTCCAGTCGGTTATGCCGCGCTTCCAGAAAGGCGCCGTGCCGATCTCCTTCAGCAACAGATTGGTGGCGACGGAAAAGGCACCGACCGTGCCCTCCCCCAAGCGCTCGTCGGTCACATAGCGGATACCGGCCTGGCGCCGCGCCGGCACGCCAGCTCCGGTGATGTCCTGGCCGTCCATGGTGACATGGCCGTCCACCGCCGCACGCTGACCGGCCAGCATGTCGGCCAGATGTTTCTGGCCGTTGCCGTCGATGCCGGCAATGCCCAGCACCTCTCCGGGCCACAGATCGAAACTGACCTTCTCCAACGGGCAGGCACCGCGATCTGTCGCCGTGGAGACCGCCATCACGCGCAGGCGCGGCGTGCCGCTGCGATCGACCTCGCGGCGCTGGCGGCGGCCCTGGGCGCGACCGACCAGCAGATCGGTTTCCGGCGCCGGGGCTGCACCACCGGCACCGAACATCATGTCGATGACGCGGTCGGTCACCTGCCGTTCGGTCATCTGCCGGCGTTCCTGCGGCGGGATGGCCCCCACCACGCGCCCGAGGCGCAGCACCGAAATGCGGTCGCCGAGCTCATAGGCTTCCGCGAGCTTGTGGGTGATGAGGATGAGGGCAACACCTTTCGCGCGCAGACGTCGCATGACCTCGCCGAGATCCCGGACACCTTGCGGTGTCAGCATGGAAGTGGGTTCGTCGAGGATCAGGATCTTTTCGCCACGCCAGAGGGCGCGCATGATTTCGACCTGCTGCTGCTCGCCCAGCGACAGTTTGCCGACCAAGGCATCGGGGTCAAGCTTGACACCGAGCAGGTCGGAAAGTTCGCGAAAGCGCGCCAGCGCCGGTCCCTGCGCCAGCTTCTGCCACCAGGAACCGCCCAGCATCAGATTTTCAATGACGGTGAGGCTCGGCACCAGCAGCACATGCTGGAAGACCGTGCCGATGCCGAGGTTGAGGCTTTCGCGCGGCGAGCCTATGCGCACCGGCACACCGTCGATCTCGATTCGGCCGGCATCCGGTTGCTGCATGCCGGCGAGGATGCCGATCAGCGTCGACTTACCGGCGCCGTTCTCGCCGAGCAGGACATGGATTTCACCGGCATGGAAATCGAGCGAGATGTCATCATTGGCGACGACGCCAGGGAAGCGTTTGGAGATATGATGAACTGCGGCAACGGGGACAGGCTTTCCACCTGTCCCCGCCTCTTCAATCGTCACCATGCTGCCACTTTGATTCATCTCGCCACTCTGCAACGGGCTCGGCGGCGAGTCCATCATCATAGGCTGGCTTGTTAGGCAGACTTATTGGGCCGGCGCGTCGGTCACCGAGCTCATCAGCGCGCGGACCTTTTCGGCTTCCCAGACCGGTTCGATCTTGAGGCTGCCGTCGATGATCTGCTTGCGAATGTCGGAGACCGTGGCCCAGACATCGTCCGGGATATGCTTGGTCTTGAGCAACTGCACTGAATCGTCGGACAGCTGGATCGAATAGGCCTTAGTGCCGAACTTGTCGGCCTTCAGATCCTCGACCATCGCCGTAAAGACCGGCACCAGGTTCCAGACCACGGACGAGAGCAGATGGCCCTTGTCGATCGAGGTCTTGTCGCCGATGACGTCGATGAACCAGACATTGCCACCGCCGGTCGACTTCGTGGTCTCAACCGCCTGCAGCATGCCGAAAGTGGCACCGTCGCCTTGACCGAAGATCACGTCGGCCCCGGCACCGATCACCGATTCAGTGACACGGCGGCCACCGGCCGCGTCCGAATAGGCGGCTGGGCCGATGACGGCGTAGAGGATCTTCACCGCCGGATCAGTCGCCTTGACACCCTGGGCGAAGGCTGCCGATTGCGAGTTCCATGAAGGCGGCTCGCCCGAGACGACAATACCGACCGACTTGGTGGTCGTGCTCTTGGCAGCCAGTACGCCAGCAAGATAGGCGCCTTCATGGCCGCTCAGCGTGTAGTCGGCGATGGCACCGGCCTTCATCGCATCCGGCTTGTCGACGATGGCGACGGCGACATTCTTTTCTGCACCGACTTCCGGTGCAGCTGTGTTGTAGCCGCTGGCATGGGCGATCATCAGGCTGGCGCCATCGTCGGCGAGCTCGCGCAAGGTCGGATGCACGTCACCGTATCCCAGGCCCGACGCCGGCATGAATTCCAGGCCCATCTTTTCAGCAACGGCCTTGGCCGCATCGAAACCCTGCTGGTTCCAACCGAAATCGGTCGGGTCTTCCGGTGTGAGGATGGCAATCTTCTTGACGTCCACGGCCTGCGCCGGCGTGCCAGCCAGCGCCGCCATCCCGCACAAGGTCAAGGCCAGCACCGACACTTGTGCCAGTTTTGTCCATTTGGTCTTGGTCATAATCCCTCTCCTGTTTTTTTCAACGTCCGGCGTTCCCAGCTCTTGGACGTTGTTCATGATAGTGAAATGATCCGGTTTCTTGTTCTTGAACGACGATAATTGGCGTTTAACTCTCAAGCGCCTTGCGCACCGCGACCAAGCGTTTCGCGCGCAGTTGCTGCAGGGCGGCGATCTTTTCCGGTGTGTAGCTGAAGACGCCGCCACCGGTCTTGATTCCCAATTTTCCGGCAGCCGTCCGCTCGGTCACGAAGGGGCTCAGCGTATCGCGATTACACAGCTCCTTGTTGAGATAGGAGCCGACTGCCTGATAGATATCGAGGCCCGCAACATCAAGCAGCGCCATCGGCCCGATCACCGACAGTTTGTAGCCGATGCCCCAGGAGACGCAGGTATCCAACCCTTCCGCGTCGATAACGCCCTGGTCGACGAGATCGACACATTCGCGCAGCAAGGCATAAAGCACACGGTTTTCGACGAAGCCCGGCACATCCTTTTGCACTACCACCGGCAGCAGCCCGAGGCCTTTGATGGTGTCCACCATCCAGTCGACGGTGGGTTTTGAGGTCTTGTCGCCGGCGATTACCTCGATCATCGGGATGACATGGGGCGGATTCGACCAATGCATGCCGACCACGCGCTCCGGCGCCGAGACATTTGCCTGCAGCTTGCTGATGGGAATGCCCGACGTGTTGCTGGCGATGATGCATTTCTTATCGACCAGCGCATCGATCTCCTTGAAGGCCTGAGCCTTGATTTCGAACTTCTCCGGCACCGTCTCGATCACCAAGGTGGCACCGGCCACACATTCCTGCAGGGAGCCGGCGATCTTCACGGTGGCGCCATTGCTGCGATCCGGAGTACCGAGATTGGTAAGCACGGTATTGGCGAGCGCGAGGCCGGCGCCAGCCTTGTTGCGCTGCTCCTCGGACAAGTCGAACGCGGTCACCTGCATGCCGGCACGTAACAAGGTCTGGGCAATACCCGGTCCCATTGTACCCAGTCCGACGATTGCTGCCTTGGTCATAGTCCCTCCTGTTTAAACTGTGCCTGTCCCCGACATTTCCTTCGGGTGTCGCCGCTTGTCTGCAGCGTACGATGATCCTCAGAGTCCGACCGCCTTCTTGAACGCCGGCCGCTCCATCAAATTCTTGCGCCATGTGGCAAGATTGCCGAAGGCCGGCAGATCCACCGGAAAATCGAGGCAGCGAATGACCACCGGCCCCAGCGCAATGTCGGCGATGGTGAATTTGTCGCCACCGGCCCATTTGGCCCCGTCGATTCCCTTGTTGAGAATCTCGAGCTGCGTGGTCAGATCCTTGGCGTCGGCATCCCAGCTGGCCGCCCGCTCGCCCGGCGCCTTCTTGGCTTCCTTGAAGATACCGAGGTAAGAAGGATTCAAGGCCGCCAACATCCAATCCATCCAGCGCTCGACCTTTGAACGTTGGGCCGGATCGGCCGGATAGAGGTCGGCGTTGTTCTGCTTGTTGCAAAGATAACGCAGGATCGTGTTGGATTCCCAAATCACGACCTTGTCATCAACCAGGGTCGGCACCTTGCCATTGGGATTGAGGCTGAGATAGGCGGCGTCCGTCGTATTGTTGAACTGGCGGCCGTAATCCTCGCGGGTGTAGGGCAGGCCCAGTTCCTCCAACAGAAAGATCACCTTTTGCACGTTGCCGGATGTATTCCGGCCTAGAAGTCTCAACATGCTGCCTGTCTCCCCATTGTCGGCGCTGTCATGCGCGCCTGTTTGTATCGATACACTGGCTCAGCCTTTCGGCTTGTAGGCGATGGCATCCATCTCGATCTTGCATTCGATGACTGCGCGCGCCTCGACCGTCGTCCGCGCCAGTACGCCCTGCGGAAAATATTCGGCAAAGATTCGGTTGTAGCGGCCGAAATTGCGCGCATCTTCCAGAAAGATCGTCATCTTCACGATGTCCGACAGCTCAGCTCCTTCGAGCGCCAGAATGCGACGGACAGATTCAATCGTCCAGCGGGTTTCCTCTTCTATATTGCCTGCACACATGTTTCCGTTTTCATCCTTGGCGACTTGTCCCGATACAAAGATGAAGTCGCCGGCACGCACGGCAGGATGGAACGGCAGGTTCGGGTTTTTCTTTCCGATCGGTTGAATTTTGTCACCCATCCCAATCTCTCCTAAAACACATTCGTCTCGATGATGTCGACACCACGCTGCCGGTCGATGAGATAGATGAAGCCGCGATCATCCATGGTGACATCGTTGGACGAGGCAAGATCAAACCCCTGCGGCGCATCGGTTTCATAGAAGCCGACCTCGACCGGCTTGAACGGATCGGCAAAGTCGATGAGGCGCATGCCCTGTGCGAACCAGGCGAAGGGAATGATCGTGCCGCTGAAGCGCTCGGATGGCTGGTGGCAGCCCATCATCGGCGGCTGTGGCGATCCGTCCTTGTCGAGGCCCTCGACCTGAAAGGTCGAGATCGGGATCGGGCAATGCTCGTTGGTGATATCATAGACCCAGGTGAAGGCGGGTGCTGCCGGCCACAGCTTCGCCACATCCTCATCCGCCACGATCATGATGTCGCGGCCTTTGAGCTTCTGCTTCAGGCGCAGGCAGGTGTGGGTGGGATGCGGAAAGGTGGGCGAGGTGTTGACGGCTGAGATGAGTTTGGGGCGTGCCATATCCTCAATGTCGAGGATGAAGAAACCGTGATGCCAATAGCTGACATATAGCCGATTGCCGACCCGCAACGGATGATGGCAGCGCGGCGGCGTCCAATTGTCCCAGGGATATTCCTCACCACCTGCCTTCCACTGCCCCGGAATCCACCAGCGGCCGACTTCTTCCGGCTTGGTCGGGTCCTTCAAATCAAGGATCATGGCGATGTTGCCGACATAACCCTCGGCGGTCGGCGAGATATAGGCATAGCGGCCATCGAAATCGTAGCGATGGACCCCCTTGCCATAAGTGCGCCACTTGCTGATGAGCTTGGGGTCCGCCGGCTTCGATACATCATAGATGCCGAGGCCGCCGCCGAACTCGGCATCGCCCTCCATGCCCTGGCGTTCATGGTTGACGATCATCAGATCATTGGCGACGCGCACCTTGTGCGAATGCCAGCCATGGGGCATTTCGATACGCGCCAGCTGCTTCGGGTTCCGCGGGTCGGACACGTCGACGATGGTGGTGCCGGTAGGCTGGCGCATATGGCCGATATAGAGAATGCGGTTCTCGACCCAGACCTGACCGCCGCCGGGACAATCGACATGGCCGATCAGCTTGGTGTTCTTGCTCTTCGCCATAATGCGATGGTCCTGGTTACGCGAGACGGACGGTTTCGCCGGTCTTGGTCTTGCCGTGTTTCTGATAGAGTGCGAGCGCCTTCAAGGTCGGCTCGTCGCTGGCCACGAACAGGATGGCGGGATCCTTGTCCGATGTATTGACATGCTCACACCATTCGCCACCGGGGACGGCCATGGTGTCGAAGGGCGACCAATCAATCCGCTTGCCGCCCACGATGCTGTAGCCGCTGCCCTCGAAGGGCGAGATGGTGAGGCTGGCATTCTGTTTCAGGGGCAGGGTCTTCTCGCCGGGGCGCAGCATCTGCATGAAGAAGGTCATGGTCTTGAAGATGCTCTGCCCATTGGTGGGATCGACATATTCAATCATCAACGCTTCATGGGGATCGCCGTCATAGTTCTTCGCGCGCTCCAGCGCTTCGCGCATCATGTCCCAGCGATAGACATACATGGGCGACGCAAAGCCGGTGCCGCGATTGTGTGAGACAAAGCGTGGCTTCAACCCGCCGCTGCCGTAGATCGCCTGCGAGTAGTTCTCCGGGAAACGTTCCGACTGCATGACACGGCGAACGCGCTTGCCCTCTTCCTCCTCGGTGTAATCATGTTCGAAATACATGGCACAGAGAGTTTCGACGAGCGGCAGATCGAGGACGCTGAGATTGATCGCGTTCTCATTGCCCCGGTTGCCGTGATTGTGCCAGGTGTCGTGGGGGGTCAGCACGAGATCGCCGGGCCCGAAGGTGATGTTCTCGCCCTCGACGCCGGTGAAGTTCTGAGCACCGGTCAGCCCCAGGCGAATGGCGTTGGGGGAATGCCGGTGCGGCGGCATGATCTCGTTGGGATCGTTGAGGCGGTAGGCCACATAGAGTGTCGAGACGGCGGCGCGCTTGGGCGCCATGCCGGGATTGACCAGCACCAGGGAGCGTCGCTCCGAGCTTTCGGTGGTGATCAGTTCGGCGGAGCGATAGAGCAGCGGCTCGATATCACCCTTATAGGTCCAGCTGAAGGGGACAGCCTTGCGGGTGTCGCGGATCTGCTTGTCTTCGTCATTCTTGACGCTGCGGTCGACCACCCAGAAGGGCGCCATATTGTGGGCCGCCACATCGGCATGGAGATCGTCCAGCGCTGCCTGCAGATTGGAGCCATCGAGCTTCTGTGCCGAACTCATCCGCCTCTCCCACATCGCGGCGGCAGATCCTTGGCGGGACCAATTTCCGGCTGCGACGATTAAATTGGTTCGTTCCGTGTCAGCAACTGACCATAACCGTAACCATTCCGACCGAATGCCGTCAACAGCGATCCAATTATCGGACCAATTTCCTGTGCCTCATCGTCCGCTTACGTAGAAATTTGGGCCGCGCCGAGCGAACCATTCCACCAAGGTCTGCTCGAAGCCAACCTGCGCAATCTTTACTTTAGCCGCATTGCAGCGCATGATGCGCGTCATCAGAGGGTTGTGGCCCGCGAACCACCGGCGAACCATAAACCCGCCCACGACCTGAACCAGAGCTACCAACGGACAGAACCGATGCTGCAGAACGCGGACCAGACCCTCAACAAATTGCGCCGGCTGATCATGGATGGTGCCATTGGTGCGGATGGGCGCATGCCGCCGGAACGGCATCTGGCCGACGAGCTTGGTGTCGGGCGCCGCTCGCTGCGCCGGGCCCTCGACATCCTGGAACAGGAAGGCCGCATCACCCGCGAACAGGGCCGCGGCACCTTCGTCCATGCCAACAGCAATCGCGAGGTGGCGGCAACGGGCGCCGCGCGCAGCAACGGCCATACGGGCGCCAACGGGTCCAATGGACATGCTGCAGATGCCGGGATCGGTGCCGCCTTTGCCGCCATTCCCTTTGACCGCATCCTGGAATTCACCAACCCGATTGAGGTTTCCGAAGTGCGCCTCGCCGTCGAACCGGTGATCGCGCGCCTGGCGGCACTCCGCGCCTCGCAGGCCGATATCAGGCGCCTGGAAGGGGCACTCCAGGAAACCAAGACCGCGACCGACCCGCTGGTCTATGAGAAGGCGGACGAGAAGTTCCACCGCATCATTGCCGAGGCAGCACGCAACGCCTTGTTCCTATCGTTGTTCGACACGTTCGGCGCCAGCAGGCGGGATGCCACTTGGCGGCGCCTCAGCGAAAACGCCCATTGCTTCAAGCGCCAGGCGGTCCATGCCGCCTCGCATGAGGAGATCTATGAGGCGATCGCCGCGCGCAATTCCGAACGCGCCTATGAATGCATGTACCGGCATTTGAGCGACATCCAGCGGCATATCTATACCTATGCCTTCCCGCAGGAACCGGCGGAACAGCGCTCCTAAGTCCCTATTGGTCCGCTAACAAACCAGTCACCCGCGCAGTTGTACCAATAGCGGCGACGGCGCGAAAGGCCTCGCGCTCTCGATCTCATGGGCAAGCTGCAGCAAGGTGGCGTCGCCGCCCAGGGGTGCTGCGAGCTGAATGCCCACGGGCAGCCCATCGTTCGATTGCGTGATCGGCACGGTGATCGCGGGTTCGCCCGTCACATTGTAGGTTGCGGTGAAGGGCGAGAAGCGCAGCATGCGCGCGACATGCAGCGCCACATCATCATGATCGGTCGGAAAGGCGCCAAGCTGTGGCGCCGGCCCGGCCAAGGCTGGTGTCAGCAGAACATCGACATCGTCCCACAGCAGAGCCATCTGCCGCGCAAAATACTGCCCGGTGCGGATGCTGGCGACGTAATCTGCCGCCATCATGCGGCGGCCGGCTTCGGCTGCGGCGAGATTGATCCGCTCCATCTCATCATCCCGCGGACCACGACCGAGAAGGCGTGCAAGGTCTGCTGCATCCGCCGCCGCCTGGGCGCAGACCTGGACGAGATAGACCTGGCGCGGGATCTGCAATTCATCTTCATGGATCGGCAAGGCGATCGACGTCACATGATGGCCGAGATCGGTGAGAAGTCTTGCGGCCTCATCGAGCGCACGCAGGGTCTCGGGCGATAGCGTCACATCATCCAGGTGCTGATGGTTGATGCCGACGCGTAATCGTGCGCCCTGCTTCTGCAGCACCTGCAGGAAGCCACCCAAAGGCGGGGTCGGCGCCGCATAGGGGGCCCCCACATCGGCGCCACAGATCGCATCAAGCGCTGCTGCACTGTCGCGGACTGTGCGGCTGACGACACCTTCGCTCACCAGCCCGGCATAGATGTCGGCATGGGCCGGCCCCTGGGCCAAAGCACCACGCGAGGGTTTCAAGCCGATGAGCCCGCAGGCGGCCGCCGGAATCCGGATCGAGCCGGCGCCATCGGTCGCATGGGCCAAAGGCACCAGGCCGGCCGCTACCGCTGCAGCGGACCCGCCCGAAGACCCGCCGGTCGAATGCGCGAGGTTCCAGGGATTGCGGCTGGGGCCGAACATCACTGGTTCGGTCGTCACGTTGAAACCCAGTTCAGGAAGATTGGTCTTGCCGAGGATGCGCAAGCCAGCGCCCTTGAAGCGTACGGTCAGAGTGTCGTCGACATCCGGTGGCGGCAGATGCGCAAGATAGCGGCTGGCGCCCGTCGTGGAGACGCCCTTGAGCGCACCGCCGATATCCTTGAGGAGGAACGGCACGCCGTAAAAGGGCGCCATTTCATCGGCAGACGAGTCTGCAGGTGCCGCGAACAGCTCGACGATGGCGTTGATCTCAGGGTTGGTGGCGGCGATCACATCGCGGGCGGCATCCAGCACCTCGTCCGCGGAAACCTCGCGCCGCCTGATGAGGTCGGCGAGGCCCAATCCATCCTGTGCCAGATAATCGGCGCGGTTCATGATCAGGCGAGTGCGTCGCCAAGTGCCGCGATCGCGATGGATTCAGCGCGGATCTCGGCCAGCACCTCACGCTGCAGGCGCGTGAACTCCGCCGATCCCATCATCTCATAGGTGCGCGGGCGCGGCAGGTCGATGGGAATGATGCTTTTGATATGGCCCGGCCGGTTCGACATGATGGCGACGCGGTCCGACATATAGACCGCTTCCTCGACATCATGGGTCACGAACAACACGGTCAGGCGATGCTGTTCCCAGATGCGCGCCAGCAATTCCTGCATGTGGTGGCGCGTCAGCGCATCGAGAGCGCCGAAGGGCTCGTCCATCAGCAGCATGTTGGGGCGATAGGAGAGCGCCCGGGCGATCGCGACACGCTGCTTCATGCCGCCGGAAAGCTCACTGGGGAACGAATCGGCAAAACCATCGAGCCCCACCAGGGAGAGATGCGAGCGGGCAATGTCGCGGGCTTCCTTGCGCGACTTGCCGGCCGCCAGAAGCGCGAATTCGACATTGCCGAGGGTGGTGAGCCAGGGCAGCAAGGTATAGCTTTGAAACACCACGCCGCGGTCGAGGCCTGGCCCCTTGATCGGCTGGCCATCGATGGTCACCGACCCGGTATCGTGGCTTTCAAGACCGGCGACGATGGAAAGCAAGGTCGACTTACCGCAGCCCGATGTCCCCACCAATGACACGAACTCATTCTCGCCGATGGTGAGGTCGACACCCTTGAGTGCCACGACATCGCCGCGATCGCCGCGAAACGTTTTGCCGAGGCCGGTAATGGTCAGCTTGGGCGCGTTCATCGCGACTGCCTCAGATAGCGGAAGAGCTTGCGGCTGGCCCATTTCATGGCCTGGTCAGTGGCAAGGCCCAGAATGCCGAGCAGCAGCAGATAGCCAAAGATGGTGTCGGTCTGGAAGAAACGCTGCGCCGTGGTGATGCGGTAGCCGAGGCCGGAGGTGGCTGCGACCAGCTCGGCAACCACCAGCCAGGTCCAGGCCCAGCCTAAGCTGATGCGCATCGAATCCCAGATCGCCGGCATGGCCGAAGGCAGAATGATGCGCGTCAGAATCCGTGTTTCCGGCATCTGCAACGTGCGGCCGAGATTGATGAAATCGCGCGGCACGGATTTGACATTGTCCATGACGAGCAGCACCTGCTGGAAGAAGGTGCCGATGAAGATGATGAGGAATTTCTGCGTATCACCCGTGCCGGTCCACAGGATGGTCAAGGGCACGAAGGCCACCACCGGCATGTAGCGGATGAAATCGACCAGCGGTTCGATCGCTGCTTCCCATGCCCGGTAGGAGCCGATGAGAATGCCGATCGGCAAGGCAAAGGCGGTGGAGATGAGAAAGCCCAGCGAAATGCGATAGATGCTGATCAGCATATCGTCGAGCAGCTTGCCGCTTGCTGCCAGTTCCTGCAGCCGCGCCATCACTTTCCCCGGCGGCGGGAGGAACAAAGCTGTTACCCAGCCGGCCCATGTCACAAGCCACCAGGCTAGCCCCAGCACCAGAAAGACCAGGATGGCAATGGTGATGAACTGGCGGGAACCCACCGAGGCGGTCAATGAAAAGAGACCGCCGGATGTAGATGCCGGGGGAGTGGATAAAGCTTTCTTCTCCCCCGGCTCAAACTTGGGCGGCATGGATTTAGAGCGCCTCGACGAAACGCTTGTCGATCAGCTTGGCAAGATCCACGTCGGCGCTGAGAAGGCCCGCGGAGGTCGCGGCCTTCTTCACTTCCGGCACGACCTTGTTCACGAAATCGCCGGTGAGCTGGGTCTTGTTCTCGGCCACCGTGAAATATTTGACGCCGTCGAACGCAGTTGCCAATTCTTCGGGCTTGGCACCCACGGCTTCGGAGATGATGACGCGGCCACCGGCCGTGTCCTTCATGTAATCGGCAACGGCCGCATCCCAGGCCTTCAGCAGCGCCAGGACCTGGCCCGGCTTTTCCGCCAGGAAATCTTCGCGCACCACGAAGACATCCGAGATARGACCCGGATTCTCGCCGGCCGAATACAGCATCTTCACTTTGGGATTCTGCTGCATGGCGAGCGTGAGGTACGGCTCGTAAGTGACGGCGACCGGCACCTTGCCGGCGATGAGGGCGGAGCCGGCGTCGGATGCCGGCATCGGCACCTTCTGGATGTCATCCAAGGTCATGCCGTTCTGCGCCAGGGCATAGTTCAGCAGGATGTGGCTGGTGGTGCCTTCCTCGAACGCGACCTGCTTGCCCTTGAGATCGGCCACCGAAGCGATCGAGCCATCGGTGATCATGGCATCGGCGGTCATCGAAACGTCGAGGAGCGCAATGATCTTGATCGGCAGGCCGGCTGCAGCAAAAGCCATTGCGGTATGTGTGGCGATGTTGCCGCACTGAACCTGCCCCGCCGCCAAGGCAGCGTTCAAATCGGCATCGGTGTTGAAGTTGACGATCTCGACCTCCGGCAGACCGGCAGCTGCGAACAGGCCCTTCTTGGCAGCGATATGCCATTGGCCGTAACCAAGCCATGGCTCGATCGCCATTTTGATGGCGCCGGCTTCGGGCGTCGTCGGAATGGATTGAGCGAAAGCATTTTTGACCAGGCTGCCGGCCGCCAGCGTGGCCGCACCAGCCTGCAAGACCTGACGCCTATTCGGTGTCCAGTTCATGATTCATCTCCCTCTTTATACGTCGTTCCCCGTTCCGGCGGCGATAGTGATGGGCCGCCTGGAAGCTTGTCAAGCAAACGCCCCCGTTTACGTCAGCAGTTTGGCGCGAATCTCGGAAACCGCGTTGGCATGGGCGTCAAAACCCTCATAGGTCGCAAGCACGCGTGCATGTTTGGCAAGCTCGGGATAGCCGGCCGAGGTCACATAGCCCACCGAGATGCGCTTCATGAAATCGAACACCGAGAGCGGCGAATGGGTCATGGCGGCTCGGCTGGTGGGGAGGACCGCATTGGGACCGAGCACAAAATTACCCAACGTCACCGGCGTGTGCTTGCCGAGCAGCACTTCGCCAGCATTCTCGATGCGCCCCAGATAGGCAAAGGGCTCGTCGGACAGGATTTCCAGATGTTCCGGCGCATAATCGTTGATGAAGTTGATGGCGCTGTCGATGTCGGGGGTGAGCACCACACCACCGCTGCGCCCGGAAAGGACAGCGGACGAAAAGGCGACACGCTGCTCAGACATCTTTGCCCAATAATCAGGCAGCGCCTTGATGTCGGCCTCGGCCACCTTGGCGCTGGGTGTGACCAGATAGGCCGATGAATCCGGCCCGTGCTCGGCTTCGACCAGCAGATCGAGCGCGGCAAGACGCCCGTCCACCGTCTCGTCGGCAAAGATGATGGATTCGCTGGGGCCGGCCGGAATGCCTGGATCGATCACATCCGATAGCAACCGTTTCGCCGCCACCACATAGGGGCTGCCTGGCCCCAGAACCTTGGCGCATTTCGGCACGGTCTGCGTGCCATAAGCCACGGCGGCAATCCCCTGGGCGCCGCCGCATTTAAAGACCTTGTCGACACCGGCCAGACGCGCTGCGACCAGGGTTGCCGCATCGATCTTGCCGTCCGGCCCCGGGGGCGTGATGACACAGATATTCTTCACGCCCGCCACCACCGCTGGCACAGTCGTCATCATGACGACGCTGGGGAACGAGCCCTTGCCGCGCGGCACATAGCAGGCAACAGACGGAATGGGGCGGAAGCGATCGCCGGCAAAAGCGCCCGGCCGCATTTCATGAAGCCACATTTCCTCAGGCTTCTGATCGGTGTGGAACTTGCGGATGTTTTCGACCGCAAATTCGATGGCGGCGATCACCTCCGGCTCAACCGCCTTGAAGGCCGCGTCGAAATCGGCGGAGGTCGCCGCGATCTCACCGGCCTTCACCGGCGATTTGTCGAACTCATTTGCAAAGCGCGCCAGCGCCACATCGCCTTCCTGGCGCACGGCCTCGATGATCGGGCGCACACGGTCGAGGAACGGTCCGAGGTCGGCCTCGGAGCGCTTTAACAGATTGGCGCGCGCTTCGGGGCTGAGGCGCGCGAGGTCATGCAGATTGACGCTGCCCTTGGACATGGACTTATCCATTCAGTCAGATTGTGCGGAAGTCAGATCGAGGCAAGATAGCCACCGTCGACCGGCATGTAAATTCCGGTGACATAGGCTGCGGCATCTGAGCTCAGGAAAATGGCGGCACCGACCAGATCGTCGAGTTTGCCGAAGCGCTGGAGCGGGATCTTGGCCAGCATGGCAGCGGACCAATCCGCATTCTCATAAAAGACGTCGGTCAGCGCCGTGCGGAAATAGCCTGGGCCCAGGCCATTGACGCGGATACCCAGGGGCGCCCATTCGGCCGACAAGGCCCGGGTCATGCCGAGGAGGCCGCTTTTCGACGAGCCATAAGGGACCGCCGTGGGAACACCTACCTCCGAGGTCAGCGAGCACATGTTGAGGATCGAACCACCCCGACTCCGCTCCTGACCGCCCTGGCTCATGATTTTGGCTGCGGCCTGTGCGCAGAAGAAGGCGCCCTTCAAATTGGTATCGAGGATCTTGTCCCACAGCGCCTCATCCACATCGAGGGACGGGCAGATCTGTTCCATGCCGGCATTGTTGACCAGGATATCGAGCCCACCCAGCGCCTGAGCCGCCGCCTCGACGCCCGCGCGGCAGGAGGCGACCTCCGCCACATCCATCTCGATGGCAAAACCCTTGCCGGCAATCTGCTGCAGCGTGTCGTCGAGCCCGGCCCTGGATCTGGCACTTACCGCAACACTGGCGCCGGCCTGCGCCAGGCCGATGGCGATGGCCTGGCCGATGCCGCGGCTGGCGCCGGTCACCAGGGCACGCTTGCCGTCAAGGCTGAAACGGGAAAGGTCGACTTTCATGGGAAGCCCGCGCTAGAAGTCAAAACTGAAGATCGCAGCATAGCCGAAAAGACCGACCTGTCATGTCACTCCAAGCCCCCTCCCTCACAGCACGCGCCAGGGCCCTGGCCAAGACCGGCGATGTGACGGGGGCTGCAATTCTCATCCGTGATCTGCTGCAGGCCAAGTTCGGCTTCGAGGCGGAAGATATCCGCATCAATGTCGACATCTACAGCCTCAATTCTTTGAACGGATTCTTCACGGCGGCCGGCCGGGCCTATTTCTTCAAATTCCATCAGGAGGAGAATGAGGAGGCGATGGCTGGCGAATATTACCGCGCCGGCCTGTTGGCCGAAGCCGGCTTGCCGGTCGACCAGCCGCTCCATGTCTCCACCGAACCCGGCGAACAGATCCTGGTCTATCGCCGCCGCGAGGACCAGCGCTTTGCCGATGTGCTGAAGGAACTGGATTTTAGCAACGACCCTGCTGCCATCGACCGTGCCGTCGCGGCGGAACGCACGCTCAATCAGGAACTGATGGCGGTCTATGCGAGAACCCTGCATCCGATCGACGCCACACAGTCTGCTGCCGAACCGATCCACCGCCTGTTCCATGCGCGTCTTGTTGATGCCGACAGGCCTGGCACCATCGGCGGCCGGTTCGGCAGCTTCTATCGCGGGCAGATGTTCGAGTTCCCCGGCCTCACCTTGTCCTGGGACGAGCTCAAGGATCTGCACTTCGTGGTCAATGGCGTGCGTTACCGCGATACGCTGGCAACCCTGTTCGATGATTCGTTCAGGCTGCTGGCCCCCGCGACCTTTGCCGGTTCCGCCGGCGTCACCGCCCATGGCGATGCGCACAACGCCAATGTCTGGTTCGAGGATCATGGATCCGAAGCTAGGCTGGTGATGTTCGATCCGGCCTTTGCCGGCCGCCACGTACCGGCCCTGCTCGCCGAGGTGAAGACGACCTTCCACAACATCTTTGCGCACCCATTTTGGCTCTATGATCCCGGTGCGGCTGCTTCGCATTTTCACGCCAAAGTATGGCGTGTCGGCGATACGCTGCAGGTCGAAACCGACTGGCAACCGAGTCCGGTCCGGTGGGCGCTTCTGGCGGCGAAACGCGATCTGCTGTGGCGGCCCCTGCTCCAGGAACTGGCCACACGGCATCTGCTGCCGGCAAATTGGCGGCGGCTCATCCAGCTCGCCCTCTTCCTGTGTCCGACCCTGGTCATGAATTTGCGGGCCGGCGGCGGCAGCCATAATCCGGCCTCGTCTGCGATCGGCTTTGCCACGGCGGTGGCCATGGGCAGTGACGCTTTGGCAGGAGATGGGCTAATTTCATCATTCCTTGATAAGCTCACACCCGAATCGGCCGGCCCAGCTTCACATTCGTGAAATCCCGTCGACGGATACTTGACATTTCTCCGCCAAGACATATTCTCTAGTTACCCTATAGAGATTTCAGAATGCTGTCGCAAAAAGCCAAATACGCCATGCGGGCCCTGCTCTATCTCGCCAAGGCCCAGTCAGACGACCCCGTTGGAATCGCCGAAATCGCCGCCAAGCAGGCTGTGCCGCGCAAATTCCTGGAGCTTATCCTCCTGGAACTCAAGCGGAATGGCTTCGTGCAGAGCTTTCGCGGCAAGCATGGCGGCTATGCCCTGGCCAAGGCGCCGGAAGACATTCATTTTGGCGAGGTCATTCGCCTCATTGACGGGCCTCTGGCGGCGCTGCCCTGTGCCAGCCTGACGGCTTATCGTCGCTGCAGCGATTGCGAGGACGAGGCGACCTGCGTTATTCGCCGTGTCCTGAA
The DNA here is from genome assembly GCF_056404715.1 of Dongia sp. P2_B8. Lineage (NCBI taxonomy): Bacteria > Pseudomonadati > Pseudomonadota > Alphaproteobacteria > Rhodospirillales > Dongiaceae > Dongia > Dongia sp. P2_B8. The sequence continues at coordinate 808,249 of NZ_JBFUDM010000003.1, read as the reverse complement.
GCAGGTGCGCGATGCCTCTTCCGGCATTCTCGACCGCACCAGCCTCTCCGACGTGCTCGATGGGCGCGCCGGCGAACTGGTCATGGGAGACGGTATCTAGCGCAGATCTGGCGGGTCCTATTCCCCACCATTTTTTGAGCAAATACACTAGTAAGAAGATAGATAAGATCGCCCTTGAATAAGGCCTTTGGCCAGAGTTGGGGCCGCTGTTTCATGGGTGAGCGATGTCTACACAAGCCGGCATTTTGGGAAATTGGAAGCGACCGAGCGTGTTGCCGGGATTCGGCCTCACGCTGGGCTATGTTCTTTTCTACCTCAGCATCATCGTGCTGCTGCCGCTGGCAGCGCTTATCATGCGCCCGACCGAACTGGGCCTTTCCGGATTCTTTGACACGGTGATGACGCCGCGCGTGCTGTCGTCCTTGCGCGTCAGTTTCGGAACGGCAGCCATCGCTGCCGGCATCAACGGCGTCTTTGGCCTCGTCATCGCCTGGGTGCTGGTGCGTTATGAATTTCCCGGGAAGCGCCTCATCGATGCCTTTGTCGATCTGCCTTTCGCGCTGCCCACCGCCGTGGCCGGCATTGCGCTCACAACGCTCTATGCACCCAACGGCTGGATCGGGTCGCTGCTGACACCCCTTGGTATCAAGGTCGCCTTTACCCCGCTCGGCATCGTCATCGCCCTCATCTTCATCGGCCTGCCTTTCGTGGTCCGCACAGTGCAGCCGGTGCTCCTCGATTTCGAGACGGAGTTGGAGGAAGCGTCAGCCAGCCTCGGTGCCAACCGGCTGCAGGTCTTTGCGCTGGTGATCCTGCCCTCGATCATGCCAGCGCTCCTCACCGGCATCGCCTTGGCCTTTGCCCGCGCGGTCGGCGAATATGGCTCGGTCATCTTCATCGCCGGCAACATGCCGATGAAATCCGAAATAGCCCCGCTGCTCATCGTCAGCAAACTGGAGCAGTTCGACTATGCGGGGGCTGCCGCCATTGCCGTCGTCATGCTGGCGATCTCCTTTGTCATGCTGCTGGTGCTCAACGTCATCCAGCGCTGGGCACGGCGTCACGAGGACAGCGACCGATGAGCAGCAACACCCGTCCCAACAAGCCCCTGGCCCTCCAGGACCCGGCGATCGTACGCTGGGGCCTCATTGGCCTGGCGCTCGCCTTCATCCTGCTGGTGCTGTTCCTGCCGCTGATCTCGGTGTTCCTGGAAGCCTTGCGGCATGGTCTTGGCGCCTATTTCGCCGCTGTCATCGAGCCGGATGCGCGCGCAGCCATTCTGCTCACCCTTGAGGTGGCAGCCATTGCTGTCCCACTCAATGTTGTCTTTGGCCTCGCCGGCGCCTGGGCGATCGCCAAGTTCGAGTTCCGCGGCAAGAGCATCCTCCTCACCCTGGTCGACCTGCCGTTCTCGGTCTCGCCGATCATCTCCGGCCTCATCTATGTGCTGCTCTATGGTGCGCATGGCTGGTTCGGGCCGACCCTGGCCGAATGGGGCGTCAAGGTGATCTTCAATGTCGCGGGCCTTGTGCTGGCGACGATCTTCGTGACCTTCCCCTTCGTCGCACGCGAACTCATCCCACTCATGCAGGAGCAGGGAACCGAGGAGGAAGAAGCCGCCATCTCCCTGGGCGCCGGCGGCTGGCAGACCTTCCGCATGGTGACGCTGCCCAATGTTGCCTGGGGCCTGCTCTATGGCGTGCTGCTGTGCAACGCCCGCGCCATGGGTGAATTCGGTGCAGTCTCGGTTGTTTCCGGCCATATCCGCGGCCAGACCAATACGATGCCGCTCCATGTCGAGATTCTCTACAATGAATATGATTTCGTCGGCGCCTTTGCCGTCGCTTCGCTGCTGGCCTTGCTGGCGCTGGTGACCCTGGCCGCCAAATCCTTCCTGGAATGGCGCTACGGCGACCGGCTCAGTGCCGGCCGTGCCCATTGAGCGCGATAAAGGAGATCCCCATGGGCCTGCAGGCGCAAGGTATCGTCAAGACATTCGGGACCTTCACCGCGCTCCGCGGTGTCGACATCGACATCGCCAAGGGCGAATTCGTGGCATTGCTGGGGCCAAGCGGGTCCGGCAAGACCACCTTGCTGCGCATCCTCGCCGGCCTCGACGGCCAGGACGAAGGCACGGTGCTGTTCAACGATGAGGACATGACGGGGCGCAAGCTGCGCGACCGGCGCGTCGGCTTCGTGTTCCAGCATTACGCCTTGTTCAAGCATATGACGGTCGCCGAAAATATCGGCTTCGGCCTGCGCGTGCGGCCGCGTGAACAGCGGCCCGAGAAGGCCGAGATCAAGCGGCGCGTCGACGAACTGCTGCACCTCGTACAGCTGGAGCGGCTCGGCGACCGCTATCCCAGCCAACTGTCCGGCGGTCAGCGGCAGCGCGTGGCGCTTGCCCGGGCGCTCGCCATCGAACCTTCGGTCCTGCTGCTGGATGAACCATTCGGGGCACTCGACGCCAAGGTGCGCAAGGAATTGCGCCGCTGGCTGCGGCGCCTCCATGAAACGATGAACCTCACCAGCATCTTCGTCACCCACGACCAGGAGGAAGCCCTGGAGCTTGCCGACAAGGTGGTGGTGATGAACAACGGCCTCATTGAACAAGTGGGCACGCCGGAAGCGGTTTATCACAAGCCGGAAACGGCCTTTGTCTATGAGTTCCTCGGTGGCGCCAACCGCGTGCCGTGCGAAATCATCGGCGGCGTCGTCAAGATCGGCCGCACCATTGTTCCCGCCCCGCAAGCCGCCGACAAACCCGACGGCAAGGGCATCGCCTATGTCCGTCCGGAGGAGATCACCTTTGGTGCAGCCGACGGCCCCGGCGTGCCTGCCATCATCCAGCATGTCTTCCGCGCCAGTCCCTTGCCGCGGGTCGAAGTGCAATTGGTTGATACGGCACTCTCCCTTGACGTAACCTTGCCGCCTGAAGCGTTGGGTGCCGCGATGGCAAAGGGACAACGGGTGACGGTGAACTTCGCCAAGTTCGACGTACTGCCCGCACAATGATCTGGGCATAAATGGATCAAGCGAGTCTTTTGGGCGGCGAAATCTGGTTTCTCGTCGGCATTCTGGCGCTAGCCGGCTGCGGGTCCGGGTTCCTTGCCGGCATGCTGGGGGTGGGTGGCGGCATCGTCGTTGTCCCGGCCCTGTTCCAGGTACTGATCGCCTTCGATGTGCCTGACGATCTCCGGATGCATATCGCGGTCGGTACCTCGCTGGGATCCATCGTCCCTACCTCGATCATCTCCCTGCGGTCACACAACAAGCGCGGTGCCGTCGACTGGCAATTGCTCAAATCATGGGGGCCATGGATTGCGCTGGGTGTCATTCTCGGCTCGTTCATTGCCAGCGAAGTGCGCGGCGCCACGCTCACGCTGGTCTTTGCCATCATGAGTCTGCTGGTGGCCAGCTATCTCGCGATCGGCCGGGCCGACTTCCATCTCACCGACAAATTGCCGGGAACACCGGTGCGCCAATTGATCTGCCTGTTCATCGGCAGCGTCTCCGCCATGATGGGGATCGGCGGCGGCAGCCTCTCTGTTCCGGCGATGACCCTCTGCTCCTATCCGATCCGGCGTGCGGTCGGCACTGCATCGGCAATCGGCCTCATAATCGCCGTGCCGGGGACGCTCACCTTCATTGCTACCGGCTGGGATGAAGGTGCCTTGCCCGTGGCGTCGCTGGGCTATGTCAACCTATTGGCGGTGGCAGCGCTGGTGCCGAGCAGCTTGATCTTTGCCCCTATCGGCGCCAAGGTCGCGCATACGGTGCCGCAGATCGTGCTGCGCCGATGCTTTGCGGGCTTCCTGCTGCTCACCTCGCTACGCATGTTCTATTCGCTTCTCTGAAGGTACTTCCATGAAAAGCTATGGTTTCGGAATCATCGGCCTTGGTGTCATGGGGCAGGAGATGGCCGAGCTGCTCTCCGCCCATCCACGCTTTCACGTCGTCGCCGGTTTCGATCCCGCGCGACCCCAGGTTCCGTTTCCGCTGCTGGCAGATGCAGCTTCCGTGGTCGCCGATCCAAAAGTGGACGCGATCTACACAGCGACCCCGCCGGCATTGCATGAATCGATCGTGCGCCTGGCGGTTGCGGCCAAGAAGCCCATTCTGTGCGAGAAGCCGCTCTCCGCGACCATTCCGTCGGCGCGGCTGTGCTGCGATCTGGTGGCAGGTGCCGGGATTCCGGCCGCCGTCAACTTTTCGTTCGCCGCCCGCGACGTGCCGGTGCGCATCGCGCGCGTGGTCAAGAGCGGCGCATTGGGCAGAGTCGAAAGCGCGCATCTGCGCGTCCGTTTCGGGCAATGGCCGCGCGGCTGGCAGTCGGGTGCCGGCGCCTGGCTCGCCCAGCCGGCAGAAGGCGGTTTCACCCGTGAGGTCGTGTCGCATTTCGTGTTCCTCGCCAACCGCCTGTTCGGGCCCGGCACGCTCGTCGCCAGCGACGTCGAACGCGGCACGGTCGGCACCGAGACCAAACTCCACGCGACGATCCAATATCCGACGGTCAACTTCACGATAGATGCCGGCATCGGTGGCGATCGCGACGACGACAACCGGTTCACCGTCACGGGCAGCCACGGCGAGATCTCATTGGTCGATTGGCGGCTTCTCGACTATTCGGGTGATGCGGGTCCCGCCCTGCCGGAAACCTCGCAGCTCGATGCCCTGGCCGATCTTCTCGACGGGAAGCCTAATCAGCTTGCAAGTTTCACTGAGGGTCTCGCCGTTGCTGAATTGATCGAGGCGATGCTCGCCACTTCATAAGGATCCCTGCCATGAGTTTCGATTTCAAGCAGCGCCGCGTGATCGTGACCGGTGGCAGCCGTGGCATCGGGCGCTCGATTGCACTGGGCTTCGCCGCCGCCGGCGCTGATATCTCCATCTGCGCCCGGGGTGCCGCCACCCTTGAAGCCACCCGCCAGGAGCTTGCCGCCTTCGGCCATAAAGTCCATGCAGCGACCTGCGATCTCGCTCAGGAAGCTGCGATCAAGGGATATGTCGCCGATGCGGCCGCCGCATTGGGCGGCATCGATGTCCTGGTCTGCAATGCGTCCGGCATCGACAATACCGGCGACAGCTGGGTCGATTGCTTCAATGTCGACGTGATGGCAGCGGTGCGCGCAGCGGCTGCGGCCGAGCCGTTCCTCGCCAAATCGGGGCAAGGGGCGATCATCAATATCAGCTCGATTTCCGGCTTGAAGCCGTCGGTCAATGACCCGGCCTATGCCGCGGCAAAGGCGGCGCTGATCAATCTCACCACGTCGCAGGCTGTTGGCTTGGCAGTGCAGAAGATCCGCGTCAACGGCGTGGCACCCGGATCGGTGGACTTTCCCGGTGGCTATTGGGACCGGTGCCGGATCGAGACGCCACACGTCTATGAAGAGGTGAAAGCCGGCATTCCCTTCGGCCGCCACGGTACGCCGGCTGAAATCGCCAATGCCGTGCTGTTCCTCGCCTCACCCCTGGCCAGCTGGATCACCGGCCAGACGCTGGTGGTGGATGGCGGGCAGGTATTAAGGGCGTAATTTCTTCGCCTCCCCCCTTGAGGGGGAGGCCGCGCGATAGCGCGGGAGGGGGTATCTATCCGCCAATCCGCTGCAGCGAAACTGAAATGGACCTTACCCCCCTCCCCGCCCTCCCCCTCAAGGGGGGAGGGAAAGCAAAACAAGCAGCCTCTCAACTCCAATCCTGCAGCGCGGGCAGTGCATCAACGAACACGGCCTTGCGCTTGGGCATACCGCCCAGTTCCAGGATCAGCTCGATGATCCGCTCCAGCCCCAGCCCCACGCGCATGTTGGCAAAGACGAACGGTTTTTCGCCACGCTGCTTCTTGGCGTCCGTCGCCATGACGTCGAGATCGGCATGAACGATGGGAGCAAGATCCACCTTGTTGATGACCAGGATGTCGGAGCGTGTGATGCCAGGCCCACCTTTCCGCGGGATCTTGTCGCCCGCGGAGACGTCGATCACATAGATGGTGAGGTCCGCCAATTCCGGCGAGAAGGTGGCGCTGAGATTGTCGCCCCCTGATTCCACGAACAGCAATTCCAGCTTCGGAAAGCGGCCCACGAGATCGTCGACGGCGGCGAGGTTGATCGAAGCATCCTCGCGGATCGCCGTGTGCGGACAGCCGCCGGTTTCGACACCGGAGATGCGCGCCGTCGGCAGCACGCCGGCGCGGTTGAGGAAGGCCGCATCCTCGCTGGTGTAGATGTCATTGGTGATGACGGCGATGTCGTAGGTCTCGGCGAGACACCGGCACAGGCGTTCCAGCAAGGCCGTCTTGCCGGAACCGACCGGGCCACCGATGCCGATGCGAATGGGAAGCGTCATGAGCGGAACAACCTCGTATATTGGGTTTCGTGTTTCATGCTCGACCAATCGACGGCAAGCGCGCTGCCGCCGAGATCGTCGAGCGAGAGATCGGATAGCGTCTTCACATAGCCGATGGTGCGCGGCTCCAGCGCCGCCACGATGCGCAGGCCATCGCTCTGGCCGAGCGGCACCAGGCGGATGCCGGCCGAGATGAGATTGTTGGCAAAGGCCGTGAGATAGGCCTCAAGTGCCATCGCTTCCGGGATGCCGGCCACCGCGCACAGGCAACCGACGATGATGGGATAGGTCAGCTGGCAGGATGCCATGGCCTTGACGGGAGCGGCATCGGCGTAAGTGGGCCAGCCGCTGGCGACCGCTTTCAGAAAGGCAACGCCTTGTGCCGTCGATTCCTGCGCCAGCTCTGCGGTACCGCGCAATGCAGCCGCCTGATGAGCAATCGCGATGAGACCGTCATAAGGCGGCCGCCCTGCCGCGCGATGTGCCGCCAATAGAAACATCCCGTCATTGCGCCCGGCGCCGAAACGCAAGATGCCGTCAACCCAATCGGTCAGCTGCGCCGCGTTGCGCACCAGGCCAGCCTCGATCGCATATTCCAGCCCATGAGAATAGCTGAAGCCGCCCACAGGAAAGGCCGGCGACAGCCAGGTCAGCAGGCGTGTGGCCGTGCCGACATTCACCCCCCCAGCGTCATCCCCGGGCTTGACCCGGGGATCTGCCTGCAGCGCCTCGGCAGCTGAACCTGATCCCCGGGTCAAGCCCGGGGATGACGACTGAGAGGACGCAAACATCTCGCCTCCCTCAATGCTCATGCGTATGCGGTCCATGTTCATGATCATGGTGTGCGGCGTCACCGCCGGCATAGGCGCCACCTTCCGGGTGGAACGGGGCCTCGACGGTACCAAGTTCGGCGCCGAGCCCTTTCAGCATCGCGCGCAAGACGGCGTCATCGACCAGGCGCAACGACTGGTCACCCACCATTTCCGCCGCGGTATGCCGATTTCCGACATGCCAGGCGAGGCGCGCAAGATGTTTTGCATCCTTGGCACGCGCCTCCAGCAAGGTCTCGACGGCCGCAACGACCTTGATGAAGCCGTGGCCCATCAATTGCAGGCCGTCACCATCCGCGAGGCGCATCGGCCGTTCGAGATCAAGCAGGAACGGCTTGCCGCCATCGTCGGTGAGGCGGATACGTCGCCGGCAGCGATCGGCGTAGATGAGTGTCACGGTTCCCACCATCTGCGCCACCGGCCAATAGCCGGACGGAATGACCGCTGTCGCCCGCTTAAGCTGCTCGCTTGTCAGTGACTGGGCCATGATCAGAACAGGAAATAACGTTGGGCCATGGGCAGTTCCTTTGCCGGCTCGCAGGTCAGCAGCTTGCCATCGGCGCGCACTTCATAGGTTTCGGCATCGACCTCGATCGCCGGCATCGCGTCGTTATGGACCATATCCTTCTTCGAGAGGTGGCGCGTGTCCTGGACTGCCACCAATTGCCGCTGCAGGCCGAGGCGACTCCCGACACCCTGATCCAATGCCGCAGCACTGAGGAAGGTCACAGCACTTTCCTTGAGAGCCCCACCGAAGGCACCGAACATGGGCCGGTAATGCACCGGTTCCGGCTTTGGGATCGAGGCATTGGGATCGCCCATGGGGGCTGCGATGATCATGCCGCATTTCAGCACCATGTCCGGCTTCACGCCGAAGAAGGCCGGGCGCCACAACACGATGTCGGCAAGCTTGCCCACGGCAATCGAGCCGATCTCTTTCGACATGCCCTGTGCGATGGCGGGATTGATCGTGTATTTGGCGAGATAGCGTTTGACGCGGTTATTGTCATTCTCGGCCGGATCGCCGGCAAGACTGCCGAACTGCGCCTTCATCTTATGTGCCGTCTGCCAGGTGCGGATGATCACCTCGCCCACCCGGCCCATGGCCTGGCTGTCCGACGACATCATGCTGATGGCGCCCATGTCGTGCATCAGATCCTCGGCGGCGATGGTTTCGCGCCGGATGCGGCTTTCGGCAAAGGCGATGTCTTCGGGGATACGCGGATCGAGATGATGGCACACCATCAGCATGTCGAGATGCTCGTCGAGCGTATTCACCGTGAAGGGCCGCGTCGGGTTGGTCGAGGATGGCAGCACGTTGGACAAGCTGCACAGCTTGATGATGTCCGGCGCGTGGCCACCACCCGCCCCTTCGGTGTGATAGGCGTGAATGACACGGTTCTTGAACGCCGCCACCGTGCGCTCGACGAAGCCGGATTCATTCAAGGTATCGGTATGAATCGCGACCTGGATGTCCATGGCGTCCGCGACTGACAGGCAATTGTCGATGGCGGCCGGCGTCGTACCCCAATCCTCATGCAGCTTCAAGCCGCAGACACCGGCCTGAATCTGCTCGATGAGTGCATCCGGTTTCGAAGTGTTGCCCTTGCCAAGCAGCCCGATATTGACCGGAACGCCTTCCAGCGCCTGCAGCATGCGACCGATATGCCAGGGGCCTGGCGTGCAAGTGGTGGCCGAGGTGCCTTCCGCCGGCCCCGTGCCACCGCCGATCATGGTGGTGACACCGGAATTGATTGCCTCTTCCGCCTGCTGCGGGCAGATCCAGTGGATGTGGGAATCGACGCCGCCCGCGGTGAGGATGCGGCCTTCACCGGCGATGATCTCAGTCCCCGGGCCGATGATGATGTCGACACCGGGTTGCGTGTCCGGATTGCCGGCCTTGCCGATGGCAGCGATGCGGCCACCCTTCAGGGCGACATCGGCCTTGATGATGCCCCAGTGATCGAGGATGACGGCATTGGTGATGACGGTGTCGACGGCGCCTTCCGCCCGCGTGCGCTGCGATTGCGCCATGCCGTCGCGGATCGATTTGCCGCCACCGAATTTCGCCTCTTCGCCGGGGATGCCAAGATCTCTTTCGATCTCGATGATGAGATTGGTATCGGCGAGGCGCAGGCGGTCACCGGTTGTGGGGCCATAGGTCAGGCCATAGGCGCTGCGATCCATGCGGTAAGCCATGTCTCAGCCCTCCAGCTTGCCGTCGACGAGACCGCCGAAGCCATAAATGATGCGGTCGCCACCGAAGGCGACCAGATTGACCTCGCGGCTCTGCCCCGGTTCGAAGCGGACGGAGGCGCCGGACGGAATGTCGAGCCGGAAGCCGCGCGCGGCGGCGCGGTCGAAGGAAAGCGCCGTGTTGGTCTCGAAGAAATGGAAATGACTGCCGACCTGGATCGGCCGGTCACCGGTGTTGGCGACGCGCAGTTTCACCGTGGCGCGCCCGTCATTGAGAACAATCTCGCCAGGCTTGGTCAACATTTCACCGGGTATCATCGGCGCCCCCTCAGCGGATCGGGTGGTGGACGGTGACGAGCTTCACCCCGTCCGGAAAAGTTGCCTCGACCTGCACCTCGTGCAGCATCTCGGCGATGCCATCCATGACCTGGGCGCGGGTGATGACGGTCGCCCCATCACGCATGAGGTCGGCCACCGACCTGCCGTCGCGGGCACCCTCGACGATATAGTCGGAGATGAGCGCGATGGCTTCCGGATGATTGAGCTTCACGCCCCGTTCCAGCCGGCGCCGCGCCACGATCGCGGCCATGGAGATCAGCAATTTGTCCTTCTCGCGCGGTGTCAGGCGCATGGGTGCAGTCCTTCAGGCATGCCAGAATGTCGGCAGATTGGCGGGGAGGTTGCGGGAAGAGGCGCGCAGCCCCATCCACAAAGCGGCGTAAGACGGCCTGATGTCGGCGGCATCGTCAGCCAGCCAGCGCACCAGCAGCACATTGTTGACGATGGTGGCTGCCGCACGCATCGCATTATTGGCAACGTTCAATCTCTCGCGCACCCAGGCCAGGGCCTCGCCGAGACCCGTGCCAACATGGATCAGCATGGCGCTGGCACGGGCGCCGGCCAGGGCTGCCGGATGACCCAGCATCGCGACGAGATCGGCGTCGGCGGCGTGGAAGATGTCGGCCCAGGCCGGCTTGCCTTCGCGCACGATCTGCCAGCCGTCATGGATGAGGCCGTGGGTCAGTTCCTCGCCGCGCGCCTGGCGGCCGAAGGCCAGGATCTCGCCGGCCAGCACGGCACTGCCCGCCTCCATCGACAGATGGGTGCGCCGGCGCAGGCGGGCACCATCGAACAGGATGGTTTCCTGCGGCAGCCATTCCAACCAGGCATCGGCTTTGAGGTCGAGATGGATATCGATCCGGGTTTCGGCACCGGTCGAGCGATAGAGCTTTTCCGCCGCCTGGCCGATCGCCATGGCGCCAGCGCCCTGGCCGATCTCGACCGAGATCCCCAGGCGGTCACCACCGGTGAAGCCGCCGCAGGTGGCTGTGATCGCGGTGACCGGCAGGCCCATGTTCGGGCAATGCGGAAAGAGGGCGCGCATCGGCGCCCGCTGGTCGAGATGGACGAGCCGCGTCTGTGAGAGCGAGGTGGGCCCGATAGGCCGGTCATTGGCAAATCTGATGTCGAGGCTGCCATCCATCTGCGCGATCCGCCCCAATCCCCGAGATTTACCCAAGCACCAATGGCCGCGGCCACAGCAGCCAGCAAGGTAACGCAAGAGCGATGCCAGCCCAGGTCCCGACGGAAGGATCGAGGAATCGGGCCCTCACAGGGGTTGGCTCACTATGGCTTGCGTAGAAAATAGGCAAAGCGGCGCAAGTTTGCCCAAATTGGCGCCATCCTGGCGGCCCGGCTTGGCCCGATGCCACGCCATGTCTTATGATGTGGCAGCCACGCATGGACCGTTCCAGGAGATGGATCTTGACCGCAGCCAGCCTCGACACCGATGCCTTGATCGTCATCGACGTGCAGAACGATTTCTGTCCCGGCGGCGCCCTGGCCGTTGGCGGCGGCGATGAGATCGTGCCGCTGGTCAATCGCCTGATCGGCGCTAGCCCCCATGTCGTCCTGACGCAGGATTGGCATCCGGCCGGGCATTCCAGCTTTGCCAGCGTACATGCTGGCAAGGCGCCGTTCGGCACCATTGATCTCGCCTACGGTGCGCAGACCTTGTGGCCGGACCATTGTGTACAAGGTACCAGGGGCGCCGACTTCCATAGCAACCTTGCCTGGACCAAGGCAGAGCTCGTCATTCGCAAGGGCTTCCGCCCCGCGATCGACAGCTATTCGGCTTTTTTCGAGAATGATCAGACGACGCCGACCGGTTTGGCCGGATATCTGCGCGAACGTGGCCTCACCCACCTCACCCTGGTCGGTCTCGCCACGGATTTCTGCGTCGCCTATTCGGCTCTGGACGCCCGACGCCTCGGTTTTGAGACGCGGGTGATCATGGATGCCTGCCGCGCGATCGACCTCGGCGGCTCGCTCCAGGATGCAGTGGCAAAGATGCAGGCAGCCGGCGTGACGCTCACCGAGTCAACGGTGCTGGCGGCATAATTGATCTTGCCCCCGCTTGTTGGGGGCGGCCGGCGGCGATGTTGACAATCTTCCGAGCGATCTCTTCCGGCGACAGGATAAAATCGACCCATCCGGTGGCGATCGCACTTTCCGGCATGTCCGGTTCTTTGGCCGTCTCTGGTTTCTGTGCGATGGTGATGCCACCGACCTTTTTGATGTCATCAAGGGCGTCAGCACCATCTCCATCAAGGCCTGAGACGATCACGGCAACAAGCTTGCCGTCCCAATTCTTGGCCAGCGAGCAGAGAAAAACCGTGATGACATCCGGCCAACCGTGCGGCTTCGAGATCGGCTTGAGGCGGAATTCACCATCCAGAACATGGAGATCGCGCTTCTCCGGAATGATGAAGACATGATTGCGCTCGACCCGCAGCCGGTCCGTGATGAGCTCGACGGGCATCTTTGTATATTTGGGCAGGATCTCGTGAAGCTGCGTGGAGACGGTGCGCAAGTGATTCACGATGACGATGGCAGCACCCATATCTGACGGCAGATGCTGCAAAAGGCGGACATATGCATTGAGACCGCCGGCTGAGCCACCCACGCAGACGATCGGGAAGTCTCGTGTCATCGGCATCTGAATACTCCACTGGGCTTTATGGCCCAGTTAAGAAACGTTCATGATGCCTCATTCGTTCCGAATTATTCTGAGTATCGGATCAGCGCCGCCGCACACCCACCCCGACATATTGGTGCAACAAGGCGGGATCGGCACGCAGCTCCGCCGGCGAGACGATCTCTGCCGAACGGCCGTTTTCGATGAAAGCGACGCGGTCGGCGACGTGGAGAGCGGATTCCACGCGCTGCTCGACCAGGATGGTGGCAACACCAGCCTCCTTGAGCTTTGCCACAATCTCCAGGATCTTGGCGATCATGAGCGGCATCAGCCCTTCCGTTGGTTCATCCAGCAGCATCACCTTGGGCTCGACGCAGAGCGCGCGGGCGGTGGCCAGCATCTGCTGCTCGCCACCGCTCAAGGTACCGGCACGCTGTCCCAGCCGCTCGCCCAGGATGGGGAATAGATCGAGGACACGGGCGCGGGTGGCGGCACCCCTGCCGCGGGTCATCAGACCGATCTTCAGGTTTTCCTCGACCGTAAGGTCGGAAAAGAGGCGGCGGCCCTGCGGCGTGTAGCCGATGCCCTGCTTCGGCACCTCATGGGGCGCCAGCGACGTCAATTCTACATTGTCGAACAGAATGCTCCCGCCACGCACCTTGACGAGGCCCATGATGGCCTTCAACGCCGTGGTCTTGCCAGCGCCGTTCCGCCCCAGCAGGCACAGCACCTCGCCCGGCGCCAGGTCGAGCGAGAAGTCGCGCAGGACCTGGACATGGCCATAGAAGCAGTTGATGCGGTCGAGTTTGAGCATCAGGTTCCCAGATAGGCGCGTTGCACGTCGAGATTGGCCATGATCTCGTCCGGCGACCCTTCAGCCAAAAGGGTGCCATTGTTCATCACCGTAATGCGGTGGGCGAGTTCCATCACCACATCCATATTGTGCTCGATGAGCAGGATCGTGGCGCTGGCGGCAATCTCCTTCACCAGGCGGCAGAAATCGGCGATTTCCTGCTCCGACAAGCCCTGCGTCGGCTCATCGAGGATCAGCAGGCGCGGCTGCAGGGCGAGACCCATCGCCACTTCCAGCAGGCGCTGATGCCCGTAGGAGAGTTCGCCAGCGAGTTCCTGGGCGCGGCTGGCAAGGCCTACACGCTCAAGGGCCGCCTCGACGCCGGCCGCGATCTCAACCGGGTCGGGCCGGTACCAGATCGCACGCCCCTTGCTGAGCGCCCGCTGCACGGCGAGTGCTACATTGTCGAAGCAGCTGAGATTGCGAAAGACGCTGGTGATCTGGAACGTGTAGACGATGCCGCGCAGCACCCGGTCCCAGGGACGTAAGCCGGTGATGTCCTCGCCCTCGAAGATGATGGCGCCCGAACTGGGCTCGACGCGGCCGGAGATCATGCTGACAAGCGTGGTCTTGCCGGCGCCGTTGGGGCCGATGATGGCTCGGATCTCGCCTTGATTGAGGGCCAGGTCGATGCCGGTCACCGCCTGGATACCGCCGAAGCTGCGGGCAAGCGCCTTGGTGGCGAGGAAGGTCATGGTATCCACCCCAGCCAGCGGGCGCGGATGGTGCCGGCGATTCCCTTGGGGAACCACAGGACGAGGAGTACCAGCATGACGCCCACGACGATCATGTAGCTCGATGTGTGATCGCGGGAGATCTCGATGAGATAGAACATGAGCAAGGTGCCGACGAACGGGCCGACCACAGTACCGACACCCCCCAGCAGCACCCAGAGCAGCGGGTAGATCGAATATTGAATGGCAGCAAAACTCGACCCGACATAGCCGAAGAACAACACATAGGCCGCACCTGCCGTGCCGGAAAGCAGGCCCGAGAGCGTGAGGGCCAAGAGCTTGTAGCGGCGGGCATCGTACCCCAGCATGCTGGTTCGTTCGTCATTCTCGCGAATGGCGACGAGGACGCGGCCGATGGGCGAGCGGACCAACGCCAGACAGGTCGTCAGCGCCACCGCAAACAAGGCCAGCGCCAGATTATAGCGCCAGGCCGGGTTGGTGAGGTCGACATGGAGGCCAAGAAGATCGAAGCCACGCGCTGCCTGGCTCAGGGTCAATCCTTCGTCGCCATGGGTGACATCGTTGAAATAGAGCGTCACCAGGAAGGCTGCCTGGGCGAACATCATGGTCACGATCATGAAAGCCACACCCGTGGTGCGCAGGGCCACCAGCCCTATGAGAAACGCCAGGACCAGGCCGGCCAGCGCCCCAACAATGAAAGCCAGCACCGGATGCAGCGCGAAATAATAGACGCCCATGCCGGCGCCGTAGAGACCGGCGGCAAAGAACATGGCATGACCCAAACTCAGGAGGCCGGTATAGCCAACGAGCACATTGTAGCCCATGGCATAGGTCGCCAGCACCATGATGCTGACGAAATTGGTGTGGTCATAGTCGGGCAGCAGGAATTGCGCGCCGAAGAGCAGCGCGACCAACCCGGCATGCAGAACGACTATGCGCGCCTTTTGCGACGCCGCCCTCATCGCGCCTTGCTCCCGAACAATCCGTTCGGCCGGAACACCAGCACCAGCGCCACGGCCAGTGTCGCGATGATCTTGGAGAGGGTCGGTGAAAAGAAGACGGAAATGATTCCATCGCTGAGGCCGATCACGAAAGCAGCAAGGATCGTGCCTTTGAGGCTGTCGAGGCCACCAATGATGACGACGATGAAGGACAGCAGCAGCGGATCTAGCCCCATCAGATAGTGCGCTTGCTGCAGAGGTACGACCAGCACGCCCGCCACCGCGGCCAGCATGGCGCCCAAAGCAAAGACCGCCGCATAGACCCGCTTCACCGGCACGCCGAAGGCCTGAGCGGTCTCGCGGTCGAACTGCGTTGCACGCATGATCAGGCCGAATTTCGTCCGCGTGACGCCGTACCAGGCGCCGAGCAGCAACAAAGAAGCCGCCCCGACGACGATGAATTTGTAACCGGAATAGCCGAACCAGGGGAATACGATCCGGAACTGGATCGGCGCCACCACGGGCCGCGCCTCCGGTCCATAAATGCTCAGCACCAGCTGCTGCAGGATATAGAGAAGGCCGATGGTGGCGACGATGGTGGCTTCCGGCTGGTAGTTGAGCCGCCGCAAGACGAGTGCATCCGCGGCGACCGCAATCGCACCAACCACCAGGGGTGCCCCGACGAGCGCCAGCATGAAGCCCCAGAACGGCGCCTCCGGCACCAGCGACGTGAACCACCAGGCCAGCACCGCGCCTAACATGAAGAACTCGCCATGCGCCACATTGACGATGCGCATGACACCGAACACCAGCGACAGGCCGAGCGCGGTCACAGCCAGGACGAAGGCCGCGACGCCACCTTCCAGAAGTGCCAAGAGCAGATGGGGGCCGAGATCCAAGGGCGATGTTCTCTCAACTGCTAGTTATGGACTGCCCCCTGTCGTCATCCCCGGGCGAAGGCCCGGAGATCCACTGCGGCAGTTGAGAGAGTGGATGCCCGGGTCAAGCCCAGGCATGACGACATAGGGGACAGTCCCGCGATATCACGAAACTACAGCGGCTGTTTGGTGTAGTCGGTGTCGTTTTCGTAGAGGCCGTCTTCGATCGAGGTCTGGTGGACAACGTTGAGCTTCTGTCCCTCGACCTTCGAGATGAACTGATGGCCATAGCATTGATGCCGCTTGCCATCGAAGGTCTTGTCGCCTTGCGGAT
This sequence comes from Dongia sp. P2_B8, assembly GCF_056404715.1. Classification (NCBI taxonomy): domain Bacteria; kingdom Pseudomonadati; phylum Pseudomonadota; class Alphaproteobacteria; order Rhodospirillales; family Dongiaceae; genus Dongia; species Dongia sp. P2_B8. The sequence goes on along the minus strand of NZ_JBFUDM010000003.1, from coordinate 792,203 downwards.
GTTCGTTGCCGGCAGCAAAGCTGGTCATCGCTTCGACTGCTTCGATCAACGCGCCCTTGTCGGCAGCCGATTTATAGCCGCTGGCCTCGACCACCTGCTTGATCGTGTAGAGCGTTTCCCAGCAGCCGAACATATGCGAGTAGGTCGCAATGTCCTTGGGATCATCGAGGCTGGCGCCGTTGCCATCGACGCCGACCTTTTCGCGGTAGAATTTGTCCTGCGGTGTCTGGTCGGCGCCAGCATAGCGCGGGAAGGCTTCCCAGAAATAGGTGCCGTCCAGGAATTCGAGGCCGGGACTGGCAAGATCGACCGCTTCCAGGGAATCGATGAAGCCGAAGATCTGCGGGCGCTTCGAGCCGAAATGCTCGCCCATTTCCTTGACGAAGGTGAGCACGCCGGGGCCGACCATGACGTGATAGATGACCTCGGTCTCAGCTGGAATCTGCGGGAAATATTTGGTGTAGGAAGTTTCGGTCGGCGGAATCGCCAGCAGCGCCACGACGCTGCCGCCCTGCTTCTCGATGGCCGCGGTGAAGAAGTCGCGGTGATCGTGGCCGAAGGCATAGTCGGGGAAGATCATGGTGACCTTCTTGCCGAGATTCCCGGCGATCCAGGGCGCCATGGAACTGACCTGCGAGCGCACATCGGTGATGCCGGGCTGGAAGACATAGCGGTTAAGGGCGCCGGAGGCGACGTGATAGCCCTCGCTCACCACGAAATAAGGCATCTTGAGTTCGCCAGCGCGCGGCGCCGAGCCGATCACGACATGGGAGAACAGGGTCCCGAAGACGAAGTCGACCTTGTGCTGGCTGGCGAATTTTTCGACCACCTCCGCACCGCGTTTGGGGTCCGTGCCGTCATCCTCGGTGATGATCTCGACCTGGCGGCCCGCGATACCGCCGCCTTCGTTGATCAGTTTCACGGCAGCCTGGGTAGTGCGGTCATACCAGCGGCCATAGGCGGCACCGATCCCGGTGCTGTGCAGCTGGAAGCCGAGCTTCAAGGGTTCGCTGGTCTGCGCCTGGGCGAAGCGGACATAGCCGGGCGCCAAGCCAATGGCACTCGCAGCACCCAGTGTTTTGAGGGCGGAACGTCTTGTGATCAGGCCTTTTTTGCCGCCGATAAGGGGCGTCTTCGGATTCATAGCACTACTCCCTGTCGTGAGTGGATTCCAGAATCTACAAAGCTTTAGGGTACCCAACGTGCCTCATGCCGGCCTTATGACGACCGTTTGCATACAAATGAAATAGAACACGAGATTTCCCAAAACTCAATAAGCCTGCGTTGCTCACCCGGCAGTTGCCGTCGCCAGCAACCACAGGCCGAACAACGTGTAGAGCACCATCAGGCTTGCCAGCGGCAGTTGACCCAAGGGTGCGCGCCAGCCATCGCCGCCCAATCGCGTATTCTGAATATGTGCGACGGCGACCGCGAGCAGGTGGCCAAGGACAATAGCGCCCGCCTGCAGATTCCAAAGCATCGCTACCGAATGATAGTTGGCCAGAAACGACGTGGTGACGTGATAGCGCCCGGTACCCAGCAGATCCCATCCCAGCCCGAACGGATCAGACAGCGCTTTCACCGCATATTGGAGGTCGACCAGCAGCAATGTCAGGTAATGGGAGAAGTGATAGGCGAGCGAAATCGGAATGATGCTGACGACCAGGAGCCCTGCGGCCCGCCCCGCCGGCAACGCGGGATTAATCCAGCGCGCTATCGCGATCGCCAGCAGATAGGCCGCGACCAGCCCCAGCCACAGGCCGAGCAAACCAAGCGTGTTGAGCCAGACGACCGCGCTACGGCCGGGAAAGTCCAGCGGGTTGATGCCGCCGAGACTGAGCCACCAGAAGGTCTTGCTCAAGCCGTCGAAGGAGACGCTGCCCAATGTCAGCAGCACGAACAAGATGCCGCTCACAGGCAAGGTGGCGATGTCAAATAATCGAGCACCGGGCAGCGTCAGATAGAGGGTGCGATGATCCGGCCGGTCCTGGCCGACCGGTCCCGCCCTCAAAGGCGACAGCTGGGCGATCAGGCGCAGAAACACGCTGAAGGGATCGGCGCGACCCAGCCATGCAACCTCTCCGAACAGAATCATGCCAATGAGAGTGACGGCGCCATAAAGAAGAATGGCACTGGCAAGACGTGCCGGATCGCTAGGGGCAAGATCGACCAGTTCGAACCAGGCAAAACAGGCAAAGCCCAGAATGGCCGGCCAGTAGCCGATGGCGTCCGGATAGCGCAGACAAGGCTGCCTGAGGCCCAGGAGACGCTGCAGCAGGCGATAAGGTGCGAGCCACGGGTTGAGACGATCCCAGAGATCGCCGCAAGCTGCCTGCAGAAAGACAAAGCCGACCCACCAGAGCGACCAGACGGTGATGGGCAGCGGATTGGCACGGGGATCGCGGCTCCCTAGAAAACCGGCGAGGATCAGGACGAACAGAATCAGCGCACTCATCGAACTGGCAAGCAGCGCCGGTGGCAGCCTTACCTCGCCCAGTTTCCGGCGCCCGCCAGCCCATCGTTCCAGCATCTGTGCCGGCAGCAGGAAGACCAGGAAGAACGAGGCCAGGACCGCCAGCGTGCCCCCCGCAATATAATAGCCGGTCGGCAGCAGCAGGACGAAGCCGCCCTCGGTCGTATGGGCCGCCGCGGGCGCCGTCGTCGCCAGAAGCGAGAGCAGACTTAGCTGAAGAAAGGAAAAACACCGTCCTGCGCGCATCATACAGTCAATGTCCGCCGCTACAGTCCGAATGTCTGCTTGATGCGCTCGGCGCAGGCCAGCGGCGTCTCATGGCTGGTATCGATCTCGAGATCGTAGGTCATGTCCCGGTGAACCTTGTCATACTGCCAGCGCGACAAGCCGATCAGGCGGTCGCCGCGCCTGCGTTCACGCTCCTCCAGCACATCCAGCGGTGCAAAAACGCCCACCCAATGGACCTCGAAGGGTGCCAGGAGCTGCCGGTACTCAGCCTTTTCGGCGCCCAGCAGGACTTCATCGATGATGAGATCGTTGCCCTGCGCCGCCAGAGCGACGATCGCGTGCCGCATGCCGCTGAGGGTGCGTTCACCGACCAGCCCCGTCTTGATGACCACAGACGGTTTCCCGTCCACCTGCGTGGTTTCAAAGACGAAACCATCCGGATGGTCAAAGTATTTTTCCGGCAGCATGTCCAAGAAGGCATCCATCGGGACATAGAGAAACGGCTCTTGTGTGATGGCCTGGAGCGCCTTGGCGAGCGAGGTCTTGCCGACGCTCCCAACCCCGTTGAGGAAAACGATGCGCGCGACCTTACTCACCACATTGCCTTTCATGAATTAGTCCGGTGCTTATCTTTTTGTGTATCTTATTGCAGGTGCGCGGACAGCCGCGACCCCATGTTATGCGACCTTAGTCGTATACGGGACTTCTTTCCTTGCACCATCTGGCACTGCCTTATACCGTTCTGTGTAAGCGCTATCATTTGAATCACGAAAAGCGCAACTGGGAGGTTCTGGTCGGATGGCGGCAGTCGGAATTCGCGACGCGCGCAAGGCGTTTGGCACTGCGCAAATTCTTCATGGGGTCTCAATAGATATAGCGGATGGCGAATTCGTCATCCTGGTCGGACCTTCCGGCTGTGGCAAGTCCACCTTGCTGCGCATGATTGCCGGCCTCGAAAGTGTCACCTCCGGCGAGATCTCCATCGGTGGCCGCGTGGTCAACGACGTGCCGCCGAAAGAGCGCGATATCGCCATGGTGTTCCAGAATTATGCGCTCTATCCGCATATGACGGTGGCCGACAATATGGGTTTTTCGCTGAAGCTCAAGAAAGCGCCGGCAAGCGATATCGCCCAACGTGTCGGACAGGCGGCGGAAATTCTCGGCCTCACCCCTTATCTCGACCGATATCCGCGCCAGCTTTCCGGCGGCCAGCGGCAGCGCGTCGCCATGGGCCGCGCCATTGTCCGCGATCCGCAGGTCTTCCTGTTCGATGAGCCGCTTTCGAATCTCGATGCCAAATTGCGCGTCGCCATGCGTGCCGAGGTCAAGGAACTGCATCAACGCCTCAAGACCACGACGGTCTATGTGACCCATGACCAGATCGAAGCCATGACCATGGCCGACAAGATCGTGGTCATGCATGATGGCATCGTCGAGCAGATCGGCGCGCCACTGGACCTTTATGATCGGCCGGGCAATCGTTTTGTCGCTGGCTTTATCGGCTCGCCGTCGATGAATTTCATCAATGGCCGGATCAGCGTCGAGGGCGGTACGTCCTTTGAGAGCCAGAGCGCGCAGTTCAAGCTGCCGCTCGACGGCGCTTACGCTGTCCATGCCGGCCGACCGGCGGTGCTGGGCGTGCGGCCGGAACATCTGCTGTTGGCAGAGGGCGGCGTCATGGCCGACGTCGTCGTCGTGGAACCGACCGGCTCGGAAGTGCAGGTCAATGCGCGTCTTGCCAGCGGCGAGGAAATCGTCGCGGTCTTCCGCGAACGCCATCTCTTCAAGCCGGGTGAACGAATCAGTCTCAAACCGCAACCGGGTCTCGTGCATCTGTTCGACGAAGCCACTGGCGCACGACTCTAGGAATTGCCATCCCAGAAGGAGGAATGACCATGAGTTTCAACCGACGCGACCTGCTTAAAACGACGGCGGCGCTCTCTGCCGGCGCCTTGGCACCGGGCCTGCTGGGTGGCCGCCAGGCTTTGGCCCAGGACACCCTCAGCTACAAGCCGGAAGATGGTGCAAGCCTGCGGCTGCTGCGCTGGTCACCCTTCGTGAAAGGCGACGAGGAGCAATGGCTGGCCAACACCAAGAAATTCACAGAAGCGACCGGCGTTGAAGTGCGCGTCGATAAGGAAAGCTGGGAGGATATCCGCCCCAAAGCAGCCGTGGCCGCCAATGTCGGATCCGGCCCCGATCTCATGATGGTCTGGTTCGACGATCCGCATCAATATCCCGACAAGCTGCTGGATGTGACCGAGCTTGCCGAATATCTCGGCAAGAAATATGGCGGCTGGTATGACGGACCCAAGGATTACGCCTCCCGCGACGGCAAGTTCATCGGCCTGCCCACCGCCACCATCGGCAACGCCATCGTCTATCGCGAAAGCTGGGTGAAGGCTGCGGGCTGGTCCGAATTCCCGACCAAGACCGATGACTTCCTGGAACTGTGCAAGGCCATGCAGAAGAGCGGCCATCCGGTTGGCTTTACCCATGGCCACGGTGTCGGCGATGGTAACAATTATGCCCATTGGCTGTTGTGGAGCCATGGTGGGCAGATGGTCGACAAAGACGGCAAGGTCACGATCAACAGCCCGGAGACGATGAAGGCGATCGAATACGCGCAGGCACTCTACAAGACCTTTATTCCCGGCACCGAAGGCTGGCTCGACGTCAACAACAACCGCGCGTTCCTCGCCGGCGAGCTGTCGGTCATCGCCAATGGCATCTCGGCCTATTACACGCCGAAGAACGATCCGGCACAGGCCGAAATCGCCGCCGACATCCGCACCACCGGCCTGCCGATCGGTCCCGTGGGCAAGTCGATCGAACTTTATCAGGTGACCAGTTCGGTCATCTTCAAATACACAAAGTATCCGAATGCGGCACGCGAATATCTGCGCTTCATGTTCGAGGCCGAGCAGATGAACAATTGGATCGAAAAATCCGCCGGCTATTGCTGCCAGACACTGAAGAGCTATGAATCGAACCCGGTCTGGACAGCCGATCGCAACAATGCGCCCTATGCCAAAGCCTCGGCGACGCTGCGACCCAACGGCTATGCCGGCCCGTTGGGTTACGCCTCCGCTGCCGTGATGGCAGATTATGTGCTGGTCGATTTGTTCGCCGAATCCGTGACCGGTGCCGCCACCCCGCAGGAGGCGATCGAAAAGGCGGAGAAGCGCATCAACCGTTACTACCGCGTCTGACGCGTCGCACGCGACCGGCGATGTTCGGCGCGCCGGTCGCGCTTTTTTTCCTCATCTGGCATCGGCTTCATGGCAGTCATAGAGACCACGCAAGCGACCAAGCGCCCGCTTCTTGCCCGCATCGAGCAGAGCCGCGGTGCGCTCGCCTCCCTGTTCATGCTGCCGGCTGCTGTGCTGCTGCTGGTGTTCCTCACCTATCCGCTGGGCCTCGGCGTCTGGCTGGGTTTTACCGATGAAAAGATTGGCCGCGCCGGCATCTTCGTCGGTCTTGAAAATTACGAATATCTCTGGGATGACAGCGTCTTCTGGCTGTCGGTGTTCAACACGCTGCTCTACACCACCAGCGCCTCGGCCTTGAAATTTGCGCTCGGCCTATGGCTGGCGCTCCTGCTCAATGAACATCTGCCGTTCAAGGCGTTCTTCCGGGCCATCGTATTGTTGCCCTGGGTGGTGCCGACAGTGCTCTCCGCCATCGCCTTCTGGTGGATCTATGATGCGCAGTTCTCGATCCTCTCCTGGGTGCTGATGGATTGGGGCATCATCGATCACCCGATCAATTTCCTAGGCGACCCCAACAATGCCCGCGCCTCGGTCATCGCCGCCAATGTCTGGCGCGGCATTCCCTTTGTCGCCATCACCTTGCTGGCCGGCCTGCAGACCATTCCACCCTCGCTCTATGAAGCGGCAACGCTGGATGGCGCCACGTCCTGGCAGCGCTTTCGCTTCATCACCTTTCCGTTGCTCACGCCGATCATCGCCATCGTGATGACCTTTTCGGTATTGTTCACCTTCACCGATTTCCAGCTGATCTATGTGCTGACGCGCGGCGGGCCGGTCAATGCCACCCATCTGATGGCGACGCTGAGCTTCCAGCGCGGGATTTCGGGCGGCAATCTCGGCGAAGGTGCGGCCATCGCCGTCAGCATGATCCCGTTCCTGCTGGGCGCCATCCTGTTCAGCTATTTCGGCCTGCAGAGACGGCGCTGGCAGCAAGGTGGGGGCGATTGATGGCTGGTAGCAAGGCATTTGCCGCGATGGGCGGTGGCGATGAAGGCGGCATGAACTATCTGCAGCGCCTGCCGCGGCGGATCGTGACCGTCTATCTGCCGCTGGCGGTGTTCGTGTTCGTGCTGTTGTTCCCGTTCTACTGGATGGCCATCACGGCGGTGAAGCCCAACCAGGAACTGACTGACTACAAGAATTTCAGCCCGTTCTGGGTGGTCGAACCGACGCTCGATCACATCAAATACCTGCTGTTCGAAACCTCGTACCCCGGCTGGCTGTGGAATACCGTCATCATTTCGGTCGCTGCGACCGCATTGTCTCTGGCCGGTTCCGTCTTCGCTGCCTATGCCATCGAACGACTGAGGTTTCAGGGATCGCGCACCGTGGGCCTTGCCATTTTCCTGGCCTATCTCGTGCCGCCCTCGATCCTGTTCATTCCGCTGGCGGTGATGGTGTTCAAGCTGGGTCTCTATGACACCAAATTCGCACTCATTCTGACCTATCCGACCTTTCTCATCCCGTTCTGCACCTGGCTGCTCATGGGCTATTTTCGCTCGATTCCCTTCGAGCTTGAGGAATGCGCGCTCATCGACGGGGCGACTCGCTGGCAGATCCTGACCAGGATCGTCTTGCCACTCGCGGTTCCGGGCCTGATTTCGGCCGGTATCTTCGCCTTCACCCTGTCGTGGAACGAGTTCATCTACGCCCTCACCTTCATCCAATCCTCGGAAAACAAGACTGTCCCAGTGGGCGTCTTGACCGAATTGGTGCGCAGCGACGTCTATGAATGGGGCTCCCTCATGGCTGGCGCCCTCATCGGCTCCCTGCCGGTGGTCATCCTCTATTCCTTCTTTGTCGAGCATTACGTCTCGTCCATGACCGGTGCGGTCAAGGAATAGGCGGCCCTGCCCACGCCGAATAGGCGGTCCTTTCCCCAGGCCCGGCCACATCAAGCCCCTTGACGCCCTGCCCGGTCAGCGGGACAATCATTTGCATACAAATGAATTTGGCTGGCGCCCGTGGCTGGCCGAAGATCTCACTGTGAGAGGACCCAGCCTGCATGTTTGTGCAGCCGGCATCGCTGAATGCAGCCATCAACCTCCTGGCGCAGCAGGGGGGCAAGCTCCTGGCCGGCGGGACCGATTTCTTCCCGGCGCTGGGCCAGGCCGCCATCACCAATCCGGTCATCGACATCTCGCGCTTGCCCGAATTGCGTGGGATCGGCATCGCGGGTGACACGATCCGCCTCGGCGCTGCTGCCACCTGGAGCGAGATCGTGGCGGCGCCCCTGCCCACCGGCTTTGACGCCCTCAAAGCCGCCGCCAAGGAAATCGGATCGATCCAGATCCAGAATCGCGGCACCATCGGCGGCAATCTGTGCAACGCCTCGCCCGCCGCCGACAGTGTGCCGCCGCTGCTGACATTGGATGCCCGCATCGAGCTTGCCTCGCCGCGTGGCCGCCGCGAGATTCCGCTAGCCAGCTTCATCAGCGGCTACCGGCAGACGCTCCTGGCAGCGGACGAGATCGTGATCGCCGTTTTGGTGCCCAAGGAAAATGGCGATCTCGCCACCCATTTTGCCAAGCTCGGCGCGCGGCGCTATCTGGTCATCTCGATCGCCATGATCGCCGTAGCACTTCGGCGCGCCGACGATGGCAGCGTCAGCGACGCGCGCGTTTCGATCGGATCCTGCTCGGCCGTGGCGATGCGCCTGCCGGAGCTGGAAACGGCGCTGATCGGGATCAAATCAGCCGACGAGATCGCGGCGCGGGTAAATGCCGATCATCTTTCGCACCTGACGCCCATCGATGATGTACGGGCCACCGCGCGCTATCGCGAGGATGCTGCGCTGACCCTGGTCCGCCGCGCCATCCAGGATTGCTTCAACCTCACGCCAGCCAGAACGGGCAAGCTTTAGTCATGTTCGATGCCACCACCGCCATCCCCTTCACGCTCAACGGCAAGGCCATCGAGGTCGCCGCGCCTGCGGAATGGCGCCTGAGCCGGGTGCTGCGCGATGAGCTCCGGCTTTCCGGCACCAAGGTCGGCTGCGATGCCGGCGATTGCGGTGCCTGCACAGTGCTGGTGGACGGCGAGACGAGCTGCGCCTGCCTGATGGCCGTGGGCCAGGTCGCCGGCCGGTCGGTGACGACCATCGAAGGCCTGCCTGCACAGTCCGCAATTGCGACTGAATTGCAGCAAAGTTTCCTCCGCCACGGTGCCGCCCAATGCGGCATCTGCACCCCCGGCATGCTGGTGGCGGCCACGGCCCTGCTCACCCGCGATGCCGCCCCCAGCGAGGATGCTGTGCAGGATGCACTGGGTGGCGTGCTGTGCCGCTGCACCGGCTATCGCAAGATCATCGCCGCGGTGATGGATGTGGGCAGGCCCGTCACCGCTGAGGCGCGCCCTGTGGCCGGCAAGGCCGTGGGTGCTCGCATCAACCGGCTGGATGGGCAGCGCAAGGTCGATGGCACGGACCTCTTTGGAGCCGACGGGCATCCCCAGGACACCCTGTTGCTGCGCGCCATCCGTGCCCCCTTTCATCATGCACGCTTCACGATTGGCGACCTCAAGACATATCTTCGCAGCAATCCCGGCATCGAGCGCATCTTCACGGCGGCCGATGTGCCGGGCGAGAATTGCTTCGGCGTCATCGGCCCCTTTGCCGACCAGCCGGTTTTTGCCGTCAGCGAAACGCGGTTCCGGGGCGAAGCGATCGCCGCCGTGGTTGGGGAGGCACAGGCGATCGAGGCCCTCGACCTCAAGAAATTTCCGGTGACCTGGGAAGAGTTGCCAGCGCACCTCACGCTCGACGCGGCATTGGCCGGCAACGCATCGCTGGTGCATGACGCGCGCGCAGGCAATATCCTGGTGCGTGGCCGCGTGGTCCGCGGCGATGCCGAGGCGATGCTGGAAAATTCCGATGCCGTGGTCGAAGGCACTTTCGAAACCGGCTTCGTCGAGCATGCCTATATCGAACCCGAGGCCGGCATTGCGCAGCGGGTCGGCGACCGAATGGAAGTCCAGGCCTGCACCCAGGCGCCCTATATGGACCGCGATGATGTCGCAAAGATCCTGGGCATCCCGCTTGATGCGGTGAGGATCATTCCAACGGCGGTCGGCGGCGGTTTCGGCTCCAAGCTCGACCTCTCGGTCCAGCCGTTCATCGCAGTCGCGGCCTGGCATCTCAAGCGCCCCGTGCGCATGGTCTATTCGCGCCAGGAATCGATTTCGACCACCACCAAGCGCCATCCCGGGCGCATGCAGGTCCGCGTCGGTGCCAATAAGGATGGCATGCTGACTGCGATGGATTTCACGGGCGATTTCAACACCGGCGCCTATGCCTCGTTTGGTCCCACCGTCGCCAACCGCGTGCCGGTCCATGCGTCCGGTCCCTATTTCGTGCCGCACTACCGCGCCCTGACGCGGGCCGTCCATACCCATGTGGTCCCGGCCGGTGCCTTCCGCGGTTTCGGCGTGCCGCAGGCTGGCATCGCGCAAGAGCAGCTCTATGACATGCTGGCCGAGAAACTGGGCATCGATAAACTACAGTTCCGCCTCATGAACGCCTTGCGGCCGGATCAGCCGACGGTCACCGGCCAGGTACTGGGTGCCGGGACCGGCATTCGGGCCTGTTTTGAAAGCCTGCAACCCCATTGGCAGCGCGCATTGCAGGATGCTGCCACTGCCAATGCACGGCGTACGGCGGACTCACCCCTGCGCTACGGCGTCGGCATTGCCGGCATGTGGTATGGCTGCGGCAATACCTCGTTGGCGAACCCCTCCACCATCCGCTTAGGCTTGAAACCGGACGGTCGCCTGGCGCTGCATCAGGGCGCCGTCGATATCGGCCAGGGATCGAACACCGTCATCACGCAGCTCTGCGCCGATGCGGTGGGTGCCCAGATCGACAGCATCGATCTCGTCTCGGCCGATACCGACCTCACCCCCGATTGCGGCAAAACGTCGGCTTCGCGCCAGACCTTCATCACCGGCAAGGCGGCGCAATTGGCGGGCGAAGCATTGCGCCGGCAGATCCTGCGCCTCGCCAATGCCGGGGCGGATTCTATCCTGAGTTTCCAGCCCGGCAGGGTCGTTGTGCAAGACGGTGCGGCCGCGCACCAGATCAACCTTGCGACCTTGGCCCAGGATACCCGTGGCTATGTGTTGGCCGCGGAGGAAACCTTCGATGCACCGACCACGTCGCTCGACGCCGATGGCCAGGGGGCCCCTTATGCCGTCTATGGATTCGGCGCACATATAGTGGAACTTGCGGTCGATATCGAGCTTGGTACCGTGAAGCTGTTGAAGATCACCGCCGCCCATGATGTCGGCCGTGCGGTCAATCCGACGCTTATTGAAGGGCAGATCGAAGGCGGCATCGCGCAGGGTATCGGCCTTGCCCTGCTGGAAGAGTTCCATCCCGGCCGCGGTGAAAATCTGCACGACTATCTCATCCCCACTATCGGCGATGTGCCGCCGGTCGAATCGATCCTGATTGAGGATGCCACGCCCGTTGGGCCGTTCGGCGCCAAGGGCATCGGTGAGCAGGCGCTTATCCCCACAGCCCCAGCGATCCTCAATGCCATCGCGCACGCGACCGCCGTGCGGCTCCACCGTATTCCGGCAACACCAGACAGGATCCTCGCTGCGATCAAGGAAGCACGTCCATGAGGGATGACACGGTAACAGAAGCCTCTGCTGGTGACGTCGGCCCCAAAGTGGTTGACGGCAAGATTCGGTGCGATGCCTGTCCGGTCCTGTGCTACATCCGCGACGGCATGACCGGTGCCTGCGACCGCTATGCCAACCGCGGTGGCGAGTTGGTCCGTGTCGATCCGCATATCGTGTTGAACCAGGCGCTGGCCGGTGGTCAAGCGGTGGTGCCGTTCAGCGGCCCAGCGCAAGACTGGGGTGGCGACATCCTGCACAGTGGGGATACCTTTGTGACGGCGATCGGCGCCGGGACGACCTATCCCGACTACAAGCCAGCCCCCTTCATTGTCGCTGCCGAGGTGGATGGTGTCGACATGGTCACGGTGGTGACCGAGGGCATCTTCAGTTATTGCGGTGTCAAAATCAAAATCGACACCGACCGCTATTTGGGACCGGAACAGGCGAATGTACGCGCCCAGGGCGAGGCCGTGGGGCATGTTACCACGGGCGAATATGGATCGCAGATGCTCTCATTGGGCGGCGTCCATCACCTGACCGGCGGCTCGAAGAAAGAGGGTCGTGTCACATGTGATACGCTGCTTAATCTCTGCAACAAGCAGGCGGTGGAACTCACCATTGATGGCGGGGCGACCGTCATCGTTGCTGCCGGCAAGGCGCCGATCGTCGACGGTGAAACCGAGGAGCGCATGCGGGTCGGCTGCGGTTCCGCCACCATCGGCATGTTCGCCAAGCAATGGCAGGGCAAGGTCGATGAGGTGGTGGTGGTCGATGACCACATCACCGGCGTGCTCTCGGAGCATCAGGCCGGCAAGCTGCTGGGCATTCCCGATACCGGCATCAAGATGCGCGGGCGGAAATCGACGCCAGGGCGCTATTTCCAGGTGGCGGAACCCGGCACCGGCTGGGGTGGAACGGATATCTCCGATCCACTCGCCATCCTGCAGCCCTTCGACGCCAAGGTGGCGCGGCCCGGCATGACCATGCTGATGGTGAGTACCACCGGCGAGCATGCGGCCTATTTTGAACTCGACGATGCATTGAAACCGGTTGAGCGAGACCTGCCACAGCCGTTGCAGGAGTCGGTCGCACGCATCAAGGAGAATTGCGAACCGGCGATGTGCACCGTGCTGTTCATGGGCGGTGCCGGTGGATCCTTGCGGGCCGGCGTCACTGAAAACCCGGTGCGCCTCACGCAATCAGTCAAGCGTGCGCTGACCTATGTCACCTGCGGCGGGGCACCGGCCTATATCTGGCCGGGTGGCGGCATCACCTTGATGGTGGACGTCACCTTGCTGCCGCAGAACGCTTTCGGCTATGTGCCGACGCCGGCCCTCGTGGCACCGATCGAATTCACCATGCGCCTTTCCGATTACGAGGCCTTGGGCGGGCATATGGATTATGTCCAGCGCCTGTCGTCGCTGGCTGGCGACGGTTTCAAGCGCCAGCAGGTAACGCGGCACGCAGACTCGCCCTGGCCGCTCACCTTTCATGACCGCAAGGGCAAGCATTCATGATTACACGGCAGCAAGCACGCCTGCTGCCCGATGGGCGCCGCCTGCATCTGCAGGACGGCCCGATTGACCTCATCATCGGCGCCGACGGCGACTCTCAGGCGATTGCGCAGGCCTATGACGCGGCCAGGAGCCGCTTTGCCACGCTGCTTGATGAGCTGTGCGCTGAGCTCACATTGCTCCGCCAAGCTGTGACGCAAGAGAGCCAGCCACCCATTGGCGCCGTCGCCAGGCGGATGTTCGACGCCGCCCTGCCCTATGCCGACCGGCATTTCGTGACACCGATGGTGGCGGTCGCCGGTGCCGGGGCCGAGGCGATCCTGAGCGCGATGGTGGCTGCGGCGCCGCTTGCGCGCGCCTATGTCAATAATGGCGGCGACATTGCGCTCCACCTCACTGGCGGCGCCCAGTTCGAAATCGGCATGATGGACCGACCTGATCACCCCAATCTTTTCGGCAAGTTGACGGTCAAGAGCAGTGACTTCATCCGCGGCATCGCCACCAGCGGCCGCCATGGCCGCAGCTTTTCCCTCGGCATCGCCGACGCTGTGACCGTGCTAGCGGAAGATGCGTCGACGGCCGATGCGGCAGCGACCATGATTGCCAACGCGGTCGACCTGCCGGGACATCCCGCCATTCTGCGGACACCTGCCAATGCCCTGCAGCCGGACAGCGATCTGGGATCCTTGCTGGTTACCCGCTCGGTCGGCCCGTTGACGGCAGCCGAAATCGCGCGGGCGCTGGCGCGCGGTGCGCGCTATGCCGAGCACTTGGTAGAGACCGGCCGCATACAGGCTGCCGGCCTGCACCTCGCCGGCAGCACCAAGATCGTTCAAGCATCATCCGGCCTGATAAGTTCCGTCGGCCCAACCAAGGAAGTCCTGATCCATGCCGCAAGTTGAGATTCGCAAACGCCTGATCTCGGTTGAGGAGATCTTTCACGAAGGCGGCCCCAAGGCCACGACCCCGCTCCGCCGCGTCTCTGCAGTCGCCGTCATTCGCAATCCTTTCGCTGGCCGCTATGTCGAGGATATTGCCGGTTTCATGGACGACCTCACACCGCTGGGTCTTGCCATGGCGCGCGACATGGTGGCGGCCCTGGGGGGTGATCCGAAGATCGTGCAAGGCTATGGCAAGGGTGCCATCGCCGGGTCGGCCGGCGAAGCGGAACATGCAGCACTTTGGCATGTGCCTGGCGGCTATGCCATGCGCGAAGTGCTGGGCGACACCAAGGCCATCGTCGCCTCAACCAAGAAGGTGGGCGGGCCGGGGACGCGGCTGGATGTACCGATCACGCATATCAACGCCTCCTATGTCCGCAGTCATTTCGATGCGATGGAAGTGGGCTTGGCGGATGCGCCCCGCGCCGACGAATTGCTGCTGGCCTTGGTCATGACAACGGGGTCGCGCATCCATGCGCGCGTTGGCGGCCTCAAGGCCAGTGAGATCAAGGGAGAGGATGGATTGCGATGAAAGCCGAGATCCGGAAGATCGTCACCTTCGTCGAGGAAACGCACCGCGAAATGGAGCGCAGCATCAATCCACCGACCCGACGCGCGGCTGCGGTCGCCATCATCGCCAATCCCTTTGCCGGCAAATATGTCGAGGACCTGACGCCGCTCATGGATATCGGCGAGGAACTGGGTGCCCTGCTGGCGGCCAAGGCCGTGGCGGCACTTGGCATCGATGGGGCAAAGGCCGAGAGCTATGGCAAGGCCGCGGCAGTGGGCGAGAATGGCGAGTTGGAACATGCTGCCGCCATCCTGCACCCGAAGCTCGGCACGCCGGTCCGGAAGGTGCTGGAAAAAGGAGCTGCCCTCATCCCGTCCTCCAAGAAGCGCGGTGGGCCCGGTGTGGCACTCGATATTCCCTTGGGCCACAAGGACGCTGCCTATGTGCGCAGCCATTTCGACGGCATGGAAGTGCGCGTCAATGATGGTCCACGCGCCAATGAAATCATGGTGGCTGTTGCGGTGACCGATAGCGGCCGGCCACTGCCCCGGGTCGGTGGTCTCACCAAGGATCAGATCAAGGGCGAGGATGGATTGCGCTGATGGCACCCCAACCCCGCCAGAAACCTGACGGCACCACCCGCGATTACGCGCTCGATGACCAGATCGGCTTCATCCTGCGCAAAGTCAGCCAGCGCCACACCGCGATTTTCGCGGCCGCCTTTCCAGACCTCACGGCCCCGCAATGGGCGACACTGGCAAAACTTTATGAAAGTGGCCCCACCTCGCAGAACCAGCTCGGCCGCCTGGTGGCGCTCGATGCCGCCACCATCAAGGGCGTGGTTGACCGGCTCGGCGCCCGCGGATTGACGATCACCGCGCCGGACCCCGACGATGCAAGGCGCGTCGTCGTGGCGCTGACCGAAACCGGCCGGCAGGAAGCGGAACACGGCTTTCCGATTGCGGCGGCCGTGACGGCGGAGACGTTGGGGGCGCTGAGTGTTGAGGAGCGCGTGCAATTGGTGCAGTTGTTGAAAGCGCTGGAGTAGAGATCGGCTCGCTAGTCCTTGTTCTATTCCCTCTCCCTTTAGGGGGAGGGTTAGGGTGGGGGCATGGATGATGGCTATCCAAGATCGAAACTGAGCGCAGCCCCCACCCCGGCCCTCCCCCTAAAGGGAGAGGGAGAAGAGATGCGTCTCCTACCCCAACTTACCCTTCACCAGATCCGGGATACGCGTCGCGGGTGGGGTGTTGCGGCTCCTTTGAATGCGTGGGATGCCGTCGATGACGACCATGCCGACGCCCGGCAAATCGCCGAGTTGAACCGAGTCCAGCAGATCCTTGCCAGCGGAATGCTGCGCCTTGTCGAGGAAAACGAAATCGGCCGACATGCCGGCTTGAATGAGGCCTGCATCGAGCTTGCGCATGCGGGTGGTGTTGCCGGTGGCAAAGCAGAAGGCGATCTCCGCCGGGATATCGCCCAGCGATGAGAGCATCGAGACCATGCGGAGGATGCCGAGGGGTTGCACGCCCGAACCGGCCGGCGCATCTGTCCCGAGGATCACGCGCTCCAGCTGACCCATTTCCTTGGCCGTGCGCAGCGTGAAGAGGGCTGCGCGTTCATTGCCGTTATGGACGATCTCGAGCCCGCGCTTGCAGCCCTCGCAGATGCAGCGGATCTGGCTGTCCGGCAGCGCGGTATGGCCGCCATTGATATGGCCCACCACATCGGCATCCACCTCCAGCACCACATCCTTGTCGATGAGGCCGGAGCCTGGGATCGAGGGGCCGCCAGTGTGGATCGTGCTCTGGATGCCGTATTTTCGCGCCCATTCGACCATCTTGTGCCCGTTCACACCGTCCTTGACGCCGCCCAGCCCAATCTCGCCCAGCAAGGTGACGCCGGCCTTGGCAAGGTCGGCGAAATCTTCCTCCACCATGCCCTGCTCGATGATGGGGGCACCGCCATGGACCTTGACGCCACCGGGACGGAAAGCCGCATACATGCGCTGATGAAAGATTGCCATGGCCTTCAGACCGACGATGTCCTTGGGTCGGCCGGGCATGTGCACTTCGCCGGCCGAGATCATGGTGGTGACGCCGCCGTGGAGCGAGCTGTCGATCCAGCCGATCTGGTTCTGCCGTGGCGTCCAATCACCCGCCACCGGATGCACGTGGCTGTCAATGAGGCCTGGTGCCAGCGCGGTCCCCTGCGCATCGATGACTGTGTCGGCGCCTTCAAGATCGAGGTCCTTGGCCTTGCCGATGGCGACGATCCTGCCCTTTTCGACCAGGACGGCATCGCCGGCCAGGACCGGGTTCTGGATATCGCCACTGAGGATCAGCCCGATATTGCGGATTGCGAGTTTCGTGGGACCGCCGGCTCCGGCCGGTGCGTCGTGCGCCATGGAAAACTTCCTCTCAAGCCTTGGAAACAACTGACTTATTCAATCCGAATGTTAATGCAGGATCGGACAGAACGCCAAGCCAAACCGTGCTTCTTCCCCTTTGACGGCTGAGCTTATTTCGATATATACGGATGGCTATAACGCACAATGAGGATATCCGATGGCCACCTTCCTTACCCGCCGCACCTTGCTCGCCGCCCTTTCGGCATTCGTCACATTTGCCGCTGTCCCGCACGTCAGCTTTGCCGAAGACGGCAAGATCATCGTCTTCGCGGCAGCGAGCCTGAAGGGTCCGTTGGATGATGCCGCCGCGGCATTCAAGGCCGACAAAGGCGTCGACATCGCGATCTCCTATGCCGGCAGTTCCGCACTGGCCAAGCAGATCGAAGGTGGGGCACCCGCCGATCTTTTCGTCTCCGCCGATCTCGACTGGATGGACCATGTCGAAAAGGCCAAGCTGGTGAAAGACGGTACGCGCAGCAACTGGCTCGGCAACACGTTGGTGCTGGTTGGGCCGGCTGATGGCACATCGGCACTCAAGATCGCCAAGGGCTTCGACCTTGCCGGTGCTGTCGGCGACGGCAAGCTCGCCATGGCCGATGTAAAGGCCGTGCCAGCCGGCAAATACGGCAAAGCGTCACTGGAATCGTTGGGCGTGTGGGGCACCGTCGAGGGCAAGGTCGCCCAAGCCGAAAATGTCCGCGCTGCCCTGGCCCTGGTTGCGACCGGCGAGGCACCACTCGGCATCGTCTATCAGACCGACGCCACGGCCGAGCCCAAGGTGAAGGTGATCGATACTTTCCCGGAGGACTCGCACAAGTCGATCATCTATCCTATCGCCCAGTTGACCAGCTCGACAGCGCCGCTGGCCGCCGACTTCCTGAGCTTTTTGAAGTCGCCGGCTGGCACAGCATTGTTCGAGAAGGCGGGCTTTGTCATTCTGAAATAAGCAGGTTTTGTGCTGTCATTTACCCCGGAAGAACTCGTTGCGATCCATCTCAGCCTGAAGATCGCCTTGTGGGCCACGGTAGCGAGTCTGCCGCCGGGTCTGCTGGTGGCTTGGTTGCTGGCGCGCCGGGACTTCTGGGGGAAGACGATCCTCAATGGCATCGTCCATCTCCCGCTCATCCTGCCGCCGGTCGTGACCGGCTATATCCTGCTCCTGCTCTTCGGCCGCAAGGGTCCCATCGGCGAGATCCTCGATCAGTGGTTCGGTATCGTCTTTGCCTTCCGCTGGACGGGTGCCGCTCTTGCCGCCGGCATCATGGGTTTCCCGTTGCTGGTCCGTGCCATCCGCCTCTCCATCGAATTGGTGGACCGGCGGCTTGAAGCGGCTGCAACAACATTGGGCGCCCATCCGGTCTGGGTGTTCCTCACGATCACCCTGCCCCTCGCCTTGCCCGGCGTCATTGCCGGCGTGATCCTCTCCTTCGGCAAGGCGCTGGGGGAATTCGGCGCCACCATCACCTTCGTTTCCAACATACCTGGCGAAACACAGACGATCCCCACGGCGATCTACACCTATACCAATGTGCCGGGCGGTGACACAGCGGCCATGCGCCTCGCCCTCGTCTCAATTGTCATTTCCATGGCGGCGCTGATTCTCTCGGAAATCCTGGCGCGGCGCGTGGCGTCGAAGGTTGCTGGCCTATGAGTGTCGAGATCAACCTCAGGCATCGTATTGGCGCGCTGGATGTCGCTGCCGATTTCACCAGTGGCGCTGGTATCACCGCCCTCTTCGGCCGTTCCGGCTCCGGCAAGACGACGCTGGTGAATATGGTGGCGGGCCTAGTCCGGCCGGATTCCGGGCGCATCAAGATCAATGACCGTGTGCTCTATGACAGTGAAGCCGGCATCAACCTGCCGCCACATCAACGCCGCATCGGCTACGTGTTTCAGGAAGCGCGCCTGTTTCCGCATCTCACGGTCAAGCAGAACCTGACCTATGGCGCCTGGTTCGCCAAAGCGCGCTTACGGGGGAACCCGTTTGACCATGTGGTCGAGATGCTGGGCATCGGCCCCTTGCTGGCGCGACGTCCTCTCACTCTCTCCGGCGGCGAGAAACAGCGCGTCGCCATCGGACGCGCGCTGCTCTCCGGACCTGATATTCTGCTGATGGACGAACCGTTGGCGTCGCTCGACGACGATCGCAAGGGTGAGATCCTCCCCTATATCGAACGCCTGCGGGACGAAGCATCGGCACCGATCATCTATGTCACGCATGCGGTGCCGGAGATCGCGCGCCTGGCCACGTCCGTCGTACTGTTGGCGGACGGTAAGGTGATTGCCAATGGCAGTGCCGCCGATATCCTGAGCCGGCTCGACCTGCTGCCCTTCACGGCGCAGGATGATAGCGGCGCGGGCGCCCTGATCGATGCCGAGATTGCGCGCCATGATCTCGACGATCACCTCAGTATCCTCCATTCCGGCTTGGGTGAGTTCCGCATTCCGGCGATCGATGTGCCACTTCGCACGCCCTTGCGGCTGCAGATCAAGGCGCGCGACGTGATGATCAGCCTGACGCGGCCTACCGACATCAGCGCGCTCAACATCGTGCCCTGCCGCATCGTTGAATTGCGGGACGACGCTGCCGGCATGGTGAATCTTAAACTGTCCCATAACGACGCCATCTTTATGGCGCGGGTCACCCGGAAGTCGGTACGTCAGCTCGCTTTGCAACCGGAGCTGGATGTCTTTGCCGTCATCAAGTCCGTTGCCTTCGATCGCCGCAATGTCGGCGCCTGGGTCAGGACTTGACTTCGAATTCCGGATCGAGCGGGATCTGCATCGCCGTCACCAGATGATTGGTCTGGGCGGCGAGACCGATGATGGCCATCAGTTCCGCATGCTGCGCGTCGGTCATGCCCTTGGCGCGCGCCGCCGCGGTATGTGAGTGCACGCAGTATGAGCAGCTGTTGGCCGTCGAGACAGCGATGTAGATCAGTTCCTTGGTGAGCGGGTCGAACTCGCTGGGCGTCGCCATGACAGCTTTGATTTGCACCCAGGTACGCTTCAACAGATCGGGGCTGCCAGCAAGGCCGCGCCAGATATTGTTGATGAAATCGGACTTTCGCGTGGCGCGGATGTCGTCATAGACCTCCTTCACCGCCGGATTCTTCTCGGCCTCGGCAATGCTCGGTAGCTTTACGGTCGCCATGACGTTGGTTCCTTCTCAATGCACCGCCGCATACATGATCTTTTCTTCCGTGGCATCGGTCGGCGAGAATTCCTCGACGATGCGGCCCTGGCGGCAGACCAGGATGCGGTCGGACAGATTCATGATTTCCGGCAAATAGGACGAGATCACCACCACCGCAAGGCCCTCATCCGCCAGGCGGTTGATCAGTTGATGGATCTCGGCGATGGCACCCACGTCGACGCCACGCGTCGGTTCGTCGAAGATGATGATCCGAGGCTTCTGCACCAATCCCTTGCCGATGACGACCTTCTGTTGGTTGCCACCGGAGAGTTCCACCACGCGGGCATTGTCATTGATGGCGCGGATGTTGAGTGTCCCCTTCCATTCTGCCGCCAACGCCTGCATTTCCCGTAGGGAGACATAGCTGTGCTTTTCGCGGCCCGATGCCAGCAGGCCGGAAAAAAGGTTCTCGGCGATCGACATGGTTTCAAAAAATCCTTCGGCCTTGCGATCTTCGGTCACATAGACGATGCCGTCCCTGACTGCCTCGCGCGGCACAACGTAGCGCACCGGCCTGTCGTCGAGCTGGATCTCGCCGCCGCGCAGGAAGTCGCGCTTATAGATGCCAGAGACGATCTTGAACGTTTCGGTGCGGCCGGAGCCGATAAGGCCGAAGACGCCGGTGATCTGGCCTTCGAAGACCGAAAAGGAGTTGTTGCGCACCACGGCGCCCATTGAAATATCCTCGACCGACAGCACCTTGGCTCCAGCCTTGCGCAGGGTCGCTGCGTCGCGATGCTTGCCATAGAGCTCGTCGGAGAGGGCGCGCCCGACCATGGCACGGACGACCTTCTCGCGGTCGAAATCCTTGGCATCCCCGGTGATGACATGCTCACCATCGCGCATGATGGTGATGCGGTCGGCATGTGCGAGAGCCTCCTCCAACGCGTGGCTGATGAAGACGATGGAGACGCCGCGTACTTTCAGCCGCTGCATCAGTGCGAAGAAATGGCGCTTCTCCTCCGGCGTCAGCGTGGCGGTTGGTTCATCGAAGATGATCACGTTGGCATTGTGGTGGACAGCGCGCGCAATCTCGACCATCTGCCGCTTGGCAGCACCCAGCGTTTCCACCACCGCCGTGGGATCGACCGGAAAATTCAGGGATTGCAGGAATTGCTGGGCGGAAATGTAGATGCCGCGCAGGCGGTTGAGGAATTTCTCCTCGCCCAGATAGAGATTCTGCGCCACCGTCATCGAGGGCACTAGGCTGGTCTCCTGAAACACCATGGCGATGCCTTCCTGCAGGGCTTCGTTCGGTGTCTTGAAGGCCACTTCCTTGCCGCGGTAGATCATGCGGCCGCTGGTCGTCTGGACAACCCCGGCCATGATCTTCGTCAATGTCGATTTCCCAGCCCCGTTTTCACCCAACAACGCGTGGATTTCGCCAGGCCGCAGGTCGAAATCGATTTCCTTCACCGCCGGCACACCGCGATAGGCCTTGGTGATCTTTTGCATTTCGATGATCGGGTTCATCTATCGGACCTCGCGTGGCAGCTTAAGGATCGCGTTGCCACCTTTGGCACCCACCAGCAGAGACCCATCGTCCTCGACCAAGCTGGTGACGCCGTGGCGGCTGCCGTTGGCACGGCTGTGATAGCTGGTGACCGGACGAAAGCCGGCATCCAGCCGCACCACCAGTCCATAGGAGCGGCTGGGTGACCAGGGCTTATGGATGCCCATGGTCTTGATGCCACCACATTGCAGGGGTTCAAGGAAGCTCGCCCCGGAAGAAAGGCTGGGAGCGATCCAATAGGGGCGCGGCACCGACTGCATCATGTCGGTAAGATAGGCTGGTTCCTGCAGTACAAATTCCACCAGCCGGTTGCGGGGCGCAAAGAGGGCGAGCCAGGCGCCGCCATCCTGCGCCGGCGACAAACGCGCCGGGTAGCCCGGCAGCTTTTCAAGAATCGGCACCGGATTGCCGCCCGAGAGCGGCAGACGCAGCAGACGATGCTTCCAGCTTTCCGCAATGATCAACTCAGTACCCGTCAGCAGCAGGCCTTGCGGGAAGGCCAAACCGCCAGCCAATTGGCTGGCATCGCCACTGCTAAGATCTATGCGCCAGACCGAGCCCAGCGCATTGCCTTCCATGAGGTCGACAGCCCAGTCGGCAGGGCCGTGTGCAGTCGAGCCGTTGCAGACATAGAGCGTGTTGTCGTCGCCGAAGGCGAGAGCCGTCAGGCAGCCGACACTGGCAGGCAGTTTGATGTCGTTGTCAGCCACCAGCAGATGCCCGTTTTCGAGAGCGACAGCGACGCGGCCTTGAGCCGACGCGGCGAGAGCTGAAATGGGCGCGTCAAAGCTGGCAACTATTTTTGACGGCACCAAGGTACGAAGCTCGTTACCGGACGAGAACAAGATCTGGCCACCAGCCGTACACAAATTGTCCGGAGCGCTTATCGCAAGATGGGCTTCCGCTTCGTCCAATGCGAGATTGGGGCGGAAGGCGCCATCGAGCGGCGGGACCGTGACAGCCTTGCCACGAAAGAGATCGAGGATGGGATCGAAAATCATTTCGCCCCTCCCCAATATGAGTTCGGGCCAGTCCAATTGGGATCGGCGCCCGGGAGCGGGTGGCGACCAACACGGTTGTTGAGAATGCCGCCCACGAACAACGCCCCCTTATGCTCGCGCATGGAGGTTACCATCGGGTGCGAGACACCAGAGAGATCGCCCAGGGTCTGGACGATTTTGCCGGATTCGTCGAACTTCACCACACCGCCGGTATTGATGTTGGGAAACAGCCATTCGTCCTGCGGCAAGCGCCGGGTCATGCGTTTGCGCATGGCCGGGTGACGCAGGGAGAGATCGAAACTCGGCGTCCGCATGCCGAGCCAAGCCATCCAATAGGTGCCGTCCGACGCGCGGTTGATGTTGTCGGGGTAGCCCGGCATGTCTTTGATAACGCAGTCGACCTGACCGGCCTTGGGGCCATCGAACCAATAGCGATGCACGCGGCAGGCCCAGGATTCGGCAAAGAACAGCGACTGCCCGTCATGGGCGATGCAGACACCATTCGCATAAAGGTAATTGTCGAGGAGAGTCGTGGTCTTGCCGGTCTTTGGATCATAGCACAGGAGACGCCCGGTTGGCCGGCTCTCGATCGAATCCAGCGCCCAATCATGAGCGTCATAGCGCTTGGTAGAATCGGTGAAGAAGATGCGACCGTCTGGTGCCACGTCGCAATCATTTGGGTCGCGCAACCGCGCATCATCGACTACCGAGGTCCAGGTACGGCGCGTTTCGGCGGTGAGTTTCGTCACCACGCGATCCTTGGAGATGGAATAGAGCCCCATGGCGCCGACGCAGGAGATGAGATTGCCATCGCGGTCGAAGGCAAGCCCCAGCGGGAAACCGCCGGTATGGGCAAAGACTTCCGACTTCTGATAGTCGGGAGCGAAGAAGCGGATGATCTCGCCGTGGCGCGTGCCGCAATAGAGATGATCATCTTGATCGAGAATGACGTCTTCCGGCCCTTCCAACTGTCCCAGCCCGATATATTGCGTGCCAGCCAGGTTGTTGTTGAGCGCATAGGGGGAACCTGATTCAGGCTCCGCCGATTGAGTGTCGCCCATGCGTTGGTAGATCGGTGCGACATAGACCTCGTTCAAGACTTTGTGCCGGTTCTTCAGCCAGCGGATATCAAGTGTGACGGCCGCCGCCAGCATCAGGCCCAGCACCATCTGGTTGGTACCGGTGCCGTAGCCGAGACGGATGAGGCCGTTGGTCATGACCAGGACGATGACGGCACCCATCAATCCCTTGACGATGGAGCCGCGCCCGCCGCCCAGGCTGTTGCCACCGACAACTGCTGCCGTCAGCGCCATGATTTCAAGATTGAGGCCAGTTCCGGGACCGGCGCCGCTCAAGCGGCAGGCGAACAGGAAGGCCGCAATGCCGCAACAGATGCCGGAGATGACATAGGTCATGAACACCGTCTCGCGTACGCGGATACCGGCATTGTGCGCGGATCGGCGCGAGCCGCCGACTGCCAGGATATGCCAGCCTGGTCGCGAGCGGGTGAGGGTAATATGCGCGACGAGGGCGATGACGGCCGCCACGATGACACTGATCGCCACGCCGAACACGGTGCCATCGCCGATGAAGTCCCAGGTATCGGAGGTGACGTCGGAGAGCTGGACCTTGGAAGCGAAATTCACCACGAGGATATCATAGACGGCGCGACCGATGATGAACGTGACCAAGGTGGTCAGGAAGGCACGCAGCCGCACATAGCCGATCAGGAATCCGTTGAGCGCGCCGAAAGCGCCGCCCACAGCGATCGCCGCCAACAGTGCCACCCAGACCGGCAAGTCAAAAATGAACAGGGACGAGACCGCAGCAAACGCGGCAAGCGCAAAAATCGATCCCACCGAAAGATCGATGCCGCCACCCAGCATGACGATGGTGAGACCAGTAACAACGATCGAGAATTCGCCGAGCTGTCTTGTGGAATCGCTCAGCGATTGCGGCTTGAAGAAGCCCGAGATAGCTGTGCCAAAGCCAATGATGGTGATAACCAGCGCCAGGAACGGGATGGCACTGTCGGTCCAGCGCTTGGTGAGAATTTCGCCAATCAGATGATCGGGGATGAAATTATAGCGCCAGCGCTGCAGTTTTTCCCGGAAGGGCATGGACGTTCCCGAATGTGAATGCAACAACGCGGCCGGTAAATGTACCGACCGCGTTGTCGCCCGTGTCGTTTGATCAGTTCGCCGCCTGCAGAGACTTGAGATCCCAGCAGGTGCTGGGCTTCAGGTCGGCCTTGGTGGTCGCCTTCTCCAACGTATAGATGTAGGTGGAGGCGGCGCCGGGCTTCTGCCCGCTCTGCAGCAGGTATTTGAGGATCGCGTTGATATCGCGGGACTGGCCAGCCAGCTCAGTCATCACCACCGCGCCGAACGTGCCGTTTTCGAGCGCATCACAATCGACCTTCTCGCCACCGCCGGTGGTGACCAGGAATATCTTGTCCTGCTTTCCGGCTTCGCGGATGGCGGCCGACGTTCCCGTCGCGTCACCATCCCAGAAGTCGATGATGCCGCAAATATCCGGGAACTGCTGCAGCATGGTGGTCGTGACGTTACGCGCCGTGGTTGCGTCCCAGTTCGAATCCGGTTTTGCCACGACTTTGAAGTCCGGATGCTTTTCCAGAACCTTCATGATGCCGGCATACTGGTAGAGGCTGGACGCGTTGACCTGATCGCCCTGGACGAGGCCGATCTGCTTCGACGATTTCTCGCCGCAGCCTTTGATCACGGCTTCGGCTTCCAACTGGCCGAGACGATCCCAATCGCTGCCGATGAACGCATCGACCGGATAATTGACGGGATTGTCGATCGCCACCACGAAGATGCCCTCTTTCTGGGCCTTCTTGAACAGCTTGGCATAAGAGTTGAGATCGGGCGAATGGACCACCAGCACGTTAGGTTTAGGATCGGAGGAAATTGCCTCGGTGATCGCCTGGGCACCAGCTTCGATGCTCCAGTTCGGATCGCGGGTTTCGAACACGCCGCCGAAAGCTTCCACTTCCTTCTTGAGGTAGGCCGCCCAGCCCTGGGCGAGATCGAAGCCCATGGCCATCGGCACCATGACAACGCGCTTGTCCTTGAGAGCCGCCGCATAGGCCGCCGGGCCTGGATCTTCCTGGGCCACTGCCACGCTGCCGAAGGCCAGGGTCATCACCGCGGCTGCGGCGACGAAGGTCTTTTTAAAGCCGATCATTTTGCACCTTCCCGTCTGTCGTTGTTATCAGTCTCTTCTAGATATCGCCCTGCTGTGCCGTCTGCTCATCGCGCGGGTTGAGCAGGCCATCGATAATGATTGCCGCCAGCAGGATCGTCGATTTGATCAGGTTCTGATAGATGTTCGGGATATCGAGGATGGTCATGGCATTGAGCATGATACCGATCAGCAAGGCGCCGACGATCACGTTGCGCATGCCGCCTTTGCCGCCCGAGAGCCCGATGCCACCGATGACCGCGACCAGCACGATGTCGTAGAGCAGGGTCGAATTGACCACGCGAGTGTTGATCGAGAGCAGGCTGGAGGCGGTCAGGATGCCCGCCGTAAAGGCAATGAGCGCCGAGATCACATAGCGCAGCAGCAGCATTGGCCGAACAGGAATGCCCAGATTACGCGCCGCCATCGGATTGTCGCCGGCGAAATAGACATAGCGCCCCCATTTGGTGAAGCGCAGGAAGAGAAATGCCAGGAAGACGATCACCGAGAACAGGAACACCTCGATCGGGATACCCAGCCAGCGGGTACGGCCCAGGGCTTCGATCCAATGCTGGGGCGGGACCGGGATCGCATCCTGGGTGATGAGCTGCGAGCGCACGAAGCCAAACACGAAGGAACCGCTGGCCAGGGTCACGAAAATCGGCGGCACATCGGCATAAGCGACGAGGAAGCCGTTGACCAGGCCGATCGCCAGCACCGCACCCAGTGCAATGGCCAGCGCCGTGCCATTCGGTGTGCCGTCCCCCAGCATCTGCAGGTACCAGGCCACCGACATGGCCATGATAGCGACCGCGGACAAATCGATGCCGCGGCCGATGATCACGATCGCCATGCCGACCGCCAGAATGCCCAGCACCGAGACGCTGCGCACGATCGACACCACGTTTGCCGTGGTCAGAAATCCAGGCAAGCCGATGGCGGCCACAATGAAAAGTGCGACCGCTATCGCCAGAACAATCCGCTCCTGATCCAGGCGCGCGGCTAAAGATCGAACAATCATCCCAGAACGCCATTTCATATGGATTTCGGCCCGATACGACAGCAGCCGATCACCCTATGCCCACGATATGAGCCCCGAAGCGAGGCTAATACGGCAGCAATTGAAGAGTCTACTGATCATTTGTAAGACAAGGTACGAGCCAAGGTTAGGCCAGCTGGCGCGGCCGGGCGATACCCCTAACGGAGCAGATGGCCAACGGGCCAGCGCGTATTTCTGCGGCCTGCCTGAGAAATTGGCGCCAGTGGTCGCCGGGTGTTTTGGCAAAGAGGGGTTTGGACAAAGAAAAGACGCGGGATCCAGAAGGACCCCGCGTCGTGCAGTTAGACAGGGAACCGGCTATCAGGGATCAGAAGTCGAAATCGTTGATATTGTCCTTGGTGAAGGTAAAGGGTGCGCCGAGCAGGATCTCGGAACCATTGATCACCTGCAGCTCGCCCAACTTGCCGGCCTTGACCGAGGTCGCACCCGGCTTCAAATCGCCGTCGATCGCCGCACGCAGCACGTACATGGCGGCATAGCCGAGATCGACCGGGTTCCACAGCACCACGGACTTCACGCAATCCTTGGCAACATAGGGCTTCATCGCGTTCGGTGTGGCCAAACCGACCACGGCGATCTGGCCACATTTACCACCTTGGGTCACGGCTTCGGCCGAGGCCGGGGTCGCAACGCTGGTCATGCCGAAGATGCCCTTTAGCTCATCGCCATATTTGTTGATGAGGGTGCTGGCCTGGTTGAAGGACAGGACATTGTCCTCCTGCGCCTCGACTGTTTCCAGCCACTTCATCTTCGGATGGCATTTGGCCTGATAGGCCGCCATCTCGGCGATCCAGCGCGCCTGGTTCGGTGTGGTGAAGGTCGAGGTAACGATGGCAAAGGACGCCTCTTCGCCCGCTTCCTTGGCCATATTGTCGACCATGGATTTGGCGATGCCGTTGAACTGCGCCTGATTGACGAACCATTCGCGCGCATCCGGGGTCGAGTTGGCGTCATAGCCGACGACATGGATACCCTTGGAGAGCGCCTTCTTCAGCACCGGCGCGATCGCCACCGGATCGTTGGCTGCAAAGAGCAGGCCGTTGACACCGCTGGTGATCGAATTGTCGAGGAAGGTGATCTGTTCGTCGATATTAGCCTTGGTCGGGCCGTCGGTCTTGGCATCGACATTGCCGAGTTCCTTGGCCGCATCGGCGATGCCCTTGGAGGTCGCGTTGAAATAGCCGATGCCGATCAGCTTTGGCACATCGACGACGGTGATCTTCTGTCCTTTGAGATCCGGCGCGCCGGTCGGCTGACCGCCGTCATAAGGCACGGACGCAGCGGCACCGGCCGCACCGTCGCAGGCCAGCGGATCGGTCGGCAATTCATCACCCCCGGTCCAGGCTGAATCGGCCAAAGCGACACTCCCAGTGCTCATGGCCGTGCCAACGGCAAGTCCCAACGCCAGTATCATAGTCTTGTACATGGTGGCTTCTCCTTTTGTGACGCGGGTGATTTCTCGACGGCGATGCCCGCGCCTTCCTCCCAGTCTCAGCCGTCACCGTTACGGCTCAGTAGATTTCCCAATAGAATGGCGGCGATCAACACCACGCCGATCACCACAATGGTCCCATCGCCCTTGACGCCCGCGAGCGCCAGGCCGCTTTTCATGGCCTGCATCAAAGCGAGGCCCAGTACCGTGCCGATGATGGTGCCGCGGCCACCGAAGATCGACGTGCCGCCCAGCACCACGGCGGTGATGACATCCAGTTCCAGTCCGGTGCCCATATCCGAGCGCGTGGTCGAGACCCGCGAAACGAAGATCACTGCGGCGAGGCCCGCGACCAGGCCAGAGGTTGCATAGATGATCAGTTTCGTACGGGCAACATTGAGGCCGGAGAACCGGGCCGCCACTTCATTGGCGCCGATGGCATAGGTGGTGCGGCCGAAGGTGGTGAGGCCAAGGACGGCAGCCGCCGCAACGGCAAGGCCGAACAGGAACCAAAGCTGGGTCGGCAGGCCGAGGAGCTCGCCCTGCCCCAAAACGAAGAACCAGTCCGGATATCCGCGCACGGAGCGCGCCTGGCTGATGCCTTCGGCGAGGCCGCGATAGAGCGCCAGGGTCGCCAGGGTGGCGATGAGCGGCGGGACGCTGAACCGCGTCATGATGAGGCCGTTGCCAAGACCGGCGACACCACCAACGATGACAGCCAGCACCATCGCTGCCGGCAAGGGGATGCCAAGATTGTGCCAGAAGACGCCGAGAAGTATCGCGGAAAGGCCGAAGATCGATCCCACGGAAAGATCGATCCCGCCCGTGATGATGACGAAGGTCATCGGCAAGGCCAGCAAGCCAACTTCCGCCATCAACCGGCCCTGATTGAGCAGGTTGTCGGTGGTGAAGAACTTATCCGATTGCTGGGCAAGGATGATGAGGGCGATGACCAGCAGAATGAGCAGGATGGTCTCGTGGCGCAGGAAATGGCGCAGTGTCATGGCCGTTTCCTCACCGCAACCGGCGCCGCCGAGCCATATCGGCAAGGACGGTCGCAAGAATAAGAAGGCCCTGAACAGCACGAAGCCAATAGGCCGACACGTTGGTGAAGATCAGCGCCGAGCCGATGGCCGCAAACAGGATCGCGGCCAAGGTCGATCCCACAACGGTACCGGTGCCACCCAGAATGCTGACACCGCCCACGACAGAAGCGGTGATGACGGTCAGCTCCAGATTTGGGGGGACAGTGGACTGGATGACCTGCAATTGCGTGGCAAACAGCACGGCGGCGATACCGGCAAAAAGCCCGTGGATCATGAACACACCGACAATCGAGCGTTCGATGCGGATGCCGGCCACACGGGCAGCATCCGGATTGCCGCCGATCGCATAGATCGTGCGGCCGAATCCAGCATGCCGCATCCAGAGGGCGGCCAGAATGGTCAGGATCACCATGAAATAGATCGGCGAGGGAATGCCGAACAGGCGGAACTGCGCCAGCATGAAATCGGGCGGCAGGTCGTTGATCCAGGCGCCGGCCGTGGCGCTGATGAGACCGCCTTTAAGAACGGAGAGCATGCCCAGGGTTACGACGATCGACGGAATACGCACATAGGCGACCAGGACGCCGACAAAGGCATTCACGGCAATACCGACGACCAAGGGCGCCAGCCAACAGACGATGATGGGATAGCCATTGACGGCTAACGTGCCGGCAATGGTTGCGAGTACGCCGATGAGCGACCCGACCGACACATCGATATTGCCGGAAATAATGACCAATGACATGCCGATGGCTGCCACTGCGACATAGGCGTTACCGGAAAAAATGCTGGTCAGGTTGTTTTCGCTGAGGAACCGCGGATTGATCATTGCCACCACCGCGAACAGTACGATGATCACGGCAAACACAACCAGTTCCTGGCCATTGGCTTCCAGGGTCGTGGCCAGACGGCGGATCGGAATCGGCAGCCGAGGTGCGACGATGGGTGCGGTCATGAGGCAAGCTCCGCCGGACGATCAGCGCCGGTATTCCTCGCTGCAGTCATGGCAACACCCACCGCGTCCGGCGTCGCCTCGGCGCGGTCGAATTCAGCGACGATGCCGCCGCCACTCATCACCAGCACACGGTCGCTCATGCCAAGGACTTCGGGCAATTCGCTGGAGATCATCAGAACAGCGAGACCCTGACCGGCAAGTTTGCTCATCAGGGCGTGGATTTCGGCCTTGGCACCCACATCGATGCCGCGGGTAGGTTCATCCATGATGAGCACGCGGGGTTCGGTTGCGATCCATTTCGCCAGCACCACCTTTTGCTGATTGCCGCCGGATAGTTGCCGGACCAATTGCTCGGCACCACGCGCACGGATGCCAAAGCGCGTGATGGCATCGCGGGCGAGGGCACCTTCGCGCCTACGATCGACCACCAGGAGCTTCGCCAGCCGGTCGAGAATGGCGAGCGAGACGTTCTCACGAATGGTCTGTGGCTTGATGAGCCCCTGCAGGCCACGATCTTCGGGCACATAGGCGATGCCGAGACTGCGTGCCGTTGCCGGACTGTCGATCGTCACCGGTTTGCCGTCGATCAGAATCTCGCCAGACGTCGCCGGCGTGATGCCGAACATGGTAAGCGCCGTCTCGGTGCGGCCGGAGCCGATCAGGCCGGCAATGCCGACAATCTCGCCAGCGCGCAATTTGAGGCTGATATTATTGACCACGTGGCGATAGCTGACATTCTTCAGCTCCAGCACCGTGGCCCCCGGCGTGGTTGCCACCTTCGGGAAGAGCTGATCGATCGACCTGCCGACCATCATGGAGACCAGCGACGCTTCCGTCACCTCGCCGATATCCTTGGTCGCGATATAGGCACCATCGCGCAGGACCGTAACCCGGTCGGCCAGCGCGAAGATCTCAGGCATGCGGTGGCTGACATAGATGATGCCGACGCCACGGTCCCGCAGGCGCCGCACGACACTCATCAGACGCTTGGCGTCGGCATCCGCCAGGGCTGCCGTCGGTTCGTCCATGATGACCAGCCG
Organism: Dongia sp. P2_B8; assembly: GCF_056404715.1. Taxonomy (NCBI): domain Bacteria; kingdom Pseudomonadati; phylum Pseudomonadota; class Alphaproteobacteria; order Rhodospirillales; family Dongiaceae; genus Dongia; species Dongia sp. P2_B8. The sequence continues at coordinate 760,785 of NZ_JBFUDM010000003.1, read as the reverse complement.
TGCCTCCTGCGACAGGGCCTTGGCGATTTCGACACGCTGGCGGTTGGCGACCGAGAGCAACCCAACCTTGGTATCGACGTCGAGGTCGTGGCTGTCGAGGGAGTCGAGCAAAGCCCTGGCGCCAGCCCGCATCGCCTGCCAATCCAGGCTGCGCCATTTGGTGCGTGGCGCATGGCCGAGATAGATGTTTTCGGCGACCGTCAATTCGGGAAACAGCAACAGTTCCTGATAGACCGTGGCAATCCCGCTCTGCCGCGCCTCGCGCGGCGAGGCAAAGCGCACCACTTTCCCCTCGACTTTCAACTCGCCGCCATCGGGCTGGAGAACGCCGGAGATGATCTTGATCAGGGTTGATTTGCCGGCACCATTCTCACCCAACAGCGCATGGACTTCGCCAGGGCGCACATCGAAGCCGATATCCTTCAGAACCCGCAGATTGCCGAAGGATTTCGAGATGCCGGTGAGGTCGACGACGTTGCTCATGCCCGCCCTGCCTTTTGCCAACGGATCAGGGCTTGCGGGCATCGGCGCCGATGCGCCATCCTGGGCCGAACTGAACAACGGACCGTGACGGAACGATGCTGGCAGTCATTGATCTCGGCAAGACGAACGCGAAGATGCTGATCTTCGGTACCGATGGCCAGGTCCATTGGCAGACGCGGTCGGCGCCACAATGGGTTGATCACGGTGCCTACCGGGCGCTCGACGAAGCGCAACTGTGGGCATGGATCAACCGGTCGCTGAGTGAGGCCATCTCTATCCTGCCCCTCTCCGGCATCATGCTGACCACACATGGCTGCACCTGTGCCTTGATCGGCGCCGATGGTTTGACCGTGCCGATTCTGGACTATGAATCGCCGCTGCCGGCGGAAATTGACGCCAGCTTCCGGCGCATGGCACCGCAGTATGGCGAGACTTTTTCTCCACAACTGCCCCTCGGCCTCAATTTCGGCAAGCAGATCTTCTGGCTCGATCAAATCGATTCCGGTCTGCTGGCACGCACCGATGCCATTCTCTGCTATCCGCAATATTGGAACTGGCGCTTCACCGGCCAAGCCTATAGCGAGGTCAGCTATCTCGGCTGTCATTCTCATCTCTGGGCGCCTGGCCGCAACGATTTCAGCAGCCTGGTTGATGGCCAAGGCTGGCGTGGAAAGTTCCCGGCGTTCAAGCGCGCCGGCGACGTGGTCGGCGAGTACGCCGTGCCGGGCAGCGACGGCCGTCGTCACGCCTTGCCGGTTCATCACGGGGTCCATGACAGCAATGCCTGCCTCTATTTCTACCGCCGGCTGGGATTCCAGTCGTTCTCGCTGATTTCGACCGGCACCTGGGTCATTGGCTTCAACACGGCCTGCCCCCTCGATGCGCTGGATCAAGACCGCGACATGCTGGCCAATGTCACGGTGGACGGCGCCCCGGTTGCGACGGCGCGCTTCATGGGTGGCCGAGAATTCGATGTGATCTCGCATCAGGCGCGCTGCGTCGTGCCGGTGGACGCGGTCGAGGCTGTCCTTGCCAGCAGGCAGTTTGCGCTGCCGAGCTTCGCACCCGGCGGCCCCTTCCCCGGTGCCCAGGGTTGTATCGACGGGCCGGAACCCGGTACGGAAATCGCGCGTGCGGCGCTCGCCACCCTCTATGTCGCCTGCATGATGTCGACCATGCTCGACCTGCTGCAGTCGCGGAACACCATCATTGTCGATGGCGGCCTTGCCCATAATCTCACCTTGCTGCGGCTGCTGGCTGCGCTGCGGCCGGATCAGCAGGTGTTGCGGAGCGACAACGCCGAAGGTACGGCGGCTGGTGCCGCGACCCTGGCCTTCGAAAGAGGCGGCCAGCAGCCCTTCCAGGAGAGCTGCGTTGTCATCGAACCGTTGCAGCTCACCGGCTTGCGGCGTTACATGGCCGAATGGCAGGCGCGCGCCCAGGCGCATATGGAGACGGCCTAAAATCATATGGGCTAAAATCATGCCGGCAAGGCCTCCCGCCAGCGATCGCGGTATTGGGCCATCGGTAGATCGAGAGGGGTCACTGACCGACTGAGACCCTCGATCTTCTGTCCTGCCAATTGCACTGCGCCGCTGATGGTGCCGGTGGCGTCCTCGGACACCAGCAGATCGTGAGAGCGCCGCAAGGCCGCCAAAGCGGATAGATAGAGATTGTTGCCGATCAAACTGCCCTCAACCACCACCGGGCCGCTGGCCTTGATAAGATCCAGGCAATAGTCGGTCATCAGCGCGAGATAGAGACTGGCCTGCGCCACGGTTTCTTGCTGCCGATGAAGAAGCGTACCCCGCTGGCCACCCTGTCCGCGGCCGGCGAACGGTCCCCCGAAATCGCTGACCGGCGGCACCAGCAGAGCGCCAGACTGAATCACCTGAGCAGCGTCCTGCGGCGTGGCGAGAACAGCATTGACGCCGTCCGTCAGCGTCGAATATTCGCGACCACCCATGAAGATGCTACAGGGAACCGGCGTCCCCAAGGCATCGACATTGGCCAGGCAGTTGCGATCGGCAGGCAAGCCAGCAACATCAGCGCCCGCTGCCATGCACACGACCCAGGTCCCCGTCGACGCGACCGCAAAAGGCGATGTGCGCGACAAGCGGTGACGCAGGAAGGAGGCGCTGCTGTCATGGATGCCAACGCGCACCTTGCAGCTTGCCGGCAGGCCGGTGCTAGCCTGTATATCCGGCAGGATCGTGCCCAGCACGTCATCCGCCCGGCGCAAGGGTGGAAACAGGTGGCGCCAGCCCATACGCTCGACCAAGCCACTGAAGGTCGCTGCCACCGGTTGCCACAGGCCGGTATGGCAGCCCAGATAGGTGACTTCGCTGCTTGCAACGCCGCTGAGGCGGAAGCTCCAATATTGCGGATAAGGCAGGATGTAGCGAACACGCGCAAAGTCGGCTGGGAAATTCTGTGCCAGCCAATGGATCTGCCGGCCAAGATTGAGCCCGCCCGCCATCGACGGCGAAAATGTCTCGGCAAAGGGTGAGGCCAACTGGTCATACGCCGGATCTTCGATCGGTGCTTCATAATCCAGAATCGGCAGAGCGAGCGTTCCGTCATCTGCGACCAGCGCTGCGGTGGCACCATGGGCCACGACGACGACATCCGTGATCTCGGCTTCCGCCGCAAGATCCCTGAGGCCGCGGATCAGGAATGCCCAGATGCCCGCTTCGTCGATATGCGGGTAAGGTCCATCGGGCAGGGAGCGATCGGGCGCCGACAAGGTATGGCGGATCTCGCCCGCCTCGACCAGAGACAGTTTGATATTGGTCTTGCCGATGTCAAAGACGACGACCGCCATGGCAATCAGCCCGCACACTTCCGGGGCGATGGCAGACGATCGTTCATGGCCGCCATCTCATGGATGGCAATGCAACTCGAACACATTCCGGCCTCCCCTGTTTACCGGTGGTGCAATCAGAACTCAGGCCAAGGGCACGAAAACTCGAGAACGCGTCGGATCAAGCGACCGACGCAGCTTTCAGAACTCGCGTGACGATGACCTCAACCCCGGCATCGGTCAGCATCTTGTGCGTGCTGGTTTCGATACCGTCATCCGTAATCAGGATATTGATGCGCTCCAGCGGACAGAGGATGAGGCTGCCGCGGTTCTTGAATTTGCTGCTATCGACCAGGACGATGACTTTTTCGGCTTGGCGGATCAATTTCTGCTCGGCGCGAATGAGCAGCGGATCGGTCTGCATCAGACCATGTTGCGTGATCGCCCTTGCACCAATGAAAGCCTTCGACGCAATGAAACGATCAACGGCGTCGTCTTCGAAGGGACTGAGGATCAAGCCCTGCTCGCGGAAGATCTCGCCACCCGGTAGGATCACACGCCCCTGGCCGCGCTTCATCAGATATTCGGCAATTGGGAATGAATTGGTCAGGACCTGCAGGTCGCGATCGCCGAGAAACTCGGTCATGGCATAGGTCGTGGTGCCACCGTCGATGATGACGGAATCGCCGGTCAGGCACAGATCGGCCGCCGCACGGGCAATCGCCCGTTTCATGTCCCGATGGCGCATCTGATTGGCATCGAAGTTTGGTTCGGCCAAAGCCGGGGCGCCGTGCATCGCTTCGGCCCCACCGCGTACGCGCTTGATGCGGCCGGCCATCGCCAGATCTTGGATATCCCGCGCGATCGTGGCCCTTGAGGCAGAGAGCCGGACCATCAGATCCGGCACCGTCGCGAAGCCTGTGGCCGCAACGATCTCGCAGATCAAATGATGGCGCTGCCTTTGAAGCATGGTCCCTCTTCGTACCGCTGCCTGCCCTGCCTCTCGAATAGCCGGAAACGCATGGAACCGTCAAATAGAAATGTTCAAAATCGCTCACGCATTAATCATTTTGCATCGCAAAAAGAAGTTACTGCGATGCAAAATGACGGAAATTATTGACCTGGGCGCCCCTCAAGCCTATTTCAGGGCGTATATCGAGGCTCGTCTGAGTCCAGATGAGCGATTTTGACGATTTTAGATCGCATGATCGATGGAGCCGCCCGTGACTGCAGAAAATGTCATCCCTTCCCTGTGGGACGAACAGAAGGCCAAGGCCCTTGGTGAGCCGGAGCAATTGCTCTACCGCTCCAATCTGCTGGGGTCCGACCTGCGCATCACCAACTATGGCGGCGGCAATACCTCGGCCAAGATTCCGATGAAGGACCCGCTCAGCGGCGAGACGGTCACCGTGCTTTGGGTCAAGGGATCGGGTGGCGACCTCGGCAGCATGAAGCTGGATGGCTTTTCGACCCTCTATCTCGACAAGCTAGAAGGGTTGAAGCGGCTCTATCGCGGCCTGCCCCAGGAAGACGAGATGGTTGGCTATCTGTCCCATTGCACCTTCAACATGAATCCGCGTGCTGCCAGTATCGACACGCCTCTCCATGCCTTCATCCCCTACCGGCATGTCGATCACATGCATCCCGACGCCGTCATCGCGATCGCCGCGGCTGCCAGCAGCCAAAAGCTCACCGCCGAGATCTTCGGTCCGGAAATCGGCTGGCTACCCTGGCAGCGACCCGGCTTCGACCTTGGCCTCAAACTGGGCGAGATGGCAACGTCGCGGCCCAACCTCAAAGGCATCGTGCTGGCAGGACATGGCCTCTTTACCTGGGGTGATACCTCACAGGCCTGTTACGAGAATACCCTGCGGGTCATCCGCCTCGCCGATGCGTGGCTTGCGGAAAAGACGGCCAAGGCACCTATCTTTGGTGGGCCGGCTACCGAGCCACTCGATCAGGTGCAGCGCCGCCAGATTGCCGCCGAATTGATGCCGGTCATTCGCGGCCGCGTTACCAGCGGCCGCCCGAAGGTCGGGCATTTCAACGATTCACCTGAGGTTCTCGACTTCGTCTGTTCGAAGAACCTGCGCACACTTGCCGATCTTGGCACCTCCTGCCCGGATCATTTCCTGCGCACGAAGATTCGCCCGCTGGTATTGGATTTCAAGGGCGATACGGCGGCCACCATTGCCAGCCTTGATGAGGCGCTCACGGCCTATCGCGCGGAGTACAAGGCCTATTACGATCGCTGCAAACGCAGCAACAGCCCAGCGATCCGCGACCAGAACCCGGTCGTCTATCTCATCCCCGGCGTCGGCATGGTAACCTTCGCGACAGACAAGGCCACAGCGCGCATCGCCGGCGAATTCTACGTCAACGCGATCAACGTGATGCGCGGCGCCAGTACTGTCGATACCTATGTCGGCCTTGACGAGCAGGAAGCCTTCGACATTGAATATTGGCTGTTGGAAGAAGCAAAGCTCCAGCGCATGCCCAAGGCGAAGAACCTCGCCGGCCAGGTCGCCTTCATCACCGGCGGTGCCGGCGGCATCGGCCGGGCAACGGCAGAGGCCCTGTTGGCCGAAGGCGCCTGCGTCGCACTCGCAGATATCGACGGTGGCCGGCTTGATCAGGCCGTCACAGACCTTGGCAGCAAGCATGGCAAGGACAGGGTCTGGGGCACCACCCTCGACGTAACCCACGAGCAAAACGTGATCGACGCCTTCACGGCGACAGCACGGCAATTCGGCGGTGTCGACATCCTGGTATCCAACGCCGGCATCGCCTCAGCATCGCCCATCGAGGATACCTCGCTGGAATTGTGGAACCAGAACATCTCCGTGCTCGCCACGGGCTATTTCCTGGTGAGCCGCCAAGCGTTCCGTCTGATGAAGGTCCAGAATGTCGGCGGCAGCATGGTTTTCATCGCCTCCAAGAACGCGATGGCGGCATCCGTGAATGCGTCGGCCTATTGCACTGCAAAGGCCGCCGAGGTGCATCTGGCCCGCTGCCTGGCACTGGAAGGTGCCCCGCTCGGCATCCGCGTCAACGTCGTCAACCCGGATGCTGTTCTCAAGGGCTCCAACATCTGGAGCGGGAATTGGCTGCAGGAACGGGCGGAAGCGTATAAAATCGACACCGATCAGCTCGCTGAACATTACCGGCAGCGCAGCCTGCTGAAACTGTCGGTCTACCCGGAAGATATCGCCGTGGCCGTCAAGTTCTTCTGCACGGAAGCGCCCAAATCGACCGGCAATGTTCTCAATGTCGACGCCGGCAACGCCGTCGCCTTCACACGCTGATCACAAGGATAAGGGAGGCAGTCATGTCAGGTAGCTACCGAATCCCAGAGGCCGATGTCGCCGCGCAGAACGCCAAGCTCCTGCCGGCCTTGCAGGACGATTACGACAGTCTTGCACGCCGCCTTGCGCGCAGCGGCAGCGATATCGAGACCATCACGGCCGCTGTCGCCGCTTTTGGCGTGGCGCTGCCCAGTTGGGGCGTTGGTACAGGCGGTACACGCTTTGCCCGCTATCCCGGTATCGGCGAGCCGCGTCACATCTTCGACAAGCTGGAAGATTGTTCAACGATCCATCGCCTGACCCGCGCCACACCGACCGTCTCGCTGCATTTTCCCTGGGACAAGCCCAGTGACATCGGGGCGACACGTGATCTTGCCGCTGAGCTTGGCCTCGGTTTTGATGCGGTCAATTCCAACACGTTCCAGGACGCCGCCAATCAGAAGCTGTCCTACAAATTCGGCAGCCTGACCAACACCGACCGGTCCGTGCGTGAGCAGGCGGTGGCGCACAATATCGAATGTATCGAACTCGGCAAGGCACTGGGGTCGAAGGCGCTGACCGTCTGGATTGGCGACGGCTCGAATTTCGCCGGCCAGCAGCATTTCACCCGCGCGCTGGAGCGCTACCTGGAAAGCACCAAGGCGATCTATCAGGCCCTGCCCGCCGACTGGCATATGTTCATCGAACACAAACTCTATGAACCAGCTTTCTATTCGACGGTCATTGCCGATTGGGGCACCAATTACCTCGCCGCCACGGAACTCGGGCCAAAGGCGCGGTGCCTGGTCGACCTCGGCCACCATGCGCCCAACACCAATATCGAAATGATCGTGGCGCGGTTGATTCAGTTCAAGAAACTGGGCGGCTTCCATTTCAATGACAGCAAATATGGCGACGATGATCTCGACAGCGGGTCGATCAACCCATTCCAGCTGTTCCTCATCTTCAACGAACTGGTCGATGCAGCCGACCGCAATGCCTTTGATGTGGCGCCGGCCTATATGCTGGATCAGTCACACAATGTCACCGATCCCATTGAAAGCCTGATGTCGAGCGCTATGGAACTGCAGCGTCGCTACGCCCAGGCGATGCTGATCGATCGTGCCCGTCTCGAACAGGCACAGGCCGAGAACGATGCGCTGATGGCGCTGGAAACGCTGAAAGCTGCCTTCAACACCGATGTAGCGCCCATTCTTGGTATGGCGCGACAACGGAAAGGCGGCGCCATCGACCCGATCGGCGTCTATCGCTGGTCACAGTATCGCCGGCACAAGCAGAACGAACGTCCGGCCGCCGCGAAGCAGTCGGCGGGGATCGTTTAGTTATTTGGCGCGTTCTTCCATCAGCTGCTTGCGATAGCGTTCGGCATCCCAGTTGAGCAGGGCGATTTCCTCGTCACGTGGCAGATACCGGATCGGCGACGAGGGTGGCACGCGGTTGATGACCAGGCCGAGGCATTCCAGCATGGCCTCGGCGGCGGGCAGAATATCCTGCCTGACGAGCGCACCAGCACCGGGCACCAGAAAGGCAACCGGCGGCGGCCGATCATTGAAAGTGGCCAGAAACGCTGCCACTGATGTCGTCCCGACCGGCAGGCTCGGCAATGCCGGTCCCAAGAAAACGACATGATCGGGATAGAGCGATCCATCCGTCGCAAGCTTCAAATTTCGTTCGCTGGTTGCCAAGACATGGCTATTCTCCGAAGCCGCCGGCCGATAGTCGGTGCCAGCGCAGAGCGCCTGGAGCCGTGCTTGATCGCTTGATGTTGCTGGATTTGGGTTGAGCTGCAGCCGCCGCTCAACCTCGGCCATCAAGGCCTCCGCCGCGTCGACATCCGGGCCGCCCACGAGCAGGCCGTGATTGCCGAGGATGAGAACATCCGGCTGTTCGCGCGCGGTCAGTGCGGAGATCGCCTGGCTAAGTGGCAATCCCGGCCGATAATAGGGCAACTTCGCCCAGGCAAGTCCCGCCAGCCGGTCGCGCAGCGCATCATCGCCATCGGTTCGGATCGCCCAGACGATGCTGTTGATGGCATGCACGTGCAGCACGACCGTGTGTTTCATCAACGCATGTAGCGAAGTTTCGATCGACGGGCGCAGCTTCATCTCCCCAAAGCGCGTCAGCACCGGCATGGTGGCATTCTGGTTCGCCAGAGCTAGCAGGGCGCCTTGCAGGTCGACCGGCACAAAGATCTGGTCGCGCGCGGCATCGGCGAGCCACAGTCCAGACGCCTTCACCCACAGCGCATCATCTATCTTGATCGAGGTGTTGCCACCGGCACCCTGAACCAGATGCAGATTCTGACCGATGCGCGCGGAGACGCGTTTCAAACCCTCGAGTGCCGCTGGCATATTCATGTCAATCTCCCTCACCAGGCTAAATGCGCGATGATCCAATGTGGTTCCTTGCCCGGATCTGCTGCCAGCTGGCACACAGCGCGCGGCAAATCCGCTGCCGCACGCAACCGGCTTGCATGCACGCCGGATGTGATGAGGACCGTGAGGAATCCAGCTTGGCGACCACCTAGTATATCGTGATCAAGTGAATCGCCAATGACAACGACACGGGTCGGCTTGGGGTTCCCCAGCTCCCGCAACGCGGCCGCAAAAATCGGTGGATGCGGCTTGCCGATATAGGTCACGGCCCCACCCATCTCAGCATAATGCGCCGCCAGCGCCCCAGCACCCGGTATCAGACCATCGGCACCGAACATGGTGAGGTCAGGGTTCGCGCAAAGCAGCGGCAGATGATGGGCGATGGCCGCTTCGAAGACGCCTTGCCAGACCTCGGTCGACGCCATCGCGTCATCCAGACCACCCAGCAAGATGAAGTCGGCGTCAGATGGCGTGTCGACCAGAGCAATTGGCAAGCCGTCAATGATGGAACGGTCCTCGCCGCGGGTGATCAACAAGCAGCGACTGCCCAGCGATTTGAACGGCGCGCTGTCCCGATCACGCAGGCCGCGCCAAGCTGCCTCACCGGACGTTAGAACGCCGTCATAAGTGTCGGGTGGCAGGCCCAGATCGGCGATGCGCTGCACATTCTCCTGTGAGCGCTTGCCGGAGTTGGACAAGACCAGAATTTTCTTACCCACGCGGCGCAATTCTTCCACACATTGGCGAGCGGCTGGAAAGATGGCTTTGCCTTCATGCAGAGCGCCCCATTGGTCGAGCAACACGGCATCGAAGTGATCCGCAACCTCGCGCAATCCTGCGATAATATTTGGCACGACGCGCTGCTCCGTCATGGCGGCCCCTCCCGCAGGGCCAGAAGTGCCGTGCCGAAGGCGGCTTCCGTCTCGCTGGCCAACGTCACAGGCACGCCGAGCATCCTTTCGCGAATTTCCATCCAGGAAGCGTTCGACGCGCCGCCACCGATGCTGATCACGCGCTTGAGCTGTGGTGCGCCAATTTCGGCAAGGCGGGCATAGGCCGACCTTTCGATCGCGGCAATACCTTCGAGCATGCCCTGGAAAAAAATCGCATCATTGGATGGTCTGGGCGTCAGGCGCGGTGCAAAGTTAGGGTCGTTGATGGGAAAGCGCTCCCCTGGTTTCGGTAATGGATAATAGTCGAGGCCGGTAGGGTGGGCTGGATCGACCAGCGGCGTCAATTCTGCAATTTGCGCCGCACTGAACTGCGCCAGAAGAGCGGCACCGCCAGTGTTCGAAGCACCACCGGCAAGCCAGCGATCGCCCAGACGATGGCTGTAGATCCCTTGGCTCGCAGCAAAAATTGGCTTCTCGGAAAGCAGCTTGAGGACCAACGTCGTGCCCAGAGACGTCACCGCGTCGCCCGGCCGATTGGCCCGCGTTGCCAGGAAGGCCGCCACCCCGTCCGTGGTGCCGGCACAGATGACGGCCGATCTTGGCAAGCCAAGCCTGTCGGCCATGGCAGGATCAATAGGTCCCACGACATGGCCGGGGACCCCAACGGAGGGCAGCAAGCGGCGCGGGACACCCAACCCATCCAACCAATCCGGCCATTGCCGCAAAATGGGATCATAGCCGAGTTTCAGGGCGTTGTTTTCATCGCTGAAATCGAAGCAGCCGCGGAGACGTCCGGCAATCCAATCGGCCTGGTGAACCACATGATTTACATCCGCCGGCAACGTTGGCAGAAGATGCAGAAGCTTCGCCAGCGCCGCACTCGGTCCATGGGCGCCGCTTTCTGCGGGCGCTACGGCCTTGATGCGTTGTGCCGCCTCAATGGCGCGGGCATCGTTATACATCAAGCCTTTTGAGTGGGGGTTTCCCTGCGCGTCGACGAGCAGCAAGGTGCCGGAGGTACCGTCCACTGCCAACCGTGCCACTTTTGCCAGATCGCACTTTCTGGCAAGATGCCCGAGCGCTTCCGTAACGGCCAGCCACCAGATTTCAGGATCCTGCTCGACCGCCGGGCCATGTTGAATCGGTGCCGGCATCGCGACGGTACTTGTTGCAACGACACGCTCTGTCGCGCCAAGCGCGCAGATGCGAACACCGCTGGTGCCAATATCGATGCCAAGAAACAGCTGGTCCGCGTCAGACAAGGGCATCGCCGCGTCCCTGCGCACCCGCAACCTCATTGAGCCCCTTGAACCAGACCTCGAACGCCTGCCTCTCGGCAATCGTCAAGTGGAGGCCGTGTTTGGTACGGCGATCGAGGATGTCCTCCGCTGAAAGTGCCCATTCCCACTTGCGCAGGAAATGCGCTTCACGTGCATAGAGCTGGGCTCCGAAATGGCGCCCCAGATCCCCGATCGCCGCAGCATCCGCCAAGAGCGCATCGGCCCGTGTGCCATAGAGCCGCGCAAAATGCTGCGCCAACGGTGTCGGCAACCACGGCCAGCGCGCGTGGAACTCCACCAACCATTGATCAAAATCGGCCGCCGGCATATCGCCGCCGGGCAGAGTTGCCTGCGTCGTCCAGGGCTTTCCCATGTGTGGAAAGAACGGTGACAATTTTTCCAACGCGTGTTCGGCCAACTTGCGGTAGGTCGTAATTTTACCACCGAAGATAGATAAGATGGGTGCAGCCTGAGTTTCAGCAGTCTTCGGGTCGACATCGAAAACGTAATCCCGCGTCACCGCCGACGGGTTGGCAGCATTGTCGTCGTATAGCGGCCGCACGCCGGAAAAGCTGTGAACGATATCGGCGCGGCTGGGCGGATTGGCAAAATAGCGCTCCAGCACTCTTATCAGATAATCGATTTCGGTCTCATCGATCCTGGCACTTTCCGGTTCGCCGTCGATGGGTATGTCAGTCGTGCCAATCAGCGCCAGATCATGTTCATAGGGGTTGACGAAGATTACCCGCTTGTCATGGTTTTGCAGCAGGTAGGCGTGTTCGCCCTGCCAGAACTTCCGCATGACCAGATGGCTGCCTTTGACAAGGCGTACGCGTCGTTCGCTGCTGGCACCCTGCACGTTGCCAAGCATCCGTTCGACCCAGGGACCGGCTGCATTGACGATGCATCGCGCCTCGACCGTGCTGCGCGCGCCGGTCTGGGTATTGAGGAGATCAACCTCCCAGGCATTGTTGAGACGGCGCGCGGCGGTGACTTCAGTCCGCGTCAGAATTCGCGCCCCTTGCCTTTGTGCATCCAATGCATTGAGGACCACGAGGCGTGCATCGTCCACCCAGCAATCAGAATATTCGAATGCCTTGGTGAATTCTGTCTTGATCGGCCTGCCGACCGGATCACTGCGGAGCTTGATGGCGCGAGTGCCCAGTAATTTCTGGCGACCGCCCAGATGGTCATAGAGAAGGAGACCGAGGCGCAACAGCCAGGCAGGGCGGTGCTCCGGACTGTGCGGTAGGACAAAGCGCATGGGCCAGATGATGTGCGGTGCAGCCCGCAGCAAAACTTCGCGCTCGATCAAAGCTTCCCGGACCAGGCGGAACTCGTAATATTCGAGATAGCGCAGGCCGCCATGAACCAGCTTGCCGCTGCGCGAGGATGTCCCTTGAGCCAGATCATCACGCTCGCACAACATCACAGTGAGGCCGCGGCCGGCGGCATCGCGGGCGATGCCGGCGCCATTGATGCCACCACCGATGATGAGAAGATCGACCCGTTCCATGCTGTCTTTGTGCCGTTGATCTGGACTTTTCCCGGCGTTTTCTAGCCGCGACGCGCCTTCTTCGCCACGGCTTTCTTCTTTACGGACGGCTTGGTCTTGCCAACTGCACGACCAGCGGGCTTTGCCCGTACCGCCGCCGGCTTCTGGCGCGGGCCGTAATTCTTGAACTTTTCGATGACATGGGAAATTTCGCCGTCATCGAGAACCTGTGCATCGTCGAGCAGCAAGGTCAGGTAGTATTGCCGCGCAATGGTCTCGATCTCGACCGCCAACCATAGCGCCTTCTTGACGTTGGCACCCGTCGCAATCACGCCATGATTGCGCAATAGGCAGCAAGTGCGCCCCTCCAGCGCCTTCATGGCATGCTCTGAGAGTTCCTTGGTCCCATAGGTCGCATAAGGTGCGACGCGAATATCGGGGCCGCCAGCCGCGGCGACCATGTAGTGAATGGCCGGGATCGGCTTGTTGCAGATGGCGAGCGTGGTGGCGTAGGTGCTGTGGGTGTGGACGACCGCACCAACCTCGGGCCTCGCGCGCATGATATCCATATGAAAACGCCATTCCGAGGACGGATCGAGCGGGCCGGACCAGCTGCCATATTCACCCCTGATCGGCATGGCAGCAATATCCTTGGGCGTCAGATCGTCATAGGAAACACCGGTGGGCGTGATCAGCATCGTATCGCCGTAGCGCGCACTGATATTGCCGGAGGTGCCCTGGTTGATGCCAAGCCCGTTCATCGCCTGACAGGCCTTGATGATGCCGCGCCGGATCTCGAGTTCTTCCTTGGTCATGACGGATTGCCTTCAGCAGGGGTTGAGAGGTTGTTCACCCGACGCATGCCGCCGGATTTCCTCAGCGATCATACGGGCCGCGATGCGAACGGTTGTGGTCGAGGCGCCGGCGATATGCGGCGTCAGCGTCACATTGTCGAGCTTGAGCAAGGGTGCATCCACGGGTGGCGGTTCCAGCCAGAAAGTTTCCAGCATGGCGCCCCGTACATGGCGTGACTTTAGGGCGTGATAGAGATCGTCGTAATTGACCATCGGCCCACGCGCTGTGTTGATGAAATAGGCACCGGCCTTCATGCGGGCGAATTGCGCCGCCGCCAAGAACCCCTTGGTCTCATCAGTCACCCGGGCATGCAGGCTGACGACATCGCTTTCTTTCAGCAACGTATCGAGATCGACCCCGAGCACTCCGTCGGCTGTGTCTTCCGGCGACAGCACGCGGTAGGGATCCGCGACCAGGATGCGACAGCCGAAGGGCTTCAGTAATTTCACCACCCGGGTGCCGATATGGCCGTAGCCGATCAGGCCGACGGTCATCTCCGACAGCTCGGCATCGATCTTGTCGAAGCGATAGAGATCACCCCGCCAGATGCCCTGCCGCAGCGCTTCATGGCCGGCCCGGATCAGGCGCGTTTCAGCAAGGATAGCCGCGATGGTAAATTCCGCCACAGCGGAAGCATTGCGACCCGGCGTATTGACCAGCTTCACCTTGCGATCGCGACAGGCCTGAACATCGATATTGACCGGTCCGCCGCGCGAGACAGCAATCATCTTCAAGTTTGGCAGCTGATCGAGAATGGCGCCGTTGATCGGTGCCAAGTGGTTGATCAAAATATCGGCGCCCTGGACGAAAGCTACCACCTCCGCCGGCTCACCTTGATATTCACGCAGGCCCTCAAGGCCACCGTCGACATAGCCGTGGCGCATCGGTTCATCCGGCCAGGGCAGCTCCTTGGTTCGCACATCCACCGCAAGATCCGGCACTTTTTCCAGCGCGTCCGTGAAAGCGGCTGCCTTCATGAATTTGTCGCCAATAACGGCTACCTTCAATTTAGTCATCAAGAATTCCTGCGTTGCGTGGTGGCGAGATCCGCCCAAACCGGCGGCATCAACTGCCGCGTCTTCTGGTAGATCGGGAAGAGCTGATCAAAACGTGCCTTCAGCACAGCATCTGGTTCGATCGTGCCCCGCAAATTGGGTGTTACCCATTGCTTGACTGCAGCTTCCATATCGGGAACGGCGCCAATTGCCACGGCCGCCATCATCGCGGCACCAGCTGCTCCTGCCTCCTCCCGCACGGTTTCCCGGACCGGCACGCCTAATGCGCTTGCAAGCAGGGTCTTCAAGGCGCGGGACCTCTTGGCCCCGCCCGCCACCCGGATTTCATCCGGCAACTGACCCATGGCCGCATAACAATCGCGCGCCGCCAGGACCAGGCCGTCATAGACGCTGCGTACCAGCTCGGCAAAGCCGGTCCGGTTGGTAAGACCGATAAATTGTGCACGTGCATAGGCGTCGACGAACGGTCCCCGCTCGCCTGCTTCATGGATGTAGGGATGATAGATAGGCGTTTGCGCCCCCGCATCCAGCACCTGGGCATCGAAAATCGCCAAAGCGTCCTGGCGTGTCACTTCCTTGCCCAGCATGCGGGCAGCGTCGCGGCCGACGTCGACAATCCAGTCGATGTTGAGCGTCGCTGCCATGTTGGACTGCATCTGGGCAGCCGCATTCGCAACCGGAAAAGCCATGGTGTAGCCACTGGGTTCGGGTGCAAGATTCAGGGATGCGGCATCAGATACATAGCGCATATGCATCGCCGTCGATCCGACGATCGAGCAACCGACCGATTTGCCGGACTCATATAGACCACCGCCCAGCGCCGTACACACAACGTCCACCGCCCCCAGAGAAACCGGCAGGCCCAGGGGCAGGCCCGTCGCCTTGGCGGCTCCGGCCGTCAGGCCATGAGTGATCTTGCTGCCATCGACGATCTCCGGCAGCAGGTTTCGCCGATCTGCAATATCGAGCCAGTCAAGGATTTCAGGTTGATAGGCGCGGGTGCGGAAATTGCCGAAGGTGAAGACACCTTCGCTGACATCGGTCACCCGCTTGCCGGTGAGACCCAGATAGAGCCAATCCTTGCAATGATGCGCCGTGGTCGCCTTGTTCAGCACCTCCGGCATGTGGCGTTGCATCCAGGCCATCTGGGCGCTTTGCGAGCAGGCGTTCAGGCCGCAGCCGGTATAGGCATACATCCGGCGACGAATACCACTGGCTTCCTGCTCACGCACCAGATCGGCGGCCCTGGAATCAAGCCATAGCCAAGCCGGCGCGACAGGACTGCCATCGCGATCGACCAGCCAGGTGCCGTCGCCTTGCCCGGTAACAGCAAGGGAGGCTGCCCGGTCCTTCAGGTCCGACGCCTGGTCCGTGAGGTCACGCAGAACATCGACCGTATCCAGCCATGTCCGCGCCATGTCCTGCTCGACAGCACCACCGATACCGGTCTGGTAGGCATTGGGCCTTGATGCCGCAGCGATTTGATTGCCGGCAAAATCGAACACCAGCGCCTTGATCACCGACGTCCCGGCATCGACAGCGATGATGAGGTCGCGCTCCATGCGTCAGTGTCCCCGCACGTTCAGGCCATGCGCCAAGGCACGACCCGATTCCGCATCGAAGAGGTGAATGGCCGACGCCGGGAAATGCAAAGCCAGCGTCTGGCCGATATCTGTTTCAATCGGCCGTTCGGTAACACAGACGACACTGGTGCCGGCGACATCAAGTGAAATATGGCTCTGATCACCCAGCCAATGATTGCTGATCACCCGCCCGATTGCCACGCCGTCGTGCCCGGTCTCTGAGTGGCCGGTACAGATCTCAATGAGATGTGGCCGAATGCCGACGCCGATATTGCGACCAAGAACGCTATCCAATGACGGCGCCTTCAAGGTGAATGCCGGCTGCCCACCTGCACCCAGACCGTCTATCCTGAGATATCCATCGGACATCGCTACCTTGGCGTCAAAGATATTCATCGGCGGCTCGCCAACGAAACTAGCGACAAACAGATTGCTGGGGTTTTCCTTGATTTCCGCCGGCGTGCCGAATTGCTGCAGCTCGCCCTTCTCCATGACCGCAATCCGGTCGGCAAGCGCAATAGCCTCAGTCTGATCATGCGTGACGAACAGGGTCGTCATCTTGTGTTCGATCAGATAGTCCTTCAGCCGCGCCCGCACGATGGCGCGCAATTGTGGCTCCAGCTGCGACATGGGCTCATCCAGGAGAGAGACCTCGGCGCGCCGGATCAAGGCTCGGGCCAGAGACGTCCGTTGTTGCTGCCCGGCAGAGATGACGGTTGGATAACGATCGAGGATATCGCTGATCTCCAGAAGTTCCGCGACCTGCCTGACCCGAGCGTTGATGTCGGCGGTGGCCTTGCGCTCACGCAGCAAGGCAAAGGCCACATTCTCCCGCACCTTCAAAGGTGGATAAAGCGAGTATCCCTCGAACGCCATCGCGACACCACGCTGTGACGGTGGCAGATTGTGGATTTCCTGACCACCAATGCGGATGGCCCCCTCCGTCACCTCTTCGAATCCGGCCACCATGCGCAACATGCTGGTCTTGCCGCAACCTGAGGATCCCAGCAAGGCCACGATCTCACCATCCTTGATATCCAGCCGCACCTTCTTGACCGCACGGATCGGCGCCTTGGCCCGCGGGGCGTAGGTTTTGGAGATGTCGTCGAGCAGCAGGCTTGCCATGGGTTTCGTCCTCAGTTTACGCGGGGCGCGATGCGCTGCCCATCCGCTGCATCAAACAGCAGGATGTCTTGCGGTGAGAATTTCACCCAGACTTTGCGGTGCCCACGACCGAACTGAGCCGCTTCATTCTCCCCTACGGTCGCCAATACCTCTTCGCCAGCCGGACCGCGCAGATAGAGGACGCTGCGGACGTTAACAGGCATGACGGCGTCGAGGTCGAATTCGATGCTATCCGGCAGCGGATCACCACTGACCGCTACATGCTCCGGCCGCAATCCGGCAACAAGATCGCGCCCCGTGGCGTGGGCGAAGGCATTGGAAACCACACTCGCACGGCCGAAAACATGAACCTGGCTGCCTTGCCCGGTTGTCTCCAGCCTGCAGGGCGTCAAATTGATGGTCGGGTCGCCAAACAGGCGGGCAACCTCAAGCGAGACCGGCTCACGATAGATGACCGTGGGCGTCGCCCATTGTTCGATCCGCCCATTGCGCAAAACGGCGATGTGGTCGCCCAGCGCCATAGCCTCTTTGTAATCCTGGGTGACATAGATGACGGCGCTGTTATAGGTCCGCAGCAAGCGTGGCAGCTCGAGGCGCATTTCATAGCGGAGCTTCGCATCGACATTCCGCAAGGGATCGTCGAGCAGCAGTACTTTGGGTTGCCCGACCAGCGCCCGTGCCAAGGCCGTACGCTGCTTCTGGCCATTCGAAAGTTCCCGCGGCGCGTGCCCCAGCACATGATCGATCTTCAACATGCGCGCAATGCCGGTCACCTGTTCCTGCAATCGGCCGGCTGGCGTGTTGCGTGCAGTAAGAGGGCTGGCGATATTGTCGAATGTCGTGAAGTGCGGAAACAAGGCAAAGTTCTGGAACGCCATCCCGACATTCCGGGCATCGGGTGACGCATCCGTCATGTCTTCACCGTCGATGGTGACCTGCCCGGCGTCGGCTTCCTGCACCCCGGCAACAATGCGCAGCAACACAGTCTTGCCGGTACCCGAGGGACCGAACACGACAACGATTTCGCCGGCCTTCACCGACAGCGAGATATCCTCCAGCACGGTACCGGATTTAAAACCCTTGGAAATGTTCCTGATCTCAAGGCCCGACATGGATTACCCCTTCACCGCGCCAAGAGACAGACCTTCAACCAGGTACCGCTGCGCATAGAGGGCAAGCAGCAGGGTTGGCGTCACCGACAGCACAATCGCAGCAGCGATCTGCCCATACTGGATGCCAGACGCCGTCACGAAGGCCAAGGCTCCCACGGTGACTGGCTGCTTCCCCGCCGAGGCAAGAATCAGGGCAAAGACGAAATTGTTCCAGGCAAAGATGAAGGCCAGCAACCCTGCCGCGGCAATTCCCGGTCGTGCCAGAGGAATGGCAATCTTGCGGAACGTCCGCCACCAGGAATGACCGGCGATGCGATAGGCATTTTCGATGTCCGGACTGATATCCTCGAAATAGCCGCGCACGATCCATAGAATCAGCGGCAGGCAAATCAACTGATAGACCCAGATCAAGCCGATATAGGTGTCCGTCAGTCCCAACTGCTTGAAGAACAGGCTGAGCGGCAATAGAACCAGCAATGGCGGCGCAAAACGGAACGACAGCAAGGTGAACGCGATATTTTCCCCCAGCCGGAACTTGAAGCGTGCGAACGCATAGGCAGCCGGCACACCCAGTGCCAGGGACAGCAGAACCGAACAGGTCGAGAGCAGCAGACTGTTGCCAAGGTTGCGCATGAAGGCGATATCCAACGACCCGGCTGCCGTTTCCAACCGCCCAGTCAGCAGCGCTGCATAGTTCTGCAAGGTCGGCTCGAAGAACAGGCTCGGCGGGATACGCAGGATGTCTTCATTGGTCTGGAACGACATCAGCAAGATCCAGAAGATCGGAAACAGAAAGAACAGCAGCACCGCGACGATGAGGACGCCACGGATTGCTTTCTCAAGGGTCGAATGCCGTTCCATAGCGTTTCCTCAGGCCGGTCCATGCGCACGTTCGCGCAGCTTCAGCCAATGCTTGATGAAGAGATTGGAGAGCGCATAAGTGATCGCCCAGAGCACGATCAGCAACGCGGCCGACCTGCCGACATTCGTGTATTGGAAGAATTCAAGATAGGACTGAACCTGGAACACCATCAGTGTGTCACCCGGACCGCCCTGGGTCATGGAATAGACGATGTCAAACTGCTGCATGGAATCGAGCAGCCGGAACAAGGTCGCCGTGATGATATAGGGCATCAGCATCGGCAGCGTGATCCGGAAGAACACAAACGATCGCGGGACACCGTCCAGCGCCGCTGCCTCAAAAGGTTGCTTTGGCAGGGACCGCAGCCCCGCCAACAGCAGGATCATGATGAACGGGGTATAAACCCAGACATCCACTAGAACGACCGTGAACAATGCTGAGGACGGATCGGATGCCCAGCGGAAATCTGTGAAGCCGATCAGGCTCACCAGATAGCTGAGAATACCGAAGTTCGGATTGGTCATCAGCTTCCACATCAAGGCTGCCAATGCTGGCGCCGTCATCAACGGCAGCAGCAACATGATCGAGGCCGCATTGTTGAGCTTGGTCGGGCGGACCAGCAGGAGTGCTATACCCAGGCCCAGCAACAGCTCCCCAGTCACCGTGACCAGGGCATAGGTCAATGACACCTGGACGGTGTTCCAAAAGGCGCCGTCGCTGAGAAACGAGATATAATTGTTGAGCCCGATAAAGCCCTTCATCGCCGGCAGGTTCAGCCGGAACCGCAGGGTCGAGTAGTAAACGGCGGTGAAGAACGGCACCAGAATGCCGATGCACACTAGAAGCGCCGGCAAGCTGAGCAGATATGGCAAGGCACGCCGCAGCGACCAGCGAGGTTTTCGTTTCGGACTTGCGGCGGCGGTCATGCTCTCGTGAACCAGATCCAATGACGTCATGGTGATGTACCCGGATGACAACACATCCGAACCTTAAAAGGTTGCGGCAGAGGTGACCCGGCATCGGCCGGGTCACCGTCAACCATCACAAAGTGTCAGCCTCCGATGCCCGCATCGGCAAGCTGTTTATCGATGCTAGCTGCCAATTGGTCGAGGCCTTCATCGATCGGAACTTCCTTGGCAACCATCTTCTGCAACGTTTCGGCCCATTGCGTGGTGAGGTCGAAGAACAAGGGCTGTGCCGTGAAGTAGATCTTTGCACCCGGCGCCGAGGTATCATGCTGGTTGAGATACCCGGGATAGGATTTATCGATACGGCCGCGGAATTCCTCATCTTTCCAGACAGAGGCACGAACCGGGTTCACGAAATCCATCTTGCGGGCCCCGAACAGATCATGCTCGACGGACGCTGCCCATTGCATGAAGTACCAGGCCGCGTCCTTCTGGCCGGAGAAGCTGGACATGGCCAATGACCAGATCCAGACATTGGGCGTTGGCGCCGTCGCGGCTGGGTTGGCGGCAAAGGGCGCGTAGTGGATGTTGCCCTTTTCCTTATTGTCGCCGCCATTCATGAAATAGCCAAGAATGTCAGCGTCAAAGATCATCGCAGAAGCGCCCGCACCGAGATCGGTGCCGACCTGATACCAGGTGTAGGTCGACCAGTTCTTCGGCCCGGATTCCTGGATCATCTGAACCCAAAGCTTGTGATAAGCCTTGGATTCCGCGGTATTCATCGCAGCCTTCAATTTCCCGTCGGTGACCGTGAAGTCCCGCTGACCATAATTCGAATAGCCGGACAGGAAACCCGGGTGGATCGAGGCCCATGAGCGCGAACCACGTACGCCGATACCATACGCACCACCAGCATCCTTGGTCAGTTTGGCGGCAACACCAACCATGTCTTCGAGATTTTTGGGCGGCTGGACGCCGACCTTGTCGAAGAGCTTCTGATTGTAGGAGAGATTGTTGAGCTCATAGCCCCATGGAATGCACCATTGCTTGGCATCTGCCGAGCCGAGCTCGCCGCCGGGAACGCCGTTCCAAGAGGTCGATGCACGGAGGCCCGGCAGAACGTCATCCCAATTGAAGGCAGGGTTGGTCTTGGCCGGGTCCTTGATGTAGGTGTTGAGATCTTCGATCCAGCCGGCCGGCCCATAGGTCCAAGTCATATAGGCGCCGGTCATGAAGGCATCATATTCGCTGGATCCGGACGACAAGGCCGCCGTCACCTTGTCGAAATAGACGTCTTCCGGGAACACGTCATAAGTCACGTCCATGCCGGTCAGCATCTTGAAATTCTCAAGATCGGCCACCATGGCGTCGACATAAGGATGCTTGTTGAGCAGCAACTTCAATTTGGTGCCGCTGTATTTCTTCCAGTCGAAATCGGCCGCCATCGCCTGGCTCATCGCCTGGCTGACCAGAAAGCTTGTGGCTGCCACACCCAGGCCCAATTGACCGGCCCGTTGAATCAACTCCCGACGCCCGATTTGCTTGCGAACAAAGGCGGCCGCCAGATCATGCCCTTTCTCAAACATGGTACTGTCTCCTCTCCAGGATTTTTATCGCTTGGCCATTTTCTTTCCGGCCGCAACGTCGCCGCCGTCGAGACTGTCGACAATGGCTTTTGCAGTCGCTTCATCCGTGATCAGGCCTTTAATCACGTGACTTTCCAGAACAGCTTTAATCGCCTCGGTCTTGTCGGCGCCGCCAGCAATGGCGACGACTGATTTTCCCTTGATTTCCTCAAGCTTGAGCGCCACGGCGCGATCGTTGAGTTCGGCAGCGACCGCATGGCCATTTTTGTCCAGAAAGCGGCCGATGACTTCGCCCACGGCACCCGCGCGCTTGACTTCACGCAGTTCCTTGTCTGTGACCGTGCCGGTCGCCAGCATATGGGCATGCACGCCGACTTCACCGATGCCGACCACATAAAGTTCGGCAGCCCGGGCCAATGAAAACACGTCTTTCAGGCCCTTTTGCGCCAGCAATACTTTCTTGTCGGCGATGCTATCGGCGAAAAAAGGCGCTGGCATGAAATAGCATTCGGCCCCCGTCACCTCGACCAACCGATGGATGACATCGAACGGATTGGCGGCGGCATGGCGCGTGAGGCTGCCCAGCAAGGACACAAATCGCACGTCCGGCCGCGCGATCCGCGGTAGGTAGCGCACCACTTCATCGAGTGTGCGACCATGGCCGATGCCGATCAGCTTGACGTCGCCGCGCTCCAGGACACCGTGGAGGTAGTGCGCACCGGCAGCCGCCAGGGTGCGGAGTGGTAAGGTGCCATCATCCACGGTCGGCGAGACTGAGCAGAAGTCGAGCTGCCAATGGGCGGTGATCCGGGCTTCCAAGGCCACGCATTCGGCCGCGTTGCCTTCGACAAAAACTCGCACCAAGCCGGCCTCGGTCGCTTCCGCGATCAGGCGATTGATCTTGACGCGGGAGAGACCGAGCTTCTGCGCGATCTCTTCTTGCGTATAGCCACCAATGAAGGAAAGCCAGGCGGCTCGTGCCGCAAGGCTACGCTCGTTTCCCTGCACCTGGACGCTTCCTCACTGTCGAGTTTCTTGTATTGAACTTTAGTTCATGTCTCGTACATGTGTGCAGCATGGCGGCAGTCGGCCCGCTTTGTCAAGCAGGTGCGTGCAGGGCAGATACCAAAGTCGGACACAGCGCAGCGGCGGCGCTGTCGAGGCGAATTGAACCGCGAGCCTTTACAGAGCGTTATGCCAGGGAGGCAGGCGCTATGGCGCAGCGCACAAATTGCGCGGGCGGCAGGGTGGCAAGATCCTGATCTTAATGCGCCAACAGCATCGGGACCTTGGCTTCGGTCAGCATGTGGCGCGTGACGCCACCCAGCAGCATCTCGCGCAGCTTGCTGTGGCCGTAGCCACCCATGACGACCAGGCCGCACTGTGCATCGGCCAGGGCTGCCAGCAAAGCTGTCGGGGTGGATTCCGATGGTCCCGGTATCCGCCTGGTGCGGGCATCAATGCCACGCATGACCAATCTTTCGACCAGTTCCGTAGCATCCGGGCCGTCGCTCAAGCCCGCCGTCACGACCACGGCGCTGCCACAGGCCGCCAGCAAGGGCATGGCATCACCGACCGCGCGCGCTGCCTGCAGGCTGCCGTTCCACATGATGGCGACCCGCCGGGCGTCGAGCTTTTTCATGCCGCGCGGCACGCACAGGACCGGCCGGCCGGTATCGAAGAGAGCCGATTCCACGATCGTATCCTGGGTGCGCGATCCACCAACGGTCGGCTGGGCGACCACGATCAGGTCGACCAGGCGGCCATATTGCATCATGGCGCTCTCATAGGTGCCGTCATGCTGGCGCCAGGAGGCGGTCGGCTGCCCGTTCGAGGATGTAATATTCTTGCCCGCGTCGAACTCTGTCCGAACGGCGTGGCGGTCGCTCCAGTCGGCAAAAGCACGCTGCGCTGCCATCTGGCGCCGGTCGATATCCTGCTTGATGCCGACAATGATATCCGACGTCCCCAATCCGTTGATGCCGTCGATGATTCCAGCAAGGACCAGATAGGGATCGAGCCGCGGGTGTAGCACTTCGATATGGCTGTCATAGATGCGCGACAGCTCGAAGGTCACATCGAGCACATCCTCATCGGCCGGCGCCCCCGTCACGACAGCCAGGATGACCCCCTTTTTCATTGCGGGATCCTCATCACCGATCGAGAATTACGTCGATATTCTGGGACCTTGCCCAACATTTAATCCATCCAAGCGCATTGGCCGCATGTAAAGACGGTATTCTACGACCCCAAGGCCCTGGGGTTCTTGATTTAGGTCAGGCCCGTTCACAAAAAAGCATGCTGTCTCGCAACACCTCAATCCTCGTTTCCCGGCGTGGATGGTGGCGGGTCGTCAAACAGGATTCGCTGGGCAGCACCGTCAAGGTCATCGAACTGGCCCGACCGCATCGCCCACAAAAAACCACCCAGCCCAAGCCCGCCCAGCATCAAGGCGATGGGAATCAGGAAAAGCAGGACTGTCATGCCTGTTGCCTCATTGGGTTTGATATCGGGCGTTCTGCCTTCAAGCGACCGATACGCAAGGCATTCAGCACCACGATGATCGATGAACTCGACATCGCCACGGCGGCGATCAACGGCGTCACCAATCCCATGATCGCCAACGGCACCGCTGCCAGATTGTACGTCAATGAGATCACAAGATTCTGGCGCACCAGCAGGTCCGCCTGCCGGGCGGCAGCGACGGCCAGCAGGGCAGGTGCCAGATAGTCACCCTGGAAGACAAGATCGGCAGCATTCTGGGCGATATCCGCCCCGCTCGCCGGCGCCATGGACACAGAAGCCGCCCGCAGGGCCGGCGCGTCGTTGATGCCATCCCCGATCATCAGGACATGCTTGCCCTGGGCACGGAGCTCTTCCAGCCGGCGCACCTTGTCAGCCGGCAATTGCTGGGCGCGCCAGGTTTCGATGCCGGCCGCGGCCGCTGTCGCCGCCACGGTTGCCATGCGGTCGCCCGAGCAGATCTCAACGGGGCCGAGCTTCCGGAGATGCTCGATCACAGCAACCGCGTCGCTGCGCATCGGATCGGCAAACTGGAAGGTCGCCCCCTGCCCGTTCGGCCCGACGAGCCAAAGCGTCAGTGCCGTCGAGAAAGTTTCCTGCTCGCCGGTGAATTTAGCGCTGCCAAGGCGCCAGATGCCATCGGGCCCATGCCACTCCAGGCCCTGCCCCGGCATTTCCAGCACATTTTCGACAGCAGCGACCAATCCCGCCGCCCGGCGGAGTGCAACCGATAGCGGGTGCCGACTATTACAGGCGACGGCCGCCGCCTTTGCCAGCATGGCGGGGTCACTGCAGGATTGCAGGACCGGTCGGCCGATGGTCAGGGTTCCGGTCTTGTCGAGCAGAATGTAATCGACCTTGCGCAACCGCTCGAGCGCGTCCGGCGCCTTCATCAGCACCCCAGCCTTCAGCAGGCGCTGGCTGGCGACGACCTGGACGGCTGGCACCGCCAGCGCCAATGCACAGGGGCAGGTGATGATCAGCACCGCGATCGAGATCAGCAGGGCATCCTGCCAGGCCATGCCTCCCAGGAATACCCAGGCAACAAAGGTCACCAATGCCGTGAGATGGACAACCGGCGAATAGAAGCGCGCGACCCGCTCGGCAATCCGCACGAAGCGGCCGCGGCGCGCCTCCGCAGCTTCCATCAGGCGGATGATGTCGGCCAGCAGAGTCGATTCGCCGACCTTCTCCACGGCGATGGTCAACGGCACCTCAAGGTTCAGCGTCCCGGCATAGACATCCATTCCCGGCACGATATCGGCTGGGATGGATTCACCGGAAATCATCTGCAGGTCGACCCGGCTGCTCCCGGCTATGACTTTGCCGTCGGCCGGAATGCGGCCGCCGGCAGCTACCAGCACCCGTTGGCCGGCCAAGAGCTGGCGCGGCTGCACATCCTGCAATGCGCCATCGGTTCCAATCACCGTCGCCGCTTCCGCATTCAAGGCCAGGAGCTGTTCGGCCGTGGCGCGTGCGGCCCGCCGCGCCCGGTGATCGAGAAAGCGCCCGATTAACAGGAAGAACAACAGGGTGACGGCAGAATCAAAATAGGCATGCTGGCCGCCAGTAAAGGTCTCGAACAGGCTGAGGCTTGGTGCCAGGATGACCGCCAGCGAGATCGGCACGTCCATGTTCGTACGCCGGGCCCGCAGCGCGCCCCAGGCTGACCGGAAGAACGGCCGGCCGGCATAGGCAATCGCGGGAATGGCAATCATCGCCGAAACCCAATGCAACAGGTCGCGCGTCGCGGGATCGGCTCCCAACCAGACCGATACCGAGAGCAGCATGATGTTGCCGGCAGCAAACCCGGCGACCGCCAGATAGCGCAACAGCTGCTTGACCTCAGCTTCCTCACGGCCGGCGAGACAGGTCGGGTCGAGTGGTACCAACCGATAGCCCAGCCGCTGTACGCCGGTCACCAGAATGGCGGGGTCGACTGTCTTTGCCTCCCAGACAATGGTAAGGCGCCGTGTCGTCAGGGCCACGCGGGCATTGATGACACCCGGCTGCTGCAACAGAAACTGCTCAATCAGCCAAACGCAGGCGCCACAATGCAGGCCATCGATCAGAAGCGTGATCTCGCGGCGATCGGCATCCAAGGACCGCGTCCATGCCGCCAGATCGCTGACCAGATGGTCATCGTCCGGCCTTGGCTTCCGCTGTGTGACGTCGAGGATGCGCCGCTGGTAATAGGCGCCAAGGCCAAGGTCACCAATCAAATGATGTGCGGCCGCGCAGCCGGGACAGCAATATTTACCAGCCCCATCGACGTCGTTGCCGCAATGCAGACATTTGCTGGCATCCGGCCGGGCGGAGACAGGCTGCAGGATCATTGCAGGAAGATCCTTTGCACCTGTTGCCAGGCCGTATCACCGGACCGCGCGCTGATGCGCAATTCCCAATTGCCCAGGCCTTTGGGCGTGAAGGCCGCGCCATAGCGGCCCTCACCGAGGTCGGTAAGCTTAAGCGAGGTATCCATGCCGGCATTGGTCGGGCGCACGAGGACCGCTTGAACCTGCAACGATTTGACCGGCGCCCCCATGCGATCTGTCACCAGGATCTGCAGCTGCCTTTCCGCAGTCTTGCCGGCCGTAATCGTTGGCTCGGCATACCAGCCAGTCCGCGCATTGTCGGCCGCTGCAGCCAAGGCCTGGTTATAGTGCAGCCCCTTTTCATAGGCGCTGTCCGTCTCCAAACCGCTGAAGCTCCTGACCGCCTCGAAAATAAGGATACCATTCACCGCAATGACGATGAGGAAACCGAGAACAAACAATCCCGGCACCCACAAGGCGCGCCTAATCGGCTGGGCCGCTGAAGATAGCGTCATGACTGCTTCTTTCATGTGTTGCCTGGTCCTCGATGGTCACGGTGATAGGGGTCGATTTTTCCGACAGGCTGCGGAGCGGGGCATGGAGCAGCAGCCTGAAGGTGCCGACGGAATCGCCCGGTACGGTCACGATATTGCCGGCTTGCCCGATCAATTTGGCCTGCACCTGGTCGATGCCGGCGACATCGACCGTGTAGCGCCCAGGCTCACGCAGCATGTTGAGGATTTTGATGCTGTAGCCGTTCTGGATGCTGCCGTTGCTCAAACGCACAAAGAGCGGCGACCGGTCGGCTTGCAACGACACTTCTACCCGCGCCCGCCAGCCCAGGGACATGGCCATTGCCGCCGCAATGAAGAGAATGACGACCCCATAGAACATGGTGCGAGGCCTGATGAAGCGCTGGTGTGTCGGGCGCCCCGCCGCCCGTTCGGCCTGATTGTGGAGCGAGTCATAGGTGATCAGCTCGCTCGGCCGGCCGATTTTGGCCATGACACCGTTGCAGGCGTCGATGCACAGGCCGCAGCCGATGCAGGCGAGCTGCTGGCCCAATCGAATATCGACGCCGGTAGGGCACACATGATGGCACAGGCCGCAATCGATGCAGTCGCCCATCTTTTCACCCGAAGCTGACACTGCTTTGACCTTGCCACGCGGCTCACCACGCCACTCCTCATAGGTCACGAGCAATGTCCGCTCATCGAACATCGCAGCCTGGAAACGAGGCCAGGGGCACATATAGATGCATACCTGCTCTCGCGCCCATCCGGCGAGGAGATAGGTCGTGCCGGTAAAGAGGGCAATGAACCCATATTGCGTGGCACTTGCCTGACCGGTGAAGACCTCGCGCACCAGGGTCGGCGCATCACTGTAGTACATGGCCCAAGCACCGCCGGTAAGCAGCGCAATGAGCAGCCACACGCTGTGCTTGGCTAGCTTGAGGACAATTTTGTGCGCGCCCCAAGATTCCTTGTCCAGCTTGATGCGCTTGTTTCGGTCACCCTCGATCCAGCGCTCAACGAACAGGAACAAATCCGTCCACACGGTCTGTGGACAGGTAAAACCACACCAGACACGCCCCAGCAAAGCAGTGGCCAGGAACAGGCCGAATGCTCCCAGCATCAGGAGGCCAGCGAAATAGTAAACCTCCTGTGGCCAGATCTCGATCCAGAAGAAGTAGCCGCGCCTGCCGGTAAGATCGAGCAGGACGGCCTGATCCGGAACGCCCGGGCCGCGATCCCAGCGTAACCAGGGGATGATGTAATAGAGCCCCAGCAGGACACCCAGAACCAGCCATTTGATCAAGCGAAAGCGGCCGAAGACCCGTTGTGGATATATCTTCTGCTGCGCAGCAAAGAGGCTTTTGGTCGTGATGTCCTGCGTGGTCATTTTAGATCAGGCATTCTGTGCATTGCGCTACCTATTGCCCGCCGCTGAGGCTGTGCACATAAATCGTCACCATCTTGATGCGCTCATCGCTGAGGCGGCCCTGCCAGGCCGGCATGACGCCGTGGCGCGGCGAATTGATCTGCGCTGCAAACGCCGTCCGATCGCCGGTAAATTGCCAGATGTTGTTGGTCAGAGAAGGCGCGCCAAGTTCCGGTTTGCCGCCCGCATTCTCGCCATGGCAGGCGACACAATTATCAGCAAAGATCTTGGCGCCGCGATCGCGGGCAGCGGCATCGACCTCGGCATTCGTCAGAGACGCCACATACTCCGTGACATCGGCAACTGCCGCTTTATCGAGAATGCTGTCGGCGCCAAAGCGCGGCATTTGCGACTGGCGCGTCCCTTCGTCGTCCGGCGAACGGATCCCATGACGGACAGTCTGTTCGATATCGGCAAGCTTGCCACCCCAGAGCCAATTATCGTCGGCCAAGATCGGATAGAATTTCTGCCCCTGCCCGCCGACACCGTGGCATTGCGCGCAGTTCTCATTGAACACTGCTTGGCCGCCCGCCAGAGAGAAGGCAAGAAGCTGCGGGTCTTTCTCGATTTCCTCGACACTGATAGTCGAGATTTTGTCGGTGAATTCCTTTTGCGCAAAGGCCGCGGCGCTAGCCTCCGTATAGTAGTCGGCATGAGAGTTGTAGCCGAGGACACCCTTGGTATAATTGCTCAATGACGGCCACGCCGGATAGAAGACCGTGTAACCCAGGCCGTAGATGATGCAGGCATAGAAGACCAGCAGCCACCAGCGTGGCAGCGGGTTGTTCAATTCCTTGATGCCATCCCATTCGTGGCCAGTGGTTTGAACGCCCGTGGCGTGATCACGCTCGATTTCAGCCATGATCGTTCATCTCCTCAGCATCGTGTCGAAAGGGTATCTGGGCGCAATCGGCGAAGTAGTCCTTGTTCCGCTTGCGATAGGCGTAGAAGACGATGACGCCGAAAATGATCAGCAGCCAGACGACCCAGAGTTCGCGCGCCAGGCTGGAAAGTTCATGCATCGTCATGGCTGACTCCCGTCACCGGCCGCATTGGCGGCAGTGTTGAGTTCCGGCCGATAGGTCGTGAAATCGACCATCCGGCCGAGTGATTGCAGATAGGCGATAAGGGCGTCCATCTTGGTGATCTTGGTGGGATCGCCGTCCAGATCGCCGATGGCGGCCTTGGGGTATCGCTGCAGCAGCTTTTCCGTATCCGCATCGGGCGTCGCTTGCGCCACCATATCGGCGGTCGCGTCGGCGATCATGTCGTCGGAATATGGCACGCCAACCATCTTGAGCGCCTGCAGGTCAGCACCGATCCGCGACGGGTCGACCAGTTCGGTCGCCAGATGCGGATAGGTCGGCATGATCGATTCCGGCACGACGGAGCGTGGATCGATCAAATGCGCCACCTGCCAATCGTTGGAGTATTTTCCGCCAATGCGCGCCAGATCGGGTCCGGTTCGCTTCGAGCCCCATTGGAACGGATGGTCATAGATGCTTTCGGCAGCGAGATTGTAATGACCATAGCGTTCAACCTCGTCGCGGAACGGGCGGATTTGCTGGCTATGGCAATTGTAGCAGCCCTCCGAGATGTAGACGTTGCGGCCAGCCAGTTCGAGTGGGCTGAGGGGACGAACGCCCTCGACCTTTTCGATCGTCTCGCCGATGGTGAACAAGGGAACGATTTCCACCAACCCGCCGATGGCGATTGTCAGCAGGATGCCGACCAACAGGACGATGGAATTCGTTTCGAAGCGTTCGTGCTTAATCATGGCAAGCCCCTTTCCGGCTTCAGGCTTGCGCAACGGCGACGACGCCGATGCCACGTTCTTGCCGGACATCGCCACGCATTGTCCGGATCAAATTGTAGGTCATGATGATCGCCCCCACGAGGAACAGGACGCCGCCAAATCCGCGCACCACGTAATAGGGATGCATCGCAGCCACGGTTTCGACGAAGGAATATTGCAGGAAGCCAAGGCTGTCATAGGCGCGCCACATCAGGCCCTGCATGATCCCCGAGATCCACATCGAAACGATGTAGAGAACGATCCCGAAGGTCGCGACCCAGAAATGCCACTCAACCAGACGCGAGCTATAGAGACGCTCACGCTTCCACAGAACCGGCACCATGTAATACATCGCACCGAAACTGACGAAGGCGACCCAACCCAGCGCGCCCGAATGCACGTGGCCAATGGTCCAATCGGTATAGTGGCTAAGCGAATTGACCGCTCGGATCGACATGACCGGACCTTCGAAGGTCGACATGCCGTAGAACCCGATCGAGGTGACCAGGAAACGCAGCACCGGATCGGTCCGCAATTTGTCCCAGGCACCGGACAAGGTCATCAATCCATTGATCATGCCACCCCAGCTTGGCATCCACAGCATGATCGAGAACACCATGCCAAGAGACTGGGTCCAATCCGGCAGCGAAGTGTAGTGAAGATGGTGCGGGCCGGCCCAGATATAGAGGAAGATCAGCGACCAGAAATGGACGATCGACAGACGGTATGAATAGACTGGCCGGTTCGCCTGCTTTGGCACGAAATAATACATGATGCCAAGGAAGCCGGCGGTCAGGAAAAAGCCGACCGCGTTGTGGCCATACCACCATTGCAGCATAGCATCCTGCACACCGGCAAAGAGCGAATAGCTCTTGCTGCCCATGAATGAGACCGGCATCGCAAGGTTGCGGCCGACATGCAGGACCGCGATGGTCAGGATGAAGGCAAGATAGAACCAATTGGCGACATAGATGTGCGGTTCCTTTCGCTTCATCAATGTGCCCAGGAAGATCAGCAAATAGACTACCCAGACCAGGGTCAGCCACAGATCGACGTACCATTCCGGCTCGGCATATTCCATGCCTTCGGTAATGCCGAGGACATAGCCGCTTGCGGCAAGAACGATGAACAGCTGATAGCCCCAGAACAGGAACTCGGCCAGCAGCTCGCCCCCGAACAAGGTGGCGCGACAGGTACGCTGGACGACGAAGAGACTGGTGCCCAGCAGAACGTTGCCGCCGAAGGCGAAGATCACGGCCGACGTGTGCAATGGACGCAGGCGCCCGAAAGACGTCCATTCCAGGCCGAGATTGAGGGCTGGGAACGCGAGTTGAAAGGCGATGAACACGCCCGCCAGGAATCCGACCAGTCCCCAGACCATGGAGGCGATCGTAAACTGTCGGATAACGCGCTCATTATAGGATTGGGCCATATACGCCCCCGTGCTTGTCATGGAACGTTCCTTCAGATTTCAGGGCTTCCGGCGGGAAGCAAAAGCACAATGACGCGGAACAGCATCAGAATGGCGAAGCCGGCAAGGCAGGCACCGAAGAGTTGGAAGGCTAGATCAACCGCATGGGCGGTCACATAGATGCCAAGCAGTGCGAGAATTCCCAGAACAACGATCATGATCCAGCCGGATCCGAGGCTTGGCCGGCCGGTGTCGGCACGGGGGTTTGTCATGGCATCGGGTCGTGCTTGAGAAACTTCATTCATGTGTTGGACTCCACCAGGTCGCGATAGGCATGCCAGCTGGCATGGCCGATGAGGGGCATGGTTACGATCAAGCCGATGCAGAAGGTCGCGATCCCGGCGACCGTAAAGAGCGCAATGAGTGCCGCCCAACCGATGAGGACGCGCCAATTGACCAATGTCGCGCAGACCGATGTCGTCATGGCGCGCAAGCTTCCGCAATCGCGCTCCAGCAACATCGGAAAGGCGACAACGCTGATGGCAAAGGCGATAGCGGCCAGAACACCACCGGCCAACGTGCCGACGATCAGAAAGGGCAGGCCCTTGGTGGAAAACAAGATGACGTCAACGAACTGTTCCCAATCGGCTGCACCGCTGCCAAAGAAGCCGGCATAGATCAGCATCGCGATGCGTTCCCAGGCGAGATGCAGGAACATCATCAGCAAGCCCATGGTAAGGAGTTGTCCCGCCCGCGGCCGCCAGCAAAGTGCAATATCGATGATGTTGAGAGGCAGGCCCAGTTCGAGCCGCCGGCTGATATCATAGAAGGCGACGGCCAGCAGGGGCGCGATAAAGAAAAAGCCGGCGGCCAGGGGAAAGGAATATGGCCGCAGATCGCTCTGCCACAGGCCGAAGACAAGAAGCGCACTCAGGAGCGCAATCGCAACGCCGAAGGCCAGGCTGACGACGCCAGCGCGCTGGAAGTCCTGCCAGCCGCGCAGCAGCCAGCGCCACGGCTGCTCGACGGTCACCATATTGACCGGCAATTCCAGATCGACTCCGATGATCGACGTATAACGGACGCCGGTCGGGTCGCGGGGAGCGGTGAATTTTCCCATGTTCTTCAATTCCCTGGCCCGGCTGCGATGGCAAAGCCGAGTCCCTTCCTGTCGCCAAGGTTACCGATTGGGGCGCAACGGGCGTTGATTTAGATCAATGAACCGAAGGGGCTGCAGGCTCATGAAGAGTGCCTATCGCGCAACAATCCCGGCGTTCAATGACATCCATGCTGGAACTGGCATCAAGCCTCGGGAGCCATTGCCTGATCGCCGTGCAGGACCATGGATCACTGCTGCTCAGCATGTTCCTGGCCGGCCTGGTGGGCAGTGCCACCCATTGTGTCGGGATGTGCGGCCCCTTTGTGGCGGCGCAGTCGATCGAGCTTGCCGGTCGCCAGAATGCAGCCGAGGCGACCACTTGGCGGCGGCTCACCGGCAGCGCGCTGTTGCCGTATCAGTTCGGACGCTTGACGACCTATATGAGCCTCGGCGCCGTGGCATCCCTGCCAGTCAGCCTGGGCAGCCAATTTCTCTCTCTCAGCCTGCTGCCATCCTTACTGCTATGGGCCGCGGCCGGGATTTTTCTCGTGCAGGGCCTCACCCGATTGGGCGCCCTGCCGGCGGTGGGATCTGGCACCATTTCGATCGCAAATGCGTCTTGGTCGCAACTCCGTTCGATGGCGGCGCTGCGCGATTTTACGCGCACCCTCTTTCGCCAACCGGTCGGTCTGCGCGGCTATCTGCTGGGCGTTCTGCTGGGCTTCCTGCCCTGCGGACTGCTCTATGGCGCCCTCATCATCGCAGCGGCAACGGCCTCGCCCCTGACCGCCGCGCTGGCGATGTTAGCCTTTACCCTGGGGACTTTTCCCCTCTCCTGGGCGGTTGGATATGGGAGCCGTTTTGCCACGGTGCGGTTCCGCAGCAAGACCCGCATCCCTCTTGCTTTGTTGATGATTTTCAATGCCATCCTGCTGGCAGTCCTCGGCCTGCAGGCGATCGGCGTGTAGGCAAGCGCGGCGACCTGCCGCATACGTAGATCTACGTAAGTATCACCCCTAACTACACGATTCCGCGGGGTCGCCGTTTAATGGCGTTGTCCGGAACCGATGTCCGGGCTTCGCCAGGATAGGGGATCCAATCATGCCTGCTACTGCGCTATTCAACTGGAAGAATGATGATGCCAACGTCTGCCACGCGATGCACGGTGCCTTGCCGTCGCTGCTGGCTCGTGGGCTGACGCCGCAGGACATGATCCGGGTCAACGCCGCCCGCCCCACTTTCTGCACGCTGGAGCCGGGACAATCGCTCTATTACCAAGGTGATGATTGCCGCAACATCTACCTGCTCCTTGATGGCTGGGCATTCCGTCACCAGATCCTGGAAGATGGCCGCCGCCAGATTCTCGACTTTGCCCTGCCCGGGGTTGTCTTCGGCCTGCCGGGATCTGGGGTGATGTCGCACAGCCTTGAAACCTTGACCGGCTGCACGTTCAGCGTCTTCACGCGCGAGCGGCTGTTCGACCTCATGCGCGATGTGCCGGCGCTTGGCTTCCGGCTGCTGGAAAATCTGGCCGATGCGGAGGCGCGCGCCTTTGAGCATCTGACAAGTGTCGGCCGGCGTACGGCCAAGGAACGGGTGGCGCATTTGCTGCTCGAACTGGTCCTGCGCATGAATGCGCCGGTTTCGGCGTTGCGCGACGGCACCATGACCCTGCCCTTGATGCTGCCCCATATCGCAGATGCCCTTGGCCTTACCAGCGAGACGGTCTGCCGAGCGCTCTCGTCCATGCGCAAGGACCGTATCGTCGTTCTGCGCGGGCAGAAGTTGGACGTGCTGGACCTGAAGCGCCTGGCCGCGGCGGCGGGCGTCGATTTGGCGCAAGACACGGACCACAAAGCCAGGGCCGCACGGGCGGAACTGCTTGCTTCCTGAGCTGGAATGCGCTCGAGAACCCGGAGGTTCCTGAGAGTATCAGCAAGGGAATTTGTCCGGTGACGATCCGCAATCTCAACAGCCTGTTTCGTCCGCGCTCGATTGCCTTGATTGGCGCCAGCGATCGACCAGGCGCCTTGGGTTATGTCCTGGCCCAGAATCTTTTGACGAGCGGCTTTGTCGGCGACATCACCCTGGTCAACCCGAAATACTCATCCGTGCTCGGACACCCTTGCATCGCGGACGCCGCATTGCTGACCAGGGCCCCGGATCTTGCCGTCATCGCCACCCCCGCTGCCACCATTCCAGCCCTCATCGCGACCCTCGCCGCGCACGGGACGAAGGCTGCGGTCATCATCAGTGCCGGGTTTGGCGGTCCTGAAGGCAGCGTGCTCAAATCCGCAGCCTTGCAGGCGGCCAAGCCGCATCTGTTGCGCATCCTCGGCCCAAACGGCCTGGGTCTGCTCGTCCCCGAGATCGGACTCAATGCCAGCTTTGCCCATCTTGCGCCGAAGAAAGGCACCATCGCGCTCCTGGCGCAATCGGGTGCCATCCTCACGGCAGCGCTTGATTGGGCGGCCGCACGGGGCATCGGCTTTTCGCATCTCGTGTCCATGGGCGAGATGCTGGATGTCGATTTCGGCGACATGCTGGACTACCTCGCCGACGACCCACACACGTCGGCGATCCTGATTTACGCTGAAGCCATCACGCATGCGCGCAAGTTCGTCTCCGCCGCCAGGCGTGCGGCCAGACTCAAACCCGTCATCATCATCAAGGCGGGCCGTCACGCCGAGACGGCCAAGGCCGTCTCCTCTCATACCGGTGTTCTGGCTGGCAGTGACGCCGTCTATGACGCCGTTTTCCATCGGACCGGCCTGTTGAGGGTCGACGATCTCGACGAATTGTTCGGTGCCATGGAGACACTCGCCTTGATGCGGCCAACGAAGGGCGATCGCCTGGCCATTCTGACCAATGGCGGTGGTGCCGGTATTCTCGCGGCCGACGCCTTGGTCAAGCATGGTGGCAGGCTGGCAGTCCTGCAACCATCGACCATTGCGCAATTGGATCAGGTTCTGCCGGCCGGCTGGTCGCGGGGCAATCCCGTTGACATTATCGGTGACGCCGCCGCTGACCGCTACCGCGCCGCACTCGACATTCTTATCAAGGATGACAATGCGGATGCCTTTCTGATCCTGAACAGCCCGACCGCGATCACCTCCAGCCTCGCGGCAGCGGAGGCGGTGGTCGGCAGCCTGGCTGGACAAAGAACATGTGCATTTACAAGTTGGGTCGGTGAACAAACCTCCCGCGCAGCGCGCCAGAAATTTGCCGAAAATCATCTTCTCAGCTACGAGACACCAGAGCAGGCAGTCCGTGCCTTCATGCATCTGGTGACATTCCAGCACAATCGTACGCTGCTAGCAGAAACACCCCCCTCCCTGCCGACCGAATTCTCGCCGGCCCTGGACGATGCCAAATCGATCATCAGTCTAGCCTTGCAACAAGGCCGGGACTTCCTGACGGCACCCGAATCGCTGGCGGTCCTGCGTGCCTATGGTGTTCCAACCGCGGCTGAGACGATCGGCCGATCGCCGGCGGATGCCCGCACCGCCGCCGCGTCGATTGCCGGCCCGGTCGCACTGAAGCTTCTATCGCCTGATATCACGCATAAATCCGACGTCGGCGGTGTCATCCTCAATATAGAGACGCCGGAGGAGGTCGAAGCTGCGGCCACGGCAATGCTGGCTGGCGTGCGGCAGAAGCGGCCGGATGCTCGAATAGAGGGCTTTACGGTATCGGCGATGATCGATCGAACAGGCGCCCATGAGTTGATTGTAGGCGCAACCGTTGACCCACAATTCGGTCCCATCATTCTCTTTGGACAAGGCGGCATTTCAGTCGAAGTCACGGCCGACCGCGCCCTGGCCTTGCCACCACTCAACCTCAAGCTCGCCCATGAACTCATCGCCAATACGCGCGTATACAGACTTCTGCAAGGTTATCGCGATCAGCCACCTGCGGCGATCGATGAGATCGCGCTAACTATCCTGAAAATCTCCCAGATCATGGTCGATCTTGGCGACATCGTCGAACTCGACGTCAATCCGCTTTTGGCGCGTCCAGACTCCGTCCTGGCATTGGATGCCCGCATCCGCGTCAAGAAGGCCGATGCCACCGCCACATCCCGCTTGGCGATCAAGCCATATCCGAAAGAGCTCGAAGAGACGGTGACCTTGCCCGATGGCACAGCTTTCCGGCTGCGACCGATCAGGCCTGAGGACGAACCGGCCATGCTGGCAGCCTTTGATCTGCTTTCGGCTGATGCCAAGGAGCAGCGCTTCTTTCGCGCCATGGCACGGGCCTCGCACGGCATGGTCGCCGGCTTGACGCAGATCGACTATGACCGCGAAATGGCCTTCGTGCTGACGTCACTGGATCCTGCCGAACCGCCACAGATATTTGCCGACGTTCGCATTCATATGGATCCCGATCGCGAAGGGGCCGAATATGCGATCATCGTCCGTGACGATGTGGCCGGGCGGGGGCTAGGCAGCCTGCTCATGCAAAGGATTCTTGCCTATGCACGGTCTATCGGCGTTCAGCATATTTTCGGCAAGGTGCTTATTCACAATGAAAGAATGCTGGCGATCTGCCGCCGGCTTGGCTTTTCACTGCGGGCCGAACCGGAAATGCCGGCCATCCTTCACGTCGCCAAGGACCTATGAGACTTTGAGAACATCGAGTTCCATGGCCATGCGGACCAGTTCCGGCAGGCTCTTGGCCTTCATCTTCTCCATCACCCGCGCACGATGGATTTCGACGGTCCGAACACTGATATCCAGCACATGTGCAATGATCTTGTTGGGATCACCGGCAATCAGGAGATCGAAAACTTCCCGTTCGCGCGGCGTCAGGCTTTCAAAACGGCCCAACATCTCCGGGCTGGCTACCTGTTTGTTGTGACGATTCGCGCTCTTTCTGATCGCTTCGGTGACGCTGGCAAAAATGGATTCATCTGTAAACGGCTTCTCGACAAAGTCGGACACGCCGGCCTTCATGGCACCGACAGCCAGGGGAACCTCACCATGCCCAGTCATGATAATGACCGGAACATCGATTTTGGCTGCTATGAGGGCATGATGCAGTGCCAAACCGTCCATGCCTGGCATGCGCACATCGGTGACGACGCAGGCCGGTAGTTTCACCTTGCACCGATCCAATGCCGGCTCCGCAGCCGCGAATGACTCGACCTCAAATCCGGCCGACTCAAGCAGGATGGCCAAAGAATCCCGAACAGCGTCGTCGTCATCGACGATGTAAATCAATGTCATGCCAACTTCCCGTCCGTCTCGTGCGCGATTGGCAGCGCTATGTAGAAGACAGCGCCGCGTTTTGCATTCGGGCTGGCCCAAAGACGACCACCATGCGAATCGATAATCGTCTTGCAGATGGAAAGGCCGAGCCCCATCCCACGCTCCTTGGTCGTGACGAATGGCTGGAACAGCTGCGCTTGCACCTTGGGTGCCAGTCCAGGGCCACTGTCGCTGATCGAAATCTGGGCGGTATCGTCATCCACCAATGTCGTGGTGACGACCAAGTCACGCGGCAACGGATGATCAGCCATCGCTTCAAGGCCGTTGCGGATGATATTGAAGACCACCTGCTGGATCTGGACCTTGTCGATAAGGACCGGCATGGCAGCATCGCTCAGGTCCCAGCGAACATTGATACTGGCTTCCTTGGCACCAACCAGAGCCAGTGCTGTCGCCTCTTCCACTGTCTTGTTCAGCTCTTCGATCTGCCGTTCCGCCTCGCCCCGCCGGATGAAGCTCCGCAAATGACGGATGATCTCGCCGGCGCGCGCGGCCTGCACGACAGCCTTGTCCATCACCTCCAGAATCTTCGGCGACACCGGTTCTTCCTGTGCCTGCAGGAGGCGCCGCGTTGCCTGGACATAGTTGACGATGGCAGCGAGCGG
Organism: Dongia sp. P2_B8; assembly: GCF_056404715.1. Taxonomy (NCBI): domain Bacteria; kingdom Pseudomonadati; phylum Pseudomonadota; class Alphaproteobacteria; order Rhodospirillales; family Dongiaceae; genus Dongia; species Dongia sp. P2_B8. The sequence goes on along the minus strand of NZ_JBFUDM010000003.1, from coordinate 722,145 downwards.
TTGATTGAGCTCATGGGCCAAGGTCGAGGCCATCTGCCCGACATCACTCAGGCGCGAGACATGCAGCAGTTCCAGCTGCAGTTCATGTAGCCGGTTCTCGGTCAGCTGTCGTTCGGAAAGGTCGCGGATGAAGCCGGTAAAATGACGGCGCCCACCAATCATCGCCTCGCCCACAGAAAGTTCGATGGGAAAGGCACTGCCATCCTTGCGTTGCCCGACGACCACACGGCCGATGCCGATGATGCGTCGCTCGCCCGTTTCCAGATAGTGCCGGATATAGCCGTCATGGCGGTCACGGTAGGGAGACGGCATCAGGATGCTGATATTTTTCCCCTGGACTTCCTTGGATGCGTATCCAAACAAGCGTTCGGCAGCCGGGCTGAACGATTCGATGAGGCCTTTTTCGTCAATGACCAGGATGGCATCAGGCGCCGATTCCAGGATCGACTGCAGGCGTGCTTCGCGATCGCGCAGCATTTGCTCGTTCGCCGCATCCACGGCCGTATCCTCTGGCACACTCGACATCATCGTCCCCCTTATAGTTCAATAGTAGTATAGAGCGATAGCTGACGAAAGATGCTTGCTTGGTTCCGGTCCTGACCGCGCCGCAGCTGAAACCTGCCCGTGAGCCGGTCTGTCGACGGCCCGGTGGACTGCCATGGAGAGATTAAGAATGGTCGAGCAAGCCGCCAAGATTGTCGGGTTGACGGAGATAGAAGCCCGGGCCCGCTTGATGCGCGACGGACCAAACGAATTGGCGCGCAGCGATCGACGCTCTCCTCTTCGAATCGCGCTCAACGTGCTGCGCGAGCCCATGTTGATCCTCCTCCTCGGCGGCGGCGTCATTTACCTTCTGATTGGCGACCTTGCTGAGGCCTTGACCTTGCTGGTCTTCGCAACACTGTCGGTTTCGATCACAGTCGTACAGGAAACCCGCACCGAGCGCGTCTTGGAAGCATTGCGCAATCTTGCCAGTCCGCGCGCGCTCGTGATGCGAGACGGCATTCGGAAACGCATCCCGGGTCACGAAGTCGTTGTCGGCGATTGCGTGATACTTTCCGAAGGTGATCGCATACCTGCCGATTTGGATCTTGCCGAAATACATGATCTTCTGGTCGACGAATCTCTGCTGACTGGAGAATCCATCCCCGTCCGCAAACTTGCCCGCGCGCAGGCGGAGCAAGGTGTGCGTCAACGTGCCGGCGGTGATGACCTGCCCTGTGCCTATTCCGGGTCACTCGTGGTGCGGGGCGCCGGTGTGGGAATCGTCTTTGCCACGGGCGCTCGTAGCGAGATGGGCAAGATTGGCGAAATCTTGCGGACGCTGCAGCCGGAGCCACCGCGGCTGCAGGCGCAAACACGCCGCCTGGTCCGCGTGTTTGCCGTCTTTGCTGGCCTTACCAGCCTTGTTGTCTTGTTCCTTTACGGCATGCTGCGCGGCAGCTGGTTGGAAGGATTTCTGGCTGCGATCGCCATCGGCATGTCGCTGATCCCCGAAGAATTCCCAGTCGTCCTCACCGTGTTCCTGGCGATGGGTGCATGGCGCATCTCGCATGCCCGCGTTCTTACCCGGCATGCTGCCGCCATCGAGACCTTGGGGTCTGCCACGATCCTATGCACCGACAAGACCGGCACACTCACCGAAAACCGTATGTCGGTTGCCGAACTCAGGGCCTGGCGCGGATCGGGTTGCCGCCTGGCGGAGCCGACCTTGGCCGATCCTATGGAGAGTGATCTGCCGCACGATTGCAGAGCCTTGGCCGAGATCGGGGTACTGGCAAGTCAGCCTGCCCCCACAGACCCGATGGACCGTGCCTTTCACGCCCTGGCGCCACGCCTGAGTGCGGGGTTCCAGGAACAGCTGTTGCAGCGGGTCCTGTTGCGGGAATATGGCCTCCGTCCCGACCTGCCGGTCATGTCAAATGTCTGGAGCATGGGATCAGAGACAACCAGCCGCATGATCGCGCTGAAAGGCGCGCCGGAAGCGGTGGCCGCCCTCTGCCAACTTGGCAAAGACGATTTTGCGCTGTTGCAATCCGCCATCGATGATATGGGCCGCCGAGGCATGCGCGTTCTCGGTGTCGCCTGCGGGGAGTTCAGCGGAGATATGTTGCCGGCCTCACAGCGCGAAATGACGCTCCAGTTCATGGGTCTGGTCGGCTTTGCCGATCCGCTGCGCGCCAACGTGCCAGCTGCCGTGGCAGAATGCGCCTCGGCCGGTGTGCGTGTCGTGATGATTACCGGTGACTATCCAGCGACCGCCAAAGCGATCGCCGCAGAGGCGGGCATTGTTGATGCAGACACCGTCGTGACCGGCGCGGAGCTGGTGGGCCTCGACGATGCTGCGCTGGCGCAGCGTGTAGCCAGCGCCGGGGTTTTTGCCCGGATCCTGCCCGAGCAGAAACTGCGGATCGTCAATGCCTTCAAAGCGCGTGGCGACATCGTGGTCATGACCGGCGATGGCGTCAACGACGCGCCGTCTCTCAAAGCCGCACATATCGGGATTGCGATGGGCGGGCGCGGCACGGATGTCGCCCGCGAGGCTTCGTCGATCGTCCTGCTGGACGATGATTTCGGCTCGATCGTGAAGGCCATTCGGCTCGGCCGCCGCATCTATGACAATCTGCGCAAGGCCATGGGTTTCATCATCGCCGTCCACGTACCGATCGCCGGCCTCTCCGTCCTGCCCCTGCTATTTGGCCTGCCGATCCTGTTGGGACCGATGCATATCGCCTTCCTGGAAATGGTGATCGACCCTGTCTGCACCCTGGCCTTCGAGGCTGAGGCCGATGAAGAGGATGTCATGCGGCGGCGGCCGCGCGATCCATCCGCTCCTTTATTCTCACGGCATTTGATTGGCTGGAGCCTGTTCCAAGGCGCTGTCACGTTCGGCGTCACCGGCGCCTTGCTCGTTTTTGCCCTCGGGTCGGGGATGCTGGAAAATGATCTGCGCGCCCTGGTGTTTGCCGCGCTGGTCATCTCGATCATCGGCTTGATCGTGGTCAACCGGTCCTTCAGCACCTCTCTCAAGGTCGCTATTATTAGGCCCAATCCGACACTTGCCTGTGTGTTGCTGGCCGTCCTGCTGGTTCTCGCCGGCACCCTTTGGTGGCCGCCCGCCCGGAATCTCTTTCATTTCGGTCCGCTGCACGTAGACGATCTGCTGCTGTCGATCGCAGCCAGTGGACTCCTGCTGGCGTTTCTCGAACTGGCGAAACGACTGCTCCGGAGACTCTTGTCGCCGTGAGCTCAGTGACTGCGGTCCTGACGGTGGTTGGCCGGTGGCCTGGCCATCATCCCTTGTCGCGTGCGGCCCTGATGAGATTGTTCCGCAACGTGACGACCGCCTTCTGCATTTTGGGAAACTCCTCTGATGTCAGGCCGGACGCCTCCACGAGATTCATCGTCAGGCCTTTCTCCCGCAGGCGGCGGCCAGCGTCGGTCAGGCTGACCAACACCTGGCGTTCGTCCGCCGCGTCGCGCTGCCTGCGCAGATATCCCATGCCTTCAAGTTTCTTGAGGATCGGCGTCAGCGTGTTGGATTCCAGAAACAGCTTCTCGCCCAGGCCACTGACGGTCTGATTGTCTTCCTCCCACAGTGCCACGATGGCGATGTACTGCGTGTAGGTAAGACCTAGTTCTTCAAGGATCGGCTTATAGGCCCGGCCATAGGCGAGATTGGCCGAATAGATCGCAAAGCACAGAAAATCTGCGAGCCTGGGGTTTGTGGGGCCTTTCGGGTCAGTGCTGTTCATCATCGTCCTCGCGCGCTTAAGGGAAATGCACCTCTAGACTCTATATATATCGGATACGATTAAATCGGAAGGCCTTGACAATCGATTTAGCTTTCATATATTAGACGCATACGATCTAAACGGATACGAGTTATTAATCAATTCAGGTTGACCAAACTCTTATCCATCGCAGCAGCGTCAAACGTCCTTTCCAACTGGCGAGCAGAGCAACCGATGACATTCTTCATCCTGGCTTATTTGGCAGGCGTGCTCACCATCGCCACGCCTTGCATTTTCCCGATCCTGCCATTCGTCCTGGCGCGGGCCGATCAGCCATTCAGAGAGGGTGCGTTGCCGATGCTGTTCGGCCTCGCCATTGCCTTTGCAACTGTCGCAAGCCTGGCCGCTTTTGCGGGCGGCTGGGTGGTGGCGGCCAATCACCATGGCCGGACCATTGCCTTGCTGCTGATGACCTTGTTCGGTCTGGCGATGCTCCTCCCCACCGTGGCCGTGCGCATGACGGCGCCGCTTATGGCGATCGGATCCAGACTGTCGAACTGGACAGGACGGCGCACGACAGTCCTTGGCACGACAGCTTTCTCTTCGATGCTGCTTGGCATCGCCACTGGCTTGGTCTGGGCACCTTGCGCTGGCCCCGTGCTGGGATTGATCCTGACCAGTGCCGCGCTGCGTGGTCCCAGCGTTGAAACGTCTCTGCTGCTCCTGACCTATGGATTGGGGGCTGCAACCTCGCTGGCCGCCGGCCTGTTCTTCGGTGGTCGCCTCATGGCCGTTGCCAAGCAGTCTGTCCGCAGGGGAGATCACTTGCGCCGCATCCTCGGCGCGGCCGTGGTGGCGGGTGCTGCACTTGTCTGGGGCGGCATCGATACCGGCCTTCTCACGCGCTGGTCTTCGGTCACCACGAATATGCTCGAACAGGAACTCATTGCCGCCCTGCAGAGCAAGCCCAGCCTGGGCTTGGGCACGGCCGCCGCTGCCACTCCAGAACCTGCCCTGTCCGGCCCGCTCGCCTCACTGCTGGGCGCGCCGCAATGGTTGAACGCGCAACCGCTGCGCCCAGACGACTTAACCGGCAAGGTCGTTCTGGTGAATTTCTGGACCTATTCCTGCATCAACTGCCTGCGTGTACTGCCACACGTCCGCGCCTGGGCGGAGAAATACAAGGAACGTGGTCTTGTGGTCGTTGGTGTGCACACACCGGAATTCGCCTTCGAGAAAGATGTCGCCAATGTGGGCAAGGCCCTGACCTCTCTTGGGGTCAGCTATCCGGTCGCGATCGACAATGATTTTGGAATCTGGCGGGCATTCAGCAATCAGGCATGGCCAGCACTCTACTTCGTCGACGCCAGCGGCGACGTCCGCGATTACCAGCTCGGCGAGGGCGGTTATGAGCAGTCTGAACGGTTGATCCAGCAGCTTCTGTCCGAAGCCAAGGCCGCCCCCGTTCCAAGCGAGATCGTCCCCGTCAACGGTGTAGGCGCGCAGGCGGCAGCTGACCAAGACAATCTAGGCTCTGGCGAGACCTATCTCGGCTATCTCCAGGCCAGGAATTTTTCTTCTCCCGGCAGGGTCTGGGAAGATGAACCGAACCTCTATCAGCCAGCATCGGACCTATCGCTCAATCAATGGAGCCTGGCTGGCCTTTGGACGATCGGCGGCGAGTTCGCCACACTCGACGACAGATCGGGCAGCATTGCCTATCGCTTCCACGCCCGCGATCTGCACCTCGTCATGGCGCCGGCAGCGCACGACCGCCCTGTCCGCTTTCGCGTCACGATCGACGGCGCAGCACCCGGAAAGGATCATGGCTCCGATGTGGATGCGGACGGATGGGGCAGCGTGCAGGATGACCGGCTCTATCAGCTGGTCCGGCAAGCCGGACCCATCGCGGACCGCACCTTCAGGATCGAGTTCTTTGATGGCAGCGTTCGCGCTTATGCGTTCACGTTCGGATAGAGCAGACAGTCCGCAACACCTCAACATGCTGCATCAGGAGCCACCCATGTCAGACCTCGCGGATCCAAGGCGCAGGCATTTCCTGCAAGTCGCCGGTCTTGCCGCTACGGCGCTTGCCGCCGCTGAAATCGTCGCGGCGGGTTCGGCCTATGCACAGTCCGAGACTACAGCGCCGGGAACGCACACGTCGTTTGGTGCATTGAAGCAGATCGATGCCGGCGTGCTCAATATTGGCTATGCTGAAGCCGGCCCCGCCGATGGTCCTGTGGTCATTCTTCTCCATGGTTGGCCTTATGACATTCACAGCTTCGTCGACGTCGCGCCGGCGCTGGCGTCGGCGGGCTACCGCGTGATCGTTCCACATCTGCGTGGCCATGGCACGACGCGCTTTCTATCGAACACCACGTTCCGCAATGCCCAGCAATCGGTGGTCGCCCTCGACATCATCGCCTTGATGGATGCGCTGAAGATCAAAACGGCACTCCTTGCCGGCTATGATTGGGGTGCCCGGACTGCCTGCATCATCGCAGCGCTCTGGCCAGAACGCTGCAAGGCGCTGGTCGCCGTGAATGGCTATCTCATCAACAATCTCGAACGCAACAAATTACCCTTGCCGCCCAAGGCCGAATGGGGATGGTGGTATCAGTATTATTTTGCCACCGAACGCGGCCGGGCCGGCCTCGATGCCAACCGGCATGATTTTGCAAAGCTCATCTGGAAGTTCAACTCTCCGACATGGAATTTCGATGACGCGACCTTCGATCGCACTGCCGCCTCCTTCGACAATCCGGACTATGTCGGCATCGTGATCCACAATTATCGCTGGCGCCTGAGCCTGGCCGAGGGCGACCCGCAATATGACGATCTGGAAAAACGCCTGGCCGCGGGTCCGGTCATCACGGTGCCCACGATCACGCTCGATGGTGATTCCGACGGCGTGGTCCCCGCCACGGACGGCATGTCCTACGCCAAGAAATTCGCGGGCAAGCGCACGCACCGGATCATCAAGGGCGTCGGGCACAATCTGCCGCAAGAGGCCCCGCAGGCCTTCGCCGACGCCATTATCACGGTCGACAGCTATTAGGCGGGCTCAGCTGAATCAGAGCGGCGCGATGCGCGTGAGGCTCCGCGGCGCCTTCCCGGAACTCCTGGAATTGTGCAGCACCTCTCATCTGCCCACCAAAAGCCAAACCCCCGCGCTTTTGTTGCGCGGGGGTTTTGTGTTGGTTGCGGGAGCAGGATTTGAACCTGCGACCTTCAGGTTATGAGATAGTTTGGCATAGATACGCTCGACTACTACATGATACGCCATGCTACTATAAGATATTGATTATACTCACATATTAAAGTTCATCATCGCGACCCACCTACGCCATTCTGCGCTGGATTTCGCCACCTGATGCTTCCATATTGCTTCCAGATTTCAAAGACGGGATTCGGGATGGCCAAGATCACAAAGCGGCTTGTCGATGGCTTGGCGGCCAAGGCATCAGACTATTTCGTTTGGGATGACGAGCTAGCAGGGTTCGGCATTCGCGTTTTGCCTTCCGGCCGCAAAGCCTATGTCGTGCAGTATCGCGCGGGCGGGCGCACTCGCCGTAACGCCTTCAGCCATGTTGGCACGATGACCCCGGATGAAGCCCGGAAGCACGCCCGCGAACTCCTGGTGTCGGTGGACAAGGGGCAAGATCCCTCCGCCGAGCAAGCCGCCTACCGGCGCATTCCGACTGTTGCCAAGCTCTGTGACAAATTCCTGGAAGAATATGTCCCCAAACGCTGCAAACCGAGCACGACAAAGGAATATCAGCGGTCGGTAGACCTATTCATCAAACCGCGCCTGGGCACTTTCAAAGTCAGTGATGTGAAGCGCTCCGATATTGCGAGCCTGCATCACGATTTGCGCGACATTCCTTATCAGGCCAATCGAACCCTTGGTGTCCTCTCGAAGCTATTTAACTTGGCGGAAGTATGGGAATTACGGCCGGATGGTTCAAATCCGTGCCGGCACGTCGAAAAGTACCGTGAGCAAAAACGCGAGCGCTTTCTGAATTTTGACGAAATCGGCCGTCTCGGCCAGATCTTGGACGAAGCGGAGCGAAATGACACGGAATCACCTTTTGTCATTGCAGCAATTCGCTTGCTGATTTTGACCGGCGCGCGTCTCGGGGAAATTCAAACCCTAAAATGGGCGTATGTGCAGGACAACTGCCTCGCCCTGCCCGATTCAAAGACTGGCGCAAAGCGCATCGTTCTGAGTAAAGACGCTATGGAGGTCTTGAAGCGCGCCAGAAAGGTTCCCGGCAATCCCTACGTGATTGCTGGAAACATTGAAGGCCAACACCTCACAGACATGCAGAGACCATGGCGGCGAATTCGGAAACTAGCGAAACTGCCAGATGTTCGAATTCACGACCTGCGCCATTCTTTTGCCTCGGTAGCCGCAGGCGGCGGCGAAAGTCTGATGACCATTGGAAAGCTGCTTGGTCACAATCAAGCTCAGACAACCGCACGATATGCGCACCTTGCGCATGAGCCTGTGAAGGCCACTGCAGATCGTGTCGCCGGGGAAATCTCATCTGCGATGCGAACGGGTTCTCTGCGAGCTAAGGTCGCAAATTCAAACGAGCCTCTAGAGCCAAAAAACAAAGCAGCCGAATAATCGGCAATTTGAACACCTGAAAACCTGCCTACGGTACCAATGTCCAAGAATTCAAAAAGTGCTTGGGAAAGCGGCGTCACTCTCTCCAAGGCCATAGAGCTATTTTCTGACGAAGGTCGCTTCAATGAATATATGCAATTGGAACAATTAAATTCGATCAAGCTGGAAATTGGTGGGCCGCAAAAAATTAATCTAAAGCCAATTCTGCCCGTAAGAGAAGAATTCGAAGCGATGGCTGTACGCCATATAGCTCTGCCAGGACTGCTGCAGGAGGACGTGCTAAAACGCCTCAAGGACGGCTCTTTAGTTGGGTTTGGATTTCAGTTACCGCGCGTCCGGAATGACGCTGCAATTCTTATCAACCACACAGATTGGGATACAGGCAGCGTCAATTGGGCAAATTCTTATTTGTTCTCAAATGGCCGAGAATTCGAAGAAGTCCGCGTTGTTGAATCTCGAACTACACCAACCGCAATTCAGACCGCCGGCGAATATCAAGAGACTGCAAAGCAACCGGGCCGCCCCCCGCTTACTGGCGAAATTCGAGATGCCATTCGCCGCCTTCGGGACAATGGGCAATTTATCGATAAGCCCCTGAAAGCCAATTACGAGAATGTTCGAAACGTAATTCGACAGAACAATTGCCATATTGATGCCTCCGATCGCGGACCCAGCGACGAGACAATTCGTCGGGTGATTAAAGCCGAACTCGATCAACGCTAGGTCAAACGCCAGCAACCTCAAAACCACCCTCAAAATCGCCCTCAAAACTCAATAATCGCTTCCAGTTTTGAGGCGTTTATTGAGGTTTCAAGTCGAGCAACAACTGGTCTCGCGCAATCATGCGTTAACGGGAGCCAGTCGTGACAACTATCAATGCCAGCACTCGTAGCGAGCAGTCCCACACGCAAAGCCTCGTCCCTGAGGACGTTGCGGCGGAATTCTTAGGCGTATCTAAGCGAACCCTCCAGAAATGGCGCCTCCGCGGTGGCGGCCCGCAGTTCGTCCGCGCGTCCACTCGCGCCATCAGATACCGCCTAAATGATCTGATCAGTTGGAGTGAGCAGCGGCTTTGCGCCAGCACATCGAGCGTCCTGCCACCGCTCCGCCGTTAGCTATCTAAGAGTTTTTGCCTCGTGGAGTTGACCGCGACACGAGGTGTTTTGGGGCCGGAAGGCTCTAAACGAGGGGGACACCGGGCCAGGTGTCCCCCTCATTACCGGCCCCAAAACCCCAAGCGGTCCCGGCGCGGAGCGCACATATCCAGCAATCTTTATCAGCTAGAGGAAAATCAAATGAAAATTGGGCAGATGAAAAGCAAAGACACGGCAAGCGGCCAAATTCTCGAAGGTGCAATTAGTACTTTGGAAAATGACATTTCATTTTTCGCCGTGAAATTGCCTGCGGCAACCAATCCAAATGCGCCCTCTCACAAGCTGTGCGCCTGGAATAGAAATGGTGCCGAAGTGCAAATCGGCTCGGCGTGGACCAAAGCCGTGAAAAGCGCGGAACGCTATGGCGATGAATTCTTGACGCTGACTTTCGATGACCCGAGCTTCGAAAAGCCGTTAAATGTCGCTGCATTTAAGAATGCCGAGACCGGCGACTGGGACATCATGTTCCGCCGCCGTCAATCGCGGGCCGCTTAGCTGCCCGCCCCTGCCAGTCAATGGCGGGGGTCCTTGTAACACCCCCTCCTAGAATTACAGGAACCAGCTTTCCATGACCCCTTTCAAAACATTGCATAAAGGCTTTGATGGTCTCGACATGGCAATAAAAGGCGCATTGCGAGCACCAGAACTTGAACTGCTTGAGGACGCCAAGAAGACAACCGAGAAGGCCTACCAGCCAACTTTGATCAAGCTTGGCCCCGGCCAGGTCGCCATGCATGTTGCCGACACTGGCGCCAAGGGCGGTTATGCCTTTCGCTGCGATACTGGCCCAATGGGTGAGACTTGGTTTTTTAAGCGCAACCAATCGGCTAGCGACTGGAATATCCGAGTAAGCGCCAAATCGCTGCCACTCGCAATTCTGGGCTACAAGGGTGTGCGGGATCAAATCAGGACGCGCCTTGCAGATATGGGAGCCATCTTTGGCGAGGAACGCCTGGGCCGCCTGGATTACGCCATCGATTTGTTGATGCCTGCCGAATTTTCGCTTCAACCGGATCAATTCGTGGCGCACTCAAAAACAAAGGTTGCCGAACATAATTACCCAGTGACGCCTACTTCCATTAATCCAGACGAATTTCAGGTACATTGGGCAGGACGGCAAGCATCGAGTGTAACCATTGGCAAAATGCCTGGGCGGCAAATTATTATCTATGACAAAAGACGAGAGGTTATTCAGAAATACAAAAGGCATTGGTTCTCAATCTGGGATATTGACCCCACGGATAAGAATTATGCAGTCTGGCGCGTAGAAGTACGCGCGGGGAAAAAATATTTGCGCTTCTGGCACATTAAAGACTTTGCCGACTTGGAAAATCAATTTGGCGATTTGGTCGTCGCGGCTGTGCAGGATATTCGCTATGTCGTGGACTCTGATCAATGCACCAACATTACGCGCATAGCTCTGAATCCGCTTTGGAAAAGAGTTCAGGAGGAATTGGCAATTGCTCTTGGCGATTTCCGTTCCGGGATAGTTCCCGACAATATCATTCGAGGTGAGCGCGAAAGAATTCTGACGCAGTATAAATCTCAAATTACCGCATTATTGCCGGGCGCCTTAATTGCAAATGGCTTTTCTGAGCGAGAAGCGGAACAGGAATATGCGGCCTTCTTCATGGAGTTGGCCAAAGCCATCGAAACCGGCGGAATGAAGGAATTTCGGAAGAAGCTCGCCCGCGCCAGCTCAAGGCTGCATTTCATTTAGACTTTTGTTGCCAACTAATTGAAATATTTGATAATGTGTTCATAGCCGTCTGCCGGGAGTAGATTACCATGTGGCGAAATTCGAAGCCGTAGAAGGACTAGGGGTTGTCCAGGGGCCGGATTCCCTTGGTATAAGGCGGCAGCCAGGGGCTCTAGTAGGCGGGGGAAACGTGGGAAAGCTACTTCGGGTCAGTCTCGATTGCCTTCCGAGTGCTCAGCATGGCTCGATAGAGCCATCGTCTGGTGCAATCCGCTTTCACGGATAATGGCGGATCATGCCTAGTACTGAAGCCGAAACAAGAGCCGAGCTTATTGATTTGGCTCTTACCCAGTCAGGCTGGAACATAAAAGACCCAACTCAAGTTGTTGAAGAGTTCGATATCCTAACCAACCTCCCGGAAGGCGTGGCCGAGCCGCGCACTCCTTATGAGGGGCATCAGTTCAGCGATTACGTTTTGTTGGGCAAAGACGGCAAGCCGTTGGCCGTGATCGAAGCCAAGAAGTCCAGCCAGGATGCCGCCATCGGCCGCGAGCAAGCCAAGCAGTATTGCTACAACATTCGGGAACAGTTGGGTGGTGAGCTGCCGTTCTGCTTCTACACCAACGGCTACGAAAGCTACTTCTGGGATTTAGAAAACGCCCCGCCTCGCAAGGTCATCGGCTTTCCCACGCGCGACGATCTGGAGCGCTTCGCCTATATCCGCCGCAATCGCAAGCCGCTGACGCAGGAGTTCATCAACACCTCAATTGCAGGTCGCGACTACCAGATCCGCGCTATTCGCTCGGTGCTTGAAGGTATCGAGCAGAAGAAGCGGGACTTCCTATTGGTCATGGCTACCGGCACCGGCAAGACCCGCACCTGCATTGCCTTGGTCGATGCGTTGATGCGCGCCGGGCACGCCGAGAAGGTATTGTTTCTGGTAGATCGCATTCCGTTGCGTGAGCAGGCGCTGGCGGCGTTCAAAGAGCACATGCCCAACGAGCCACGCTGGCCGAATGTCGGCGAAAAGCTCATCGCCAAAGACCGCCGCGTGTACGTTGCCACCTACCCGACGATGCTGAACATCATCCGAGATGAGGCACAGCATCTGTCACCTCACTTCTTCGATTTCATCGTGATCGATGAGAGCCATCGCTCTATCTACAATACTTATGGCGAAGTGCTCGACTATTTCAAAACCGTCACGCTGGGTTTAACGGCTACACCCACCGACATCATCGATCACAATACTTTTCAGCTTTTTCATTGCGAAGACGGCCTTCCGACTTTCGCCTATACCTTCGAGGAGGCCGTGAACAACGTGCCGCCTTACCTCTGCAACTTCCAGGTCATGAAGATTCAGACCAAGTTCCAGATGGAAGGCATCAGTAAACGCACCATTTCATTGGACGATCAAAAAAAGCTGATCCTGCAAGGCAAAGAAGTTGAAGAAATTAACTTCGAAGGCTCGCAGCTGGAAAAACAGGTCATCAACATGGGCACCAACACCCTGATTGTCCGAGAGTTTATGGAGGAATCCATCAAAGATGCCAACGGTGTGTTGCCGGGTAAGACCATCTTCTTCTGTGCCACCAAGGCACACGCACGTCGGATGGAAGACATTTTCGATAGGCTCTATCCGCAATACCATGGTGAGCTGGCCAAGGTGTTGGTATCGGAGGACCCGCGCGTCTACGGCAAAGGCGGCCTGCTTGATCAGTTCACCAACAATGACATGCCACGCATCGCCATCAGTGTGGATATGCTCGACACTGGTATCGACGTGCGCGAGATCGTCAACCTTGTGTTCGCCAAGCCAGTCTATTCCTATACCAAGTTCTGGCAGATGGTGGGGCGCGGCACGCGTTTGCTGGAAGCCCGCAAGCCCAAGCCCTGGTGTCTCGAGAAAGACGCGTTCCTGATCCTCGACTGCTGGGACAACTTTGAATACTTCAAGCTCAATCCCAAAGGCAAAGAACTCAAGCCGCAATTGCCCCTGCCGGTGCGGCTCGTGGGTCTGCGGATCGACAAGATCGAGAAGGCCAATGACAGCGGTCAAGCCGACATCGCCGCGCGGGAAATAGCGAAACTCCGCATTCAGATTGCTGCATTGCCTAAAGAATCAGTGGTGATCAAGGAAGCCGCCGCCGCACTGGCGCGGCTGGRCGAAGACAATTTCTGGATCAACCTTAGCCACAACAGACTGGAATTTCTGCGTGCCGAAATCAAACCGCTTTTCCGCACCGTCTCTGAGGCCGACTACAAGGCCATGCGTTTCGAGCGCGACCTGCTCGAATACTCACTGGCTGTGTTGAACGAAGACAAGGAGCAAGCCGAAGCCCTCAAAGAAGCCATAGTCGAACAGATCGGCGAACTACCACTCTCGGTCAGCTTCGTGAAGCAGGAAGAAACTCTGATACGCGCCTCACAAACTAACCACTACTGGGCCAAGGCGGATGAAGATGCCTTCGACGATATGGTCGCCAAGCTCGGCACGCTGATGAAATTCCGTGAGCAAAGCACTGGCCAGGAGCAAACCCACCTTGATCTGGCCGATGAACTACACAAGAAGGAATGGGTGGAATTTGGCCCGCAGCACGAAGCAGTCAGCATCTCCCGCTACCGCGAAATGGTCGAGGCCTTGATTGCCGACCTAACTGAGCACAACCTGGTGCTGCAGAAGATCAAGAGCGGCGAGGCGGTCAGCGCAATAGAGGCAAGTGAACTGGCCGAACTGCTGCACGACGAACATCCGCACATTACCGAAGACTTGCTACGACACACTTACAAAAACCGCAAGGCGCGCTTTATCCAGTTCATCCGCCACATTCTGGGCATTGAAGTGCTCAAAAGTTTTCCGGATGAAGTCAGCGCCGCCTTCGATCAGTTCATTCGCGCCCGCACCACGCTAAGCAGCCGGCAGATGGAATTCCTCAACCTGCTGAAGGACTTCATCATCGAGCGCGAAAAGGTGGAGAAGAAGGATTTGATCAAGACTCCCTTCACGGTCATTCACCCACAAGGCATCCGCGGCGTGTTCAGCCCAACCGAAATCAACGAAATCCTGCAGCTGACCGAACGGTTGGCCGCATAACGAACAGGCAATCCCATGCTGCAAAACAACCCCGAACTTAAGAGCAAGATCGACCAGCTCTGGAATAAATTCTGGAGCGGTGGCATCAGCAACCCGCTCACCGCCATCGAGCAGATCACCTATCTGCTGTTCATGAAACGGCTCGATGAGCAGGACCTCAAGCGCCAGTCCGACGCCGAGTTCACGGAAGACAAATACATCTCCAAGTTCGACGGCAAATGGATTCCGCCAAGATTCAGGGCAAATCTGCGTGAGGAAGATTCGGCAGAGGAACGCAAAAAAAAGCTGGAGGACGAAAAGCGCTATGAAATGGAAAAACGCACCCTGCGCTGGAGCGAATTTAAATTTTTCAGCCCAGCAGATCGAATGCTTGAACATGTCCAGGACAACGTTTTTCCATTTCTGAAAGACCTGAATGGCGCCGAATCAAACTTCACCCATCACATGAGAAACGCGGTGTTCATCATTCCCAAACCTGCCCTACTGGTGGAAGCGGTGAAGACCATCGACGAAATTTTCGAGGTAATGGAGAGAGACTCGCAGGAGAAGGGCCAGGCCTTTCAAGACATCCAGGGCGATGTATATGAAATGCTGCTGTCTGAAATTGCCACCGCAGGGAAGAACGGTCAGTTCCGCACCCCGCGCCACATCATCAAGTTGATGGCCGATCTGGTGCAGCCACAACTTGGCCACAAAATTGCTGACCCGGCCTGTGGCTCCGGTGGCTTTTTGCTGGGTGCGTACCAGTACATCGTGACACAACTGGCCATCAAAGCGGGCGCCAAAGACCTCACTCCTGATGAAGACGGCTTCGTGCGCACCTCGGTGGCAGCTGCACTCACCGAAAGAGCCCAGGCCATTCTGTCCAGCTCACTGTGGGGCTACGACATCGACTCCACCATGGTTCGCCTGGGGCTGATGAACCTGATGATGCACGGCATTGACGAGCCGCACATCGACTACAAAGACACGCTCAGTAAGAGTTTTACCGAAGAATCCGAATACGACATCGTGATGGCCAATCCGCCCTTTACCGGCAGCATCGACAAGGGCGACATCAATGAAGACCTGCAACTGGGCACCACTAAGACCGAACTGCTGTTCGTCGAGAACATTTACCGTCTGCTCAAAAAAGGCGGCACCGGCTGCGTGATCGTGCCGCAGGGCGTGCTGTTCGGCGCCAGCGGCTCCTTCAAGACGCTGCGCCAAATTCTGGTAGAGCGCTGCGATCTCAAGGCCGTCATCACCCAGCCCAGCGGCGTGTTCAAACCTTATGCAGGCGTGAGCACCGCCATCCTACTATTCACCAAGGTCTGGGGGCCGAAAGACAAGGTAAGCAAGCCGGCGACCGAGCATGTCTGGTTCTATGAGATGCAGGCCGATGGCTATAGCCTGGACGACAAGCGAACCAAGCAAGAAGGCTACGGCGACTTGCAAGACATCGTCACCCGATACCACACCCGCAATCCATCCACCGACACCGACACCGACCGCACGGCGAAATGCTTCATGGTGCCGCGCGCCGAGATCGAGGCTCAGGGTTATGACCTTTCTCTTTCTCGCTACAAGGAGGATATGTTCGAGGAAGTTCACTATGACTTGCCAAGCGTAATTCTGGATCGGCTGATTCAAGCCGAGGTGGGTGATGTGGATGAGAATGAGCTTGCCAGGATTCAAGGCGGCATTGTGCGTGAGCTGCTGGAATTGAGGGGGATGGTGGGATGAGTTCCTTCAAAACTCTTAGAGAGATCATCACGTTTAAAGGCGGCGGCACACCGTCAAAATCTGTAAGCGAGTACTGGGGAGGGGAAATTCCCTGGGCAACCGTAAAGGACTTTACGTCGACAGCGCTTACGACAACTCAAGATGCCATTACGGAGGCTGGCCTAAAAAGTAGTTCCGCGAACCTCATCCCGCGCGGGCACGTGATCATTCCGACCCGAATGGCATTGGGAAAGGCAGCAATCAATTATATTGATCTCGCCATCAATCAAGACTTGCGCGCCCTAATTCCAAAAGCTCCTATGGATCCCAGCTATCTTTTACATGCTGTCTTGTCACTGAAGGAAACCATTGTACGGAAGGGATCTGGCGCTACCGTCAAAGGCATAACTCAGGAGGAACTTTACGACCTCGAAATCTTCTTTCCGCCGCTCGACGACCAAATTCGCATTGCCCATCTGCTTGGCAAAGTGGAAGGCCTGATCGTTCAGCGCAAACAACACCTGCAACAACTCGACGACCTGATCAAAAGTGTATTCCTGGAGATGTTTGGTCCGAGCTGCCAAGGTTACGACGCGTGGCCTTTGGTAGAGATTCGCGATCTAGCTGCTAACCACAAGGGAGCCATGCGAACAGGGCCCTTTGGATCAAATCTCTTGCACAGCGAATTCACAGCCGAAGGTGATGTAGCAGTTTTGGGCATCGATAACGCCGTTCAAAACCGCTTTGCATGGGGTGAGCGCCGATTTATTTCCAATGAAAAGTATCAAGAGCTGGAGAACTATCGCGTCTCTCCCGGCGACGTGATTGTGACGATCATGGGCACCATTGGTCGCTCAGCGGTGGTGCCAGACGATGTTCCTTTAGCGGTTAATACGAAGCACTTGGCGGCGATTACTCTGAACAGAGAAGTCGCAAATCCATTGTTCTTGTCTTACTCCATTCACTCCAGCCCGTTCATTCTGAATCAGTTTAGGAGCAAGAATAGAGGCGCCATCATGAGCGGCCTAAATCTCGGACTAATCAAGGAAACCAAGCTCAAGCGCCCGCCAATCGAGTTGCAGGAGAAATTTGCCGAAACGCACACTCGTGTTGATGAATTGAAGGCTATGTATCAGTACAGCCTAACCGACCTCGAAACTCTTTACTCGGCGTTGAGTCAGCAGGCCTTCAAGGGCGAGCTGGATTTGTCGCGGGTGCCGTTGCCCGACGAACAAGCTCAGCCAGGGCAGGGTGGGCGGGATGTGCAGCAGCAGGCCGATCCGCTACCTATATCCGCGGGAGCGATCACGCCGACGGAAGTCACCAACCAAATGGTTCAGCCCACACCGCCACAAGTTCGTCGCGCATTGCTGGTTGATTGGCTGAGACAGTACCTGACGAACACCTTGCCGGATGCCAGTTTGGATACTGCGCAACTTATCGAATCGGCATGGCAGGCGCTGCAGTCAACTCGATCCAAGGTCGAAGGCGACACGCTGACGATGGCATCCGAGGACTACGACGCGTTGAGAGGGTTTCTCTTGGAGGCCTTGGATGCGGGCGATCTGGAGCAGTATTTTGACGGCGACAGCAATCGGGTCGGCTTGAAACCCGGCGCCCGACTGGCTGCATACGGCAGTTGGTAGGCCCATGAAGCTGCTGCGCCTGAAGATCACCGACCCGGCCGGCTTTCGCAGCCTGCCCTGTGGCTTTGAGCATCACTTCCGCACGGAATGGATACTGCAAGACGAGCTGGAACAACCTGCAGGCTTTGCACCCTTCGTTTGCGCCGGACCGAATGGCAGCGGTAAATCCAATCTCCTGGAGGTCCTTGCGGCGATTTTCTTTCAACTGGAGTTGCTGCGCGTGCGCCGCAGCTTTTTACCCGAGGCGCTGCAAAACGAGGATCGGGATATTCCGCCGGCGGCGTTTGAGCTGGATTATTTGATTCAAGTGCCGCCAGAATTTAGGCGCGCCGATGGTCCAGTGTGGGCAAACGTCGCTGTCCGGAAGAACTCCGGAGAATCGGTGCGCCTTCTGTGGGAAAATCAAAGCAACTTCGGTACCGATGTCGACGAGTCCTTCAATGGAAGCCAGGCCGATATCCTGGTGCCGCAATTCGTGCTTGGTTATTCGTCTGGTGAAAACGAAATCCTCAGCCTGCCCTTTTTCAAGCTGCGCTTTGTGCAGTTTGACGAATATTGGAATGCACTGACGCGCCAGCTCCCCTATCCGGGGCATCCGGAAACGCGGCTGGCTTATCTCGACAATGGTTTCAGCCAAGCCATTCTGCTTTGCAACTTGCTGTTCCAGGATGAAGTGACCCTGCAGCCCTTCCGCGAGGACATCGGTATCGAAGCGCTGAAGGAGTTCCGTATTGTTATTCGGCGCAGCATTCCCCTCCAACCGGAGCAGCTTGTTGGCTTCGCCAGCGAAGACGAGAACCAGCGGCAGTCACTTGATGACATCGTCAAAAGTAACCCGGCTTTGCGCGCCGAAACGGATGACGATGGCACTACCCATTATCGGCTGAACCTAATGCAACTATTGGAGGGAGACGATAAGTCCTCCCTGATGGTGAGCGCTCTTAAGCGCTGCGCCACGCTGAACTATGTGGACGAGACTACTGACGCCCTCATCCTCGATTACTGGGTCAACGAAGCGACAAAGGAAGCCTTTCGGAAAAACTTTGGCGACTCAGCGTTCCAGAAAGACTTCGTCGATTCAGCCTTTCAGGGAAGACCCGATAATTCAGCTTTGGCTCTGTTTCAAGCATTTCAGGTTCTGCTGACATTGAACCTATTTACAACCAGCGATGCACTCAAAGCTGACCTTTACAGGTCGCCCAGCCATTATGTAAGCGAAACCGTACCCGTGCTCGCCTCCGACCAGCGCATTATGCGCTTCAAGTTCGTGCGCTTTCACAAGCAACGGGTGGCGGAACCGATATCACTCAAGGAATTGTCGGACGGCGAACACCAGCTACTGCACAGCCTTGGACTTTGCCTGCTGTTCCGCAACACCAACAGCTTATTCTTGTTGGACGAGCCTGAAACTCACTTCAATCCAGACTGGCGAGCCAATTTTATCACTCGGCTCCGCCAGTGCCTTCCCGGCACCGGAAATGTGGGGCAAGAAATGTTGATCACTACCCACGCGCCGTTTCTGATTTCGGACAGCAAACCGGAAAAGGTGCTGGTATTCGCCAAGGACAAAGACAGTGGCGCGGTCAGCATCAGCCACCCGGATTACAATACGCTGGGCGCCTCGATCAACAAGATCACCATGAACACCTTCGGCAAGCGCGAAACCATTGGTGGCTATGCGCAGGCGTTGCTTGACGCATTGCGGGCACGTTTTGCACAAGGCGTCGATGACAAGGAACTATTGATCACGGAAATTCACCAGCAACTCGGTGACTCGGTGGAAAAAGTGCTGCTGATCAAGGCAATCCTCGATAGCGATCAGCCGGGCAACGGGAAGGCGCCGGTCTGATGCTGTTTTCGTACACCTATGTGCCGCACAAAATGGAGAAGATGCAGGAATTCATCGACTTCATTTTTCATGAGGTGTGGTGCAGGGCCCCGGCAAGCGGCCTCTTTGATCTGCACCTGTTCGACGCCAACGCGGAGTTACGCGATGTGATGGAGGCTTTCTATTACTCCGACACCCAAGGTGCCGATTTCTTTTATGGTCACGTGGAGCGCATCTACGATTTGTTTTCGGCGCTGACCGCTGCCCAGATCAGGCAGTTTCAACATTGGTATCGGGGCAACAACGATCTGGAGAAGGTGTGTGCCAATGACCCGGCGACGCAGCTGGCGCGCTACGCTGACATCGCCGTCAACCACAAGGGCCTTGCCGACCAACTCGGCACTTTTTTCAAGGGCCTGTATTCACAATCGCTGCTGGATCTGGCCGCATTACGCGCCCAGATCGGAGACATCGACGATCACTATCAGGCCTTTATGATTACCAACAAGGCGGGGAAATGCCCGTTTTGTGGCATCAACGACCTGCTAGGTGAATACCACAGCAAGCGTGAAGCCTATGACCACTACCTACCGAAGGCGCTATATCCGTTCAATTCGATCAATTTTCGCAATCTCGTGCCCGCCTGTCATCACTGCAACAGCAGCTACAAGACGAGCAAGAACCCAGTCCACACCCCCAAAGACCCTGCCGGGACAGTCCGGCGCCGCGCCGTTTTCTACCCGTACAAAATGGGGCCGCATTCCATCGAACTACAAGTTGTCTTGCATCACCCAGACATCACCAACCTGACGCCAGCGGATATCACGCTGCAATTTGGCCCCGCTGCCGTCACCGAGGAACTTGATACTTGGAAGGATGTGTACGGCATCGAGGAGCGCTATAAGGCCAAGCTCTGCGGAGAGAATGACGGCAAGTATTGGCTCACGCAGCTGCTGGACGAATGGCAAGAAGGTGGCCGAGATCCTGACGCGTTTTTAACGACATTGGCACTCCAGGCACAGAAGCGACCGCATGCTGAGTGCAATTTTCTCAAGCTGCCGTTTCTGGAGAGCTGTAGAAAGGTTGGAATTTTCGACCTTCAGGTTATGAGCCTGACGAGCTACCGGGCTGCTCCATCCCGCGTTAAGTCTTTGGCCGGGGTTTTATGCCCGGTAGCATTGTTTGTCCGCGTTGCGGACGGGGACTGCTCCATCCCGCGTTAAGTCTGTGGCCGGGGTTTTATGCCCGGTGGCATTGTTTGTCCGCGTCGCGGACGGGGCTGCTCCATCCTGTGTAAGGATGTTTCGTGCCATTTAAGCACGAAAGGCGCGCTTTGTTGMWGAGCGCGCCTTTTGATGTTTGTGATTGTGTYTCTGATGCATGTTGATCCGGACTTGGAAGACCTGGCGGCGACCTACTCTCCCGCGTCTTGAGACGAAGTACCATTGGCGCTGAGGGTTTTCACGGCCGAGTTCGGGATGGGATCGGGTGCAGGCCCCTCGCCATAACCACCAGGTCATCGAAGGCCGGATTGCAAACTCATCTTGCGACGAGCGATTACCAATATGAAGTGCTGAATGTGCCGAGGCCTAGAGTTCAGCTGTCCTTAGAGGACAGTGCCTTGCAAGAAGAAGGCGAAGATCAAGCCAGTGGAGCGATTAGTACCGGTTAGCTCCGTACATTACTGCACGTCCACACCCGGCCTATCAACGTGATGGTCTCTCACGGCTCTCATAGGGAGTATTAGTTTTGAGGTGGGTTTCCCGCTTAGATGCTTTCAGCGGTTATCCCGACCGTACATAGCTACCCGGCGATGCCGTTGGCACGACAACCGGTACACCAGAGGTACGTTCACCCCGGTCCTCTCGTACTAGGGGCAAATCCTCGCAATACTCCAACACCCACGGCAGATAGGGACCGAACTGTCTCACGACGTTCTGAACCCAGCTCACGTACCACTTTAAATGGCGAACAGCCATACCCTTGGGACCTGCTCCAGCCCCAGGATGTGATGAGCCGACATCGAGGTGCCAAACGACTCCGTCGATATGGACTCTTGGGAGTCATCAGCCTGTTATCCCCAGCGTACCTTTTATCCGTTGAGCGATGGCCCGTCCACGTGGGACCACCGGATCACTATGACCGACTTTCGTCTCTGCTCGACTTGTCAGTCTCGCAGTCAGGCGGGCTTATGCCATTGCACTCGACAGCTGATTTCCGACCAGCCTGAGCCCACCATCGCGCGCCTCCGTTACTCTTTGGGAGGCGACCGCCCCAGTCAAACTACCCACCATGCAGGGTCCCGGTCCCGGATAACGGGACGCGGTTAGATATCAGAGAACGAAAGGGTGGTATTTCAAGGTTGCCTCCACACTGACTGGCGCCAGCGCTTCATAGGCTCCCACCTATCCTACACATTCATTCCCTAATACCACTGCAAAGCTATAGTAAAGGTGCATGGGGTCTTTCCGTCTAACCGCGGGTACTCCGCATCTTCACGGAGAATTCAATTTCGCTGAGTTGGTGTTGGAGACAGTGGGGAAGTCGTTACGCCATTCGTGCAGGTCGGAACTTACCCGACAAGGAATTTCGCTACCTTAGGACCGTTATAGTTACGGCCGCCGTTTACTGGGGCTTCGATTCAGAGCTTGCACCCCTCCTCTTAACCTTCCAGCACCGGGCAGGCGTCAGACCCTATACGTCGTCTTAAAGACTTCGCAGAGCCCTGTGTTTTTGTTAAACAGTCGCCACCCCCTGCTCTGTGCCCCCCACCCATGGTTGCCCATAGATGGGGCCCTCTTCTCCCGAAGTTACGAGGGCAATTTGCCGAGTTCCTTCAACACCATTCTCTCAAGCGCCTTGGTATACTCTACCAGTCCACCTGTGTCGGTTTAGGGTACGGTCTATACGCTGGAGTTATTTCCCGGAACACCTTCGCGGCCATCACAATCCGATAAGCGATGACAACATACGGCATTCGTCACTTCCAGCAGGCCCTGGAATATTAACCAGGTTCCCATCGACTACGCCTTTCGGCCTCGCCTTAGGGGCCGGCTCACCCTGCGCGGATTAACCTTGCGCAGGAACCCTTGGACTTACGGCGACAGTGTCTCTCACACTGTTTATCGCTACTCATGTCAGCATTCTCGCTTCCGTTATCTCCAGCATGGCTCACGCCACACCTTCACAGATTTGCGGAACGCTCCGCTACTGCGTGACCAAGGACGCTACCTTGATCACACCCGCAGCTTCGGTGCATGGCTTTAGCCCCGTTACATTTTCGGCGCAGGACGGCTTAACTAGACCAGTGAGCTATTACGCTTTCTTTAAAGGATGGCTGCTTCTAAGCCAACCTCCTGGCTGTCTTGGCCTTCCCACATCCTTTCCCACTTAGCCATGACTTGGGGACCTTAGCTGGCGGTCTGGGCTCTTCCCCTCTCGACCATGGACCTTAGCACCCACAGTCTGTCTGTCGGGATATAACCCGTTGGTATTCGGAGTTTGGTTAGGTTTGGTAAAGATCGCTCTCCCCTAGCCCATCCAGTGCTCTACCCCCAACGGTGAACTCCCGACGCTCTACCTAAATAGATTTCGCGGAGAACCAGCTATTTCCGAGTTTGATTGGCCTTTCACCCCTATCCACAGGTCATCCCAATCCTTTTCAACGGATACGAGTTCGGCCCTCCAGTCGGTGTTACCCGACCTTCAGCCTGCCCATGGATAGATCACCCGGTTTCGGGTCTCATCCTACGAACTATGGTCGCCCTATTAAGACTCGCTTTCGCTACGCCTTCATCTATCGACTTAAGCTCGCTCGTAAGACGAACTCGCTGACCCATTATACAAGAGGTACGCGGTCACCCCATACGTGTTGCCACGCAAAGGCTCCCACTGCTTGTAGGCATTCGGTTTCAGGTACTATTTCACTCCCCTCATCGGGGTGCTTTTCACCTTTCCCTCACGGTACTGGTTCACTATCGGTCATTGAGGAGTACTTAGGCTTGGAGGGTGGTCCCCCCATGTTCAGACAGGATTTCTCGTGTCCCGCCCTACTCAAGGATACAAAACCTTCCTACCCATACGGGGCTATCACCCACTATGGCCTGCCTTTCCAGACAGTTCTGGTTCGAAGATTAAGTACCACTGGCCTGGTCCGCGTTCGCTCGCCACTACTAGCGGAGTCTCTGTTGATGTCCTTTCCTCCAGGTACTGAGATGTTTCAGTTCCCTGGGTTCGCTTCCTTACCCTATGTATTCAGATAAGGATGACCTTACGGCCGGGTTTCCCCATTCGGAAATCCACGGATCAAAGCCTGCTCGCGGCTCCCCGTGGCTTATCGCAACGTGCTACGTCCTTCATCGCCTCTCAATGCCAAGGCATCCACCAAATGCCCTTAACGCGCTTGATCCTAACCCTCAATCTCACAAGCTGAGACCAAAGGCCTCGGCACACTCAGCACTTCAGTTGGTAATCTATACGACCACAGGCTCAGTGAATGACAGCTACCCTCTCCCCA
This sequence comes from Dongia sp. P2_B8, assembly GCF_056404715.1. NCBI lineage: Bacteria > Pseudomonadati > Pseudomonadota > Alphaproteobacteria > Rhodospirillales > Dongiaceae > Dongia > Dongia sp. P2_B8. The sequence goes on along the minus strand of NZ_JBFUDM010000003.1, from coordinate 698,134 downwards.
CTATCGACGAAGTCGATAATCGAGTTAGGTTTAGCCAGCCACCCACATGCGGTTTATACGGAAAGACCGCCCGTGGTCGCTTGCATCAGATCTACAATGACAAACAGCTTTTCAAAGATACCCACCAGGCCTTGACCCGGCAGCGCCTCTTCAAACTTTGAACTCGCTCAGCCGCGGCACTCTCTTCCGAGAGGCGTCGCGCGCAAACAATGGTGGGCCAGGGAAGATTTGAACTTCCGACCTCACGCTTATCAAGCGCGCGCTCTAACCAGCTGAGCTACTAGCCCATATTCTTCCGAGAAACAGTGAGGATCCTTTTCGCGGAGCCGCCCCGTCAGCAAAGCTGACAAACGCAACATCCGAGATCGGCGACACCACAAAGTGGTGGAGCCGATCGGGATCGAACCGACGACCTCAAGCTTGCAAAGCTAGCGCTCTCCCAACTGAGCTACGGCCCCAACGGTGCCAAAACACCGCCGCCCGGCAACACCAACTCTCGTTGATGGCCTGGCCTGTTTCTCGAGAAGGGATACGCAGACGGCGGATCCAGTAAGTTGCCTTACTAGAGCCAGTAATCTTGAGTGGTTTTCAGTAGTTGTTAAGTAAAGCAAAAGAGGCGTGTGAGACGCTTAAC